>CBDCWC010000003.1:1352500-1943551 GCA_965223295.1 Nitrospirales bacterium | reverse complement strand
AGTATGTTATATCTGGAACTTTGCAGGATATTTAACAGACGATATTTTGGTAAAAGTTGATCGGGCAAGTATGGCTGTCAGTCTTGAAGTTCGTTGCCCCTTCCTTGATATCCGAGTCGTAGATTTTGCATGGAGTCTCCCTCTCTCTATGCGCTTCAACCAAGAGGGTGGCAAGCGTATAGTGAAGAAAATTTTAGAACGCTACCTCCCTTCAGAACTGACCGAACGCCCCAAAATGGGATTTGGCATACCATTAAGTGATTGGCTTAGGACCTCACTGCGAGAATGGGCTGAGGACCTTCTTGATGAAAACACATTGCGCCAGCAAGGTTTCTTTCGACCAGAGGCTGTTCATAGGATTTGGAAGCAACACCAAATGGGCTGGCAAAATCATGATTTTTTGCTCTGGAGTTTGCTGATGTTTCAATCTTGGTATAGGGAACAACGTTAGCCTATGGGCGTTGCAGAATCCGCCTATCCCTCAAAACTCACCTAGCAAAATACTTGAGTATTGTTATTCTTCGCCCTAATGCGTATCGCATTTTTCCTGAGCAACTTAGATGGAGGGGGAGCGCAAAGGGTCATCCTCCGCCTTGCAGAATACCTGGACCAAAACGGACATACAATCGATCTTGTCGTTAGCCGAATGCGGGGTCCATTCATTGATTTAATCCCTGCATCAGTACACATTCATCTGGCGGGTTTTCAACATCCACTACGGATTCTTCCCAATATTATCCGTCTTCCCGCTTCTACCAGGAAGATTTTCCTTGAATTGCTCTGGCAGAATCGGCCAAAAGTCATCAGAAGCCTTACAACCCTCACTCACTTTCTTAAAACGGAATCTCCAGATGTATTACTCACAACCTTAGATCCATCTAATTTAATTGCCGTCTGTGCGGGATGGCTTGCACAGACAAAAACCCGAATTGTCATAAGAGAAGCTAATACTATCTCAAAAAAAATAGCCAGATATAACAGACCTTTCGAAAAATACCTCCCAAATTTAGCCCGTGAATGGTATCCACGAGCAGATAAGATTATTGCGGTCTCAGATGGAGTAGCCGAAGATTTATCCAAGGTGGCAAATTTACCAAGAGAACGAATTACGACGATCTACAACCCTATTGATTTGAAAGGATTGCAGGGAAACGCATCCGAACCACTGAACGACCCCTGGTTTACACCAAACCAACCTCCAGTTCTTCTTGCTGCGGGAAGATTGACGCCTCAAAAAGATTATCCAACTCTTCTACGAGCAGTTGCTCGAGTTATGACCAAACGCCCAGTGCGTCTCATGATCTTAGGCGAAGGGACTGACCGAATGATGCTTGAACAACTGATAATACAACTTGGTCTGAGCCAAGAGGTTCGCATGCCCGGATTCGTATCAAACCCCTATAAATACATGGCCCATACTGCCGTTTTTGTTCTTTCTTCGAAGTGGGAAGGCTTTCCCAATGTTCTGCTCGAAGCTCTTGCCTGTGGTTGTCCTGTCATTAGCACAGACTGTCCATGTGGGCCTTCAGAACTTTTGTCTCATGGCGAATACGGGAAACTTGTTCCAGTTGGAGATGACGAAGCCTTGGCCAATGGAATTCTTTCAATACTCGAGAGCCCACCTGATTCAGATTTTTTAATACAACGTGCAGCAACATTCTCAATAGAAACCATTGCCAATAGGTACATACAAGTTCTATCTCAAAATAATGACAAAGAAGATGCGATTTAAATTCGGTGGGAAAATTTAAGGTTGTATGAATCTGCGAATTTCTGTGCCCCATTCAGAAGCACCAATCTTTCTACAGTTTCACAATTCTTATAAAGTAAGCCACCCGTATTAGGAGGACGTTTCAACCAATATCAAATAGAGAACCCCAATTTAGTTTCATACGTCCCTTATCATAGAATCCCAATTCTTTCCCTACAATAGCTGACAAACACAGACATCTTTCCCATTTCTTTGCTAATCTAATGCTACTGATATTTCTATAAAACTGAAGTGTCAACCATGAAACAACGCAAGCAAGATAAGATGAGCTATATTGTTCGAAAATATATAAAAAGCGTCATATTCAATACACCTGATCGAGAAAAACGTTCATTTAACTTAGCTGAAAAATTAACCAAAATATTGGCACCTCAATACATTTTCTCTGAACATTTTATGTATTGGCGTGAAGACCAAGAGTTTTTGAATAAATATAGAAGCATGTGCAAGAATGATCAAAGCGCTGATCGAAAATTCTTTATGCGAAGTCTTTTACAACTGACCGAAGCTGTCCCAGGCGATACCGTAAAATGTGGGACATATGAAGGATGTAGCTCTTATTTTACTTGCCAGAAAATACAAGGAAGCGGCCGCCAACACCACATTTTTGATTCCTGGGAAGGTTTATCGCAAACCGAAAGATGGACGGGGAACATTGGGAGTTTGGAGCACTAATACGTCTGAGGAAACTACGAGACAAGTGCTTCAAGAGTTCAACTTTGTTAAATTCTTCAAAGGATGGATTCCAGATCGTTTCAAGGAGATTGATGATCAGAAATTTTCTTTTGTCCATATCGATGTAGATTTAAACCCATCAACCAGTCTCTTGAATTCTTCTATCCTCGAGTTGAAAAAGGTGGCATAATTGTCTGTGAGGATTATGGATTTAAAACTTGTCCTGACGCATTTCAAGCTTGCAATGATTTGTTTCTTAATAAGTTGGGAAAAATAATTCATGCTCCAACCGGCCAGGGCTTTATTATCATTATCAAAAAGTAAACCTATTTTATGGATTTTCATGCGCGACTTAACTAGCAGAAGGGTCGCACAACGCTATATTTACAGTGATCCCATTAACGAAAAAATTCATGATCTCACCGTACAGGCTAAGGAGCTATGGTGATTTTTCAGGATAAATAAAATCACCTTTTTTCTTAAACCAAAAAATGAAGTCGTATCCTGAAATTGAGTGGACTCCTGAACTGATATCCAAGTTTTGGGACTACGAATCTAACTTTCCACAAAGATATTTTACCAACCATAACGGCGATGAACTCTTAAGACAGATTGCCCCATACCTAGAAAATTCTCACACTATACTTGATTACGGATGTGGGACAGGCAATCTGCTTAAAAAGTTATTAGACCATGGATATTTTGCTGGGGGGTTAGACTTTTCAGAACATTCTACAGCTATCGTCACTAATCAGTTTAATACTCGAAAAAATTTTCTGGGAGCTTTTCAACCTCACCAATTGGCCAAACAGGGCAAGAAATTTGATGCAATATTAGTCATTGAAGTAGTAGAACATCTCTATGATGCCCCACTTAATCAAAGCTTGAACATCATCAAGCAAATCCTTCAGCCTAATGGTGTCTGCATTTTCACAACACCAAATGAAGAGCACCTTGAAGATTCGCAGGTTTTCTGCCCTTGTTGTGAAAAGACTTTTCACAGATGGCAACATGTCAGAAATTGGTCACAACAAAGCCTTAGCCAGTATCTTGTTCAGCAAGGATTTTCTATTGTAGATTCCTTCACCACAAGCTTTCATCAAAAGAAACAAGAAAGAAAACGAAAATGGGCAGCTCTAAAAAAAATCAAGTTGCTTTTCCAGCAAGCCATAAATGGACCAAAGCCCCAAAAGAAACAACGGAACCTTGCAATAGTTTGCAGACCATTAAGATCAGAGTCCTAGATAGATGCTGACTTTAAGAAGACTACTCAGGCAGATCAATTAACCATGAACATTGCCATTGTTGAAATGACTTTTGTTAGTGCTCACGGAAAGAAATAATCAATTCTTTCAACTAAGAGGACCTTTTGAGAAATCATATTCTTGTGTTGAATATTACCATTATCATCCCTATCACCTTGAACTTCAATGAATAAATCTTCCCCAGCAACTGAATATTTCTATGGCACCACTGCAGAACTATCCCGTTATCCCGGGATAATAGGCCAATGAAATATTTGAGCCTTCCCCCGCTTTAGGCTATCGATCCGGCCTGCCCCACTCCATGAATGATCCCTCTCACTTACAAAGTTCTGTTCAACCTATACGAGTGCTTTTGATCGTGGACTCGCTCTATTGGGTTATTGGTAATTTTGCACGTCAGATCACCATAAACAATCCTGAGGTACAAGCTACCGTTTGCTCACAATTTGCGTTACGAAAAACACTCAAGCACTTTGGCAAGCTTTCCCTGCCATTTCATCTTATTCATTTTTTGTGCAACCAGTCCTTGCAGCAGGCTAGCGATCAACTCCCAACAATCACCACTCTGCACCACATGAACGAAAAAACGGATATACACAAATTCTTCGCCAGTGACGCCGTCATGACTGTCTCTCGACAATGGCAAGATTTCCTCATTGAAAAAGGAATTCCAAAGGAAGATACCTTTCTCATCCCATTCGGGATCGATAGCACCATATTTCATCAACCCAAAGAAGGAGAAAGGATAAACATCAGAAAAGCTCTTAAGCTCCCAACGAAAGCATTTGTTGTGGGATTTTCTGGAAAATCGACGAGCAATCTTGATGGGAGAAAAGGATTAGATTTTTTCATTCAGAGCATCAGAAAATTCCATTCACAGCATCCCAATGTGGCGACTTTACTCATTGGTCCGGGCTGGCATCACTTTGCCAAAAAACTACGCAAGCTTGGCATCACTTGCATACATCAAGCATACGAAACTGACTATCATAAAATCGCTAAACTGTATCATGCGCTTGATATCTTTTGGGTTACATCTCGTATAGAAGGAGGTCCCGTTCCGTTGCTAGAAGCCATGGCTAGCGGCCTGCCTTGTATCTCCACACCGGTAGGAGTAGCTCTTGACCTTATTGAACATAAAAAAAATGGCTTCATTGCACCATATAACAATGTAGAGCAATTCCTAGAATTATCTATGCAGCTACACAATGATCTTGGACTCAGATATGAAATGGGAGAAGCGGCTCGTCAGACAATCATTCAGAAAAGGAGTTGGGAACAATCGCAAGAGAAGCTAGAAAAGTTATATGAGTTCGCGATGAAAAAATTCCATAATTCGCAGACAAATCAGACAACCTCTTCAGAAAAAGAACTTTTTTTAGCTTGGGAACTGAACACTCAGCTTACAGCTAGCGGCTCAGACTTTTTTTCTCCCTCGGTTCAGATTTGGTTACAAGCTTATGAACAAATTAATGGGCTGAAAATGATGCTCAAGATTGGAGAATGGAAAGCCGCGACTCGTCTTGGTTTTCAAGCGTTGCACACATCGCGTAGGCATCCACGGCTCTTGCAGGAGATTATATCCGTGCTCTTCAAAAGCAAAAAATTCGCTTCTGCTCCTTGATGAAATAGTGAACCTCCATCATCTCGAATTCTCAAGCAATCACTGGACAACTACCCCCTGCTAATATTCAACCTCAGTTCAAACCGAGGGAAGAATCCCATTCACCTTGGGGACAGGTCCTTTTCAAATTAATATCCCATCGCAGCATTTAGCTGTTTTACCTGGGCCACCGAAAGAGTAAAGGCTTCCGTCGTTTCCACTCGTGAGGGCACTAACATAATCGTGTGAAACGAAATATCCCGAATGGCTAGCTTTTGTTCAGGGTTGTCTGCAGGACTTAGTTCCACAGCTTCGACGGAACTCATGATCTCACTCGTATCTTGTGAACCATAGGTATCCACAACCGTGCGAATCATATCCATAATTTGTTGATTGACTTCATGATCGTTCACGACTTGATCTATCAATTCCACCACAACTTCTGCCTCGCCTATCACATCAAAGTTTTGAATGCGCTCTTTCCGACGTAAGAAGAGCAAATCATTATCCACATCTTTACTAAACGCCCCATAGGGGAAACGCACAAACTCCCAATGTAAGCCCTTAAATCCATTACCTAGCATCTGCAATTCTGCAAGAAACAACAATTGCTGCAGTTTCACGTCGCTCATGAGGCCCATGGACTCGGTCAAATGCAATGTATAAATCAACCAAGCCCGATCACTTGTCACTTCTATAGGTTTTCGCATGTAGACTCCAAATTATTTTCTGGGTCTGTTGAAAAAATCCGTCAGCGGCGTTCTCGCCATTTTTCCGTGCTCATGTAGGACCAGTACGCTCCGCGCGCAAAAAGAGCTGCGGCCTAGCTGAACCTGGCTTCGCCGAAGCAGCTTCGCGCAGGCGAGCGGACTTTTTTAAACCGACCCAAAGCCACTAATCTCCAACGTCTTCTTGGCAAAATATGGCCTTCGGTATCCTCATTATTCAACACTCCCTTTCTCTCGATCACCATGTTTAAAAATGTCCTTGACCAAAAAGGTCTCTTGGGTTTTAATACCTTTTCTCATTTTCAGGAAAACGCTGCCCATGCCCAAACCCGTCAAAGAACTTGAACTGCTGAAGCAGCATCTCACCAAACACAGCCTCAAGCTGACGAGACAGCGAGAGCTCATTCTCACCACGTTCCTGAAAATGGAGCATGTGACAGCCGAGCAGTTATATCATATTTTAGCGAAGAAAGACCCCCATATCGGCCTCGCGACAATCTATCGAACCCTTAAACTCTTTTGCGACACAGGTCTGGCTCAAGAACGCCATTTTGGGACACAAACACAGTTCGACAACGTGGCCCACAAGGGCCACCATGATCATCTTATTTGTACCGGATGTGGGAAAATCGTAGAGTTCAACAACTGCCAAATTGAAGACCTCCAAGAAGCTGTGGCTCGAAAAAATGGCTTTACCATCGAAACTCACAAGCTCGAACTCTATGGCCTCTGCGCCACCTGCCAATCGGCCTAATTACCCTCTGGGTCCGTTGAAAAAAGCCGCCAGCGACGTTCTCGCTATTTTTCCGTGCTCACGTAGGACCAGTACGCTCCGCGCGCAAAAATGGCTGCGGCCTTGCTGGACGGACTTTTTTGAACAGACCCGACATTGTTGATCGCCAAGGGCTTCCTGACGAAATATGGCCTTTAATATCTTCATTATTGAACGACCCCCTCTCGCCCCAAGCTCCCCTCGATGTCTCACTCCGTTCTTGCTCCTGGTAAAAGAGACATAGTAAAATGACAATGATGAAAATGATTCTCTAAATCGTTAGGAGATCTAAAATTATGCCTTATTTTTCAATAATTTTATGGTTGTTAGCGTTTAGTTTATTGAGTGAAATCCCTGCAACCACTGCCAGTGACTCGGTTGTGGTGTATTCAGGACGGGCGGAACGGCTCATTAAGCCAGTGCTGGACAATTTTAAGAAAACAACAGGCACCTCCGTCCAATTACTCACCGCCGGTAGCACGGAATTGATTAACCGCTTACGAGCCGAAAAGGCTCGCACACCGGCAGATGTGTTTATCACCAATGAGGCGGGGGCGTTAGAGTTAGCTCGCAAACTTCAACTCTTACAACCCATTACTCTTCCAAGTGTAAAAACGGACATTCCTGAAGCATTTAGGGCCCCCGATAATAGCTGGATCGGCATCTCCGGACGCATGTGGATACCCGTCTACAACACAAACCATGTAGACCCTTCCACTATTGATTCATTACTGGATCTGGCAACACCAACATGGAAAGGCAAGTTAGCCATCCCCAGTGGCAACAGCGAATATCTCCAAGCAGGCGCCTCAATGATCATGGCCGCGAAAGGGAAAGAGGCAGTTGATACGTTTTTACAAGGCATTCGAGACAATGCCGGCAATGAAGTCTATGGGAAAAACCGTCAGATTGTGGATGCGGTGGCCAAAGGGAAAGTCAGCGTGGGACTTGTCAATCACTACTATATTTTCCGCCATCTCGCTCATGACCCCAAGGCTCCAATCGCTCCCTTGATTACCGACCAAGGCAAAGGTGGGATGGGCAGCATTATGAACGTCGCGGGTATTGGCTTGACGGCCCATGCGAAGCACATGGGACCTGCCAACCAACTCATCTTATTTCTGATGTCCCCAAAAGGCCAAGGGATGTTTGCTGAAATGAATAAGGAGTATCCAGTGAACCCTTCTGTCCAAGCGGACCCTGCGATCCCTCCAGCATCGATGTTTCGTCCATCAACCATTCCACTAACACAGTTGGCTGAATTGCGAGATCCGATTATTGAAAAAATCCAGCATCTAGGTCTTCGCTAATGAAAATGTTGAGTACAAATGGACCACCTTTCAGGTCCTAGCAATCAATTTGCAGCCTGGGTGGATGTCTATTGTAGCCAATCCCCAGGGCTACTGACCGAGCACTTCTGAATGATTCGCCAATCCCGGGTGAGTCTGCTTTCCCTGCTGGGGATCAGCATTGCCGTTTTTTTAACATTTCCGCTCGCCTATGTTGCCTACTCTGCTCTCACAGGTAACCTTTCCCAAGCCGGAAATCTATGGAACACCCGCCTGCCTGAATTACTCACCAATACCATTTCCTTAGCCCTTGGGGTATCTCTTGCCACGTTAACGCTGGGGATCTCTACGGCTTGGATTATCACCCGCTACCATTTTTGGGGCCGGGCTTTTTGGGACTGGGGCTTTGTTTTACCATTAGCGATTCCATCCTTTGTTTTGGCCTATGTGTACACCTACTTATTAGACACAGCCGGCCCAGTAGAACAAGCATGGCAATGGTTCACAAACTCTGACGCCCGCATTCCATCTCCTTATAGTTTTATGGGCGCCCTTGTCGTCATGACCCTGAACACGTTTCCTTATGTGTATTTGCTTGCCCGTGCTGCCTTTCAAAATTTCAATGTATCTTTTGAGGAAGCCGCACATGCCACAGGGGCCACTCGCTGGGAAACCTTTTGGCGCGTCTCTATGCCACTCATCCGCCCGGCTTTGGTGGCGAGTATGTTTTTGGTGGTACTCTACGTGGTCTCTGACTTTGGTGCGGTTTCCCTCTTGCGCTTTCAAACCTTTACCTATGCCATCTACCAGCAAATCACCGGACGGTTTGACTATCAATCGGCTGCGTTGCTCAGCTTACTCCTTGTCACTTTTGCTTTGGTGTTTGTCTTTGCCGAGCGATGGTTTCGAAAGCAAAGCCGTTTCTATCAGACATCAGGCCGAGTCCGGACAGCGTCCCCTAAACCTTGCTCTCAAGCCAGAGGCCTGAGTATCAATCTCCTATTCTTCTTCATTTTTATGGCAGCATTTGGCCTGCCCGTGTTGCTACTCATCCAGTGGACGTTCACGGCCTGGATCAACGGGGATATTCATACATCGTTTAGCCTCTACATCTGGAATAGTCTCTGGCTTTCTGCTGCCGCAGCCACGGCCGCACTGGTTTTGGGCACGCCTCTCGCCTATCTGGCTTCGCGCATTCCCTCCAAATTGCATGTGGCTTGTCTGCAAGGTGCTTATATTGGCTATGTGCTACCTGGTCCGGTGGCTGCATTGGCATTGCTCATGGTCTTTACAGATGTAATTCCCATATTTTACGGCACGGTCTTCGTTTTGATCATAGCCTACTTAGTTCACTACCTACCTGCCGGCTTACAGGCCATGGAATCCGCTCTACAGCAGGTCAATCCCAATATAGAAGAAGCGGCGCGCAATCTTGGCGCCAAAGGCATCCGGACCTTTCTCCAGATTACTTTTCCCCTGGTCCGTAAAGGGTTTGTTGCCGCATGGTTGCTTATGTTCCTTCTCTGCATGAAAGAATTGCCGGCCACGCTCCTGCTTCGTCCAATTGGGTTTGATACCTTGGCGGTCCGAATTTGGCTAGAAGCCAGCGAAGAACTGTATCAGCTTGCCGCCCCACCAGCCTTACTGATTGTCCTCCTGACTATTCCCGCCGTGTTCTTATTATCCAAAAAGAATTGGCAGACAGAGCAAGCCTCAGTACAATAGCTCCTATCCAACAGGCAAGTGATACCTGTCTTACTGGTTTATGGTCGAGCTTCCAAATGTCTTCCGACACCACGACATCTTCAACCACCTCACAAGTTGAGACCCCACTCTTAGCTCTAGAAAAGGTCACCTGTGGATATCAGACGAACGTCCCCACCGTTCGCGACCTGTCTCTCACCTTACAGTCGGGAAGTATCTTATGCCTATTAGGGCCTTCCGGCTGTGGGAAAACCACAACCTTGCGGGCCATAGCTGGATTTGAAAAGATTTCTGCCGGCACCATCCAGCTACAAGACCAGATACTAGCCTCAACTTCCGTACATGTGCCTCCCGAACAGCGTCGAGTGGGAATGGTTTTTCAAGAATATGCCTTGTTTCCCCATATGTGCGTGGAAGATAACGTGGCCTTCGGGCTTTATCGCTGGTCATCGGCTGATCGACTGTCTCGAGTTCAGACATTGTTAGAATTGGTAGGACTTCAAGGTCTCGAAGATCGTTTTCCGCATGAACTTTCGGGGGGGCAGCAACAACGTGTCGCCATTGCCCGGGCCTTAGCACCCCAGCCTCTTCTGCTATTACTGGATGAACCCTTTAGTAATTTAGACCCTGAAATGACGGTAAAAATGCGGAAGGAGCTGTACCAGGTTCTTCGACAAACGCAGACAACGGCAATTCTTGTCACACATGACCACGAAGAAGCCTTTGCGATGGCAGATCAGGTCGCCGTGATGCAAAACGGGGTGTTGGTACAATGTGATACGCCTGAAGCCATTTATCAACAACCTTCTTGTTCATTTGTGGCGGAATTTATCGGGCAAGCGAATACGATTTCTGGAGTGATTCACAATGGTCATATTGAGACAGAAATCGGCACCTTTCCCAATCGGTCGAATTTTCAGCCAGGCAGCCAGGTGCTTGTCATGCTCCGCCCCAATGATATTCAATTCGCTCCCTCAGAATCAGGGTCTGGAAAGATTGAAAGTCGGCAATTTCAGGGCTCGCAAACGCTCTATACGATACGCTTGGCTTCTGGACAACTCATTCATTGCTGCATGTTGCCAATTCCGGTGTATAATATAGACACACGCGTAAACATCACTGTCACAACGTCACATACTATTCTTTTTCCACAACCCACTCTTTCAGAAGAGTGAAAGGAGGTTTTCCATATGACATCTCACTATCGCAAAAAAGTTTTTAAATTGTCTTCCATTGGGACAGTAATACTTGGCTTAGTATTGGGATTTCCTATGCTCACCATGGCTAGCGGGTACGGCCATGGCGGTGCACACCATGCTAAAGGAAAAACCTCCCCACATCATGGATCCGGCTCAATGGGACATGGGAAAGGCTATTCTGGAGGGAGTATGCACGGGGGGCATGGTGGACACGGCATGAAAGGGAGCATGAGAGGCGGGGGGCATGGACCCCACCAAAGCGCGTCGAAATTCATTGATCATATTCTAAAATTCAAAGACGGCATGGCCATTACCGACGATCAAGTGGCGAAGCTTCAATCCATCAAAACCAATTTTGAAAAAACCAAGATTAAAATGAAGGCAGACATTCAACTCACCAGTGTTGATCTCCATGATTTATTACGGGATGACAAAGGATCGCTCAACGAGGTCGAAACCCAATTGAAAAATCTCTATGCCAAACGTGCCGCCATGTACTTAGCCTCAGTCAAATCAACCCGGGACGCCAAAGCCGTCTTAACCGATGAACAACGCTCTCGCATGAAAGCCGTCCATGACCGCATAAATGCCTATCAAGGCGGTGGCATGGGGCAAAAGGGCCATCCTGGAGGATACAAACACCACGGAAAAGAAAAGAAAAGTTAATTCGTGATTGTCAGGAAAAGATGCTGATAAAAAGGGGGGCTCGGAAGCCCCCCTTTTTGTTTCCTTTTATGGTCCGTCTTTTATCCAAATTTTGTTTTTTGGACCTGTTGAAAACCCCCATATTCGTTCTCTAAAAAATTAGGAGAAATGAGAATGACAAGGGTCCGACATCGTGTCGGTATCGTCGGCGATATCAACACAATCTACCGTTCCATGCATGAGCCTGAGGGTCTCTGTGGGTGGTGGGCCACAACAACCAGTGGAACGCCAAAGGTCGGGGAAGTGCTAGATCTGTATTTTTCGGATTTTATCACTCTCTCGTTCAGGATCGATGCTTTGGAAGAAAATGCACTGATTCGTCTGCATTGTGTTTCCGGGCCCGGACCCTGGCAACACTGTGACCTGACTTTTTCTTTCAAACAGGATGCAGATCAGGTTTGGGTGGAGTTGGTTCATGAAAACGCAACTGCATCTGAGGACGACTTCCTGTACTTTACAACGAAATGGACGTGTTACCTATTGAGCTTGCGTGATTTAACTGAAACAGGCAAAGGACGACCGTATCCAAACGATACGAAAATTCATGTTGGCGACTGAACCAAAAAATCCTGAGTCAGCAGTGTCAGCAATCTGTGCAGAAACGACCCACAATGGTCATATACAAGCGGCCACTCATCTAGGAACAACGCACTATTGCTGCACGCGTTCAACATATGGGACTGTTGAATCATGATGATATCCTCAGCCACATTTCGTGTCTGAGGGGTAATATGTCAGAGACCTCGGGTTTGTTCAAAAAAGTCCGTTCAGCAAGGCCGCAGCTCTTTTTGCGCGCGGAGCATACTGGCAGTACGTGAGCACAGGAAAATAGCGAGAACGCCGCTGACGGCTTTTTTCAACAAGCCCAATATCAATATCGGAGATCGATGCGACTATGACGCCTAAAGAACTCATTCAAATATGGATTGAAAGATTCAATCGTACTGACATTGAAGGTCTCGCAGGGTTATATGCTGAGGATGCGGCAAACGACCAAGTAGTATTTTCCGAACCTCTTAAGGGACGAGCCGCAATAAGAAAAATGTTGGAATTGGATTTTTCTCGAGCCAAGATGGTGTGTATTGAAGAAAATATCTATGAGTGTGGCGATACCGCCATTCTGCAATAGCGAGATCCACTTGGACTGCGGGCTGTGGTTTCTTTCAAGTGATTGATAATCACATCGTTCATCAAAAAGGCTATTTCGACCAGCTAACCTTTTTCAAAATCCAAGGACTACCGGTTCCAGAGGACTATCTTCATAGCTGACAATCAGATTGAGTAACTGCAAGATCAATACAGACCAATATCTGCTTCTATCAGGAAACACAGGTTCACATGCCTGAAATGAATTCAAGGGCTTCGATGGACGCACGCGACCCTAAGCAGACACTGGAGTTACAGGCATACTGCCTTAACATTTAGTGCCAGTTACAGCCTGCTGGCGAAATCAATTCCCCAAGTGCCGTAGGTTGTTCCAAAGCCTCTACAATAGGCGGCCAGCTAAGTCATTCCGTCCGTATTATAGAAAGCGAGTTCCTTTAATTTTAAAGTACTTCAGACATAGCTTACCAAAACGTTTTCTTGAGCAATGGGCCCAGTAATTCTCAGTAGGACAGCATTTGATGACATCATTGCATGAATTCATGCCAAGTTATTCTCTCTTGACTATCTATCTATAGATAGATAATATCGATTTATGGCACAGACAAAAGATCAACTCAAGTCCATTGCCACTTGTGCAATTCAAAAAAAGGGGGTCAACGGACTGAGTTTTCGAGACCTTGCGGCAGAGGCCAACATCAAGTCGTCGAGTGTGCACTATTACTTTCCTCAAAAAGCCGATTTGATTTACGAAGTCGCCAAAGATTATACAGAGGCATTTTTTCAGGAACTCGACAAGATTGATCAATCATCGAAACATTCAGTGGGGCGGTTAGATGCCTTGTTGGATCTCTACAAAAAAAACTTACCTGGACGGTTTTGTCTGTGCGGCATGTTGGCCGCAGAATCGAATCAATTGGACGATAAAACGAAAGACCTCCTCTCCAAATTCTTTGCACGAACACAGAAATGGTTACGAGAGGTGACAGAGGAACTCCCAGGTAATGGAGCCACAACGCCGGGGTTATCTAGCGTTCTACTGTCCTCACTAGAAGGAGCTTTGCTAATGGATGGGGTGAAAGGAAAGGAAAAATATCTGACCGAGGTCCAAAAGTTCATCCGAGAGCTCAGGTAATATTTTTTTGATCTGTGCATCTATCTATCGACAGATAGTTTTGTTATTCATCGTACAATTATAAAAGGAGAAAGACTATGAGCACCACATCTGAACTCGCACTTATTATCGGAGGGACCAGTGGAATGGGGAAAGAGACCGCCAAGCACCTCGTGGCTCAAGGGATTTCGGTCTGGCTCACAGGGCGAGGAGCAACAAACGTGGAAAAGGTCACCCAAGAATTAGGTAACGGAACCAAAGGCACCCCCCTGAATCTGTTAGATTCTGGGTATGTCGCTGACTTCATAAGCCACATCGAGCAAGACACGCGGCACATTAAATACTTAGTCAATGCCGCAGGAACGTTTTTCCCCAAGCCCTTTCTCGAAACTTCCGGAAAGAACTACGACCAGTACATGAACCTCAATAAAGCCTTTTTCTTCATCACCCAAGCGGTGGCCAGGAATATGAAGGCCCATGGGGGAGGTAGCATTGTCAATATTGGATCCATGTGGGGGAAGCAAGCCATTAAAGCCACCCCTTCCTCCGCCTATTCCATGGCCAAGGCAGGACTCCACTCACTGACCCAGCATCTCGCAATGGAGCTGGCTAACGACGGTATTCGAGTCAACGCCGTTTCACCTGCGGTGGTGGTTACCCCTATTTACGGTTCTTTCATTGAGGCGGACAAAATTGAAGAGACCTTACAAGAGTTTAATGGATTCCACCCGATCGGACGCGTTGGCAGACCCAACGATGTTGCGGAAGTGATTACCTTTTTGTTGTCAGAGAAAGCCAACTGGGTGACCGGGGCGAATTGGGACGTAGATGGTGGCGTGCTGGCTGGTCGGAATCAGTAAGAATCTCCTCTCCTACAGGGTAGAATGGAATAAGAAAGGTGGTTGCATAAACCATTCACGTTGCAACTTAATCAGTTGGAGAAGTAGCTTAGAAGAGGTAAGCCTAGTCAAACTATTTTATCTACTGATTATAATTATTCGGCCATGAGCGTCCGCTCGTGGCCGATGATAGACTATTTGAGGGCAGTAGATTGAGGATGAGGAACGTATGCTTTTGGAAATAGATCCCGGTCACATCCAACATTGCGAATCAAGTTAGATCTGACTTAGTACATTTACGGCACTAATTTCAAGCGAGATGTCAGACCAGAGGAAACCATCACTTCTCCTTGAGCATTTACAATCACACCTTCTACATCAGGTAATGATTTGATGAGAGCCATTCCTTTTTTCGGGCCCATGACGAAAATGCCGGTATCTAACCCATCGGCCATGACCCCATCTTTAGCAATAACCGTCACACTCTGACATCCTCGTGCTGGCTGCAGCGTCGCTGGATCCAGAATATGGTGATACCGGACTCCGTCTTTCATAATAAACCGTTGATAATCGCCCGCTGTTGATACCGCTTCATTTTCTAATTCGATTCGGCCCAATATTTCTCCTTGTTCCTTACGCGGATGCTGAATACCAAAGATAAACCGCTCTTGATCAGGCATCCGGCCAAACGTTTTGATGTCTCCTGACAGCGCCACCACTCCTGCCGTTGCCCCAGTCTTCTGCATCACGTTAACAACGAGATCTGCCGTATAACCTTTACCGATGCCCCCGACATCGATTTGCATACCTGCGCGAGTAAGAAAGACCGTACTTGCCATTTCATCAAGCACCACCTCTTTAAGGAGGGTCAACGGACGAACAGCTTTCAGTTCCTCTAGCGAAGGAATTCTCCCTTCCTGACTGACATTCCACGCAGTTACCGCAGGCCCAACGGCAATATTAAAACCACCTTCGGTTAATGTGGCCATGCGAAGGGAAGCCTTCAACACTTCCATATTTTCTGGCCCCACTGACACTGGATGCTTCCCTGCCGCTGCATTCACGAGAGAAAGCTCGCTGTTAGGAATCCAGGTACTCATCAATTGTTCAATGCGCCGTATTTCAGCCAGCCCCTCTGCCACCGCCTTCTTGGCCACCTCTTCATGAGGTGCTACCCCGGTGACAAAGACCAGCGTCCCCATTAAATATTGACTGCGGTTGACGAGGAAGTCTTTCGCCAGCACGTGGCTCACATTTGAGACCAGTAACGCCAACACACATAAGCAGAGAAATCCTGCGCGATACAGAATTGATGGTCTTCTCGCTAAACACACCATCTGTGTTCTCCTTCGATAACCAAATCATCCGTCAATACGTGGAAAATCCTCGTGAACATTAGGCCTCCTTCATCTACGATAAAAGTATTTGGCTCGCGGCTGAGCAGGGGCTACCGCAAAAAGACGAGTCTGATTGGCTATCGGTTGAGGCAGTGAAACGGCCAAAGCCTTTTCATCAAGTTCCGGATGCAAAGCTACCAACAAGTCCCAATCAGGCATCTCGTCGAGAACATCCCATTGGAGCATTCTGACAGTTTTCGGTGCGTCCACCTGCATTCGCCAAATGCCCACGTACACCGTTTTCTCTGCAACTACCTCAAAGCTCAGATTGACATGAGACTCAGACCGAAACGGTCCTTCGCCAATTTGTATCCGCAACACTTCATACCGGGCTGGCGACAACGTTGTAACGAACCTCGTTCCCTTCTCTGATAAGGAAACTCTAGTCCACTCCCCGGTCTGAGTATTTTTGATATCAAAAAATCGAACACGGGGCTCATCTTGATGCCGGCGGAAAATAGGACCTTTAGGTTCCACCTGAACAAATCCCAGCACCAACGATCCATTTTCGGCTCCCTTATCCGAGCTACTTGACTCCAAAGTGGCACACCCCAGCAACAAACCCCAAGCTAGCATCAGAACACCAATCACCCGAAAAAACACCAACCGCTCACTTCGGGAAAACGCCATACGGCTCCTTATGGTTATAAATGTTACATATCGTTTTGGGCGCAACAAGTAGATTAAACATTGAAGGCTATCTCGCACAATCTGTGTACTATTCAGATACTCCCTTCCCCAAGAAACGCTTTTAGATATTTTTCTTCTCGGATAAATATCTCTGAGGGGATTGACAAAGTCCAGTCCACTACATTAATAATAATGGTTATCAATATCAATTAATTTAGAATTCATTATCATTCTCAATAAATCAAGCTAGTTATTAGCCTTTTTATGAAAATAAATCAGGATCATACGGCTAGAACAGGTTCAGTTTCTGACCTGTCAGAGGCTCGATGTGAATGTGGGCAGCTCATCGCCAAGTTAGGGGTTGGAACTGTTGAATTAAAGTGCAAACGCTGTAAACGCCTTGTTTCTATACCTTTTTCAAGTCTTTCCAACTCCGACATAACCGTTTCACTCTGCTCGCCCTCACCAAGTTCAAGCCTATCCTCTTAGCCGTCTGATCAATGGAATAAAACCATCAGAGAGCCTCTGAGCTCCATTTTTATTTATTTCAGAGGACCAGGAGTCCCCCACTTATGGGAGTAGAGATCATGAGGTTTCGACTGATGTTTGGGGCTTTTGCAGCCCTGAGTGTGCTTGTAGGAGGAGTCGGGATGAGTCAGCCCGCCAGGGCTCAAGAAGACACCGTCTCTAAAGAAGAGATTGAACGAATCGTTGATCAACGGCTGGAAGACATCATGCGCCAGGGCACTCAAGACGCACCACCAACAGACTTTTCTCAACAACCCAATGTTGGGCAAACCAAGAAATCCCAAAGCTATCTCGAAAAGGGTCGTCAAGATTGGGTCACGGGTGGAAGCGTGCTTGAAGGTGGCCGAACGGTGTACGCCAAACCATTTGTGCGCGCACCCAAGACCATCGTCGGTGGATATATCGACTTCACAATTTCTGACTGCAACAACGCCAATTCTCGTGATTGTCGCGAAGGCCTTGAATTTGACCAAGAACGGTTTGTGCCGTTCTTTTATTCACAAGTGACTGACCGCCTCAGTGTCGCAGCGGAAGTAGAAATTGAGCACGGCGGGCCCCAAGGCAATCAAGGCGATGGCGACCTCAAAATTGAGTTCGCCACAATGGACTATCGGTTTGAAGATTGGCTGAACCTTCGAGGCGGGATCATTTTGATTCCCATGGGTCGGTTCAATCTCGTTCATGACTCCCCGCTCAATGATCTTCCACTCCGCCCGATGGTCAGCCGCTTGATTATTCCCTCAACCTTTGCTGAATCGGGCATTGGGATCTTCGGGACGGTCTATCCCACCCAGCTTTCCAAAGTCGACTATGAATTTTACGTTACTCAAGGGTTTGATGGAGGTAGCAGTGGTGGTGGTGGCGCCACCTTCGGAGAAGGTGGCTACCGGGGAAATCGAGGGAGCTTCCAAACGGATAATAATGAAAATAAAGCCATTGTCAGTCGGGTTTCCGTCAGCCCCATCCTCGGAATTGAGATTGCGGGTTCCGTCCATCACGGCAAGTGGGATGACGAACGTGACCATTACATGACGATCTGGGCGGTTGACGGCTTGATTCAACGAGGTCCCTTTGAACTACTGGGGGAAGCCGCATGGACCCGTATCGGCGGAGGTGATAATGACCCTGAACCAGCTAACGGAAAACCACCCAGACGTATGGCAGGGTATTACGTACAAGGAAATTACCATTTTATGCCAGACTTTTTGAAAAAATCAGCCCCGACATATTTTGGTGACTCTTCGACATTCACAGCCGTGCTGCGGTGGGGAGAGGTAGACACCAACACCAGAAATCAAAACAACGTGAACGACCTTCAACGATTCACAGTCGGCTTAAACTTTCGGCCCGTTGAAGATGCCGTCGTCAAATTTGCCTATACCTTTAACGATCACAAAGATGATCCACAGTCCCGCAACGGCTGGCAATTCAGTATGGCGACGTATTTCTAGGCATGAAAACCTTGCTCCTCATTGGCCTTTTAGGCCTCACAGGGTGCGCTGGCTGGACCAGCGCACCCCATATTGCCACCACTTGTCCACCAGAAGATACCTGGAGCATTGCCTTGGCCAGTCTCCAAGAATTTGAACTACGTCGAATTGACAAAGCAGATGGAGTTATAGAGACCGACTGGATTGCCGTCCATAATCCAAAAACCGTGTCAGGCGGCCTGTTTCAACGCAGTATGAATCAAGAGCGAGCCCGTTTTATTCTCAACATCACGCCCAAACAGCAAGGCAGCATGATTACCGTCAAGCAAATTCGTGAATTTTGGTCACCCCAAGGGGTGCAATCTCGTGCCTGGCGGCAAATCCCACCCCATGAAGAACAAGAACGCCAACTGGCAACCCGAATTGAAAACCGAATCAAGAGGCAGGCATGTTAATCAAACCTCATTCATCTTTTCTTCAAAAATTCTTTTTTGCAGCAGCAATCATCTTTTTTTCTACAGTAGGCACGTTTTCCTTGTCGTCAGCCGCAGAGCCTCAGCTTGAAAAAATTTGGGATCATGAACTCAACCGTTGGCTCACACCTGACGAACTTGGACATTTGGAAATTTATTTCACTGAAGAGGACGCCGCGAAAGTGATGTTCCCTGACTCCGACACGATTCGACACGAAACCCTAGCACTCACGGCTGAACAAAAAGCCTTCGTGGAAGAACGCATTGGGTGGAAATTCCCCGAAAGCTCATTCTCCGTGTATATCGGGGAAACCAAGGGAGAAGTTGACGGCTACGCCATCGTGCAAAACACCATTGGCAAACATCGTCCTATTACCTATATGGTTAGCGTTGACGCTGAGGGCGAAGTGATGAATTTTGAAGTACTGGTGTACCGGGAAGCACGAGGGAATGAAATCGCCACCAAACGCTTCAACTATCAATACCAGGGGAAAGATGTCCGTGACCCTATTCGCATCAATCGGGATATCATTAATATTTCTGGGGCCACCATGTCGGTCCGTTCAGCTAGCGCCGGCGTGAAACGTGTCTTGGTATTGGTCAATGAATTTTATTTAAGACCACTCGGGTTAGGGACGAAGTCGCTGGTAGCCGGAAGTAACGAGAAGGGATTTCTTGAGTCTTTTTTAGGATTTTAAATGAAAAATGACAGGGCATGCGAAATTTTAATAAACGGTTTCGTCTTCGCGATACCGACCGGCAAATTCGATTGGTCTATACCTGGTTTCTCCTCATCATGCTTGCCGGATTCGTATTTACGTTTGTCTGGGCGCACGACATGACACAACTGACACCTAAAGGCTTGGCGGCTCATTACCGTGGATCAGATGCCAACTTCGGGGAGCCCATGTCCTTCGGACAATTAGCTGAAACCACACATTTTCACTTGTTTACAATGCCAGTCGTGTTCTTGATTATGGTGCACGTCCTTTATTTAACCATGGCAAGTACCTTCACCAAAGTGGCAACAACCTGGATCTCTTTTCTGGGGGTCACGTTAGACCTTGTGTCCCCTTGGCTTATTACATATGTCTCGCCAGTCTACGTACTGACTATGTTAGCGGGTGATGTCATGATGACCGTCGGATTTTTAGTCATGTTTGTCATTCCCATGCGGGAAATGTGGCTGCACGGAAGGCCGTTTGTTCATAGTGAGGATGACAGCTGATGACACCCTTTTGATGTAGGTCTCTATCATATCGACGCCCAGGCCCGAGACTCTTAGTCCAGAGCCCATGAGTTGTAAGTTTTTACTCATGGGCTTTTTTTATTCTTATACGCTTGATGCATGAGAATGGATCCTTCCGTTCCATCCTCATGAAGGCGGGGAGGTGGGTCTCCTCCTGCACTCCCCGCCCATCTTCTATTGCACAAGATGTGTGAAAGAACCGTAGAGAGTACTCGTTTGTATGAGAAGCAGAAGAAGGCTTTTCTCTCGTTATCATTTATCATTTTTTATGAGGTTCTCTGATGAAAATTTGCACGATCCCTTATTCCTTATCCAGCTGCATTCTCTGTAGCTCACTCTTGCTCGCAACCGTTACATTTAGTGGAACAGCATTTTTCGTATTTGCACAAGAAGTCGAAGAAGAAGCCGACCCGGCTGAAATTTTCAATGGTGAACGCCTCTTTCTTGAAACGCGCTTTGCCCAATTGTTTCACGTCTTTCTCAACGATGGCGGGTCAGTGAATGATCACATATCAAAAGGTGATCCAGTTCTGGAGAACGCCGTCAACTGGAAATTGTCGTCCGATCAATTTGCTGATAGCCCATTTGCCGGGCAGTCGATGAATTGTCGCAGCTGTCACTTTGTGGATGAAATCGGCGTCGAAGAAGACGGGACCGTCGACTATGGCATGCGAACGTATTCTGACTTTGCTCGTCGAAGTCCTGTACCGGCTCGCGAAGATGGCAAAACCGTCACCGTCCGTAACTCTCCTCCCCTGGTCAATGCCTCAATTCCACGCAGGCACTTCTTTCTACATTTTGATGCTGAGTTCCCCACCATGGTTGATCTCGTTAAAGGCACATTGACAGGCCGCAACTATGGCTGGCTCCCCGGCGAACGCGCCGCAGCCGTTGCTCACATTGCACGGATTGTCCGAGAAGACGATGGAACCGGGGAACTGGCTTCAGAATTTGAAGCGCTACCGTATGCGACTCTGCTCACCGGGACGGATCCAAATCTGCCTGAGGATTTTATCCTTCCTGAAGAATTTCGTGTTGAGGTGGCCAATGCCACAGACCAAGAAATTTTCCAAGCCGTCTCTCAGCTCATCTCCGCCTATACAGAAGACCTTGCTTTTTCACAAGACGAAGAAGGCAATTTTAATCTCTCGCCCTACGATGTGTTCTTAGAAAAAAATGGCCTGCCACGCCAACCTAGGAAATGGGAATCAGACCTTGCCTACAATCATCGACTCTTGCGAAAGATCGGCAAACTCGAACAGCAAGGACAATTACAATTTGTCTCTGAAAACCCAAACACCGACGATGGCCGATTTGAATTTCACGAGCAATCATTCGTGTTCGGAGCAGATGAGCTGCAAGGGTTAAAAATCTTTTTCAACCAGAAGCCACGTCGCATCCGGCCCAGTAATCTCACTCAAGGAACCATTGGGAATTGCATTGCCTGTCACGCCGCACCCAACTTCACCGACTTCAAGTTTCATAACACCGGGATCGCCCAAGCGGAATACGATGGGATTCATGGCGCTGGAGCATTTGCCAAACTCAAGGTTCCTGGCTTCTGGAGACGGTTATTTTTTCCCAATGAATTTCTTCCGGCCACAGAACAGCATCCACAGGCACATGAACCGTTCCGTGCGGTTCCAAGTGCGGAAAATCCACAGCTTACAGATCTGGGGCTCTGGAATATTTTTCTGAATTTTGATTTCCCAGAGCACCAAAAACAACTTTGGCGAGTGATCTGCAAAGAATCCGGCAGAAAGCATTTCCGGCGCTGTGGGCCCAATCGGCTCCTCGCTCGTACCATCGGACAGTTCAAAACGCCTGGGCTCCGTGACCTTGGCCACTCGGCTCCTTATAGCCACACGGGGCAAGCCGATACATTAGAAGATGTGATTCGAGGGTATATCAAGAATGCTGAATTACGACGAGAGGGTGAACTCCGAAATGGGGACCGGAGACTTAAGGGCATTGCCCTCACCGAGCACGACATCGCCCCATTGGTAAAGTTTTTAAAATCCCTGAATGAAGACTACAGTTAACCCGATGAAGTCTTTCAAGACTAAAGGGAAAACACTCTCGAAGACCAATATGAAAAAACGGTAGGCACGGAACGTCATCAACGGTTCGTGAATCGAGCGGCCCGAGGGATACAGACCCAGAGCCCAAGATGATCATTCATCTTGGGCTCTTTTTTTAAGAGGTGCCCTTTAGTGAAAACAACGAATGATTTCTAATGACGAAGCACATTCATGATTACCTACTCATGAGTTTGTGATCTCTTGCTACCATCAAGAACGATAGAAAAGGAGAAACGTTATGAGTTCACAAGAAGCAACCATATCTGAACTATCCCTCGAACAAGACCTGACACAAAAACTCCGTACGTACACCGAAAGATGGTTTCAGCAAATGAGTCATGACAGACAGACTAATGAGTTACAGGCCATTGCCCATAAGGCCTTTGAGGATCTTTTGACTCATTCTTTCACATCGGGAACCGCCGGCAACTCTCTCCCTCGACGAATTCATGATTTTATCGTCTGTAATCTTCGTCGTGGAGTCACATTGAAAGATTTATCGACTTTTCTCGGCTACTCCGAAAAGTACTGCTCAGAACTTTTTCGGAATCAAATGGGTGAATCATTTTCTGTGTACCTCAAGCGAGTACGAATCGAAAAAGCCAAACAGTTGTTAGAGGACAAAAACTTAAGTCTGACACAGATAGCCGACGTGCTCGGGTTTCAAGATCAATTTGCCCTGAGTAACTTTTTCAAAAAAGGTACAGGGTTGTCCCCCAAACATTTCAGAATGAGACTTCTTCAGTCTTTTAAATAGCACCATGAATAGGCTCACTACTGCTTACGAAGAAGCTGATTCCAACCAATTACATTGAACCTTTTTTGGTCCCGGTCGCAAACCTCGAGATAGCAGAAAGCACTCTGCCCACTAGAATCTCATTTCCTAATATTTAGAGAGTATCAGTTATAGTACCTGACGCGTTTCCAAATCCCCTAACTCTCACCTTCATTTTACTTTTTCGTACCTGAAAGTTGCCTTAAAGAACACAGCCTCCCTTTTCACCTTCTCTGCCATCCTCCCTCAAAAACTATTTTCCCCTCGACAGCCCAACATAGAACTTCAACATGTTTCTCTAGAGTATGAGCATGAACATAGGGGTGACCACATGCGGCCTGATAAGGTACCTGTAATTGCGGTCTTCGATCTAATAAAGATGAGTGGTCTCTACAGAGCTTTTCTATGATCGCAATGATCATTTCTCACCACTGAGCACAGTTGGATACTGTCCTAGCTTGGAGTGATCCACAGCGCCCTAAGGATCCCATCCTATACATGCTCAAGCCTTGCTCAAGCCTAGAAGCCCTTTTCCCACCTTCAACAAGAAGCACAAAAAGCTAGCCTAGCTTTTCAGCATGCTTTTTCCTTCTTTTCCGCATGTATTTTTGATTGACAGTCACGCTTTATATTGATATTGATAATAATAATCAAAACCAAAAATAAAATGTGAAAATGAGTCATTCAAATCCTTCTAAACTCATTGACGCGACGCGGTCAGATTCACCTTCCGCACAGGATACTGATTTACGCTGTCATTGCGGACGGTTGATCGCAAAACAAACCCCCAAGGGCATTGAAATTCGGTGTCCGCGATGCAAACGAACCTGGACATTGACGAAAAAACTCTCTCCTTCTCATACATCCGGAAATGAGTTCCTGTGAAGAGCAATCAAGGGAGATCTTTTATGTACAAGACGATAAAACTTGGCCGGGCCTCACAACTGCCCACTGCCAGCGCATATTCTCCTGACACCACCGAGGACGCGCTTGAAAAAACACGATCTGACTCTTACCGAACGACATCATGTATCCGATGTTCTGGCTTGTTTATTCGTGAACATGTGATCGGCATTCATTTTTCTGGGTTTGTGATGAGGTGCGTGAACTGTGGAGCAACCGAATACATCCCGGTCGGGCCCTGGTAAATTTGCTGAATAATTCTCACACAGTCGTTCAATACCCTTATACACGCACGATGGCTTCAGAGAAACCCCTTTCCGGAAAACCAGAAGGAGAACGTTTGATGAAGATAGGAATGAAAGCACCAACGATCAGAATTCCCTGCATATTCAAAGGCCAATTTTCTTTTCTCTCGCTGTCTGATTTTCAAGAAAAAGGGCTTGCTCTCATTTGTCTTTCAGACTTAACGGAAACTCATGCATATTTTCTGGAGAGTCAAGGGCGAGAATTTGAGCAATCTGAATCCACTTTGGCCATTATGGTTTCGACAGATACCGTATTGGGACAAGGCTGGACTCGTCCCCCGCAAGATTTTTCTCTTCCATTTTTTATCGACCCCATCTGTCGGCTCCAGAAGATGTTCCATCTCACACCATCCCTCCGCCTCAACCGTTGTGAAACCTTAATTTTTGACCAAGGCCACCGCTTGAGATTTCGGCTCATTCATGATCTGAATCTGATAGGCGTTTCCGCTGCCTTAGACATTGTCAAAAGTGATTTTTTACGGAGCTCGCCAACGTACGTCTCTAAACCAACCGTGGGTCACCGTCCCCACCCTCAGATCACCGACTCCCAAACAGCAATTGAACACATGTCACACACGATTGGCTAACAATAGGGAATTTCTACGGTGTCAGAATTTTTCTTCAATAAGGCTCTTTTCTCAACATATCCTTTTTTGTCCATTGGCAGACTGACGTATCTGACCGTCTGTACCTTTACTGGACTCTTTATGAGCTTTACCTCTTCGGCAATGGAATGGTTGACAATTGGAGGTTTCTTAGGATTTGCAGTTGGATGTTGTGTGCTTTGGCTAGAAACTCATTTGACCTCCTGTTCTCGTTCTACTATCTTTTGTGGGAGTTTAGGTCTCATGATAGGCATGATGGGGACCTGTCTCCTCCTTCTAGCGTGGTCCTTAGGGCTCCTAGGCCATTCTTCAGTTCATCCATGGGCCATAGCTTTTAGCCTCCTTCTTTTTCCTTACCTCGGGTTAACCTTGGGATTGTATTTTTCTCAACCCGAGAGCCAGGTTTCGTCGCTGAATCCTTATCAGTCTTCAAGTCGTCCACCCCTTCAGAATGTGACGATCCATTCCGTTCCCAAAGTGCTGGATTCGAGCGCCATCATAGATGGCCGAGTGCTCTATCTCTGCAGAACCGGATTTTTAGAAGGCCCGCTCCTCGTTCCCGAACTGGTTTTACGAGAAATTCACTTCATCGCGGACTCTGACGATCCCTCAAAACGAACGAAGGGGAAGCGGGGACTTGAAATTCTTAATGATCTTCAGCAACTTTCCCAACCGGAAGTCGTGATTGTGAATGATCGCCATTCACAAGATTTAGCCGTCGACCATCAACTCATCGCGATTGCAAAAGATCGACAGGCTAAAATTGTGACCAACGATTGGAACTTAGCCAAAGTGGCTAACGTTCAAGAGGTGACAGCGCTAAATGTGAATGAATTAACCTAGCACTTGCGTCCTCTCGTTTTACCTGGCGAAATTATCAGAGTCTTCGTTCAAAAAGAGGGGCAAGGCTTAGGACAAGGTGTTGCACATTTGGATGACGGGACCATGGTTGTCATTGACCACGGCGCGCCCGCTATCGGTCGTGTTCTTGATGTTGAAGTCTCACGCTATATGCAAACTACGACAGGAAGAATGATCTTTGCTTTTCCTACACATCTAGACCACTGCCCACCCTCCAATCGGCCATCTGTCTCACAACCTCTCTTTTCAGGTCTGGTCTTAACCACGGTCCAAAGAAAGTAATGGGGAAGGCACCAAGAAGAAAAGTAGATAAATGGGTAGCCCAAGGAACAAGCGCTAGAAATGTAAAACTTTACCTGCCCCCTAACTCTTACAAGAAAGGAAATCGACATGTCATTCCCACATTGCCCACATTGTCAAAGTTCAACTTTTGCTCCAACCGGCGCCTTTTGGTTGTGTAACGACTGCGGCATCGCCATTACCTCACAAGCACTAACGCCCTCACGGATTGCTCCTAAAAAATTTGCGAGAAGAAAAGATTTTTCTCTTCGGTAGTTCATAAAAAAGCTGAGGTTCTCGCGAATAATCGCAATGGCCAATATTCAGTAGGTGGCTCCACTCTTCACGTTTTAGTTTTGCTGTCTCCCGGTTGTTACCATAGAGAATCGGTTGGTTTCTTTCTTTATGTGAGAGACTACATGGGCACCTCTAAAAACTGAAGATTTTTTTTCTGAGGGCAAGGAAGCGGCGCGCGGAAAACCGCAGGGTATAGGCCGATACATGAGGAGTTGAGCACGCGGCTGACGCCGCCATCGGGGAAAAGAACAGTTTTTAGAGGGGTCCACATAATGTTCCTTTCTCACCTATGTGCATAGATGATAATGAAACTCGTGATTTTCTTAGAGCCTCGGGAGGCGCAACACCTTGTCAACAAAAGTGTTTACTTTATTGAATATTCCCCAAATTTGATAAAACAGCAAACTCAAGAACTCTTAGCCTACAACCTCCTCTCGTAACCATCTAGCTGTACCTCATAGTCATAGGCAACGGTTGAATGCCGTCATAAAAACCTTGGGACTGTTGAATAATGATGATATCAACAGCCAAATTTTGTATCTGCAACGTACCATGTCGGCGTCATCTGGTCCATTCAGTCCTGCTCTGAGCTTGTCGAGGGAAGGCCACAGCCATTTTTTCGCTCGGAGCGTACTGACACCCACGTGAGCACGGGAAAATGGTGAAAACGCCGCTGGCGGATTTTTTCAACAGACCCACCTTAGATTTCAGTAACTGCAAGACAGGCTAGACATAACCGATGCCACTATGCGAAACATACTTGATTGAAAGCTTTAAGCCCAAGATTTTTCAAAAAGGCAGTTTGCCCTCATAATTAACCGAAAACAATAACTCGACTATTACAAATCTTCACGAAACAGTATTTCTTTACGGAGACCTCTTTCATGAAAGTTCTTGTCACTGGAGGAGCTGGCTATATCGGTGCACATGTGGTACGTGCATTAGCAGAACGGCAACATCATCCTATCATTCTTGATGATTTTCGAACATCCGTGGAAAGCCGAGCAGGGGAATTCCCTGTTGAGAAAATCGCGCTTGAAGATACAGAACATGTCCTGTCCGTCTTTAAAAAACATCGCCCAGAGGCCATCATCCACCTAGGTGGGTATATCAGTGTAGGAGAATCTGTTCAGAAACCTGATAAATATTGGAATAATAATCTTGGTGCGAGCACAAGTCTTCTTACGGCATGTGCTCAATTTCCTATTCAGTCATTTGTCTTTTCTTCCACGGCAGCTGTGTACGGCAATGCAACGCAAATTCCCATTCAAGAACACTCAGCACTTCTCCCCACCTCTCCCTACGGGGCTTCGAAGTTAGGATTTGAGCAAGTCTTACATGCAAGCGCCCGCGCATTGGAGTTCAATTCCATTGCGCTTCGGTATTTTAATGCCTCTGGAGCTAATGTGTCGTGGCAGGTCGGCGAGCAGCATGATCCAGAAGAACACCTCATCCCTCGAGTGATTCGAGCACTTCGCTCAGAAAAACCAGTGCAGGTATATGGGAGTGACTACTCAACACCTGATGGCACCTGCATTCGAGACTATATCCATGTCATGGACCTCGCTGACGCACATGTGAGAGCAATCGAGACTACCAATCTAAAAGGGCAGTACAATTTCAATGTGGGAACTGGCCGGGGTCATTCTGTTCTCCAAGTGATTCAGGCTATCGCCCAACGTCTCTCAGTCACGCCATCGATTGAAACGCTGCCTCGACGCCCGGGAGATCCTCCTCAGTTGGTTGCTGACCCCTCCTCCCTAATGTCCACCCTAGCGTGGAAACCCACCTCCTCCCAGCTCCAAGAAATTATTCATTCAGCAGTAGATTGGGAACTCACTCATCGACCATAGAACACTGTTCTCACACGATCATCTTATTTGACATAAGGATTTACGTTTTGGGCTTGTTGAATAATGATGATATCAACAGCCAAACTTCGTCTCTGCAACGTACCATGTCAGCGGCCTCGGGTCTGTTCAAAAAAGCCTGCTCTGAGTTGATCGAAGGGTCCGTCCAGTCCTGCCCTGAGCCTGTCGATGGGAAGGCCGCAGCCTTTTGCGCACGGAGGGAGCGTACTGATACCTACGTGAGCACGGGAATATGATAACTTTTGGCCTAAACACAAAACTTCACTTATAACCCTTCATCCAAAAAGATTTCGACAGATTTCTGAATGGTATTCTGAATCTTCTCTTCCTGGTCTCCAGAACGAATTTTGTCCCCCTGGCCAGTCGTCACATAAAACACATCCACAACTTGATCCAAGCGGGTACCAATCCTGGCCATATGGATGGAGAGATCGAGCTTCACTAATGTTTTGGCTAATTCGAATAAGAGCCCGGGTTTGTCGTCCGCAAAGACATCAATGACCGTATAAGCATCAGAGACTTCATTATGAATGAGCACTTCAGTCGGGTGCCGTCCAGTTGGAAACTGCCGACCAAACCTCATACGGCGTCGGCGTCCGAAAACTTGCTCGATGGAATATCCTTCCTGCACCACTGCCTGGATTTCTTGAGAAACTTCACTCAATCGCAACGACGAAGGCTGGCCTTCACAATCAGGATCATTCACAGAAAAAATATCCAGCACCGTGCCATCAGCTAATGTCATGATCTGAGCATTCAACACTTCTAACCGGAAGGCAGCTAACACTCCGGTGGCTTGCATAAAAAGACCTGGTTTTGCTTGGGCTCGCGTAATCAGCACATATTCTGAAACGCCTAATTCCTCATTAAATCGTCCCTCGACATGGGTTGGTGTAGAAGATAAATTTTCCACGGCAAGAAGATGGGAAGCTATTTGCTCAACTGGCGTGGAGGTAATATACCAATCTGGTAATTGTGAACATTGCTCCTCCACCCATGAAGGCCATTCCGATATTGGCATAGAAGATTCTCCTCGCAGAGTAGCCATGGCTTCAAGAAGCGCTTTCTGCATAACAGGTTGTCGGAATAGCTTTTCATCTGTGGCTTGAGAAGAATGATTCCCCTCTACCAAGACTTCATAAGTACGGGCATAGAGTTCTCCCAACAGTGATTCTTTCCATTTGGTCATGACTTCGGGACCCACGGCTGAAATATCAGCGACCGTCAGGACGAACATTTTTTGAAGGACTTCTACGGTTTTCATTTTCCTTGCAAAAGTTAGAATGATTTTAGGGTCGTTTAAATCTCGGCGAAATGCAGTATGGGACATCACTAAGTGGTGAAAGACCAGATAGGCCAACACCTCTCGATCTTGTGAAGACAGCTCCAACCGATCAGCCAAGTTGTGGGCAATTTCTTGCCCAATTTTACTATGATCCCCAGGTCGCCCTTTTCCTAAATCATGCAACAACACAGCTAAATGTAAAATATCCTTGTCTTGGATCTGACGATAGACCTCTCCAATCATCCCTTCATCTTGTTGCAATCGCTCAGCTTCTTTCACGGCTAACAGACTATGCTCATCAACCGTATATTTATGGTACTGGTTAAATTGCATGAGTCCCCGAACTCGGGCAAAGGCAGGAACAAGTTTCTCCAAAAAACTGGCCTGATGCATAGCTTCTAGCGTTTTCCCAATCCGACCAGGACGATTGAGAATGTTCCGAAATAGACTGCTCACTTCATTCGTATGAAATCGTTCATTAGGTACGGTGACTAAATGCTGGGACAATTCATTCAAAATCTTTGATTCAATGGGGACCACTTGATCTTGGGAAATTTCAAAGAGTCGAAGAAGTTGAACAGGGCTTTCCAAAACATCATGCAACTTTTCCGGAAGAATGGTCAGCTTTTGATCTTCTATTCGAAAATTCCCCTCAATTAGTACATTAGGCCACCACTGCCGCACTCGTTCAACCCATGAACGTTCCTCTGCCTGCTCAAGAAATCGGATGCATCGATCATGTAATCCAGTGGTATGGAGAAAATACTGTTGCATAAACTGTTCGACAGCTAGCAGATTGGGACGATCCGATAAGCCATAGATGGCTGCAAGTCGAACTTGATCGTCAAAGGTCAAAATATCCTGAGCTCTCTTGGCCTCAAAATGCAGAAATCCTCTGAGCCGCCACAGAAATTCTTGCGCATCGTGCAGCACTTGATAATCTTGAAAGGCCAATATTCCTCGATTAGACAACTCTTGGATGGTTCCAGCTTCATAGCGGGCCTGGCCCACCCATTGAATCAAGTGGAGATCCCGCAACCCGCCTTTACTTTTCTTGATATTGGGTTCCAGTAAAAAAACGGTTTCCCCAAATTTGGCATATTCCTTTTGTCGCTCCTCTATTTTACCCAGAACAAATTGCTTGGCCTGTCGTTTGAGAATTCGCCGGCTAAACTTTTTCTGAAACTCCTGAAAAACTTCTGGATTGCCACCTAAAAACCTGGACTCCATCAACGATGTACACGTTGGAAGATCTGCGAACCCCATCTCAAGGCACTCCTCGATGGAACGTACACTATGCCCTACCTGAAAACCTAAATCCCATAAATGATGAAACACGCCTTTGGAAATGGTGTCAGCAACTTCAGATTGATTGCCTTGGGTCAAGACCATCACATCAATATCCGAATAAGGGGCCAACTCTCGACGGCCATACCCCCCCATGGCCACCAAACAACATTGCTGCCAATTCGCTCGAATGTCAGGATGGCTTTGCTGAACCACTTCTCGAAATTGTCCGATCAAGAGCGCATCCATAAAGTCCGAAAATGCTTGTACAATTTCTCCGCCAGATGCTCCTTCCCTCAGTCGTTCATGCAAAAATTCGCGTTGTTCCTCCAGACTCTGGGAACCAGCAACGGAATGAGACACAGAAAGTGAATGATCATTTGTCATGACATGTGTCTTTAAAAAGACATCATTTCTTTGGAACATATCGATTGGTAATTGGCATCCGTCGATCCTTTCCTAGAGCCCGAGCCGTGATCTTAATACCTATTGGTGCCTGGCGACGTTTGTATTCATTGCTATCTACAAGCCGTATCACTTTTTGCACAGTTCGAGCAGAGTAGCCTAACTGTACAATACGACTTTTTGAAAAATTTCGTTCAACATAGGCCTCTAGAATAGGATCTAACTCAGAGTAGGGCGGCAATGAATCCTGATCTTCCTGATTCGCTCGTAATTCTGCGGACGGAGCCCGCACATGAATTCTTTCTGGAAATCTCACTCGGTCAAAACCTGACCCTTCATATTCACTCCTCCATCGTGCTAACTGGTACACACGCATTTTAGGAATATCTTTAATCACGGCAAAACCACCCGCCATATCCCCATACAACGTGGCATACCCCACACTCATTTCGCTCTTATTGCCTGTCGTCAAAACAAGATAGCCAAACTTATTTGAAAGGGCCATTAACAGAGTACCTCGAATACGGGCCTGCAAATTTTCTTCCGTAGTGTTTAAAGGGTACCCGTTAAAAAACGTGTGTAACTCACGCAGGAAAGGTTTAAAGAGGTTCGTAATGGGGATCGTCAACAGTTCAATTTCTAAGTTATTTGCCAGGACTTTTGAATCGTACTTGCTGATTGACGAAGTGTAAGGAGATGGCATCATCACGCCCACGACCGCAGCGGCACCCAGAGCATCCCGGGCAATGAGCGCGGTCAACGCTGAATCAATACCTCCACTGATCCCAATCAAAACCTTAGAGAACGAATTTTTTCTGACGTAGTCTTTCACGCCCAGCACTAAGGCTCGATAAACTTCCTCCAATTCGCCCATGGATCGTGACATTTTTGTTGCCGAAGGAAGGAACTCTTTCGAATCGACATGTTTCCAAGGAATGCTGATGAAGGAAATCCTCGCCTTTTTTTTTGCAGGCGAAGATTTTCGCAACCGATCGAGTTGTTGTTGCGCTGCGTTAGGAATCTCTAAATCAGCAAGGATCAGATCTTCTTCAAAGGCCTTTGCTTGAGCGATTAGTTGTCCTTGAGGGTCAAGTACGATGCTATTCCCATCAAAAACTAATTCATCCTGTCCCCCTACCATATTCGTATAACTCATAAACACTCTGTGGGTTTTCGCACGTTCTACCAACATACGTCGTCGAGAACGTGTTTTTCCAATATGATAGGGTGAAGCATTCATATTCAAGATAATGTGCGCGCCTCCCATCGTCACTTGCCCGCTAACTGGCCCATTGGGAAACCAAATATCCTCGCAAATATTGATGCCTACTCGAATCGGCCCTAAGCAAAAAATTGGATTCCCTTTGCCTTCCTGAAAATACCGCTGTTCATCAAAGACCCCATAATTGGGAAGATTCTGCTTGGCATAACTCCCGACTAATCGACCTTTTCCAAATATCCATGCAACATTCAATGGCTTTTGTAATTCGACAGAAGTCGTCGGACTAGATTTGATTTTGGTCCGTAGGTTTGTTTTCGTAGGCATGCCAACACTTCCGACGACCGTCATCAGACCCTTGGATGCCTTAGCAATTTGTTGTTGCTTTCGGTGGACATCTCGAAGAAACTGCGGCATGAGAAGAAGATCTTCGGGAGGATATCCCGCCACAGCCAATTCGGGGAATACAATGACATCGGCTTTCGCTTTTTGAGCCTCACGAATCCATCGACAAATAGCCCGAGTATTTCCCTCAAGATCACCAACAACGGCATTCATTTGAGCCATGGCTAGTCGTAGTTTCATCATAAAAAAACGTCCTCTGTTCCAAAAGGAACCGAGGACGCCGTTGTCCTATGTGTGTTCATTCACTGTAAGACGGCGACTTCATTGTCACCCACGTTAACGATTATACAAGTCCCCACTTCACTCTTCAAACTTCCCATCACCACGATGTAAGCCTCTAAACATGACAATTCATCTTCTCTACGGCCGTGTTGCTTGCTGAAGTTCTTCGGCCAGAATGATAGCATCAGCGATTTCACGCATTGATTTTCTTAAATTCATACTCTGCCGTTGCATCAGCCTAAAAGCCTCGGGTTCGGATAACCTTTTTGATGCCATGAGAAAACCCTTTGCCCTTTCTACTTGTTTGCGAACTTCTAAGGCCTCTTGCATCTCAAAAGATTTTTCTAGCAATCGCGTATGTTCAATAGCTACGGCAGATTGGTTTGCAATAACCTGCAGTGTCTTGACCTCTTCTTCAGAAAAAACGTGATGCGTCGAAGTATAGACATTCACGACTCCAATCACCGTATTTTTGATCAACATAGGAACTGAAAGCAACGAGTGCAACCCTTCCTGCTTCGCGAGGTCACGATAAAAATATCCGCCTTCTGCCGTCACATCTGGCACATACACAGGTCGTTGCTCTTGGACAGCCCGTCCACTCATGCTTTGTCCGACTTTCAAAGGGGGCTTTTGCCGATAGGCATCACTCAAGCTCTGAGTGGCTGAAATTCGAAGCTCCCCAGTATTTTGGTCGACAAGCATAATGGAACAAATCTTGGAGTTCATTAACTGTGCCGTCATCGTGACAATTAGTTGTAAGACATCTTCAATCAATCTGTCTGACGCCACCGTTTCCGACACTTGAGAAAGCGTTTCAAGACGGCGAGCTTTCTCGCGCATCTCATCAAATAATCTGGCATTCGCAATGGCTCCTCCTACCTGATTGGCAATAGCCAGGAGCAGAGCAAGCCTTTCCTCGGTATAACGCTTGGAACGTTTATGTTGGACGTTAATGACACCAATAATTTCACCCTTACTGATAATAGGAACGGACACAAAGGCTTGATAACGATCCTCGGGCAAACGATGAAAGAATTTAAACCGGGCGTCGTCACTCGCATGTCGAGGAATAACCACGGGCACTTTCTCACGGGCAACCCATCCCGTAATCCCTTCGCCCAATCCGATAGCAATGCGGCCAATTAATCGCGGATGTGGATTCTTTGATGCACGTAAAATTAACTCTTCCCTATTTTCAGAAAGTAGATACAACAGACAGGCATCAGCTTTCGTCACTTCAACCACCACCTCGACAATTTCTTTTAAGACGGTCGACAATTCCAACGTACTACTAATCGACTGGCTAATGCGATGAAGAATATGAATCTCACGAGTACGTTCCCGCACCTGCTGTTTCAGTTCTTCTCCGGTCAATTGCTTGGCACGTGCCATGTTATTTTTTGTGTGATGGTCGTGAACGAGATGAAGATTGTCGAATCCTTTTCTCGAATCTTGAAGAAGATGGCGGTTGACGTGAAAACCATTTCCGTAGAGATTCACGAACTAATGGCACCACACACACCTCACCAATTCCCTGAGGCAAAACACAATGAATATCCCCTTTGATCACTTTTTTATCGTGTTGCATAGCCTGCCACAGATCACGAAATTTCACTTGTTTTGGAATGACGGTAGGCAACCCCACCCTTTTGATAAGATCAACTTGCCGTTCAACCACATCGCTTGCACACGTTCCTAAATACTGGCCTATAGAAGCTTCTTGAACCATCCCAAGCCCCACCGCTTCGCCATGAATCCATTTTCTATAGCGTCCCCAAGCTTCCAAAGCATGACCTACGGTATGTCCATAATTCAAAATTCGTCTTCTGCCTGCCTCCCGTTCATCACTCCCCACCACGTCAGCTTTAATTTCACAACAGCGTCGAAAGACATGAAGCATTGCATCATCAGCCTGATTTCGTATTTCGTCTACATGTTGCTCAAGATAGTCAAAAAATAGTTTGTCGGCAATTACGCCATATTTAATGACTTCGGCCAAACCGGCAATCCATTGACGGGAAGGCAGTGTTTTGAGTACATGCGGATCAATCACCACTGTCTTAGGCTGATAAAATGCTCCAATTAAGTTCTTCCCTTGAGGATGATTGACTCCGGTTTTTCCACCAACACTTGAATCCACTTGCGCCACCAGAGTGGTCGGCACTTGAACAAAAGGAATGCCTCGCAAGTAGGTCGAAGCCGCGAACCCTGCCACGTCACCGGTAACACCTCCTCCCAAAGCCAAGATCGTGTCCTGACGTTCCAGCCGTTGAGCCACAAGCGCATCAAAAATTTTGGCCAACCACTGCACGGTTTTAGCCTTCTCTCCATCTGGAATCAGAATAACGAACGGGGAAAATCCGCCCTTTCGCAACCCACGGAGTACCACGCGACCATATAGTTGATTCACCACAGGATTGGTCACGATGGCCACACGTCCAGCACAGTCAATACTTTGGAGAATATCGCCAATGTGGCTTAAAAGACCTGGTTGAATCAGAATCTCATAGCTCCGATCACCTAAAGCTACTGGAACACGATGAGAGGCAGGTACAGTCGTCATTGAAGGCAGGTCAGGTGAAAAGGATTACAAATCGATTGGATAGCTTTGACGATCGACGAACACAATTTTCCACGCACCATTAAAATGAGCTGACGTACTCCTGATAGGCTTGATAATTCCGTTTCATCTCCTCAAGAGTATCGCCACCAAACTTTTCAATCATGGCATTGGCCATCTCATAAGCAATGACGGCTTCACCCACGACTCCGGCGGCAGGGACCGTACAAATATCTGATCGTTCAACAGTCGCTTCAAAGGGTTCTTTGGTCTCAATATCCACACTGTCTTTTGGGCTATACAAGGTGGCAATGGGTTTCATGGCGACACGTACGATAATAGGTTGACCATTCGTGATACCCCCTTCTAAGCCCCCTGCGTTATTGGTCTTCCGAATGAATTTACCGGCGGTTTGATCAAAATAAATATCATCATGAACTTCTGACCCATAGCGACGCGCCGATTCAAAACCCATTCCAATTTCCACGCCTTTCATGGCTTGAATACTCATGGCTGCCATCGCCAATCTCGCCGTTAGCCGTCGATCCCATTGGACATAGGTTCCCAATCCAACTGGAGGATTTGTCACAACGACTTCAAATATTCCTCCCAGTGAATCCCCTTTGTGTTTGGCCCCGCGAATATGCTCAACCATCTTTTTCGCGGCTTCAGGATCCGGACATCTCACGTCTGATTGTTCAGCTTCTTGATATGCCGCAAGCGGATCAACCTGGGAAGGAGCCACCACACCCCCAATGTCCATGGTATAACTCACAACCTGCATATTAAACTGGGCTAAAAGCGCCTTGGCGACTCCACCGATTGCCACGCGAATGGCCGTCTCACGGGCGCTGGCCTTTTCTAAAACGTTCCGAATATCTCGATGCCCATACTTTATGGCTCCAACCAAATCTGCATGTCCAGGACGCGGACGCGTCACGACTCGTTCCGTCGGAGGTGGCCCAGGCTCGGAGGCCATGATCTCTTTCCAATTTTCCCAATCTTTATTCCAAATCAAGAGGCCAAGCGGATTGCCTAATGTTTTCCCTTTGCGAACACCGCAGATAAATTCGATTCGATCTTTTTCAATACGCATCCGTCCGCCACGTCCATACCCACCCTGTCGACGAATAAGATCAACATTAATCGCATCAGCCGTGACCGGCAGGCCAGACGGCACACCTTCCACCACTGCCATCAGACCCCGCCCATGTGATTCCCCTGCATTTAAATATCTCAACATAACAATCCTTACCACTAATAAGTAAAAGACCTTAACCTAGAAAACGCTCGTCGGTTGAAACCCCAATCAGGGTAAGAGATTATGAAGGTTTTTCTGGCCTTTCTCAACCAGAATTTTTATCAAGGGGCTGTTCAATAATGATGATATCAACAGCCACATTTCGTCTCTGCGACGCCACATGTCAGAGGCCTCTGGTCTCCGTTCAGCAAGGCCGCAGCCATTTTTGCGCGCGGAGCGTACTGGTAGTACGTAAGCACGGAAAAAGAGCCAGAACGCCGCTGGCGGCTTTTTTCAACAGACCCCTCAAGATTGTCCAAGAACTGAGAAGGACAGAATAACCGTTCTTGATTGCGCTGGCTCCGTTCCAGAAGAGGTTGGCGAGAAGAATTCTAACAGCAGATCCTTTTCACGAATTGCCTTAACTTTCCACCCAGACCGGGGAATCACTAACCCTGGCCTTACAAACATTCGCTCTCCTGATGAAATCTGTATCACAGCCTCGCGCCCTTGTTGACCAGAAATAACTCCCAACAACTTCCAGTTTGGCCTCTCGTGTTTTGGTTTTGGGAGAATGGTCCTGATCTCAGACTGAGACTTCCTTGGAACTCGTGAGGCAGAGGGACGTGTTGTTAGCGGCCTAAACGGATCTTGGCGGTTCTCTACATGGTCATAGGCCTTGGTTCGTTGAACCAAGGCCTCTTTACATTGGGAATATTCTAAAGAAAATTTTTGAACTTTTCCTTCTACGGTTGAAACGATCAAAAGTATACAAATAACGGACCCCAGAAATCTCGAGGTTTTTAGACAAGGAATTTTGGTGCCGCTCATAACCCAGCTGCTCCCCCCTTTGTCTAACATCTCACTCCAGGAAAGGTCATCTCAAATTCCTTTGTCCATGGCACTATGTTTTGAGCGCCTCTTTAGCCTGTTGTAGCCCTATGGCTCCGGTACCATGAATCATGAAATCCGTCGTCACCACAGCGGAATCCCCAGCTTGATGTTTTCGTGTCAGCACGAGAGGGTTGACGGTCTCAATCCATGCCTCCTTCAGTAGTCCTTCTAGAAACTGAACCGTATCGTAAAATTTCCCCTCAACCCTTACTTCAATAGCAAGCGGAGATTTTCGAATTTCGCCATCTGCCACTGAATGTGTAGGTTTCCACAGACGAACCGTCACACCTGTCCGTTTCCCAATTTCAACGATAGCTCTTCGATATACTTGAGGCTCCACCTTATCTGACAGTTGATGAAGATGAGGCAACAATTTTTCTCGCAATTGTACAACCTCGTGCTCAACCTCTTTCAATAGGGCTATTTTCCTCGAAGACTCCTCATTCTCTTGTTTCAAGACTGCAATATCGTGAGTGATCAGAGCAATGGACTGATTTAGAGGACTCCATAGCCAGGCATGTATTCCCACTATCACGAACATCACCGCCAACCCAATGAACACCGACCGCTGCCAAGTTGGGGTCTGCTGCCACAAATTATTCATGATTCCATCTTTGGCTTTAACGTGAAACGAAGAACAAAGAGAAAATCTGCCCCTTTACTTTGACTCTCTTGATCAATAATTTCAACGCTGGGCAACGAGGTAATCACATCATGATTCTCTAGAGCATCGACATACTTTCCGATCTCTTGCATGGTAACCGATTGCCCTCGCAACTCAACGGTCTGATCAACCATTTGAATACGGTTCAACCAAATATCCAGACCAGCCACACTCTGACTGACACCATGTAGCAAGATCATAGGCTGCCGGCTATTGACCTCGTGTGCCTCTATTTCGTCAAACGATGTACGAAGAATAAGTTTGTCTTGTTGATACTGTTCTAGACGGGAGAGAGTGGCTTGAATATCACGAGAAGATTGCGTATGGGCCTGTTTTTCTTGTAGCAAGGATTGTAGTTCTTGTTGTTTGAACTGAGTCCACCACCAACTTGTCGCCCCCAGCGCCAAACAGAGCACTGTACAGATCACCCCATAGCCCCATTTTCCAGAAGTACGGCCCAAGCCGTCAGGTTGTAATTGACGAGCAAGGTTGATTTCAATCATGAAGGACCACCCCTCGTAGTGCAACGCCGACGGCCACTCCTAACACAGGGACCATGAGTTGAAAGGCTGAATCCTCTTGAATCGCTTGAAGAACTGATATCTTTTGAAAAGGATTTACGATATTCACCGGCATTTCCAAGGCCGATGCCAATTTCATTGCCATATCTGGCGCACCGGCATACCCACCTGACAACAAAATGCCTTTCTCGACCGGGGCCGCTGACACATCCGAAAGTGCTTCTAATGTTTCACGAATTCGATCGCAAATTTCTTGATAAAACTCTTCTAATAGGAGCAGCTCCGATGCTCCAAGTTCTTTTCCGGAATCCATTCCAGTTTGATAGAGAAGGACCTGATTCAAGAGACCTCCGTACCATTCAGCCATGTACGAGCCTTTTCGAATATACACCGGCTCTCCTCCAAGAAGACCCACCATGAGGATTCCACTTGGCCCTAAATGGACGAGTAACCATGAACCATCGTTCCCATAGTTGTATGTCACCATATTAACGAGCGCAAATATATCCGCATCCACAAATGAGACAGTCATTCCACATTGACGAAAACGATCTATCTGGCGTGCGACATATTCTTTTTTGGCCACAACAAGAAAATGTTCCTGTTGATCTTCGTGACGCTCATGAATGGATTTTCGATGGTAAACATCCCAGAATACGTCTTCAACCTCTAAGGCGATATACCGGTCGAGTTCCAAGGATAAATGCTCGCGAAGATCTGCCTCTGTCATCACCGGCAGATTCAGTGATTTCACAAACACCGATGGTCCCGAGAGAGAGATTCCTACCGCATGTAAAGGAACCGATACTTTTTGTCGAATAACCTTGAGCAACCCTATAGACGCTTCATCACTCTCAAACGATTTTCCACTAACATGCTGAGTCGAGAAATCCCGTAAGGACAATCGGTTGCCATCAGCTTGTAAAGCTACCGCCTTCACCATATGCGATCCAACATCAATACCAACTCCCTTTGACACCCATCCCCAACGTGCTGAAATAGCCCGAACCATTTGTTGCCAATTGTGTTTTTTTACAATCATGGTGGATGGACTCATTCTTTACCCTTAGCCCTAGTTGTAGCGGGCATCATTCACATTTACTATCAGTCAATATGATGCCTAGCTTATACCTAGATATATGTACTATGACAAAGCTAGGCTAATAACCCGAAGGAAGGACGTACAATAAGCAGCAATAGGGACTGATGAATCATTCAATTTCAAGTTAAGGCCTGTTGAAAAAAGAACAGGATAAGGCGTGCAGACGCTAACAAGGCAGGAAAAAGCTAATCGCTGGAAGGAGACGGAATTCCGTTCTCGATTTTTCGTGTACCAACAATACCCTTACGTCGTTCCTACAGTTTCCTCTTGGATTTCTCTATGACGAAGAGTCACTTCATAGCCCAATGTCTTAAGAATATCCTTCATATACACGGCCATGGAAACTGAACGATGCCGGCCTCCGGTACACCCAAAGGCAATACTGAGATAACTCCGTTGTTCCCTCTCAAATAATGGAAGTAAAAACGCAAAGAGTTCTTGTAAATGCTTCAAAAAGTCTTTGCCTTCTTTATTGCCCAAGACAAATTGCTGAATCTCAGGATTTTCTCCCGTGAGCGGTTGAAGATCTGGAACAAAATGAGGGTTTCGTAAGAATCGAACATCAAAAACTAAATCCGCATCAACTGGGATTCCAAATTTATATCCAAAACTCAAAAGATTAATTTTTAAGGCTTGTTCATCATCTCGTTCTCGATAATGCTTGATCATCCAGGCCTTCAGATCATGAACGGAAAACTCTGAGGTATCCAATACCCGGTGCGCTCGATTTCGGAGACCCGATAATCGTTCGCGTTCTAATTGAATCCCTTCAATGACCGGTCTCTCGGGAAGAAGCGGGTGGGGCCGACGTGACTCAGAAAACCGCCTCACCAAAATGTCATCCTGAGCTTCCAAAAATAATAGTTCCACCTGAGATCCATTATTTTGTAAGGCTTCTAAATTGCTTAACAAATCATCAAAAAACGCTCGTTCACGAATATCAATTCCCAACGCTACCTTCTTCACATCTTTGCCTGGTTGCGTACAAAGTTCTGTGAATTTTTGAAAGAGAGCCGGAGGAAGGTTATCGACACAAAAATACCCTAAATCTTCTAGACACTTGAGAGCTTGGGTTTTACCCGATCCAGAGGTACCGGTCACCATCATGAATTGAAGGGGCAATCCACTATTTTCAATTGGGTTGTGAGAAATCTCAGCGATCATCAGAATACACCTGAACCGGCAAGGAATTATCCAACATTAGAAAATGGTCTGTTGAAAAAAGCCGCCAACGGCGTTCTCGCCCTTTTTCCGTGCTCACGTACGACCAGTACGCTCCGCGCGCAAAAATGGCTGCGGCCTTGCTGGACAGACTCTTTTGAACAGCCCCGAGCCTCTGACATGTGACGTCGCAGAGACGAAATGTGGCCGTTGCTACCATCATTATTCAACAATCCCGAATATGATTTTACCATGTACGAATGATCCTTGTTTCGTCACACAACTTATGAATGCATTCTATTATTTTACTCTAATTTAGGTGGGAATACGTTTTCGCTGACTCGCAGAAGCAATATGCAATTCCGCACGATATTTAGCCACCGTTCGACGAGCAATCAAGATATTTTTCTGTTTGAGCCGGCTCACAATTTCTTGATCTTTCAATGGGCTACTTGCTTCCTCCTGAGCCACCATTTCGCGGATCATCTCCCGCACGGTGATGGAAGACATATCTTCCCCACGATTATCAGCCCGCTGGATCCCAGCATTAAAAAAGAATTTGAGTTCTAAAATACCTTGCGGACAATGAACATACTTATTGGTGGTAACCCGGCTAATTGTAGATTCATGCATCCCGACATCATCCGCCACCTGTTTCAACACCAACGGACGCAGATACTGTATCCCTTTTTCAAGAAAGGCTTCTTGAAACTTAATGAGACTGGTCACAACCTTGACAATGGTCTTATTCCGTTGATCAATACTTCGAATTATCCATTGTGCACCTTTCAGCTTCTCTTCCAAATACGTTTTCGTCGTTCCTGCATCCTCACCAGAATTCGACAGTAAGCGTCGGTAATATGGGCTAATCCTCAACCGTGGCAGTCCATCTTCATTCAATAATACTACCCATTCTCCCTCATATTTTACGACATAGACATCAGGAATGATGATTGAGTTACTGTCCATAGAAAATGGACGACCAGGTTTGGGCTCCAACCCTTCAATCACATGTACAGCTTCGTACACCTCATCCACGGTCACATCCAAAGCCTTTGCCACAACTTGATATCGTTTTTTCTGGAGATCCACTAAATGGTGACGAATGACTCCTGACACGACTTCCATCGAAAACGCTGAGGGAAATGTTTTTTCAATACCCGACTCATCCTGACGGAGAATTTTTAATTGAATCAGCAAACATTCAGGTAAATCCCTCGCTGCAACACCTGGCGGATCAAAGGTCTGAATCTGCTGGAGCACCTCCTCCAGTTTTTCAACAGAACATTGGGCATCATCTTGAAATTCTGCCAGCGGCACGCGTAAGTATCCATCTTCATCTAAATTGCCAATGATGAGTCGCGCAATATCTCGGTCGGGTCCCTCCAGAGAAGAAAGCCGCAACTGCCATTCCAAATGCTCTTCCAGTGAGGTGGGTTTTGTGAGGGTCTGCTCATACGAGGGAAATTCCTCGTCTCCTGGTCCTATTTGGTCACGTTGAGCTGGTCGCCAATCATTTCCTAAAATATTATCCCATTCTTCAGAAGTCAGTGGCTCAATTTCTTTCGTGGGTATCTGAGAATCATCAGACTCTCCGGATTCACTATTTTCAGCATCAGTCGCTTTAACCGGCCCTTCACTTTCTTCAGAACTCACCGTTTCTTCTTCTTGTGTTTCTAACGCCAGGTCTTCTAACAAAGGATTCTCGACCAAATGCTGCTCTAACGTTTGTTGCAGTTCCAATCGAGACAATTGCAACAACTTGATAGCTTGTTGCAGCTGGGGCGTCATCACCAGCTTTTGAGAGAGACGTAAATCTAAGCGAAGATCCATAGGGAATAATTATCTCAAACGATCAAGACATTTTAAAACGCTCACCGAGGTAGACGGCTCGAGCCTTCGGACTCTGTACAATCACTTCAGGCGCACCGCTCTCCAAAATCGTCCCATCACTTATTATATAGGCTCGGTCAGTAATGGAAAGCGTGTCTTGGACATTATGATCAGTAATAAGGATACCAATATCTTTCTTTTTCAAGTTCGTGAGAATGTCTTGAATATCACCGACCGCAATGGGATCAATTCCGGCAAATGGCTCATCAAGGAGAAGAAATTTTGGATTAGTGGCTAATGCCCGAGTGATCTCTAAACGACGCCGCTCTCCTCCAGACAAAGTATAGGAAGCCTCCGTACGGAGTCTAGAGAGATTGAGTTCTTCTAATAACGCATCCAAGCGAGACTTGCGCTGGCCTGATGAGAGGTTAAGAGTTTCTAGGACGGCCAAGACATTATCCTCAACCGAGAGTCGCCGAAAAATTGAGGCCTCCTGGGGCAGATACCCAATCCCGCGTCTGGCACGTTTATACATGGGAAGGTGAGTAATATTGTCTTGGTTAAGAAAAATACTTCCCTGATCAGGCTGACAGAGCCCCACCACCATGTCAAAGATCGTAGTCTTTCCGGCACCATTTGGACCAAGCAAGCCCACCACTTCTCCTCCCAATAATTCCACACTGACACCCCGAACCACTTGCCGTCTTTTGAAACTTTTTTGAAGACCCTTTGCGGAAATTTTATGAGAAGCATGTTGCTGACCTTCAGCCATAGACAATACTACACCTACATAACAGAACGAACCTGAACATTAACCTCAATCACTGGTTGACAAACAAACATGCAGCAACTTGCTATCAAACTCTTTACAGATTCATCCTTCAAGTGCCATTTCAAACGCAGACGCAGAATCAAAGAATTTCTTGTCACCTTTCCTAATTGGCCTCTTCTCCTTCGATGGTCACTCGGGTATTCCCTTCAACAACACTTCGATTTTCTTTCAAATACATCGTAATTTTTCGTCCACTTACCCGTGTGCCATCTTGCCAAACGACCGGAGACCCTCGAAGCACAAGACGTTCTTCCTGCTTGTTATACAAGGCATGCTGGCATCTTGCACGGCTTTCGCCTTTCGCAATTTTCACATCGCCCTTGGCTTCGATATTTAGAATTTCCTTTTGTGAGGCTTGAGAAGGAGGCTGACCAGCTGAAGCTGGAGCCGATGCATTGACGTCCTCAAAATATACGATCATCATATCGGAAAGGACCACGAGGTCCTCCTGAACCATCTTCACATTTTCACGAAAAATTGCCTGATTTTTCTCACTACTCGCTGTCATACTATTCGATGTAATCACCGTCGTCGTTTGTTGCCCTCCTCCCCACCCCAGAACAGGTGTGAGGAGAAAACCCACGACAGCGAAGACCCAACCCATATACATTGACAACGAATGTCTTATGGCGAAGATACCTCCGCACGAACGTTGCTGAGCAATCGAAATTCGTTTGTCTCAGCATATCCAATAAGCCCAGTTCCACTAAGCACTAGCCCATTTCCTTTGATCACAACGGGATCTTCCGTTTCTATTTGACCCTCAGCTTCCTTCCACGTCAGCCTATCTGAAAACACTTGGTATCCCGACTCAAAGGTCATCACCGTTTTTTCATCTTGGCTGATCAAATCAAAATCATTATTCGATGTGTTCATGACACCTTCTTGAGATGTAATCAGTAGCAGCTCTTTTTGAAAGGCCTTATCAAATAATTGAACTCTCACAGTTTGCAATTTGGCGGTATGTTCTTTTTCGAAGACTTGGGCCTGGTCAGCCGTGACAACCCATTTCGTAGTACCCGATCGAGTTTGGCGATAGGAAAATCCTTGGATCCAGGCATCTGCTCCCTGCTGCTCCTGCAAAGGCACTGAAGCTGTTGCCTGGCTCCTTGTTTGCATGTGAGTAAAGACTCTAAGTCCAATAAACACGGCCATCACAATGATGATCATTGTGAGCACAATTCGTACAATATAGGTTTTCATCGTGGCTCAGTCTCAAGAAAATGAAAAGACCAGAGCAAAAAAACCCAGTAAAAATGTTAGCACAGGGCCTTTAGCAAGTAAATGAGCGACTCAGCCGGTTAGCACAAAGACGACGAGCGACCGCGAGAGGAGAAGGAATATCTGAGAGATGAAAAATAGAACGTAATATACTAATCTGTTCTACTCTTGAGACTCTGTTGTCACAGATGACGACTGAGATTCGCCACCAGATTCGACCAATTCAATAGCCACTAACTTTGCCGCATCTCCAGGACGTTGCCTGGTCTTGATGATGCGGGTATAACCTCCATGACGATCTGGAAACCGTTTAGCCACATCATCAAAGAGCTTTGAAACGGCATCTTTCGTTCGCAATACTCGCAACGCACCTCGCCGAGCATGGAGCGTGCCCTGTTTGCCAAGTGTAATCAGCCGGTCTGTGATTCCACGCAATTCTTTGGCTTTCGCTTCTGTTGTTTCAATTCGCTCATGCTCGACCAGTGAGGTCGCCAAATTTCGAAACACCGCTAGGCGATGCTTTGTATTACGTCCTAATTGTCTTCCACGTTTTCTATGACGCACGACACCACCATCCTTTGCAAATTTCAGGATTGGGATTCCACGATTTCATTCACTTTCGTACCTAATTCCAACCCCATTTCTGCCAGTACCTCTTTGATCTCATTTAGAGACTTTTTCCCAAAATTCTTGGTTTTGAGCATCTCATTTTCACTTCGTTGCACCAACTCTCCGATACTTTTAATGTTAGCGTTTTTCAGACAATTAGCTGCACGAACCGAGAGCTCCAACTCATTGACACTCCGGAACAAGTGTTGATTGACTTGAGACTTGGCCTCCTCGCTACTATCTTCTTGAACTGGTTCCCCAGAATCCTCTGCTGGAAGACAAATATCTAAATGATCTCGCAAAATACTTCCAGCTGCCGTGACCGCTTCTTGTGGGCTAATACTATCATCCGTCCATACTTCAAGAAGTAACTTGTCATAATCCGTTATTCGGCCCACACGCGCACTCTCGACACTAAAATTCACACGTTTAATAGGAGAAAACACTGAATCCACCGGAATGACTCCAATAGGAAGCCCCTCTTCTTTGTTACGTTCAGCCGGAACATACCCGCGCCCAGGCTTCACGATCAGCTCCATGTCCAACACCCCATCTTTATCCAAGGTCGCAATATGCAGATCAGGATTTAAAATGGTGACTTCCGAGTCTACCGCAAGGTCCCCAGCCTTCACTTCTCCAGGACCTTTCTTTTTCATGCGTATCGCCTTGGCCTTTTCAGAATATAACCGTAACCGCAATCCCTTAATATTGAGAATCAGGATCGTGACATCCTCCGTCACACCCGGAATTGTGGAAAATTCATGGAACACTCCCTCAATCTTTACTGAAGTCACGGCTGCGCCAGGAAGCGATGAAAGTAGCACCCGGCGAAGCGCATTCCCGATTGTCGTCCCAAACCCCCGCTCAAAGGGTTCAGCAATGAATTTGCCATACGTGGACGAAGCCGTATCTTTTTCCAATTCCAGCTTCGTGGGTAGTTGGAAATCCTTCATGCTTTTAATCATAAGGACCGCGTCTCCCTTTCTTGATCCCAATGCTGGGACATTGCCTGGCCCGATGCCTCTGTATCATTATCGCTGCTCATAAACTATTCCATTCATTTAGCGTGAATACAACTCCACCACGACTTGTTCATTCACCAACACATCAATGTCTTCCTTCGTGGGTAGAGCTTGGATGGTCCCTTTTAACACATTGCGTTCCACGTCCAACCAGTTAGGAACCCCTCGCCCCTCAGCCACCTCAAGAGCAGCTTGGACAGGAACCAGCTGACGACTTTTCTCTCGCACTTCCACTAAATCACCAACATTCATGGTCATGGAAGGAATCGTGACTTTTCGCCCATTCACCAACAAATGGCCATGATTGACCAGCTGCCGTGCTTGTCCACGAGAGGCCGCAAAACCAAGACGATACACCACGTTGTCAAGACGTCGCTCAAGAAGGCTTAACAAATGTTCGCCTGTGACACCTTTTCGACGGACAGCCAGATGATAGGTTTTCAGAAATTGACGCTCTTGCATACCATACACGCGTCGAAGCTTTTGCTTTTCTCTCAGCTGTGTTCCATACTCGGTCGCTCGAGTTCTCCGGGATTGCCCATGCTGGCCAGGTGGGTAACTCCGACGCTCAATCGCGCACTTTTCAGACATACACCTAATGCCTTTGAGAAATAACTTGACACCTTCACGTCGACATAACCGACAGACAGGCCCAGTATATTTGGCCATACCCGTTCTCCCCCTATCTCAAAATCCTAGATAATTGACTTGCTGTATGTATCATTGCTGAATGGTCTAGACTCGTCGCCGCTTTGGAGGCCGACAGCCATTATGAGGAATCGGTGTCACATCTCGTATTAAATTCACACGTAAGCCAACAGACTGCAAGGCACGGACGGCTGCCTCGCGTCCGGAACCTGGACCATTGACATACACATCAACTTGACGAAGCCCAAATTCCATGGCTTTTTTGGCAGCAACTTCTCCAGCGCGAGTTGCCGCAAACGGAGTACTTTTTCTTGACCCCTTAAATCCCTGACTCCCAGCACTTGCCCAAGAGACAGCCCCTCCGGACATATCCGTAATCGTCACAATGGTGTTATTAAACGATGCCATAATGTGAACAATACCAACTTGCACAACTTTTCGTTCTCTTTTTTTCCCCTTTTTCACACTCATGAACTATCCCTTTCACCCGGCTTTAGCGTTTCGTCTTTCCACCAATAGCTCCTCGACGGCCTTTTCTTGTCCGAGCATTGGTCTTCGTCCGTTGTCCCCTAGCTGGAAGTCCCTTCCGATGTCGAAGCCCACGATACGTTCCGATGTCCATTAGTCGTTTAATGCTCATCGAAACTTCTTTGCGAAGATCCCCTTCGACCTCGTGATCTTGATCGATGGCTTCGCGTAACTTTACAATTTCATCTTCCTGGAGATCTTTGATCCTGGTATCAAACGCCACACCTGTTTTCCGTAAAATTTCGGCAGCTCGAGCCGGACCAATGCCAAAAATATAGGTCAAACCCACGTCAACGCGCTTCCCAACTGGAAGTTCTACACCTGCAATACGAGCCATGATTCTTAATCCTTTGTTAAAGGCATGTCTTTAATTGTCTTTGCCTAAAAGGGCTTCTCAACCTTGGCGCTGTTTATGCCGAGGATTAGAACAGAGTACCCGGACAACACCTTTTCGCCGGATCACACTGCATTTAGCACAAATCGGCTTCACTGATGACTTCACTTTCACGACATCACCTTCTATTTAAAACGATACGTAATCCGCCCACGTGTCAGATCATAGGGAGACATTTCTACGGTGACCTTATCTCCAGGCAAAATACGAATAAAATGCATACGCATTTTACCTGAAATATGAGCTAACAGTTTATGCCCATTCTCAAGTTGCACACGAAACATGGCATTCGGTAACGTTTCCGTGACTGATCCCTGCACTTCAATGATATCTTCTTTACCCATCAGACTGGCACCTCTTGCCCCTTTTAGGCAGACGCGGTCAGAACCCGTGGAGGCCCTGACGGCTCAATTGCAATCGTGTGCTCGAAATGGGCTGAAAGTGACCCATCACTCGTCACAGCAGTCCACCCATCATTCAAAACTTTCACTCCAGCCTCTCCCATGTTCACCATCGGCTCAATAGCCAGAGCCATACCGGCTTTCAACCGAGGACCTTGCCCGGGCTTTCCATAATTGGGCACTTGCGGCTCTTCATGCAACTGACGGCCTATCCCATGCCCAACAAAGTCACGCACAACCGAAAACCCATGTCGCTCAACATGCGCCTGTATGGCTGCAGAAATATCAGACAGTCGCTTTCCCACCCTTGCTTGTTCTAATCCTTTTGACAACGACTCTTGCGTGACTTGGATTAATTGGCGAATGGGAGGTTGAACTTCTCCAACTGATACCGTCACCGCCCCATCGCCATAAAATCCTTCAACAATAGCCCCAACATCCAAGCCAATAATATCGCCATCCTTCAGAACCCGCTTCGACGGTATACCATGGACAACCTGCTCATTTACCGAGGCACACAAAGTCTTTGGATAGTTTCGATAGCCTTTAAACGCGGGTGTTGCGCCAAAATCACGAATACATGTTTCTGTTAAGGCATCTAAATCCAATGTGGTCATTCCTGGCTTTACTTCTTGGATCAAAACTTTATGACATTCAGCAACAATTTTACTGGCTTGAGCAATTAGTTCAATTTCTTCAAGCGTTTTAAGAATAATCATTCTACTCTTGGCTGTGCCAAAAGAGCCACTAGCCGTTTTTGCACATCGGCCACCAAACCTGCACCATCCAATTCACTCAGAACATGTTGTTTCTTGTAATACTCAATCAAGGGAGCCGTTTGCTCTTGATAGACCGCCAAGCGTGATTCAATAGTTTCGGGTTTATCATCATTGCGTTGCACCAAAGACGTTCCGCAGACATCACACACCCCATCCTGTTTTGGCGGGACAGATTCAAGGTGATACACCGCTTTACATTCCGGACAACTCCGTCGCCCGCTAATTCGGCGTACAATCTCATCCTGAGACAGGGAAAAATACACTACGCGATCGAGGTCCTTTCCCGACGAAGATAAAAAAGAGGACAGCTGATCAGCCTGCGCCACAGTCCGAGGAAATCCATCAAGAAGAAATCCATTTTCACATTCTTTGGAGCTAAGCTTTTGCTCAACCAAACCAATAACAACAGCATCTGGCACCAATTCACCTCGAGTCATAAAACCTTTGGCTTCTTGGCCTAATGCAGTTCCCTTAGCCACACTTTCTCGAAGTAAATCCCCGGTCGACAACTTCGATATCTCGTACTTTTGCGCAATAAAGTCGGCCTGTGTGCCTTTACCCACTCCAGGAGGCCCAAGAAAAATGACCCTCATACGCTAGCCACTTCTTCCTTTTAACGGGCCTTTGCCAAGAAATCCATCATAGTTACGCATTAGCATATGATTCTCAATTTGCTGAGCCGTATCCAGGCCTACCCCAATTACAATCAATAACGACGTTCCACCAAAGTAAAACGGCATATTCAATTTATAGATCAACAATTCCGGTATGACGCACACAATCGCCAGATAGATCGCTCCGGCAAACGTAATTCTGGTTAACACCTTATAAATAAAATCAGCCGTCTTCTGCCCTGGCCGAATGCCAGGAATGAAGCCGCCATATTTCTTCATGTTGTCAGCCATATCGACGGGATTTAACACTACAGCCGTGTAAAAGAAACAAAAGAAAATAATCAGCCCGACATACATCATCGTATACAGCAACGAACCTGGGGCTAATTGTGCTCCAAATGACTGCACCCACGGCACCTGAATAAAACTTGTAATGGTTGCCGGAAACGCAATAATTGAAGAAGCAAAAATAGGGGGAATGACCCCGGCTGTGTTAATTTTTAAAGGAATATGGGTATTTTGTCCTCCATACACACGACGCCCAACCACCCGTTTGGCATACTGCACCGCAATTTTCCGCCGACCGCTTTCTAAAAAGACTATGGCCGCCATGACGGCCAGCATGACCACCCCAAGAACAATTAAGAGTAGCAGGCTAATTTGTCCAACTTTATATAATTCAAACGTTTGGACAATAGCACTGGGAAGGCTGGCGACGATGCCTGAAAAAATAATCAGCGAAATTCCATTACCAACACCTCGTTCGGTAATTTGTTCCCCTAACCACATGAGGAAGGCCGTCCCAGCCACTAAGGTAATGACAGTCATGAACCGGAAACCCCACCCGTGTTCCAGAACGAACGCTCCTTCGTTCATGCCTTCAAGGCCAAGGGCAATACCGAAACCCTGGATAAAGGCAATGACAATCGTTCCATAACGAGTATATTGGATGATGGTCTTTCTGCCTCGTTCACCTTCCTTTGCTAATTTCGATAAATGCGGGACAACAACCGTCAGCAGTTGCAAGATAATAGAAGCACTGATATAGGGCATGATGCCCAGCGCAAAAATCGTCAGCCGTGATAATGCCCCTCCAGAAAAAATATCCAGGAAGCCCATGAGGGCTCCCCCACGTTCTGTCAAAAATTTAAAAAGCTCTTCGTTATTGATCCCAGGAGTAGGGATATGGGCCCCAACCCTGTAGACCGCCAACATAGCCAAGGTAAACAGTACCCGGCTGCGCAACTCGGGAATTTTAAAAATATTTTGAAGGCTTGTCGCAAGCCGTTCAAGCACGGCCAATCACCTTGGCTTGCCCACCGACCTTTTCAATTTTCTGAATGGCAGATTCACTAAATTTATGGGCTTCGACCACAATAGGTCTGGCTATATCACCTTCACCAAGAATCTTGACTCGCGTATTTCTTCCCTTCAAAAGACCTAATTCCCTCAAGACAGTTGTCGTAAAATCAGTGACTTTTTCGTAAGCCGAAAGGGTTTGAATATTAACAACCGTATAATCAATTCGAAACGTATTGGTAAATCCCCGCTTCGGCAACCGGCGGGCCAAAGGCATTTGCCCTCCCTCAAAACCAATTTGATTAGCACGGCCAGAGCGGGCCAGCAATCCTTTATGCCCCTTGCCAGAAGTTTTTCCACGCCCGGACCCCGGACCACGCCCCAGACGTTTCTTTTTTGTTTTGGAACCAGGCGAAGGATGTAAGTCATGAAGCTTCATGTGTTTGAAACCTCAACCATATGCCGAACCTTTGTGACCAAACCTCGAACTTGGTCCGTATCGGGGCGAATGACCCTCTGCCCAATCTTTCGCAAACCCAATCCCTTCAAAAAAAGGCGTACTTTTTGAGGATGCCCGATAGGGCTTCGCTTTAACATAATTGATAGTTGTGATAGGGCGGCCATAGTATTATCTCGTTTACCTCACGCCTAGAGAGCAATAAATTTATTCATCAGCATTGATAGGAGCTTGCCTCATAGCCCGCACTTCCTGAGGATCTCTGAGCTGCCGGAGACCTTGAATCGTAGCACGTACGGCATTAAATGGATTGCCACGTCCCAAAGTCTTGGCCACAACATTCTGTGTCCCTGCAACCTCTAACAGTGACCTCACAGCCCCACCAGCAATAATTCCAGTCCCCTGCTTGGCAGGCTTCAGTAAGATATGTTCTCCTCCAAAGTATCCATGCACTTCATGAGGGATTGAATTAGATTTCAAAGGAATGCGTATGAGATTTTTTTTTGCATGTTCCACAGCTTTTGCAATCGCTGATGGGACTTCGGCTGCCTTGCCTTTTCCAACACCCACCCACCCTTCTCCGTCACCAACGACAACGAGGGCCGAGAAAGAAAATCGCTTCCCGCCTTTGACGACTTTCGCCACGCGATTAATCACCACTGGCTTATCTTTCAAATTAAGCTCTTCAACATTGACCCTCACAGGCGTGAATCCTTCCCTTCCTCAAATTTTTGAGAACAAGCCCATTAGAATTTTAAGCCAGCCGACCGAGCCGCCTCAGCCAAAGCCTTAACCCTGCCGTGATACAACCTTCCACCACGATCAAACACAACCAACTCTACTGGTATGGCTTTCGCACGCTCCGCAATTGTTTCACCAACGATCTTTGCCGCTTCAACGTTTCCTCCTGACTTGATACGATCTTTCAATCCAGGGTCACAGGATGAAGCAGAAACAATGGTTTTTCCATCCACATCGTCAATGATCTGAGCATAGATATGAGAATTACTTCGAAACACACTCAATCTCGGGCGCGTCGACAAACCCACAATACGAAGGCGAACCCGACGGCTTCGTTTCCCAAGTTTCTTACGTTTTTCCAAAATATTCACAACTGCACCCTATTTCTTCCCAGCCTTGCCAGCCTTCTTCAATAAAACTTCACCGTCATATTTAATACCTTTATGCTTATACACATCTGGAATTTTCAACTCTCTAATTTGCGCAGCAATCTGTGATACCGCGCGCTTATCGATTCCTTTAAGCGAAATCAGCGTTTGCTTATCAACAGACGCGTCAACCCCCTTAGGCAACTTTAAGGAAACTGGATGGGCATACCCCAAAGTAAAACTCAACGAATCACCCTGAACCTGCGCGCGATATCCAACTCCCATCACTTCCAGGTCCCTCTTATACCCTTCCTTCACCCCAGCAATAAGATTGGCGATTTCTGCTCTGGTTAAACCATGCATAGCTTTCAGCTTCACCGAATCCCCTTCGCGGGATACAGAGACCACATCATTTTCAACCTGAGCTTGAATTCCAGGAGCTAACGACCATTCGAGTTGGCCGAGCGGGCCCTTCACTATCACTTGGGCATTATTCACCTTCACTTCTACTCCAGATGGGATTGGTATCGGCTTTCTTCCAATTCTCGACATTGTAATCCTATTTACTTCCCATAAAAAGAATGATTATGAAGGCACATGATTTACCAGACATGGCAGACAATTTCACCACCAACTTTCATCGTGCGACATTGCTCATCTGTTAATAGCCCGCGATCAGTGGTGAGTATAGCCACACCCAAACCTTTCATCACTCTTGGTATTTCATTCTTCCCAGCAAACACTCGACAACCGGGCTTGCTTATTCGCTTCATGCCTGTAATAAAGGACTGTTTTTGACGACCTGGAAAGTAGCGCAATGACACCAGTAGTGTTGGATGAGCTTCCGTGCTGATAGACTCATAATCTCGAATGAATCCTTCATCTTTCAAAATTCGGAGGATTTCTCCCTTCACCCTCGAGGCAGGGATCTTGACCAATTCATGGCCACGCCGTCCGGCATTTTGAATGCGGACAAATAAATCTGAAATCGGATCAGTCATCGACATGATTCAACGCCTCGCTTGAAAACACTTCTCACATCAAAAAAATTAGTCTTTCGCCTTACCAACTTGATTTGGTCACACCAGGGATATCGCCGCGCAAACTCAGAAAACGGAAACAGATACGACACATACGGAATCTCCGCAAGAATCCCCTGACACGCCCACAACAGGGGCATCGATTATATTGACGGCAAGGAAATTTAGGCTCCCGTTTTGCTTTATTCTTTAGTGCTAACCTTGACACAACTACGCCTTCCCCTTCTAGGATGCTCGAAACGGCATCCCTAAGTGAGCCAATAATGCTTTGGCTTCATCATTACGTTTGGCTGAAGTTACAAACGTAATATCCATCCCATGGATAGATGCGATGTCATCGTATTTAATTTCTGGAAACGTCAACTGCTCTTTTAAGCCCAACGTGTAATTACCACGACCATCAAACGCCTTAGGGGAGATACCCCGAAAGTCTCGAATACGTGGCAACGCCACAGCAACCAACCTATCCATAAACTCATGCATCCGAGCGCCACGCAACGTGACCTTGACACCAATAGGCACTCCTTCGCGAAGCTTAAAGCCAGCAATGGCTTTTTTCGCTCTTGTGAGCACTGGCTTCTGTCCGGTAATTTGCTCTAACTCTGAAGCAGCACTTTCCAACAATTTCACATTTTGAACGGCTTCGCCCATCCCGACATTTAAGACAATCCGTTCAATTCGTGGAACTTGCATAGGATTACGATACCCAAACTCTTTCATCATGGCCGGAAGAACTTTTTCCCGAAACATCACCTTTAGACGAGGCTCATAATTTGGCGGAGCCGCAGTCTCAGTCTTGGTGGCTGACTCCTTACCTTTAGCTTTCGATACTTCTTTTTTGGAGGCTTGAGATGGCATTAGCTTTTATCCAATACTTCAGTTGGGGCTTTTTGATACACCCTCATTTTCCGTCCATCATCGAACGTCTTCATCTTGATACGAGATGGCTTTTGCACAGATTCACAATAGGCCATGACATTGGAAATGGCGATTGGCCCTTCCCGTTCCAGAATCCCGCCTTGTTTATTTTTGGCATTAGGCTTTGTATGACGCTTAATTAAATTAAGCTTTTCAACCGTGACACGACCACCCTTGGTAATCACCTGCAAGACTTTCCCGGTTTTGCCACGCTCTTTACCGGCAATCACTACTACCGTATCGCCTTTTTTTATTCGACTTTTTCTAGCTGGCATCATAATCTAAATAACCTCAGGAGCCAGAGAAATAATTTTCATATACTTCTTCTTTCGAAGCTCTCTTGCGACTGGCCCGAAAATGCGAGTACCCACAGGGTCGCCTTGAGCATTGACCAATACACAGGCATTTCGATCAAATTTAATATGCGATCCATCCTCGCGCCGAGACCCCTTTTTCGTTCGGACGATAACGGCCTTCATCACATCGCCTTTTTTCACTGATGCTCTTGGAATAGCTTCTCTCACCGAAACAACAATGAGATCGCCCAAGGAGCCGTAACGCCTTCTGGTCCCGCCCAACACATGAAAACAACGCACGCTTTTAGCACCAGAATTATCTGCAACGTCAAGATAGGTGTAATTTTGAATCATGATTCAGCTCTAAAAAAATAACCGCGAAGAATACCTTCTTTTATGCGTAGACTGAAAAGTCATTTTCCACAGACTTCAGCGACACGCCAATGCTTGTCTTTGCTGAGCGGGCGAGAATAAACAATTTTCACTTGATCGCCCATCTTGCATTCACTTTTCTCATCGTGTGCCTTCATCTTGCTCTTACGCCGGATCACTTTTCCATAAAGAGCATGACGCTCAATTCGTGTCACTTCCACAACAACGGTCTTCTGCATTTTATTACTCACAACTTTGCCTGTGAGCGCACGAGGGGCTGATCGGATTTGTGTCATAAATTTCTAACTTTCAGGAAAAACATTTTTAGGTATTTTTTTGACGAAGGATCGTATGAACCCGCGCAATATTTCGCTTCGTTTCTCGTATTTTCATGGGATTTTCGATTCGGCCCATAGCCAACTGTGAACGGAAGTGAAAAAGCTCCTGTTTTAATTGATTAACTTTTTCCACTAATTCAGATTTTTCTAATCCTTCTAATTCATCAATTTGCATGGAACATGTCCCTTAAACCTATAAAACCGGAATCTCACCACGAACGACAAATTTCGTTAAAACAGGAAGCTTATGACCAGCTAATCGGAACGCTTCCTCTGCTACGGCTTGAGAGACATCATCCATCTCAAATAAAATTCGCCCTGACTTTACGACGGCTGCCCAGTATTCAGGATTCCCTTTTCCCTTACCCATTCTTACTTCTGCTGGTTTTTTGGTAATCGGTTTATCTGGGAATATTCTGGTCCAAATTCTTCCGCCGCGCTTGACATGACGAGTCATGGCAATACGAGCTGCCTCAATTTGCCTGGCCGTGATCCGCCCTGGTTCCATTGCCTTAAGACCAAATTGTCCATGAGAGACTTCTCCACCACGGTAAGCCTTCCCTCTCATACGGCCCTTTTGAACCTTACGAAACTTTATACGTTTTGGCGCTAACATTCTGCCAATTCTCCAATACCAAAATAAAAATTTCTTATAAAAACCCTAAGGACGGTTCGGATTTTTCTAACGAAGGAATCTGTGCATCCCCTTTAAAGATCCAGGCTTTGACCCCTATCTGACCCATTGCCGTTTTAGCCTCAGCAAAACCATACTCGACATCAGCTCGGAGGGTATGCAGAGGCACTCGCCCCTCACGATACCATTCCGTCCTGGCGATCTCGTGCCCGCCTAGCCGACCAGCACAGTACACCTTAATCCCTAATGCCCCGAGACGAAGTGCCGAAGCTACACTACGCTTCAATGCACGACGAAAGGACACGCGCTTTTCCAACTGAGTGGCGATATTTTCAGCGACTAATTGCGCATCGATTTCTGGCTTTTTTATTTCTTTCACCGTCACAAAGACTTCATTGCCATAATCTTTTTCCAAGGAAGCCTTCAATTTATCAACCTCGGCGCCTTTTCGCCCAATAATGATTCCAGGACGAGCTGTATGAATAATCAATTTCAATTGATTACCAGACCGCTCAATTTCCACACTGGATATTCCGGCATGATAGAGCCGCTTTTTCACCAAGGTCCGAATCGACAAATCTTGATGAAGCAACGTGGCATAATCTTTCTTAGCATACCACCTTGACCTCCATGTGCGGGTGTACCCTAACCGGAAGCCATAGGGGTGCGTCTTTTGACCCATGAATCGTTCTCCTTACCTAACTCTCATTTACAACTACCACTGACAGCTCTTTTAACTCACCGGACTGACCACAATGGTAATATGGCTTGTCCGCTTTTTAATGGGACTGGCTCTTCCCATTGAACGCGGTTGAAATCTTTTGAGAACTGGCCCACCATCAACATAAGCGGTTGAGACCTTCAAGCCCTCAGGCTCCCCTAAATCCTTTTGCCCTGCATTGGCCACCGCAGAAGATAGCAACTGCTCAACAACTCTCGCTGCAGAACGTGGCGTAAATTTGAGAAGGGTTAAGGCTTCTGCCGCATTACGACCCCTTACCATATCCACGACTAACCTCGCCTTCCGTGGAGCCAATCTTACATTACGCAGAATTGCTTTTGCTTCAGCCATATCAATCTCTACTCTTCAAAATTCATGATAAGAAACACCTGAGCCACGAACGACTTACTTAAGCGCCACACCCTTTTCGCTCTTTGCCGCACTATGCCCTTTAAACAACCGGGTGGGAGAAAACTCTCCAAGTTTATGCCCAACCATATTGTCCGTAATAAACACCGGAATAAACTTTTTCCCATTATGCACAGCAAAGGTCAGACCAATCATATCGGGGGTAATCGTGGAACGACGAGACCATGTTTTAATGACCCTGGACTCTCTCGAGTCCCTTGCCTTCTCAATTTTTTTGAGAAGATGTTCGTCAACAAATGGACCCTTATGAACTGACCTAGGCATCGTTCCCCCTCAATCTATCGAGACTTTTTCTTGCGACTCGCAATGATATAACGTGTACTTTGATTTCTTGGCTTACGGGTTTTAAAACCCTTTGCAGGTTGCCCCCACGGAGAAACCGGATGAGGATTGCCCGCACCAGCCTTTCCTTCACCCCCGCCATGTGGATGATCAACCGGATTCATGACCACCCCGCGCACATGAGGCTTCCTGCCTAACCAACGGGAACGCCCGGCTTTTCCCACGGTCACATTATTATGATCAGAATTCCCGACCTGACCGACTGTGGCCATACAGGTTCCTAAAATTTTTCGCATTTCTCCAGAAGCCAAACGCACCTGAACATAACCTTGATCTCTGCCCATAACCTGCGCGGAAACCCCGGCACTTCTGGCTAACTGCGCCCCCTTACCTGGCTTTAATTCAATATTATGGATCACCACACCCAAAGGCATTTCCATAAGAGGAAGAGCATTGCCCGCCTTCACTTCACTTTGAGAACCTGACCTGACAGCATCACCAACCGCTAGCCCTTGAGGAGCCAGAATATATCGCTTTTCTCCATCAGAATAATGCAACAGGGCAATACGAGCTGTCCGATTCGGATCATATTCAATGCGAGCCACCTTGGCAGGGACGCCAACCTTATCTCTCTTAAAATCAATTTTTCGGTAACGGCGCTTATGCCCACCGCCTCGGAAACGAACCGTTATTCGACCCGCATTGTTCCTCCCACCAGATGGAGAAATGGTTTTTGTTAGACTTTTTGCAGGCTGATTCGGGGCCAATCCTTCTTTTGTCACTGCCGACATTCCACGTCGACCTGGCGATGTCGGGTTATATTCCTTAATTGGCATGACTTAACGACTTTCCTAAAAAATAGGCATTAACTTGAAATGACAAGCTGATTTCTTTACTACGCACTTTCGTACAATTCAATTTTTTCACCTTCTTTTAATGTAACCAACGCTTTTCGCCAATCTGCCCTCTTACCCAAATACCGCCCCTGACGCTTTTTCTTCCCTCTCACGTTGATGACATTCACCGAAGCCACCTTAACGCTAAATACTTTTTCCACTGCATGTCGAACGTCAACGCGCGTGGCTCGACGGTCGACCGCAAAAGCCACACTATTCTTAATTTCGCGAATAGCTGTAATTTTCTCCGTTAATAATGGTCGAATGAGGACATCATGTGGATTCATATTACACCCAAATTTCCTGGATTTTTTGCAACTCTCCTCGAGTCACCACGAGCTTCTCACACCACAAAAGATCATACACATTCAAATCCTTTGCATGCAGAACCTTTAACCACTGAACGTTTTTCCCAATCCTCACCAGGTCAACGGCCCCTTCTTCCACGACCAACAGGGCCTTCCCACTCACCCCTACTCGGGAAAGCGTTTGAACCAACGCTTTCGTTTTCATTTCCGGTAAAGATAAATCGACGACGACGACACCCCCAGCGGCAGCCTTATCTGACAAGGCTGCCTTTAAAGCAGAACGATACATCTTCTTAGGAAGAGGATATCCATAAGATCTTGGCGTAGGCCCAAACACTATCCCACCATGCCTCCAGATTGGAGAACGAGCAGAACCAGCCCTGGCTCTCCCAGTATGCTTCTGCTTCCATGGCTTTTTCCCGGACCCTCGGACTTCCCCACGACCTTTCGTTGACGCCGTACCCTGACGAGCAGACGCTCTCTGCATCACAACTGCCCGATGGACCAGCACTTCATTAATGGATGAGCCAAAGACCTCGTTGCTCAACTCAACAGAATCAATCTTCTGCCCATCAGCTCCTAATACTGGCAAAGCACCCATACGAATTCCTTATCCAGCCTTCCTAATCACAACCATTGCACCATTAGCACCCGGTATCGAGCCTGAAACCAACAAAATGTTTTCCTCAGATCTAACATCTACAATCTTCAGCCCCTTTACAGTAATTCGCTTACTTCCCATTTGCCCAGGCAACGTCTTGTTCTTAAACACTCGAGAAGGATAGGAACACTGCCCGACAGCGCCCGGTGCTCGATGAAACATCGATCCGTGAGTCGCCGGTCCACCTCCGTAATTATGACGCTTCATCACACCCTGAAAGCCCTTCCCCTTTGAAACACCCTGTATCTTGACCTGGTCTCCCTTAGAGAACAAATCTACGGTAACCAGCGCACCCAACTCAACTTTTCCATCCGCATGAAATTCTTTTAAGTACTTCCAACGCCGATCATTCGCTTTCCGCAAATGCCCCAATTCTGGCTTATTCAGCTTTCGCTCAGGAACTTCTTCAAACCCAACCTGAACCGACTCATACCCATCACGCCCCTTCTCTTTTACCTGAACAATCCCACAAGGCCCCGCCTGCACAACGGTAACAGGGACGAGACGCCTTGCCTCATCAAAGACCTGTATCATTCCTAATTTTCTACCCACTAGCCCGCTAATCATATTTTTTCCTACTCAAAATTCCGTCAATAATGATGTCCCACCTTCACGAACTTAACTAAAAACTTACAATTTTATTTCAACATCAACACCAGCTGCTAAGTTCAACTTCATCAATGCGTCCATAGTTTCTGGAGTCGGCTCCATAATATCCAACAAACGCTTATGGGTACGAATTTCAAATTGTTCACGCGACTTCTTGTCAACATGAGTAGAACGTTGCACAGTATACTTCTCTATTCGGGTAGGCAAAGGAACAGGGCCAGCTATTAGGGCTCCACTACGCCTGACCGTGTCCACAATCTCTCGAACGGATTGATCAAGCACACGGTAGTCAAACCCCTTTAAACGTATTCGAATTCTGCGGTCTCGATCCACAAAAACCTACCCTTTCCTCTTTCCTAATAGAATTTACTCAACAATTTCGGTGACAACCCCGGCCCCCACGGTTCGGCCCCCTTCGCGCACGGCAAACCGCACCCCCTGCTCCATCGCAATCGGCGCAATCAACTCCCCCGCAAACGACACGTTATCCCCCGGCATCACCATCTCCACCCCTTCATTCAACTGCACCACCCCCGTCACATCCGTCGTCCGGAAGTAAAACTGCGGGCGATACCCATTGAAAAACGGCGTATGCCGGCCCCTTCTTCTTTCGTCAACACATACACTTCCGCCTTGAACTTCGTATGCGGCGTGATCGACTTCGGCTTGGCCAACACCATCCCCCGCTCCACGTCCTCTTTCTTCGTACCCCGCAACAAGGCCCCAATGTTATCGCCCGCTTGCCCATCATCTAACACCTTCCGGAACATTTCCACCCCTGTGACAATGGTCGCCTGCGTGGCCCGTAACCCCACAATCTCAATTTCATCCCCCACCTTGACCTTGCCCCGCTCCACTCGGCCTGTGACCACCGTCCCCCGGCCACTGATGGTAAATACATCTTCTATTGGCATGAGAAAGGCCTTGTCGATGGCTCGTTCGGGCGTGGGAATGTACGTATCCACCGCCTCTAATAACTTCGTGATCGAGGCGATCCCAATGTCGCTGCTGTCGCCTTCGATGGCTTTGATGGCTGATCCGATGACCACCGGCACATCATCGCCGGGAAAGCCATACTTGGTGAGCAATTCCCGCACTTCTAATTCCACTAACTCCAGCAATTCTTTGTCTTCCACCTTATCCGCTTTGTTCAAGAAGACGACGATGTAGGGTACCCCCACTTGCCGCGCTAAGAGGATATGCTCCCGCGTTTGCGGCATCGGCCCATCCGCCGCACTGACCACCAAGATGGCCCCGTCCATTTGCGCCGCCCCCGTGATCATGTTTTTGACATAGTCCGCATGCCCCGGACAGTCCACATGCGCGTAATGCCGGTTGTCGGTTTCATACTCCACATGCGAGATGGCAATCGTGAGGATTTTGGTGGGATCCCGCCGCCCTTGACTCTCGCTCGCCTTGGCCACGTCGTCATAGGGCACATACGAGGCTTTCCCTAAATCCCCCATGACTTTGGTTAACGCCGAGGTGAGCGTCGTCTTGCCATGATCCACATGCCCAATCGTCCCCACATTTAAATGCGGCTTCTTCCGCTCAAATTTCGCCTTCGCCATCCTCTTTCCTCCTCAAGTCACTGTTATTCCATAAAAGAATAGTTTATACAGAGAGGCCTTATTCCCCTTGATTCTTTTTGATAATTTGCTGGGCCATCAACTTAGGAACCACTTCATACGACTCAAATTCCATGCTATACGTCGCACGCCCCTGAGTCTTTGATCGCAAATCCGTAGAATACCCGAACATTTCGCTTAGCGGGACAGCCGCATCCACGACCTGAGACCCACCCCTCGCCTTCATTCCATGAATCTTCCCACGTCGGCCATTTAAATCCCCGATGATATCTCCCATAAATTCCTGAGGAACTAACACTTCAACCTTCATCACAGGCTCCAGCAAGACCAAGTCGGCCTTCTGACATGCACTCACCAAAGCCATAGAACCTGCAATCTTAAACGCCATCTCGCTGGAATCAACTTCATGGAAAGAACCATCGAACAAGGTAACACGAAGATCTCTCATGGGATATCCAGCCAAAATCCCACTTTCCATTCTTTCCTTTACACCCTTCTCAACCGGACCAATAAATTCTTTTGGGACAGCACCACCGACAATCTTATTAATAAACTCGAGGCCAGTCCCAGGCTCTGCTGACTCAACACGGAGCCACACATGACCATACTGCCCACGCCCTCCAGTTTGCTTTACATACTTCGCTTCGGCTTCGGCTGTACCACGAATTGTTTCACGATAGGCAACCTGAGGCTTTCCAACGTTTGCCTGAACCTTAAATTCACGAAGAAGCCGGTCAACAATAATCTCCAAATGCAATTCTCCCATACCAGAAATGATTGTCTGGCCAGTCTCTTCATCTGATTGCACTTGAAATGAAGGATCTTCCTGAGCAAGCTTTTCCAAAGAATATCCAAGTTTATCCAAATCCTGCTTCGTCTTAGGTTCGACCGCTAAAGAAATAACCGGCTCAGGAAACTTAATCACTTCCAGCAAGATTGGATGCTTTTCATCGCACAGAGTATCCCCTGTCCTTGTATCCTTCAGTCCAACGGCCGCAGCAATATCACCTGCCGACACCTCACCAATCTCTTCTCGCTTATTGGCGTGCATCTTCAGCAACCGGCCAACACGCTCTTTCTTTCCCTTGCCAACGTTATACACATATGATCCAGCACTCAGCTTGCCAGAATAGACTCGAAAATACGTCAATTGCCCTGAAAATGGATCAGACATAATTTTAAAGGCCAAAGCAGCAAACGGCTCATCAGCATCAGCCTTTCGAGTAACCTGAGACTCATCCCCTGGATCAACGCCCTGGACAGGAGGAAGATCAAGAGGGGAAGGCAAAAAATCAACAACAGCATCCAACAACGGCTGAACACCCTTATTCTTAAAGGCGGACCCGCAAAGCACTGGGGTAATCTTCAGGTCAATTGTCCCCTGACGAATAGCTCCCTTTATTTCATCAACACTCAGAGACTCGCCACCTAAATAACGCTCCATCACCGCTTCATCAAACTCCACAACAGCATCCAGCATTTTTTCGCGATACTCGTTGGCTTGCTCGACATAATCTGCAGGGACCTCTTCTGTCACGAAAGCCGCACCAAGAGTTTCATCATCAAAAATGAGCGCCTTCATGGAGACTAAATCAATGACCCCCCTAAAACCATCCTCTTTCCCAAAAGGCAACTGCACAGGAACAGGCTTTGCGCCAAGACGATCAATCAACGACTGCACACTGGCAAAGAAATCTGCCCCCACCCGGTCCATTTTATTCATAAAGGCGATGCGCGGAACCTGATACTTATCAGCTTGACGCCACACGGTCTCAGATTGCGGCTCAACGCCCTGAACTGAGTCAAATGCAGCCACGGCTCCGTCTAACACCCGAAGGGAACGCTCCACTTCAATGGTGAAATCGACATGCCCTGGAGTATCAATAATATTAATAATACTATTGTTCCACGAGCATGTTGTCGCAGCAGAAGTAATGGTAATGCCACGCTCCCGCTCTTGCTCCATCCAATCCATGGTCGCGGCACCTTCATGCACCTCACCAATTTTATGAGACACGCCGGTATAATACAAAATACGCTCAGTCGTCGTAGTTTTCCCGGCGTCTATATGCGCCATAATCCCGATATTTCTTGTGTTACTGAGTGAAGTATCGACCGCCACAAACCCCTCACACAACAATGCTGCACAAGACTTTGCCCATCAAGAGACCAACAGAGAAACCCACGGCCCCTATTTACAGCAAGTCAACTGCAGCATATTCAGCCAAACCTACCACCGATAATGCGCAAAAGCTCTGTTGGCTTCTGCCATCCGATGAGTTTCGTCACGCTTTTTTACTGCGGATCCATTATTACTCGCGGCATCCATCAACTCCGCCGCCAGTTTCTCTCTCATGCTTTTCCCGCTTCGCGACACAGCACTTTGCTTTATCCAACGTAAAGCCAGCGCAATCTGACGAACCGGGCGAATCTCTACCGGAACCTGATACGATGCTCCACCAACACGCCGAGACTTCACCTCCACCATTGGCTTCACGTTACCAAGAGCGGCATGAAAAACCTTCAGAGGCTCATCACCCGTTTTATCCTTCACGATATCAAACGCTCCATAACAGACACGTTCAGCCGTGCTCTTTTTTCCATCCCGCAAAAGAATATTCAAAAACCTTCCAACAACAGGGTCTTTGTAACGGGAATCCTGAACAACCTTATGACGAAGTACAAGTGGCCTACGTGGCATGCTACAGTTCCAAATTTTTAATATGAATTAATCAGTCTTGCCCCAAAGATACAGGAAGGATTACTTGGGTCGCTTAGCTCCATACTTCGACCGACCCTGCTTTCGATTTGCTACCCCTACGGCATCCAAGGCGCCACGGACCATATGATATCGAACACCGGGAAGATCCTTTACGCGTCCACCCCTTACCAACACAATCGAATGCTCTTGCAAATTATGTCCCATGCCTGGGATATACGCCGTCACCTCCAAACCCGTCGTCAAGCGAACCCTGGCCACCTTCCGTAAAGCAGAATTTGGCTTTTTGGGAGTGGTGGTATACACACGAAGACACACACCTCTTCTCTGGGGGCATTGATTTAACGCCGAACTCTTACTTTTGGCCTTGATTGCCTTTCGGCCCACGCGGACTAATTGATTGACTGTCGGCATGATATTCCTAGATTCAGAATGAAAAACTCAGACAAAACTTTTCCTTTGGGACAACCAGCCGATGTTATAGATTCACGCACTAACTGTCAATAGGAACACACAGCTTTCCATCAACAACATGACAAATTAGTTTCTTGATAATTGCCCCTGCTCAAGACCCGCATCTTCCTCAAGAGATGAAGGCTGTTCTTCAACCGGAAGCGGAACAAATGTTTCCCGGTATTCACCCCAACCCGTCCCTGCCGGGATAAGCCGTCCAACGATCACATTTTCCTTCAGACCTCTGAGCTCATCGGTTCTGCCATTAATCGCCGCTTCAGTAAGAACTCTTGTGGTCTCTTGGAATGAAGCTCCGGAAATAAAGCTATCAGTGCTTAACGAAGCCTTTGTAATACCTAGCAGCACCGGCTTACCAAGGGCAGGCTTCCCACCATCTGACATGACCTGCTCATTTTCATCATCAAAGACAAATTTATTGACCTGCGTTCCCGGCAAGAACGATGTATCCCCTGCATCTTCAATACGAATTTTTTTCAACATCTGCCGAGTGATCACTTCAATGTGCTTATCATTAATCACTACGCCCTGCAAGCGATACACTTCCTGCACTTCGTTCACCAAATATTTCTGCAATTCACGAGGACCTAAGACGCTAAGAATATCATGTGGATTAGCCGAACCATCCATCAACGGCTCACCCGCACGCACCCAATCACCTTCATGCACATTCACATGACGCCCGCGAGGAATAAGATACTCCTTGACATCGCCAATCTTATTATCCACAGTCACCTTGCGAAGACCCTTCACAAATCCCCCAAAGGACACTTCACCATCAATTTCGCTGACCACGGCATGCATTTTGGGTTTTCTTGCTTCAAAGAGCTCGGCCACCCTTGGCAAACCACCTGTAATATCTTTTGTTTTTGTAGTTTCTCGAGGAATCTTCGCTAACACATCTCCCGGATACACGGTTGAACCTTTTTCTACAAAGATATGCGCTCCAACAGGAAGAAGATACCGCGCCGGAGATCCCGAACTTAATTTCGCCGTCTTTCCCGAATCATCCTTCACCGATAGCCGAGGACGAAGATTCGTTCCAGCTTGCTCAATCACAACACGCCGAGACAAGCCGGTCACTTCATCCACTTCATCTTTAATCGTAACCCCTTCGGCAATATCACCCAAGGCCACCTTCCCACCCACTTCCGTCAAAATCGTTAAGGAATAAGGGTCCCATTCCACGAACTTTTGCCCAACATCAACTTTTCCACCATCCTTTACCTTGATTTTTGCGCCGTATACCAGTGGATACTTTTCACGCTCACGGCCGGTTTCATCAAACACGGCAATCTTGGCATTTCTGACCATGACCACCCAATCGCCTTGCTGGGTTTTGACCGCCATACTGGCATTATGGACATCCGCATTCTTTTTGGCATCAAAACTCAGAAACTTAATCGTTCCTGGATGCTTTGCCTCGAGAACCGTTTGCTCAACCACTTTACTGGCCGTTCCACCAATGTGGAATGTTCTCATCGTCAACTGCGTTCCGGGTTCCCCAATTGACTGAGCGGCAATGACACCAACCGGCTCGCCCTTTTCCACCAGGCGCCCACGAGCCAGATCCCGTCCATAACATTTTGCACAGACACCCCAACGTGATTGGCAGGTCAAGACAGAACGAATTTTAATATGGTCGATACCTGCCTCAACAATCGTCTTGCACAACTCTTCATCACATTCCTCATGAGCCTTGACCAAGATTTCTTGTGTCACAGGGTCATGAACATCTTCAGCCGTTAGGCGACCGAGAATTCGTTCGTCCAATGATTGAATGACTTCGCCACCTTCAACCAGCGCCGATACGATAATCCCATTGGTGGTCATACAATCGGGCTCACTGATAATCACGTCTTGGGCCGCATCCACGAGCCGTCGAGTTAGGTAACCTGAATTAGCCGTCTTCAATGCGGTATCTGCTAAACCCTTTCGCGCTCCGTGGGTGGAAATAAAGTACTGCAATACGGTCAGTCCTTCACGGAAATTCGCGGTAATGGGCGTTTCAATAATTTCCCCAGACGGCTTGGCCATCAATCCACGCATGCCGCCCAATTGCCGAATTTGCTGAGAACTCCCTCGCGCGCCTGAGTCAGCCATCATATAAATTGGATTGAGACCTTCTGTTTCACCTCGACCATCACCCTGACTAATTTCTTTCATCATCGCAATGGCGACTTGCTCACTCACATGAGCCCAGATATCAATGACCTTGTTATACCGCTCGCCATTGGTAATAAGACCTTCACTATATTGATTTTGCACGGCACTGACATCACTTTGCGCGCGACTAATCAAATCGCTCTTACTGGATGGAATATGCATATTATCGATACAAATTGACACACCAGCCTTCGTCGCATAAAGAAATCCCAAATCCTTCAACCGATCCAGCATAACCACGGCGTCATGAAGCCCAGCCAATCGGTATACGCGGTCTACCAATTTGGTGAGCTCCTTTTTCGTCATTAACTGATTAGCATGCGAAAAGGCCATATTCGACGGCAAGATTTCCGACAAAAGGACACGCCCTACCGTCGTCTCAACTAACTCATCACCAATGCGAACTTTAATTGCCGACTGCTCTTCAATTTCACTCGAATCATAGGCAATACGAACTTCTTCAACTGAAGAAAAGACCTTCCCTTCCCCTCGTGCGCCGTCACGGTTATTCGTTAACCAGTAGCAACCCAAGACCATATCTTGAGAAGGAATAGCCAGTGGGCGCCCGTTGGCTGGAGACAAGATATTATTGGCTGCCATCATCAGCACTCGCGCCTCAATCTGCGCTTCGACTGAAAGCGGAACATGCACGGCCATTTGGTCTCCATCAAAGTCCGCGTTGAACGCCGCACAGACAAGCGGGTGCAGTCTAATTGCCTTCCCTTCAACTAAAATAGGATCAAAGGCCTGGATACCTAACCGGTGAAGAGTTGGCGCGCGATTCAACATGACCGGATGCTCGCGAATCACTTCATCTAAAACATCCCAAACTTCCGGACGCTCTTTTTCAACCAATCGCTTTGCACTCTTGATAGTCGTCGCTGCGCCACGCTCTTCCAGCTTGTGAAAAATAAACGGCTTAAAGAGTTCCAGGGCCATTTTCTTGGGCAGCCCACATTGATTGAGCCGAAGTTCAGGCCCAACCACAATGACCGACCGTCCAGAATAATCCACACGTTTACCCAAAAGGTTTTGCCGGAACCGCCCTTGCTTACCCTTCAGCATATCGCTCAAGGATTTCAACGGCCGCTTATTCGCGCCACGAATCACGCGCCCTCGACGGCCGTTATCGAACAAGGCATCGACCGCCTCTTGCAGCATCCGCATTTCATTACGAATAATAACCCCTGGAGCCTTTAGCTCCACCAGCCTCTTCAAACGATTATTCCGGTTGATCACACGCCGGTACAGATCGTTCAGGTCAGAAGTTGCAAAGCGTCCTCCATCTAAGGGAACCAGGGGACGTAACTCTGGAGGTAAGACCGGGATGGCGTCCATGATCATCCATTCCGGATTATTCCCGGACTTATGAAACGCTTCAATAACTTTTAAACGTTTGGTTAGCTTTTTCCCAACGGCAACAGACGTCGTACTTTTAATTTTGTCATGCCGCTCATCCCATAGAGCCTCAATGTCTACGGTTCTCAGGAGCTCACGAATCGCTTCAGCTCCAATACCGACCTTAAAAGACGTCGCTCCATGCTCCTCCACACATTCTCGATATCGCTCCTCCGTTAACAACTCCCGCTCTTTGAGATCGGTATTGCCAGGATCCAAGACGACATACGCCTCAAAATAGAGAATTTTTTCCAATTGCTTGAGACTCATGTCTAGAAGAATACCTATACGGCTCGGGACGCCTTTCAAAAACCAGATATGTGCGACCGGAGCAGCTAGCTCTATATGCCCCATCCGCTCACGACGGACTTTGGATTGAATGACTTCCACACCGCATTTATCGCAGACAATACCCCTGTGTTTCATCCGCTTATATTTACCGCAATTACATTCCCAATCTTTTGTCGGGCCAAAGATTTTTGCACAAAACAGCCCATCACGTTCGGGCTTAAAAGACCGGTAGTTAATAGTCTCAGGCTTTTTCACCTCACCATAAGACCAGGAACGAATCTTTTCCGGTGAAGCGATACGAATGCGCATCGCATCAAATGAAACAGCGTCACGAGGTTTTTCAAAGAGCGAATAGATACTATCCAAGTGCAATCCTCCAGTTATATGGATGGTGAATGGTCACGATTAACATACTCGGCTATTCCGCAGATTTAATCAGCTCCACATCCAACCCTAAACTCTGCAACTCTTTTACTAACACATTAAAGGACTCAGGCAAGCCAGGCTCGAGGAAATTTTCCCCTTTCACAATGGCCTCATACATACGGGAACGCCCCGGGACATCATCAGATTTGACAGTGAGAAATTCCTGCAGCGTGGAAGCCGCCCCATAGGCTTGTAACGCCCAGACCTCCATTTCTCCCAAGCGTTGACCACCGAATTGCGCTTTCCCACCCAAGGGCTGCTGCGTGACCAAAGAATAAGGCCCAATGGACCGCGCATGAATTTTATCATCCACCAAATGATGCAGCTTCAGCATATACATGTATCCAACCGTGACGGGACTCTTAAAGGGCTCGCCCGTCCTACCATCATACACGATAGATTGACCAGACTCAGGTAAATTCGCCTTCGCTAAGAGGTCCTTGATCTCTTTTTCCGATGCTCCATCAAAAACAGGAGTTTCGACCTTAATACCCAAAGCATGAGAGGCCCACCCCAGATGAGTCTCCAAAATTTGCCCAACATTCATCCTGGAAGGTACGCCCAACGGGTTCAAGACAATTTCGACAGGAGTTCCGTCCGGAAGATGCGGCATATCTTCTTCCGGCATGATCCGAGACACCACACCTTTATTCCCATGTCGGCCGGCCATTTTGTCCCCAACCGCAATTTTCCGCTTAATCGCTAAATACACTTTGACCAGCTTGATCACTCCTGGCGGCAACTCGTCCCCTCGACGCAGCCGCCCCACCTTCTCGTCATACTCCGTTTGCAGAATTTCAATTTGATCTTTGGCTTCTCGTTCGATTTCATCAAGTTTTTTCTGCTCCTCGGCATCAGCTAAAATGACCCGCCTCGCATCATCATCTGTGAGCTTCCGGAGTACATCCGCGGTAATACGGCCTTTTTTCTTCAGAATGACTTCACCGCTATCAGGGTCCATCAAATCCCGCCCAACAAACTGTCCTAACAATAACTTGCGAATCTTACGATTCCGCTCTTCTTCGATAATCCGCAATTCCTCTTGATAGTCACGCTCCACCTTCACACGATCATCGGTTTCGATCGTACGAGATCGCTCATCTTTATCGACCCCTTTACGGGAAAATATTTTAACATCAACCACAATTCCCTCGATGCCCGGAGGAACTTGCAAAGACGTATCCTTCACATCTCCCGCTTTCTCTCCAAAAATGGCTCGCAGAAGCTTTTCTTCAGGGGTCAACTGAGTCTCCCCCTTAGGCGTGACCTTGCCAACCAAAATATCTCCAGGCTTCACTTCCGCTCCAATGCGAACAATTCCACTTTCATCCAAATTGCGAAGAGCCTCTTCTCCCAAGTTTGGAATATCTCTTGTAATCTCCTCTTTCCCTAACTTGGTATCTCGCGCTTCAACTTCAAATTCTTCAATATGAATAGACGTGAAGGTATCTTCTCGCACTAATTTTTCACTCAATAGTATGGCGTCCTCATAGTTGTAGCCGCCCCAAGGCATAAAGGCGACCAGAACATTTTTACCCAAAGCCAATTCTCCACGATCCATCGACGGCCCATCCGCCAACACTTGCCCCTTCTTCACCGGTTGCCCTACTCGTACGATAGGCGTCTGAATAATACAGGTATTTTGATTGGTACGTTGAAATTTCACTAAATCATAGGTGTCGAGAATTCGGGAACTCTTTTTCTGCACGTCTTTTTCTTTACTGCCAGCTCGAACCACAATTCGTCGAGCATCCACGGACTCGACAATTCCATCTCGCTGGGCAATAGCCAAATACCCTGAATCCCTGGCCACCACGGCTTCCATTCCGGTCCCAACCAAAGGCGATTCACTTTTAACCGTTGGAACGGCTTGCCGCTGCATATTGGAACCCATGAGCGCGCGATTGGCATCATCATGCTCCAAAAATGGAATGAGCGCTGTCGCCACACTCACAACCTGTTTTGGAGAAACATCAAGATAATCGACGGTATCAGGCGTGGTCGTGACAAACTCCCCCGCTTCCCGCGCGGTAATCGTCTCAGAGGTAAGAGCCCCGTCCTTACTCATTGCAGTATTGGCCTGGGCAATGACAACCTGATCACCATCTATCGGCGAGAGAAATTCCACATCATCAGACACACGACCTTTTCGCACTTTTCTAAAAGGTGCCTCAATAAAGCCAAATTCGTTAATCCGAGCATAGGTCGCCAGAGATGTGATCAACCCAATATTCGGGCCTTCTGGCGTTTCAATCGGGCATATGCGGCTATAGTGCGACGGATGAACATCACGAACCTCGAAACCGGCTCGCTCTCGAGTCAGACCTCCAGGACCCAAGGCAGATAGACGCCGCTTATGCGTAATTTCTGCCAAAGGATTCGTTTGGTCCATAAATTGAGACAATTGACTGCCTGCAAAAAATTCCTTAATGGCTGCCACTATAGGCTTAGCATTAATAAGGTCATGCGGCAGCACTGTGTCCATATCTAAAAGATTCATGCGCTCTTTAATGCTACGCTCCATTCTTGCCAAACCGATTCGAATTTGATTTTCCAATAGCTCCCCCACAGAGCGCACGCGCCGATTCCCTAAATGATCGATGTCATCTACTTCACCTTTACCAGCCTTGAGATCGACCAAACACCGCACCACTTCAACAATATCTTGAGCCGACAATGTTCGTTGCTCTAACGACAAGTCTAAGTTAAATCGCTTATTCATTTTCAAGCGACCAACGGGAGACAGGTCATAGCGCTTGGGATTAAGGAAAAGATTCTCAAATAACAGCTTAGCTGATTCGATTGAGGGCATTTCTCCGGGACGAAGCCGCTTATAAATTTCCACCCACGCTTCTTCTTTAGAATTGGTGCGTTCTGCCTCCAAGGTATCCAAAATAACAGGGCTGGTAGTTGGACTATCCAAATAAATGACTTTAAAAGACTCTACGCGACCTTCCAGGATCTGCTCTAAGACTGGGGCTGTCAAACGCTGATTCTTCTCCAAGATCACTTCCTGGCTTTCCGAATCCACGAGTTCGGTTAAGACAGCCCTCCCCACGAGATCTTCCGGTTTAATAGAAATTTCCTTTATCCCTCCGGATCGCACACGAGCCATGAGGGTTTTATTTAACTTCATACCTTCTTTAGCCAATACATCCCCTGAACTTTTATCCACTAAATCGGTTGGGGCACGCAACCCAGTATGAATCGCCGGATCCAACTTGCGAAGCAACATCCCCTTACTGACCCGAACTTCCTCCACAGGGTAATACATCTTCAAAAGATCATCTGTACTAAAACCAAAACCTTTGAGCAAAATCGTAGCGGGCATTTTTCGGCGGCGATCAATACGGACATATAGAATATCGCGGGCATCATATTCAAAATCTAACCAAGAGCCACGATACGGAATAATCCTTCCAGAAAATAACACCTTGCCACTGGAATGCGTTCGTCCCTTATCATGACCAAATGATGGACCTGGAGACCGGTGCAATTGGCTCACAGCCACGCGCTCCGTCCCATTCACGATAAAAGTACCCCGATCAGTCATGAGCGGCAGCTCACCGACATACACCTCTTGCTCTCGAACATCCAACACCCGGTTTTTCACCGCTTTATCCTGCTGATCGAAGACCACCAACCGTACACGGAGCTTTAAGGGAGCCGCAAAAGTCATTCCCTGTTCAATACATTCCCGAATATCGTATTTTGGAGTTCCCAACGAATAACTCGAAAACTCCAAAATGGCTGAATTGTTGTAATCCATGATGGGGAACACACTTTTAAAGGCAGCATGCAACCCCTTCTCAGCACGTCGGTCAGGTAGCGTTTCCGCCTGCAAGAACTCCTCATAGGAACGACGCTGAACTTCAACTAAATCAGGAATCACAATATGGGTGCGAATCTTCGAAAAACTATGTCGTTGTACACTGCCCTCAAAGGCTGATTGTGGCATTCAGATCTCCTTGATGGATTAACAGCTAGCCGAGCCCGACTGGCTCCAAGCAATTCATTGGCGCAGCAAACCTATTTTACTTCCACCGTCGCTCCAACCTCCTGCAGCTTCTTCTGAATTGCCTCAGCCTCTTCCTTTGACGCTCCTTCTTTCACAGGCTTGGGCACGCCTTCCACCAAATCTTTAGCCTCTTTTAAACCTAATCCCGTAATTTCACGGACAACCTTAATAGCCTGAATCTTTTTGTCTGCCGGGGCTCCTGTCAAAACTACATCAAACTCTGTCTTTTCCTCTCCAGCAGGCGCTGCCGCAGCCCCCGAAGCCGCCACAGCCACTCCCACAGGAGCTGCCGCCGTTACTCCAAACTTCTCTTCTAATTCTTTCACCAATTCTGAAAGCTCCAACACACTCAAGTTGGATACCCCGTTAATAATATCCTCTTTTGACAGCTTTGCTTCCTTCGTAGCCATTTCTCCTTCTCCTTTCTTACTTTTGTTTTCCTGAATCGCCGCAAGTACTGCAACAAACCCTCTAACTATCTGATTGAGCCCTACAACAAATCCTCGAATAGGGCCCTGAAAGGCTGACAATAACATGGCAAGCAATTCTGATTTTGACGGCAAATCCGCCACCGAGGACAACCGAGCAGGATCCAACTCGTCACCATCTAGAACTGCTCCCTTAATTTGCAAATTCTTTTCACATTTTTCTGCTTTAATAAAATCGCGTACGACTTTCGTCGGCAACACCGGATCATCATAGCCAATGACCATGACGGACTGCCCTTTAAGCAAGGGTTGCAACGGAACCAGCGGAGTCTCACTGATGGCTCGAACTGCTAACGTATTTTTAACGACATGCAAATGCGCCTGAGCCTGACGAAGCTTTTTTCGCAAATCATTGACCTGATTGACGGGCATTCCCGCACATTCCGTCACAATAGCAATTCGCGCCCGAGCAAACCGTTCGTGCAAGGTTGACACAACTTCTGCTTTATCAGATTTTTTCATACTCCAACCCACCTGCGAAGATTAAAATTTCACCCAACTTGCTTGGCAAGAGCCACACTATCCAGACGAATCCCTGGCCCCATCGTGCTCGACAACGTCGCACTCTTGACATACTTCCCTTTACTGGAAGAAGGCTTGGCCTTCATGATGGAATCAAACACCGTCTTGACATTGTCGGTGATTTGCTGAGCCTGAAACGAGACTTTTCCGACTGGCACATGCACATTTCCAGCCTTATCAACTTTATATTCCACACGGCCTTTCCGAATCTCCTGAATGGCTTTGCCTACCTCAAATGTCACCGTTCCCGTTTTGGGATTTGGCATCAACCCTCGTGGCCCCAAAACCTTTCCCAACTTTCCCACGGAACCCATCATGTCAGGAGTGGCAATCATTGAATCAAAATCCAACCACCCATCCTGAATTTTCTGCAGAAGATCCTCATTCCCGGCAAAATCAGCACCAGCCTCCCTAGCTTCCTGCTCCTTTTCACCTTTGGCAATCACCAAAATCCGAGTCTTTTTCCCAGTGCCATGAGGCAAGACCGTTGTCCCACGTACCATTTGATCTGCTCGCTTTGGGTCGACTCCAAGCGACAAGGCCATTTCAACAGATTCATCAAACTTGGCAAAAGCAGACTCCTTGACTAATGCACTGGCTTCTTCCAACGAATATTCTGACTTTGACACCTTTTTTAAGGCTTCTTTAAATTTTTTCCCCACAATTCATACCCTCTATTTAAAAATCCTGGAAAGATTTATCCTTCTACCGTGATACCCATACTCCGCGCAGTCCCAGCAATCACTTGCATGGCGGCAGGAATATCGCTGGCGTTCAAATCTTCTGCCTTTATTTTCGCAATCTCTTCTAATTGCGCCTGCGTAATTTTCCCGACCTTGCTTTTATGTGGGATACCAGAACCTTTAATCACACCAGCAGCCTTTTTCAACAGGTCTGACGCTGGCGGCGTTTTCATAATAAAACTAAAACTTCTATCTTTATATACCGAAATCACAACAGGAATAATGCTGCCTTCCTGCTTCTGCGTCTTCGCGTTAAATTGCTTACAAAATTCCATAATATTCACGCCATGCTGCCCCAAGGAAGGGCCAACAGGAGGAGCAGGATTGGCTTTTCCAGCCGGAATTTGTAATTTAATTTGACTGGTTACTTCTTTGGCCATAAATTCACCTACCTTTTATTGCTAACGCTCTCATCACGCTCCATTACAACAACAAAGAAGCATAGAGCCTATCACTCTATCCTCGCTCAACTTGGGAAAACGCCAACTCCACCGGAGTTGACCGCCCAAAAATACTAACCAACGCCTTCACTCTTCCATGGTCTTGATCGACTTCATCGACCATTCCATTAAAGCCCAAAAATGGACCATCAACTATTCTGACATTGTCACCCTTTGCAAAACTTGCCAGCTCTCTTGGAGCCGAAACTCCAGATTCGAGTTGACTCAGAAGAGTTGACACTTCTTCTGGATCCAATGGAATTGGCCGAGTTCCCCCTCCTACAAATCCTGTTACCTTTGGCGTCTCTTTTATCATCATGACGACCTCGTCACTAATCGGCCCATTTGCTTCAAGCAGGACATAGCCTGGGAAAAACTTTCTTTTGGACGCCCGCCGTTTTCCTTCCTTAAATTCCACAACATCCTCAGTGGGAACAAGTACCTGCCCAACCATTTCTCCCAATCCCAACTGATTGGCGCGTTCAACTATACCCGTTCGCACTCTCCCCTCAAATCCGGCATAGGTGTGGATGACATACCAATGGCTCGCCATGAATCCCTTTCTTTCCGTTAGAGTCTGTTGAAAAAATCCGCCAGCGGCGTTCTCACCATTTTCCCGTGCTCACGTACTGCCAGTACGCTCCGCGCGCAACAATGGCTGCGGCCTTGCTGGACGGACTTTTTAAACCAACCCGACGCTGATGATCGCCAAGAGCTTCCTGGCGAAATATGGCCTTTGATGTCTTCATTATTCAACACCACCCGTTAGACAATCTTGCTGATTAACCACACGAGAAATGAGTCAACAACCGATAAATACATCGACATGATCATACAAAACAGCAATACGACCGTTGTCGAACCAATTGTTTCGGATTTTGTGGGATAGGAAATCTTCTTCAGTTCACTGCGAACATCAGACAAAAATTCCGTAATAGTAGACCAGGCTTTTTTAAACATGCTTGAACCTTGCTAACAGATTATTTCCAACAATGCTCTTGATCGGCCCCCAATCAATTAGCCCTCATAAACGTCTATGGCAGGGGCACCAGGATTCGAACCCGGACTTTCGGTTTTGGAGACCGACGTGCTAACCGTTGACACTATGCCCCTTCACAGGCTCAAACCCAAAAGGTTTCTGCCCACAAACAAATCACTTCACCTCTTTATGGGGGACATGTTTTCGGCAATGCCGGCAAAACTTTTTCATTTCCAGACGATCAGGATCGTTCTTCTTGTTTTTCATTGTAGAATAATTTCGTCGCTTGCAATCTCCACAAGCCAGAGAAATAATCACTCGCATAGCTACACCTCTATAACATTCTTACTCAACAATTTCGGTGACAACCCCGGCCCCCACGGTTCGGCCCCCTTCGCGCACGGCAAACCGCACCCCCTGCTCCATCGCAATCGGCGCAATCAACTCCCCCGCAAACGACACGTTATCCCCCGGCATCACCATCTCCACCCCTTCATTCAACTGCACCACCCCCGTCACATCCGTCGTCCGGAAGTAAAACTGCGGGCGATACCCATTGAAAAACGGCGTATGCCGGCCCCCTTCTTCTTTCGTCAACACATACACTTCCGCCTTGAACTTCGTATGCGGCGTGATCGACTTCGGCTTGGCCAACACCATCCCCCGCTCCACGTCCTCTTTCTTCGTACCCCGCAACAAGGCCCCAATGTTATCGCCCGCTTGCCCATCATCTAACACCTTCCGGAACATTTCCACCCCTGTGACAATGGTCGCCTGCGTGGCCCGTAACCCCACAATCTCAATTTCATCCCCCACCTTGACCTTGCCCCGCTCCACTCGGCCTGTGACCACCGTCCCCCGGCCACTGATGGTAAATACATCTTCTATTGGCATGAGAAAGGCCTTGTCGATGGCTCGTTCGGGCGTGGGAATGTACGTATCCACCGCCTCTAATAACTTCGTGATCGAGGCGATCCCAATGTCGCTGCTGTCGCCTTCGATGGCTTTGATGGCTGATCCGATGACCACCGGCACATCATCGCCGGGAAAGCCATACTTGGTGAGCAATTCCCGCACTTCTAATTCCACTAACTCCAGCAATTCTTTGTCTTCCACCTTATCCGCTTTGTTCAAGAAGACGACGATGTAGGGTACCCCCACTTGCCGCGCTAAGAGGATATGCTCCCGCGTTTGCGGCATCGGCCCATCCGCCGCACTGACCACCAAGATGGCCCCGTCCATTTGCGCCGCCCCCGTGATCATGTTTTTGACATAGTCCGCATGCCCCGGACAGTCCACATGCGCGTAATGCCGGTTGTCGGTTTCATACTCCACATGCGAGATGGCAATCGTGAGGATTTTGGTGGGATCCCGCCGCCCTTGACTCTCGCTCGCCTTGGCCACGTCGTCATAGGGCACATACGAGGCTTTCCCTAAATCCCCCATGACTTTGGTTAACGCCGAGGTGAGCGTCGTCTTGCCATGATCCACATGCCCAATCGTCCCCACATTTAAATGCGGCTTCTTCCGCTCAAATTTCGCCTTCGCCATCCTATCTCTCCTTAGTCAGGATTACAGATCTATACCTCAATACACTTACAGAAGTACTCAAATGGAGCCCACGACGCGGATCGAACGCGTGACCTCGTCCTTACCAAGGACGTGCTCTACCAACTGAGCTACATGGGCATGAAACTTACTCATCCACACAACCCCTGTCGCCAACGGCTCATACGAGCCAAACATGACGTTAAATTTGGAGCGGGCGATGGGATTTGAACCCACGACAGCCAGCTTGGAAGGCTGGAACTCTACCACTGAGCTACGCCCGCAGAGTTCATATAATCATTCTTGCTATTCACCAGGTACCAATGTTTTGCCTAAGAATATACGCGTCATCTTTTCTCGATTCCTACAGCACTCAAACTCACTTCCCTACTTTTCGTATAACCCTTGCATTCACAATCTGCTGGGCATGGTGGGCAGGCAAGGGTTCGAACCTTGGAAGCCGATGGCAGCAGATTTACAGTCTGCCCCCGTTGACCACTTGGGTACCTGCCCATTTGACCAATGTAGGGCCGTTTTCTACCTAAACCGTCTTTGAGTTACATCATGGAAACTAGATGAAGATCTACGTGACGAGAAGGCAGGCAAGGCAACAATCCTCTCCCAGTGATCCCATTCAACAACCAATACTAAAAGGTTTGTCTCTACCTACAGGAGCGGAAAATTAAACCTACTCTACCTGTAAACAGAATATTATAATTTTCTGAGTAGTTTAGGTCAAGACCGAAGATTACTCTTTTCCAAGCGATGCGAGAACAAGAGGACATTTGACAAATACCTTTCATACAAGACACATTGCTGGATCTCAAGCGACAGGAAAGGAACCTTCATGCGCCTGTTCCATTTTCCTATGACGGGAGTGGTGAATAATGAAGATATCAAGGGCCATATTTCGCCCGGAAGCGGTTCGCCATCAACAACATCGGGGCTGTTCAAAATGTCTCAGCAAGGCCACAGCCATGTTTGCCCACGGAGCGTACTGGCAATACCTGAGCACGGAACAATGGCGAGAACGCTGCTGGCGGTTTTTTTCAACAGGCCCATGATATTTACGTTGAGCACGACATGACCTCAAGAATGGTTCTCCTAGGATTGATCATGGGATTCATTGTTGGTGCATTACCCCTGACCTTCCAAATAGTGAATGGACAATCAATTTCACCATCAGGGAATGGCTTGGGCACGATTGTCACCCCAAATGGGTCCACGATCTTTGTAGAAATCGCAGATTCTCCGGATAAACGTGCAAAAGGATTGATGTTTCGGGGTTCCATGGCCCCCGATCGGGGAATGCTTTTTCTCTTCCCTGAACCGGGAGACCACAACTTTTGGATGAAGAACACCCTGATTCCGCTCGATATGCTCTGGCTAGATGAATCTGGGACCATTGTTTACCTGGAACCACATGTTCCCATTTGTACTCGAAAGGACGATGGATGCCCTCGATATGGGGCCCCTATCAAGTCGCTGCAGGTCCTTGAACTAAACGCTGGCATGACTGAAAAGCTTGACTTGTCAATCGGTAGCCAGCTCGTGATTGACCTTCCTCCCATGAGCTTCCCCTACTAAATTTCTCATTCTTTCGCCCACCCAAGTAAATTAAGACCACCCTCTAACACGTTTGGCAGAAAGAATGCCATCGACACGTTGAATGTCCTGCAGAATCAGTTCGAGATGTGCCGTATTCTTCACTTCAAGTGCAAAATCCAAAACGGCTTTTTGATCCTCCCTGGTTGACATTTCGGCTTTCGTGATATTCGCCTGATTTTTGGAGATTCCGGAAGACACTTTGGCGAGCATTCCTGGACGATCCAGAGTAACGACTGAAACGTCTACCGAATGAGGCCCTTCAACCGCTGGATCCCATTCCACCTCGACAAGTCGGCTTTGGTCCCATTCCAACGATTGGAAGTTTGGACAATCGGCAGCATGAATTGATAACCCTCGCCCTCGCGTAATATACCCACGAATAATTTCCCCTGGAACCGGATTACAGCATTTTGAAAGCTGCATAAGAACATCTTTGGCGCCTCCAAATTTTACAGGTCCATCATGAAGAAGCGCTGGGATCTTGCGTTGAGGTGAAGCCGTCTCACTTGAGGCAGGTAAAGGAGCGGATTGTTGTTGCTCTTCTTTAAAATGACCCACAATTTGATCTGGAGCCAGCCGCCCAAACCCAACCAAACGAAGGAGTTCATCGACGGTTTCACAGCCCTTCACTTTGGCCATCGACAACAGACGTTCAGACTTCAATGATTCCTCTAGAGAGAAAGCTTGCCGACGAAACTCTTGCTCCAAGAGACGACTCCCAAGCTCGAGAGCTCGCTTTTGTTCTTCCACTTTAAACCAATGCTTGATTTTTGTTTTGGCTTTTGAGGTTCGAACGAACTTTAGCCACCCACGATGAGGAACCTGCGAGGGGGATGTCAGAATTTCCACCATATCCCCACTATGTAATTGATAGCGAAGGGGAGCTAGCTTCCCGTTAATTTTTGCCCCCACACAATGATCGCCAATTTCAGTGTGAATCGCATAAGCTAAATCCAATGGGGTCGAGCCAACCGGAACTTCCCGCACTTCGCCCTTAGGAGTAAAGACAAAGACCACATCGTGGAAGAGGTCTAATTTGACCGAATCCATGAACTGTCGATTATCTGAAAGGTCTTTGTGCCATTCCACAAACTGACGAAGCCAGCTAAACACTTTCTCATCATTCTTTCGAGCATTCCCCGGCTCCTTATACAGCCAATGCGCCGCCACCCCATATTCATTAATCCGATGCATTTCAGCCGTTCGAATCTGAAACTCCACATATTCTCCTTGAGGGCCCACAACCGTCGTATGCAAAGACTGATAGAGATTCGCCCGTGGCGTGGCTACATAGTCCTTAAACCGACCGGGCACCGGAGGCCAAATTGAATGAATGAGGCCCAATACGGCATAGCAATTCATTTTGGAGTCCGTCACAATGCGAATGGCCGTTAGATCATAGATTTCATCAAATGCCACCGAACGCCGCTCCATTTTTTGATAAATACTATAGAGATGTTTCGGACGCCCATCGATTTGGCCAGACAGGCCCTGCTCAGCAAGAGCTTTCTGAGCCACATGAATGAGCGATTGAATATACGCTTGCCGCTCAATATCTTTTTTTGCCAACCGCAATTTCAAAAAAGAACAAGATTCCGGTTGGAGATACTGAAAACATAAATCCTCTAATTCTTGCTTGATCCAGCTCATGCCAAGCCGGTTCGCTAAGGGAGCATAAATCTCCATCGTTTCTTGAGCGATTTTTTTCCGTTTTTCGTCCGACAACGCATCCAAGGTCTGCATATTATGAAGGCGATCGGCCAGTTTGATGAAGACCACGCGAATATCATCCGCCATGGACAGCACCATTTTTCGAAAATTTTCTGCCTGCTTCTCTTCATACGTTTTAAAGGGAATCTGACCAATCTTTGTCACCCCTTCAACCAGCCGCACTACGTCCGCTCCAAACTCCTGTTCCAAGTCTTCCTGGGTCGCAACCGTATCTTCAAGCGTGTCATGAAGCAGCCCCGCAGCAATGGCCGTCACATCAAGTTTTAAAAATGTCAAAATGCCTGCAACGGCTAATGGATGCTGCACATAGGGTTCTCCAGTTTGACGCATTTGTCCTTCATGCGCTTTCACTGAGTATTCATAAGCCCGACGAATCAGGCTCGTATCAGCCTCAGGATCATACGCAACAACTTGTTCCATCAACTGTTCAATGTCTGTCAGTTGTACAACACTCATAGGCTTCCCACAGCATCTACAATACTACCCCTGCTTATACTAAAAAATCATAGCAAAAAACCAAAGAAATTGCTGAATATTCCCTCATATCGAGATCATGTTCATATCCCAAACAGCAATGAGCGACCACATCGGATTCAATAGAGGCTGGGGCCAAACCCAGCTACACAAAAATTGTTTGGATGTTTATGAGGAACACTAAGATGGATTCCCGATTAAAAATGTCGGGAATGACGACGTAAGACTAAACGAGGGTTATGCAATAAACAGGTAATACAGCAATTAGGAAGGACAGATGTGCGGGCAACGAGCACCTTTTAAAAACCTAGAAGCTATTCCCCGCCTTTTTGCACGTAGTTTTTCACAAACTCAGCGGCATTTTCTTCGAGGACTTTATCAATCTCGTCAACTAAGTCATCCATTTCTTCTTTTAATCGTTGCCCAGTTTCAGCCACCTTGGGATTGGCCTTGATGTCTTCAGTCTCTTGAGGAGCGCTTGGCTTTTTGGACTCATGCTTTCGATCTTGCTTGTCCATTCTCCACCTCCTTTATATGGTGCAAACACTTGATTTCAGCCTACTCCACCGTTTCCTGGAGCGTCAAGATTGAAGCAAGCTTGACCCGTTACAATTAATTGCTCCCCTTCTAACAATGTGATAGATTGAGGGCTTTGGGCGATTAGCTCAGTGGGAGAGCGCTGCCTTCACACGGCAGAGGCCACTGGTTCGATCCCAGTATCGCCCACCAGAGTACAAATACCTCTATTCTCAATCCTTCATTTTTCGAAATACGGACAATCATGTGGGTAGCCTATTCGCCATGAGTACGGTCCCAATCCAACATTTCCAACACCGCCGAGTGTTCTTGCGGCTACTGAAAAACATAGGAGCATGTACGCTCTTACTCCTAACACATTGTACAACCGCTCCCCCACCATCCTCATTGCCTCCGTCAGCAAGTGATCTGAACCTCTTAGGGCAAGCCCATCTTTGTCAGACAAAAGCTGAGGCTCAAAAAAGTTTGTTGAAAACCAAAAGCCAGGAATCTCCATGGGGAAAAGGCATTGAACATTTCCAAGAACTCATTGCTCCAATTAAACAAGGGCAATGGGTTATCTTCAATGAAGACGAGACACTCGTAGGAGTCATCACCGTATTCCCAGATGGGCTCGACTTGGATGATTATCCTACCCTAAGAAACACTCTTTCCCAATTACCCCCAACCCGGGAATTTTACCTGACCTCATCCGAACTTCTTGAAGGACAGGTTCCTGATTCAGCCACGCTATACCGCACAGGAGAAGCCACGACCACTCATCAATATTATCTTCGTCATAGGCCTGATGAGGACGACCGTCTCATCATGGCCGTCTTGGTTCTCGACCCCTATGAATCACTCTTGGATGGCAGTCACTCACGATTTCTTTCTTATCTGACAACGACACCAGATCCTGATCAAAAAAATCTCTCTGTTTCAGCCCCAGCTTTATCAACGGACGCAAGGTTTCTAGCTCTGCAACAATTCGCGAGAGGAGAGATTGCACTATTTGCCTCGTGTGGGACCAGACATCCTGACATCGCACGAGATGCCTATCAAAGGGCCATTAACCATGGCTTGACTGATTCAAAACAACGAGCCGAAGCCCATCATCGCCTCGGACTCGCTTTCTCAGATCTGGGGCAATTGTCTGACGCAAAAGCGTCTATCGAGACCGCATTAGATATTCAGCCTTATGCGGCTAATATCCTCAACAGCTATGGAAACGTCCTGGTCAAATTGGAAAGAGTCCCGGCAGGCATCCAAGCCTATGAAAAAGCTTTAGCCTTGCAACCCGCTTACCCACAAGCCCGATTCAATTTGGCCAGGGCATTTGAGTTGATGAACCCTAAACGCGCGATTCAAGAATACGAAACCTTTCTGGCACTCGTTGGAGACAATCCAGATGAAGCCACTCACGCAGCCATTGCGGAAGCCAAAATCAAAGCATTGAGTGGCCCTGGCGACTAGTCTCAACAGAGAAGTTCGCTAACTTCGGACATTCCGATGTCACCAACGATGAAGTATTACGCAGTCCGTCGAGGACGCACCACTGGAGTCTTTACAAGTTGGGAGGCTTGCCGAAAACAAGTCTTCAAATTTCCTGGAGCCGTCTATAAAGCTTTCCCTACCAGAGAGGAAGCTGATGCCTTTCTTGCTGATATAGATCACCCTTCTGATAACCCGGAGCCAACTTTACAATTATCTTCTCATTCTAACATTGCAATTTGGGTTGATGGATCATGCGTCCCACAAGATGACGGTTCGCTCCATATTGGATGGGGCTTACTGGTGAAGAAAGATGGGAAAGAGATATACCGCGATATGGGAAATGATATTCCCCCTGAAGCCCATGTTCATCGAAATGTAGCAGGAGAAATTTTTGGAATTTTGAAAGCATTAGACTGGTGCCAGTCAAATGGTATTCAAGAAGTTTCGTTGCATTATGATTATCAAGGCTTAGAAAGCTGGGCGACTGGAGCCTGGCGAGCGAAGTTGCCGTTTACCCAATTTTATGCCGAAGCCGTGAACGCCTCAGGAATTACCATTCATTGGGTAAAAATCAAAGCTCATTCGGGAAATCCCGAAAATGAGACCGTGGATCAACTGGCAAAAGAAGGAGCGAATCTTACAAGCAAGAGGTAGGAAATACATAAAAAGAGCGAGCAGAAAAAGTCAAATAGCGACAAGGCCCAGGAGAAACAGATTTATAATTTTCCCTCCCCTTTTAAATAGGACCGGAAACGACCCATAAGCTCTTCACCCAAAACCCCGACATCGGGCTTGGTTTTCATATAGTCTCGGATTTCTTCTAAGCGGTGTTCAGCTTGCTCATTGCCTTTTAACCGTTTGACCTTACCGAGCGCATCATCAAAGGCATCAAACGTGAGCTCTTTATATCCAAACGCTCGAATACGTTTGACGGCTTTCATCATGGCTTCATTTCGAAACACCGTCAAATGTTCCGAATCAATTTCCTGAAGACCCAGCTTTCGCGCCCGACGCTCGGCGGCTTTTCGGATTCCGCTCCGGACAAAATCCGGAGAGGTTTGAAGACGTTTCCACGCATCATCAGCCCAAGCCACTTGTGATTGCGGGGCCTCCCAAAGACGCTGAAGAGATTCAGCATCTATGTGCATGATTCCTTGTTCACGAGCAAGGTCTTCGGCATCATGTTTCAACATATCTGCCACAAACTCCTTCGCCATCGGTGGAGAATGTTCAATTTTTTGGTGCAGCAAAGCCAAGGCTTCTTCTGTCCATTCTAACGGAAGAGCCGCTTGCTCTTGAATATCTCCTAAGGCTTCAACCTTTTCAAACAACTCAACATTCACTTCCATATGCCCGCGCTCTCGGGCAACATCCTCAGCAATATTCGCAATCATACTTCGCATGAATTCTGGAATGGTTTCTAGTCGTTTCTTAGCTTCGGCAGTCCAGGGTAGCTTGCCAGAAGCCATATCAGCGACAGCTTGAGACATTCCTGCCTCCCCACCCATTTGCCCCATCATTTGGTTCTTAAATTTGTCCAGAGTATCAACGGTTATCTCCACATAACCGAGTTCTTTAGCTTTTTTTTCCGCCAGCCGGCGAACCATTCCTTGTAAAAAAATCGGCGCACGCTCTAATCGCAAAAGCGCATCTTCCGTCCAAGAAATATCTTGGACCGTTGGTGATGACTCAGAATCCGACATAGGTCACAACGCTGTTTGTTCTTCAGGATTGAGTAATTCTTTAATCTCTTTGCCCGCTTTAAAGAATGGCATCCATTTTTCGGGAACCGATACCGATTCTCCTGTTTTGGGATTACGCCCCTCTTTCGTTTGACGATGACGCAACCGGAAACTCCCAAATCCTCGTATTTCAGTCTTTTCGCCGCGCTTCAATGAGTCACGGATTGAATCAAAAATAGTGTTGACTACCAACTCGGCTTGTCGTCGACTTAATTGGGGAGCCTTTTCCGCCAATCTTTCGATGAGATCCGCTTTTGTCATCCAATCCTCCTTGATTTAGCTATGCCACCCATAGATAGAGCAAAGGGGCGGAAAACCTAGAGGGGGTTAACCCTCGGACATTTCCTAGAAACGTACTCTCAAGAAACTCTTGGAATGAAAACGGTTTGGTGGTTTCCATCACCCGGGGTGTGCCTTCAATACCACTCAATTCACCAGCTAAATGAATGGCATCGTGTAAATCACCAATTTCATCCACCAGCAACACTGATTTGGCTTGTCGTCCTGTAAATACACGACCGTCGGCTAAGAGTTCCACCTCTGCGGGATCCAACGAACGTCCATCTGCAACCGCTTCAATGAATTGGCTCAACGTATCATTCATCACCCCTTCCAAGATTTCCTGATCTTCTTCACTCATTGGTCGAAAAGGCGACCCTAGATCTTTAAACTTCCCCGTCTTAACCACGACACTTTTCACGCCAACTTTGTCTAACAATTCTTGAAAGTTCGCCATCTGCATGATCACACCAATGCTTCCGGTGAGCGTCCCAGGATTGGCCAAAATCCTATCCGTGCCCACCGCAATGTAATAGCCCCCCGAGGCCGCAACTGTCCCCATCGAGGCCACCACCGTTTTATTTTGCTCTTTTCTGACTCGCTTAACCGCATTATAGATTTCTTGAGAAGGTGCAACGCCTCCACCCGGGCTGTCTATTCTCACAACAATGGCCTTGACCAATGGATCATCGGCAAAAGCTTGAAGCTCTGTAATCGTTTGCTGGGAATCAAGGATAGGACCCTCAACTCGAACGATCGCGACCCCTTCTTTCCCTGCTAGTAGTAACTCCGGCAGTAGAGCCTTCCCAATCAAAAACAGGGTCACGCCTGCAAGAAGCATCCAGAACACACGCTTCCAACGAGGATAGCCTTCACTCATTAGAACTCACTCCACTCGGCAACAACGTTTATCACGATCCGTGAGACTCTGGGGTTTCCCCCTCGTCTTCGGACGTTTGAGCCACGCGACCCAAACTTTGATCGACAGTTCCTTGGCTGCTATTAAATTCCTCTACCTCGTTTTGCTCAACGTCTTTTAAATGCTCCCAAAGACTGAGCGCAATTTTTCGATCTTCACAATCCACCTTCACAATTTTCGCCACCACTTCCTGCCCAACCACAAATTTTTCTTCCAGGTGTTCCTGCAGGTCTTGTCCGATCTCACTGACATGAATCAACCCTTCCACGCCCCCTTCCAATTCAACAAACACACCAAAGTCTGCAACCTTAGACACCTGGCCTGTCGCATTCTCACCGACATGATATCGTTGAGGAATATCACTGACCCAAGGATCTGAACTCAATTGCTTATACCCTAGAGACAACCGTTCTTTATCTTTATCGATCTTGAGAATAATGGCATTGACGGACTGTCCTTTTTTAAACAACTCCGAAGGATGCTTGATATGCTTGATCCAAGACATGTCCGAAATGTGAATCAATCCATCAACCCCTTCGTCCAGTCCAACAAACGCACCAAAGTCGGTCACACTTTTGACTTTTCCTTCAATCTGGGTTCCTTCGGGATACTTTTGTTCAATAATATCCCAAGGATTAGGAGCGGTTTGCTTCATCCCTAACGAAATTTTTCGACTATGTTGATCAACATGGAGCACTTGCGCTTCAATTTCATCCCCCACAGACACCACCTTTGAAGGATGCCGGACTTCATGGGTCCAAGACATTTCAGAGACATGCACCAACCCTTCCACACCCGGTTCAAGTTCCACGAATGCTCCATAATCGGTGAGGCTTACCACTTTGCCATTCACCCGACTCCGTTCAGGATATTTTTCTTCAACTTTTGTCCAGGGATCGGCAGATTTTTGTTTTACACCCAATGAAATTCGGCCTGTTTCTCGATCATACTTGAGAACCAATACCTCGACCCGATCTCCTATGGAGAAGATATCGGAAGGATGCCCAACCCGACCCCAGGAAATATCGGTAATATGCAACAAGCCATCAATCCCACCTAGATCTAAAAATGCCCCATAGTCGGTAATATTTTTCACCGTGCCTTCGATAAGCTGGCCTTCAGATAAGGTGGATAAGGTCGTCTGCCGACGCTTATCACGAGTTTCCTCTAGAAGCGCCCGCCGCGAGACCACCACGTTACCCCGGCGATGATTAATCTTAATAATTTTAAAGTTGTAGGTCTTTCCAACAAGACCATCTAAATCTCGTACCGGAGTCAAATCAATTTGGGAACCTGGCAAAAAGGCTTTCACGCCAATATCCACAATCATACCGCCCTTAATACGGGAAATCACTTTGCCCTGTACCTCTGTTTCTTCTTTATGGGCAACTTCCAAGTCCTCCCATACTTTCATTTTGTCGGCTTTCTCTTTGGAAAGCATCAAATTTCCGTCGGCATCTTCGCATTGCTCAATATAGACCTGCACAGGGTCATTGACCGTCAATGTTTCAAGTTCTTCTGAAGAGAATTGATCAACGGGGATCATGCCTTCAGATTTATATCCAATATCCACTACAATCCGATCACGCTGGATATCAATCACCTTGCCTTCCGTAATGGTTCCCTCTTCAATGTTTTTAAACGTTTCTTCATATAATGCGGCAAGAGTGTCACGATCAATTTTTTCAGGTTGTGTGGAAAGGGTAGTCATCTCGAAGTCATACCTCCAAAGATACAAACACTGGTTTAAAGGTGAGTAAAAAAAGGAAAAATATTAACCATTTCAGTCGGCCCTAAAGACCGCTCTTATGGGGTGAGGAGGATATGCCTCCAGCATGGGCAATTTTATCCATTACCGTCTGACCAATATGTTCATACTCTTGTTTTTTCGTAAGAGTATCTGCATTTGAGAAATCCAGTAATTCTCCAAAGAAAACAGTCACGGGAAACAACCTTGGCCATTTGGCCTTGACGGGTAAAACATTAAAGGTACCAGAAATATACGCAGGAATCACCTGGCATTGCGATTCCTTGACTAAAAAACCGATTCCAGGTCTTCCAGGTTGCAGTTGGCCATCTTCCGTTCGGCTTCCCTCAGGGAAAATAACTACGGGTATCCCGCTTTTTAAATGCTCGAGCGCAATATCAAAGGCTTTTCGATCCAGACGATGGGTCTTTAACGGAATCCATCCCAATCTCTGCAACATCCAACTTAACACAGGGTTAGGAAAAAGTGTGGCTCGCCCTAAAAAAACGACTCGTCGGTTGATGGCACAGCCCAATAAGGGAATATCAAAATAGCTGGCATGATTGGCCGCAACAATCACCCCGCCAGTTTTGGGAAAAAAATGCTTGCCTTCGACACGAAACCGTAAAAGCAGTCGGCTCAACAGATTAAAGAGGAGCCATAGACTCCAATACATGACCCCACTCACAAACGATCCGAAATCATGCCCACCATCTGATCCACAACAACTTCAATGGGCTTGTGAGACGTATCGATCATGATAGCCTGAGGTGCTGGCCGCAGCGGGTCAACAGCTCGATGACGGTCACGGTGATCTCTCGTGACCATCTCCTCCCGTACAGTACCCAAGTGAACGTCCTGCCCCTTTGCCGTCAGTTCTTCCTGCCGCCGTCTGGCCCGCACATCTATATCAGCATCTAAAAAAAATTTAATGTCGGCATCTGGAAACACGCGGGTTCCCATATCCCGCCCTTCAGCAATGACGCCTCCTGCCATCCCAACTGTCCGCTGAACGGGGAGCAACCATTTTCTCACGATTGGCAAAGCCGCAATGGAAGAGGCCATTTGACTAATGTCCCTGGTGCGAAGAACTTCCTGCATGACTGTCTGCCCATCAATCTGGATTACAAACCCTTTCTGGTCTTCACGTAGTTGAAGAGTCATGCGTGAAAGGAGGGCTTCAATATCGGCAAGATTTTCAGATTCTAGTTCTTCTTGTTGAATTTTCCAGGCAATGGCCCGGTAGAGTGCCCCTGTATCAAGATAGTGATACTGCAAACGAGAGGCTAGCGATTTGGAGACAGTACTCTTCCCCACTCCGGCAGGACCATCGATCGTAATGACAAGGCGACGCGGGGAAACGGCGTTCTGTTCTCCTTCACCAGAAATTTGTTGAGGTATTATAAAGGTCACTTAGAATTTGTCAATAAATCCAATAGTTTACTGTGAAAGCCTGGGAAAGACGTCTCCACACAATCCACATCCTCAATGATCATGGGTTCCTTCGACACTAATCCAGCAATCGCCAAAGACATCACTACGCGATGATCACCATAACTCTGACATTGCGCCCCTCGCAGCGTGGAACCGCCTTGAATCACCAAGCCATCTGGCTGTTCTTCAACAACCACTCCGATTCTGGTTAATTCCACCGCCATGGCATGAATACGATCCGTTTCCTTCACCCGTAGTTCTTGCGCACCGGTAATACGGGTCTCTCCATCGGCTAAAGCTGCTGCCACGCAGAGAACGGGAAGTTCATCAATGGTCTTAGGAATCAAATCTGGCCCAACAGTCATGCCCTTCAACTGCGTTGCCCGAACACAGAGATCACCCACTGGTTCTCCAGCCTCTTCTCTCATGTTAAGCGTGACAATATCAGCGCCCATGGCCGATAGCACATCAAGAATACCAATCCGTTCAGGATTTAACCCAACCCCTGTGATTAAGACTTCAGAATCGGGAACAATCGAAGCGGCAACAAGAAAAAATGCAGCAGCGGAAATATCTCCAGGCACCGGAATCGGTTTTCCTTCAAAAGATGGTTGTCCGTGGACCTGAACCGCACACCCTTCAACTTGAAGAGGAATGCCAAAATAAGAAAACATCCGTTCTGAATGATCACGGGATTTCATCGGTTCTTGAATCGTGGTAATACCTTCAGCAAAAAGTCCGGCAAGAAGCACACAGGTTTTAATCTGGGCACTCGCAATGGGAGACTCATACTGCATAGCCTGTAGCACGCTGCCCTGGATACCGAGTGGAGCTAAATCTCCGCTCTTTCTTCCTGATATCACCGCACCCATTTGTCGCAACGGCTTCACAACCCTCCCCATAGGTCGCCCTCTTAATGACGCATCGCCTGTCAAAACGGAAAAAAATTTTTGCCCAGCCAGCACACCGGCTAAGAGTCGAAGCCCGGTCCCAGAATTGCCGCAATCTAATACATTAGAAGGTTCCGTTAACCCCCAAAGGCCCTTACCAATCACGGTCAATCCTTCGGGTCTTTCCAGAACATCAATGCCTAATGCTCGAACGACCCCGAGGGTACTGAGACAATCTTCGCCTGTAGAATATCCCGTGATGTGAGTGTTGCCGTGAGCAAGCGCTCCAAGAATCAATGCACGATGGGTGATGGATTTGTCTCCAGGAACTGTCAGAGTCCCACGAAGCGGCCCTGCAGCGGGAGCCATCCTGAGCAGACTCATGGCAAACGTTCCCGTAACGTTTTAGCTTGCTCAATATTATCTGCTAACCCTGCACCATCCTGATCCTTCATCAACTGCATAAACGCGTGAAGCTGTATGATGTACTGATCGACCATTTTCAATAAGTTTTCGCGATTGGCTAGACAAATATCCCGCCACATTTCAGGAGAACTTGCGGCAATGCGCGTCGTATCTCGTAATCCTCCACCAGAAAAATCCAAGAGACTGAGATCGTTTGACGTTTCACCTTGCAAATCATCTAGGGCATGCATGAGCGAGAATGCTGCAATATGCGGCAGATGGCTGACCGCCCCAAGGACCCAATCATGAACCATAGGATCCATCGACAAAACTTCAGACCCAGCCTGTTCCCACACACGACGGACTTTACCCAAAGCCTCAGCATTTGTTTGGGGAGTAGGCGTCACAATGCAACGTGCCCCTTCAAAAAGCTGAGAAGTGGCATGTACCACACCAGATTTTTCCTTTCCGGCAATGGGGTGAGCCCCGATAAAACTCACCGTCGCTGGAAGCGCCGCCTCCAAATCAATGACCAGTTGTCCTTTCACACTGCCCACGTCACTGACGATTGCTCCGGTCGGGATATCCTGCCCCCACTTTTTGACATGAGAAATATACGTATCAACCGGAGTGGCTAGGACAATAAAATCAGAATCGCGGACAGCTTCCTGTGGTTCAGAAAAAAAACGATCGATTGCCCTAAGCTCTACGGCTAATTCTAGATTCGATTGCCGGCGACCAATTCCTACAACTGTTTTGGCTAACCCTTGTTCCTTCAAGACAAGACCAAGTGAGCCTCCCAACAGACCCACACCAATTATCGTGACTTGCTGAAACAGATAATCTGAAGAATGGCTAGGCATGACAACAAAACAAGAAAACTAAAACTGAGTGGGGGGATGAGTTAGAGATCACGGCCTATGGCCTGTGCAACTTTTTTGAGATCATCCATTAAAGTCGTAAAACGGCTGGGCTTTAATGATTCTTCACCATCGCAGAGTGCGCATTCGGGATTCGAATGGACTTCGATGAGCAATCCGTCGGCCCCGGCGGCAATGGCGGCCTTGGCCATCGGCGCCACAAGCTTCCAATTTCCCGTGGCATGACTAGGATCCACAATGACGGGCAGATGCGACATTTCCTTCAAGGTCGGCACAGCCGCAAGATCCAGCGTATTGCGATACTGCGACTCAAATGTTCGAATTCCACGTTCACATAATATGACATTACGATTCCCACGAGACATAATATATTCCGCGGACAACAAAAATTCTTTAATGGTCGCAGAAAGGCCCCGCTTTAATAACACAGGTTTATCATACGCGCCCACTTCCTTGAGCAATTCAAAATTTTGCATATTGCGGGCGCCAATCTGAATCACATCCGCATGTTCCAGAAAATATCCGAGGTCACGTGCGTCCAAAATCTCGCTCACGACTGGAAGCCCCGTTTGCTTCCGAGCTTCAGTCAGAAAATTCAAACCTTCCTGCCCCAAGCCTTGAAATGAATAGGGCGAAGTTCGAGGCTTATAGGCGCCCCCTCGCAGGATAGATGCCCCGGCGCTGGCGACTTCTTTCGCAATGCCGACTGTAATTTCTAATTTTTCTACCGCACAGGGGCCAGCCATCACCGCAATCTTTTGCCCACCGACTTTGACTCCACCCACATCAACCACAGAATCATGCGGTTGAAATTCACGACTCACTAACTTCCAGGGAGCCAAAATTGGCGTGACACTTTCCACACCAGGAAACACTGCCAGCGGTTGGCTTTGCAAAACTCGCTCATCGCCAATCACACCAACCACCGTTCGTTCTTCCCCTTTCGTGATTTGCGATTTCAAGCCTAGAGAACGAAGACGGTCTACCAAATGTTCAACGTCTTGCTCTGTGGCTTCTGGCTTCAACACAATAATCATATGATGTTCAACTCACGCGGTTTTTGACAGGGTTGATAACACATGCTCAAGTGCCTCTAGAAGCCGCCGATTTTCCGTAGGCTGACCAACTGTAACCCGGATCATCGACCCACGAATATGACGCACAATCACCCCTTCCCGAAGCAGCGCATCATAGAGAACGGCACCATCCATCCCAACATCAAAATATATAAAATTAGCTTGAGTGGGAATAGTCGTGAACCCCATCTTGGTTAACCCTTCTTCCAGAAAGATCATTTCCGCTTCATTCATAGCACGACTCTTCGCTACATGCTCGTCATCCAACAAAGCCGCTTGAGCCGCTTCCTGTGCCAAACTATTGACATTGAAAGGAGGGCGCACGCGATTCACATAGCTGGCAATCTCTGATGTCGTGATTCCATAGCCCACGCGCAAACCTGCCAGGCCATAGATCTTCGAAAACGTCCGCAGCACGACCACCGGTCGTCCATCTCGAACATAGCCCAAACTATCTGGATATTCTGCATCTCGAACATACTCGTAATAGGCCTCATCAAACACGACCACCACATTTTCGGGAATCTTAGCCAGCGCTAAGTCGATCTCTTTCGCGGATAGCATCGTGCCCGTCGGATTATTCGGATTACAAATAAAGAACAGACGGGTGCGGTCAGTGATTGCCCCCACCATGGCTGGCAAATCATGGGTCCAATTGTTCAAGGGCACTTCAACCGGCACCCCATACCCGCCTAGTACGGACAGGCGATACATGACAAAGGTCAAATCCGCCATGACCGCTTCATCGCCAGGGGCAAGGAACGTTTTGATCAGCAGGCTGATGACTTCATCCGATCCATTGCCCACAAGAATTTGATCCTGAGGCATCTGCCATTTCTTGGCTAATGCTTCCCGTAACGCATGCGCTCCGCCATCAGGGTATCGATGCAGTGACGCCGACGCCTGCTCAAGAACTTGCCGGGCCTTCGGAGACGGCCCCCACGGATTTTCGTTAGACGCCAATTTAATGGCTTCAGAAATCCCGAGTTCCCGTTCCAATTCAGAAAGGGGTTTCCCTGGAGAATAGGGGTTCAACGAAGCAATCGTCGGATGAACATGTAAGGCCATATCAAACAATCCGGATATGCTGAACGTTTGTGGACCGAGACTACTGGTGAATGGGATAGGATCCTAACACTTTCAAAAACAAAGAGCGTGTTTTCACTTCGTCTAGGGCTTTCTTGACGCGGTCATCATCTTGATGACCTTCTAAGTCCATGAAAAACAAGTATTCCCAGACTTTCCGTCGAGTGGGTCGCGATTCAATTTTCGTCATGTTGATGCCATGCGATGAGAAGGGACGGATCAGATCATAGAGCGCCCCAACCTTGTCTTTGGCCGAGACAATAAAAGAGGTCTTATCTTTCCCTGTCCGTTCGGCCCCACGTAAAGACAATATCAGAAATCTCGTAAAATTATTCGTGTTATCTTCAATGCGAGAGCGCAAGATCGTTAATCCATAAAGTTGCGCCGCTAACTCTGAGGCAATAGCTGCCGCCGTTGGATCGCTGACGCATCGCTCTGCAGCCTTGGCCGTACTTGGCTCTTCAGCAATAGACACCGACGGCACATGGGTTTCTAACCAGTTTCGACATTGGGCAATGGCATGTGGGTGGGAATAGATTGTTTTGATGTCCTCAATATTCTGCGCTTTGGATAAAAAATGGTGAGAAATTTCCATCATCACTTCGCCATAAATGAGCAACGGCGAATCAACAAACAAGTCTAATGTATGATTGACCACACCTTCGGTCGAATTCTCAATGGGTACGACGCCAAACCGCACGCGTCCCCGCTCAACATCATCAAACACATCCTTAATACTCGTCACAGGAAGATACTCAGCCGATTCGCCAAATTTCCGCATGGCCGCTAAATGGGTAAATGTGGCAGGCGGACCAAGATAGGCAATTGTTTGAGTGCCTTCTAGGGACAACGAAGCAGACATGATTTCGCGATAGACGGGACGGAGGGCTTCACTGGGAAACGGTCCAGGGTTGTTCTCCATCAATCGCTTGACCAGGGCGGCTTCCCGACCTTGGGTATGCAAATGGGCAGCCGCGTCCTGTTTCTTTTTCAATTTGCCGACTTGAATCACATATTGGGAACGTTCATTCAACAGCTTGAGAATTTCATCATCAAGCCGATCAATCTCTTCCCGGCACCCTTGGATATTGTCTGGCATATCCATTCCAGCGATCCTTTTTCTAACGACAATGAATCATCTGATGCAACCAGCTCGGAGCATACTAAGAATACCTTTCTATGGCAAGCTAAACCATCGTCTCCTTTGCCCTCATATCCCAGCAAATCTAGTAAGCTTTTGCACGAAAATTAGAGACTCTCACACAGTACACCTCCGTCCAATATTCCGTCAGCGCGCGACAAAGTCGCTAGCCCCGTTCTACCACTAATGCATATGTCAACTGCCTTGACATACTGCGATGTTTTACTACCATTTAGATAGCTTCTCCGCTTAGATCTTTTCTCCACCATCGTATTCACAGATTTTCATGAAACGAATTTTTTCCGTCACAACTCCTGTCATGCTCCTTCTTACATCCTTCACTCTCTTCGATTCACTGGTTATTCCCCCAGATGCCCAAGCCATCCCGGCCTTCGCCAGAAAGTATGACGTGAACTGCACAGTTTGTCATACCCGTGTTCCGCGGTTAAACCGGACCGGCGAACGGTTTTTGGAAAATGGCTATCAACTGCCAGGCACCGAAGACGGCGACTCGATTAAAAAATCACTACTGGGCGACCTCACACTGGATGATGTCACCAATTACCTGGGCTTTCGACTCCGTGGCAATGTTCTCAGAAATTTTGAGTATTCCCGCAAGGCTGCCGGGTCAAATATCGCCGGCAACCCACAAGACCGGACTGAGCTGGGTTTTCCGGAGGTCTTCAGCATGTTTACCGCCGGAACCGTCACCAATAATGTCGGTTTTTTTGTTGAGCTAGAATCTAATCTTGAAGAAGATGAAACTGGGATTGAACGCGCCTTCCTGACGTTCAATAATTTCGGGCAACATGATTGGGCACACCTCCGGGTCGGGAAACTTGATCCTTCCGCATATTCGTCTTATGCCACACTTCGGCAACACTTTGAACTGGTGGGAGACAATTCGGAGGATAACGGATCATTCATGGATCCCACGATTAACCGTATCGGCCTCGCGCCCGCAGCTTTTGCTAATAAATTTTACGGCCTATTTGATCGAAGAGGAACCACCATCTTGCCCACGGCTCCATCCTTATTTCATGCCGTGGCTGAAATGGGTCTTGACCTCCATGGCCGTCCCTTTGGTGATTGGTTTTTATATCAAGTCGGTATTCTCAATGGTGCCAACGAATCCTTTGGCGATTCTAATAAATCCAAAGACTGGTATGTCCTCACCCGTTTTGATTTTGCGCAGTCTGAGTATTTTTCGGTCAATTTTTCTGGCTTTGCCTATTTTGGCCGTAACAACGCCAAGGTGGCTTCCGCAGCCAATGCGAACTGGAGCCAATATGGGTTCTTGGCAAATATCCGTTACCATATGGTGGATGTCTATGGAGCCTTCGTCGTAGACCGATTGACGGGCCTTCCTAAATCTGCAGACAGCCAAATCGATAACTCAGCCACGGGAGTCACGCTCGAAGCCAACGTGTTGGCAACTGATCGAATTCTGGTCGGCCTCCGATACGATCATCTGGATGCTGGCGGCCTGCGAAGCCAACGAACCAGCCACTCGTTATTGGCCCTGATTGCCAAATATTACATTCGATCCAATATCGCGCTTTTTCTGCGTGATGATTTCAATCTTCGAAAGGCCCAAGGGGGCCGTTCCTCAGCAAGGAATTTTCGTAATGGCTTTTTTGTCGGCGCAGATGTGGTGTTTTAGCCAGTCGTACCAGCAGAGAATTGTTGCCCCCCTGCTGGGGGTGATGTTGTGGTCCACTGTAGGCCTCACCCCTTTATTTGCTGCTAAGCCTCAAAGCAATCCTTCAGATTCCCTCGCAAGAGGTAAGCGCCTGTATGAACAATCTTGTTTGCTCTGTCATGGGAAAACTGGAGTAGGCGACGGGCCGGACGCCTTTTATTTAGGAGCCTATTCCGCACCACGTCCTCGAGAATTCGTTGGTGGAGAATATAAGTTCCGCTCCACCCCTTCTGGGGAACCGCCAACCGATTATGATCTTTTTCAGACGATTACTAACGGCATCCCTGGCTACATGCCATCATTTCGAAGCTTTTCTGAAAACCAACGATGGGACCTTGTTAACTATATCAAACAGTTCTCGCCACTTTTCGAAGAAATAGAACGAACACCTATTGCGCTAGCATCTGGCCCATTGCCGGCAACAGCTCACAGCATTACCCGGGGTCATGAGTTGTATGAACTATTAGATTGCGCCAAGTGCCATGGCCCTGAGGCCACGATGCCCGGAGGACTCTATGAACAAGGCAAATTACGGGACCGCCGTAATTTAGATATCCTTCCCCGTGACTTACACAACCCTTCTTCATTCAAAAACGGACAGCAACCGCGAGACATCGCAATAAGCATACTCACCGGCCTGGATGGCACCCCTATGGCCTCCTATCAGGAGGCTCTCTCCCCCAATCCTGAAGATATTTGGCACCTCGTCAATTATCTCTTATCATTATCACCACAATAGGAGAGACGGAGAGGCTCCGTGTACACAATCACCTGGCGCCACATTCTCATTTGGGCTACAACAAAAGAACCGATAGTGGGAGTAATGAAGATATCAAAGGTCATATTTCATTAGGAAGGCTTGGACGGTCAGAAGCGTCGGGTCGGCTCAAAAAAGTCCGTCCAGCAAGGCCACAGCCATTTTGCCGCGCGGAGCGTACTGGCAATACGTGAGCACGGCAAAATGGCGAGAACGCAGTTGGCGGCTTTTTTCAACAGACCCATAGTGGATCGACAACCTGTTCCTGAATATACTCTCCGAATAGAGTCTTAGCAACATGACAAACCACCGTCCCAGTCATCGGCAAATTCAACGAACCCTCTTCTTTACTGTGCTCTGGTTTACTGGAATCTTTAATGTTGCTCAGATCGGCAACGCCCAAACCACCTCTCTGCAAGGGAAAGTCGTCTACCTCGGACCTCTTCCGCCCATGGAAGAAGTTATCATTAAAAAAGATATCGAGGTCTGTGGAAAGACCCGTGAGTTGGAATCCGTTGTCCTTGCTGAGGATAAAGGGTTACAGGACGTCATTGTGAGTGTGGAAATTGAAGGACAGGATAGCTCCAACGAGGAGCCAGAACCTACAAAAACGATTGTCAACAAGGGATGTCAATTCTTAAAGCACGCAGTCACGGCAACCGTAAAACAAAAATTGGCCATCGAAAATCTCGATAACATCTTGCATAACACCCATGTTCGCACCAAAACTCGTGCATTTATCAATGTCGTGTTACTTCCTCAGGCAAAAGGTGTTCAGAAGGTCTTGAGAGAGCCAGGTCCTATGACAGTCACATGTAATAAACATCCTTTCATGAACGGTATCATTCATGTGTTCCCCCATCCCTACCACACCGTGACCGATAGTTACGGACACTTTACTATTCCGAACCTCTCATTTGGAACATATACCCTCTCGCTTTGGCACGAAACCTTAGGCACGGTGCGGCAAAAAGTCACCATTCCGCAACCAAACAACGCTATTCTGAATATTGACTTTCCAGCCCCGTGAAGATTCGTGAAGCGTAAGGAGAAAAAAGTGAGAAGGTAAACGTAAAAAGCAAGAGACTAAACAAAATACTTTTTTTACTTCTCACTTTTCACTCTCTACGGGAGTGCTCTTGTTCCAGCATAAGCTGCAGCCCGGCCTGAATACGCGAGAATTCCTGTTGTACGGAAGCAAACAGATCAGTGCCATTGCAAAGATTCTGCTCGCGCCCAAGAGATTCTAATTGATGCGCCATAGTCGCTAACTCCGGCAGTCCCATATTAGCTGCCATCCCTTTTAACCCATGAGCCGCTTCGCGTACATCATTGGCATTTTGGAAATCTAACGCAACGCCAATATCGTCTACACATGCCACGGCATCTGAAACAAATTGATTTACGAGTTTCGCGACAAAATCACTCCCTCCAGCCATCCGCCAATCAGCCACCATTTGAGGCGAGAGCACAGGCTCCGAGGAGGTCCCCTGGTCAAAAACCGTTGAACTCGCCTCGGACGGAGAAACGGGCTCGGACGTTGCGTGAACATCTTCTTGAAAACCAGGGGTGATCGTCTCTTGATCGGTCGTCAGCTCAGGATGCTCCTTCACCGACAACCATTTCGCGAGAATGTCTTCCAGGTCTTGGGGTTTGATAGGTTTGCTAATATAATCGTCCATACCCGCATCGATACATTTCTCCCGATCCCCCTTCATGGCATTGGCGGTCATAGCCACAATCGGAATGCGGCGGGAGTGAGGGGAAAAGGGCAAGGAGTCAGGAGTTTCAGAACCGTTCTTATCTGGCCTCCCACTCTTTGCTCCTGCCTCCTGACCTTTTACTTCTAACATTTCACTTTCTGCCCTTCTGATCAATCGTGTAGCTTCATATCCATCCATTTCTGGCATTTGACAATCCATAAGGACCAGATCATATGGAATCTGCCTTAAGGCTTCGAGCGCTTCCAGGCCATTCCCAACCACATCAACACGATGCCCTAACCGTTCTAACATCATTTGCGCTAGTTGTTGATTGACCACATGATCGTCAACCACCAACAGTAACCCAGAAATACAAGGAGCCGAGAGCGCATCGTTTTCCTGTTTTTTCACCGAATGGAAACTGTCGACAACAGATGTATTCGAAGGGGTCATGATCATCTCTAAACAAGACTTCAGGTCCCCTTTTCGGACAGGTTTACTGAGATACGACTCAAACCCAACTTTCTGCGCGCGCGCGTTGTCTCCTCGAAGGCCACTTGATGAGAGTAGCACAAGTTTCAGGTCTTGAAGGGCAGGATCAGCTTTAATGGTCTGTGCAAGCTCCAAACCATCCATGTTCGGCATATTGAGATCTAGAACAGCGATGTCACAGGGCTTCCCCTGATCATGACATTCTCGCAGTAACAACAAGGCTTTTCTGCCATCCTCCGCGAATACACCATCCATACCCCAAGCCTGCGTATAATAGTGAAGCACCATTCGATTGGTCTGGTTATCATCAACACAACAGATTTTGAGGCCCTGCAACACAGGAGATTCATCAGTACCTTCATGAACATGCTGAGCTAGCTGGAACGGCAATCTCACGGAAAAGCAACTCCCGTCACCAGGTTGACTGGTGACGGCAATAGAGCCATTCATGGCTTCCGCCAACTGTTTCGAGATAGCCAACCCTAGGCCTGTCCCTCCAAATTTTCGTGTGGTGGAGCCATCAGCCTGGGTAAATGGTTGAAAGAGTTTGGCTTGCTGTTCAGAAGTGAGCCCGATTCCGGTATCAGACACCTGTATCTGTAATATTATTTCTTGTTCACTTTGTTTTTCGGGAAAGACTTGAACGGAGACTTCCCCTACCTCCGTAAATTTAATGGCATTACCTACCAGATTCATGAGGATTTGCCGGAAACGTCCGGGGTCACCCCGTAAGATGGGTGGAACCTTTTGGAAAATACAACTAGTTAGTTCGAGATTTTTTTCATTCGCTCGTTCAGCAAGCAGGTCCAACACTTCCTCAACACAGGACTGAAGATCAAAGGGAATATCCTCTAATTCAAATTTACCAGCCTCCATCTTCGAGAAATCTAAGATATCATTGATGATCGTCAGCAAGGCTTCACCCGACCCTCTCACAGTCTCCGTCATCTTGCGCTGAACTTCATCTAATTCTGTATCTAGCAAGAGACCGGTCATGCCAATCACTCCGTTCATGGGCGTTCGAATTTCATGACTCATCATCGCCAAAAAATTTGACTTCGCTTTGGCAGCCTCTAACGCCACATCACGAGATTGAGCTAACTCCTGATTATTCAGTTCTAACTCCCGGGCCACCTTGTGAACTTTTTGCTCAGCAATTTTTCTTTGGGTCACTTCATGAAAATACACACGGATCACTTGACTGGATTCTAAGAACGTGATTTGGGTTTCAAAGACTCGTTCACCCACCGAGGATTCTTGCACCACACTGACAGACCCAGCATGGACCACATAGTCCAATGAATCTTTGAAACTTTTAAAAAGTGGGTGGGCCAAGCCCACGGCAACTAAGTCAGGGAGTAGCCGTGTACCTGATGGATTAATATAGGTAACCTGGTACTGAAGATTTAATTCGATGACTGGATTCGGATTCAGCTCAGGGAACGAAGCTAATCGAGTCAATTCTCGATTTTTCTCCTCTTGAGCCAGCATTAATCCTTGAAGAGTTTTTGTGCGATCTTCCAATAAATCTGCGGTCTGAGTCGCCACACTAGCTAATTGCTCAACTTCTCCTTTCATCTCATTATTTCTGAGACCAAGAAGAGATGCATCGTGAACATTTTCAGTTCCTTGAAGCATCCCAGCATCAGTCATCTTGGCCACATCCTGAAGCTTTTTGATCATCCCCTGTAACATAGGAAGGATTTGATTCAATCCTTGCCGAACCCCCACAATCGCCAACCCAATAAAAAGACTTGCCATGAGTACTAGGCCAAACCATAGCTCATGTTCTTTTTCCTGTACCCGTTCCATTGAAAATCCGACACGGACCCATGCCAGAATTTCGTTTTGATCAAACAACGGCTCAATCACCATATACATGGAACTGCCATCGGGACTATCCACAAACCCCTCAACTTCCCTGGCCAATTCCTGAGCTTCTATGAGTCGCGGATCTTCGATGATTTCCCCAATCCTGGCGGGCTCCATCGAAGCAATCACCATACGATCTTCATCAAGGACTTCCAATATTTCGAGATGGCCATCTTTGGCATATGCAGGCATTGCTTCTTGGATACGGAATAAATGGTTCAGAATGGCCCCGGAACCAAGAGTGGAAAAGGTTCTGGCGACGGCAAGACCTCGTTCCCGAAACAATTGTTCCAGTAATTGACGTTGGCTATAGCCAATCAACATGGCTCCTACAAACACCAGTAACCCAATGCAAAGGGTCAAACTGGTTGAAATACGGAAGACTACACTCCCCTGCCATTTCCGACGAAACCAGCCTAGCAAAGAATGGTTGAGAGTTTGACCCTTAGGCATCGCAATATCCAGTGATCAATCTACTCATCATCTCAATTGAGTCCCTTCTTAGCACAGGGCGCACTCGTCATCAGAGCGCCCAAGAATAGAGTTGGACCTACACGTCCAATAAGATTTTCGGTTTTTAGGAAGCGATACTAAAGAATCTCAATATAGGATAAAAAGAAATTACGGGTAGGCAAAATCAATACGGACGGTATCTTCTTTGGGAACGCGCACCACTTTCTCCAGAATGCCGAGAGTTTCGTGCCACACCTGGATGGGATGCTTTCCCGGTGGAATACCGGAAATCCGGAATGCTCCAGCTTTGTCGGTCAGATCATAAAAGGGATGGTTGAAGACATACAGAGAGGATTCCATAAATATGTGTTTATCACACCGAACTGAGTGCAGCCCGGATCGCTTTAACCGCTTCACAATCGGCTTCCCTCCAGGGACTTGCGCCACATTAAGAATAGTGCGCTTACCAAGTCTAATATGTGTATTATGGAGGATAGGATCTTGATTGCGTACCTCAATATCCTGACCTAGCCGAGCGACGCCAATTCGAGGAGAAAAGGCACAGTGCATGTTGATGACCTTACGATCCTTCGTTCCGTCTTTCCTATATTCTTCTCTTTTCATCCCTTCGACACTCACAACAGCCCCGCTTAACGCTCCCTGGGCGTCATGAACATGGACAGTCTGTATGCTGACCCCCACCCCACAATACTCTTGATCTTTGATCACAGCCCTCAATCGTGGTTTAGGGATAACACCTTGGTAATAAATAGTGCCCTCCACGGTGCCTGCATAAGCCGATAGCCCCAAAAATTCACCCAGACCAATTCCATTAGCCAGAACGAAGACTATTGAAGCCCAGAGGAAGACAGTTTTGGGCAAAACAGCCCAATAACGACAATAGTTTGATTTCAAATTCTGAGAGGAATATAGCGATTTCCCTAGATTGGGATTAATAGGTCTCACGAGGCATTGGTACATAAGTCTACCCGTTAATGAGATTGGGAAAGTGAGAGCACATAGTTAGCTAAATGCCAGGCATCTTCCTCCTGACCAACAAATTGACTCGCGTAGGACGGCATAGGAGTCCCATCAAACCCCGTAAAGAGCGTTCTGACCACATCACGCGCCGTCGACCCATTTTTCCAGCCTGTACGATTCGTCAAATCATTCGGTGCGATGGGTAATCTCGTACTATCCTTCAGCTCTCCTGCCAAGACCACATCTCCCTGACCTTGCTCCCCGTGACAGCTATGACAATCCATCTCCAGATACAAAGCCTTCCCACGTTGCACACTATCGGCGGAAGGTGCAATAGGAAACTCGGGAATGCTCGCCAATTCAGGCATCTCCTCCTGAAAGCCAGCATAGAATGTTTTGATATAGGCTACGACCTGCCAACGCTGTTCTGCAGATAATCCACTAAACGAGGGCATTGTGCCAGGAATACCATTGGTAACCGTACGAAACAAATCTTGATCAAGCGGAAGGCTCCCCGAACCAGTCGAGCGAAACTTATAGTTGCCCACAGTCAAATCTCTAGGTCGTGATGCTGAAAAGGCTGCATTGTAAAAGGCCGCAGGGCCATCTCCAAGACCCTTGGCTCCATGGCAAACCAAGCAAGACCGTTCATAGACAATCTGACCTTTCTGGATATCGTTCATCCTAGTAGTCCCGGCAGCCACGAAAACAGGTTGAAACACCAGAAGAATCAAGACTATTGTCCACCAAAAGTATTTTATGGAGATTTGCATCGGCATCTTCTCCTTTTAAAAGACAATTGCCACGCCTACTGATAAGCGATTCCGAAGATTCCGAGCAGCGCTACTGCCCCCCTCCGAATCGCGAACATTAAAATCGTCTCGGAGATTCAATGAGATATTTGATCGCAAAAAGTATCTCACTTGTATGCCCGCAAACGTGGCACTTTTCCTTTCCGCTAAGAGACCTCCAGCATCCATATGGTCATACCTGACCCCTAACATCAGACGATCGGTCACAATGGCATGAGCCTCCACCGTTACCCCCGTAGCTGTCGAGTCAAAACTCGCTTCCATGCCACTGGGCAAATCCGTGACTCGATCAATGGTATAAGCCCCATAGACATCCAGCCATTTGTAACGCATGCGTGCCCCCACACCATAGCGACTCCGGCTGACATCGGCATTGGTAGCTACCTTGGCGTTATGATTGCCAAAATAGGCAAACCCTGAAAGATTGGCAGAGAAATAATTCGATCGGGCGTAATCAAACCGGGCCATGACATACCAATCTTTGGAATTATTGGAGTCCCCTGCCCGTTCATTTCCGCCATTTAAGATACCTACTTGGTAGAGGAACCAGTCACCAAATGGTCGTCCATGGATATCAATGCCTACTTCTTCCGGCGAGTTATACAAGGTTGAGTCATAGGGTTGTATAGCGGTTCGACTACGATCAAACAACCCATAAAACTTCGAAGCATAGGCACTCTGCGTCAACGACCATCGATTGACCGTGGGCGTGTTAAAGGCACCAAACGGTGGGGCCAGCTTGGGACCGATCGGAACAAAATGTGGGCGTCCCCTTGCCATAGAAAAAAAAGCCGAAGGATCCAGCCGCCCCACACGAAGATGTCCCCAATTCATACCACCAAGATTATTGAAGGTAACAAAGGCCCGACCCAGTTCCAGCTCACTAGACCGACCAAATATTGTCGTCATGTCTACAAAAAACCCCACGTTGTCGGTGACAGTTCCAGCGGTAAACATTCTCATGATCGCAGGAGTGCCTAACTCTGTTTGATCCCCTGATCCTGGGACATCTCGTTTAAGCTCAACATGATCAACACCACTTGTCGCAAAGAGGACCCCTAAATAATTGGAAACCTGCTCCAATGTCAGATCCCCGTACTTCAATTTACCAACAATACCTCCATCCTCCGTGCCGGGCATTTGGTAGCCATTTTCCAGAAATTGTTCTCCAAAGAGATTCAGCCGAGGCTGTCGCGTATGACACACATGACAATTGACCTTGTATTTCCTAGCAAAAGCTGGAATGGCTTCTGCATCCGGGATCCATCCTGGCAATGCGGAGACAAACAAGACAAACCCTAACGTCAAAATTGTATTTAATTTAGGACGAAGGAATATCAGTTCATAGATCATAGGCCGATACTTCTTGAACGGTGAGCAAGCACAGAAAAACTTTGCGAAATGAATATGAAATTCTTCACAAGGGAGAGAGTTTTCTATCTCTTTTCTTTAATACATGTTACATTCTTTTGGTCTTATGTCATCATTTTTCTTCTTGGGAAAAGTCATTCAATGGAAATTTCTCACGTATTTTTAAAAGCCCAACTAGTAGGTCTAGGGCTTGCGATTGGATTGTTGACGACCAATTGTTCATCACATCCTTCAACCATGCGATCTCTTGTTGAGCAACCCGACAAAACCGTGGGCATGGAAGTCACTTATCGCAATGGCTCTCCTGAATACTCGCACCCTGCGCATGTGCCCCCAGAGACACTCGACCAAGTATTGCAACATGTTGAAGTGCAACCCTCATCCCTGCTTGACCGCATGGTGGGAGGATCTTCAACAACCCAAACGGCTTTCTCAGAAGAACAACGAGATTTTTTTTCGCACCATCTTTCGCAGGCACTGACTCGAGCCACACCTCTGGAAACCGTCACGTTTTATTGGGCAACCTCTCGGGGAAATGGCATTTGGGAACTCACATCGGGAGGTCTCTACCTTCAAGATCATCGTCTACATCTTGTACTTCCTAATTTCCGTCAGACTGTCACGGGACAACATCCTCCACAACACATCAGAGAAAATCCGTTACTCCCATTAGGCCAACCCCTGCATTCGTTGAAGGCTATGAAGCCTGCCCAACAAGTCACCTATAGCCTGGCCACTGAACTGTGGTCGCCACAAACACCTCATTTTGTGTTTCCTCTCAACCTATTTTCCTCGACGCATGGGACTGCACCTGAGCCACAAGCGCGGACCTCCGGTTCGTCCCAATCCCTTGACCGGTCCACGAAGGCACGGCTTCAAAGACTAAAGGAACTTCGACAGGACGATTTGCTAAGCGAGGAAGAATATCAACAAAAACGACAGGAGATTCTGGAAAAACTATGAAAGAAGTGAGTCGTGAGGAGTAAAAAGTAAGGAGTGAGAATGAAAAAGTTCGATACAAAAGGTAAATAGCCAGGGAACAGATAACCCGATCAGTTATCTGTTCTCATTTTTTTGGTCCTCTCCTTATACCTTACTTCTCACTTTTCACTAGTTAATGGTAGCTTTCTGCGTCAGAAGGAAACTTGCCACATTCCACTTCCTCCTTATAGCGCGAAAGGGCTTGCAGAGCTTCTGCTTTTAAACGAGCATAAGGTTTCACAAACTTTGGGACGAAATCGTCAAACAATCCTAACAAATCATAGAGCACAAGCACTTGGCCATCACAGCCTGCTCCAGCACCAATACCGATAGTAGGAATCGTGAGTTCCTGTGAGATCGTTTGAGCCAATGAACTCGGCACACATTCCAGCACCACCGCGAAAGCCCCGGCTTCTTCAAGGGCTTTGGCTTCTCGCATAATCTGATCGGCAGCAGCCTGCGCTTTTCCTTGAACCTTGTATCCCCCAGATTGATTGACTGACTGTGGCGTCATGCCGACATGGCCCATGACTGGAATACCAAAACGTGTCATGGCTTCAACACGGTCCACGACTGGCAACCCTCCCTCCAGTTTAACCGCCACCGCACCGGCTTGAAGAAAGCGTCCGGCATTTCGCACGGCTTCCTCGACATTCACTTGATAGGACAAAAACGGCATGTCTCCAATCACCAAGGCTCGTTGAGCTGCCCCTGCGACCATTCGAGTATGGTACAGCATATCCTCCATCGTAACGGATATTGTATTCGGCTTTCCCTGGACGACCATCCCTAGAGAATCCCCAACCAAAATGACTTCCAACCCAGCTTGCTCGATGATGCTTGTAAACAAGGCATCATAAGCCGTCACCACCGTGATTTTTTTACCGTCTTTTTTATGCTGTTGAAACTCAGGAATTGTGAGATAGCTCATGCGTTTTGTTTTCTATTCTCTATCGAACTACTTTTTAACAAACTGTTTGGCCGACTCGAGCGTGTTCTGAAGCAACATCGCAATCGTCATGGGACCGACGCCGCCAGGGACTGGTGTGATCCAACTGGTTCGTTCTTTCACGCGATCAAAATCGACATCTCCCACAAGCCTACCATCAGCCAAACGATTAATACCCACATCAATGACCACCGCCCCATCTTTCACCATATCTGATGTGACAAAGTGTGGTTTGCCAATGGCTGCAATGACGATATCAGCCTCCCGAACCCGGCCAGGCAGATCTTTGGTTCGGGAATGGCAAATCGTCACTGTCGCATGACGATGTAGCAACAACATGGCGACAGGCTTGCCCACGATATTACTACGACCAATGACCACCGCTCGCTTTCCGGAAATATCCACGCCTGTGGAATCAATCATATGGATGACGCCCTTCGGCGTGCAGGGAACAAAGACCGGATCTCCTTCCACCAACCGCCCCACATTCACTGGATGAAAACCATCAGCATCCTTTTCCGGAGAGACGGCTTGTAAAATCGCTTTACTGTCGATATGTGGCGGCAATGGCAACTGTACTAAAATGCCATGAATCTTGGGATCGGCATTCAACGAATGAATCAGTTTCAGCAATTCATCCTGTGTGGTCGATGCGGGTAAAATGTGCTCTTGCGGGTACAGGCCGGCTTTTTCGCAAGCTCGTTTCTTATTTCTCACATAGACCGCTGAGGCAGGATCATCCCCCACCAACACTGCTGCTAAACCGGGTTTCACTCCAGTGTTTTTTTCAAGTATCGCGACCTCCTGGCCAATGCCTTCTCGAAGAGTCAGTGCCAAGGCTTTTCCATCAATAATTTGTGCAGCCACTTGTTTCTCCTTACAAGTCTGAATTGAATGTGCCCCAAAAGGTTGGGGCACCTTTGGATGACGTATGAAACGATATCAGCCACTCAAAACTTCGTCAACGAAGACTCACAGGTACATTTCTTGACACCCTGAGAAACCCTCACCTACCATGCCCGTACTAGTCAGCTAGCTTGATGTTTATCACCAATTATCCTCTTGCCGTTTCACCATGACAGGATAGAGGGAGAGAGTTCACTGAATGAGCGATGACAAGCCCGAAAGCGTCTGCGCCAAGCTCATTGCAGAAATGCAAAGTCTGCAGCTCTCTACTGTTGGAGAAGACGGTGTTCCACACTGTGGATATACACCTTACCTGCACCGAACACCGTGCAGTTTTTATATCTTTGTCAGTCAACTAGCAGTCCATACACAAGATCTACTCAGCAAAGGGACCGTCGCAATAATGATTATTGCTGATGAACAATCCACATCACAGATTTTTGCCAGAACCAGGGTCCATTATCAGTGCCAGACACAACTTCTTGCACCTGAACATCCTGAGTACCCCTCGATACTCGATGACTATCAGGCACGGCATGGCAAGACGGCAGTACTATTACGGCAACTACCAGACTTTGTGTTATTTCATCTGCAACCATTGCATGGACAATTTGTCATGGGATTTGGAAAAGCGTATACCTTGACGGGAAACAATCTGTCGATATTTGAACCTGCCCAACGTGGATAGGCGACTTGGACAGTTTTCTTTACCGATACATGTGAGACGAACGGCTATGCCATTAGTACCTTTTTACTCTCAACACAGACGTTCCCAGCTCCCGCTCATCTTGAAAAAGATCGTTTCTGCAGTCACGCAATGCACCCTGGGGACAATCTTGAGTCTTATGCTGTTTAGTTCAGAGCATGCCACGGCTTATGAAATTGCGAACCTCCTCTTTCCCCAAAATATTATCGCAGACGACGGTCAAGTGTATTATATCGCCAACGCCAACGGAGACCCCGGCACACGCGAGAACAACGGATTTATCAGTAAAGCCGACCAAGAAGGCAAGATCACTGAGCGCCATTTCATCCAAGGTGGACAGAAATCGGTGACATTACATTCACCGAAAGAAATGGCCATTATTGGGAACATTCTTTATGTCGCGGACTTGGATGCGGTACGGGGATTTGAGAAGACCACGGGAGACCCCGTTGTCACCATTCCCTTTACGCGGTTTCGTGCGGAGTCCCTGACTGGCCTCACAACGGATTCGCAAGGAAAGCTCTACGTCTCAGATGCCGAGACCAACACGATCTTTCACATTGACCCAGCAAAGGACTATGCGGTTTCTGAATTCATCCATGATGTCAAACTCTCACACCCCCACGGTTTGGCGATTCATCCCCGTAATGGTCATTTGATGGGTGTCGGGTGGGATGACGGCAAAGTCTTTGAAATTGATGAGCACGGCGTGCTTCACGAACTGTTTGTGAATTCATTTTTCTCTGGCGGGTTTCACAATCTTGACGGCATCGATTTTGACCGCTACGGAATCATGTATATCTCTGACTTAACTGCGGGAAAAGTTTGGCGCATTCGTCCTGACCTCAAGAAAGAAGCGATTGCTGAATTCTTGCTTTCGCCATCAGGCATCGGGGTTGATCGAGTGAATCATGTGATTCTTGTCCCCTATCTTTATGCCAAAGGTGCCGAAATCAATGGTTTGGAACGTCCCTCGAACGATAATCCCAATAAGAAAAAACGAACGTTCTCTGATTATGGCTTAGACTTTTCTAAGAAGGGAGTGTTGAATAATGATGATGTCAAAGGCCATATTTCGCCAGGAAGCCATTGACGATCAACAGCGTCGGGTCTGTTCAAAACAGTCCGTCCAGCAAGGCCACAGCCATTGTTGCGCGCGGAGCGTACTGGCACGACGTGAGCACGGAAAAAGGGCGAGAACGCCGCTGGCGGCTTTTTTCAACAGACCCAAGAAAGATCCTCCAAATGAGTAAATGTGTGTATTGCCGCCAACGGAAAGGCAAACGGTCGTGTCCAGCCTTGAATGGGATGATCTGCAGCCAATGTTGTGGCGAACATCGTCTCACGAATATCTCTTGCCCGGCATCCTGCGTCTTTTTAGAGGCTAATGACACCTATCAGCAAAAACGCGCAGGGGGCCGGTTTGAAATAGACCGCCGGACCTTTTATCGAGAGCTTTTAGAGTTTGGCGGTGAACGGGCCACCGAGGTGTTTTATGTCTTTGAGGCCTTAGCCTTTCGCTATTTTCAAGATCGCCGGGATGCACAAGATGCGGACGTGCTGGAAGGTCTTCAAAGCCTCCGGAGAAGCTTTAGCCTCATTCAGATTCCAGAAACTGGAACACCCGCCTTCGGAGAGGAGTTGCGAAAGGAGTTTAAAGTCTTTGGAGAACGCCAGGAATTGGAACCAACAATGGTGACCGAGGTCCTCGACCGAGCTCTAGTTTTCATTCAAGGGTTTTCAGGAGCCGGCCTCCGATCCAACCGATTCTTGCGAGGGTTACTGGGTTATGTTCGTGAGCGACATCCCGACGTCGCGGAGCAACTGGCTCGTCAAACAGGAGCTGGAGGGCGGATTGTTATTCCTAGCGGCTTTGATTACCAGTCCACCCCTTCTTCTTGATTTCCCCTTTGTACCAAGATCGAATCTCATCAGGTCAATAACAGTCCTTAGAGTTACTTCTTCACTTCGATCGTCATTTCAATTCGTTCGACTGGGTTGTCTCGCAAATCGCGGGGCTGGCTCACGATCTTATCGACAACTTCAATACCCTTTAATACTTCACCAAAGACGGTGTATTGACCATCCAAGTGAGGCGCTTTATCTGCCATGATAAAAAATTGTGAACCAGCGCTGTTCGGGTCCTGCGTACGCGCAGCGGAGAGAATGCCCTTTTCGTGCACCACCTTATTGAACTCGGCGGGCAGGGTATAGCCAGGACCGCCTGTCCCAAATTTATTTCGATTGGCGGGATCTTTGGTCAATGGATCTCCGCCTTGAATCATAAAACCAGGAATAACACGATGAAAAATCGTTCCATTATAGAACCCAGATTTGGTGAGTTTGAGAAAACTTTCTACATGTTTAGGCGCTAAGTTAGGAAACAGGACAATTTCCATTTCACCAAATTTTGTCTTTAAGATCACGTGTGGAGCCGGCTGCTCTTTTGCCGGCTCATCCGCAACAGTTGTTGCAACAACACCGAGGTTCAAGAGCGCCACACACCCAAATATAATCATACTTCGTTGAAACACATTCATCATAACTCCTCCATTGCTATTCATGTGAATTTTATATTGTATCAGAAATATCTCCAGTGACCTGAGCAACGGCCTGCTCTGCCGCTCGTTGCTCTGCTTCCTTTTTTGTGCGTCCTTCTCCCTGACCCACGACACGACCTCGAACTTCCACAAGACTGGAAAACAGTTTTTCATGATCGGGCCCAGATTCTCGAATCAGCCGATACCGCGGGCTTGTTCCTTCATGTTTATGTACCCATTCCTGCAACCGGCTTTTCCAATCTCCTCCGGCAGCGAGTTCTGGCTGTTCACGCAGATCGGACAATTCCTTCGCAAGAACCCGGTGAATAAAAGAACGAGCAACATCTAATCCATTATCAAGATACATCGCACCGATGAGAGCCTCCAACGCATTCGCCAACAGGGAATGTTTTTCCCTCCCAGAAGTAACTTCTTCACCTCGCCCCAACCGCAACCATTGCCCCAGCCCTAAACGCCCCGCTGCCTTGGCCAGTGTGCCTCGGTTAATCAATCCGGCTTTGGCTTTAGAAAGCTCTCCTTCGGTGCACGTGGGGAAAATTTGCGCCACACTCTCGCTGATCACAAGACCCAAGACCGCATCTCCTAAAAACTCTAGCCGTTCATTATTCGGGGTTGTCCCCAGGCCATCAGTTTGGGAAAACGATCGATGGGTGAGGGCTTCATACAATAAGGCTTCTTTCGTAAAAACATATTGCAAAGCAGCCTGAATTTCTTTGACTTGAAACACGGAACATCCCCATTTCCAGTGACTTATGCACGAATGACCACGATGCTCTCCGACAAAATCGTCTCATTGTATCATATCGTCAGACATCGCTGATGGATGAGAGGAACGGAACCAATAGCCTGCTGGAGGAGACGATTCGTTCGAAACCATTCTCTTGAGCTAGGCCTCCTGCCACCGACGAAATACTAAACAGGCATTGACCCCGCCAAATCCAAACGCATTCGAGATAGCCACATCAACAGAGCATTGACGAGATTGGTTAGGGACATAATCTAGATCACATGCTGGATCAGGATGATCTAAATTGATCGTGGGCGGAATGATGCCATGCTGTAAAGCTAAGATAGAAAAAACCGCTTCAATACCTCCCGCAGCTCCCAGCAAATGCCCAGTCATCGACTTTGTGGAACTCACCGGAATGGAGTAGGCTTGTTCACCGAAGACTTCTTTCATGACATGCGTTTCCACACGATCGGCAAATGTCGAGGTGGCATGGGCATTGATATAGCCTACTGATGATTTGGACACGTTCCCATCCTGAAGAGCTCGCTCCATACATGTCACAGCGCCCGCACCATCATCAGGTGGAGCGGTGATATGGAACGCATCACTGTTCATCGCATAGCCAATCAGTTCGGAATAAATACGAGCTCCGCGAGCACGAGCATGCTCCAGCTCTTCTAAAATCAAGACGCCCGCACCTTCTCCAATGACAAACCCATCGCGATCATTATCAAAGGGCCTACTGGCTTTCTCCGGTTCATCGTTTCGTCTCGACAAGGCTTTCGCAGCGGCAAAACCGGCCACACCTGTTGGACAGATCGTTGACTCCGCGCCCCCAACAATCATGACATCGGCTTCTCCTCGTTGAATCAGTCGAAAGCCATCACCAATACAATGATTTCCCGTGGCACAGGCCGTGACCGAGCATGCATTGGGGCCTTTGGCGCCAAATCGAATGGCAACCTGCCCGGAGGCGAGATTGATAATCACCATGGGAATGAAAAATGGAGACACACGATCGGGGCCACGTTCCATCAAGACTTTATGGTAATGCTCGATGGCTGGAAGGCCTCCAATCCCTGCGCCAATATAGACTCCTACCCGTTCAGCATGACCAGGTGTGACAACCAGCTTGGCATCATCCACGGCTTCTTGGCTTGCCGCAACCGCAAAATGGATAAATCGATCCATTTTCTTGATTTCTTTTTTTTCAATGAATGCCGCAGGATCAAAGTCTTTCACCTCTCCCGCGATTTTCACGGAATACTCACTGGTATCAAATTGAGAAATAGGGCCTATACCGGACTTGCCCTGACAAAGGTTTTCCCAGGTTTGGGGCACACAGTTCCCCAAAGGTGTGACCAACCCCAATCCTGTCACAACAACTCGACGTGGTACCCACTCACTCATCACAACATCTCTGTTCACTTATCGAATAGGGAAATCAGACTTTTTCCTTTATAAAATCAACGGCTGCGGAGACCGTTTGGATTTTTTCTGCATCTTCATCAGGAATTTCAATTTCAAATTCTTCTTCCAGCGCCATAACCAATTCCACCGTATCTAAGGAATCAGCCCCTAGATCCTCCACAAATTTGGCATCAGGCACAACCTCATCTTCTTCGACACCTAATTGTTCCGCAATAATTTTCTTAATCCGTTCTTCTACAGCCATTGTTCGCACCTCCTCCTTCCAAAGTGTATTGAGTGAACTGAACTTTGATTTCCTCTCTATGCCATATGCATTCCACCATTCACATGTAGCACATGGCCTGTAATATACCCGGCTTTTTCGGATGACAAAAAACACACCGCATCAGCAACATCAGAGGGTTGTCCCAATCGTTTTAACGGAATCTGATTTAAAAGGGATTCTTTCGTATCGTCTGAAAGATTCTGTGTCATGGCCGTATCAATAAAACCAGGTGCGACCGCATTGACTGTCACATTTCGACTGGCATATTCCCGGGCTACCGTTTTCGTCAAACCGATGACTGCCGCCTTTGACGCCGAATAATTGGCTTGCCCAATATTTCCAATGGCCCCCACAATTGACGCAATATTCACAATACGTCCGTTCCGCTGTCGGCTCATGGTCGGCATCACCGCTTTTACGCAATAAAACGTGCCGGTCAAATTCACTTGCAACACGGACTGCCAATCTTCATCCTTCATGCGTAGAAGCAGTCCATCTCGAGTAATTCCAGCATTGTTCACTAAAATATCGATCCGTCCCCATTCTTTCACAACCTGATCCATCGTGCTCTTGACCTGATCCCAATCGCCAACATTCACCGAAACAGCCATGGCCTTCCGGCCTAATTGCTGAACCTGCCCGACCGTTTCTTGACAACGATCGGCTTGCAGATCGGCCACGACAACATCGGCACCTTCTTGGGCCAGCGCCGTTGCGATCGCCTGGCCAATCCCCTGCGCGCTTCCCGTCACGACCGCAATTTTTCCTGTCAATGTCATGGCTGCCCTCTCAGCAATCAATAAAATGTAGGATGATTATGTCATGTGAGCGAGAACATGGTCATAGGATTCTTGATCAGAAATATTCCAGGTCCCTGCTTCCGGAACGATGCGCTTGACTAGCCCGGTCAACACTTTCCCGGGTCCGATTTCAATAAAATCTCGAATACCCATTTTCCACATTGTCTGGATGGTTTCCTGCCAGCGAACAGAAGCTGGTAATTGTTGAACCAGAGATGTCCGGACTTCATCTGCTGAGCGAAGCGCCTTGGCTTCAACATTATTGATCAATGGAACCGTTAAATCAGACCATTCCAACGAATCAATATCGTTCTTCAGTCGATCCGCTGCCCCCTGCATCAACGGAGTATGAACCGGTACGCTGACCGGCAGGGCTTTCACGCGTTTAGCCCCTCGCGCCTTGGCAAGCTCAGACGCCTGTTCTACGGCGGCCTTCTCGCCCGCAATCACCGTTTGTCCTGGCGAATTTAAATTAGCTGGGGCCACGACCCCGAATGACTCGGCCTCTTTGCAGACGGCACATACATCTGACTCGGAAAGGCCTAATACCGCTGCCACTAATCCACTCCCTGGGCTGACGGCCTCTGACATATATTGTCCTCGTTTTTTGACAAGACCCACGGCCTCACGAAACTTAATCGCGCCGGCAGCGACTAAGGCAGTATATTCACCCAAACTATGCCCAGCCACCGCAGCCGGTTCCAGCGGACCGTTTTGCACCAAATGATAGGCCGCAAGGCTGGTGACCAGTAAAGCCGGTTGCGTAAACTCTGTTTGATTAAGTTGTTCAGCCGGACCCTCAAAGCATAAGGCCCCAACATCATAGCCCAAGATTGTTTCAGCATCTTGGTAGAGAGCGGGAACCTGAGCATTCGACTCATAAAGAGCTTTTCCCATCCCTACCGATTGTGAGCCCTGACCGGGAAAGAGAAATCCAAGAGATGATTTCATCAACGGCATTGCTCATTTGTAAAAAATGACATCATGATTAGGTGTATGGCTTATCCCGAATTCAGGGCAACATGGAATTCAATTAATCGACAATAAACTCTCCGCCATCTACACAAATCACATTTCCTGTAATCCAATGGGCTTTGGGATGGCTCAGCAAACCTAGTGCATCGGCCACATCTTGGGGTGTCGTCAAACGATTGGATGGATTTTTCCGCTGAGCCATGGCCAACATTTCATCAGAGCCAGGAATTTTTCGCAACGCCGGAGTATCCGTGACTCCAGCCATAAGGGAATTAATGGTAATCCCCAAAGGCGCCAATTCCAGGGCCAATTGCCGCGTATGAGACTCTAATGCCGCCTTGGCAGCCGACACGGCTCCATAGGTTTTCCATACACGTGCTCCTCCAGCACTAGTCATGGAAAAGATTCGACTGCCCTGGCCTAAAAACTTATGACGGACAAGATCTTGAGTCCAATAGACCAGGCTGTTGGCCATCACATCCATCGTCATTTCCATTTGCGATTTCGTAATACCTTCAGGAGCAGATTGAGCAATATAGGGTTTTAAGGTTCCAAAGGCTAATGAATGGAGGAGGACGCGTACCTGAATTGGTTTTCCAGATTCCTCCCCTCGCTGCTTCATGGTCTTCAAGATATCTCCACGCTTTTCCGGGTCTGCAGCATTGGCATTAAAAAATAATACGTCACGACCACGTTCGCGGATATTCGACGCAATACGTTCTGCATTTGGTAATGTTGATTTTCGATCCAGATGCACACCTAGTATATTGAGACCTAAGCCCGCTAGCTCCAAAGCCGCTGCTTCACCAAACCCGCTTGAAGCCCCTAAGATGAGGGCCCAATCATTTTTACCCCATTTCATATCAGACATACCGCTCCCCTTTTTCCTCGTTCAAACTCCAGGTCTGTGTCTTGTATCCTCAATATTCTTCATTTCAAATACAACCATACGAGTTTCACCGTGCAGGTTATCTACCAGGGTCTGTTGAAAAAATCCGTCAGCGGCCTTCTCGCCATTGTTCCGTGCTCACGCAGAACCAGTACGCTCCGCGCGCAACAATGGCTGCGGCCTAGCTGAACGGACTTTTTTGAACCTACCCGAAGCTAATGGCCTCCAACGTCTTCCTGACGAAACATGGTCTTCAGTATCCTCTTTATTCAACGCTCTCTACCAACGAATTAACGCCGAAGCCCACGTAAGTCCTGCTCCGAAAGCCGCTAAGAGCAGTAATTGCCCCTCTTGAATTCTCCTGCTGAGAACGGCTTCATCTAATGCCAATGGAATAGATGCAGCAGAAGTATTACCAAATCGGTCTAAATTAATCATCAATTTTTCTTGCGACAGGCCCAAACGTTGACTGACAGCCTTCAAAATTCTCAAATTGGCCTGATGGGGAATAAACAGATCAATATCCTGCATGGCCACCCCATGAGCCCCCACGGCCTCATGAGCCGCTTCTTCCATGGATTTGACAGCAATTTTAAAGGTCTCATTGCCTTTCATCTTGATAAACCCACGTTTATGGTCCAGAACTTCCTGGGAAGCCGGTTCTGTCGATCCACCACCGGGTACGTGAATCATTTCAGACAACCGCCCATTCGCATGTAAATGCGTCGAGAGAATCCCAGTATCTTGAGGACTCTGTCCCAGCACCACCGCTCCCGCCCCATCACCAAAAAGCACACAGGTATTTCGATCTGTCCAATCAGTGATGGCCGACATGACTTCAGAGCCAACGACCAGCACATATCGCATGCCATTTCTCACATACGCATCTGCAATAGACAGCGCATACACAAACCCGCAACAAGCGGCCGAAATATCACAAGCGGCCGCCCGATTGGCGCCTAATCGATGTTGAAGAAGACAGGCGGTTGAGGGAAGCGGAGCATCTCCCGTACAAGTGGCTAAAAGAATAAGATCAATAGCACTGGCCTCGACCTTGGCAGCAGCCAGCGCACGCTGCGCGGCTTCGAGGGCTAGATCCGAGCAGGCTTGTCCAGACTCGACCACTCGTCGCTCCCGAATACCCGTACGCTCCACAATCCAACTGTCAGATGTCTCAACCATACGTTCCAGATCCGCATTGGTTAAGACCCGATTGGGCACGTAACTGCCTGTCCCAAGAATGGCAGTATTCATGTATTTTCAAAGAACAACACGAGACCCTTCAGCTGTCGATGATGGAAGAACACCTTGAGCAATATCACCACGGATGGCCTCGATCAACCCACCTTGTGCCAGGGCTTGGGCCTGGAGAATCGCATTTTTAATCGCTTTAGATGAAGATCGCCCATGGCAGATCATACTGATTCCCTCCACACCCAAAAGAGGAGCTCCACCAAATTCAGCATAATCCGTTTTTCGTCTCAGACGAAGAAGAGGGCCAGCCACAAACAGATAGGAGAAACGTCCAAGAGCAGATTGGGCAATTTCTTTCATCAGCATCTTTTTAATGGCATCTGCTAACCCTTCTGAAATTTTTAATGCCACATTACCAATGAAACCGTCAGTCACAATGACATCGGCATTGCCGCTATACACATCCCGGCCTTCGATATTCCCGATGAAATGAATATGGCTCTCTTTTAACAGCTTAAACACTTCTTTGGTTACCTCATTGCCCTTGGTATCTTCTTCTCCAATACTTAAAAGTCCGATCCGTGGTCGATCAACACCTAACAGATGTTTTCCATATTCATGCCCCATAATGCCAAATTGATACAACTGACGGGCCGTGCAATCAACCGTCGCGCCAACATCCAACATGATCGCCTTGCCTTGGCGAGTAGGCAACGTCGCCGCAATGGCCGGCCGATCCACACCTTCAATCGACCCCAACAAAAAAAAGGCTGAGACCATCGTTGCCCCCGTATTTCCCGCACTCACCAAGGCATCCGCTTGTTTGCTTTTGACCAGTTCGGTCGCTTTCCAAATGGAGGAATCGCGTTTTTTCCTGGCTGCTAAGGCAGGAGATTCATGCATTCCTACGACTTGAGACGCATGAAAAATATCGATGTTCGTTTTCTTCCCACTCAAGTTATCCAATTGAGCTTGAATGGCCGATTGATCTCCAACCAGAATAACGGAGAGGGATGATTCCCTTGTGGCTTGGAGAGCTCCTTCAACGGTGGGAGATAGACCATGATCTCCTCCCATCGCATCCACGGCTATTTTCATGGGCTTGGCTTGGAAATGGCTGGTGGGAAAACGGGCAGTCCTTATCCCTCTTCCACTGCAATAATCGCCTTCCCTTTGTATGTCCCACAGTTCAGGCAGGTGACATGAGGTTGTTTCATCTCATGACATTGGGGGCATACTGATAAATTAGGAAGCATCAGTTTATGATGAGATCGTCGTTTATCACGGCGAGCTTTTGACGTTTTGTGTTTGGGATTCGCCATAGTCTACCATCTTTTCCGTTTAGATAATGATTTCACGCGCCTCTTCGAATGGGTCTCGAAAAAGACTTTGAAGCTTTCTTGCTGAACAAAGAGCCACCTTCCGAATCAAATGTCGATGACGGCATAACAGGCGCGTAACAGGCACAGGCGCTTTCGTTTAAATTTGCTCCACATACCTGACATAATCCTGCACAATCTTCCCTGCATACCGGATTGAGGGGCGCCGCCAAAATCAGATGTTCTCGTAACGCAGGAAGTAGGTCAATTTTTTGATCCGTAATTTGGTAGGCATCAACCTCATCGTCTTGTTCTTGATTGACCAAATTCTTGACACGACTTCCCTTTTTTGATTTTTTGGATGACTGAGGAGAAAGAGCTGAAGATATGGATTGGCAAAAATTCACTTCACATGGACATGCCACTTCTTCTTCAAAATTAACCAGGCAACGTACGCATTCCCTTGCAAGACGACCTTTCAAGATTCCCTGAAAATTAGCCATATGTGCATCTGGAAAAGAAATTTGTCCCACACAATGCAACAGGCCACATATTGTGCCATCCTCCGCAGGCAACTCCATATCGGAGGGCGAAATCTCCTGCTCTACAGCCAAACCGTCAGCTGGAATATCCTTTAAATCAATTATCCAAGACATGCATCACACAAACAAATGATTGAACTCATTTCTTTACTTCTCAAGAGGAAAATCATTCTTTCGCTCTTCACCTACCGTTGTTCTTCGGAAAAAGAAAGAATGGCGATATGCCGTGCCCGCTTTACAGCTTGCGTCAGCCGCCGTTGATGTCGCAAACAATTGCCCGAGGTTCGACGAGGGATAATCCTTCCCCGTTCGGTCAGAAAATTTCTCAACAGATTGGCATCTTTATAATCCAATGGTGTTTTATCAAAGCAAAAACGGCACATTCTTTTCCGCTGAAATAACCGACCTTTTTCCACAGAAACTTCTCCTCAGCTAAAAATTAGGGCATGGGGTCAGGGTAGTAATCTTCTGAGTCGTAAGACGCATCTTCAGCTGTTCCGGCACCAGAACTCCCCGAAGGTGCTTTTTTAGGCAGGAAGGTCACGGTTTGAGCCACGACTTCGTGCTTGCTTCGCTTCTGCCCATCATCTGTTTCCCAACGACGCTGCTGTAAGCGTCCATCAACGATAGCTCCATCACCTTTATTGAGATATTGCCCGCAATGTTCCGCTTGCCTCCCAAAAACAACGATATCAACATAGCATACTTCTTCTTTTTGGTCATCCGCTTGACGATAACGCCGATTGACGGCCAGGGGAAAATTAACAACCGGGGTCCCACTGGGAGTATACCGGAGCTCAGGATTTCTCGTCAGATTGCCAATTAAGATGACTTTATTGAATCCCACCATCTCCCGAATCCTCTCCCTCAGCTTCACTTCCATTTTCCGTACCTTCATTTTCCGTCTCAGGTACAGGGATTAAGTCAGCCGGATTCAGACGAACTGTCATAAATTTCATGACTTGATCTTCCATTCGTTGAAAGCGCTCTAACTCAGCAATAACAGTTCCGGGCCCTTCAAACTGAACAGTAATAAAGGTTCCTTTTCGTTCGTGTTTGATATCATAAGCCAATTTCTTCTTTCCACTATTGTCTAACTTTAAGATATTGGCCCCAGAACTGGTCAAAATTTCCTGTATTTTCTCTATAACCCGTTCACTTTCCGTCTCGACTTGGGCAGGCCGAAGAATACTTATTGATTCATAAAGTTTCATAACACCCTTTCTCGCTGAATGATGAACAGGTTAACAGACAAACCCATAGCCTTGTATCACAAAGGGGAAACGAAAGTAGCATAGGGTAAAAGATACTGTCAAACGTGGAATATAGTGGCACGGCCCACTGATAGGATAGGGAAAAATTAACGTTTACTATGAGAACAATTTTCCGGTCGTTCCTCCACGATGAACGACGAAAACACCTAAACAATAACTGTTCGCATGTAACAAATAGGCCAATTGATCAAACAGCATCTCATCGCTTTGCTATTCTGGACTGGTCTGTCCAGGACGCATGTGAAACTTGTTCATCGCTGCGGGAACTCCTTCGGTTAACACACATTCCAACGCATCAACAGCACGGGGAAGTAATCTATCCACTTCCGTATGTTCATCCTTAGTGAAGGGAGACAATACATACTGGGCCGTATCTTCATGATCCTTAGGCTTGCCAATACCAAGTTTTACACGACAAAAATCATCCGTCCCAAGAGAATCCAACACGGAACGCACACCATTATGGCCACCGGCGCCACCACGAGTTTTAATTCTTAATTGCCCCAGAGGAAGATCCAAGTCATCGTAGACAAGGATAAGATTTGAGGAATTGAGATTCTGATCATGGAGAATTGCAGAGACCGCTTCTCCAGATAGATTCATCCATTTCAGGGGCATTGCCAGAAGCACCGAGTGCTCACCAAAAGCTCCCCGCCCTTGAATGGCTTGTGATTGTGGGGTTAAAGAAATCCCCCACCGGTACGCCGCACGTTCAAGAACCATCCATCCCAGATTGTGCCGCGTGTGCTGATAGGCTGGTCCAGGATTCCCAAGACCCACAACCACATGCAAGGATTACTTTTTACCTTCTTTCGCCTTATTTTCTGGAGCTGCCGCTTCAGCAGCTGGAGCCCCTTCCGTCTTGGCTTTGTCATCGGCCGCAGGTGTCTCACCTTCCCCGGCCTCGCGAGCCAGCAAAGATTCCAATTTGGCTTCAGACATCTTCGTCGCCACATGAACCACCATTAACCCTGGATCATCTAAAATTTTCACGCCTTCAGGTGATGCTACTTCTTTCACACGGATACCTTCTCCCACATGAAGCTCCGTTGCAATCACCTCAATATGGTCAGGGATTTTGGCTGGTAAACATTCAATATGCAATTCTCGAAGAGGTTGATGCACAATTCCCCCTTCCTTCACGCCAACTGGCGCAGCCCCCGCCATGGAAACAGGGACTTTTACCCGAATGGGCTTATCCATTGAAACTTCAAATAAATCAATATGAAGTATAGCTCCAGTGATAGGATCCAACTGATGGTCTTGCAGCACGGCAACACGATCTTTTTGCCCAGGGACTTTGACCGTCAACAGACCGGTATGCCCAACTTGAGAAAGGATGAGCTTCCGCGCGACATTATGGTCTAGCGAAAAAAAATCAGATTTTCCCCCGCCATAGATCACGCCAGGAATTTTCCCTTGCCGGCGCAATTGCCGGGCAATGCCTTTCCCAGCTTGGTCCCGCTTCTCTACTGCAAGATCATATTGCATGGTTGTACCCTCTTTTGTCTGGTTGTGAAATAAACGGCCCCAACCGACAATCGCAGATCATTACACAAATAACGATGTGACAGATTCTTCGCGATGAATCCTTAAAATGGCCTCTCCCAAGAGGGGTGCCACCGAAAGGGCCTTGAGTTTTGAACATTGTTGCTCTTTCCCATTAAGGGGAATCGTATTCGTCACGGTCACTTCTCGTAAGCAAGACTTTTCTAACCGCTCCAGAGCTGGCCCTGATAACACCGGATGAGTACAGCCCGCCCAGACCGAAAGTGCTCCATTATCTAAACATGTTTGGGCCGTTTGAACAATAGTTCCAGCCGTATCGATCATATCATCAAATAGAAGAGCATGCATGCCTTTGACATCGCCGATAATATTCATGACTTCCGCCTCATTCGGAGATTCACGGCGCTTATCGATAATCGCCAACGAGGAATTCAGGCGTTTGGCAAAGGCTCTCGCCCGTTCTACGCCACCCGCATCCGGAGAAACAATGACCATATCAGATATTTGCTGTTTCTTAATATAGTCGAGGAGAATAGGCATGGCATACAAATGGTCAACGGGAATATCAAAAAACCCTTGTATTGGCCCAGCATGCAAATCCATGGTGAGAATCCGGTTAGCCCCGGAAACCGTTAGCAAATCAGCAATCAACTTGGCACTAATAGGCACACGAGGTTGATCTTTACGGTCTTGCCGACCATACCCATAGTACGGAATGACAGCCGTGATTCGTGAGGCTGAAGAGCGCTTCACGGCATCCAACAGCAGCAATAGCTCCATAATTGAGGAATTGACGGGGTGACAGCAGGACTGGATAAGAAATACATCCCCGCCCCGGACATTCTCATCAATCCGAACTCGGGTTTCTCCGTCACTAAACGTCGTGACGGTCGCCCGGCATAAGTCTTGACCAATATATCCAGCAATTTCCTTCGCCAGTGAAGGATTTGAATTCCCTGTGAGTAACTTTAAATCACGTGGCATAGGCTGTTTGTTCTTTCTGGAAGAAATTTCAGGATTTTGGGACCAAAACTCGTGGAAGAAAAACAGAGCAAAGGTAATGCGAAAAACTTCTGCTTGTCAACTCAACTTTTTGAACTCAGACGGATAAGACCTCAGGAGAGAAGGTGGGAGAAATGGCCTCGTGTGGCAACCTTGAGTTTCCCACTGGGACGGAAAAAACATGCCAATCGGTATCATGCCGCAACCGAGCTGCCGCCTCTTTCGCAGCTTCGTTTGTCAGAAATATCCCCAAGACCGTGGCTCCGCTCCCCGACAAGAGAGCTGACTGAGCACCTAGATCGCACAACTTGTCTTTAATAAAGCGTAAAATTGGGTAAAGAGGAAACAATGGGGATTCAAAATCATTCTCCATCACCTTAATGATATCGTCCCAGGAAGCATACAACTGCCTTTCCATGGTCTCGGCCCACGGCTTCAAAGGCAGAATGTCGGTGCGACTTCCAGCCAATTGCTCATAAGCCCATTTTGTTTGGATTGGAAAACCTGGATTGACTAACACCACCCACCGCTTGCCTTCAATTGTGCACGAAGTCACGTCCTGCCCCCATCCTCGGACCATGGCACATGGTGCTTGAAAAAAGAAAGGAATGTCACTTCCCAAAGCCGCACCAACTTCCCGGTACTCTGATAGCCCCCACTCCAATTGTAGTAAGTGAGCAAGACCAAAGATCGCCGCCGCAGCATCACTACTTCCACCACCCAACCCAGCCGCTAAGGGAATCTGTTTGGTCAGTTCAATATCCACACCATCAGATCGTCCAACGCGCTCGAGAACGGCTTCCGCAGCACGATAGACCAGGTTTCCCTGATCAACTGGCAAATCAGCCTGACTACAAGTTAGTTGCACTCGATCATGATTTGAATTCAACCGAATACGCAATTGGTCGAAAAGGTCAACTGAATGCATGAGGGACCACAAAGCATGATAGCCATTGGGCAAACGATCCAGCACACGGATCAAGAGATTCACTTTTGCTGGAGCCTTGACCACAATTTCCGTTTCTGTCACGCCACCGTCTCTCACGAGATAAAAATTTTCCTTCTACTTGTATTGATCGATTATCCAATCACGGAACCAATGGTAAAAATGGGAAGATACATGGCTATCACGACAAGTGCAATCCCGCTTCCCACAACCACGATTACGCAAGGCTCTAGCACCGCGGTAAAGCTGGCAACGACTCGATCGACTTCTTGTTCAAACAAATCCGCAATTTTTTCCAACATGGCATCTAATGACCCGGTCGACTCTCCGACTTTGATCATTTGAATCACCATGGGCGGAAACACACCGCTGGCTCGCAACGTCTCTGATAGCGACTTACCATCTTCAACATCAATAGCCACAGCTTCAAGATTTTTCTCGAATACGCTATTCCCTGTGACAGTCCCTGCCACTGTGAGTCCCGTTAGCAGCGGAACGCCCCGCCGAATTAAGAATCCTAATGTTCGAGCAAACCGCACAATCGAAGACTTCCGGAATATCGCACCCACGAATGGGACACTCAAAATGACCCCATCAATCATGTGCCGACTTTTGGCATGGGTCAGCATGAAACGGCTTCCTAAAAAGACAGCCACCAAGAGTCCTGCTAATAGGACTGCGTGCTCTCGAATGCCGTCTGCAAGATGAATAACGACTTTCGTCAGCCACGGAAGAGATTCCCCAAACTCCAGAAAAAGGTCGGAAAAGAGAGGCACCACCCACACCAACAAAAAGATCAACACAGAAAAGGCCACCGTCACCAACAAGGCCGGATATGCTAACGCAGAAAGAATCTTTGCCCGTAACTGAGCTTGTTTGTCGAGATAGAGCGCCAACTGAGCCAAACTTTCATCCAACCGCCCTGTGGTTTCTCCCACTTCTACCATCCGTCGGTAGAAGTCATGAAAAATTTCCGGAAACGAACCTAAGGCTTTGGCCAAAAATGCTCCCTGCTCAACATCCAGATAAATGCGCTTAAGGATAGGGTGCCAGGCAGGATTTTCCACTTCTGCCCCCAAAATGTCCAAACATTCCAAGAGAGGCACTCCTGCCCGAATCAAGGTTGCCAATTGATGCGTGAACACAATCAGCTCCTTGTTTGTTACACCGCTCCTCTTCCAGGAAAATTGCAGTGGACTAGCCCCAATAGGCTTCGTAGCTTTTTCGTTCAGGCAGGTCACCAGCATATCCTGGCTCCGAAGTTGTTGAATGGCTTCTTGAGAGGTCGTTGCAGAAATTTCCCCTTGCAGCGACTTTCCAGCTTTGTCTTTTGCCATGTAGTGATAGAGCGTCATTTCGTTCATTTCACATTGTGTTGGTACTGGCCTAATCGTGCAAGTAAAAAGGTAGGAGTGAGAAGTAAGGAGATAAGACAAGGAGAAATCATTGAGGATAAACAGGTTGTTCTTCCTTCTATCTTGATCACAACTTTTCTCTCTTTACGCCTTACCCCTTACAATTGTTTATACCCTCGGCCGCAATCTCGCCAACGATATAGGCGAAGATCGAACTTGCCCGCTTCGTTCCAACAACTTCGTGAGTTCCTCGGGGGAAACAGTCATGCCTAACGCAACCTTTGTCGCAATCACCCTTTGGGAACATAAATCCGCTAGCGCCTGATTCATCGTCTGCATACTATATTGAGCTTGCCCCGTTTGCATCATCGAATAGATTTGGTGCAATTTATCCTCACGAATAAGGTTGCGAATCGCTGGAGAAAGCACCAAAATTTCCAGCGCTAACACACGGCCAGCACCTTCCGAGCGAGGCACCAACCGTTGCGACAACACTCCCTCCAACACCATCGACAACTGCACCCGCACTTCCGGTTGTTGATGTGGCGGAAACACCGAAATGAGCCTCGTCAAAGACTGAATGGCTGAATTAGTATGGAGGGTTGCCACAGTCAAATGTCCGGTTTCAGCTATAGTCAGGGCTGCCTGAATTGTCTCGCGATCCCTTAGTTCTCCTAAAAAGACAACATCGGGGTCCTGCCGCAATATTCCTTTCAGGGCCATCTGAAACTCTGAAACATCTGCACCAACTTCTAACTGCGAGACAAGACTCTTCTTGTGGGCATGCACGACTTCAATAGGATCTTCCAGCGAAACAATATGCGCTCGCCGCTCCCGATTGACTTGATCTAACATCGCCGCCATCGTTGTACTTTTTCCACTGCCGGTGGCGCCAGTCACCAATACGAGCCCTTGAGATTTTTGCATCAAACCCTTGACGACCGAAGGCAAGCCAAGTTCATCTAAGGACGGAACGGCATCGGGAACTGCCCGGACTGCCATGGCATGAGCCCCTTGCTGCTTGTACAGATGAAACCGAAAACGCCCAACACCTTCGACGGTACAGCCTCCATCCCATTCACCCTTTTCAGCCAACTGTCGTTGTTGTTCTTCAGTCAAGAAACTCTCCATGAATTGACTCATCGCTTGACGTGTGACGCTTGACGTGTGACGCTTGCCGTCTGCAGGGGCTTCAATTGACCGTCCACGCGTAGTCGAGGCACTGTGCCTACGACCAAATGGAGGTCTGAACCTTCTTGCTGTTTCAATTCTCGTAGAAGATCATAGAGTTCCATAGAGATTTACGGCCCTGTTGAATAATTCAATTTCAAGTTACGAAAAGGCTTTCAGAGCAATGGTGACTTCAATTCGACGGGAATGGTCAAAAAAGTCCGTCCAGCAAGGCCGCAGCCATTTTTGCGCGCGGAGCGCACTGGGAGTACGTGAGCACGGAAAAATGGCGAGAACGCCGCTGGCGGCTTTTTTCAACATTTCCATTACCTACTTTCCGGCCAAAGCCGTACAGGCTCCATCGTCACTAGTTTCCGTCAAAATTTCATTCACCGTTGTCTGCCCTCGCTGTACAGCGGCCAATCCAGCTTGACGCAGGGTCCGAAATCCATCCTGCTTTGCACAGTCGATCAGTTCATGAGTCGAGGCGCGAGACAAAATGGTGGCATGTAACCGTTCAAGGATAGGCAATGTTTCAAATAAGGCCATCCGTCCTTTATACCCTGTGCCATGGCAGTGATCACAGCCATGTCCTTTTCTGGGCTCGACCGTATCAAGCACATGCTCTTCAAAACCCAAATCCCGTAAATGAACCGGAGAGACCGCCTCACGTTCTACGCAATGCTGACATATTTTCCGCACAAGCCGTTGGCCAATAATCAATGAGATGGCTGAGGACACGAGAAATGGTTCAATTCCCATATCGATAAGACGCGTGATAGCTCCAGGGCCATTCATGGTATGGAGCGTGGATAACACTCGATGTCCAGTCAGTGAAGCTTGAATAGCAATTTGAGCTGTTTCGCGGTCGCGAATTTCTCCCACCATCATCACATCAGGATCCTGCCGCAAGAAGGAACGCAGCCCCATTGAAAAGTTCAAACCAATCTCTTCATGAATCTGCAGTTGATTGATCCCCTGAATTTGAAACTCCACGGGATCTTCTACCGTCACAATATTCATCGATGGCGTATTCAAATATTGTAACGCGCTATACAGCGTGGTGGTTTTTCCGCTGCCCGTTGGGCCAGTGACCAAAATCATGCCGTACGGCTTTTCTAGAGCTGTGGTCACCCGATCTAAATCAGGTTGATCTAATCCAAGATTTGTGAGATGAAGAGCCAATCCCGATTGATTCAAGAGCCGCAAGACTGCCTTTTCTCCAAATAAACACGGCAAGATCGCCACTCGAATATCCACCTGAGGAAATCCCTCAATATTCATCCGCCCATCCTGAGGGAGCCGCCGTTCAGCTATATCTAGGTCCGAAAGAATTTTGAGCCGAGCTAGCAAGGATTGATGTAAGACTTTCGGTAAATTATGGATGGGCCGCAAAACGCCATCTAATCTGAACCGAATCCGGATAATATTTTCCAACGGTTCAATATGAATATCACTCGCTTCCATGGCTAAAGCTTCCTGGACCAGGGCATTCACTACGTCAACAGCCGAAGGATCACCCTCAATGGCTATGCGAAGTTTACTCCTGGAGTCGAGCCGAGATTCTCCACCCGAAGAATAGGCGGCACCTCTGTCGAACGACGATGAAGACGATGGAGCCAGGACGTTCGTGACATTCGTCTGCTGATCGACTCTCTCCAATCCGAGGGAAGGACTGGACATTCGTGAACCTCCATTTTGAGATTGGCCATACATCCGGCTAATGGCTGCACGTACATCCGATTCAGTGGCCACCATCGGAACAATATGAAGGCTTGTTCTAAAACGAAGCTCGTCTAATAAGGAAACATTCGTAGGGTCAACCATGGCCAAGGTTAAACGAGACACAGTTTGCTGGACCGGCACCACTAAATGTTGCTGAATGATCGAAAGAGGAAGAAGCGCCAACAGGCTTTCATTTATCGTACATGTGGAAAGATCTATCGTAGAGACTCCATACTGCTGGCTTAGGAATTCCAGCAATGTGGCTTCAGACAACACCTCCATCCGAACCAGAATGCTACCAAGTCGACCGCCTTCACTCTGTTGAACCTCAAGGGCCTTGGCTAAATCTGATGATGAAATAACCTTGGCATCCACGAGCTGATGGCCAACACGCTCTCGACTCATGGGGTTCCCCCTTCTGAGTCGACCCCCGTATTTGACCCATTGATGTGTTGAATACCGCGGAATAGATAATGGACCCCAGAGCCCACGGTTAGCACCACCATCACAACTAAGAAAGGCTGAGCAAGAAAGTCCGGTATCCGCCCGGTGGCATACAACATGATCGAAATGACATAACAAATTTGAGCAAAAGTCGTTCCTTTACCTAACACCGTAGGGGCGATATTGATATCCGTTTCAGACAAATTGGCCACGAGTGTGCCGGTCAACAAAATGGCATCGCGGCTCACGACCACAATGACAGCCCAGAGTGGGATGAAATGTAGTACCGAAAGTGTGATGATGGCCGACATCAACAAAAGTTTATCGGCAAGAGGATCCAAATATTCACCCAAGCGAGTCTGTTGGTCGGTAATACGGGCAATCATCCCGTCCAACATATCGGTCAAGGCCGCAATCAGCAGCGTGATGAGTGCGATATCATAATGTTCGTAGAGCAATAGCCCAACAAACACAGGGACGAGGAGAATTCGAAGAACCGTAAGACTATTGGGAAGATTGATTGGAATGTCGGCAACGGATGACTCACCGTTCATAGCTCCACACAGCCTTTCGCACCACCGAACATGATCATTCTAAGGAGAGGGTTGAACCATCTCATCCTGGCCAATCTGCAGTGAGTTGTGCCCACAAAACCACACAGATGCACAACAAAAGAGCTGGCACGCGGCTTCTCAAATTTCTCGACGCATTCATCTATACGTAGTGAAGGGTACGTGCCGTTTCTGATACAAGTCAACCAGACTTGCAGCCCTTTTCAGACCAGCCTATAATCTGTAAAGAAGACAGATGGAGATTTAACTTTTCCCCTAGAATTTGCTTCAACAACTCCCCTATTGGGGTGATGCAGAGGCTATTCCTTGGAGCTAATATTATATGACCTCTTTACCGCTATCCTTTCGAGTCAAAAATGCTGTTGTGGAGAAACATCAATTGGAAGGAACTGATCCCAGTGAGCGCTACTTTAACCGGCTCATCCCCATCAAACGCGTTGAAGGAGGATATAGCGGGTCAGTGATGTACGAAGCCCTGACCCTCCACTCCCAGGTTCATCGCACTGTACAAGAGGCAACGAAAGACCTTGTCGACCAACTTCGCGCGTTAGGATTCTCCAAAATGCGCACCCGTCTCAATTTCAACGGGAAAAAATATCTCGCCGAAAAAGAAACCTGGGTCGAATATCCCGATTCATAAAATTCTCACTCAAATCAAAAACTGCCTTATAGGGACACCCTCCAAAAGCTCGGTCTTTGCCAAAGCCCCAAGCCTTTTTCTTTGAAAAAGCATCCCCCTCAGCAGGACCGTTATAGTGGGCAAGTCGTTCCGGTCACTCCACGCCCCTTTCCAGAAAAAATAGGGGTCAGACTCGAATTAAAAAGCTACCTCGTCCTACCAGCTAAAGACTTTCATTTAATTGGAGTCTAACCCTTATTAATTTGCGGCAAGAAGTCTAGCCATAATCGATTCTAAGTTGTCCTTCGTAATCGCCACCCCAACAAACCAGCCAGTCCGGATCCAAATAGTAGGACAGTCGAAGGCTCCGGAACAGTTGATGAATCTCCCGGATTACTTACCTGCCCAACATTTAACACATCAAAAGCCCAAGCATTCGTCCGATTAAACTCTCCATCGCAAAATTGTCCGTTGGAGCATCCATCGATTGACGTAAAAAATGGGTCGCCTGTTAGTTCAAATCCATCCGACAGATTGGGCCCATTGGCAAAATTGTCAAATTGAGTCACGGCAACAGTGTAATCTCCCTCGGTGAGGGCCAATTCCAGAAATGCATCAAATGCTTCGCCAGTAACCAGATCGATTCCAACATTAGGCGACAAGGGGTCATCATTCTCCCCGATCAAAAGCCCACTTGAATCAAACAGGGATAAGACTGGATCAAACCCACCCGCAGGCACAACGGTTCCATCCGACAAGGTCCCTCCAGCATACGATTTCGTGACTAACGTCACATCTGAAGGTACGTCAACCGAAAAATCAAACAACTCCAAATCATCGTCACTACTGAAATTCCCAGAAAACGAAAAATCTACGGCCAGGGCCAATCCGGGAATACAGATCATCATCCCTATAAACCCTAACACCGGCTTGAAAACCCATCCTCCATGAAGTTTCGTTCTCATACCAGCACCTTCCTTCCAATCAAGAAAACCAAGTGTGAATGTCACTGAATAGAGAGTTCTCCCTTTTACGACTTAATCAATGGATCATATGTAAAGACAAAAATAAGGTCAACTACTATGCAACATGCTATCGATCGGCTTTTTCACAGAGTCACTACGAAAGTTCTAGAACAATGGCGTCGTGAAGTTTTGGACGGAAGGTTTTGATGGCTTGGTTCTGACGAGTGGGATGCACACGGTTAGACAGGAAGATCACTTCTAATTCTCTGATTGGATCGATCCAAATCGACGTTCCAGTAAATCCTAAATGTCCAAATGATTCCGGTGAAAACCATTGCCCGGACGATGAGGGTTGCGAAGGAGTATCCCAACCTAACGCCCAACTGGTGCCAGGTTGAGCTATCGTAAATTGCCTAACAACATCTTGCTTAAAAATATTCGACTTTCCGAGATAACTCTCCAACCAGGCTTTCGTCACTTGTCCGACCGCTTGAGCTGTTCCAAATAGTCCCGCATGTCCAGCTATTCCTCCAAGGGCGGCAGCATTTTCATCATGAACCTCGCCGTGAAGCAGTCTGCCCCGCCATGGATCTTTTTCTGTGGGTGCTATCCGGCCCGACCTGGGACCTTTATTGTGTTGAGTTCCAAAACCAAGCAGATTGGCCTGTAGTGGCTCAAAAATTCGCTCCCGACAAAAATCTTCCAATGACTGCCCAGTCATCCGCTCAATAACCCATCCCAACACCATATACCCTAAATCACTATAGACGCTGGTTGGTGCTGAGGAATCAGCAATCGGCTCCTTAAGAATCATCTCCAGGACAGCCTGCATTCGTTTTTGCCGAGTGTTAGGCTCGGAAGGAAAAATTGGAGAAACTGATTTATAGAAAGGCCGCCAAGCTGGCAGTCCACTCTGATGAGACAGAAGATCTTGAATGAAGACTCCACCCAAGGGAAAGTTTTTGGCTTCTTCTAAGAGAGTCGCCAACGGTTGGGCAAGACTCAATTTCTCCTCTTGGAGTAAGAGAAGAAGAGACGATGCCGTAGCCAAAGGCTTGGTTAGGGAAGCGAGATCATAAATCGTGTGGGGTTGGACAGGAAGAGAATCTTGGAGAAAAGAGGTTAGGCCAACAGCCTGATGGAATCGAATGAGCCCCTTGTGCCGGACAAAAAGCACGGCTCCAGGAAAGACTCGTGTCCGAATTCCTTCCTGGAGAACATGTGTAATGGAATCGGTCGCACCCACTGAATCATGGGAGAAAAGGAACCATTATCCCGCTTCCCGATGTGCAGCAGGTTCAGCATTTAACTGAGAGAAATCCGACTCTGCCGCTGCTTCAGACTCTTCAAATAAGGAATCAGGAGAGGCATCAGCCTGCTCCTCCACTTCGACCAATCGATGAAAAGAGTTTAACGTAGAGCGTAAGCGATCCAGCACTAAGGCACGTTGTTGACGCAAGCCAGAAATCGTCCGTCGCATCTCCACTAACTCGGCCCGGCTCTGCGAGAGAATCTCTTCGGCTTTCAGTTCGGCTTCCTTAACGATCAGATCAGCATCCCGTTGCGCACCACGCTTCAGTTGATCCACAAAGGATTGTGTGGATATGAGGGTACTGGTCAAAGTCGATTCAGCCCGTTTCAATTGATTGAGTTCTTCATCTTTCCCGGACAATTGTTGCTTCATGACTAAATTTTCTTTAGTCAGTTCTTCAACAGATTCGGCTATCTCCTCCAAAAACTGATCAACCTGGATTTTATGATATCCCCGCCATTGTGTCTCAAGCACTTTATGTTGAATATCCAACGGTGTAATTTTCATAGTCATACCCTTTCTCTGCACCTTCTAGTGCATTCTCATAGCTAAATCTTTCAATGAACCGACCACAGCAATTTGTAGGAACATAATTATTAGAATAGCAATGATCGGAGAAAAATCAAATCCCATACTTCCCATCCCTAATCGCTTTCGAATTTGAAAAAGAACAGGATCCGTTACTCTTTGCAAAAATTGTACAATTGGATTCCATGGATCAGGATTCACCCAAGATATCAGTGCCCGAATGATAATCACCCACATATACAACCATAAAATCGTATCAAGTATGGTCGCGATACCTTCTAGCACATTTCCAGCAATAAACATGACCCTCCTTTGCTATAAGGCAAATATTGCCTATTGCCACCCTAAAAGGAACTACTGTCTCCGGCCAAAAATAGCTGTCCCAATCCGTACCATCGTCGCGCCTTCCTCAATAGCCACTTGATAGTCACGGGACATTCCCATGGATAATTCCTTTACTCTACTATACTTTACGTTCTGTTGCACAAGAGAATCACGTATATGACGAAGTTCTGCAAAATAGGGCCGAACATGTTCGGAATTTTCGCTAAATGGAGGGAGCGTCATCAACCCTTGGATAGTCAGATTGGAGAACTGATCAATGACCTCCACATTTTGTTTTATTTCTGAAGGAGCAAAACCTCCTTTGGTCTTTTCTCCTGACACATTCACTTCAAGGAAGATATTCTGTCGAATGCCCAATCGTTTAGCGACAGCCTGAATACTTTTCGCTTGCTCCAGACTTTCTACGGAATGGAGTAAGGCAAAACGCCCAACAATATCTTTCAGCTTTCGACGCTGCATACGTCCAATGAAATGCCAAGCCAGACCTTCACAGGGGCCAACAGCCGGAACTTTCTCCTGGGCTTCTTGAAGTCGATTTTCTCCAAAAATTCGCACCCCGGCGTGATAGGCTTCAATAAGCCGCCTCGGCTCAACCGTCTTGGTGGCTGCAACCAATTGCACGGAGGAAGGCTCCCGTGCCACTCTAAGAGCAGCCTGCCTGATACCTTCTTGAATGTTCTGTACATTTTTAGCAATGTTCGAAGAAAGCACTGATTCGTCCAATCAAGCCGCAACTGTATCGTCAATAGGAACCTGCTTTTGGTCTATCTCGATGACAGCATCAAACCACTCATCATCGTCCCGTTAACTTTTCCCTCACGACGGTAGGAAAAAAACAGGTCCCCTCGACACCGAGTACAATGCGTTATTTGTTCAACCTGATGCTCGGGAACGCCACTGGCAAGAATTTGATGCCAAATCAATTGCTTGAGATCCAACATGCCTTTGCCAGAGCTGGTCTCTTGCAGCACCCCATGCCAATCGGGATAGTCAAAACGCAAGGGGTCGATTACTTGGGAGTCCACCTCATAACAACAGGGACCAATTGAAGGCCCTATAGCCACGTGCATATGTGTGACATCTGAACCGAATTGTTCAAGGCAGGTTTGAATGGTCTTGGGAACGATGCCGCCGACCGCTCCTCGCCATCCAGCATGAACGGCTCCAATAACCCCTACTTTTTGGTCAATTAACAACACGGGAACACAATCGGCGGTCCGAACAACCAACAACAACTCCGGTTGGCCCGTGACAAGTGCATCCCCTTCATCCGCCGACAAGACTCCAGCCTTTATTGGACCATCAAACACCACAACCCGAGTGCTGTGTATTTGCTTTAAGCTTGCGATGAAAGGAAATCTTGCAGACCCATTCGTCATTTCTCCTATTTGAACGAAAGCATGCAAGTCTTTTGGCAACTCACGAGTGCCAAAGAAATGACATATAGGAATCACGTCACTCGTGAATCCATCATCAGACAACACCGAACTCACAGGCGCCAACCTTTAAAATTCGTCTGTGGAATCAGCCCTTAGTTTTCCGGTTTTTTTCTGAGAAACGTTGGCACATCCCAATCATCGTCCACCAGCAAACTCCCATTACCGTTGCCGTTGCCATTTTCTCCGGTCTTTCGTACCGCAGCCTGTCGGCGCAAGTATGTGGGCCGATCCATATCATCTATGCCATTGTCGGCCTCATTCTCGACCCCGACCGATACCAGAGACGGCGTTTTCAGAGGTTCCACTACAAGGGTTGATTGATGAGTGCCCGGGAACCGTAAAACTGACTCTCCCTGCTCGAATCCGGTCGCAATCACCGTCACGGTCAATTCTTCACCCATGTCAGGATTAATGACTTGGCCCACAATAATATTCGCCTGTGGGTCGGCGGCCTCACGCGCAATATTGGAGGCCTCATTGACTTCATGCAATGTCATGCTGGGGCCGCCGGTAATGTTCAGTAACAAGCCACGAGCTCCTTCCACACTGCCGTCTTCCAATAATGGACTGGCAATGGCCAATTGGGCAGCCTCTTCGGCCCTGGTCGGACCTCGGCCAGTTCCCATCCCCATGACGGCACGACCAGAATACCCCATCACCGTTCGAACATCCGCAAAATCCACATTCACTAAACCTGGAGTGGTAATCACATCGGAAATACCTTGAATCGCCTGTCGCAAGACATCATCCGCAATCTTAAAGGCTTCAAGGAGTGGCGTGTTTTTATCCACCAACCCGAGTAACTTTTGATTAGGGATGATCAGAAGAGAATCCACATGTTTTTTCAATTCGCGAATACCTTCTTCTGCAAAACTGGTGCGACGATTTCCTTCATATTGAAAAGGCTTAGTCACCACACCGACCGTAAGAATACCCAGTTCCCGAGCAATTTTTGCGGCCACTGGGGCGCCACCGGTTCCAGTTCCACCGCCCATCCCCGCTGTGACAAACACCATGTCCGAGCCTTCTAGCGCATCTCGAATTTGCGTTTCGCTTTCGATAGCCGACTCCTTTCCAACTTCCGGCCGAGCGCCAGCTCCCAGACCACGCGCACGCTCAGGACCCAATTGAATCTTATAGGAAGCCATTGAACGTCCAAGCGCCTGCAAATCCGTATTGGCCACCACAAACTCTACGCGGCTCAGACCCGATTCAATCATGGTATTCACGGCATTGCAGCCTGCACCGCCGACTCCGACAACCTTAATGTTGATCGCCGATTGTTCTTCATCAGACATTGAAAACATTGGACGCCTCCTTTCTGCCATCACTGCGGCAGATTGTGGTTACATGAAATTGTTGTTGCAATGTTGTGGCGAACGAGGACATGGATGTCGAGTGCTCCTTTCCTTCCATGGATTAAAAAAAGTTCATGACCCAGCTCTTCATCTTGAAGACCATTCCCCCCATCCATCGTGAGGATTTGGTAGACTTTCCACCTCCGGCCCCGACCACTTCGAATTCGTTTTCTTCACTCACGGAATGCACGATCAAACCAACAGCCGTAGAATACATAGGGTTTTGCACGATATCCCGCAGGCCCCCAACACCTAAAGGACGCCCTAACCGAACCGAGAGATTCAGAACCTGCTCGGCAACTTCAGACATCCCCGGAAGCAACGAAGTCCCTCCCGTTAACACCCCGCCCGCGACCAACATTCCGTCATAGCCCGCTCTCCGAATTTCCCGACGCACCATGTCAAACATTTCTTCCACACGCGGCGAGAGTATTTGCGCCACCACATCTCGCGGCATGACTCGGGATGGACGTCCCCCGACACTCGGGACTTCAATATTTTCTTCCTCATTTAGTAACTGGCTGCTAGCCACGCCATATTGCAGTTTTATTTTTTCAGCATCTTCCGGCGCCGTTCGTAACCCAATGGCTAAATCTGACGTTAAATGATGTCCGCCCATAGGAATGACGGCCGAATGCCGAATGCACCCTTCTACCCAAATCGCGACGTCCGTCGTGCCTCCACCAATATCAACCATCACCACCCCTAACTCTCTCTCCTCTGACGACAACACCGCCGCACTAGAAGCCAGGGGCTGTAAGACAATATCGACGACATCTAGTCCCGCGCGGCTGACACACCGCGCAAGATTCTGGGCAGATGTAACCGCTCCCGTCACGATATGAACATCGACCTCAAGGCGCGATCCGGCAATGCCTAAGGGATCTCGAATGCCTTCTTGGTCGTCGACAATGAATTCTCGGGGCAGCACATGCAAAATTTGCCGATCAGGAGGCGGTACCGCGCACCCACGAGCGGTATCCACAGCACGCCGGATATCATTCTTTGTGACTTCCCGTTTTTTTAACGCTACCACTCCTTGTGCGCTCTCACTCCCAATGTGGCCTCCGGCAATGCCGGTATACACAGAATTGATTTGTACCGCCGCCATGAGTTCGGCTTCTTCCACGGCCCGTTTAATGGATTCCACCGTGTTATCCATGTTGACGACCATGCCCTTGCGTAAGCCAGTCGAACGATGCGAACCGATGCCAATCACGTTCACCGACCGATCAGATAAAATTTCGCCAACGACTGCGCAAATTTTGGTCGTTCCAATGTCTAAACCCACTACAATGTGTTCTTTTTTTGTCATAGCTTACAATGTCCTCTTGCGAAGAATGACCTTTTGAGAAAATCTCAAATCCACTTCTTGCCTATACCGCCCGATCGTGCTTTTGATACTGGGATAGAGAACCAAGAACCTCCCCCACTGTTGTTCAGCGTCTGATCCAAATTGAACTCGAAGACGCGGAAGATCCACTACTGTTGTATGATCATGGGCCACATTCACTCGCGGCCGGCCCGAAAAACGCTCTGACAACAGGGCCGCCAAATGAATGCCTTCTTTTGCACGTTGATGGCTTTCGTCTTCATGCTCGGCAAAATATTTCAATGTGAGTCCCTCAAGAACTGGCAAACCCCTGTGAACCTTCGCTGTCTCCCCAGGCAACAAATAGCCATCTACATCCAGTAGATGTTCTTGTTTTGATGATTTCAACACAGCCACAGGTTCCCGTTCTTCAATTTGAACAACCAGAGTGTTGGGGAAAACACGCTCAAACCTCACAGAACGAATCCAAGGATGAACCTCCAACTGTTCTCTGAGATGATCAGTATCGATGGACCACAAACTTGAATCGGGAGCCAAGTTCAATTCAGTGGAAATCTCCTCTCGCGAAAGATGATCCATGCCTAAAATTGTGGTTTGTTGAATCTTGGTCCATTCATTGATCGACTGTATCGCCACTCGCCCACCAACCATGAGCACGACCAAAAGACAGGCCAGGAGACTGCCTATGACGACCCGTCGAGCAGGCGATTTGGCGCGCGCTGTTTCTTTTCTTCCAACAACATCTCCCCGCTTGAGTGATCGATTTTTACGGGGCGATTTTGAAGAAGCGATTTCTCGAACACCCATTATGCCGTTTTCCTTTTCAGGGTCTTGACGTTTTCAGAAGGTCTTCTTCGCTTTTGTAGGGCTTCTTGCAACATGGCTTCTACCAAGTCATCGTAAGTCATGCCCTCTTGAGCTGCAGCCATCGGCAGTAAACTTCGCTCTGTCATTCCAGGAATGGTGTTCAGCTCCAGAACATAGGGACGTCCATTGGGATGAATCCGAAAATCAACACGGGCGGCGCCACAACATCCCAAAGCCTGATATGCTTGGAGACTCTGTGCATTCAATAACCGCTGTAAACGAGGTGTGAGGGAAGCAGGACAAAGATATTGGGTGCCGGCTTTTCCATACTTCGCCCTAAAATTGTAAAACCCGCCTGGTGCAATAACTTCAACAGCCGGTAATGTCCGGTGATCCAGGATCCCAATGGCCACCTCACGACCTGGAATATATTTTTCGACCACCGCTTGTTCTCCATGTCGAAACGCCTTCCGTAAGGCGTTCTTCCACCCTGCGGAACTTTTCACAATCGACACCCCAAGACTGGACCCTTCCATACAAGGCTTAACGACAAGAGGCCAGCCAATACCACGTGGCGAAGCAGCGGGCGGTGATGTACGATGTACGATTTTCCCAGCAGGGACAGGTACACCCGCAGCCTGAAGCAGCACACGGGTCAACCCTTTATCCATACAAACAGCACTCGCACTCACACCCGATCCAGTGTAGGGAATATTCATAATTTCCAAGAGGCCCTGAACCGTGCCATCTTCTCCACCTAATCCATGAAGCGCGATAAACGCGACTGAAACCCTCTTGGCGCGGAGTTGCTGCGGCAACGTCGCACCGGCATCAATAGGCACCACGGTATACCGGCGGCGGCGTAAGGATTGACAAACAGATCGGCCGGTCTTTAAAGAAATTTCGCGCTCTGCTGAAGTCCCCCCCATGAGAACACCGACACGTAAAGACCTCCTGCTCATAGCTTCCTACTTATATCCTCTAATGTGACTTCAAGTTTGTGTGGTTGTCTTTTCTCATACTTCTCACTCTGTCATCGCTCAGCGCTCCCCAACCACTTTCCATTCCAACTTCAAACGAATACCAAATTTTCTCGCAACCTGTTCACGAACCTTTCTGACTAACTGAAGGACCTGCTCGGCCGTTGCCGTTCCCTTGTTCACGATAAAATTGGCATGCTTTGTCGAAACTTCAGCATCCCCGATTCGTAACCCTTTCAACCCTGCCGCTTCGATTAAGCGGCCAGCCGAATCTCCGTCAGGATTTTGAAACACCGAACCAGCATTGGGCAGCGTGAGTGGTTGGGTCGACTTTCGATACTGCAAGTACTGTTTCGTGGCAGCCTGAATCGTTTCTTTGGCTGCCGATCTGAGTTGCATCCACGCGCCAACCACAAAACCTTTTGGAAGGACTGTCTTCCGATATTCAAATAATAAGGCTGAACCCTCTATCCGTTTCCGTTTGCCATACATTGTGACAAAATCCACGGCCTGCAACACATCCTGCATCTCACCTAAATGGGTTCCAGCATTCATCACGACGCCCCCACCCACCGTTCCCGGAATTCCTGCTGCCCATTCCATTCCTGAAAGTTTCCGACCCAAAGCAAATTGCATTAATCGCGGCAACCTCACACCAGCTTGTGCATAGACCACATGCTTCGGATTTTCGTGTATCTGATGTAAATGCTTTAACTGCATCACAATGCCTCGAATGCCTTTATCTCGAATCACCACGTTTGTTCCACCCAAGACCATCAAAGGAACATGATTCACTCGCGCCTCTCGTACCAGACGGATCACATCCTCCACATCGACGGGAAACACCAATGCATCAGCTGGTCCCCCGACTTGGAGAGATGTATGTGAGGCCAAAGGTTCGTGCCAGAAAATTTCTCCTTTGATATGGGATAGAGTTCGACGAAGCACAGGCATGAATGATTTGTTTCGTGACGATTGCTTCATGACCGTCTTGATCTAATTTCATTCACCAAACTCTCTTGTCCAAGTGCAACCTGAGAAGAAAAAAGTCAGGAGAGAAAAAACACGAGGAACAGGTATCCTTGCTGCTCCCTTCTTGCTTTTCACTTCATTGACTTCTCGCCTCTCACGTCGTTAAGAATTCCTGCCCAATCTTCCACACATCTCCTGCACCTAACGTCAACAAGACATCTCCCTCCTGCAGATCATCTCGTAGCCGGTTCACAATCCCAGGATCGCTATTGACCCAATACACGGCGGCATGACCAGACTCACTGATTTTTTCGACAAGTGTCTGACCGCTGACCCCAGGAATGGGTTCCTCCCCTGCGGCATAAATATCCAAGATGTACACCACGTCTGCTTGTTCAAAGGCTTTGGCAAAATCATTAGCAAGGTCTCGCGTTCTGGAATATCGATGAGGCTGAAAGATCACAACAATGCGTCGAGACCAGGTAGCCCGTGCGGCTGCTAACGTCGCACGAACTTCCGTGGGGTGATGACCGTAGTCATCGACAACTAAAATGCCATTTTTTTCTCCTCGAATTTGAAATCGCCGCTCCACTCCGGAAAACGCCGCCAAGCCTGATCGAATCAAATCCACAGGCACATCTAATTCCAAAGCCACACCAATAGCTGCTAGCGCATTCGAGACATTGTGAACACCAGGAATACGAATGCGAAATGGTCCGATTTTCTGCCCGCGATAATGGGCACGAAATTCTACACCCAGAGCCCTTGATTCAATATCCGTTGCGCATAAATCCGGGGTCAGCACACCCGAAAAATCATTCATGCCAAAAGTCTGATAGCGTTTGACGATCCCAGGCAACAGCCCACGAATCCACGGATCATCGGCACACAGAATCGCCGCACCGTAGAATGGAATCTTGTTGATAAATTCTAAAAACGCTTCCTGCAATCGATCCATGCTTCCATAATGTTCCAGATGCTCTCGATCCATGTTGGTGACCACCACGACGGAAGGAGACAAACGCAAGAACGATCCATCGCTCTCATCGGCTTCCGCAATCAGAAGGTCACTTCGACCTAACCGGGCATGAGTCCCCATGGCATTGACTTTCCCACCCACCACAAACGTCGGGTCCAAGCCAGCCTGGGCCAGAATCGACGCCACCATAGACGTTGTTGTGGTTTTTCCATGTGCGCCCGCTATCGCAATCCCGAATTTCAGTCGCATCAATTCGGCCAACATTTCAGCGCGAGGGATGACTGGAATCACTTTAGCTCGTGCCGCACGAATTTCGGGGTTTGACGAAGCAATAGCTGATGACATGACTACGACCTGGGCGCCTTCAATATGTGATTCATCATGTCCGATTGACACGATTCCACCCATTTCTTCTAACCGGCGAATGCTGTCGGAATATCCGGTATCGGAACCCGTCACCTTATAGCCTAAGGTAAGGAGGACCTCCGCAATGCCGCTCATGCCACTCCCACCAATTCCCACTAAATGAATGTGCTGAATTTTTCGGAACATAGCTCCCTTGACTCCCAGAGGAACGGGAAAAATTTTTCAACGTCATCAAGATAGGCTTCATTTTTGAAACAGAAACAGACTCGATTCTTGTCATGGCCTCTTGGTTCCCTTGATAGGTGTTCGATACCAAAATAGGGATACAAGCACATTCATGGTCAGCAAGCGGGGGCATGGCCACTGTCTGGTTCACCTCTTGACATCCGCCTTTTTTATTCCCTGCACACATCCCTCTCATTAAAGATGATCATTGAACCCATGATTTTTTCTGTATCGTTGAAAATCTTTCCAGCAACTTAATACGAAAATTTCTGCCTAGTCACGTTTGACCAACGAGAGGCATTCGCCAAGCATTTCTTCAGTGGCATGAGTTTTTCTTCCCTCCCAACTGCGCTGAGCCATGAAATGCAAAGATGGGATATCGTCCATAAGGCCTTGAATTTCTTCTGCCAACCTCTGCCCAGTTAATTCAGATTGGAGCAACATTCTCGCCGCACCTGATTGTTCCATGGCGCGTGCATTCATTTCTTGATGATTATGAGTGGCGTAAGGAAAGGGAATGAGAATGCCAACTTTCCCACAAGCGGCCAACTCCGCCAGCGTGCTTGCTCCCGCGCGACAGATCACGAGATCCGCTTTAGCCAATTCTCTAGGCATATCAAATAGAAATGGTTGAACATCAGCCTGCACCCCGCGCTGTTGATACTCTTGCCGCACTCGCTCACAATCCTCAGCTCCGGTTTGATGGGTTAGCGTAACCGATGTTCTCAGAGCCTCTGAATGGTCAAGCGCCTCAAGGATGGCAGAATTGATCGCCCGAGCACCTTGGCTTCCTCCAAATATCAAAAGATGTTTGACCTGTTGAGGAGGTTCGGGAGCTTGTTCCAACACAAAGTCCTGACGGATTGGTGTCCCAATGACCCGGACTTTGGACGAAGAAAAAAATGATCTGGCACTTTCGAACGCTAAGAAAATTCGATTAGCCACCGGACCCACAAGACGATTGGCTAACCCAGGCATGGCATTGGGTTCCAGGATGACTCGGGGAATCTGAAGCAACCAGGCCGCAACGATAACCGGTGGGCTGAAATATCCCCCGGTCCCGATAACTAAATCGGCTGGAGGCGATCGAAGAATATTGATGGCCTGCCACAGCGATTGAGGCAGGAGCCAAAGCGCACGCAACATCTTCAAGAGATTCTTCCCCACAATACCTTCCACCTGAATAGACTCGAGAGAAAATCCTTCTTGAGAGAGAATATTGCGTTCCACGGCTTTTCCTGTTCCTACAAATACAATCCGTCCCTCAGGATCATAGGCTTGAATGGCTTTTGCATAAGCAATCGCTGGATAGATATGTCCTCCGGTACCTCCCGCGGCAATCACGACTCGCATGCCGATCCCCTAGCTAGGGGCCTGTCCGCCCACGACGAGCTATACTCAACAAGATTCCAATCGCTAACATGGTCGTCAGAAGCGACGAACCTCCATAACTCACCAGAGGAAGCGTCAAGCCTTTCGTGGGCAACATGCCACTCACCACTCCCGCATTGATCATCGCTTGCATCGTCAGAAGCAACGTGATTCCCAGAGCCAAAAACCGACCGAATACATCAGGCGCCAATGCGGCAACGCGAAATCCTTTAAACACCAAAATGACGAACAGTCCCAATAACCCTAAGGTCCCCATCAATCCCAGCTCTTCGCCAACCAATGCGAGCACAAAGTCAGTATGGCCTTCGGGGAGGTACAAGAGTTTCTGTTTCCCATGCCCCAGGCCCACGCCAAAAATTCCACCGTTTTCTAACGCCAAAAGAGATTGCACTAATTGATAGCCGGCACCTTCTGGATCCTGAAAGGGGTTGAGAAAAGTAGTCAATCGTTCCCACCGCTCAGGACTGATGAAAATGAGCGCCAGAAACCCTAGAATCATTGGCAACCCCAAGCAGGCCAAATGCCGAAGCCGAGCACCGGCCAAATACATCATGAAGACAAACACCAGCCCAATGACGACGATACTTCCCAAATCAGGCTCGACAACAATTAAAAGACAGAGCCCACTGACCACGGCGACTGGCGGAAGAAACCCACGTCGCCAATCAGTAATCCGACGATTGGGATTGGCCAGAAAGGCCGCCACATACAACACCACTGCCAACTTGGCCATTTCCGTGGGTTGAATGGAAAAGAAACCGAACGTCAACCATCGACGGGCACCATTGATTTGAGGACCAAACGCTAGGACAAGCAACAACCCTGCCGCACATCCCATCACAATCCAGGGAACCCATTGTTTCCATAGCCGATAATCAATCTTGGATCCGACAAAGAGCACGCAAAAGCCCAATACTATCCACACGATTTGACGCTGCAGATAAAAGGTCGCATCTTGATATTTCATTTCCGCTACAACGCCGCTGGCGCTGAACACCATAATCAATCCACCCAATGAAAGAGCAACGGTAATTCCAAGAATCAACGGATCAACCCGACGTTGACCAAGAGCAACATGCCCTTGAAATAAATCAGCCCATGCTCGTCTATCTCGGTGAGCATTCCGACGTCTCAGCAACAACATGCTCACTTATTGGAGTTCCTGTATCACGCGTTTAAATTCAAGTCCGCGCTGATGATAATTTTGAAACATATCGAAACTCGAGCAAGCCGGCGAAAACAATACGACATCGCCTGGCAACGCCAGAGAAACGGCTTGCGCTACCGCATCTTTAAGACTCGTTGCCTGACGTGTGGGAACCTGTTCTCCTAATTCAAAAAGGATTCGAGGCGCGGCTTCTCCAATAACGACGACATTTTTCACTCTTTGATGAATCGCATCTACAAGGCGAGCAAAGTCTCCACCTTTGTCCTTTCCTCCCAGAATTAATATCACTGGCTCATCAAAACATTGCACAGCTTTAAGCGTGGCATCCACATTAGTTCCCTTTGAATCGTTAATGAAGCATATGCTCTTCCAGGTCCGCACATATTCCAAGGCATGCTCAAACCCAGGAATCTCCTTGAGCCCATTTACGATATTTTCTTTAGAACACCCACTCAATAACCCCACACAAATCGCCGCCATAGCATTCGCGACATTATGTAAACCACGCATAGGGATATCGTCACGATCAAAGACAACCTCAGCCTTACCTTCTAGCCGAGCACGAATCTTGTCACCTTCGGCATAGATACCTTGCTCAACTTCATGCTGGAGACTAAATTCTACGCGTCGTGCCTTGGCCTCGAGGGCCAGAGCTCTCACGGTTGGATCATCAACATTGATGATCATCCAATCCTGAATGGTTTGATTTTCAAAAATCCTTTGCTTAGCTGCCTGATATTCTTCTTGGGTGAGATGTCGATCCAGATGATCGGGCGTCACATTCAAGAGGACTGAAATCCATGGTTTGAATTGGTGAATGGTTTCAAGTTGAAAACTTGAAACTTCGGCAACGATATAGTCAAAGTCCTTGCCCTGATACGGATTTCCTGTTTTTGGTACGGCTTCGCAGAGGGGAAGCCCCAGATTTCCTCCCATAAAAACATGCTTCCCACTTTTTTCTAGAATAGATCCGATCAGCCGAACAGTGGTGCTTTTCCCGTTCGTGCCCGTGACAGCAATAATCGGAGCCCGAAGGAACCATGTTGCTAATTCAATTTCCCCAATGACCGGAATGTTTTGCTGATGTGCCTGTTCAAGAAAAGAATGATCATTCGGGACACCAGGACTGACAACCAGAAGTGCAACCTGACTCAAGATTGACTCCATGTGGTTTCCAAAGCATATTTGAGCTCCTCGGCGCTCATACTCTTCTTTCAATCCTTCAAGTTCAGGCCGTGGATGTTCTTCAACCAGAATCACATTTGACCCTTGGTCAAGAAGAAGATCAGCAGCCGATTGCCCACTGCGTCCCATACCCATCACCGCCACGTTCGTCTTCTTCCAATTTGTCATGGGAAGTACCGAAGAAGTTTTCACGGGTTCCATGACTCCAGAGAATTTCACTCAGCCCCTACATTTAACGCAATTTCAATGTACTAATGCTCAGCAATCCCAAAATAATCGCAATGATCCACAAACGAACGACGACTTTCGGCTCCTCCCACCCTTTCATTTCAAAATGATGGTGTAGCGGAGCCATGAGAAAAATACGTTTTCCTCGTGACTTAAACGATAACACCTGAAAAATCACTGAGACCGCTTCCATCACAAAGACGCCACCAACCAGCACTAACAGCAATTCATGCTTGCAAACGACGGCCACCGTTCCCAAGGCTGCGCCCAACGGCAACGACCCCACATCCCCCATGAAAACCGATGCAGGATAGGTGTTGAACCAGAGAAATCCCAGACCAGACCCGATGATCGAGGCCGTCAAAATCGCCAGTTCTCCTGCTCCTTCAATATGCGGAATCAAAAGATATTCAGAAACGATTCGATTCCCCACGGCCCAGGCCACCACCGTATAGGCCATCGCAGCGATGATCACGGGTCCAACGGCCAAGCCATCCAGCCCATCGGTTAAATTCACCGCATTGGAGCATCCCACAATGACCAATATGGCAAAAGGAATGTACATGAGACCAAGGTCGGGATTCACATTCTTAAAAAATGGAACACTGAGTTCAGTAGAATATGCTGGGGAAAGATAAAAAAATAAACCCACGCCTAACCCCACGCCCAACTGTCCAATAAATTTTTGCGCGGCGGTAAGCCCTTCGGACTGCCCACGTAATATTTTTATGTAATCATCCACAAAGCCAATCAGCCCAAATCCCACAATCGCCAGGAGAACCAGCCAGACATAAAAATTTGACACATCTGCCCATAACAGCGTCGCCAGTAACACTGAAAACAAAATAAGCACTCCACCCATCGTGGGCGTCCCGGACTTCCCAAAATGCGTTTGCGGACCATCGGTTCGCACCTTTTGTCCCAATCCCAGTTGTTGTAATTTCTTGATGACGGGCGGAGCCAGAAAAAAGACAATGAGAAACGCCGTGATTGCCGCATAAATCATGCGGAAACTGAGATAGCGAAATACATTAAAAATCGCAAAATCGTTGTGAAGAGGGTATAGCCACTGATAGAGCATTCAACAAACCTCTTCGGTTACATGATATGAAAATGGCAAGGCTATGTTACCTCTGCTTACTCGATCCGTTCTTAAACGTATGACTTCGAGCTTTCTTGTATGATGCGATCATTGTACCCACACCAATTCTTAACGTGTCGGAAGTACATCAAACACACCCTCCATTTGAGCGCCTCGCGAGGCCTTAATCAGTACGATATCACCCCGCGCGAGCATGGTCTTTAAGACTGTCCCAGCCTCTAACGCATCTCTCACCACCGTGATGGAGGTGTGCGTTCGAGCTTTTCCTACACCTTTGCTGATCATAGAACCAAAGGTCCCGCAGGCGATCACATGACTGACCTGTTTTTGAGCAGCGTATCGACCTATTTCCTCATGCAAGTGCGCTTCTTTAACCCCCAACTCCAGCATATCGCCAAGAACGGCAATCGTTCGCTGCTGTGGAGCCAGCTCAACCAAGACGTCTAACGCTGCCTTCACAGAATCTGGATTCGCGTTGTAGCAATCATAGAGAAAAATTGCGCCTCTTAATCGACGAATTTCTGATCGCATTGGCGCCGGACGAAACCTGGCCAACCCCGCCACAATGTCCGTGGCAGAAAACTGTAGCGCATGTCCTACGGCTGCCCCGGCAAGTGCATTAGACACATTATGGAAACCCATTGTTCGGACAATCGTGCGTTTACTGGTTTTTCGATTCGGCAGCCATAAGCGAAATTCTGTGTGCTTTCCATTCCAATTGAGTTTGGTTCCCCGCACATCTGCATCAGCCTGCAATCCAAAGGAAACCACCGGGCAAGTCGCTTTTTGGGAAAATGATGAAAAATATTCATCATCCGCATTTAAAATGGCGGCGCCGTCATCCGGAAGCCAGGCAAACAATTCAGCCTTTGACCTAGCTGAGCGCGCCATGGTTTTGTAATATTCTAAATGGTCCTGTCCGACATTCGTAATGACGCCTAAAGTGGGCCGGGCAATCTCTCCAAGCCGGGCGGTTTGTCCCACTTGATCCACGCCCATTTCAATAACGGCAGCCTGATGCTTTGCCTGAAGGCCTAACAACGTTTTAGGAACGCCAATCGCATTATTGAAATTCCCTTGAGTTTTCAAGATGCGCCAACGAGTCTCCAATACGCGACTCACCATTTCCTTCGTTGTCGTTTTTCCATTACTCCCAGTAATGGCCACAACAGGAATGGAAAACCTTGCGCGATGAAATTTAGCTAAATCTTGGTAGGCCTGTAGGGTATCGTTCACACACACGACTGCAAGTGGAGACCGGCTCACCTTTCCCAAACCTTTCAATCCCTTGCTGTCCCATTTCTTTTCTACAACAACCCCCTTGGCCCCCATCTTCCAAGCTTTGCCAACAAAATCATGACCATCAAAATTCGGACCTCTTAACGCCACAAAGAGATCGCCCAGCTTGACCGCTCGAGAGTCCGTTTCCACCCGACGAAATTTCACGTGGGGTTTTCCTCTTGGTGCGAGCAATGTTCCTTTCGTGGCTGCAACCACTTCTTCCACCTCAAATATTGCCATGAGTCATATGGCCTGGATTATCCTGAAGGCTATCGTTGTTGAAGAGCTTTTCGAGCTTCTTCACGATCATCAAAATGTACTTTCTGTTTTCCTAGAATTTGATAATCTTCATGGCCTTTGCCCGCAATCAGCACAAGATCATCTGGCTTGGCAGCAGCTATAGCGGCCTGAATAGCTTCCGCACGATCCGAAATCATGCGATAGTCACACCGGTCTTTCTCAGGCAAAGCCGTAATACCTTTTTCAATATCAGCCAGAATGGCCAGCGGATCTTCAGTTCGAGGATTATCAGACGTGACAATGACCCAATCACTATGCGTAACAGCGACTTGTCCCATTTTGGGCCGCTTGCCCGAATCTCGATCTCCTCCGCAACCAAACACCGTAATGATGCGCCCTCGCTTGATCATCTGTGCGGCCTCCAGTAACTGTTGAAGTGCATCATCGGTATGGGCATAGTCCACCACCACGGTAAAATCCTGTCCTTCCTGAATCCGTTCAAAACGTCCCGGAACATTGCCAACTGACTTCAGGGCCTCTTCAATCTGAGCGGGAGACATCCCCATTTCCAAGGCAATACCTATAGCGGCCAGCATATTGGACACATTATGTTCACCCACCAATTGGCTAGTGATAGTCATAGGCCCCACAGGACTGTTGACGCTAAATTGCGTTCCTTCCATTCCCAACTGAATTCCTTCAGCTTGAATATCAGCTTTGCCATGGAGACCAAACGTCCAAACAGGAATGGGACATTGCTGAGCAATCAGCCGAGCCCATGTGTCGTCTCCGTTTACGAGCGCTCGCTTGGGACCCGACTTACCACCCCCGCCCACATAGCGGGTGAATAACTGGAGCTTGGCCTCAAAATATTGTTCCATGGTTTGGTGAAAATCTAGGTGGTCTTGCGTCAAATTGGTGAACACGACAATATCAAACTCGCAGCCGGCCACTCGCTCTAATGCCAATGCATGAGATGAAACTTCCAGCACAGCCACATCCGCTCGATCCCCCACCATTTCAGCTAACATTTCTTGAAGTGGCACGGGAGCCGGCGTCGTATGAGATGCCGCACGACGTGCGTTCCCATAGACATAGCCCACTGTCCCGAGCAACCCAACTCGATGCCCTTGAGTTTCTAAAATCGCGTGAGCCAAATGCGTCACCGTGGTTTTCCCATTCGTCCCCGTGACGCCCACCATCCTCAGATGAGCTGATGGGTTCCCATAAAGTTGTGAGGCCATCAACCCCAAAGCCTTACGGGAATTCTTCACCTGAATCACTGCTGCGGAATCTGGCGATGAAGTCTGGGAGGCTGGCGATGGCAAACACCCTTCCTCCACGACAACAGCAGTGGCACCCTGAGCAATGGCTTGATTCACAAAATGATGTCCATCTTGTTGCGTTCCCTGAATCGCCACAAACACCGAGCCTGGCCCAACGGCCCGCGAATCTTCAGTGATAGAAATAATTTCTTCCTGGAAATCGCCAGTAGCGTTTACCACATCAATCGGATCAAGTAACTCTTGAAGCGTCACGACTTACTGCACAAGCGTATTGAGGGGGGATGAAATATGAGAAGAAGAAGCCGTCCGGATTACTTGAGGCCCACCTGGCAAGATGCCTAAATGCGGTAAGACGCGATTGGCCACATTTCCAAACACCGGAGCCGCACTTTTCCCACCCCACCTCCATTCTTTTCCTTTTGGGTCGTCGATCACGACCAGCATAGTCAGGCGCGGTTGTTCAACCGGAACAAATCCCACAAACGAAGCAATGACACTCGTTGACGAATAGGCTCCAGTTTCTGGATCAATTTTTTGAGACGTTCCGGTCTTGCCTGCTGCGCGATACCCCGTCAATTTAGCCTGTCGACCTGTTCCACTTTCTACGACGGTTTCAAGAATACGGCTCAGACGTTTGGCCGTCTGCGAAGAAATGGGTCGCCTTCTGGGTTCCAATTTTTTCGTCAGGACTGATTGCCCACGACCATCCATTACCGACGACACCACATACGGGGTCATCAACCATCCACCATTGGCAACCACGGACATGGCCGTCACCATTTGAATCGGAGTCACCCCGATTTCTTGTCCCATGGCTAAAGACGACAAACTGAGGCCACTCCAATTTTTCGGATCACGTAAAATGCCTGGCGTTTCTCCGGAGAGATCAATACCTGTCTTCGCTCCAAACCCAAAGGCCTTCAGGTACTTAAACATTCGCGTCTCTCCCAGTTCGAGCGCCACCTTAATAACCCCAACATTGCTTGACTGCACAATGGCATCCGTAAATGTGAGCCAGTTGGCCTTCGCGTGATCATGAAAAAGCTTTCCGGCGACGGACATTTGCCCATCGCCTCCATAAATCAACGTGTCAGGCGCCATGATTTCTTCTTCTAAAGCCGCAGCAGCCACCACGATTTTCAACGTCGATCCCGGCTCATATGGGTCGGTGACCGTCCAATTTTTCCAATCTTCTGCTGAAAGTTTCCGGAAGCGGTTGGGATCAAAGGTCGGATAGACAGCCCAAGCTAAGATGCCTCCAGTCATGGGATCCATGATCAAAATGGTTCCTGATTTGGCATGACTCTGCTTGACAGCTTTTGCTAATTCATCTTCAGCAATAAACTGGATGACTTCATCAATCGAAAGAGTGACATGATAGCCAGCATGATGACTGGTTGAAGCCGGATTAATCAGCGAGGCAATTCTCCCGCCTAGCGCATCCCGCTGGTAACGCACGCGGCTTTTTTCGCCTCGCAAAAATGACTCGTAATGAAATTCAATCCCTTCTAAGCCCTGATTATCATCACCCGCAAAACCCAAAATATGAGAACCCAATTGCTTCTTGGGATAAAAACGCTGAGGCCTTCTGACCACGTCTACTCCGGGAATCGCCATGTCCTCAATCTGTCGAGCTTGCTCTTCTGGAAGTCGCCGCTTCAGCCGAACACGAGATTTCGCATCCTTGAAAACCTTGTGTAGTTCAGGCGTTGGCATATCCAACACCCGCGCTAGTGCCTCTGCAGTTTGCTCAGGATTTTTGAGAGACTTGGGATTCACAAAGACAGAGGAGACATCAACATTGAGTGCTAAGGGATGGCCCTGCCGATCAAAAATCACTCCGCGATCAGACTGAACAATCATCGATTTTTGGTGCTGGCGTTGAACGGCATGGGCACCAGTGTCCGATTGCAGCACCTGCAAATAAAATAGCCGGCACCCGATCGCGACAAATCCAAAAAGCAGGCAAAGACACACAATGCCACTGCGAATTCTGCAGATAGGATGGATATCTTGGCTGGGCGGACTCATGGCAGACTCACTATGCCTTCTGAAAACTCACGGACTAACCGCATCGGAGAATCGCTTTCTGATTCGGAGGAAGGATTCATATCACGGGAGACCATCACGACTTGACCGTCTTGGGGGACCATGAGCTGTAATTCTTCTTGAGCTCGTTGTGCAATTTGCTGTGGGTCTGTGAGCTCAGACAGACGGACCTGCAGAAGCTCTTGTTCTTTCTTCAGAACCGTACGCTGATTCTCTAATTCTTCCATGTCATATCCCAACCGCCACATATCAATCTTCATTCCGACGTACACCAGACACCAGGCGCCTAAAATCAGCATAATTCCAAGCAAGACATTTTTTTTCATGAGCGCGTTTCCTCCCCTAAACGTTGGGCGACCCGGAGCTTGGCGCTCCGCGCCCGCGGGTTTTGGCGAATTTCCTCTTCACAAGCGATGATAGGTTTCTTCGTGAGCAATGTAATCTGGGGATGGTCTTTCCCGGCTAATGCTCGGAATGTGTGCTTCACCATTCGATCTTCCAGGGAATGAAACGCCACCACACACAATCGCCCACCCTCCTTGAGAAGATCTACCGCATCTCGAAGAGCCGGCTGCAACAGTTCTAGTTCTTGATTCACCCGAATTCGAAGAGCTTGGAACGTCCGAGTGGCGCAATGAATACGTCCGTTTCTATAGGCATGAGGAACCGCGCCTTTAATGACGGAAACCAACGCTTGCGTAGTTTCCAATGAAAAGGTTTTTCTGGATTCCACAATCGCACGGGCAATGCGTCGAGAAAATCGCTCCTCCCCATAGACAAAAAACAAATCGGCCAACTCCTTCTCAGGCAGCACTTTTATGAGATCAGCCGCTGTTGCGCCCTGAGTTTGGTCCATACGCATATCCAGAGGCCCATCCGCAGCAAAACTAAAGCCTCGCTCTGGCCGATCTAACTGTAATGAGGACACCCCTAGATCGAACACCACGCCATCGACCCTCTCAACGCCAGCTTGCTGAACAAAATCCGTAAGGTGGGAGTAATTCCCATTGAAAAGCTTCACTTTCGATCTATAGGGCTCTAAGCCTTTCTCCGCCTCAGCCAAGGCCTCAGGATCCCTATCCAAACCAAGAATATGAGCATTATATCCTGTGCTTTCGAGTATTTTTAATGATGTTCCTCCAAGACCCAATGTGCAATCTACGTAAATTCCACCTGGTTTTGGGTGAAGCCACTGGCAAATTTCTCCAGCAAGAACAGGAACATGCACATCATTCATTCATCATGTTTCATTTTTGCCATATTGAGGGAATTTTCCCACTTTTTCCCACACCATGCAGTATACAACTCCAGCCAATGATGTCAAGCACCTACAGATTTTCGTGAAAATTACGAGGAAAAGTACGGGACAGAGTACTGACGACTATCGCTAGAAAAGAGAAGAAAGTCAATCGACGGATTTTGAAGGACAACTGTCTCCTTACGTATTAAAGAACTCAAGAAGATTCATGAAATACTCACGGCAATTGCATTAATAATTTGACCCGCATAAATTGAGTGCAGCTTTACATGTCCATTGCATAGACAGATTAGACAGCATCTTTAAATCCTAGATTGTGTCAGTTCACGGCCAATAGGCATCATTCGTCAAAGGTATTCTTTTGCTCATCCAGACGATCTTTGAATGACAGCACTCGCCGGACGCCGTTGACGAGGCGCTGGTGAATCCGTTACGACGACCGACTCTCTATGCCGAGGACCAGGAGTTTACTCAGTTATAAGCACATCTTTTCCAATATTGACAGTTACATCTTGTCGTTCTGCGCCTTCGGCACTTCGATTGACCTGGTATTTGCCAGGCGCTAGTTCCATGACTTGCCTTTTACCCCGGCGTAATTGGTTCGTCCGTGCGACCTCCTGGTACTCACCAAATTGATCGGCCTGCAACACCTTCCACCATGTCGGTGTCGCACCCTCCCATATAAACGAAATTGTGCCATTCACTCCATTGGTTTCGTGCGTATTTTTCTTTGCAGGAGGCCTTCCGTCAGTCTGGTCCTCCACAATACTGTTGATCGGCGCACCATCTTTGCCAGTTTTGGTTTGAGGCAACGACTGACTGGGACGTTTTGAGAGCGGAGGAACGTGGACAGTAGGCACTGTTGTTTCGGCGGTGGAAGGAGGTTCCTTCGCATCGATAATGGGAACGGTAGAAGGGATCACCCCAAAGCCCTCCATATAGTCCAATACGCTTTTATGGGTGCTGCCTAAGCCAAAGCCACCTCTATTGGTCATTACAATGCCCATCACTTTGTTCTTTACCAGAATAGGCCCACCGGAAAATCTGGCCATCACACCTGGATCGAGCGTAATGTCGCGGCCGACCCGATTTGAAATATGCCGGTTCACCACCGTCCAGTCGCCTCCTCCCCCAGGATGGCCTATGACTAGGGCTTCCTCTCCCCCCGACACTAGATCTGTGACCAACCCAAACGCTAGGCTTTGTATCCCCTTTGAGAAAAACTCTTTTCCGAGCACTATAACCAAAGCTAACCCTCGTACGTCATCATTCACTTCCGCTCCAGGCAAGACCGTGCCTTTGATCGGCACATTGCGCTCCCAGAAAAACTCCACCTCAGGCTGAGGGTCTCCTGCAATGACATGCGCGGCTGTAATGATGAAGACCTTGTCCTGTTCAACTCGAACGATAAAGCCCGAACCCACTTGCCCCGTATTGGCTCTAATCTTGACGACCGCGGCCTTTAAAACATCAAGATCCTGCGCCGTAGCCAGTGGCGTGAACCCCATGACACTAACAAGACACACCAGTGCGCACAGAAGGATATCCTGAGATGATCGCCAGCCCACCGCTGTTTGTCGTCTGAGTATCATTCCACCTGAATGGTATTTCCAAGCGATGCGATTCTTTCTAACCTAGGCGCCTGCACATGGCAGATTCCTAGTCATGCAGCCCTTAGAGTGAAAGCCAATCCCTTATACCATATGCGCCACATTGTTCGCTCCCCTTTTTCATTGCAATCTCAACACCAGTAGCTGGGATTCTTTACCCTCAGGAGAAAGCACACTGCACACTGGGTATGACCATGGCACTTGTAGGGAAAAGCGCTATTATTTTTGGGCGCTTGGAGATTTCTGACTAAGCTAATTGGAGCACCGAATGAGAATACTGAAGTTGTGGGGTACATCCTTGAGAAACAGGGGATTTGAGTTTTTTGACTATAAGAAGTCGTTCTCGGCGCCGGAATTGGAAGCGGTGATAGCTAACTGCAAACAGCATACAAGTGTTAACAATAAAGCTATGGCTCACGTAATGAGTCTATTCTTGAATATATTACGGAGATATCTTAAATTTTAGATGTCCGCTTTGGGTCGATTGTGGCTGATAGGCCAGTTGTTCCTTCGGATAATGTCAGTATTGATCTAAAAGAGGCGTCCTGGCCCTCACTTGGAGCCCTTTGCTTTCCATCCCGGACCTAGAAGAAATCGTCTTGCTCCCCCGAAATAAGCTCTTGACCAGTTCATTCTGTGCTATCCCCTCGCAAGGCCTACCAAGGAAAAGCCGATAAGGTCTCAGCATCTCTAGATCGATTTGATAGTTCACGACGACACACAAGGAGTAGGCACGCATGGTGAGAGAAGTATCCCTCCCTATTCAGGCGCAGGCCCCGAGTTTTGCTCAAAAGACCTTGCCAGCTCGAAACACCCAGGCTCGACCAGCGGCCTCAGCTCAAACTGACACCGTTTCCTTGAGTGGCCCAACATCGCGAAAAGATGTGGCCGAACTTGTCTTGAATAAAACCTTGGCCAATATTCAAAAAGCTGGTGGACTGGAACCAGACCTCCACAATGGACTCTCACAACAGGATCTTCAAAAGCTCGAAAGTCTGGTGGAATCGGCTAAAGCTGACCTTGGCGTATCACCTGATACATCCCTCGATGTTTCTCCCGAAGCCACAGCTAATCGGATTGTAGACTTTGCCCTCCTCGCCTTTTCGCAATTTCAAGAAAATCACCCCGAGTTAAGCGAAGAGGACGTTCGGAGCGAATTTGTCAACTTTATTGGCAAGGCCATAGGGAAAGGTGTGGAAGAAGCCCGGGATATTCTCACTGGCCTCAACGCTCTGTCAGAAGAGGTGGATACTGGCATTACCTCCACCGTTGCAGTCATCAATCAACGCCTCAAAGAATTCGCCGACCAAGGCAAGAATGCAGATCTTGTTCATTCCGATGAGCTACAACTCAAAAAGAATGAACACAGTATCATTTCCCAAGAAAACTGAAAAAATCCGCATTCTCTTGTTCATCAAGATTCAGATACTGTGATCAAGGTACTATACTGAGGACCTCATACTCGAACTGCCTACCCACTCTTCCCCACAACGATCTAAAAAATACAGCTTTATTTTTCGAGTTGTCGGATCGGCCTGAATTACCAGGGATTATTGATATCTTCTTCCATATCATTTGGAGAAGACCTGAAGAAAGAACTCTTGGGCTGATAATACTGACGGCCTTCTAGTTCTTTGGGAAGATGGGTTTGGGCCTTGGCGCCATGTGGGTCATCATGTGCATAGCGGTAGTCTTTCCCATAGTCCAGCTCTTTCATGAGAGAAGTCGCGGCATTCCGCAAATGAAGCGGCACGGGCAAATTGCCTTTTTCTTTCACGTCTTTTCTTGCAGCAAGAATTCCAGCATAAGACGCATTACTTTTTGGAGCCGTAGCTAAGTAGGTCACCCCATGAGCCAGGTTGATTTGTGCCTCTGGCAAACCAACCACCTCTACAGCATGAAAAACGGCCGAGGCGATGACAAGGGCTTGTGAGTCAGCCATCCCAATGTCTTCTGATGCAAAAATCATCATGCGTCTTGCGATAAATTTGGGATCCTCTCCACCTTCCAGCATTCGAGCCAACCAATAGAGTGCGCCATCCGGGTGAGAATCACGCATACTTTTGATAAACGCGGAAATCAAATCATAGTGTTCTTCTCCAGCTCGATCGTATCGTAGCGCTTTTTCTTTAAGAGCCTGCGCGACCTGAGGCTTATCGATAGAGGCTGATTTCCCGTTTTCTGCATAGTGACCCACAACAAATTCCAACCCCGTCAACATTGAACGGGCATCACCATTACCGTATGCAATGAGCAAACGCCTCGCTTCAGGGGTGAGAGTTGTTTGTGAAGCTCCGAGTCCTCGTTTTGAATCCGTTAAGGCACGATCTAAAATCTGCCCTAAGGCATCATCGTTCAACGATTTGAGTACCACCACCATCGACCGAGACAATAAAGGTGCGATCACTTCAAACGAAGGATTTTGCGTGGTTGCACCAATAAGGGTGATATCGCCCCGTTCCACATATGGCAAAAAGGCATCTTGTTGCGCTTTATTGAATCGATGAATTTCATCGACAAAGAGCAGCGTATGTTGATTCGACACCTTTTTACGTTGTTGCGCCGTTTTGAGAAGTCCTCGCAATTCCTGCACACCACTCAGCACAGCCGAAAATGGCACAAATGCTGACTGCGTTTTCTTAGCGATGAGATGCGCCAAGGTCGTTTTGCCTGTGCCTGGTGGCCCCCATACTATCAGAGAAGGCACACGATCATTCTCTATGGCCTTGCGAAGCGGCTGATCTACTGCCAAGGCTTCTTCTTGGCCGACAAAGTCATCAAAAGACTGCGGCCGCATGCGATCTGCTAAGGGCGCTTGGCGGCTATCGGAAAATTTTGTACTCGGGAAGAGATCTCCTTGAGACTCTGAATCAAATGGTTCCATCGGCACTCGCTCCAAGTCTACAGTGCTTGAATATTTTGGTGAGCTTCCATCACCCAAACCCTCGTCCTCTCTTCGAGGCCAAGCCCTGAAATGGCGAGAGAGCTTTAAACGATCTTACTTGGGTCTGTTGAAAAAAGCCGCCAGCGGCGTTCTCACCATTTTTCCGTGCTCACGTAGTGCCAGTACGTTCCGCGCGCAAAAATAGCTGCGGCCTTGCTGGACCTGGCTTCGCCGAAGCGGCTTCGCGCAGGCGAGCGGACATTTTTGAACAGCCCCGATGCTACTGATAGCGAACCGCTTACGGGCGAAATATGGCCCTTGATATCTTCATTATTCAACACGCCCTACTCATAAACTAAAAACAGCATGCACTTCTGAGAGCAGCTTTCTTCATTACCTCTCTACTCTCAATATGCTATAACCATCGGCCATGAACCGGCAAATGAGAGAAAATGTGGTTAGTGCCTTCCAGCCAGCCAAAGAAAACATGCCGCTGCCATAGAAGAAAAAGGAGTGGATAGTGAAGGCTAATATCAATGGAATGACAATTGGGTATACAGACCAAGGAAACGGCACGCCTCTCATCTTCATCCATGCCTTTCCCTTAAGCAAGGCCATGTGGCAACCGCAAGTGGATGCCCTGCAAGACGCCTATCGAGTCATCACCATCTACATTGGAGGACATGGAGAATCCGACATCGTCTTATGGAATGATAGTTTGAACGACTATGCCAAGAATGTCATTCACCTGCTCGACCATCTCGGAATTTCTCAAGCCGTGTTTGTGGGTTTGTCGATGGGCGGTTACACCCTCTTTTCGATTTACCGTCGTTATGCGAATCGGGTAAAAGGCTTGGTGTTAGCCGATACAAGAGCTCAAGCGGATAGCGAGGAAGGGAAAGCGGGACGTCGGTCGATGGCTGAAGTTGCATTCAAAGATGGAGCCTCGGCCATTGCCGACATCATGCTTCCTAAACTTCTAGCCCCAACAACCTTCCAACACCGGCCTGAACTTGTAGAACAGGTTCGGCAGATGATTCTTCAAACCCCTGAGTCGGGAATTGTCGTTGATTTGGTCGCAATGGCCGCTCGGCCTGATTCTACCGATCTTCTTTCGATGATCACCTGTCCCACTCTGGTTATCGTCGGAGAAAAGGATCAAGCCACTCCAGTCGAAGAATCTCAGTACATCACCCAGCGAATTCCTGAAGCAAGATTGGTCATCATTCCCGAAGCAGGCCATCTTTCCAATTTTGAGCAGCCTGTGGCATTTAATCAGGCTGTGCAATCTTTTCTTCAGACACACGGGTTATGACTGGCTAAAGATCCCAAAAAGTAACTGACCTCTCACATCCACACGAGAGCCACATATCCTAAGTATCCAAGATAAATGGAGAAGATTGAAGCCACCATGATCTTTGTCCCTATCCAGCTGGCGTCTCGCCAAAGCCAGAGTCCAATGGCCAAAACCAGGAAAATTTCAATGATCGTCACAACATTTCCATAAAATCGGGGATCCCAATAGGAGACCGGGCTGGCAAACTGCCAGTCCGATAAAGGAACGAAATGTCGGTGCGCATCATCATGATGGAGCGGAAAATCGCCTACATTATGCAGGAGCATACTGACCCAAAATAGCGCACCCCCCTTCCACTTTGCCCATACACTCAGAAACCAACCAATAAGCGCGATGGGAAATGAGTGAAAAAGATCAAAGACCATCTGCCAGCGCGGATCAAAATACTGTTGCCAAATAACGGATTCCGGTAACGACCTCCAGACCTTTTCCCAAAAATAAAACACGAACATCGGCACATCCGAAATCACCGCCCCAATCAGCACAGCAACTTGATGCGACGGCGCTTTTCCTTTGCCGAGCAGTCCCACATTTACCATCATATGAGCAGGAGTGTTCATAGTGAATGACGGATCAACAATGAGACTGTTGAATAGTTCAATTGCAAGTTACGAAAACGCTTTCAGTGCAGTGGAGACTGCGATGCGACGGGAATGGTCAAAAAAGCCCTCCAGCAAGGCCACCGCCATGTTTGCGCGCGGAGCGTACTGGTCTTACGTGAGCACGGGAAAATGGCGAGAACGAGGGGAAAGGATTTGGGGTGATGAGCGTTAGTCTTTGTGCATACAGATGGGTGACCTGACTCCCAAACAACTACACTCTATAAGACCGGCGCATCCTGCGCTCCTAGCCCATCCGTGGGAAGCTACAGTAAGAAAGATAAGATGCCGCGCATTAAAGCTGATTTCATGAAATAGGTCAAGGAGGAAATTTCATCAGACATGGTCAACCTGGATCAGTCGGTTGCGAGAATATTAGTCGTTATCACCGCCACGCTGGCGAATTAATTTCAGAAACTCATCTCGCGTTTGTTGTTGATTTCTAAATACGCCTAACATCTCACTGGTCACGGCTACGGTATTTTGCTTTTCAACTCCTCGCATACTCATACATAGATGCCGAGCTTCCATGACCACGCCTACCCCATGAGGATTGAGTTTTTCCTGAATCGTATGGGCAATTTGCACGGTTAGTCGTTCTTGCACCTGCAGACGTCGACTGAACATATCCACAATGCGAGGCACTTTGCTTAAACCCACCACATGCTTTCTAGGAATGTATCCGACATGACACTTGCCAAAAAATGGCAACAGGTGATGTTCACACAAACTATAAAAATCAATATCTTTGACGATGACCATTTCGTCATATTGGATGGGGAAAAGAGCATGATTCAGCAAGGTATCAATATCTTGATGATAGCCCTGCGTGAGATACGTGAGGGCCTTGGCCACTCGTTTGGGAGTCTCCTGCAATCCATTTCTGTCAGGATTCTCACCTAACTGACTGAGTAATTTTCGAACCGTGGGCTCAATGTCTTTGATCGCCGCTGGAGAGGTAATTTCAATCTGATCGGAATCTGCTAACTTCCGGGGGTTGCGCTGGACAGATGCGGCCTTAGATTTCTTCGGTTTCGGCTTCATACTTCTCCATACGTTCAAGTGAATAACAAAGAGCTCCTAAATCTTTGACGATTTTGAATCTCCAATATATTCAAAAAAATTGTCCCGTGTTTCCAGTACACCAATTTTTCCCAATTGGCCCGATGGCAGCTTATCTACCAACAAATGCCATATCACATAGGCCAGATTTTCACCGGTCGTGGTGAGGTGTTGAAACGCTGAGTCGAAATTCAAATGTTGATGATCAAAACGAGTGACAACCGTTTCGTGGACAATCTGATCAAGTTGATCAACATCAATGACCAACCCTGTCTTGCCATCCACTTCCCCTTGAACCGTGACTTGAACCGTATAATTGTGGCCATGCCCATTTAAATTATTACATTTGCCAAATATTTTTTGATTGACGTCATCCGGCAATTGGTCAGTATGCAGCCGATGTGCTGCGCAAAAGGTATAGGTGCGGGTAATTGATGTCGAGCTAGCCATAAACGAAATGAAAAAGAAAGGATCTTCTTGCACGAACCAGGCAAGAATACTGTCTTGTTGCCCTTGTTATTGAGGGGAGGACTCGACTTCCTGGGATTGGTCCAGCGAAGTCTTCTCCCATTTTTCTTCAGGCACCTGAACAATCACATCGCCTAACACTCGAGCTTGGCACCCTAAGCGGCGATAAGGTTCGATGAGCGCTTCGCGATCCAGTAAATCTTGTTCGTCAAAATCAATGTCGGATAAATTTTCCAACCCCGCGACCACATCCACTCGGCAGGTTGTACACGAGGCATTACCGCCACAATCATGATTGAGAGGAAATCCCAACTGGTCAGCCGCTTCGAGAAGCGACAGATCAGGCGCAACCTCTCCACTTTTTCCTTCAGGATGAATAAAGGTGACACGAGGCATGGGCAAAGCTCACGCCCCCTCAGATTCTGGAACTGCATTCATCGGACAACGACCTAATTCAATATGGGCTTCAAACTCATGACGGAATAAGCGCAAACTATTCTGAACAAGCACAGCAGCACCGGATACCAACGTACAAAACCCTGTACCTTTCACAAATCCACAGATTTGCAACAACTTCTCTAAATCTTTCTCTTCGCCTTGCCCTTTTTCGATTTTCCGCATCAGCATGGCCAACTCTCCCGTACCAATTCGACAGGGCGGGCATTGGCCACAGGTTTCGTCTTCAAAGAATTCCGAAAACTTCAGCGTTTGGGCCACCATACATGTGGCATCATCCACGACAATCACACCTGCAGAACCCAATCCAGTGCCAGCTTTTTTTAAAGAATCAAAGTCCATGGGAAGATCTAGCTGATCAACGCCAATCATGGAAAATGATGGTCCTCCAGGAAAGACCGCTTTGACACCATGACCATGGAGAACACCTTGTCCACACACTTCTATCAAATGACGAACCGTGGTCCCCAACGGCAATTCATACACACCCGGTCGATTGACAGATCCACTGAGAGAGAACAACATCGTCCCTGGCGTCGTACTGGTTCCCACTTCCCGAAACCATGCCGCTCCATTCCGTAAAAGCTGTGGAATATTGGAAAGTGTTTCCACATTATTCACCAACGTCGGTTTCCCATGGAGCCCATATTCCGTGGGATAGAATGGCGGTTTTTGTTTTGGTTGGGCTGGACGTCCTTGCATCGACTCCAACATCGCCGTTTCTTCACCAGCCACATAACTCCCATAGCCATCAAAAATTTGGATATCTAAATTCAGACCCGTACCTAAAATATTATCGCCCAAATAGCCCTTGGCCCTCGCCTCTTCTTTAGCCCGTTCGAAGTTCGCCTTCTCTTTGGCGAACTCATGATTCAGATAAATATACGCTTCTTTGGCACCCACCGTATGGGCAGCAATAAGACAGCCTTCTAATAGCTGATGCGGATGGTGTTTGAGTAAATACCGATCTTTAAACGTTCCCGGTTCATGCTCACCGGCATTGCAGACAAAATAGCGTTCTTCCACACGATGGTTCAGAACTTTGTCCCATTTTAATCCGGTCGGAAACCCGGCTCCACCTCGTCCACGAAGATGTGCCTCCTTCAATTGAGCAATAATGGCGAGAGGATCAGGCTTCGTCACGCATTGTTTCCAGACTTCATAGCCACCCTCTTGGCAATATGACTCAATTTCCCAGGGCTCTCCAGGAATTTCACGTAATACTCGTGGTGCCATAGTTTCAAGCATATTGATTCTCGATTATTTCTGGTTCATAAGGCATTGGAGTGAATATAGGGTCTGTTGAAAAAAGCCGCCAGCGGCGTTCTCGCCATTTTTCCGTGCTCACGTAGGACCAGTACGCTCCGCGCGCAAAAATGGCTGTGGCCTTGCTGGACGAACCTTTTTTGAACAGACCCGACGCTGTTGATTGCCAAGGGCTTCCTGGCGAAATATGATCTTTGAGATATTCAATTATTCAACACGCCTATATAGAGTAAACAGGGACGACTTTTTTCAGGAGTGCTTCTTTATACTTATGACCACTATACGAATGGGGTTCTCAGGGCGTCAAGCATTCAAGAGTACGGTTTTCATTGGCGAATTTCTTGAACAACACCTTTGAAATTACGTGCGGAGAAAGGTGTGCTTCTAAGACATTTTTTCCATCATCACATCAACTTTTCCACATAATTCCTGCACCGCTTTCGCCGAGGCTTCTAACGCTGTTTTTTCCTCATGAGTCAGAGCATATTCAATAATGGCCTCCGCACCGTTAGATCCAAGTTTCACCGGCACCCCCAACACCAAATGATCAAACCCATATTCTCCTTCGCATAAGGTTGCACAGGGGAGAATTTTCTTTTGGTCTTTGGTAATCGCCTCCACCATTTCCACCACGGAAGCAGCTGGAGCATAATAGGCACTTCCAGTCTTTAATAAATTGACAATTTCTGCTCCGCCTTCGCGTGTTCGCTTGATCAACGCTTCTAGCTTTTCCGGCGAGAACCATTCAGGAAGTGGTCGCCCAGCCACGGTCGAATACCGAATAAGGGGCACCATCAAATCCCCATGGCCACCTAAGACCATGGCATGAATATTTTCTACGGAGACTTGTAAAGCTTCCGCAATGAAGGAGCGAAACCGGGCTGAATCCAAGACACCAGCCATCCCTATGACTCGGTTTCTTGAAAACCCACTCACCTGGTGAGCCACATGCGTCATTACATCGAGCGGATTCGAAACAATAATGAGAATCGCTTCTGGGGATCGCTTGACGGTTTCGCGTACAACGGAGGAAACAATCTTGGTATTGGTGGCTAATAATTCATCACGACTCATGCCGGGCTTTCGAGGGATACCCGAGGTAATGACCACCAGGTCTGAATCTTTTGTGGCCTCATAGTTATTGGCACCTGTGACAGCAGAATCGTACGCACAAACTGGCCCCGCCTCCACCAAGTCCAGCGCTTTGCCCTGAGGCATACCTTCCACAATATCTACTAAAACAATGTCGTACCAGTTTTTTTCAGCAAGGCGTTGAGCGATAGACCCACCCACATTCCCTGCTCCAACCACCGTGACTTTCACTCGCCTCATAACGCCACCTATCCCTTACAAGATTTCAGCCAAGCGGGTTTAATCATCCTCATGGCTGGTCCACCCTGCGACTTTAAAATTAATGGTACAGACAAAATTATCCCCATCATAAAAATTTACTTTAATCTTCTTCTTTCCATATTCTCGAGCCAAAAAATCCTCAGGGTGATCGATAAATTCCTGATAGGTTCCAGCCGCATATTCACCCAATTCGTTAAACGCCACAATCATCCCGGTTTTGACTTCTTGCAACATCTTGGCCCGACAACGTGGGTAGATTTGCCAAAATTTTTCTTGGATTTCCTCTGGTGTCGGCTCAGGCCGATCACCATCGGGCGGACGATCTTTCTTATCAAATTTGGCTTGTCGCCGGACATAGGGATATTGATGACCGGTAAACAGTTTATACAGCCACGGAGGGACCTCAGGATGAGTTGAGGTAGTCATTATCTTATCTCGTTTACATCGCGGTTAACCGTTGATAAATTTTGGGCAATCGGGTTGGAAGAGTCTCAACCTCATCAACAACCAGAAATCCGATATCTCCATACATGCGTTGAACATAATCAGTCTCCGCATGGTCAATGGTAATGCAAAAGGGATGAATCCCTTGACGTCTTGCCTCTCTAAGCGCCATCTTCGTATCTTCTAACGCATATTCATCTGCATACTCATCATCTAACGGTTTCCCATCGCTGAGCAACATAAGCAACTGGACCTTTGCAGCCTGCTGGATCAACCGTTGAGTCGCATGACGGATAGCAGCCCCATCACGATTTTGTTGCCGTGGCTTCACCCCACTGATTTTCAGCCCGACCCGCCTCCCTGAACGTTGCTCAAAATCTTTCAGAACATGGATGTCGACAGATTGTCGACTCTGTCCAGAAAATCCATACATTGCATATTGATCACCAATAGCCGAAAGAGCCTCGGACAACAACAACAGTCCTTCTTTTTCGATATCAATAACTGGGCGACTCCGTACTCCAATTTGGCGCCCGGTTGAACCACTCATATCAACCAAAAAAGCTACTGCCACCTGGCGGTCATGTTTTCGACGGGTGGAATAGACTTGCTCGGGTGGTTCATGTCCTTGTCGCCGGTCCACCATCCAACTCACCAGTGCGTCAAGATCGATATCCTCTCCATCGGCCTGCCGACCAATTCTCCGAAAGGCTTCCGGACGAATCGCCTCAAAGTAGCGTCGAATCAACCGGACGATCGGCCCATAAGACTGAAAGGTTTCATCAACAAAATCTGGCAAACCTTCCACACCTGTCTTTTCAAACACTCGACACCACTGAGGACGATAGTCACGAATGATGCCATCCCACTCATCATACAGATATTCCCCACCGCTGACGGTCACACCGGATACTCCTTGAGGGCGAAGATTCGGCTGAAACCACTGTTGTAGAGGTGAGACTCCAAAAACAGGTTGTTGAGGGTCTTGTGAAGTTTGCGATGGAGAAGAAGGAGCGGGCTGCTGCCGACTTATCAATTCGTTCCCCATTTGGCCCTCTAAATGGCCTCCTCCCGTTTGCTGCCCTCCAGGCTGTTTATCATCCGAGGACTCATTATTTTGTGCTTGAATATGATCTGGATTTAGGATCCCTCGAAAGGCCAAATTTTGAAGAGGTTGGTAGGCATTCTCTAAATGTTCTGTCCCTTCATGATGTTGCTCTTCGTTCGATAGAGCTCCTGTTTCGGCGAAATCTTCACGATCCTCCTCTTCCGAATCCTTTGCCAACGTGCCAATCTGATCTTCTAATGTTTGGTACAGGCGATCTGCAAGTCGAAGTGCATCATCGACCGTGGCTGTCGAATGGAGAATGGTCCGAGCCATGGACCACACATGATCGATAACCTCTTGGAGCCCTGGACGTGAAAAATCATCCTTGGTCAGCCCAGAAAAATATAGCAGCAACGCATCCAATACAATTTCTCGCGCCGTCATCCCATGTGACAGCGTACGAGTTTGAATGGCCTCGGTTGTCAAAATCGTTAAATCTTCCTGCAACCCTGGATATTCCTGCTTCAGTAGAAAATCAATTCTGGCATCCTCCAGAATTTCCCACAAATCCCGTATAATTCCTGGCTGAGGATAGAGGCGAAATACATCTCCCAACGTACGGATCGAACCAGAAGGTCTCGCGTCCTGTGTTCCATATCGCTCTTGCACATCCGACGCAATATGCTGCACAAATTCACTTGATACGCGATAGGTGCCAAACTCTATGTGGCCAACCTCATGGGCCACCATGACAGAATACCAACGTCGATTTCCTTCTTGGGTTGAAGCTCGCTTCATGATGAGCGGAAGATAAATTGTGAAATTTCCAGGATTCGACTGCGCTCGAGCAGAACTCCCATCCGACATAGATTGTTCTGACGCCCTACCTGTCTTTCCTTGTTCTGGCAGCGTCTCCAACGTCACATCTTCTCCACATAACGCCTTCGCAAACATTTTCAAGGAACGGGCAACGTGACGGAAGGGAACCCCACTAAGCGCCTCTTCCACAACAGCGCAAGCTTGTTGAGTCTCAAGTGCAAAAAAGGCACACCCGGCTTCGATGCTATATTCTAATGCCTCCATCCCCTGCTTAAACCACGCATCGAACACCGAGGTTTCGCCCGTTGAGCTCTGAAACCCCACAACTTCAGGGACTTGCCGAAAGTAGGTCAACGCCGCCTCAGGATCTCGGTCAATCACTAACAGTCCAAATTTTAATACCCGCACCTTCCATTCCTCATTGGGCAACCGCCCCAGAATTGCCGGCGCTTCGGCTAAAAAGGCAATGGCCTGCTCAGGAGAACGGTCCGCTAAGTTGGACCCAAAATCAACCACCCATCGCTTGACACCAGATTCAGGGACTTCTAGAAAGAGACTGGGGCTGGTTCGAAAAAATTCTAAAGTCCCGACATAGTCTGGTTTTCCAAAGCTGTTCTGCACCATCAACTTCATGCCAAACCCAATCCAATCTTTTGCAACATCTAGGGGAATTGCCTTTGCAATAGATGGACACTCACGCAGAAATTCATTCCCGAGCACATAGTTCCAGCCCGCAAGCTCCATCCCCAGCGAAGCCCACTCCTGCAAATCTGATAAAGAATGCTCCTCAGACATCTGAGGTAACACCTTGAACCATTCATAGGCACATTGCGGCGCCGTCTCCGACGGCCCGTCAGCTAACTCGAGGACTTGGGCAAACAACTGGTCCGTGCAATACTCTTTTTTGATAAAGCTCAGGATGGCTGGGCTTTCCTTAAAATACCGAAGACCTAGCGCTCCCGTTGCCTGTGAGAGTGTGATGCCCAGATCAAGCCAAGGGACAACACTATCCAGACATCCTCGACGGTGCAGCTCCCCTAAAGCCGAGATAGACTCCCCTTGAACTTTCGTGGAAATCGCTCCTAACTCAACTAACAATTCCCTGACAGGACCCTGAAGTTGCACTTCGACCAGTTGGTCGTAGATGTTCTGAGCCGTCTTCTCATCGAGCCGATCACGTAAAAGCTCTCTAACAATATTTGGTTGTTGCGACTGTTGCGACATTTCAACCTATTAATTGCTTCACCAGTTCACAATTAGTTGCCTTTTAAGCAGAGAAAGTTCGTTCAAGTTGGGAAACCTAACCAACCACAAAAAACTGACCAAGGCTGGGCATTATAAAATTGGGCTGGGAGGTTGTAAACCAAAACCAACAGAAGGTGTTAGGAGAATTTTGGCTTGATTGCTATGAAGATTGATCGGGCAAATCTATAAGCTCTACAGATCATTGTTGAATTGTTTTCATGTTTTTACGTTAAATACTTTTGAAGTTCTAGAACAGTTTTACCTTGAATCAACACATGCTTTTTCCTCGAACTGTGTCCCGAAAGAATCTTGACATCTTGATGTGAAACACCGAAATACTCCGAAAGAAATTGGCATAACTTAATATTGGCAGCACCATCGACCGGAGGCGCTGCCAGCCGAACTTTGATGGAATCCCCATGCATTCCAACAATTTCTGTTCTCGATGCTCGTGGCTGACAGTGGATGCGGAGCACTACATCTTCAGAACCTTCTATGAAACATGGCTTGATTTTCATTCCGTACTCTGCCCCCACTCTGCTCCATTTCTTCATCAAATTTTTGCCGCGTATTTTCAAAAAATAGATCTCTTAAATACCACAAAAAAGCAAGAAAAAATTACGGAAATTTTACATAATTGATAAGATTATCAAATACTTGAACAGATATTTCTGCTCTTGACAGCCCAGTGCTTCCATAGTAAAATCTATTAAATTTGAGAATTATTATCATTATCGAATTACGCACAGTAACGGTCACAAACGATGTATATCTGTATTTGTAAAGGCATTCGGGAATCTGATGTGCGGCAATTAGGCAAATCAGGTATGATCTGTCCCAAAAAAATTGCCTCTACGCTAGAGCTCGACGACAAGAAAAATTGTTGTGGTCGCTGTATTAAAAATATTTCGAAATTTGTGGACCTTGCCAAAGAAGAGCAATCATGTCCTCAATCTCCAGTTCTTGGGTAACACACTTCTTCTCTTCATAAGATTGTTCCGCCCTATCTTATTCGAGTGTTCACGTATATTGCCCCGAGGTCAACAGTGCTCGAGGGTATGAAGAACCCTACACCGACTAAATACCTAATCCTAGGAGGACGCCTATTCCCCACTCCATAGGTTGTTAGGAATTTTGACTATCATATCAATTGTTTTTTAAGATTTTTTTTGTTAAATGACCATAAATTCTTGCTATTGGTAAAAAAAATGTCATATTTCTTTACAAGTTTGCTGTGTCAGTTGCAATTTGAGAGTCACATTTTGCAAAATAGTAGGGTAAAACACTCTAAAAATGAGTACTAGAATGTACATATCAGCATTTAATTCACACTAATTCTCCTAATATTCAATAGCTTATATTCTACATATTACATATGGCCTAACTTTTGCTTAATCCATTGTCATCGGTTTAGAGCTAGACATCTACGAAATCGAGTTTTTGATTAAGATTATTTAGAAGGAGGGAAAAAACATGAAGAATTCACTTTTGAAATCAAGAATGCTAGCCACATTCTCTTTTGCTGTAGGACTTTTGGCTATCCCAGCTTTTGCCCAAGCAGGGTCAATTGGGGGAGATCTCATTGTCCAGAATGACGGTAACGTGAATATCACCTTTGCCGGCAGTAATGCAGGGTATACCAGCACATTGTATCTCGGCGATACAGCTCTTTTTTCCACCAATTCAGCTGAGGGGAGCACCATTTCACTCGGCAACTTCTCAGCAGGAACCGTCCTAGACTTTCGCTTAGAAGTAGAGAACACGGGACAGACTTTTTTCACCGGAGTAGGGGCAAACAACATTGATGGCGTTGCTCATACCATGTCGACACAAGGTGATAACGGTATAACGGTAGGCTGGGAAGATAAATTGGGTGGCGGAGACAAAGATTATAATGATCTTGTCTTTGAATTTAGTAATACCACCACAAGTGGTAACACCGCCCAAGGCAAATTGATTGCCAATCCCGAACCTTCGACTATCGTATTGTTAGGATCAGGCTTACTCGGTTTAGGCGCCTGGCGTCTCCGCAAGAAACAAGCATAACGTTCCGAGTCTTTTGACCTCATTAATGGCCCATCCAAGGAATATTGGATGGGCCATTTTTTCTCTGTCACAGTCATCAAAATCTCACCTCTACTATCCCGATTCCGCTCCACCTCATCCACACACTGGCTACCAGTAAAATACCGAGTAGAAGCAGGACAACATAATCTAACCACGTCATCCTTCCCCTGGTATAGTACGAGCGAAGCGCCAAGGGATGAAATCCTTTAGACTCCAGGGCCATGGCAAGGAGATTGGTTTGACGAAGTGCATGTCCAATTAACGGCACGACCAAAGGCACATACTTGCGGATACGGTCAACGATCGTTCCCGATGAAATATCCAATCCTCGGGAACGTTGAGCCTGAACCACCCCGACTCCTGCTCCTAAAAGAATCCCAACCCAGCGAAAAGCTAAGGAAAAAGCAAAACCAATTCTGGAAGGTAAGCCTAGGCGCTCAGAGGCTTGCGCCAATTCTTCAATTGTTGTTGTGGAAAGCAACCACACACCTCCTAACATCATGATGAGTAAGCGAAGTCCCATGCCAAATCCAAAAAGACACCCTTCCCATGTCACCCCTATCGCTTGAAAAATAGGAACTGGAGTTGTTCCCTCCACAAAAAATGGCCAAAGAATCATGCTGTACACCACCAACAAAGCCGCCAAAACCCATACCTTTTTGAGACTTTCCCCTGCTTGGGCGGCAATCAAACACGCACCCAAGAGGGCCAAGACAGGAAAGAGGTATCCCGGATGCGAAAAACACAACGCTAGCGAAAAGAAGCCGAGGACGGCCAGGGTTTTTGTTCGTCCATCTAACCGATGAACCCATGTATTCTTGTTCACATACAAAGAAACGTTCATCGTATTTCACCTACTATTATTTTAGGATTCATTCTTCCCCAAAAAGCCGCCCTATACTCATACCAACTTGCGCTTCAGAGAGGCTTTCACCTCGTTGACAGTTAATAATGTCTGGCCCCATCGTTGACTAAACTGAACAATATGGGGAATTGCCAAAGATGAAGAACGGACAAGATCTACATCTTGAAAAATATCTCGCGGGGACCCGTCAGTCAAAATTTTTCCTTCTTTGAGTAAAAGACATCGATGCGCATACTCAGCGACCAATCTCATCGAATGGGTGATCACCACAACGGTATGCCCTTCACAATTTAACTCGCTGAGCATGGCCATCATGCGGTCAGTTTCGTCGGCATCAAGACCTGTGGTCGGTTCATCAAAAATCAAGCAAGCGGGTTGAGTCGCAAGAATTGCAGCAACAGCCACACGTTGACGCTCGCCTTTTCGTAACGAAAAAGGGTCCAAATCACGACTCTTCTCGACCGGAAGCCCCACTGCCAGTAACGATTCACGAACACGAGTCACGATCTCATCTTGTGAACATCCAAAATTTTTGGCACCAAAGGCTACTTCTTCCCATACAGTGTCAGCAAAAATTTGCTGGTCAGGGTTCTGAAAAACCAAGCCGACCCGCTTTGCAATCTCGTTCATTGATGCCTCACATGCATCCAAACCATCAACAACAATCTTTCCTTGAGTTGGCGTCAAGAGTCCATTCAGCAATCGCGCCAATGTGCTTTTCCCCGACCCATTGGCTCCTAACAAGGCCAGAAACTCTCCTGAGTAGATGGCACAATTAATGTTCTGAAGAACCGGCTGTTCCGCATAATGAAAGCAGACATTACTCATCTGAATGTACGGTTTTTGTTGTCTGTCTAACCATCCAGCTCGCTTGCCCAACCTCACAACATCATCCAACACCTCCCCTGGAGGTTGGATTGTTAAATGAGATTTCTCCGCATAGGCCCACGCTTCCTCTACCGTAATAGGTAACGAATCACCTTCCAGGTCCTCAAAACATTCCGTCAGGGCAAGGGGCCTGATCCCATGCTGCCGCATCATCTGCGGCATTCGGAGCAATGCACTTGGTGGCCCCTTCCAAATCAACTGGCCCTGGTCAAGTATCATCACTTCATCCGCGAACTGAAGATCATCGTGACTCTGCTCAGTGAGCAGTAAGCCCACTCCCTCATCCCGCAATTGGCGCAGCGTCTGCCGTAAATGTCGACGGCTCACGGGATCCAAATCCGAACTGGGCTCATCCAAAATTAACAACTTCGGGTGCTGAACCAAGACTGAAGCCATCGCAAGCCGTTGACGTTGCCCACCAGACATCATCATCGGATCACGGTCAAGATTGACGTCCAACCCAACCCAATGAAGTGTCCGGGCAATGCGTCCCTCTATATCATCTGAAGAGAGGGGTGGGTCGTGGTATTCCAATGGATGGAGGATTTCTGATTTGACCGTCGTTCCGACGAGTTGCGTTTCAAAGTCCTGGAAGACCAAGCCTACTCTGTCCGCCCATTTCCAGACCGGTTTGGTTCGTGTATCCGAGCCACATACTCGTAACGTTCCACTTATGCTTCCTGGAACCATATGGGGGATCAGCCCATTACAGGTATAGCAGAGCGTCGATTTACCTGACCCACTACGTCCTAACAGCAAAACAATTTCGCCAGGCATAATGGAGAAGGTGATGCCCTGAAGTGCCGAAACTGTTTGTTTGGGATAAGAAAAAGAACATTCTCGACAATCTAAAAGAGGCAAAGAACCCTGAGCATGATGATTTACACAATGGATGCTATCAATTTCTCCATAATCCGCATGACTTACTTGATCAGAGTACTTTGGTGAAACAGTGCCGAGCTGTATGTGCTCACATCCCACTTGCCATCGCTGAACCCGAGGATAGAGAAATCCCAATAGGGGCGGACCTAAAAAGATGGCCATGACAATATTGTTAAAAAAAATCGCAGGCGCCAACACCATAAAGGGAAGCAAACCCAATAGTTCCACGCCCCACCCAATAATTCCCGCACATGCTCCGGAAGCGACAACACAAATCACGCCATACTCTAAAGCTTGCCGCCAAGATTGAATGATGGGCGGCTGTCCAGATGACAACCACCCCAGATGTCCCCAGAACAAATAAGGCAGATAGCCTAAGAAAAAATTCCCGAAGAAACCGAACAGACTGGCGGGGCCTAACGTCCCAAAACAATCACCAATAATATTGCCTATTCCAGCTCCCCATGCCGCTGCAGGGCCAAATAATAGAGATGCAACAATAGGAACGGCATTAGCCGGACGCAGCTCCACAAATCCTGGAATAATGGGTATTCCTGCCTTGAACGGAATAAGAATCGCGGCATATATCGCCGCAATTTGAGCTGTGACGACGATCAGTCGAGTATCTCTCCACACACCTGCCAGATCAGCCCACCATCGGCGTGGATCAACAAACGTGAAGAGAACACTCATGATTGAGAAAAGAAGATGGCAGAGAACTCACTTAGAGAATTCGGGAGCCGTCAGACCATCCAGACACGGTATGTACAGTCAACTCCCAATGCTTGCCCAATCTCAAGAAAGCTGAGAAGGCAATCTAATTTTTCACACAACGAAACCCAGTGTGGGCATAGGGATAATCCTGACGGAACCAATTTCGAAACGAGCGCCGCAATAATGTTCTGGCGGTTTGAGGCCCACCACCTTTCACCACATAATGGTCCTGGTCAAAAAACCGTGCAGAATATCCAGGATAGGTCGGGAGAGGGTTGAACCCTTCAAATGGGCGGAACAACGTCGATGTCCATTCCCAACCATTTCCAACCATTTGTGCAACGCCAAACGCGCTGGCTCCTTGTGGGTGTTCCGTGACCGGGACGGGATCCCAAGCATGACAATCGAAATTGCCATAGTCCCGGCGAACTGCCCAATCACCCCAGGGAAATTCTTGCTCAATTCCGACAGGAGTTCCATAAGCTGCACGATGAAATTGCGCTTCGGTTGGGAGAGACCATCCCTTCCATGTGGCATAAGCCTGAGCCTGTTGCCGAGTCACATAGACCGGCCAAGAAAGAGGCAAAGGAACATCACAAAACATTGTCCTTAAAAACCAATTTTGGCCTTGACGCTTCCAGAGGGCAGGCGGCTCCCCACCCGCTTTTACAAATGCCTGGTATTGGGCGTTGGTAATTTTATATCGGCTAATCGCAAACTCTGGAACAAACACTTCATGGTTATTAAATTCATTATCCCAACCAAACCCCTCCTCCTTACAACGACCTAAACGAGCACATCCTTCCGGAATCTTCACCATCTCTTCTGTAGGAAGATGGTCGTCGTAAGATAGCCGTGATGAGAATGGGTCTTGTTTCTCAGTAAAATCTAGGTGTTGCAACAAGTAAGCCGTTGTTTCAACATGCATGAGACGATGTTCAATAATCACATGAATCATCTCATCAGACACCTGCTCTAAAACCCGATCCACTTCTTGTCGGACTCGAAAATTATACCCTTGCACTTCCTTAACTGTTGGCCAATCAGAAGGCATATCGGTGGATGCAGTACCCACTGCTGGATCAATACCCGCTTCAAATAGTTGGTCAAATGAAGAATGAAAAGACGGCTTACCCAATGTCCAGCGACACAATTGATTCCAATCAAAGGCTTCGAGATGACCTAGGTAAAATATCAATCGATGGCGTTCAGGAATCGGACGGGCATATACTGCCCTTGGACTCACCATGGCAAAAAGTCGGTCTGTCAGGCTACGGGCTTGTTCTAATTCCTGTTGAAGACTGGAACATTGTGTCAGCATGCTTGACCTCATTCATAAAAACGGAACGAAAAAAGACTCATCGTTGGCGCCAATAAAAAAAGCTCCGCATGGAGCTGTCCATAGTATAGCGAAAACACTGCCGATCCAAAAGTTTTTCCCGTGAGTTCAAGAAAATTCAGTCCTCTGCGCCTCACATCATTCAGGACCTTGGCCTCTCTTCTTTTGCTAGCCACCATTCGCGTTCCCTGCTATCCTGGCAACAATCCATCTATGACCGTAGAACTCTCAATCGGTGCTTGAAGACGGTAGTTGCCTGAGAAACTTCTCCTTGCACTCACGTCTGAACTTTCTATGACACAAAGCTGTGACCTCATACTCCAACGCGTGAGCAAACGATTTCCCGACGGCACCTATGCACTCCACGATATCGACTGGGAGGTGAAACAAGGTGAAACGATGGCACTTATTGGAGAAAGTGGGTCAGGAAAAACGACCATGCTGCGTTTACTCAACCGTCTCGTAGATCCAACGTCCGGCGAAGTCTATATTCAGGGGCAACCTGCAACCGATCACAACCCAATCACCCTGCGACGCCGACTGGGATACATACCTCAAGACGGTGGTCTGTTGCCTCATTGGACCATCAGGCACAATGTTTGTTTAGTTCCGCAACTATTAGAATGGCCCGTTGAGCAACAAGAACAACGCCTGAATACCTTGCTCCCATTGGTCAACCTGGATCCGGCACACATAGCTGACCGCTATCCTATTGAACTATCCGGCGGACAACGCCAACGGGTCGCCGTCGCCAGAGCCCTAGCAGCAGACCCGCCCATCGTCCTTTTAGACGAACCCTTCAGTGCCTTAGACCCCATCACACGCCGGGAATTACACGAACAGTTTCTGGCTCTCAAAACTCGCCTTCACAAAACCATGGCTTTGATTACTCATGATATGTCCGAAGCTTTTCGCCTCGGTGATCGTATTACGGTGCTGAAAGATGGGTACATTCATCAGATTGGCACGGCACAAGAACTCATGGCTTCTCCAGCCACCCCGTATGTGGCAACGCTGCTTCAACACCAATCTCAATGACCAGACTGCCATGCTGAATGTTTCTTGTTCTCCAAACTCGTCGTTTGTAAAATGGATCGCGGGAGGCATTTTCGCTCTCTCACTGCTCTTGATGTATCACACAGCTTCCTGGTCTGGAGTTCAAACGACCATCATTGTGGGTTCAAAAAATTTTCTAGAAAATCGACTTCTCGCAGAAATGTTCGCACAATTGATCGAAACCCAAACGACCTTAACGGTAGAACGACGATTTGGAATGGCCGGCACACAAATATGCTTTGAAGCACTAACCACCGGCGGCATTGATCTGTACCCAGAATACACCGGCACAGGTCTCGTCACCATTCTTGGGGAAGAAGCTATGCACGATCCAGCGGCTGTCTTGAACCGAGTACGAAGTGAATTTCGGGCACGGTGGGATATAAGATGGCTGGCACCATTGGGATTTGAGAATTCCTATGCACTGGCTCTCAGACGAGATCACGCACAAGCCTTGGGTATCCGCACGATTACGGATTTAGTGAAGGTTTCTCCAACATTGAAAGCCGGGTTTGGCTACGAATTTATCCAACGGGCTGACGGCTTGCCAGGACTGCGACAACGATATGGACTGAAGTTTCATGAAGTCGTAGGAATGCAACAATCCCTGAAATACCAAGCCACAAAGAATGGAGACATTGATGTGCTGGATGTCTACACAACCGACGGTCGTTTGGCCGCATATGATTTTATTGTCTTAGAAGACGATCTCCGATTTTTTCCGCCCTATGAGGCCACCGCACTCGTGCGGGGCGAAACATTAACCGAACATCCTGAATTAGCCCTAGTGCTGAGCGAACTGACTCATGCCCTCAACCCAGCACGGATGCGTGAATTGAATCTCCGAATCCAAGAACAGGGTGAACCCATACCCCACGTGGCCTCTGACGCCTTGCAAACTCTCCACCTCGTCAAAGAAACACAGCGGCCAACAACGTCAACGACAAAGAGCTCCTCATCATTCTTGACTTATCTATGGGAACAACGAACAACATTGCTGGTTCGCACAGGAGAACATATGGGATTGGCTGGCTTGGGACTATTGCTTGGCATTCTGCTCGCCATCCCCCTTGCGTTTCTACTGGAGCGGTGGCGAACAGGCGCAGAAACGATGATCCGTCTCATCGGCATGTCACAAACCATTCCCTCCATAGCCTTGTTAGCCTTTATGATTCCACTGTTTGGCGTCGGAACCCTCCCCGCCATCATGGCCCTGTGGATCTATTCTCTCTACCCCATCGTGCGCAATACCTTTTCAGGTCTGCGCGATGCGGCCCCATCGGTCGTCGAGACCGGTCGGGCCCTTGGCATGACAGAATGGCAAATTTTACGATCAGTGCGCCTGCCACTGGCGGCCCCCACCATCATGGCTGGCATTCGAACTGCCGCCATATGGACCGTCGGAACGGCCACCCTCGCCGCATTCATTGGAGCTGGAGGATTAGGAGTCCCCATTGTTTCAGGCCTCCAACTAGCCAATGTCCATGTGATTCTGTCTGGAGCCTTGCCAGCCACAATCCTGGCATTACTTGTTGATAGCCTCCTCGGTTGGATCGAACGATGGGTCAGACCCAGAGGTTTGGAATCGACACGATAACCCAGCAACCATTCACGTTTTTACGATTCATCTGTCTTATTATTTGAGTGGTCATATCATGATTGTCGGTTGCATCCATGGATCATGCCCAGTATAGTGTTCCCATCATTTCCTATTTCATTCTTCCCTATTCCAATCTCATTCGCTTTTCCTTTGTATTAAGAAGGAATCTGCTTATCAACATCTGAACGTACATAACACGTTCATCACAAGCCGTTAACAGAAATATTTATCTCACTAGATTCGGTTGTTCTCGAACCAGGGAGGAATGTATGGATTCAAAAACCGAGGCATCAATTACGATCGACGTACCCATCACGAGAGAAAAACCCGAGACATTGGGGGATCTCGTCAAAACAGGCCTCCTTGCCAATCCAAGAACCTTGCCATCAAAACTTTTCTACGATGAACGGGGTTCGACGCTCTTCGAACAAATTTGCGAATTGCCGGAATATTATCAAACACGGACTGAGCACCAATTGCTAGTCAGGTGGGCTGATGAAATCGTTGCCCTGAGTGGAGCCGAGGAACTTGTTGAATTGGGATCAGGGGCCGCAACCAAAACCCGCGTCTTGCTAGACGCGATGACCGAGGTGGGCCAACTCCGGCATTTCATTCCATTTGATGTGGATGAAACCATTGTGCGCCGCGTCTCCGAAGAACTTGTGAAGGAATATCCTGGGCTTCAGGTCCATGGTGTCGCGGGAGACTTTTTAGTTCACCTTGAACATATTCCTGAAGGCGGTAAACGGCTAGTCGTAATTTTGGGAGGGACCATCGGCAATCTCCCAACTCTCGCTGCTGAAGATTTTCTTACGGCGGTGAACACCGAAATGGCCTCAGGGGATTATTTCCTATTAGGAGTACAACTCATCACCGACTCTGCCCGATTAGAAGCCGCCTATAATGATCAAAAGGGTATTACGGCAAGATTCAATAAAAATATTCTTCGAGTCCTACAGACCCAACTGGGCGCCCAATGCAACCCAGACAATTTCGAGCATGTTGCGCGCTACAACTCAGATGCACATCGGATTGAAATGTGGTTACGATCAACCCAGGAACAGACCCTTGATATCCCAGAACTTGACCTCTTTGTGCTGCTCAAAAAAGACGAAGAAATTCGTACCGAACTTAGCACTAAGTATGATCGCCCCTTGACTGAGAATCTCCTCAACACCGCAGGATTTGAATTGGTCAAATGGTATACCGACCCCGACCAACTCATCAGCCTGGCGCTCGCTCGAAAACCATGACCTCTTAGGATTGTGAGAGAACCTGTAGGACGCAGGAAAGGTTTTGGCCTACCGTAAAGAGTTCGTCCGGCTGGCACAGAGTGTGATGTCATTCTGAGTATAGTTCTGGAGTTCATGAACTAAAGAGGGCAAGCCCTGAGTACTGGCTGATTGAAGGGACAAAAGGCCTAAGAGACTTAAACTATTTTGATAGTAATCCTGGGCATTCTGAAAATATTGCCCCTCCTCATAAAACAATGCTTGTATCTTGTTCATGACTCCTGTAGTAAGACTCGACTGCAAGCTCTGTAACGCTGGCAAAGCCATCGCATACGCACCTACCTGTTCTTCAAATTTGATGGGGTTCCCATCGAGACCGTATTCCAGAAAAAATTGACCTTCCCGTTCATCCCATTCTTGAGCCAAAAAGTCCGTGATGCTCCGTATATGCTCCAAACCTGAGACCGTATCATGGCCACACGGTCCTTGCCCCCATAACACATCAAGGGAAACCCGCCATGGCATTCGCACTGCATCCCAAGTGACATGTTGAGAAAATCCTTCAGTAATTTTTAGGTTACCTTGGGGATCAATACCGATCCAATCTGGAACTAACCCAGCCCGAACCGGGACAATCTCCTGAAGCGGTAATCGATGCAAAAAGGCATAGGTACTCCGAAGAAGCTCGTTCCACCGTTCATCACCAGTGACCTGATAAAACAACCGAAAGTGCGCAGGAGAAAAATACGATGGATTCAGTAGATGAATCTTGTGACCCAAACGCCAATTACCCGGCATGAGATACCGTTCATCGCCAATAATAACTTCGGTCTCTAGGTCCAGAATATCTTGGAGAAGAAGGAAAGCCTGCGTACGATACGTTTCATCCTCCCAGCGTGCACATGCTAAGAGCAGCGCCAACGCCAAATCCACTTCCGCATCAGATGCGCTGTTCCAATCCGTCACACCCTTCTCCACTTCCCAATGCCACGCTAAAAGATGATCACCAAATTTTTGGTATCTAGAGAGATGTGTGGTCGTCCAATTCAATACACGGTCGAACGTCTGACGATCATCCAACACCACCGCCATCAGCAATGCATAGGCCTGTCCCTCAGACACCGTATCGTCTTGATTGAACGGCCGGAACACTCGTCCATCAGCATTAATAAACCGCTGTTGATAGCCTTCCCAAGCCAAGGGAATCAAAGTGTTAATCGGCAGCATAGGTCGTGACGAGTGGCAGCTAGTCAACACCAAAAAAGTCAAGAGAAGCAGAAAAAACCACAACGTTCTGAGATAGGCAACAATAGACAAGGGGTCTGTTGAAAAAAGCCGCCAGCGTTTTCGCCCTTTTTCCGTGCTCACGTAGGACCAGTACGCTCCACGCGCGAAAATGGCTGTGGCCTTGCTGGACGGACTTTTTTGAACAGACCCGACGCTGTTGAACGCCAAGGGCTCCATTGCGAAGTATGGCGTTTGATATCTTTACTATTCAACACTCCCACAAGCGCACCCAAGCAGAGAGAACACGAACCTATCTGTCTCCAACACATGCTACAATATCAACCAGAAAAGGTTGCGACTCCCGGTTATAAATGACATTGCAAAAATCCATTCACAGAATCCTGGTCCACCACATCCGCCCGAATGATCATGCCAACGGCATGGAGATGGCATCGTTTGGTGATCGCATAGGCAAACGACGCTGACACTTGATGATAGAGATTGTTTTCATCATCAACAGAGAACCCATAATCCAATGAATACGCATTTAAAGCTGTCTTGGGCAAATACACGGGACGTATCGGCCAGCCCAAATATTGTCCAATGTCCGTCCCGGAATATCGATTCCTCATGGGCGACTCTCCGTGATGTTCCTTACGACGGGGGAACCCAAGAAAATGTTGCCACCCGATCGCAAAGGTATTTTTGGCAAAGAACTCTGGAGAAAAATAGACGCTCTTCTCATCAAAACCAAATGTGTCCAGTTGATAGGTGACCCGAAGTGGATGAGGAAACGGCAGCAACGAATACGTGCCTGAAAATTGTCCGTTCACGTTCCAATTATCATCGGAATAATCCCAGAAGCCTGCTCCAGCGGTTAGTTCTAATTCTTTGGTCACGTTGTATTCTGCCCCTACCGCATATGAATGATACGACAGGTTTCGCCGAATCGTCTCGGCGTTCTGCCAAAGATCTTGCCTGCCCGTTTCAATTCGGCCCTTCAACCCCGACTGCCATTCATACGACACGCCTGCTCCAAAATTCACATTGGATTTGTTGGTGCCTGAGTACTTCAAACCACCCACATAGCCATCAATATGCCAAAACGGCGAAGGCGAATATCTAGCCATGACCCGCCCAATATTGGCCGAAGAAGGTTTCCCAGGTATATCAAACTTCACCCATTGATAGCCTACTCCCGCCCAAAAATCTTGTGAAAATGGGGCGAACACCTCGCCAGTCACGGGCATGTATTTGGTCAACAATGAACCATCAAACCCATCCATCTTGACGTACCCAATCCCTGCCGTGATTTGAGGGGGGGCAAAAATGTTTGTTAGTTCTAACGATTCGCTCGCAAGCCGATGGCCGGGATTTCCTGCCAGCAGTCTTCGGTAATAGGGTCGAGCATCCTCAAAACGAAATGCCGCGCTATGAATTTGGCCGAGGTCACTAAGAGCCTCTTCATGTTGAGGGCGAAGCTCCAACACTTCCCGATATCGTTGATAGGCCATGCGGTCGTGTCTTCGCCAAAACTTTTGCTTACCTTCGAGTTCTAACCTCACGACGTCTTCATGGGGATACTGCGCCAGGATTGCCTCATACTCCCGTTCTGCCTCAGAATACTTGGACTGCCATCCAAGATATCTCGCTTTTTCTGTCCACACCGCCACATCATACGGCTTTAACGCCAGGTAGTGGTCATAGGCCTCAACAACAGGCTGCGATTCATGCATGGCTCGTGAATTCTGATCTTGCGAAAGACTTCGAGCCAACCCTAGAACCAAGTCCGGACGTTGAGGGTTGTCGCGATTCAGCGCCTGATACTGCTGAACAACGTCAGCATATTCCTTTTGTCGGCTCAACAAGGCCAAATACCGTAATCGAGTGTCCAAACTCTCAGGCTCATCATCTAACCCTCGCGCGTTGAATTCAGTCTGTAGCATGGATTGATATGAAGAACTCGAGCCTTCTGCATACACCAACAGCGCGGCCAGGGCCGGCCAGCCTTGTTCCGGACATTCTTCAAAGAGTTGCTGCAACGCATCTTGTGCAGCTGACTCCTCGCCGATCATAGCTAAACTGGTGATTCTGCCAATGTGTGCTCTGGTATGTTTTGCATCTTTTTGGATAATAGCCGAGAAGGTCTGTTCTGCCTGCTCCCAGTCCCCTAATTGTTGATAGAGGTGTCCTTTCTCGACGGTAGGAGAAACATCTTCGAGTAAGGCCATCGCATCGGAATCTTCTCCCTCATGTGCATGAAATGTCGCTCTGGACAATCTCACGTCCTGGCTCGATTGCTCCTGATGTGACTGAAGACGTTTGAGACCCTCTGGTGAACGGCCCGTCACAATCATGGCTCGAGTCCACTGTGATAAGAGAGAGGTTGACAGAGGGGCTTCCCGAAGAAACGGAGCGGAAACTTCACGGATACCATGCAGATCCTCAAATCGAGCTAATTGTTGTTTTGCTCGAATAGCTTCTTCTGAGTCATGAATAGTATCGTTCCACCAATGACGGGCGGAAGGTGAGACTCTCCTTTTTCCTGAAGACGAAACCCGGTCATTCAATTGATAGTCCAGATAGATAGCTTCTAGGACATCAGGCTCTTCTTGAAGGACCGGTGACAGCATTTCCCTTCCCGCTTCCCAACGACGCTGATACGTGAGAATCTCGACAAGCGCCAACCGCGCTTCCAGATCTTCAGGAAATTTTTCCAGTACAGAATGTAAAGCCTCAGCCGCTTTCGCGTCATCATGTTGCCCGACATAGGCATAGGCCAACCCCATCATGGCGGCATAATGACCAGGTTGTTCAGTCACCAGCTCAGAAAACTGCGACTCGGCAGAATAGTACTGCCCCGTGACATTCAAGAGTTCTGCTTCAGTCAACTTACGCAGAGGTTCTAGCGTCATCTGGGCGAGTCCCCTGTACGCAGAATCAATACGTCCTTCTCGTCCCCATAACAACACCTGTTGTTTTTGGATATACGGATCTTGAGGAAATTGTTGGTGAAGATCTGCAAGATAGTGAGTGGCCGATTCTAGATTGCCTCGTGCTAATGCCACGTTCACCAATCCCATCCGGCTCTCTTTGTCTACCGAGGTTCCCAATAAGGTCTCATAGAGCCGCTGGGCCTGGGGCAGGCGTCGCCGATGAACATAATAGTTAGCAAGTTTCACCTGAACAGTCTTGTCATTTGGAGTTTCTTCTAACAACCTTTCAATTTCACGATAGGCTTCTTGAAAACGTCTCTCCTGCAGTAAGATATCAACAGTTTGCACCTGAGCGGTCACAAGATCCCGAGTGTCCAGGCCGCCTCGTTTCAATTGGGCTAATCCTTCCTCCCGCTTTCCTTGTTCAATTAACAACCATCCTAATTCCTGATGGCCTTCCACCATGCCTGGATAGCGCTCCACAAACGTTTGATAACGTCTCAGAGCTTTATCAAGATATCCTGCCTTCAACGCATTCCGCGCGCCCAGAAGCAATATTTCTGCCTCATCTGAGAGAGTTTTCTCCTGGGCCCGAACATTCTCCACCCCTTGCCCGGCCCCCAACAGAAAGAAGAGATACAACACCAGCATATGTGGAAAGCACATTTTCATGGCTTGTTACTTCTCTCCCATTAAAATCGAAAGATGTTTTTCTGCCTCGTCATATTTTCCTTGATTATGCAAGGCCACCGCTAACTGTTTTCGTAACTCACGATCTTTGGGAGACAGCTTAACCAGTTGCGCCAGCACCTCATATTCCACTTTTTTATTGTTAGTCTTTCGAACTCCTTCTAGTCGTCCACGAAGCGCATTGGCATTTTTCGGATCTACTTTCAGCACGGCTTCAAACTGCCGTTGTCCTTCTTTATATTTCCCCACTTTCAGCAGTTCCCATCCCAATTCTGATCGGGCTTTCACATGGGTTCCTGGCATCTTGAGCAATTTCCGGTATCGGGCAATCGCCATTTCATGTTTCTTGGCTTTGGCCGCATTCCGTGCAGCCATCAACATCATAAATTGATCGTCTAGGTCTTTGGCGATCACGGCATGCGGGACTGTCGTAATACCCAACGCCATCACCAATACACTCACACCAATCCACGTTGTCACTTTCACACAGTGTTTCGTTGTTGTGTCGTTCATTTCTCTCCTCGCTCCTCTAAAAGAATGGAAAAATGGACCTCCGCCTCTTCATAGAGCCCCGCATTATGTAACGCCAATGCGACTTGGAATCGCAAAATTTGGTCCTCTGGGTTCCTCAGCAATAGTTGTTGGCTGACTTTCCGCGCCTCTCGGGTCTTTCCCTGATGGATTAACGCTTCGGTCAGTCGCATTAACATGACATCATCTTGAACCCACTCATCTTGCCGTTCAAATGCCTGATACATGTCCACAACATCCGGCTCCTTCAAGGTCGTGGGAGAAAGAAGCAAATCAGCCCGAACGATGTCTTCATGGTTCACTAGCACAAACACACCCCAGATGAGGACTAAATATCCTCCAATCATGATCAACAACATCCACCTATTTCTTAATAATGCAATCCCTGGATTCATGATGAAATCACAGTCCCTTTTTGCGACGGCATATAGGGGAACAACGGATGGGTCTTGTCGTGGATAAGTTCCATAAACTTCGCTCCGATCAAGTGGGCATAGCCCGGAGGAATATTTTGACAACTTCGAATTTCAATCTCCGTTGGGACTTTGCCTTCATGGGTAAAGATGTCAATCTGAAGACGTTGGCCAACTTCGAAGGATTGATAAGAAACAAACGCCACTCCAGTTTGACTCAGATCATTCACCACCGTGTAAAAAGAAAACATACCGGACACTTGACAAGGCAGCGTGACCAAACGGCGGTACTCTCGATTTCGAAACCGTTTACGATTCGCGTACCAATCGGCCAAGCGTTGCCCCCACGTATCGCGTTGCGCGTAATGATGTAAATATTTTGGCAACACGAGATGAAAGCAAAATTGTTGAATGATGTCTTGATCCATCCGAGAAAGTTCATGAAACCGTATGCCATAGGCACGAAGGGGTTGAGGCAGCGGCTGATCAGGTTTTTCAGCAAATTCATACACCACAGATCCCTGTATACGAACTACATGTGGTCCCAAATGCACCGTGAGGTTCACGGATTCATTCATTTCCAATGTTTCAAACGTTTCGAGTGACACTCCAGATTCATTGATATCTCGACTCACCCCAATATGCGAACCTGTGGACCTCGCAAATTGAATAGGTACCGCACCGATAAATCTGAATTTTTTTCGGTCATACCATGCCGTGGTCGTCTTCCGAATGACACTGATGGCTAGCGCCGCGTTCACACCTGCCCAAAAAATACCAATGGAGTAAATGAAATAATCCCCCGTCAGCCCATAGAACACATTCAACGCACCCCACCACATTCCTGCCAGACACAATAAGGTCAAACATAGTTGTGGCATGATGGTTCTCAGCTCTACCTCTTCTCCAGGTCCTTTGGGTGTGACCAAAAACCCAGACTTGATTTTCAAGAAACTTTTTAAAACGGCTTTCACCAGCACAAAAAAATTGGTCATGTTGTAGAGATTATTAAAGCCAATTCTCCCGTGCCCTCGACTCACGTATTTAAACCCACCGACCAACACACTGAGATACACCAGATAGACTATGAGAAATTGCCAATCAAAGGGATCAATGGGATACCATCCCGTCAATAGCATGATGGCGGGGGTTGAAAAATAGATCGTTTCGGGGATGCCCACGAACCAACCAAAAATCGTCGCAAAGAAACAAATGCGCTGAGCCAGCGTCAGCCCTTTTTTGAAGAAGGGATTTTCGGACCACAGGAGATTGATGTTGCCTTCAGCCCATCGCAATTTTTGTTGATGGTATGAGGCTAGATCACTGGCCGCGAGCCCATGTGAGAGGACCTCATTGTGATACACACCATTCCAGCCTTTCGAATACAGACGAACGCTGGTTTCCACATCTTCTGTGATAGTATCGGTGGCAAAACCACCAATTTCTTCTAACGCTTCACGCCGAATGACGGCGGAAGTCCCGGCAAAAAACGCGGCATTCCAGTGATCACGACCCGGCATAATGAAACGGTAGAACGCATCCTGCTCATTCCATTTGTCACGTTTCTTGGAGTTTATCCAGAATTGAAAAGAATCCACGTTATAATAACTATGAGGAGTCTGAACAAACGCCACGTTCGAATCTTGAAAATATCCTAACGTTCGCTCAAGAAATGTGGGATGAGGAACATAATCGGCATCAAAGACTGCCACAAAATCTCCCGTTGTGAGGGACAAAGCGTGATTGAGATTGCCAGCTTTTGCCTGAGTGGGCTTTTCCCGCTTGAGATACCCACACCCAAGTTCTTGGGCCAGATGGGCAAGCTCTAATCGATTGCCATCATCCAGAAAGAACACCTGCGCCGGATAGGCCATACCCAAGCAACTGATCGCCGTTTTTCGCAGAATCTCGAGATCCTCATTGTAGGTCGGAATCAAAATATCTACCGTCAAATTCCGGGGGGCAGGAGGCAGAATCCGAGTAGTTGGATTCCAAATTTGGAAAAAATACAAAGCCAACGCCAAACAGGCATGAGCTTCTGCGTATAAAAATAAGAGAGAAAACCCTAAAGCTTCAGGATTTAAGGTATAGAGCACACGGTAGCCCAAATAAAACAGGTATACGGCCAACACTACAAACATCACGATCTGGCGCGTTGTGAGATCGACTTTCGTCCAAAAAGAAGAGGAAGGAGGCGGAGGGATATCTTGCTTCAGAGGTTGATCTTCCAGCTCAGGTTCTTGGACCGAAGCCGGACGATCAATGACAGAAGAACTCTTCATCAGTTCACATGCTGAAGGAGTTGGACTTTATGACCAGCCCATATTAGATATGTGTTCAATCAATGCAATTCTATGATGTATAGAGATTTTTCATATGACATAGACCTGTGACTCTGACAATAGAGATTCGTCCCTGGTCTGAATTTTTCCAGGACACAAGGCATCCCAGGAAACCTCCCGTGTATGTTCTTCGGTTCTACTAGCCGACAACTTAAGTTATTGGAGGTTGTTCTTACATGAGTAGGATTGAGTCTGACAGACTGAAGGCGGGATAAAACCCATTTGAGATTCAACAAACTACTTTATATTAACCCAAAAATGTCGTGCCAACCGGCTGCCTAAAACGATTGCATCGAGGCTCATAAGGAAGGGAGAACAGGCATGGCCTCACATTAATTGGGGAATGTTGAAAAAAGCCGCCAGCGGGGCTCCCTGCATTTGCCGGGTCTACTTCACCACGACGGCTACGAAGGCTGAAAGCGGCATCGCACAGGCAAGGGCCTTTTTGACCATTCCCGTCGAATTGAAGTTACCATGGCTTTTAAGACCTTTTCGTAACTTGACATTGAATGATTCAACAGGCCCAATTCGCATCTCGTAGAATCTTCGGGAACAGGAACCAAAAAGACACGCTATCCCTGGACCAAACTTTCGCATAAAAGTCCATTTCTTCAAAACTTAATCTTTACTCTCTCTAGAAAACCGTCACTCCTAGACCATTGCTTTCCCCTACTCTCATTTTTATTCTCTGTTGGCTTAATTTCGTGGCCACTCACCCTTCCTCACCCTCAACCATGGAAATCATGGTGTTGCCACCGCAAGTCACAACACAACTTGGAGACACTTGGCTACAATCAATTCTCACAATACAAATTTAATGAGCCGTTGAGTAAGAAACGTCTTTGAAAGCCCGTTGTGCGCGGCGACCACGACGAAAACGCAATGGCTCCTCATCATAATCAACCCCTTCTAAAAACCGTAACGCACGACTGATGCTTCGCATATCCACATTCTCTTCATAGTCTTCATAGTCGCCATGTTCAGCTAAAAGCCCTTGCAATTGATTCGGATGAAAATAGTCACTCATGACATTGCCTCCTTTTAAAAAAATAAAATGTAAATACGCCTTATTTGTTACGAAAAAGCAAAGGGCATGCCAAAGGAACAGAAGAAAGATATCGAAAAAATATCGTTGAAATGTAAGTATTTTTTCTTTTCGGAAATCTAATCAACTTCGGAAAAATTCAAATTTTCAAATTGGATTGTAAATTTTTTGGATACGATGTTGAACATTTAGATACTAGCGCAACACTCTGAATTCATGACCGAGGCCTGGGGACCTTCAGAACCTAAAGAGCAAGGCAGCTCAGTTTTTAAGACAAGGCTCATGTTTTTGAAGCAAATACCAATAGTTCACTGTATGAACATGAGTTGATGAGAGGTCGGCTACTAAAGCAAGTAGTAAGAGAACCTGAGAGTCCTTCCGACATACTCACCAGTAGAGCACAGACGAATGACATTTCAGGGAAAATGGCAGTAGCTAGATTGAAGAAATAGCTCTTTATGCTGATTGATCATCAGAGAAATGTTGAATAATGAAGATATCAAAAGCCATCTTTCGCCATGAAGCCGAGGACAATCAACAACCTCGGGTCTGTTCAAAAAAGTCCGCTCGCCTGCGCGAAGCCGCTTCGGCGAAGCCAGGTCCAGCAAGGCCGCAGCCTTTTTTGCGCGCGGAGCGTCCTAGCACGACGTGAGCACGGAACAATGGCGAGAACGCTGCTGGCGGCTTTTTTCAACAGAGCCATCAGAGAAGTAACACCAAGCAGTCCTCAGGAGAAAGGGGTTCACAAGCCAAACTGACCAAAACTGTCTTCATATGATTCATCTTTTTTCGAATATGATAAACAAATGATAAGTAAGACTAATTTTTTGCTTGGGCTTTCTTCCAATAAGTCCCAATATCCAACAAGTCTAGGTTCTCTCACTCTCCCTACACTTTGTCCTTGAGTTTCCTCATTTTGTCCTCCAGATAGCCAAAAAAATTCAATACTGGTTTAATGGCATATATTTTGCTTATTTTTCTGTTTGTTCGTATTTTCATGAAAAAATCGGTCATTTTGGAGACAATTCCCCACAGAGTGATGTGGGAATGAATCACTTTTGCAGAAAAGGATATACAAATGGTAGAGCAACCAGCTAAACCCGAGCCTAAAAACCTTTCAACATGGTGGGATAGAGGACCATCCGGCCCAGTAGAAGAATGGGAAACCCGTGTTCCTGAGGAAGAAATCACCCGACGGCAAAATCGCTGGAAATCAACTCCAACTGCCAAACCTGTCAAAAACCCGCCCTCTCAACCCTGATCTCCCAGGCACAATTTGGGGCCATCGTTTCGGCCACCCAACTCTCCCCTAGAGACAGCACAGTAACCGAATCCAGATTACTCGACGTGTGCGACCACCTTTTTCGTGGTTACACCATGCGTCCTAAACGGTCCTCCAGACGCGTGATGGCTTTTTGAGTGTCGCGCAGATCTTTGAGGATCTCTTCTTGCGTGACGGGACCTTGAAGTTCGGCCAGCCGTTCGGCTTTGGCTTCATCCAGATTATTAATCACCACGGCAATGAATAAATTGATGACCACAAACGTGCCTAAGATGACAAAGCTGACAAAATACACCCAAGATAAAGGGTGAAATTCCATGGCGGTGTACATGATATCCGTCCAGTCTTCCAGGGTCACCACGCGAAACAATGTCAGCAGCGAAATGCCTAACGAGCGCCAATGAGTAGGATCATGCTCATGAAACAACTGATAGCCGGTGATGGCATAGATATAAAAGATCACGCCCATTAAGGTCATGACATGCATCATGCTGGGAATGGAGCGCACCAACGTAGCCACGATCAGCCGGAGCTCCGGAATGGTGGAAACCAAGCGAACTACACGCAACAGCCGCGCCAAGCGCGCAATCATGGCAAATTCACCGGTGGCTGGAATTAACGAGAACACGATGACGGAAAAATCAAACACATTCCAACCATCCAGAAAGTAGCGGTGAACTTGGGGAGCCAATGCCAGCATCTTCAATGCAGCTTCCAGAATGAAAATACCCAGAATCACCTGATTGCCTAAATGCATCAATCCGCCATACGCCTCCACCAGATCTGGGGAGGTTTCCATGCCCAAAATGACCCCGTTGATCAGAATAAAGGCGATAATGATGCGCTCAAACCACGGCGCGCTGACAATCTGAGTCATACGAGCATTCATCGTGACCAACTCACAGATCTCGGGCACCTCTTATCTCAAAGACTTCAATAAGAAGAAGTACCGATTCAAGAAATTTAAGAAATGAAGAGCCCCAACACGGTGAGGATATGCAGTAGCACAACTCTTCGGGGAGCTTCAACTCCCCGAAGTTTGCAGATAGCCCCGAAGTAGATCTCGACGAGCCACAATTCCAATCAACTTACCCAGATTATCTAAAACAGGTACACGAATGAGATGATTGTTTTGCAGGACATCAACCAACGTCATCACATCGGTATCCTTGGTGACGGAGATGGGATTTGGAGTCAGGATATCTCCTGCGGTGACATCTTCCAACTTTTTCCCCTTGCGAAGCGCAGCCAAAAGGTCAAACTCTGATACAATACCCAACAATTTGTTATTCGTATCCACAATAGGCACGGAACCGAACCCTTCCATCATATAAGACGCCAAGACTTCTGCTTTGGTGTCCTTCTCGGCACTTTGCACTTCCATTTCCATAATGGACCCGACCGTTAAATGCCCAAATTTGCTTTCTCGCAACGCGGTACGTCCTTCAGCGACGGCATTCATATTGACCTCCTAAGTAATCGTTAGAACTTTCACAAGACTCCCGGAATAACTTACATTCCATGAATTTCTCATATCGAACAATTGTTGAGGCGAGGCTCTAGAAGTAAATCGGCCTCTTTTGTCCGCAACTTAAGATCACGGAACATCTCTTGATCCCAGGCTGCTTGGGGAACCAGCCCCACAATTTCGCTTTCAAGAATTTCAATATTGTGACGATGAGCCTCTTTCTGAACAAACTGAAACGCCTGACGCAAAGAGGTTTTTCGATAATCTGTCAGATTCATGGACACTTGCACCAAATTTCGAGAATGCAGTGGCACCCCCATGGCCTTCACCGAAGGCAACCCTCCGCTGGAAGAACGAATGGATTTGGCAATAAAATCTGCCACGTTCACATCACTGCTATGAAGCACCACATTAAAAGCAATAAGAAAAAAACGTGCCCCGATCACGATGGCTCCGGCCGTCATATGAATCATTGGTGGACCATAATCCGGTCGCCAGCCTGCCTCGGTTTTCATACGGGTTCCTAATGCAGGCAGCCCTCCCCGCCTAATAGCTTCCAACCGAACTCTGGACGATAGAACGCTCGCCTCTTCATACAAAAAGACCGGAATCTCAAGCTCTTGCCCGACTCGTTTACCCAGTCTGTTGGAATGGGCCACACACTCATCCATGGTTACGCCCTGGAGTGGAATCCAGGGGACCACATCCACCACGCCAATCCTGAGATGTTCACCTTGATGACACCGAATATCAATGAGCTGTTGAGCTTGTTGAATGAGTCCAAACAGAGCCACGGACATGGCCCCGGGCTCACCCACAATCGTGAACACGGAACGATGATGATCTGTATCTACATGCACATCCAGTAACGCCACGCTTGGGACAGACTGAATGCTCTGAGTGAGTTTTGCAATGAGGTCATGATCGCGTCCCTCACTAATATTCGGAACACTTTCTACAAGTCGACGTTCCACTAGCTCTCACATCCCTCCCGCGAAGCAACCTAGAGCCTTCCTTGACACCCCAAAAAATCACATATTATAGTCGAACTAACTAATTTTCAAAGATTTTCTCGCTAAAATTAAGAGAGGCTCTCCAAGAAGAATCGAGAACATGGTATTTTCCTGTCACAAATCTAGTAGAATGAAGACCATGTCTATGTCATGCACCTAGAATTCTGTCATAGCCGATAACCAAAGGGGATACCAATGAACACTCCAACCCTTGAGCCCGCCACAGCCCTTGCTGAGCTCAAAGAATCTAAATCCGATAGCGTCACTATTGTTGTCTTGAGTGGCGACATGGATAAAGCCATGGCGGCCTTCATCATTGCCACCGGCGCCGCTGCCATGGGGATGAAAGTCACCATGTTCTTCACTTTTTGGGGCCTCAATATTATTCGCAAACCTGAATCCACGAGTTCCGCCAAAGACTGGATGCGCCGCGCCTTTGGGTGGATCAACAAAGGCGGAGCCGACAATTTACCTCTCTCGCGGTTCCATTTTGGAGGGCTCGGCTCTTCCATGATGAAGAAGGTCATGCAGAACAATCGCATGCCTGGCATTGCTGAACTTCTCGAAACCTCTCAAGACCTTGGCGTGCAATTGATTGCCTGCACCACCACATTAGGCATGTTAGGCATTTCAAAAGACACCCTGATTGATGGCGTCGACCAACTCGCCGGCGTGAGCACTTATCTTGCTGAAGCACGCAAGGGCTCTGTGAATTTATTCATTTAGTTAACGAAACTGAAAGACGAAGAAGGACTCCTATGATACCAGCCGATGTCAAACTCAATACACTCGGATATTTCTGCCCAATGCCAATCATTTTAACATCTAAAAAAATTAAAGAACTGGTCTCAGGACAAGTATTGGAAGTGGCATCTGATGACGAAGGTATCAAAAAAGATATGCCAGCCTGGTGTGAAACCACTGGCCACGAATGGGTCGGACTAGAAGAAGAGCCTGGTGGCGAGAAAACTATCTACAAAGCCTACGTGAAAAAATCTTAAATAGTTGATCTGAAAGATTGAACGAAAGGCCGTTGGCGCACGAGCGCGGACGGCTTTTTCTTTTAGAACACGTGAACGACTATTCTCTATCAGATATATCAGTAGACCAATGGGTGCAAGGTGGAGCAATCAACTTTGAGGAGCTTGTTGGATCCGTCGTTTTGGTAGAAGTGTTTCAAGTGAACTGCCCAGGATGCTTTCTCTATGCCCTACCCCAAGCTATACGACTTCATGAGAACTACAGAGAGAAGGGCTTGGTCGTCTTCGGATTAGCAACCGCCTTTGAGGACTATGACAAAAATACTTTGGAAAATTTGAGGCGATTGATTCATACAGGCGAGGTAATTGGAGAAACGCTCCAAGTCCTGACTGAACGTGGAATGCTCACCGATGGCAAGCTCGAATGGCGTTTGCCTTTCCCAGTCGGGATGGATCGAGTTGTGCCAAATGCCGAACCAGTAACTCCAGAACGGGTGAAGAGTTATGCGCAAGAATGCCTGCCAAATTTTGATGAGTTAGCCGAAGAACAAAAACAGACGGTATGTTCTCAAGTCAGAAACTACCTCAAACAAAAAACCATGAAAGCCGAAACGTTTGAGCGCTTCTCTCTACAAGGCACACCTTCCTCAATCCTGTTTGACCAGAAAGGCTATGTACAAGACATCTCGTTTGGCCAAAATGACAGCCAACATTCTTTGATCGAACAATGCCTCAAATGAATTGATTTTTTACACTGAGGAAAATCCTATCCCTTGATAGGCTTATCTTGCAGAAATCACTTTGTGACAGCTTGTTGATGTTCAAACTTCTTTAGACTAGCCGTAAAAATGGACGCTTCGGTACTTGCCAAATTGGATTCTAATACGATCCCTCGAGTACGGCCCCGCTCCAGCGTCTCCACATAAGGCTCACAATGACTCACCGTTTCAGGAGAAATTTGAGAGGCGGGGAAAGGCGTTTTACTGGCTATGGCTTTAATCACTTCGTCACCAAACGGACCCTGAATTCTAAATCGTTCAAGAGAGTTTTTGTCACCAAATGTATAGATGGCACCTTTCTTGATAAATGCTTGCTGACGGAACAGGTTAGGAACTAAATGGATCACCTGACAATCAGCTTGAAAATAATCAAGCTTTAAGTACGCATCATGTTCAGATTGGACTCTAATCACTAAATAATCCCCTTCAAGATATCGGCCATCAGGTTTATCAAGCCAAACTTTCAGGCCAAAGGCAGAGCTAGACATCTGATTCATGATTTGTGCTTTAATCGTACTTTGTTTTTTTCGCTGCGCGATAAGCGCATCGACTTCTTGCGGGTCAATCTTGGCCTTCACAGTCGTACAAATTTCTTGAACTTTTTTGTGAACTTGTCGAGTTTCTCCCCGTAACATGCCAACAGCAATCGTCTCAACCCAATCTTTTTCTAACTCAAAGTCTTTGACGGTGGTATTGACCTCTACCCACACTTTAAAGTTACTCACAGCCACTTCCCGTGCAAGGGCTAATGACTTTTTCTTGGCCATAGTCACGGACTCATCATCTCCATATTGATAGCAATACTGCCCTTCAACAGGTACTAACTCTGTTCCAAAAACCAAGACAGGAATACACAACAATAGAAAAAGAAAAAGTAGAGCAGGTGAAAGTTTAAACATAGTGAGACTCATGAGATACACGAATAGGAATCAATATAATTTCCACTTTTTTATTATGATGGCTTTTCTTTACAGGGCCAAGTTAATAAGCAATCACAACCTTCGCCTTTTTTAAAAAACCCAAATGTTTAGGATCCATGTGGAGTAACTGCGCATCAGCATCTTGGATAACCAAATCAGTCTGACTGCCTTTGGCAAGGCCCACGGCTTTCACCATAATAGGTTTAGCCTTGACCCGCTCATGGCCTTTCGCATTTTCCACCCCTTTCACATACCCAGCCACGTGGCGATCTCCTAGAATTTCCACATCAACGTGTTCCTGAGAGTAGACGACCTGCCCATCTTCCATCACAATTTTTGGATTGAGACATTCTTTAAGGTTGAGCCCCTCTGCATTAATGAGAAGTCCTGTGTAGCTCCCATCATCAGAAGGAATCGGGGAAGGAGGAGCTGCCTTCCATTCAATCGCCGGTGGAGCCGGAGCGGTGGCAGGCCTGAAAGATTGTTGTACGCTCGCCAAGTTAATCTCTAACGTCACTTCATAAGCCCCATCAGGAAAAGCAGTCTCCTTAACCACTCTTGCCCCACTCACCAACCCCTGCACATTCGTCTTCACCACGTCACTCTCCAAAATCATATTCTTCACTACAGTCGTTGAGTCAACCTGAATCCCTTCGATAATTTCTAACAGCCGCCCAAGAGCCACAACCTGAGCCGCACGCTTAGCCATTGCTCGAGCTTGCGTCGCGCTCTTCGCATTGTCAGGGGGAACGCCAATGCCTGTCGCTTGAATCAATCCAGATGCCCAATCCACAGCTCCGCTCTCTCCATTCGCAAAGGTAGTTGGAAGACTACTCCCAAACTGGAAAATTAGAAAACCAACAGAGGTTATGAGAGCTACTCGCAACCATATTCTTGATGAAACGTAGATACTATACATATGATTAGAACCTCTTTGATGTTTTCTCATGATCTACCTCCTTCTCCAAAAACCTTATAACGAATTTTCGAATTCTAAATCATTGTCTGCGATAAAATCTGCTCAACTTTAAGGCAGGAGACAGAGAATACGGAGTGCATTTTTCTGTGTTCCCACTTCTAGGCTTGCTTATTAGCTCTTGCAATCTGAAAATTACATTGATCGAGTATTCTAAGAATTTGCAATGCCTTCGTTAAAAATTGAAATGTTCATGCAGCCAACACTTCTTAACTTTCCCTCTCTGACTAAGACGCATGCCTTTTTGACTTCATGGGAAAATCCTATAGCCAGAAAACTTGCAAAAATAATTCCCAGCTGATCCACCACATTACCTTTACTCTTATTGTTCTGAAAAAACTAAAGATGTAAATTTGCCACTTTCATTTTTTCTGAAGACGGTCTGCATCAGAGGTACTATCAGCTAAAATCGCCACTTTTTGCATCATCGACTGACGCTCATCCTTCGTTGTAGAGGAAGGGACGCTCTTTGAATCAATAATATCTGCTTGGAAAGCTATAGGAAGTCTGGACCCACTAATAGTTTGGTTAAACGTACTGACCGAAGTGCCTCCAAGTTCAGATTTCAATCGCTCAAGTAGTAAATGGGGAAGTTTCCCGGTCATACGGCCCCGTTCCACACCGACCACCCTATACGTCATATCCGCGGTTAAGACTTTGACGACCGTATACACGGTTTCACCATTCGCTTCACGTGCCGCAATGGCATCACGGCAAGGCTGTGAACGGGTTTCGACGGCTTCAGACAACGCTTTATCCGAATACTGAGAAACCGAAGCATGACGAGGAAGCAGTTGAATATCTTGGACTTCAGGAAATTTTACTTGAAGAACGTCTAAATACTCCGGTTCAAGGTCTACCCAACCATCGACTTCTCTTTTCCAGTCTACCGCGCCCTCAGGATCTGATTGAGGTGAAAGCAGTCGAGGAAATGCCTGATGCTTCCAGCAGATTGGAGTGACAGCTGTCCTTCCTTCTCCAGATTCCTCAAACGCGATGACCGTCCCAGGTTCTAAATTCTTTTGCGCTGTTTGTAACCTTTGAAATCCCATTTCATTTGAAGGCCCAGAAAGCGAAGAATACATCTGCGAACAGGCAGAACTCAGGAACAGAATCAAGAGAATGCATAATGTATGAAATCGCATGATAAACCTCCTTGCAAAGACGAAAACAACAATAAAAGTCGAAAGCTGTATGGAACCTTTCTGTCAATATTACCGAGTAAGGTTAGTTCTACTTTGCACAAACCATGCCTTTTCCTTCCTATGGAAGAACCTGTTGACTACTTCATCTGTCAGTGTAGTTACAAGGATGAAAAAAGCGTCACCAAATAATCGGTCCCCACTGGTCCCCATTTTTTTGAATACTCACTTTAATGATTCGACCTATTTTATTGGGGATAACGATTTCACCGTTCGGGCGAATACCTTGGGTAAAATGAATGACTGCCCTGCCTTGCGTTGATTCTGTTTGGATTTGGGCTATATCGATTTGGACCGATTCATACTTTTTATATAGTGTCGTTAACCAGATGCGACGGGACTCAGACATTAAACTAATACGCTCCAGCGTATCCCAATTTTTCTGAATGATGGCCTGTTGCAATTGTTCAACGTGAAGGCGGAGGTCTGATTCCAGGGTTTTCTGAGAAGAATGAGCTAGGATAGTTCCCTGACTATCTTCTACCTCCTCCTCGGAGAATGCGGGATGTGAATCTTCTTGAGATAAGGGCCCAGTGGGCACTTCCTCATTGAGATCTGTCGAAATAGAGACCTTTGCCTCGCTAGGAAGATTTGCCTCACCGGATGAGGGTGATAAAGCCAAGTCCTCAGAAAAAGATTCTACTTCTTCCTTCTTGGTTGCGTCGGTAACTTCATCCGGAAGTGCCGACTCCGAGTCGTTAGATAAAAACTCGTCAGAGGTGCTCATTTCTAGGTTTGGCGCTGACGCGACACTAGTCGTTTCATAGCTAGAGGAACTTGCCTCTTCGGCTGAGGGTAGTACAGCTAAGTTCTCAGAAGAAGGTTTGGCCCACTCTTCTTGGATTGTATTTGTGGATGGCTCAGGAAGCGTAGCTGTAGACTCCACAGATGAGGGTTCATCAGGGATGCTTACTTCTAGGTTTGGCTCTGGTACGACATTGGCCTTTTCGTTATCAGTTGGCTTGGTCTCTGCCAGTGACTGCGTTGAAGCCGTGATCTCTGGATGAGATGGCGTTGCCTTTTCTGGGACTGTTATTGCAGAAGCATCAAGTCCAGATGAAACGGAAGAAGAGGTTGATGGATCAACCTCTTGATGAACTGATGAAGAAATTGCTTGATTGATATTCTGCGCTGAAGAAAGTTTCTGTCTAGAAGAGGCTTCCATCTTCCGGGATTTCTCTGGAGCAGGAAAGACTGGAGATACGTTTATAGTGTCTTTACGTGAACTTTGTGAAACATCCTTATCGTGAACCTCTACATTCGAGATCGATCGTTCAAGGACAATGCCCCCAGTCGAAGAAATTTGTCTGTCAGATTTCTTGGCAATTTGAGGGGTATTTTCAAGGTGGACCTCTGCTATTTGACTTTGGAAATAGAACCAACCAGTTCCTCCCAGAGCCAAAAGTAAGAAAAGTGCAAAAGAAGAGACAGCATATTTAGTCCTTAACGAAACTACACCTTGCTGTTCACCTGAGCGAGAGGCTCTACTCTCCTTACTTGGTAACGCTTCTAGAGGTTTGCGGATTGGCTCATTTTGAAACATGTTCCCCTGGGAACCTGAAGAAAGATCAGTGAAATTTGGCATACCATGTTGTGCATGTCCAAGACCTTGAGAGTGCTTCAAATTAAGGGTAACGGTTTCAGTAGTATGGTCCGCGTTAGAATCCATCTGTGTGGTTTGAACAGGCAAAAAATGCTTCAGACGTTCTACGAGAGTTTCTGCATTGAGAATTCGATCCTCAGGCCGGAATTGAAGAAGATCCCAGATGATCTTTTGAATGCCATAAGGAATATTAAGACTGGTTGGAAAATGCAATTCAGGCACATGCCCTTCGACCACGAGCTTGCTCAAGATGGCAACTGTCGTGGTATCACTCCGCGGGTTAGTCCCGGTGAGTAATTCAAAAAACAGCATCCCCAGAGCATACAGATCCGAACGGCCATCTAAATGGTCTTCACGTGCTTGTTCGGGAGATAGGTATTTCACCGTTCCCAGTAATTGTCCAGCAACCGTCTGTGCGGCATCGCCAAAAGCTCTCGCAATACCAAAATCAGTGAGTTTCACCATCAATACATCATCGAGCAAAATATTGGCAGGCTTGATATCCCGGTGAATAATGCCTTTCTGATGCGTAAAACTCAGGGCATGGGCTACTTGAGAAACGATACTGATAGCCGCATGGACGTCAAGAGGCCTGTTCTGCTGAAGATAGGTCTTCAGATTTACCCCTGGGAAATACTCCATGACCAAGAATGGAATATCTTGATCCCGCTCAACAGAAAAAATTTGAATGATATTCGGATGGTGGAGAAGCGCCATTTTCCGCGCCTCGTTAAAAAAACGCTTCACAAAGGCCGAGTCGTCCGCTAAATTCGGGTGGATCACTTTTAAGGCAATGGTACGCTCAAGCATGCGATCCCATGCCTTATAGACAATCCCCATTCCTCCCCGAGCAATCTCTTGTCGAACTTCGTATTTGTTGGAGTACACGATGTCGGACATGGAAACGTTGGATTCTCTATCCACTCCCTAGCACATTGATGACTTGTATGGTCCCAAGAGCCTACAGCTCCAGACTCTTAATACTATAGGCGCATCTGGGAAATATTATCAATGAAAGGATCGAAAAGGCCGGTCGTGAAGTGAGTATTAAAGACTAGCGAAGCCGCCTATCATCACATTCTGCGTCTACCAAGTTAACAAAGCCAACACTGCATACAGCCCTTCCAGGAATAGATATAGGCTCGGAGAATGTTCTTATTTCAAGTTTTCTGACCGATCGGACGGGATCTTGTATTTTTTTAAAATCCGAGGCAGGGCTTCCTCGGCACTAAACTTATTCAAGGTAATCTGAAATCCATGATTATCTTCAATCACATGGAACCTTCCAGCATGGGATTCAAACGCATCTATTAGGTCCGTCATTCGAGAAATCTTTTTCCCATTAACCGAGCTCACGATAGTATTCTTCGAAGTATGATATCCAATATTCATTTCGTCGGCTAAGACCTTCACCAGTACAATGACCTCACGTTGCTCATTGGTCGGCTCTCCCTTCATGAAAAAATTCATCTGTTCCACGGGAGCCACAAGATTCCACTTGGGTCCGAAGCCTTCTAAGTAATTCAAAGTAAGTGGTTCAAAGATGAGTCCTCCCATGATCAAATAAGTAGGGGGATTGTCATATTGTCGATGGGGAACCAAACGGTCAAAGCCAACAGGTTGGGTCAATTGAATGGCAAGAACCTGCTCTTCCCCTTCTCTCAAGATGGTAATTGAAGCCGACTCATGAAGCTGTTTCTGTTGCATGATATATAAAAAAAACGTCCGTTCTCCTTTTCGAAATTCTACCGTCCCATCATTTTCAATATTAATTCCATCAATCGAAAGAAGCACATCACCCCTACGCAGTAGTCCTTCACCAGGAGAACCGGGGTAGATTTTATTGACCAATACACCACTATGGTCCGGCTGCATATGAAAACTTTTTCGAATGTCAGGGTTTTCCATTTGTTGCAGAGAAACGCCTAAGGTTGGAGTCCCATGAATTTTTCCATCACTCATATCCACAAGGAAATGTTGAATCACTGGAGCCGGGACCATATATCCGACATTGGCATAGGTATCATTTCTCAAGCTTTGAAACGCGACACCAACAATCTTCCCATCCTTGATAACAGGTCCACCACTACTCCCCGAATTAATAGAAGCATCTACTTGCCCCGCCAACAAGGACGCTCCGCTATGGACATATTGGGTATGCTCAATTCTTGAGACAATTCCTTCTGTCATTGAGAACTTGTCGCCTCCATCTGGAAACCCATACACACTCACGGTATCTTTCAATTCTGGAAGGTCACCGATTTCAAGCGGAGTCGTATTCAAAAAAAAGTCTTCATCTTTAACCCGAACGATCGCCAGGTCGGCTTCGTGACTCACGGCTTCAACTTCTGCTGTAAATTTTTTGGCTTGTCCCCCTCGTCGGACTTGAATAAACATCCGATCACTAACAATATGTGCGTTCGTGAGGATACGGCGTCCAGAAATAATACTTCCAGAACCATGGCGAGTACTTTGCCCTTTCATAGCCCACGGCTCATGATACTGAGGCTCATTGAAGACCGTATACAACTTGACAATTGACTCTTTGAGCGAATTCTCCGCTAGCACAACGGAAGGAGTTCCCAAGAACATGAGGAGTAACACACCTGTCAAAACAGAAGTGAGGGGGAATAAACTATTGAGGTTGAATGGTACCTGTGCCATAAATTCGTTGCTCGATGGTGTGAGGATGGCCTCCATACAGGATGTTTCCAACACCTTTGATCTCTACAACCAGTTTTTGTTCAGCATGGACCAACGCTTCCCCTGCGCCATCAATGGAAATCATCGTTTCCTGTGACTGGAACTCACTGGCATTTAACGTATTGCCCCCCCGAAGTCGGCCAATAAATTTTTCACTTTTCCCGGAAAGTTGCAGCTCACTCGCCCCATCTAACTGAACCGCAAAGGTCCGGTTATCAAGATGAGAGATTGAGATATCAGCAGACCCCTCAGCAAGGAGAATGGCAAGCACATCGTTGGTCATTCGAATTTTTGGCGGTACTCCTGGACACACAACACCATGAGTGCTGACAAACAACCTTCCGTTCTGAACTGTTGTCTCGTAGCGAGACAAAAGGTTTTCATCACCAGTGACCATAAGACTTCTTCCTGGTTGAATATCAATATTAACCGTGAACGCCCCATCAATCTTGATCTCCGAAAAATCTGTCAGCCGTCGTTGTTCGGTTACTTCTTTTCCATTTCCCACAATGCACGTCGTGAAAGAAGACACAGTATCGTCTTCTCGAGACAAATTGACGGTGCTGGTTTGGGTCACCCTTACTTCCGCAGATACCAGTGTAGAGCATATCTGCAACAGACAAAAAGGAAACCCTATCACAAAGTAGAGAGCTGAGAAGTGTGCCCGCATCATTGTCATACTCCTAACAAAGGACCGCAGAGAAATATCTATAAGGTCTGTAAAAAAACACTTTCCAACTCACCTTTCTCTTTCCATACGTTCCCTACTTAATACCAAGCTTTGTGTACGACACTTCCTTGGTACCGCGTGTCACCTTTCTTACTTCAACATGCCAAAAACAACTAGGGAATCTTAATGAATGGCAGACCGAGATGATCTTGATGTGAATCTGGACCATTACCGCTATCTCCTGCTTCGACCCCTTTTTGGTCTTCTATCATTTCATCATCTGCTACTCCGTTGCCAGAAGCCTGATAAAAATGCTGATAGACTAGCTTGGTTTTTCCAGTGAGAGAGTCGATCACAAAAGCCCCGTGTGAATGGACGTCCCCCCATGAGGAAACACGATATCGATCGCTCGCCAACAGGACGACATCATCTTGGGACTTGGCGCCCAGCAAAAGGAAAAGACTCACCCCCAACAGTATCCCAACAAGCAAAAACTTGGCGTGTGTTTTGTGTCGATCATTGCTCATATCATGCCTCACTGTCCCTGTTGGCTTTGAGATTGGGTGCTAAAATCATCAGTTTGTGCACCCGCCCCTTCGACAACAATCAGGTCATCTTCGCCAACAATTTTTTGCCCTAGCACATCGCCAACCTCCTTGACATTCAGGACCATTTTGACAAAAGCATCTCCCGATTCATCCCATCCGAACTCTTCGACCTCAGCGAGATAGATCGTCGCAAGCGCTTTGGCTTTCACTAGATCTGATGTCAAAAGATAATTTTCGACGGTAGTTTGGCTTTCTAACGTGAATCCCACCACTCGTTTGACTAACTGTTTGTACCCATCCACTTCAGCCGCTCGTAGAGCCTTCAGTGGACCGGCTTGTGAGGGTGTGGAAGTGGCAAAAGCAACTCGACGAAATACTTTGTTTTTGAGATCCAATGTTTGGCCATCAATATTTGTGAGTTGATCGAGTTGCAAGGTAGCCGTGGCCTTAGCCACATCCTTTTTCTCATCATAGATCACTTCATCAAATTTAATGCCTCCAATGGTAGCTGAGGTTTTCGTTTCCGTTTTTCCAGTAAAATTGACCGCCACAAGGTCCTGCACTTCTTCGGTCGATCGAACTTTCAAGCCATATACAGATTCAACGAGTGCACGTTCTGCCATGACCTTGGCCGCCCTGATCGTCATAATTTTCTTGTTCCCGGCAAAAACAGGAGGAACGAGCACGCCAGCCATGAGAACAACAGCGATAAACTTGTAAAAATTCTTAGTATTCATTGTTTTTTCCTTCCCTTTGTCTGTAAATCAATTGTGTAATCTTGGTCTAAAGGAATATCTTCAACTTTTTCCGGTGTCACATGTTCTTCGTAAATATCGAAAATGGGAGCACCATTCTCATACGTCACATCAGCTTTTAGATTGACGGTGCCATCTTTTGGAAGATCAGGAATTTGTTCAACGGCCTGTATGTTAAGTTCGTCCAGTTCCTGAACTGTCTCCTTCACCATTTCCTTGTTTCCAGCAATCGCGAATATGACGGATCCAACGAAAACCGCTCCAGTCAGGGCTAGCAAACAGAGATGTTCTACTCTAAAAACCCTACTCATCACTCCCATTCTCCCTCAGTTAGGAACCGGCCAATTCCAGTTCGAACAATAGGTTGAAGAGCCACTGGTGTTGGAGCTTGTTTCTCGACATACTGCTTCGGATCCTTGTCTGGTTGCAAAGCCCGCTCAGGTTTCGCGGACGGTTGCGGGTTCGTCTTCGGTTGCGGTGGTGACACAATCTGTTGTGGTTTCTTCGGCGTCACGGGTGGGCTCGCCGCCTGGGTTACGGGTTCAACCGGAGGCATCGGGGAAGCTGGTTGCGTGACAATGATTTCACCTGAAGCTGGTGGATCCGAGGCCACTGGCATTTCTGTCCCTGCCGGAACAGGGCCTGGCGTCTCACGAGGGACTTCAGATGTTCCCGAAGCCAATCGGGTTTTTTCAGCCTTCGCTCGGAGGCGCTGCGCCAGAACTTGCCGATTCTGAAAAGCTTGAAGTGTCAAGGGGATATTCAGATAGACCTTGGTAAAGGTCTCAAGGCTAACCGAAGAAGTATCAAGGTTAAATTCAGGATCGATTTCCGCCAACGCTGTCTTCGTCGCCTCATCCAGCTCATCATCTAAGTCCATGTCATAACCATATACCGCGAGCCATTGTTGAATCGTATTATTCACCTTCTCGTTCGAGAGAGAAGAATAGTAGCTCGCTACCGCTTGGAGAACCACCGGGTCAGGGTTCGCATCATCTCCCAATAACCGCCAATAGGGAACAGCCAAATATTTTCCCACTATCTGAATCATGCTGAGTTCCACCAACAGTCGAACAGCAGCATGACGGCCCTGCACTTTCTTCATAGATCCCTTCAACCCAAAGGATTGTCCGAAAATACTCACACCAAGTTCACGCTCGCCAAGAGCCTTATTAACCTCCATGGTATTGACAGCATTGATTTTCGGAATGCCAGAAAGGGTTTGAAAATCTACAAGATTGAAGTCTAAAGTAATCCGCGCCAAACCGGCTTTGACTTCATCCCCATAGCGAACACCTAGGTTTTTAGAAGGCAAGGCATCCGGAATACCTGAAACTTCATATTCCAAACTGACATCTGTATTTTCCCCTTCGGTGATCAGTCCACGATCAAACTCGGTAATCCCTCCGCTGAGGACTAAATTAGGAATCAATTTCCTGTCAAAATTTGAGTACCCTGTCAGCGTTTGATTCTGAACAAAAGCGGGATCATAGGGGATAAAGGTCACTCGCCCACCAATCGAATTGAGAGAAGTCTTAATCATTTCCGTTATATCACGAGGAATTTCTCCTCCGGTCGCGAGCGGGGCAGAGGCTCCGGTATTATCACGGATCGGATTACTCTGAATCTTTAAGATATCTGAGGCATAAATCTGAGTCATGTCTCCCAAGCGTGACAACGCTTCGGTATACGATGTCACCTTGGCTTGGGGCAACGTGTCGGGTAGCTCCACATCTACATTCCGGGGGTCCATTGATTGGCAGGAGATACCGAACACCGCCAAAGTTACGCCCAACAGGGGAGCAAAAACCCAAGTCCGTATAAATCGAACGATAATGGTGGTGGCTGATGGGTTGAAAGCAATCATGATGTGCGCTACTCCTTCTCTATGAATTGTTGACAGTCTTACTCCCTCAGAACTGTCAAACTAAGGTTGTTCAATCACAATGTTAGTTATTGGGCCGTTGATATCCCCAACCCCCGCTTCAAACACAATACTGTTTTGATTGTTATCGCCTTGGCCGTCGTTGAAATTGCTGTTGCCGTTGCCCGATCTGGCCGAGGAAATAGCGTCTACAATCACAAAATTTAGATTGGGGTCGGATTCAAGAGCCGTATCATCCGCCACAATCGGTTCGTCATTGTAGCTGGAAATTCCGTCATCCAGCTCTCCAGCATATCCAAAAGAGGCTCCTATCAGAAAGATTGAAACCAACAATATTCCAACATTTGTTGCTCTGTGATTCATGATCAGGCTCCTTTGTTGATTGTCTCTGCGTTCTACGACACGAAGTTCAAGAAAAGCACTATCGAATCGGAAGATGTCCCCGATTCGATAGTGCCATTGCTGATTAGTGAATGTCGACAGAGCCACTGTTGGCCCGTGAACCTTGCGTCCAGGCATGGTTATCGGAATTCTTCACCGTTGCATCGTTGTACACCGCCCCGGTAATTTCCGAATTCTCGACTCGGACAGAACCCATGTTGGCCACGGAATCTCGAGCAGCCGCATGGTTGTGACTATCCCGCACGTCGAATTTGTTGTCAATTTTCCCACCGCGCTCGACTACCGCACCATTCTCCAGTTGGATCGACCCCATGTTGGCATCTGAATAGTTGCCTTCTGCCCAATTTTCACTGTTCCTAATCTCACCTGTGTTATAGGCCTCGCCAGATACACGGCTATTGTTGAATAATTGGATCGAGCCCTGATTGGCATCCGAATAATTCCCACTGGCAGTGTTATCACTCTCTCTAATCGTGGCGTGGTTTTTGACCAGGCCCGACACGCTACTACCATCCTTCACTTGAATCGAGCCCTGATTGGCATCTGAATGCCTGCCATCACCGTAGTTGTAACTGTCCTTAATATCGGCCCAGTTGTCGACTGTGCCAGAGACCTCGCCAAACAGAACTTGGGCCGACCCTTGATTGGCATCCGCGCCTTCTGCATTGGCGTAGTTATGACTGTTTCTAATCTTAGCCTCATTCTTAATTAGGGCGCCCCTTTCAACCGGTGAATTCTTGATGTGCACAGACCCCTGGTTCGCGGCTCCTCTTTCTCCAGCATAGCTTTGGTTGGTCGAGTCAGTGATCTCAGCCTTATTTCTGACTTCGCCGTCAATCTGTGATTGAGCAAACGCGCCTGGCGCGCCAACTAACATGAGCGTGGCAACAAATGAGATGACTGTTTTCATGGTACCCTCCTTGGAAAAAAATGTTGATTGTTGATTGAGTTGATGATGTTGTTTCATGACTGCCTCCTGTGTTGTAGTGATCATCATCTTATTTGATGACGATTGAATTAATGTTGGATGTTTGGCCACCGGTGGCCACATTGCCACCTGGCCCATTCGCCCCACCTGGAGAGGTTTGGATATTGTTGATGATGTTCGTGGGGGCGTTGTTGCTTTCAATCACCACGGAACCGGTATTGGCTTCACTGCCCGACCCAACCGCCATATTGGTTCCGTCCAGGCCCTCCCAGGAATTGATAATTTTTCCTTTGTAATTGCTGTTTTTGACTCTCACTGATCCCATGTTGGCTGTCGCGTTATTCCCATCTGCAATGTTTTGTGCGCCGTTTTTCACTTTGACGTTGTTCGAAATCTGGCCGGTGACATTGCTGTGTTCAAGGCTCACGGCACCCATGTTGGCCTGGGCATTGTCCCCTTTAGACATGTTCTGCGCTCCGTCCACGACACTTGTGTTATTGAGCGTGCCTTGAAAGGTGCTGCCCTCCAGATTAATCGTGCCCAGATTGGCCTTAGCCCCTTTCCCATCAGCTCGATTTTGGGAATTCTTGATGACGGCGTTGTTCGTAATTTTTCCTTTGACCGTACTACCCGAGATGACGATAGATCCCACGTTGGCCTGCCCTTGCTCGCTCTGTCCGCTATTAGTCACCTGGTCCCCCTCGTAGGTATTAGAAATCTCTCCATCCATACCCGATGCGGCCAATCCTAGGGTCGCACCCATGTGGAGTAGGCTTGCAAGCATGACGATGATGAGTTGACTGTTTTTAGCGCTTGTCATGATGACCTCCTTATGTCTCAATGGACTTGTTGTCCTCTTTGCCAATAGACTTTCCTGAATCAATCGACAAAGTTAATAAACATGTTTGGTTCTTTGTGTTCTGTCTTCCGTGTTGCTTCATGTTTTTTTAATAGAGCAATGGAGATGCCAGATCTCATGACTCAAAAGACAAAATAACATTTGGCTGACAAATCCTTTGTTTTTCAATGAGATAGGATGAATATTTTTTGAATTTCAGAAGTAGAGGTTGTGTAACGAGTGGGTTAGAAGATTTCAAATATTGACAACCCAGTATCTAATTTTTTGAAAAAGTATCTCAATGGATAACCGACCAGATTTCCAATTCAAGGTCCTCACTAGTTAGCATGGTCAATAAATTTACTGGAACAGCTTCTTGAGAAGCCCGAAACTGCCATTCAGTGAAAACCAATAAGCACACAACAGAGTCTTGATTAATTAGAGAGTTTGCTCCAAAATCCACTAACTTGAGAGGTGGCACATTCCTCCAGCAACGGTGAAACGACGTCATCGTTGCAGAAAGTCTGTTTCGGCCAAACAGAAGCAAGCTCGTTCAATGGTGTTGAAATGATTCAATTCACAGTTCATTTAAAAGATGCAGTCATCATGCAAGTGTCGTTCAATAAAGATCACCTTTCTATTGGACGCTCCGACTCGAATGATGTCGTTCTGAATAATGCCCACATTTCCCGACAGGCTGCTGTTATAGAATGGGAAGGAACGAGATACCAAATATTCAACAAGAACAAGAATGGTATTTTCCTGGACAATCAGCCTCTGAAAGGTCCCACTCCTCTCCCGAGCCGCTGCCGACTGACGATTTACCCATTTGAAATTGCCTGCGCTCAGGTCGATGAAGACGAAACCAGACCCTTGCCGTCTGTCACACATTCAGCTCCAAAAGAAGATGCCTTGGCCGAATCCTCAATTATTCGGTCTTGCCCTGCCAGCACAGTTCACTTTGGCGGATTGATTGGTGAGAGTCCTGCGATGAAGGAACTCTACAAATTAATCCTTGATGTGGGTGACAGCCCGGCCACTGTGCTAATTCGAGGGGAACATGGGACAGGGAAAGAACTCGTTGCGCGAGCCCTGCACCACAGTAGTTCGAGAAACGGCTCGGTATTTTTGCCAGTGAACTGTGCCGCTCTTCCCCTCGACCTTATGGAGAGTGAATTGTTTGGGTATGAAAAAGGCGCCTTCACCGGCGCCTCAAATATGAAGATTGGCAAAATCGAGCAAGCGAAAAATGGCACGATTTTTTTGGACGAGATTGGCGAACTATCCCTGCCGGCTCAGGCAAAGTTGCTCCGCGTATTACAACAACATGCCATTATGCGCGTTGGCGGATCGCAAGAAATCCTGACGGATGTCCGCTTTATTACTGCAACGAATAGAAATTTAGAGCAGGATATTAAAAATGGAAGTTTTCGAGAAGATTTATACTATCGACTGCGAGTTGTACAAATTGTTGTGCCTCCCTTACGAGAACGGACAGAGGATCTTCCAGCTCTGATTGATCACTTTTTACGAAAGCTTGGGCAGGAACTTCGATTGGACACAGTCCCCATAGTGACAGACAAAGGGATGAAACTGCTGTTGTCGGCCCACTGGCCTGGCAATGTTCGTCAATTAGAGAACATATTATATAGCGTCATCCTTCGTTCGCGTCCTACCTACACAATTGATGATGAAATTATCTATCAAGAACTTCCCCCTGATTTCAGCTATGAGGACAAACCCGAGAGTGATTCTGAAGACAAGCCTTCCTTGTTGGAGGATGTCAACCGAGAGGCATTGATTAAGGTCCTAACTGAACAGAAGTGGGATACCCAGAGAGCCGCGAAGGCGCTAAATGTCAGTCGAGGGACGGTGTACTATAAGATTAAAAAATACGGCATTCATCTTCCGCGTTAGTTAGTGTCGCAACTCCACCCAGTCAATTTTCCTCCGCACCAACCCTCGGATCTCTGGGACACGTCATAATACCCTGACGCCCCTCCTAATTTTTTCTGAGAATTTCTGTAAAAGCAATTTTTTAGCACTGCTTTGCCACCCTGTTACCCACCAAGGCATTAGCAATATCAGGCTTACAGATCCGTATCATTAATGATGTATCTAAAGAGATACCTGACATATCTAATGAGATACACCAGGTCTATCGGTCCCCGCTTCCAAGCAATTCACTCTTTCCCTGTTCTTTCATAACAAACAGCCCTTAAAGCCTCTGTACGCGGGCATACGTCAGAGCAGCATTGCTCAATAGGCCACGTTCTTCTGTCTGTGGCACTGGAAATGCACTGACACCACACGATGTCAAATCCGTTTATCAAGGAAAGATCAAGAAAGAGGAAACTCCGTAACGATACGATTGTTTTTTCAAATCTATTCAACAGACTTATTGACAATTTCCATTGTCAATAAATTCCCTTGGAGGCGTTCATGATTCAGTCTACACACAACTGCTCTTTTCGCATCAAGAAATCTCAGTTATCACCAAAGTCAATCGTTCAATATGGCACATGTCTCTTCATGCTAATTGCTAGTTTGATATTGGGCGAATCGATATTCGTCGTCGGACATACTCAAACGCTGGGAGAACTACCGGGTCAGTCAAGCTTACAATCAACAACTGGTGTAGCTATTGAAAATTTGTGGCCGAACATTCGCGATCTGTCTGGTCGAACAGGTTTAGAACAAGACTTATTCCTCATTTGCCGCTCGCTGGTTCACTCGGAAAATGAACTTTCGAGTTCAGGGCTTACGACCAACAGCTTAGGAATATCTTTTAGTGAACTGAGTAGAGCTCTTCAACAAGTGGCAGGAGAAGAAGTCTTAGCCCCAAGAACAATGGCTTCCAAAACCTTTAACGGCCAACAAAGAAATTTGCGGGGCCGCCTTACAGCTCTGCGGGGAGGCGCACGCGGATTCTCTGTCGCCGGCCTCAATCTGAACGGAATAGCCCCCTTGCCAGATTTACGGGCCCAGAGCATGGGGCTTCCTGGACTTCAGCCAAGAGGGGGCGGGGCTTCCGGCGATCTTGGAAGCGGGGCATTCAGTCGGTTAGGGACCTTTATCAGTGGCTCACTCGGAACAGGGGAGAAAGATGAAACCTCACGAGAAGACGGATTCGACTTTAACACCGGCGGGGTCACAGTAGGAGTTGACTACCGATTCCTCGAAGAACTGGTTGTCGGAACCGCATTTAGTTATTCACATTTTGATGGTGATTTTCACAAGTCCTCCGTCAATGCCGGGGGAGGCAGTGATTCAGATGGTTATGTATTTTCGATCTATGGCACCTATTACCTACAAGATTTCTATTTGGAGGGAATTGGGTCTGTCGGATGGAATGACCATGATTCAAAGAGAAAGATTGTCATTCCATCAAATACGGCCGAACCCTCAACACGCAGAACAGCCAAAGGTGAAACAGATAGCACCCAATACTCACTGAGTTTAGGCACGGGCTATGCCGCTCACGTAGGAAGTGTTGATTTTGGTCCCTTTGCTCGACTGACGTATTTTAAACTCGATATTGATGGATTTGAAGAATCAGGTGCAGGAGGATTAAACCTGGAAGTTGAAGGCCAAGATATTACCTCTCTTATTTCAGCCCTTGGCCTTCAAGCATCAAAAAAATTCAGTTGGAAATGGGGTGTCTGGTATCCCCAAATACGAGGAGAATGGGATCATGAATTTAAAAATGATGCGAAAACAACAACGACCAAGTATGTGAATGATCCCTTTAATAACCCTTTATTTATAAGAAATGAAGCCCCTGATCGGAATTTCTTTCGAGTCGGAGCCACTCTTGCTAATGTCTCTGCAGGAGGGACTCAAGTCTATTTAGATTATGAAACATTCTTAGGCCTAAGAAACATTTCCAATCATATTGTGACACTGGGAGCTCGAATGGAATTTTAATGTCGTGAATTCTTCGCAGTATCTCATAATTCAAATTTGTATCTGAAGATATATAAACCGTATCTCATCAGATACAAACTCAAGAATGGTTAAAACTTTTGACAATCATGGCAAAAACCTTCAAAACCTCTCCAATTGCTTCTCCTTCTATGCCGATTTGTAAAACGTTCGATTTTTTATGTGTGGCACTAAAACTGCACGAATTTACGGATTGGATGGCATAACCGTGAACTTGAAAGAATTTCGTAAATGAAAAAGGAGTGGACAATGAAACTTCGATACTTTAGTTTTACATCTTTCCTTGCGATTTCCGTTTTTTGGGGTGTATTCACTCTCACATCCATAGCACAGGCTCGTATTATCGGTGACATCGACAATGACCAGGATGTTGATAGAAATGACCTTGTCCTTCTGCTCGCTGACCGCGGCAAGACTGTTGGAGGGAGTGATTGCGGAGAGCTCTGTGATTTAGATGGAGACGGGCGCATTACTGTCATGGACGCACGCCAACTGGTCTCGTCTCATTGCAATTTACCTCGCTGCGGGATCATCACGCCACCACTGGCAGATTGTAGTACCCCCAACGGATGTCTATATCTTGAAGCCGTGAGCCTAGGGCTCTTCGCACCAGCCTATGATGTCACTCCGCGCGACGAGCCGGAGTTCGGGCAAGAGGGATATCTGGACACGTATTATGGCAAGGTGGATCCACAGGGAGAGCGTACGACTCTCGACGATTGGCGCAGCCTACATCGCTTCGACCAATTCCCCCTCTCAACGGCCCACGCGACCTTTATCAACGCTGGAGACCTCGACCCCGGACAAACTGGAGGACTCGGCCGAGACATGTTTTGCCTAGACGACGGCACGAGCTTTCCCTGCTACGTGCAAAACTATGCCGACCCTAAGGGAATAAACGGCATTCCTGATCAGCTAGGGCGGGACCTAATAGCCACCGTGGCCATGGAACGGATGCGGTTTACACAGGGCGTCCATGATCGAGATATCGTGGCCTTTTTTGTGTTCGATAAAGATGGGAAGCGGGTGAATCGCATTGCCCTTGACGGCGAGGGAGCAAAGGCAGTCCCTGAGCAATGTTACGGGTGCCATATGGGCCGAACCGATCCCTTTGGCGCCGATGGGAATGGAGATAAAAAGGTCGGGTTGGGGGTACCTGCAGGCGGACAATACCTCCCCTTTGATATTGCCAGCTTCGAAAACTGGCCCGGACAACCCACCTTGTCCGACCAAGCGTTCGAGTTCAATCGGTTGAACAAACATGTGGCGAACGCATCGAAGAATCGTAAGGATTCCATCGAACAGCTTATCCTAGGTTGGTATGGGCGGGAGCCTGGCGACTTTGTCCACGTTGATGATACCTATAACGGACGGGTTATTCCTGAGACATGGTACACAGACCCTGAAGGTTTTCAGGAGATAGGTTCTCCAGAGTTCGACTTTTTTTTCCAGGAGCGATCACTCTATGACAACGTTTACCGACGGTATTGTCGCACCTGTCATGTCGCCCAAGGGGAAGCTCAGAACAACTATCCAACCCGTGGTGTCGACTGGGAAAAGGCAACGAACTTCTGCGCGGATGCCCAACGTGTGGCATGTTCAGATTCGTTCACACCACGTATGCCACACGCCGAGCATACGTTTAACCGATTCAAAACCGATATTTTGAATTTCACCAACGGCACCTCAGCAACCCCTCAACAGGTTCTCTGTGGTGATCCAACGGCAAACCCTCCAAGGGAAAAACCAACCTGTACTCCTCCTGAGGCAACGGGGGAACAGCTTTACAATGCCCACTGTCAGACATGTCATGGACCGCTCGCGATGAGTGCAAAGAAGGGAAGATCGGCAGGACAAATTAGTAATGCCATTCAAACGGAAGTCCAAATGCAGTTTTTAGGAGACGGCAACGGCACCGATGATCTCAGCCCGGGGCAAATTCAAGCTATTGCCGATGCCTTAAATATTCCATGAGAGCAAAACATGCGTCCCTTATCCCTTACTACTCAAGATCCTTTGAAAACGCCACATGCGTTTTATCCCATTTCATAACAGGAGAACCCCAAGATGAAAAAGATTCTATTCCTGGCTGTTATTATCAGTTCCACCAGTTTGTGGGCTGGACAGGCCCTGGCAGTTTCTCTGTCCCTTAATCCTTCTTCTCAGCATGTATCGCGCGGAGATTTGGCCGTGGTCACATTGGACATCTCGGGCTTAACCGCTGGTGGAATTCCTTCCCTCGGCGCTTTCGACGTGGACATCAGTTTTGAACCCAGTTTACTGACATTCCAGTCTGCAACCTTCGGCCCGTTTTTAGGCGACGAAGGATTGTTTGAGACAATTACGAATAGTAATTCCTCTACTCCTGGCATAGTGGATGTCAGTGAAATATCCTTGCTCTCTGATTTTGAACTGGATGCCCTTCAGCCAGATCGCTTCACTCTTGCTACGTTACTCTTCAGTGCATCTACTGACAATACAGGCACGAGTCCTCTCGAATTCACTCAGGTGGATGTCAGTGAAGCTTCAGGTGAAGCTTTGCCACTTGAAACTATTCAAGAGGCAAGAATGAACGTTGTCCCTGAACCTGGGACGTTTCTGCTGCTTGGCTCGGGGCTGTTAGGATTATTGGGATGGCGCAAGCTGACACAGCCATGACTGCCGTCTAGAATCTGGAGAGATAGTAGAAAGTTCGATTTTGACGGCGAGGAATACCACCCTGATGAACCCAATAGGGCGCATTTCCGAGGCATTAGACGAACGCTACTACCCTGTATAAAGATATAGATTTTCTCCCAACTGGCGGTTAGGTAACCATATGTGAAGTAGGGAGGTGCTTTTCGTCCCACTCCCCCTCTTCCTTTATGGCGCAACACTAAAGATCAACAGCTCGCCTAAATATTGAGATGAGGAACCTCAATCTCATTGAGCACCTCACTCTAGGGACCGTCTCCAAAATACTGTCTGAGAAAAACTCTCGCCTCGATGACTGATAGGTCAAGAAAGTCAACGCACACGTGTTGCGTATGAAATGTCTATAAATCACGAGTCAACAAAGATTCGACAGGAAAACCTGCTAAACCCATTGCATCAATAACTTAAGAGGTTTGCTGCCATTGAATCTCGTGAGCCAGATACTTGTGAAGGTATATTCGGACTTTCGCCGAACGTCCAGCCGTTGTTGAAATACCTAACTATTTTCGTAAACGGAAATCTGCCATTGCCCTCTCTACTGTATTCCACCAACAACCTCAACATATCTGATGATAGAGTGAAAATCAGACCGGACGGCAAAGATACTCGTTGGCCAATGTCTTTGGAGAACAGCTATGGTGCATTGCGAAATACAGGATCTCTCCTCGCGGATTTATAAGCCTAATCCTCTTGCCCCACCACCAGTAAGCTCAGGCACAACCTCTTGTTCAACAAGACGAAGTACTGACACCAATAGTTGAATCGACAAATTCTGATGCTCTCTATATCTACTATCCCAATCATTCATGTGATCAAGAAAGAAGCTAAAAAAAGAACAGCCCTTTCATGGAAAACCTGTTGACCGTTTTTTACTCAAAAAGTTCTTAGAAAAATCTCATCTCACGAGACAACGGACTAATCGAAAAAGTCTCCCAGCGAGGCTGCAGCCACATTGTCTGTCTGAAAGATCGGCTACCTGTTTTCAACATTCCTGTATGGCGAGTTGTCCATCATTTTAATCCTGCTACTTCTTGAGGTTTAGCGCCGAAAACTTGGTCACTCCTATTGAAGAACTTGGGTTTTCAATATGAATTGGTTTGACTGAGGTCGAAAAAACACTTGAGATTGGAAAAAAGAATTGCCCTGTTGGACATCCCAGGTCACTAGATTCCCCAGTCCCAGCATACGGGGCACCTTCCATGATCCATCGTAGAAGAGCCTCCCGATTGCTATCATCACCAGAACTCAGGTGGTTAAAGCCAGATCCCACACCAAACCCTTGAACAGTTCCACCATTGTGATGATGTCCGGCAGGTTTTTTGAGTATCAAGCTATTACCTGGATCATTGCAATCTACACGAGTCATCACATTGTTATAGGCAATGCGCTTCCACAGTTCACTATTGGCATCGCCCGGTAGGGTTACGTCCCACATCTCGAAGATACCTCCGGCCCTTCCGAGAATGCCATTGCTATGGCAATGCATGCATTGTAGCGGGCCACTCGAACCAGAGGCACCTGACAGTGGGAAATTGGTCGTCAGCAACTTGTATATATCCTTAGTTGCAGGGTTGCTGTCTGCAAACACCAGTGGCTTCAGTGAGCTATCTGTGAACAGCTGTCCAATGATCGCCGGATTAAAGTCTGCAAACTCATTGGTCACGCGTAACCGAATATAGTACGGCTTCGAACTGACCGATTTAATGTCAGAATTATGATTGGAGTCTAACTCAAATGTGGTTAATGAACGATTTGGAGACGCGATGGTTGGCGTCGTGACTGGAAAGCAAGAGGAAGGCGGATCCACGAAACTCCACGTAAAGCTCTCGGCGAACAAGCTTGATCTTCCATTTAATCGGACACGGCTTCCTTCTGCCACATCTGCTAAGCTGAAGATTGGTCCTTGGAAGCAAAAATTGCCAATCGGAGCCTTATCTGTAACCCCAAAGGTAGTGGGAATCCCCGCGATATTGGCTATCGGGCGTCCTGGTCTTCTTAGTGCCCCAAAAGAATGAGCGACACCAGGTGTGGGATTTTGCTCGTTCGGATTCTGGTAGACCTGCCCACCAAACAATTCATCGTCAAGAATCTTTGGCGCATCACTTCTCCAAAAATTCTCAAACGTCTGTCTTGCTGCTGGCATGACACCCATGTCATAGACTAAGGGTGCAATTTGATCTTTGTAGCCTTTGAAGTCGTGATACGAGTTGAATTCCAGGGAAGACTGCAGAAGATTTCCTTGGAAAAATCCGCCATCGTTGTGATAGCTTCCTCGTTGATTATGGCAGGCACGACAGGTTGGCCCGACCACCTTTAAATAGAGATCACTTTTATTTCCATCAGAGGTATTCTTCCAGCCGGGTGGGACATAATTTCCGTTAAACTTAGTGTTAGGCAATCCTTCGCCCCCATACCAGCCTTTGATGAGCACTGCGGTCGAGTTGGTAACGCTAGTACCTCTTGGACGATCACGGTATATCTCTAAAATATCGCTGTTTAATTTCTTGAACTCTGCCTCCTGTTGAGCCCGTGTTTTCGAAGGATGAAATTGATAGGTGTCAAGGTCCCAAGGAATCCATTTTCCTCCTGTGTCTCCTCTATCCTGATAGGTAGCCGCACTTCCATGAAATGCTCCGAGCTTAGGCTTGCCTCCGTGACAGACATTACAAAGACCAGGTACATATTTGGCCCCTCGACCATCCAGATCAATTTTTGTGAGACGATTTCCATCTTTGTCGAAAACAAAAAATTTGGTAAATCGAGGCGCGGTAAGGTTACCTTCCGGTGGTCCGTATTCCATGGCAACGGTGGCAAGCAAGTTAGTACGATTGACGGCATCACTCAGAGTCAGGTAATTCTGGACATAGGAAGCCGCTGAGTTCACCTTTCCATCTGCAGACTTGTGTACTTTGACATACATATCGCGAGCAAAAGCCAAGTCGGCTCCGTTAAAATACGTGGCATGATGGACATTTGGATCGTTCTGAGGATTTGTGAGCCCATTCACTTGCTTCCAGTCTTCAAAGGTGGTCCTCTGGTCGTTCGGATCGATCACTTTATAGTAGGCCTTAGCATTATCCTCGCTTCCTCGAAAAACTTTATGAGAGGAATGAATAGGGAAACTTAAGAAACGATTGAGGTCTGGGGGAGTGAGTGAGACAACCAAATGATCCATATTTGCTCCGCTCACGCCAGTCGTGACCGCTTTTATCGTGTTGGGACCTGCATCAAGCTTTGTAAAGACCGTGACTGTTTTCCAGACATCAAAACCTCCAGTTGCAGGAAAACTCACATTTGATTTTATGAGAATCCCATTGCTACCCAAGATATTCAGAGGACGGTCTCCGCTTGCTAGTGCATAGCGAAATTCCAGCTGATATAATCCTGCGGTCTCGATAGTAACGTCCCATGCAATAGACCCCTCCCCTATGTAATCCGCAAAGCCTGTTCCTGTGAAATGAGGATGATCGTTTGCGATTTGAGGACCGTTCAATGTCGCATCTTCTGCCTCAAGCGGCTGCACAACCCCTTCGAGATGGCTTGTGGATAAAGGAAAGTCGAGTTTAGGAAATTTCAATGTAGGAGTTGCTCTCTTAAACGGCTGCGCAGGAGCTGCCTGAGCTCGAAAATTGTCAAATGGGAAACCCGCGAAAAAGAACCACGCTATCAAAAATGTTATTCCGCTTAGTTGATATTTAAGTTCTCTGAACATATTGTCCTCCGTTTCCATTCAAGTACTTACTGTTGATCTGATTAGTTCATCTCTACTAAAGAACCTATTTGAATACCCCACCTGGAAAAGCAGGGTTCTTTGTTTAGATTCAAGATTGTTGAAACTATCACCATTCATTATGCAGATGTGGTGCCATAAGAAATCCAAAGAGTCGACTCCAGCTAGACGTCTGCTGCCTATCTATGAGAGATGTTTATCATGCGCCCATTATTCTCGACAGAAAACTCACTCACTCAATTCCTAAACTCGTATCTGTTCAGATAAATAGAGTATCTGTTCAGATACATGTCTAGATTCCACTGCGAGCGCTTGCTGCATGGTTCCTGTCTGATGGCTCTGTGAGCATTGCCGAAAATGATGTTGCGAGACCCTATAAGGCAACTAGGGTCGCAGCATTGAAGTCTACGTACTAGTGTTTGTTTTTCTACGGGAAAGAGAAGGAGGATACACCCGCATTATTCTTAATGCGAAGTGTCAAACCCTCTTGCTAAGACTGGACCAACAGATACCCACGGAATTGCCTGTAGGATTACAAGACTAAGTTACCATGCCGAATATACTTCCAAATTTCTTCCACTTTCGAACCAATCATTCAGAAGTTTTGTGCAGGGAATAACGCATGTTCAGGGGATTGAAAGCTTTTGCAAGCAAACCCAACACCACTTACGTCAATACATTTGTGTTTCAAGGAATGAGGATGAAGCTTCAGATCACGCTCACCTGAAGAGATGCCGAAGGAACTCAAATCTTGGCCCAAGCTGGGACACCCAGGCGATCTTCGATGGCGACGTCTGAATGTCCGACATAGATCCAGAGGTAGTAACACCCCAGGCATCTAAGCCAGAAGGGCATTGGGAGTCTTGTTATGAAGAAACTTTTGAGTTCTGAGGGACAAAGATGAAATCCCCGAGACTCTCATGCCCAGCCAAATGAATAGGCGAATATGTAGGAATTTGTTCGGCGTTTAGCATTTGCGCGGATTTCATGACCCGATTGCGCACCGCTAAATAGACACGTTCGGTTTCTAATATTTCTACATTGTTTTTCAGGACACCCAATAAGGCCTCGGTAAAGATGGAATGGCCCCCTCCGCCTTCATCCAACACCGGTCGCACACCACCTGAGGTGAGAGCAGTCCGCACCCGCTTTTCTGCAAGAGTCTGCAAGAGATCCATCCTAGCCTCATCAGACAATCCCGGTCGAAGTTGTGCAAGAGATGAACGGGTCAGCTTCCCGGCAAAACACGAATCGGCGACCACAAGAATATGCTTGGCCGTCATTAATTGAAGAAGATCCGTAATGGTGGGTAACAAAATCCAGTCAGAATTATCCTGAAGTTCCGCTTCGACGGGAATCCAGTAGCCCCGATCTATATTAGGTTCCAGATAGCCATGCCCCGCGTAATAGATTAGAAGATTGTCTTGTTCGGTTAAAAGCTTTCTATAGTCGTTGAGAGTTTTGAGAATATCCTTTCGGGATGCATCTTTCAGAACTTTTACCTGAAACCCATATTGATCATGCAACACTTTGCCCACCGCCTCAGCATCGGCAATGGCGTTTTGAAGCGGTTCCCAATGTTGGTAATGATCGTTACCGATAACCAACGCATGGTACTGACCAAAGGGCTTTTGCGTTGCCTGAGACAACGCCGCTTGGGTGGGATCGGGCATCCCCCACAGGACATTTAAGCTGCTCACTGAACGTTTATTCTGAATATCAACAGCTAAAATATCCACGGGCACAGCCTGCTCTTTGGATCGGACCACGGGAAGATCATAAGAAAACTCTCCCTTCTGATCGACATCGGCTACCAATCCATTGACCCGTACCTCCCATAGTCCCGCAGGGGCCAGCACTCTGCCCGTGATCGATCGAGAATGGTCTTGGGAAAGATAGACATCGCGGCGCGGGGCCTCGACCCGAATGCCTCGAACCCCAACCATCGGTGGATCAATTATCTGAATTTTGGGACCTTCCAATCCTAAATCTTTGCCTGGTGGAAGGTTGGCCACTAGTTTTGACGAGGTGATATCTTCAATTTTTTTCGTCAATTCAAGCATTTCTTCTTCTTGGTGAACCACCTGTTTTCGACTCTGTTCTAGCTCCCGTTGAACCTGTTGATAGTCACTCTCTTGTTGCTCACGAAGTGTGCGTTCTTGGTCTTTCTCGCGCTGAAGATGCGTCAATTGTTGTTGAAGTGTTTGATATTTTGATTTCAGTGATTTGAGCTGCTCTCCTTCAAGATTTTTCTGCGCTAATTGTTTTTCTAAACTCTGGAGTTGTTGCTGAGAGTGCTGAATAGCTTTTTCTCGTTCTGCGCCTTGGGCATTCGCGGCTTGAAGCCGAGTTTTTAGGAGCTGATAGTGCTGTTCCAGCTGAGCAAGATGAGTGCGCTCTGCTTCAGCTTTAGCCTGCTCCCTGGCGAGGAGATTCTGAAGTTTGATTTTTTCTCCACGAGTTTGTGACAAGGAACTTTGTAAGGCATGAATTTCTCTATCTTTCACTTTGACGGTCTTTTGGAGGGTTTGGAGTTCTCGTGTAGCAGAACGGTTTAACAAATTGGTTAGTTCGGTTTCCTCAAGACCAGAAGCTTTGGTCATCCATGAAAAGGCTAACTGGGAATTCTGTTCTACACCCAAACCTTGATCATACAGACGTCCTAAATTCATAGCAGCTTGGCGATGACCCTGTTCCGCCGCTTTTTCGTACCATTGGATGGCAGCGCCATAGTCAGACGTGCCAGTGACCCCTCGTTCGTACAGTGTTGCGATATAATACTGGGCCTCAACATTTCCTAGGTCTGCAGCTTTCTTCCATATCTCCAGAGAGGTACTGTAGTCTGCTCGATCATACGATACATATTCCCCGCCACGAATTACACAGTCTTCGGCGGTCGCACGGACTGGTCGGCGAGGTGTCATATAAATCATTTGTACACCTAACCGACGAACCTGTCCCGGGAGCAAACAATCCACAACCTCAAAAGCTTCGGCGTGGCTTTCATTGGAGGTCATTTCTTGGAGATCCGAGGTTGTTGTGGAAGCCGTGCCGTGACTGGATTCAGATTGTGCTACGGGAGCTTGGGGCGCACTTTGCATTTCAGGTGCTGCACATCCCCACATAAGAATACTGGCAAGTACAACAACAAACCCTCTTGCTCTATTTGTATACTTACAATACACAGGAGATAACTCATCCGTTCTCTCTTGAAGTAGTTTTTCCAGAATCATCATCGTTCCTCCTGGCGCAACAGGGTACCGAAGCATTATTAAGCCAAGGGTAATTTATCTTCACTCCTCATGAATTCTAAAGTTTTATAGCTCCATCTCCTCAACCTCAGCAAAGTGCATGCCGGCGTAAAAATTGCTTTTGTTCAGCATTTCTTCTACAAAAGATAGATTATATTATGAGCTTCAGAAAGAAAAAAATCAAAACGTGATTTCTTCGAACCCTCAGCTCACAACAATAGTGATTTTGTAAGCCATTGAAAATATGGGATTTAAGGTTACCTAGGCATTGGCATCACTGCACCTAAGTGCCCGAATTTTTTTGAGGAACGAGGAGAATCAATATCTTTCAAAAAGACAACCTTGACAATGTTTACGAGGTTGGGTATTTCAACTCGTTTTTAATTTTTCAAAGAGTATCTTTATTTTTTCAAATCCCCTCGGAGGTCTTATGAGTTCTCATATTCATCATCCGCCTCATACATCATGTAATGATTCCCATGGTGTCCCACTGTTGCCTACACCCTTTTTCAAATACTTCACTCAAATCCCATTGGGGTACCTACTTTTTTTATTACTAGCCGTGCTATTGGGCGATGGGACGTTTTCCGTAGCTAAAGCAGCTCTTGGCGGACGAACCGGGCACTCTCAGCTTCAATCAAGGACGGGCAGTGCTGTCCAAACAACCTGCGGGCAATTGAATACCCTACATGCCCTTACTCCTCTTACAGGAGACCGACTCGATCTCAGGACCCAGTGCCGAGCAATGGTACAGACGGCGAATGATATCGATAATACCGGGGCAACGGCGGAAAGTTTAGGTCTGACAGAAAATGAGTTGGCAAGCGGCCTCCAGCAAATTGCCGGTGAAGAAATCGTCGCTCCACGAACCATGGCTTCCAAGACTTTTAATGGACAACAACGGAACCTGAGTGCTCGTATGGCAGCTCTCCGTGGCGGGGTGAGAGGATTCTCGATAAGTGGGTTGAATTTTGACGGGCTACCCAGACTTGCTCAAGAACGTACTATGAATCCGGCAGGAATTGGTTTCACCCCACGAGGGGGAGGCGCTTCAGGAGATATCGGAGACTTTGGCCGGCTAGGGGTGTTTTTGAATGGAGTGTTTAGCTTTGGGGACAAAGATCAAACTTCCAAAGAAGACGGATTTGATTTTGACTCGCAAGGCGCAACCTTGGGCGTGGATTATCGATTACTTGACTCCCTTGTGCTAGGCACTGCCTTTAGTTACTCCCATTTTGATGCAGACTTTGATAAATCTTCGGTGAATGCAGGGGGAGGAAGTGAAACCGATGGGTATGTCTTTTCTTTGTACAGCACCTATTATCTTCAGAATTTTTATTTGGAAGGAATCGGGTCTATAGGATGGAACGACCACGACTCGAAACGGCGCATTGTGGTACCTTCTACAACCGCCATTCCCTCGATCAATCGGACCGCTAAAGGAAAGACCGACAGTAGACAGTACTCATTCAGTCTCGGAGCTGGATACGATATCCCCATTCAAAGCTTTGATTTTGGGCCGTACGCACGACTTTCCTATCTACGCGTGGATATCGACGGATATAAAGAAAAAGGAGCTCAAGGGCTCAATCTCGAAATTGATGACCAATATATTACGTCTTTGATCTCCGCCTTAGGACTACGAGCTTCCAAGAAATTTAGTTGGAATTGGGGCGTGTGGTACCCTCAAATCAGGGGAGAATGGGATCATGAGTTTGCCAATGACTCGAAAACTATCAGCACGCAATATGCGGCCGATCCAAATAACAATGCATTACTCATTAAAACGGAATCACCTGACCGTAATTTCTTTCGAGTCGGCGCCACACTGGCCCATTTATCCCAAGGTGGAACTGCAGCATTTATCGACTATGAAACGATGTTAGGATTTCGGGATATCACCAACCATGTCTTTACCGTAGGAGTGCGGCAGGAATTTTAGTTTTCCTTTTCCCTGATTACCAAGGAGTTCCTTTAATTGAACTCCTTGGTTTTTCTTTTCTCCCTCCTAAATATTCTCGGTAGCATGATCCTAAAGGCAGAAATCTTCACCATTGAGGGTTTCTATCCAATAGCAGTTGCGCTTCACGCAATATTCTTGGCCAGAGCATTTCCCAACAACATCGATGATCGACATCGTTAATAATCACCCGAGAATGTTTCCTCTGGCGTGCAAGCATTCGTTCAGCTAAGTGGGGTGGGATCAATTCATCCTGACTCCCGAGAAAATGAAGTTGAACAATGTGGTCTCCTAAGCGCGGCAGCAAGGCTGGATTGAGTGATTCCGCTAGGGGGCCATACGCATGATAGTCTGTCCAGGCCTGAATGTCTAAATTTCCGGCTATCGTCACCACTCCGTGTACGAACGGGAGGCGTTGTGCCAATAACATGGCAAGCGTTGCCCCACCACTATAGCCAAAGAGAACGAGAGACTTCCTATTATGTTCTTTAGAAATTTTTGCCAGCACCGCGCCTAGGCTTTCTACGACGGTTTCAGAATAGCGGGCAGAGGTCCACCATTTAGGATGGCACTGAGGTTCTTGAGATAAACCATGATAACAAGGCCGGCCAAGGTAGATACTTGCAGTCGGATCCAATGCCATAGCCCGCAACATGATTGGATTGCGTGGAGTTGGATCTGAGGCAATACGAGTGGCATGCTCCCATGGTGTTCCATCGCCCCCTAAATAAATATGCAGGAATTTGCTCTGAGATTTACGATTGCTATAAACCTGATGGATGAAATCTTTCCCTTTGTAGGTTGTTGAAGAAAAGCCCAAATCCGCCGCTTGCTGATGAAAAGAGAGTGACGGTGACATACAACCAACTAACGCGCAAACAAATAACCCCGCCAAAAGTTTCATAAGAATTAACCGAAGCATAATGAACCGCGCACCGAACATCCCCTCTGATTTTACACACATCACAATGCATCAATCACATGCTGAAATGCATGTTTATCATGCCCAAACCACTGGCTATCTACCAAAACCGTACCCTTTCAGATCCACTGTTGAACACTCTCTTGAAATCAATCAAACAAAACTAGCGTTGCCGTTCCTTTGCTTCCCTCATCAATCCGAGACCTTTACAGAAAAATGTGCTAGCATTTCTTTAACCTGTCATGTTCAATAGGCAATTGTTGCCGAGGAGTGAATTTCCTTTAGTTCCTGCGCACAATCAACCGATACAATACAGAACAGCACATAACCGTGCACAATACACCCAGGACAAAGGAGTGTGCCCATCATGCTCTGGTGGCATTGGTCAATTTTAGGATTCATTCTTATCGGCATTGAAATTCTCACGCTAGGGGGGCTGGGAAATTTTTATTTCCTTTTCTTCGGAGTGGCGGCCTTAATGGTCAGTGGGCTGACCTGGTCTGGACTGATTGCTGCAGCCTGGCTGCAATGGTTACTGTTCGGTCTGCTCGGTATCATTTCACTTCTCGTCATGAAAAAACCCTTGCAAGGCAAAGGAAGTGCAACTGGAAAAGATGAAGGCGATGTCGATTCCATGCTAGGAGAAATTGCCAAGGTTCTTGAACCACTCGAGTCTCAGGCTATAGGGAAAGTGGAATTGCGTGGGTCGACATGGACGGCACGCAATGCAGGAAGTCATGTTCTGGAAAAAGGCAGTATCGCGAAAATTGTCCGTGTGGATGGTCTGACACTCTGGATTCAAGAGGAAACGAACATACGGGAGGAATCACATGTCAGGTGAATTATTAGTCACGCTCGCTTTTGCGGCTCTAGCCTTACTGATTTTGAAGAAAACAGCAGTGGTGGTGCCTCAGCAAAGCGCCTACGTCGTGGAACGGCTAGGGAAGTATTCTTCCACACTCAGTGCCGGCCTGCATATTTTAGTACCGTTCATCGACGTGATTCGATATAAGCATTCCTTGAAAGAGATCGCTCTCGATGTTCCTGAACAAATTTGCATAACCAAAGATAATGTACAAGTCGGTGTGGATGGAGTCTTGTATATCAAAGTTTTGGATGCTGAACGTGCGTCATATGGTATTACGGATTTTCGATTCGCAATTTCGCAGCTGGCCCAAACGACACTCCGAAGCGAAATTGGGAAAATTGACCTTGACCGAACCTTCGAGGAGCGGTCTACGATTAATGTGTCGGTGGTCAACGAACTCGACAAAGCCTCTGCGCCATGGGGTGTGAAGGTCATGCGATATGAAATCCGGAATATTAATCCTCCACAAGACGTCGTCAACGCAATGGAGAAACAAATGCGCGCCGAGCGGGAAAAGCGCGCCGTTGTCTTATCCTCGGAAGGTCAACGTGACGCCGCAATCAATGAAGCGGAAGGGGAAAAGCAACAAGTCATTAAGGCCTCAGAAGCTAAACGGCAGCAACAGATCAATGAAGCCGAAGGGGAAGCTTCGGCCATTCTGGCCATTGCCACTGCCACCTCTGAAGGGATTCGGAAAGTGGCGGAAGCCATTCAAGATCCAGGCGGCTATGAGGCCGTTCAGCTTCGTGTCGCCGAACAATATATTGGGGAATTTGGAGAGCTTGCGAAAACCAGCAATACGCTTGTACTGCCAGCCTCAGTCTCAGATGTCGGCTCAATGATCGCACTCGCCATGAATGTGATCAACAAGAATCCTGGCAAACCCCCGACAACTTCCTAAGACTCATCTGAGTCACCCATGTGTCCTTACGCCAATCGAACTTCTCGAAAGGCCAATGGCATCCCGTAAAGAGGATCGGTTCGATGCCGGACCACTTCTACGTATTGCCCTTCTTGACCAAAGGAAACCTGCTGCCCGATCGTTGGATTTTTCCCCTCCACAATTACCTGCCAAGCCACATCATAGAGCATGGACTCAATCACCTGACCTGATAGCCCGAGGGAGTGAAATAACTCAATCTCATCCAATCCAAACTTGGATAGCCCTCGCGTGTGCAACCAGGTCCGCACCTGCTGGACCTGTTCATGCTGCTGCACTTGGACGTGATCCTGTATCTGAAAAACGCCTAACTCTCGATCCTGCCAATCCGAGGGATTCCGATAGGTTCCAGTTGCGACATCATAGGCCGTACCCTCGAGTAACAGCGTTAACCCTTTGGCGATGCGCGCCACATGTAGCACATCATCTTGTCGATCAGCGCTTGACTGAGAAGAAGCCACTAATAGCGCAAGGTTCTGATGATCCCATTGCAAGCGACCATGCCACTGCTCAGAAGTTTCCACAGATGGCGCCAATTGGACCTGTACTTTCCAATTCGTATGTGTAGCCTCAAAATACTGATGGCCCTTCGTCGACAAAAAACGTATCTGCAAAGGCCCGCCGTACTGCTGATCAAACCAAGCAGACAAATAACCAGGAGGAGGCGCTTCACCATGCGTCCAGCCAACAAGGAATGCCGGCAATGCCTGAGTGGATGATTTCTTTTTTTTAATTTTTTTCATTCGAACAAGATGAAGGGGAATGCGAGATTTGAATTGCAGACCTGATATGCTGAGAAACGACAGAATTCCGCAGGGAAACAAGGACGACGATGTCACGCCCTAGCGCTTGGCTTCTTCAGGTGGCCAATCCAATTCTTCTTGGCGCCCGCAATAATAACAGGAAATTCGATAGCGGGCACGGCGGCGAGGATTAGGGAGGGAGTGAAAATGTACTGGGGCTTGGTCGTATGGACATACTGGCTCTAAATGCAGTAGGTGTTCTTCAGTAATTTCCATCAATGAACCTTCATCCCAGGGCGGCTCGATTTGTTGAAAGCCGGTAAGAGTTTGGTTCCAGTTGCAGGAATGACAATACAATCGAAACGTTTTGATCCGGTCAGCCGATTGAGAAATATCTTCAACATCAACTGACCTGAAACAATTTTCCCTTCCACATGTGACCGACTGCTTATGAAGGGCCTGAATAAACGCCTCAGGTGCTTTTGTCGCATTCATGTTTTACGCCCCCTTGCTCCCTTTCCCATTCCGTGATAGAGGTCACTTTCAGCCGACTGGCAGCATCTGTGTCCAAAAACCAGATCACATTCCCTTGGATAGGATTGACAAGCTGAGCCGGATACCGACGAGGTTGAGAGGGTCCTTCCAACACCGCTTGGGCTGCCACAGCTTTGTCTGAACCACTCACCACAAACATGACTTGTTTGGCTCCATTTAACACCGGGGCGGTGAATGTAATTCGGTGAGTTTGAAATTTTTCTACCCACGGTGCAGCCACCCATTGCTGGCGCTCTTCAAGAACTGATGTCTCCGGGAATAAGGAGGCCGTATGCCCATCAGCCCCCATACCTAGCAAAACAATATCAAAAAGAGGCACTTCTCCCTCCCCAGAAGAAAAAGTCTGTTGCAAGATTTTTTCGTAACGCTCTGCTGCCTCTTTCGCAGGGAGTTCTCCCTGTATTCTAAATACTTGATCTGGTGAATGAGGCACATGATTCAATAAGGTTTCTTTGGCCATGCGGTAGTTGCTCTCGGGATGTTCGGGAGGAACCGCCCGCTCATCTCCCCAGAAAATCCGAATTGAGGACCAATCAATTTGTGATCGGTAAGGATCAGCCACTAACCGGGAAAACAATCCCCGAGGAGTCGAACCGCCGGAAAGAGCCAGAGAATAAGATGTGGTGGAACCAGGTTGAAATGTTAACGACTGTGCGAGAAACTTGGCAGAGGCCTCAAAAAGATCTTCTTTGGTTTGGCAGACAACTATCTCACGTGGCACGAAAATATCCTTCTCAAACAAACCAAAGAAAAGAACACGATCATGACGTCAATAAAGGAAAGGAGGGAAGAACATTTGATGATGTAAAAGCTTCTCAGACATTGTTATGAGTGATGCCTTAACAATCCGTAAATTCGTAGTCGTCAAGTTTTTCTTCATCATCAAAATCTAAGGTAATTTGGCATTGATTGGGAGAGAAATTAAAAAACGGAAAATGCGTTTCCCCTCCTGCAATTCGGGAATAAATCCAACTTTCGCCCCCAAAAAATCGAGAAGATTTAGCCGAAGGCTTTCCCCAGTTTTCTTCAAACCAGGCCTTGTCTTTTCCTTCGAACTTGGCTGGGTCCAGGGAGGCTTCTAAATACGGATTATCTCCTCCACACCCCGCACAAAATACCCCCAATACTCCTAAGAACAAATATCGTAGAATCACGTCCACCTCCTCCTCAAATACCTCAACTCACAATAGACAACTCGAGCATATAAAAATTCTAGCCCTCGTTTCTCGATGAGTCAAACAAAGACGGATGTCTTCCAAAAAGCTAAGGCCCATTTGTCCAAGACCATTTTGTTGATTACAATACCACAGCAGTTCATTCATGTATCTGCCTACTATCAAAGGAGACCAATATGAAACTTTACCTGGATACCGGAAATGTTGACGAAATCCGTGAAGCCGCCAGCTATGGTCTCATTGACGGCATCACCACAAACCCTTCTCTTGTCTCAAAAGAAAAACGAGACTTCCAAGATCTTCTGGCAGAAATCTGCAAATTGGTTGATGGCCCGATCAGTGCAGAAGTCGTCGGCATCGAATCCGACGCTATGCTAAAGGAAGGTCGCGAATTAGCCAAAATTCATAACAATATCGTCGTCAAAGTTCCGCTCATTCCCGAAGGTCTCAAAGCCACGAAACAATTGGCCAGCGAGGGTATCCGCGTCAACGTTACCCTGTGTTTTTCACCGACTCAAGCACTCTTGGCCGCTAAAGCCGGCGCCTGGTGCGTCTCGCCTTTTATCGGCCGGTTAGATGATATTAGTTCAGACGGCATGGAACTCATTGATCAAATCTTAACCATTTATGAAAATTACGATTTCGCCACTCAAGTGCTGGTAGCTAGTGTACGTCATCCTCAACATGTCGTCGAAGCCGCGTTACTGGGCGGGCATATTTGTACCATGCCTTTTAGTGTCTTTCAGCAACTGGTGAAACACCCGCTGACCGATATTGGGTTACAAAAGTTTCTCGCTGATTGGGAAGCTCGAAAGGGGTTAAAGAAATAACCTAGGCTAAGTGTTCAAACACATCAGGGCACCTCTAAGAACTGTTCTTTTTCCCGATGACGGCGTCAGGCGCGTGCTCAAATCCTCATGTATCGGCCTATACACTGCGGTTTTCCGCGCGCCGCATCCTTGCCCTCAGAAAAAAACTTCAGTTTTTAGAGGTGCCTATCAGACTTTCAACTCTTTACAAGCTTTTTCGCTTTTCGAAAAACAGCATGAAACATTGGTCGCGTCAGTTTTCCCGTAAACGTATTTTGCTGACTCGGATGATACGAGCCTAAAAGGACTGTCTTCCACGGGAGGATATATTCCGCTCCATGAAAAAATTTTGGACGAGGCGAAGGCGTGACGTTTCCCATAGCTTGATAGGTTCGCAGATATTCATCGAATGCAATTTTCCCTAACGCAATCACAACTCGCACTCGTCGCAACAATCGGAGCTCTTCTTCTACATACGTACGGCAAGTTTCGAATTCTTCTCTAGTGGGTTTGTTGCCAGGCGGCGCACAGCGCACAGCCGCAGCAACATAACAGTTCTTGAGGGCAAGACCATCTTCTCGATGAATCGATTCAGGTTGATTGGCAAACCCAAAGGCATGTAAGGCTTCATACAACCAATCTCCGCTCCGGTCTCCAGTAAACACCCGCCCTGTTCGGTTGCCTCCATGGGCTGCAGGCGCTAACCCCAGGACATATAGCTGAGCTTGGGGGTCGCCAAACCCAGGAATAGGACGCCCCCAATACTCCCAATCTTGAAAACGTTTGACCTTTTCTTTTGCCACTTTCCGTCGATAGATCGTCAGGCGCTGGCAGGACGTACATTCCGATATTGTCTTTTGTAACAATATTAAGGCTTTCATAACTGTTATCCTATAGGATTTCTGGCCCTCTCTGGAAGAAACCGGCATTTCTTCCTCACAGATACGTGGTTACCTTTATCACTGTCGTAAAGAAGGATACTGGGAAACCAGCAATATTTGACAATGTTCCTAAAATTCGGCAGTCTATCAGTTGCAATGGGGGTTCCCAACCCATTCGCCCCCTCCAGGATAAACGGTAATAGCTCTTCTAGCTCTTCACATGGAAGTAGCGAAACATACGATCTCCCACATGTCACGTTGGCTCTCCCCCGACAGCGACCCAGCCGACGTTCCAGACAAATCGCCCCCACTAATCACACCTGCAGATCAATCATCAACATTTCTCTTTAGTCAACAGCTTCATCAGCTTTTCTCATTGGCCCCATATGGAATTTGGGTCTCTCTCATCAATGGCGGAGTTTTGGCTGCTCTCTTATGGACGATCGTTCCTCGGATATCCATTGTCACCTGGATTTTTAGTCTTTTAATTATTAATGGGGGTTGGGCAATATTTCTCTATCGATATCGTCAAGTAACCCAAAGCCAGGCCTCACTCGACCAATGGAAAAATTGGTTCTTAGCTGGAAATTTCGCTTCAGGCTGCATTTGGGGAATTGGTGGGGTCATCTTATATCCCTCAACATCTGTTGGCCACGAGGTTTTTCTGACCTTTGCGATCGGAGGTATGGTTGCTGGAGCCACGGCGTTATATGCCTCCCATTTTCCAGCCTTCCTGGCGTATTGTCTTCCTACGGCAGCACCACTCACAATCTATTTCTTTTCGAGAGGGGATGCGTTACATGTCGGCATGGGCGGGATGGGACTCCTTTTCGTCATTATTATGACCGTCACAGCGCGACGAAACCACATCATGCTACTGAAATCCCTCAGCCTTCATGAAGAAAATTCCAATTTGGTGGCGAACTTAGTGCAAGCACGGGATCGCGCACAGACACTCAATAATTCCCTGAGCAAAGAAATCACCCAAAGAGCTGCCATAGAAGAGAAATTACGGCGACATCAAGAACAACTTGAAATATTAGTTGAGGCACGAACGACGGCATTACAAGCATCGGAGTCGCTTTATCGATTTGTGACGGAAAATATTTCTGATGTCATCTGGATGATGGACCTGGACGGCAATCGTATCACCTATGTGAGCCCCTCGGTGAAACAATTACGTGGGTATTCCGCAGAAGAAGTCATGGCCATGTCGTTAGCCGAATGCTTGACCCCATCTTCCTTGGAAAAAGCTCAAACCGCGATCAACCAGGAATTAGACCGTCTTGCTAGAAATCCTGGGCAGCAGGTTCCACCTCTTCTCCTAGAATTGGAACATCTCTGCAAAGATGGCAGCACGGTTTGGGCTGAAGTACGTGCTAGTCTGGTATTAGACAAAGACGGACAACCCCAAGGCTTCACCGGAGTGACGCGGGATATGACGGAACGGCGAAAAATCGACGACGAAAAACGTCAACTAGAAGCACAGCTCTTACGATCACAGAAAATGGATGCCATTGGTACACTCGCTGGAGGAATCGCCCACGATTTCAACAATCTTCTCACAAGTATTTTAGGAAATATCACGTTGACGGAACATATCATGACCTTGCCCCCTCTGGGTGAAACCTATCTCTCTCGAGCCGAACAAGCCACTTGGCGAGCAAAAGATCTCACGCAACAATTGCTGGCCTTTGCCAAAGGAGGCGATCCGATTAAACATCTGATTTCACTGAAGGACCTTATCAACGAATCCACCGGCTTTGCCCTATCAGGGTCTTCGGTCCTTTGTAAACCGCACCTTGCGTCAGATTTGTGGCCTATCGAGGCGGATCCGGGGCAGGTCAGTCAAGTCATTCACAACATTGTCATTAATGCAGTCCAGGCGATGCCTCAAGGAGGGAAGCTGACGATCCAAGCTGACAACATTTGGATTAGCGAATCTCCCACTTTTTCCCCTATCCCTCTTCCTCCGGGTCCCTATGTCAACATCACATTGGCAGATGAAGGCATCGGCATTCCTAAGGAACAAGTGGATAGAATTTTTGATCCTTACTTTTCGACTAAACCAGAGGGGCAAGGGTTAGGCCTTGCATCAACCTACACCATTGTCAAAAAGCACAATGGGCATATCAGTGTTGAATCACGTCCCAATATTGGGACGATATTTTCACTCTACTTCCCTGCCTGTTCAACCGGAGCCAAACCCCTCAAACTTGCGGCCGTCCCCCTCAAGCATGGGGAAGGCACGATCCTTCTCATGGATGATGAACAACCCATTCGCCACGTGGCTCGTGAAATGCTTTCTCATTGCGGATATCAATGTGTCGTGGCAAAAGACGGCTATGAAACCATTGCGTTGTTCAAACAAGCTCTCGAGCAACACACCCCTTTTACGGCTGTGATTTTGGACTTGACCATTCCCGGAAGTTTAGGCGGCAAAGAAACCATCCTCCGCCTACGTGAACTGGATCCGGACGTCGTGGCCTTTGTCTCAAGCGGCTATTCAAATGACCCAATCCTGGCGAATTACCACACCTATGGATTTCAAGGAATCATCAACAAGCCCTATTCACTCATTGGTCTCAGCGCCATTTTGCATCAAACCCTCAGCGCACGTGCCTTACCCTCTTCCGAAGACCCTCTTTCCGATCTAGAAACTACCGAATTTTCTGATTCAGATATACACTAATATTACCTGTCCTTCACTGAAATCTTCTGTTCCAGTTCAATCACTCAGCCATCATGATGGGTCTGTTGAAAAAATCCGGCGGCGTTCCCTGCCTTCGCCGGAGCAGTTTCGCGCAGGCAAGCAGACTTTTTTGAACCGACCCGACGCCTATTGATCACCAAGGGCTTCCTGGCGAAATATGGCCTTTGATATCATCATTATTCAACAGTCCCATGATCATTCACGCCCCGCTTAGTCGATCCACACGAATCCTGAAGACGCTCATTCAGACTGGCTTGGATGCAGCTAGTTCCAGTAAGGCAATCACATGTGCCATGACCCGAAAAGGTCACCAACTACACGTCAACACCATTCAATACAACCTCGCCGCCTATCGACGGGTCGTCTGCGTAGGTGCAGGAAAAGCATCAGCCCATATGGCTCGGGCACTGGAACAGGTCCTAGGGCCATTCTTAGAGGGTGGATTGGTGATTGTGAAAGACGGATACGAAAGAGCCACTAAAAAAATAGAGATTGTGGAAGCAGGCCACCCCCTTCCCGATGCTCGCAGCATCCACACGACGAAACGCCTTCTGAACTGGGTACAATCCCTGAACAGACGAGACTTGCTGATCGTCCTTCTTTCGGGAGGCGCATCCAGTCTGCTCTGTGCTCCTGCTCACGGTTTGACGTTAGCTGAGAAACGACGCACGACCGACCTGCTCTTACAGTGTGGCGCCAGCATTCAAGAGTTCAACACCGTACGGAAACATCTATCTGCAATCAAAGGAGGACAACTTGCCCAAGCTACTTCCGCCAAAATCTTGACCTTGATCATCTCTGATGTCATTGGTGATGACATGAGCGCTATCGGCTCAGGCCCAACCGTCCCAGATGCTACGACGTTTCAGGAAGCCAAATCCATTCTGAAGCGTTATCACCTATGGACGAAAATTTCTCCAAATGTGCGGAAACATCTGGGTCAAGGTCTTCTAGGTCGGCTTCCTGAAACTTGGAAACGAAAAAGAAACAACTCTCCACGTCGACATTCAATCATCCTAGCCAACAACCACACGGCCATTACCTCGATTGCTCAAAAAGTAAAGCGGTTAGGACTTCACCCGTATATTCTTGGTTCTCCCTTGCTAGGCGAAGCCCATAATCTCGGAGCCATACTTGGAGCTCTGGCTACAGATATTGGTACGTTCGGTAATCCAGTGCGCCCTCCAGCTTGCCTAATGGCTGGTGGAGAGCCCACCGTCACGGTGAAAGGAAAAGGGAAGGGTGGAAGGGCGCAGGAATGTGTCCTAGCTGCAGCGCAAGAACTTGCTGGACTCCCCAACGTGATTGTGGCAGGGTTTGGTACAGACGGCTCTGATGGCCCTACAGAGGTTGCCGGAGCGATGGTTGATGGAACCACGATCAAACGAGCCAAGAAATTTGGCCTCGATCCCTTCAAGATACTACGGGCAAATAATAGTTATACCTTTTTTCAACAAGTCGGCGGCCATATCATCACTGGCCCAACCCGCACCAACGTCAACGACATTTATTTCGTACTGGTATTGTAATGATTACTTTCCCCTCCTTGATCAGGAGGGGCTAGGGGAGGTAGAAGACTTTGAACGCCGCACAAAAGATGGTCCAAGAATTTCATGAACAATTTGACATTCATCGCTCCACCACACCATCGATTCCTAATGAAGCCATAACAACCCTGAGAAATCGGCTCATTCAAGAAGAGTTCGAGGAGTTGCAAGAAGCGATGCAGGGGAAGGACCTGCCAGCCATAGCGAAAGAATTAGCAGACCTTCTCTATGTAGTATATGGTACCGCCGTTTCCCTGGGAATCGATATGGATCCGGTTTTTAAGGAAGTCCATCGCTCCAACATGAGTAAGGTCGGCGGCTACAAACGTGAAGACGGCAAATGGGTAAAACCTCCAACCTATTCCCCCGCATCCCTTGATGAAATCATCCGCAAACAAATGGAATCATGCTAAACTATGCTGTAATGAGAAAAATATGCAGTTGTTTTCGATGATTAATCCACAAAATCCTCTTCGTATTGTGGACCTCTTTATAGAGAAAATCCCACCCTTTCGAAGAGCTTTGATACCGATCAACAACTATTCACGTCGACACCGTCTCCATTTGAAACTCAAGATGCAATTTCATGAAAAAATGATTTGCCATTTTCTGTGGGCACTGCCACAATACTTCATCCCCTCTGCATTCTTCCTCGTTGAATAGAACAATCATTTTTTTGTTTTCTCAAAATCGATGTATATCTTTTGGGAATGTTGAATAATGAAGATATCAAAGGCCATGTTTCGCCAGGAAGCCCTTAGCGATCAATAGCGTTGGGTCGGTTCAAAAAAGTCCGTCCGGCAAGGCCGCAGCCATTTTTGCGCGCGGAGCATACTGGCATTATGTGAGCACGAAAAAATGGCGAGAACACCGCTGGCGGCTTTTTTCAACAGACCCATTTTTGTTCGTTGAGCGTTTGGGGAATAGGCGACCTTACTCTAAGGAGGACTAGACGATGCGACGATTGTTGAAGAGACTTTTTCTCGGATTACTCCTGTTGGCTTTATCCCTAAGTGGATGCGGGTATAACGATCTTCAGGGATTAGATGAGGCCACCAACGCAGCATGGAGCGAAGTGCTGAACCAATATCAGCGCCGGGCCGACCTGATTCCCAATCTTGTCGCTACGGTCAAAGGCTATGCTGAGCATGAGCAAGAAACGTTGGAGGGAGTCACGCAGGCCCGTTCACAAGTCGCTGGTATTAAGCTGACTCCAGAAGCCCTCAAAGATCCTAGTTTATTTCAAAAATTTCAAGAAGCTCAGCAGGGGCTCACGTCGGCCTTATCTCGTTTAATGGTTGTCGTGGAAAAATATCCCGATCTGAAAGCCAATGAAAATTTCCGTGACCTCCAAAGTCAACTAGAAGGCACAGAGAATCGCATCACGGTTGCAAGGAAACGCTACATTGAGACCGTGGCTGAATATAATAAGGGTGTTCGATTTTTCCCCACAAATTTGACCGCTAAATACCTCTTGGGGCTTGAGGTCAAACCAAATTTCTCCGTTGCGGACGAAAAAGCCATTTCCACCCCTCCTGAGGTGAAGTTCTAAGTACCTTGGAGAAAATTTTCACTATGCCGACCATGTGGTTGCCAAGTCGGTGGCTTCACCAGCTGTGGTGGGGAGTCCTGAGCCTCTTACTCCTGATACCACCAGCATGGGCCTTGGACATCCCACCCCTCACCGGTCGAGTGGTAGACCGTGCCCATGTGCTTTCGCCTTCCACGCTTGCTCAGCTCAATTCAGCCCTCGAAGCACATGAAACCAACACATCTAATCAAGTAGCCATTCTCACCTTACCGTCTTTAGAAGGCAACTCCTTGGAAGAGTTTTCCCATCAAGTGGCCACCGCCTGGACGCTTGGGAAGAAGGGAACAGACAATGGAGTCCTGTTCCTGATTGCGATGAAAGAGAAGAAACTTCGTATTGAAGTTGGGTATGGACTGGAGGGAACGCTGACTGACGCCAAGAGCTCACGCATTATTCGCCATGAAGTCGTGCCTCGTTTTCGGACAGGAGATTTCTCCGGAGGGATTGCCGCAGGCACTCAAGCCATTCTCGCAACTATCGAGGGGACGTATGTCAACACCTCCCCCTCACCTCATATGTCAAAACAAGATCTCGGAGCATGGGAAATTTTTGGGTTAGCTGTCGCGCTTGGAACAGTTTTCGGATTATTTCTAGGATCCCAACGACGCCTCAATGGAAGTATTATTGGCGGAACGATCGCCTTTATCGTAGGCCTTCCTGCCACCTTATTAATCGCAGTTTTGGCAGCAGTCGTTGCACCGATTCTTGTGAGCCTGTTATCCAATGCAGGTGGTCCCCCTTCTCGCGATCCCTTTGCTCGTGAATCGGGATTAGGCTGGCCGGGTCCCGGAGAGGGTCATATCGGTGGATCAGGTGGTTTTGGGGGAGGGTTCGGGGGTGGCTTTGGTGGTGGTGGTGGCGGATTCGGCGGAGGCGGCGCTTCGGGAGGATGGTAAATGACGTTTTCTGATCAAGACCAAGCACATATTCGCCAAGCCGTGACGGAAGCTGAACGCCAGACACGCGGGGAGATTGTGCCTATGGTGATTGAACGGTCGGCTCGTTACAGAGAAGCACGATATCGCTCGGGCATTGCCTGTGCCTTTCTGGTACTCAGCACCCTCTTAACCATCGAATGGGAATGGATGCCTTGGGGATGGCATGCCACAAATGCCGGATGGCTTCTCCTGACTGTCGTGTGTGTGTATGGCCTAGGGTATTGGCTGGGAAGCTTTGTGCCGATCGTTCGGCTGCTCACATCTCAGGACCGCATGGCCTACAAAGTCAATGTGCGAGCCCACCAGGCTTTTTTAGAACATGGCCTTCATCGAACTGAACTGGGCACAGGAGTGCTCATACTCGTTTCTTTGCTTGAGCACCGGATTGAAGTGTTGACTGATGACCCCATACTCAATCGCGTGCCGCAGCAAACCTGGGAGGATATGGTGACCCTCATTCAAGACGGGTTTCAAAAAGGTAAGCCTGTTGAATCTTTGTGTCAGGCTATTGCAACCTGTGGATCTGTGTTAGCTGAGGCATTTCCTTTAGAAAAAGGGGAGAAAAATCCAAACGAACTTCCCAACGAATTGATTCAAGATCCCTGAGTCTATCCTAATCGTGTTCGGCTTCAAATTTTTGTGGGGGCTTTAACCAGCATGTTATCAATCAAACGAACATCTCCAAGCCGCACAGCTCCCAACAACACCATCTGGCCTTTTACCGAAGTAAGAGGTTCCAGAGTTTGTGCATTACAAATCGCAAGATAGTCAATCTCGATTTCTTTGAACCTTTTAAGAACGCTCATCATTTCCCGTCGAATCGTCCGAACCTGCCACGTTCCTGATTTAATCGACTGGACACCCTTCCGTAAGGCCGCTGAAAGGGTTGCGGCTTGCTGCCGTTGGCTGGTCGAAAGATAACGATTTCGGGAACTGAACGCGAGACCATCAGATTCCCGAATCGTAGCACAGCGCACAATCTTGGTATTGATATTCAGATCCTGAACCAACTGTTGAATGACTAACAATTGTTGATAGTCTTTGTGACCAAAATAGGCATGGGTAGGACGAACGAGACTCAAGAGTTTTGTGACAACCGTTGCGACGCCTTCAAAATGCATTGGACGTGCTTCTCCTTCCCAACGCTGGCTGAGAAGACCAACTTTGACTGAAGTCTGAAAGTCATTCGGATAGAATTCTTCACTTGAAGGCAAAAAAAGCAAGTCGACTCCAGCCTCCTGGCATAATTGCTGGTCATTGTTGACTGGCCGAGGATAGCGGCTTAAATCTTCGGCCGGGCCGAATTGTAAGGGGTTCACAAAGATGCTCACGATGACCGACGGACATTGTTTGCGTGCCCGACGGATGAGAGATAGATGTCCCTCATGTAACGCGCCCATTGTAGGCACAAATCCAATTATTTGTTGATCATGTTTACGGCGCCAGGCTTGCAGCCCACGTATCGACCGAATGATACGCATAGACTTTATGAAGAAGGGGGGATTGAACAAGCCGGACGAGACTGATATTTCAACCCTGGCTTGATTGAAAGTTTATTCACACGACTGGAATCTTTCAGACTATCAAGAAGTTCCTGCATAGATCGATGCAAGACTGGATGCATATAATCTGAATCCAGCTCCACCAAGGGTTCCAGAACAAACCGCCGCTGGTGTAGACGCGGGTGAGGGATGGTTAAGCGTGGCTGGTCAATCTGCTGTTGACCAAACAGGAGAATATCGAAATCCATTGTGCGCGGGCCTTGTCGATTGTCTTCCCCCCGGCCCAGGCTACGTTCCGTTTCTTGTAGGATGTCAAAAAGACGAGTAGGACTTAAAGAGGTATTCAAACGCATAACGCCATTATAGAACCAGTGTTCCTTATGCTTCCCTTCAGGATCAACTGGTTCCGTCTCATAGTAAGACGACACTCCAGTCACCTGTGAAAGAGGCAATAAATTCATCAGCGCAATAGCCCGATCACAAAACTCCTGACGATCCCCTAGATTCGACCCGAATCCTATAAAAGTGGTTTCTTGGGACATCAGAATAGATGGGCTGAAGTGACTCTGGTCGACATATTCACACGAAAATTAAACTGCATCCCTCATAGACCTTGTTAACAAGAAGCTTTTTTTTGAAACCGTCCTAGATGATTGTATTTGAGGAAAGTTAACCTGTCGAGCTCAGGGAAGGAATGTGAGGACAGCCCTGGACTGTCCCCGTCATAAAATAATGCCTGATTTACCATAAGCTAGATTTTGCGCGAGACCGCTGCTTTGGCTCAGATGCAGTCCGTCTTATTTGGATAGCTGGTCGAGCAGGACGAATCTCTTGAAACGCTTCATTCCGTTTATTGGCCATCGCCGCAGAAATACCTAAATATACTTTTCTGGCAGCTTCAGACCATTTCGGATCAAATGGCGCACCTTTGAATGCGGCTTCCGCACCTTTTTTTTCATCATGTGTAAGTGGTCGGCTATGTTTCTGCATTATGCTCCTCCATTGACTGGTGGGTGAGTATCAATAATTGAATGGACCAGAGGTTGAGGTTCTTTCTCCGCCTGAAGACGTTTTCCACAATTCAAACAAGCAAAGTACAATATACTCAACCCGACTTCTAAGTCTACGGCTCGCTCCATAACCATTGAGCCTTGGCATTTTTCGCAAATTTTCATGGTGCCCCTTTTTGAAAGTGTTGATTGTCCTTTTGGTTTGAGCAAATGGTGTGCCTAACCCACTGGTACAAACAACTTGCACAATTCTTAGCAATTTCACGCTAACCAGCCAAAAGCAACCAAGGAAAACACACATGTCGACTCCTACAAAGTTGAGCAAAAGAATTTACTGTTAAAATCATCGACAGCCACACCAGGGAGTATGTAGCCGACAGTGAAGAATGATGATCTTTGCTGGAGTAAGATAGAGTTGAAGCAGGAGGAAGGGTTAACGATCCCGACAATTTAGAAATAGCCGAGTCGTATCATTGAGAGAAAAAGGTGAGGATCAAAAGAAACATTGGCGAGAATGAAACAAAAAACCTCAGAAGACAAAAGAAGCCAACGAAAGATTAAACAAAGAACAGTAGGGAAAAAACAAAGAAACGCCTCAATCAGCTGATGCTAGACATCACCACACAATAGATATAGAGATTGTATTGTGGAGGGAGAGCTTTAGACCGAAGAAAGATACGAACTTTTACCTTTAAGAAGACCCCATACTTACACGCCCATTAAAGACCCCTCCCGTTTCTACTGAGAGCCGGGGAGCACGCATTGTTCCATCAATCAAACCCGGAGCCAGCAATTTGATCGATTCATTGGCCACCACATCTCCCTGAACATTCCCTTTACAAATCACTGCCCCTGCCTCAATCTTTGCCTTAACCACAGCCCGATCTCCAATGACTAACGTCCCTTTCGTATGGACCGTGCCTTCTAACCGTCCGTCTATTTGCACATTTCCCTCATACCAAATTTCCCCAATACATTCTACACCAACACCAAAAAAGGCCACCACTTCCTTCTTGGCTTGAAGGACAGGGGTCGGGACTTGAAACGATTTTTGAGACCCCAAAGAGGTATTCATATTTTGCGTCGGCATTATGACATCCAGTTCACTTGTTACAGCCATAGAGTCTCCCTCCTCTTAGGTATAAATTCCGCAATCAAATATTATCGCTTAGATGTTTCAAAATATATGAATCATCTCAATCGGTTCGTCCTAGCTTACCTGAGTTTTATCCTAAATCAACCATTTTCCCACAGCAATCATGCTGGCAGGTCTATCGCTATTGCAGTCTGCACCAAGAGTGAGATCTAAAGAACAAAGCCTTCACAAAGTTTCCCCTGCCTTCTACTTCAAAAGACATCGATATGATCAAAAAACTCTATCACCTGATTCTACCTACTCCACCCCCTCGAATGGGGAAGACCGACATCATAGGTGGAGATGTTACAATGTCGCTTTCAACCACGTTCTTTTATATTTTCTAGCCGTTACCGAAAGCTGCAACTGTTATATACATGAATTTCTCAAAGTTCCTCTTGCTCATCCTGTTAGTCCTGGCCTACGGATGCACAACTCCTGAAACCCGCCGGATTCATCAGACTTTTGACACCTACATGCAAGCGATCCAAGATGATCAGGGCGTCCTGGCCTATTCTCTCATCGACCGAAAAACGAGGAAGTATTGGGATGAGCTCTGCTACAAGGTCGTGTATGCGGAGAAAAAAGACTTCGTCGAGTTTGGATTATTCGACAGAATACAGGTCGTTCTTGCCCAGCTCAATATCCCTGATACACACCTCATTGGCATGAATGGACAGGCCCTTTTTGAATATGCCGTGAATCAGGGATGGGTAAAGAACGATTCAATGCAGACTCTTGGCCTAGGAGAAATTGGGATCAATGGCGACTTTGCAAGCGGCAATGCCATTGCCCGTCCAGAAACATCCTCATTGTACCGGTTTCATTTTTACAAAGAGTCCGAAGCTTGGAAGATTGATCTGACAGAGCTGCTCAAGATGGCTGAAGCCGTATTGACTCATTACCAGGAAGAAAGCGGAACAACCGAGGAAGATTTTATTTTTGAAATCGTGCACATGATTACCGGTAAACCGGTAGACCCGGAAACTATCTATATCGCCCCCGCTCGTTCTCTCAACAAGTCACTAAACTTACCGAAAGAAACATAAACGTTCTGGTTTTTTTGGCGCAGCCTCTTCCTCTACAAATCGTCAACAGATTTAAAAAGGTAACCCGAACACCAAGAACAGATTGATGAACATGAATCTCAAAAAATTGTAATATAGTGAAATTGTGGAGCCGGCGAGTGGGATTGAACCACCGACCTACGGTTTACAAATCAATCGTCAGGGGGTTGCTCAAGTCTTTGATAAGACTGGCAATCCCCTTGCCCCTCCTGCCTAAACACTGCTTCAGGCTTTTTCTTCTCTTAGTTTCTTTTTACCCCTGTTCTCCTGCCTTGCGACCTCTTTCTGACACCTAACTGACACTGGCTACATTCTTCTGTTGTAAGTAGGAAATGTGAGGGGGTGGGGGTCAGAATACTTTGCAGGGGGGTGGGTTAAAAAATCAGACGCTCGCTTCTACATTAGAATGGCTTCTCTGGGGACATCAAAAAAATCATTTTCAAGTGTTGAACAGTCTTGGCTCAAGTAGCCTGATTACTATTCATGCCAATAGTCTGATGGAACCGATTCATCATCGCATGCCGGTGATTCTTCCAGCATCAACCTATCCCTCGTGACTCGATCCTGACATGAAGGATGCAACGGCACGACATTCACTTCTTCAACCGTATGAAGCTGAAGACATGGAAGCCTATCCGGTGAGTCTTATGGTGATCAATCCGAGGAATGATCACCCCGACTGTATCTTTCCGGAGTAACGAACTGCGGGAGGCTACGGGATACGCTAATGGCTTCGTCTGAATGAGCGGCGAACTCTCTCTGCTACCGGAGTTCCTTAGCGGAAAATGGTTGGGCCGACTGAAATCTCAGACAGGTTCCTCAAGCATATGCATTTTCGACACAAGGGTAAAAGGGTAGTCTCTCTGAGCGTTAATCCAAGAATGCTTGTGCCGTAACGTCTAAATTCTGCCCGCAATCTGCGCAGATGACGCCCGTCTTCGTGCGACACACCAAGCGAATATCATGTAAACACCATCCGCAGAAGAGATTCCCAGATCGGTTAGATCGACAAGGATCGGTGGCGGCCAGTGTGGCCTCGTCCATCGCACTGATAGGCAGTTTGAGAAGTGTGTTAGCATCCATGGCTTTCGTCCTTTCTTTAAATAGAGGCTTTGGTGGTGAATGCTGAAGCTTTGAGAAAGCAATTGGCAGACCATTTTCCTACTCATCTCGAGCCTTCGAAGCGTCATGAATCAAACTGATTGATTTTATTGAAAGAAACTGGAGAGAAGAGGGAGGAGGACAATCTCGTCGATGACCAAAGATGTATCTGAATGGGTTTAAAATGGTATCCAATTGTTGGAACGGTCGAATTAATTTGAAATTCTTCGAATCGTCTGACTGAATCTTAGAATGCAGAATGAAACGTCATGCGTCTCCCAATCATGGGGTGTGGAGTTGTTGTACGAGTTTGACTAGAAACACCACGGCCCCTGAAGGAACATTTCCCCCAGAGGCCGGGATTATTAAGAAGACAACTATACCCACGCATTCTCGCAAATTCTTAGATTCACGGCTATCCTTCGAATGGGGAGTTTCCAACATCAGGTAGGAGGGGAACCCATGTCCTGCTCATCTTCTGAGGCATTCACCGCTTAAGAGAATGTGGTTATTGATCGGCTCATGGAAATCATTGTTCAGCATGGCCTTTCTGCCAATCATGCCAATGAGCTTCTAGGCCTTACCATTCTATTGTTGGAATGGAGGAAGCTAGCGGGGAGCAAGTTGCCTGAGGCGAATGCCTAGGAGATTTTCTTTGATTTTCTTTCCTTTATTCGAATAATTTTGTAGGGTGCACAGTTTCAGGACGAGTTTCTGAATCCATTGGCCGACTGATTGCCTCTCGTTTCTGATCCGTTTTCTGTTCGTTCTTTCTTGTCTTTTCTCATTAAAAGCGTCAATGACAGGTGGTGGTAGAGGTCTAACCTCTTGATTTTACGTCAGTCTCAACTGATCCTTTTCAGTAAAGCGGCAATTGTAATGTGCCTAATCACTGTTGTTTTATTTACGCAACTTACATATAGTTTTCCAGGTAAGCGAGAAAGCACCGCTGTGACGAACAGCAGTAGTACGAGTGTACGGGGTCATGCAGGAAGTCACCTGCATCTCTTCTCCGGTCGAACTTGGAAAACTCTGTCCTGCAACTCTCCGCTTGTGGGAAAGCTTGCATGAAGGTGGGAAGGAGAGAGCCATGCCAAAAATAGCAAGGGGTATCCTTCTGATGAGCGTGGGTTTACTGCTGTTTGGTTTGGCATCCACAATTGATGCACAACAGCAGCCGCATATCAACTATAAACCTGAATTGAAAACCATAGTGGAACAAACACTGAAGAAGACAATTGATGAGAGAAGCCGAAAGATTCAGGAATGGGAATGGGATGCTAAAGTTACGTTGGGCCTGGCGGTAACCATCGGGTTATTGGGTGTCCTAGCAGGGCTTTTACAAGCTAAAACAAGCCCATTAGCACGAAATTTGACGATTATCGTGGGAGCGACGATCAGTGTAATTGTTGTCATTAATGAGAATGTTTACAACAAAGATCATCGTTCTTTGAAGGCCCTAGCTATAGAGGGCAGGCATTATCTCAATCAAATCCAGAATATAGTAGATTTCGATATTCATTTGGTGCATAACGATCTTGATTTACTGAAGTGACGTGCCCCCAGTGATTGTTCCAGTGTGCATGCAGCTTTAAGCGCATTTTGGAATTAATGCCTCAGGGGTTGGTGGTTTGTATCCTAAAGCGCTATGGGGACGCACCTGCTTATAGTGTTGCCGCCACCATTCGATGAGCACTTGCGCTTCCCGGAGCGTATAGAAGATTTCCCCGTTCAAGAGCTCATCCCGCAGTTTGCCATTCAAACTCTCATTATAGCCATTCTCCCAGGGGCTGCCTGGTTCGATAAACAAGGTGCCGACCCCTAGCTGGGCGAGCCATTGTCGAACAGCCTTCGCGGTAAATTCTGGGCCGTTATCCGAACGAATATATCCCGGACAACCGTGCTGCAGAAACAGCTCAGCCAGCCGATGTAGCACATCATCGGCTCGAAGATGCCGAGCGACCTCAATAGCCAAACATTCTCGGGTATATTCATCGACAATGGTCAGCAAGCGTACCGGGCGACCATCATGGGTCCGCGTGGCCACAAAATCGTAGGCCCAGACATGATTTGGATGTTGAGGCTGGAGCCGCACACAGGAGTCCTTGTTGATCCAGAGTCGCCCCCGTTTGGGTTGCTTCTTCGGCACTTTTAAGCCTTCCCGCCGCCAAATCCGTTCCACGCGTTTATGATTCACGTGCCAGCCCTCGACTCGAACCAACGCGGTGATGCGTCGGTAGCCATAGCGCCCATACTTTCGAGCCAGCCGCACAATCGTTTTAGTTAACGCTTCTTCGTCCCCTCGGACCTGAGCCTGATACCGCTGTGTCGATCGAGGTTGCCCCAGCACCTGGCACGTCCGCCGTTCCGCCACCCTCAGTCGTTGCCCAATGGTGTGAACGGCTCGGCGGCGTCGGGTGGGGCTTAGAAGTTTCCCTCAGCTGCTTCCTTCAGAATCAATTTATCCAGGGTGAGATCTGCCACGGCTCGCTTCAAGCGGGCATTCTCGCGCTCCAAGTCTTTGAGTCGTTTCGCCTGATCAAGCTTCAGTCCACCATATTCCTGCCGCCACCGATAGTAGGTGGGATCGGTGATATTCCACTTCCGACAAATGTCTTTGACGGTCTGCCCTTGCCCCAACAGGACCTCCGCTTCCCGCAGTTTGTGAATGATTTGTTCAACCGAGTACTTCACACGTGCCATGATACCCTCCTTTTTTATATGCCCTAGCCTGTAACATAGGCCTCGGAGCCGTTTAAAGGGGGCACGCCACTCAGGCTAGATCTACTACGGAATGTGAACCGCACATCCTCATCTGATCTGTCATGCAGTAGGACAAAGAGGGTTTAAGAGGAATTGTGATATTTCAGGTGGTCGATATAGTGTGAAAAACATTTTCTCCATTCTCCTACAGGCCATCGGCCTCTTCGTGGGTGCTCTTTTGCTTCTTCTGGGTGGCTATATGGGCTTAGAGAATCTGCAAGCCCCTGGCACTCTCAACCTTCCCATCGCAGTCTTTTCCCTTGCGGGAGTGATCGTGGGAGGCATCCTGGTCTGGCTGGTGTTTAAAAAGCGTGCGAGCAGTTAAATCCCCTATCTCTTGCCCCGTATTTCACCGACTCTGTACAGGAAGCCCAAGATTCCGAATGCACCTTAGCCATAAATTGTCCATAAGCCCCCCTTCTCCTGAGCAATTGCTCTTTCCATTCTTACCCAATGTAAAAAAGCAATGACGAGGTGCTTTTCTAAATGAGGAACTGCCCATGAAGCAAGCTGCTCTGTTCTTTGTCCTGGGGATTGTGTTTTTCACAACCGTTCCATACCGGCCCAGCAACTCCTCACGCCCACGGAAGTTATTTTCCCATGGTTGCACTGTACCCCAAAGACTTAGTCAAAGCTGCGACCCTGACCACAGCGAACTTGAGAGATGGAGTGTCGTCTCAAGATTGGTTTGAGAAGAATGGCTTTCTGATGAAGGATTTGCAGTTCAAGTATTTGGAAGGGAAGATGATAGAGGAGAGCACGTAGGGGGAGAAGGCTTTAGTGACGATTGAGCCTAGACTCTATCTCGTGATTGGAGAGGTGCGGCAGGTAGAAACGTATGCACTCAAGAAGGTGGAAGATGTCTGGTTAATCGATGAGCAAGAGATCAAAGGCGATCATGTGATTGAAGAGGGAATTTATTGTTTCTCGGTAGCAATTTGTTTAATTATTGGGCGAACAGTATCTTCAATTTCTCGTATGAGAGTTTTTTGTTGGAATATAGAAGAATCAACATCTCCTATTGGCGCAACAATCTTATCTGCTTTCTGGCTAAACGATGAAGCTAGGAAAACAGAAGAATCTCCGTCTGCCAAAGCGGGCAATGTCGAAGCCAATTCTTTCCCCAGCCGTGGGTCTGAGAATAACAGAGACAAAGGGGTAGAAGGGGGAAATTTTTGCGTAGCGAGATTGTAGGTTCTGGATAAACTCATTCTTTCTCTTGCCGCTCTAGCTGCCGCTACTGCAGGATCAATAGTTACTGCTTTTTTCCCTCCTCCTACTTTTCCTCCCGTCCTTTCTACTTTAGATTCTGGAGGTTGGCGTAGTGGAAGTTCTGCCACTGGGGCGTATAACATTCTCGAACCACGTTCCCTTTGAAGTTCGGCTATCTTTTGCTTTAATTCGTCCATCTCTTTTTCTCTCTTGTGAAGTTCCTCTTCTAAAATCCGTCTTTTTTCAGCTTCCTCTTTTATCTCTATGTCGAGGATCTTCGTCGACTGCGATGGAGAACCTAAGGAAGTTTTCAGGTCATTCGTTTTAAGGCTCGGACTTTCTTTTCGTGCCTGGACACGGTTGGGTTGAAAAGTCGATGCAGGTTGCTCGGGCACTGATCTCTCTCTACCTTGGGTCACAATTGTTCTTTCTGATTGTAAATGAGAAGTTAGAAGATGAAGGCATTCAACAGCATTACCTTTTTTGCTAAATAAGTGAGCCTTATCTTGGACGAAATGAGCCAAGGAACTCGCATCGGTGAACGCTAACGCGAAGGCTTGGACTGCTGCTTCACCGCCTGCACCTGCACAAGGAGAAGGCTTTAAGGGGCTGTTTGTCTGTCCCCCTGCTTTCTTTGCCAATATTGAGTTGTGTTTCCTGACGTTGACTCCCCATCCTTCAAGGGCAAATTGAGCCATCATGCTTGGAATAGCGTGGCCAAAACTGCCCTGACTTTCGGTGATGACACCCACCACTTTGCCTGTGAGCAACAAGGGGCCGCCTGAATTGCCCTCATTGACTGAGCCTGTGAAGGTTAGAGTACTTCCTTTTTTTCCACCTAGTGTGGCCCTTGTCACCATCCATGCACTTCCAGCTAATCGTGGAAAGCCAATTACGATAATTTCTTCAGTGCCTGCAAAATCAACGGTTTTATCAAGCGTTAAACTTTTTACATTGTTTGGAAGATTGTCCTCCACAATAAGGGCCGCGAGCCCCTGAGGGTTGGCACCTTCTAGCCCAAGAATGCGACTTGCAAAAGATTGCGTGGGTTTCGGATAAAACGTGACGAGAGGTTCAGCATCACCTTCCACGACATGCGATGCGGTCACAATATAAGCTACATCCTCCTCTAATTTGACAATAAACCCTGTACCAACTCGTTCCTGTCCTCCCACCCGAGAGGTGATTTTCACCACACCCGCTTTTAACTCTTCGATGGTTTGGGCAAAAGTGAAAGAGTTACTCCAAGGAGAAAGGAGGATGAAAAGAGCAATGAAGAAGGAAAGAGTCAAAGATGTAGCCACAAGGTTCTCGGAAAAGATGAGACTATTGTGAAAGATTACAATAATTTCGTCAAGAACACTGTGGTAGTTTGATTGAATGCGTCCAAGAAAGAAAAAGGATAAGGCATCTGGCTGCTCGGCAATTCGAAGACTGCCCGCTACCGTATCTGAGCACCCTTGCTACTTAATCCATTCCCAGAAGGCTAGAGCAGCCTTCGTTCACTGATAGGAGTCGTCCACTCTGAAGTCATGTTCTTTCTCGCCTGACAACAGGCTGAACTATTGTGGTCCTTTCTCAATTAGTTGGCACGCTTCTAAAGGCTTGAAGTTATTCATTGCCTGTGCTTTAGTTGCGATACTCAATGGAACAAGATGGTAGAGCGGTGATGAGAATAAAAGCTAGAGTTCATGTAGGAAAATCTGGCAATGAAAGTGCTGAGTGTATCGCCCCAGACGAGTGACGGATCACAACCTCAAACAGTCAATTCCCCTCCGTTTTCAATTCTTCATTTCGTTCCAACAAGATGACCCATCGCGTTTATGGGTCTGAAGTATGTTGATCTAATTCGATCTTTGTGCTTTTATATTGTGTATTTATGGGAACAGATTTATGGGGCTGCGATGAGAAAAAAACCAAAAGATCATGCCACTTCTGAAGGTAAAAATTGATATCGTTTAGGCTAATCTATGTACCTTATGATTTCTGGGTTGAGTCAAGGCGAATCAAGGGTTGATTGTTTTTCTCGCAAACCTTCATGACATTTAAGAACAACAAGATATGTCCTTCTCGAATATCTTCCTAACTGCACCACTAATTTTTAGGAAAGGGCAATTTTCACAATGACCAAATGCACGAATTTGTTGATTGTTGGTACTTTGTCGATATGGCTTGCAACTGGGATTTCTACTAGTTTGGCTGCAGAACCCCTGGGTATCAAACAAGTCCATCGTTATCGAGGCCCTAATGCTGGAGTAAAAATTGTCAAATGCTTTGCGGCCCTTCCAGAGACTGGGGGCACATGTGACGCGAGAGGGTTAAGTGGTACTCAGGTCATCGACAGGAACATTTTTGAGGGCACAAACAAGAATGTCACGCTAATTCTTGGTCATGCCATATACAATATTTCTGCTCCACAACGGTATAAACCCAACCGTCGAGAAGGAAGCTTAAAAATCGTTGGGCAGGGACTTGGAACCGTGTTGAAGCCAACAACCAATATGAGCGTCTTTTCGGCTGATATGCGGGCAGAAGACGGCGTGTTATCTATATATCAATACGTGTATATCACAGATGTTTCTTTTGATCTTAACAATACTGATTCTACCGCTGTAGATTTGATTGCTGCTGGTCAGAAGACGGTACTCTCTAGACTATTTGTCCAGAATAACTACCACCTGGCAGAGGGTCCGTTGATCAAAGTGGGCCATGGCCCTACTATTTCCACTGCTGAAACCGCTCATTCCACAACACTTCGGGACCTCCGCCTTCGTGGCAATTCTTTGAAATCTCACGGAGTCGAGGTCAATTCTACAATTACTACGATTGATGGTTTGGACTGCACAGGTACGTTCGCCTGCGTTTCCTTAGGAATTCAAAGCATTAGTGGCTTTACTGTGGCCAATTCGCGATTGGATGCTAGCATTCATGCATTACTGGTCTTATCAAAAGCTATTCAGGGGTTAACATATGCCAGTAACCGTGCGGAAGACAATCAAGCTGAACATATAAAAATCGTGGGACTAGCTGCTTCGCCGTCAACCAGTTTGACTCAAAGCGTTACGATTCGAGACAGTTATTTTACGGGCATGGGAAGGACAGGGCAGAATGGTATTTATCTAGAGAAAGTTAATGATGTCATTCTTGAAGGGAATGTTTTTAAATCTCCCGAAGCAGGGACTCAGGGTGATGTGTTCGGAGTAGTTTTTGGACCTGATGTGTCAAACGTCTTCTTGGCTGGAAACGGTGTCAGGTTAGATGTTTCAACGGAAATGCCAGGATTTGATGCCATCCCTCTAGTATTAAATGATCTTACTGTGACGCAAGCAAGTCGCCATGCTCCGCAATAGGGCAAATGCTAGTTAATTAATACAAAATTAATAACACCTACCGTTTCTTCAGCGTCTTCAAAAATCGTAAACCATTGATTTAATGGAGCCGGCGAGTGGGATTGAACCACCGACCTACGGTTTACGAATCAATCGGCAGGGGGTTGCTCAAGTCTTTGATAAGGCTGGCAATCCCCTTGCCCTTCCTGCCTAAACACTGCTTCAGGCTTTTTCTTCTCTTGGTTTCTTTTTACCTCTGTTCTCCTGCCTTGCGACCTCTTTCTGACACCTATCTGACACTGGCTACATGCTCCTGTTGTACGTAGGAAATGTGAGGGGGTGGGGGTCAGAATACTTTGCAGGGGGGTGGGTTAAAAAATTGGACGCTCCTCCCTACGTAAGGACCGCTTCTCTGGGGGCATGAAAAAACTCATTCTCAAATGTTGAAGGTTTCTGACGCAAACGGCCTGAATCTGTCCTGGGAAAGAAGGGGGGTATAGGGCTCGTTCGGCCCTCCTGGCCTCACTCGCCACAATTGCCGACGCAACTAGACAAGGTCTGGGCCCTCAAGGATCAATCGGAAGAGGCCAACTGCAGGGGTAATTGAGGTACCCATCTACCTTTCTCCATGCGGATTGTGTAGGGTACCAGAATGTGTGGCCGGTATAAGAGAACCGATAAATTTGCACAGATTGCTCATGACTTGACGCTGACCACCCCGTCGCATTGGACTCCTCGATATAACATTGCCCCTTCCCAGCTTGTGGCATGTATTCGGACCAATCCCGACACCCAACAACTCGAATGCTGTGACCTAAAATGGGGGCTGGTGCCGTCTTGGGCCAAAGACCCGAGTATTGGACACAAGCTCATCAATGCTCGAGGGGAGACGGTTGCCGAGAAACCTTCGTTCCGTCAGGCGTTCAAACAGCAACGCTGTCTGGTCCTTGCAGATGGATATTATGAATGGAAGCGAGAAGGCAAGATGAAGCAGCCATATTACATTCACCTGAAAGACCATCGACCATTTGCGTTCGCGGGACTGTGGTCCCAATAACATAGAACGATGGGAGAAAGAAGAGCAAATCATTGAATCATGTAGCCTGATTACCATCCACGCCAATAGTCTGATGGAACCGATTCACCATCGCATGCCTGTGATTCTTCCAGAATCGGCTTATGTTCGTTGGTTAGATCCAAGACTGAATGAGGGGGGCTCCCTGAGAGGCTTACTCCAGCCTTATACAGCGGAGGACATGGAAGCCTATCCTGTAAGTACGATCGTGAATAATCCGAAGAATGATAGTGAGGAATGTATGCGGGCCGTAGTCTGAACGTGACTCTTCTCCAGTGTCCGAATTCGGCCCAGGCTGTGAGATGATCTTCCCCTATAACATCGGACACAGCGTTAAGCTACCCGTTCAAATACAATCGGGATCTGCTGTCCAATAGCCGAATGCCTTCTCCGGCGATTGTAATACGTTTCAATATACTCAAAAATACTGATCTTCGCCGTCTGTCGCGTCGGGTACGGCACTCGATGAATCAGTTCGACTTTCAGTGTATGGAAGAAACTCTCTGTGACGGCGTTATCATAACAAGTCGCTCGTCGTCCCATGCTACAACGCAACTGACTGTTTGCAATCAATTGTTGATAGCGTGTTGAGCAATACTGGCTTCCACGATCAGAGTGGAGGATGGTGCCTTTGGGAAAGCCACGACGGAACAACGCCATGCTTAGGGCATCACATACCAGTTGTTGCGTCATGCGTTGGTTCATCGACCACCCTACAATCGCTCGTGAATACAAATCCATCACGACCGCGAGATAGAGCCAACCCTCGTGCGTCCACACATAGGTGATGTCACTGGTCCACTTCTGATTTGGGGCCTCAGCCCGAAAGTCCTGTTCCAGCAGATCGGGGGCGACTGGGTTGGAGTGTTTCGAGTTGGTTGTGGCTTTAAATTTCTTCGCCTGAATCGCTTTGAGTCCCAGAGCCTGCATTCGTCGGGCCACGCGATGCTCGCTACACTTGCGGCCCTCATGGTGTAAAGTCTTCGTGATCCGTGGCGCGCCATACCGTTGGCGGTGCTCAGTAAAGATTTCGCGTATCCGTCGATCAAGTTGATGATTCGAGTGCTCCGGCGGACTCTGGCCACGTGCGGCCCAGTCATAATAGCCACTGCGAGAGACGTTCAGAACCCCACACATGAGGGTGACAGGCCAGGCCTTCTTCTGTTTCTCGATGAATCGATACCTCATGTGGGTTCCTTGGCAAAGAAGGCCGTGGCTTTTTTTAAGATGTCTCGCTCCATCCGAAGGCGCCGGTTCTCAACTTCGAGCTCATAGATCCGCTGTTGCTCAGCGGTGCGTTTCCCTTGGCCAGGAAAGGCTTCCGCTTTATGAGTATCCAGTTCATCCTTCCACCGCCTAATCATACCCCCACTTACGTCTAAACTACGGCCGGCGGCCGCATAACTGTACCCATGCTCTACAACTAACGCCACCGCTTCGTACTTAAATTCTGGACTGTGATACCTACGTAATCGCTTCATTCAATACCTCGTTTCGAATTATTATATAATTCTTAACTCGGTGTCCGATATTCCATGGGAAGATCAGATGATGAACCCTCAAATTTAGAGACAGCACAGATGAAACGGAGAAATCATGGGGTCTGCTTTAGAAGCACCACGGCCCCTGAAGGAAGATTCCCCCAGAGGCCGGGATGATTAAGAAAGCAACTATACCAACACATTCTCGCAAATTCTTAGATTCACGCCTATACCCCGAATGGGGAGTTTCCAGCATCAGAGAAGAGGGGGAACCCATGTCTTGCCCATCTTCCCAACCATTCACCGCTCAAGAGAATGCCGTTATTGAACAGCTCATGGGCGTCATTGTTCAGCATGGTCTTTCTGCCGACCATGCCAAGGAACTTTTGGGTCGAACCATTCAGTTGTTGGAATGGGGAAAGCAGAGTGCACCGAAGCTGCCAGAGGCGAATGCCTAGTCTTTCCATGTAAATCTTTTCTTTCCTTTATTCAATAAACCTTGTAAGGTGAATGAATACGTCTCTCGATGTTTCTGAATGGATTGGTTTAGCCTTTTCGCAAGATGTTTTCTTAAATTGTCGGTTCTGGCTTGGGGAAAAATCTACGTTAGGGTGGCCTATGAATGATATTATTCATTGCTTTTAGGTTATTTCATACGTGTGGTTTATAGGAAAGCGAAACTCTCAATTCAAGATGAGCAAGATATCTTTTTGAGTCAGCTGCAGGTTTGGTATCGACTAAAAAGCGGTCATGGTAAAAGCTGAAGATTCCTTAAGTCAGTGTAGCCAGGAATAACCGATAACTTTAGAAAAAACCCACAAAGTTGTGAGGTTCTGTATGGATGTAAACGCTCACCTTGAGCAGATGAAGATAAAAGTAGACGAACTTCCATTACTTCCTATGGTATTGGTTAAAATTATGCAACTCAATCCCGACTCAGATCAGTATTACGAAAATTTTGTGCAGCTTGTCGAGGAAGATCCACCGTTTGCGGTTCGAGTTATAGCATTAGCCAATTCTCCTGCCTTCCTTCCTACTCATCCAATAGTAAAGATCAACGAGGCAGTAGTTCGATTAGGAACTGACACTGTTCGAAACTTAGTAGCTTCGCTTGCAGTGCAAAAAGTTTTTGTGCCATCAGGCAAAGATCAAATCAAATTATGGACTCACTCAATATCTGTAGCGGTCACATCTAAGTGTCTGGCCAACATGATCCTCCAGTTAGAAGTTAATCCAGAGAAGGCCTATTTATGTGGGCTTTTACATGACATAGGACGCTTTGTCATGTTTGAGCACGCACCACAACATCTCAAGGATGTTGACGAATCGAACTGGCATACTCCAGATGAGTTAATCGAGGCTGATGTGGAAGTGTTCAAGTACACTCATGCCGCCTTAGGCTCATACGCCTGCAAGAAATGGGGTTTGCCAGAAGAAATTGCCACTGTTGTTCGCGATCATCACAATCCCTCAAACGATGAAATCACAAGGCCTGCAACTGATGAAGCCACAGTCGCTTGCATTAAATTAGCAGACAAATTAAGTGTTATGGTTCTTGAGAGACTTGACACTGACATTGACGTTCAGGGAGTGCTTGAAAAGCAGGTGTTGGTATCTAGCCAAGAAAAGGGTTGGCTTGATGCTGTCTCATTGATATCCAAATTAGATGATATTCGCTCCGAAGCTGACTGTCTACAAAAGAACATGGGATTTTCTTAACTCGGATATTTCTGGGTGAACAATGCATGTTCGCTTGAGCTTGGATAGCTCGCCTTCTGTTTCCTTCAGACGTTTGAGATCCGATGCCTCGAGCCCCCCGTACTTCGCTTTCCAATTGTAATAGGTGGCATCGCTGATGCCATGCTCTCGACACAGGTCTTTGACCTTGATGCCGGCGTCACCTTGTTTCAAAATGGCGACGATTTGGGTTTCGCTGAATCGACTCGTTTTCATGAGAACCTCCTGGGCTATTCTGCCAGAAAGCTCTACTTTTAATCTGTCTACATTTTGGGGAAGCTTACAGTGATGGAATAGATGAAGAGCCAGACGATCCAATTAAGCGTTATGTTAATAAGATTGAATGGAAAAAGCTCTCGCCAACAGAACAGAAACAATTAGCGTTGGACAGATATAGGGATAGAAAGAAAAGCCCAAGGGAAATTGGGATCGACTATGAGCGATACGTTGGTTATACGTATGAAATACGTGGCTACAAAGTTGATTATCATGGTGCAAAAAAAGGGAAGCAAGATTTAGGCATTGATCTCATTTGCACCAGGGATTCAGAAGTACTCATCATTCAGTGCAAACGTCTTTCCAAGAGCAAAGGACTTCCTGTACGCGAAAATGTGATTGCTCAATTGCATGGAGCTGCTGAGTACTACAGGATGAAACAGATTCAATCAAAAAAGGCAAATTGCAAAAAACAGTTTATTCCAGTTCTTGTAACCTCCTACGAGTTATCAGAAGAGGCAAAGCTTTTTGCCAAATATCTTAAGGTTCAGGTTAAAGAGCATTTTGATGTTGAGCCCTATCCAATGATTAAATGTAATATTAACTCCTCGACCGGTGAGAAAATTTTCCATCTACCTATGGATCAAAGATACGATGCCGTTGTCATTGGGGATGTTCCTGGGGAATGTTATCAGGAACGAGTAAAACAGGCGGAAGAACTAGGGTTCCGAAGGGCTTATCGTTACAAAGGCAATCTTAGTGCGTGCTCTGCATAAATCAACTCAAGCAATTAGGTTCTCTGTATCAAATTCTTAGATGGTGTATTCATCCTGATGGTCCCCAGCATTTGGAGCCTGATCCCTTCACAGCCTATTCTATTATCCTAAATATTGGGCACCTCAAATTTCTCATTCAAAATCCTTTCTCCATAGGGAGGCTTTGTCTTCTGACTTCGGGCCTCCCTGCCTGGCTTCTCCCTCCTCTCCTTCCAACGACCACTCATCCTGTAACCATGCTCTGGTCATTCTGACCGCATCTGTCCTCCTGATTGAAGAGGGCCGAAGCAGGCCCAATCTCCATCCCATCCTGTGTCATTCACTTGCGTCACCTCGACCTCGTGCTTCCCGGGTGTGCCCCCCTTCACCTATCTCTCTATAGAGTTATCCCTATAGTGTTACTCTTCGTCTCTGGCTTCTCCTTTCCATCGGGTCTCTGGGACGCACCAGGGGACATTGGAAGTGAGAGGGAGGGGGCCTTGTTCAATGGTTTTGAATGACGAACATAGCCAAATGTTCTGTACATTCTTATCTGTTTTTCCTCATTGTTGATCAACAATGAACCGATAAAACTACTAAGGGATATTTCTCTTCGAGAATAAACCTTCTCTTTTTGAAAGGGGCTAGTTCATGCCACGAGCTAAGCCGAAAGCAGAGACTTTTCTACATGACGGCATTCCTGTTTCCTTACCTCTAGAAGTTCGTACAGAGCTTTTAGATATTCTCGACTTAGATGATCAAGCGTGCCTCGAACGGGGGGAGCAAATGATTAAGAAGGTCGAGAAGGCCTTACAGTTTTTCCCCTATTATGTTGATTGTTTTGATAATGCCCCACGACCTGCCAATTTTTTGGCCGAAATCAGGCCGCTCTTAGCTTCAGCCAAAACAACTCTACAATTACTTCAAGAGTGCTCACAAAAGTTGAAAACAGAGATTGCTGTATCTTTTGGAGGGAATACCCCAGAAGAAATCAAAGAGCTTGCCATAAAAAAGAGAGCTTTCTATCTCCCTCTCCTTGAGCATGAATTTGAACGGAATCTCCAAACGTTCATTCAACTTGCGGCGCAAGCAGAATCCAAATTTCAGTCCCAAAGTAGCCAAAGAGGGAAAACCAAGTTTGCGCGTTTAGAAATTACAAAACGAATGGATAAAATTTTCATGCAATATAATCAGTCTGACCAGGAGTTCGATTCGACCTCACTCGAGATTGATTTCATCCGCGTAGCCTATCAGGCCTACAATGCTCTTAAGATTGTTTCGGTAGAATTGCCTACCGATCCACGTCTTATTCAAATTCTCCTCAATGACCTACATCAAGAGTAACCCCCTTCCTTTCAGGCCGTAACTCTTCGAAGAGACACTTAATTCCCTTCCTGACAAATTAAAGTACATTTCCCCGTACCTTCATTTTAGTGAGGCGATTTTACCGTGGTTATCTTTCTGAATGAGACGGAAATTCGTCGTTTATTATCTTAAAACGTTTACATTTATTGGAGGTCGAATTATGCAGTATTGGGAAGGTAAGGATTGCAAAGACAATTCTCTCAGGTTTCGATTACAGCGCATTCACCAGAATCTCAGTGCCTTAACCAGTTCCCCGTTTAGCCATGACATTCTTGAACTAGCCATGGCTACGGCCACCAGTTTAGGCATTAGTCAGTCGGATGGGTCTCCCCTCGTCTGGCTCATCAATGTGGGAGTCCCGGGCTCGGATAAAACGCAGCGGATTTTATCTTTCAAGGACTGTAGCCATACCACATTTATTGACACGCTCACACCGAATAGCTTTCTGAGTGGGTATGTGGACGATAAGACAAAAAAGAAGGCGCAAGATCTGTTACCTCAATTAAATGGCGGGTGTTTGATCATCAAAGATCTCACCACGCTCTTTTCCTTGAGGTCGGAGAACGTGCAAAAGATCTTGGGCGACCTGCAGTCAATCTATGATGGCTCCTATGCCAAAGCCACAGGGACGGTGGGCGTGTTGAGTAGCAACAGTCAGTTTACCATCCTCGCGTGCATTACGCCCCAAGCCTTGAAAAAGCATCAACAATATATGTCGAGTATTGGGGGGCGGTTCCTCTTCTATGGCGTATTAGCGCTGACCGAAGACGAACAGGCGCTGGGCTTTGATCTTATCTGGAATGGAACGGACCGTCGTGAACAGATGACGGCCTTGGATCAATTGGTGGTGGAACATGTTGAGGATGTGCTGACCAGCCCCCTCATCCTTCTGCCAGAAACCCTGGCGGTGCAGGACAGGATCAGCCGCCTGGCCGAACTGATGGCCGCAGGGCGGAGCGTTCTTGACTATAAAAGTTCGGAACAGGGCGGTCGTGAGATTGTGGGTGTCCAAACGGAACAACCGTGGCGTGGCACCTTTCAATTACGGAACTTGGGTCGGGCCTTAGCTCGAGTCCATGGACGTACTCGTCTAACAGACCACGAGCTCGAGATGCTTCGGCGTGTAGTACTTTCGTCGATTCACCTGACCTGGGGGGAGATCTTACGGCTCCTACTCGCTAATCCAGAGGGCCTCACCGCTAACAAGGTGCAGGCTCACTTCGGCTGGAGTCAGCCTTGGTGCCGCCAACAGCTCAATGAACTCGTCTCCGTAAAGATTCTGGAGTCGGCCAAGGTCGGTCAGGAATGGCTGTATTACCCTCTGGCCAAGTATCAGGATATCCTGAGTCGGCCATTGACCTCTCTGAATCATCAGGAGGATCTGAAGAACAAGGAAAAGAAACAATAGATACCAATAACACACATTAATAATAGAGGGGCCAGCTCCATACCCTGTGGTAGGTTTTGTTTCTTTTCGCTCATAGGGTCGGAGAGGCCATCATTTAGAGGAGGACCAAAGTAATGGATAGGCAACAGCAATTCTTTAGTCGGTTAATCAATGTTACTGAAGCTGCCGAATGGTTGGGAGTGACGTCCCAAACCTTGTACAAAATGGTGAGCCACCGGCGTGTCCCTTATGTCAAAGTCGGAGGAGCGCTGAAGTTTGATCCTGAGAAGCTTCAGGCGTGGATTTCCGAAAACTCGGTCATGCCTATGCCCCCACGTCCGCTTGATAAGTGAGAGGGGGCTCGCATAGGCTTGAAAAGAAAGATGAGGCACGAGACGGGCTCACAAAGGGGGTCATGTGTGGTGATAGAGGGACCCAACGGGAAGAAATCATGGGGAAGAGGGAAAAGCCAGCTGGCATCCTTGCTCCATGGGTCGCCTGGATTCTTCAAGTCCCGCACAAACGCCTTTGAAGTCTCCGTATCCGTGCTTAGTAATCATTCACGATTTCACAAAGGAGGAATCTCTGATGGGACTGACCAAACGGAAGGAGGGGTGGTATGTGCAGTTTCCCGTTCTTGATGATGGGAAGGTGTTGTCATTAGCGCGAGGGGCACCGGGGGCGAAGCTCAAGCGGTGGAAGACTGGGACGCCAAACAAGACCATGGCTAAGCAGCAGGAGGCCCTGATTAAGACGGAATTGATGAAGGGGACGATGAAGAGTGAGCGGGCGCAATGTGTCACGTTTGCTCAATGGGCAGAAGCCTACCTTCAGTTAGAGGAAGTGAAGGCATTGCGATCATACAAAGATCGAGTGGCAGCCATTCAATACCAGTTAATTCCGTTCTTCGGGAAAAAGGGGTTAGAAGAACTCACTCCAGAAGATGTGGAACACTTCCGAGCTCAACGAATGCTTCTTAATGGGAAGACCCCAAGTCTTCAAACTGTCAATAATGATCACACTATACTGAAACACTTGCTCAGTATTGCGGAGCGGAAGGGGCTGGTTCAGCGGAATGTAGCCAAAAAAGTGCGGATGCCTGATCCTCAAAATGCCCGAGATCGTGTCTTAACGCAAGAAGAATGGGAACGCTTGGTGGGATCAGCTTCGCCGCACATCCAGTCTATTCTGTTAGTTGCCTATAACCTGGGTATGAGGCTAAGTGAGATTCTTCACTTAACCTGGGATCGGGTTGACCTTGAACGTGGGTTTATTCGGCTTGGAGCTCGTGATACGAAGTCAGGGAAATCGAGACTTGTGCCTATGACTCCAGGAGTCCGGTCAATGCTTCAGGATCTCTCGAGGGTCAAAAGCTTGGTGACGAACCGTGTGTTTTTATATCAAGGGAGACCGCTGGGTGAGATTAAATCATCCGTGAGGACCGCAATAAAAAGAGCAGGAATCAAAGACTTTCGATTTCATGATCTACGGCATTGTGCGGCGACGAATCTGCGACGGGCTGGAGTTGATACCGTAACGGCCATGAAGATCGTGGGACATAAATCTGAAAAGATGCATCAACGGTATAACAACGTGAATGAAGCCGACCTACTTCTCGCAGCCTCCAAACTTAACACCCTAATGACACCTACCGTTTCTTCAGCGTCTTCAAAAATCGTAAACCATTGATTTAATGGAGCCGGCGAGTGGGATTGAACCACCGACCTACGGTTTACGAAACCGTTGCTCTACCACTGAGCTACGCCGGCATAACATTTAGCAGGAACGACAAGGATCCGCTCGTTTATACCTTTCGTCACATGATATCGTCAACTTAAAATCACGAAGTTCAAAATATCAATCACCCATCTTTTCCCTACATTCCGTCCTTTGTTCGTCCATTGACATGGACAGGAAGATCGCCTAATTTCCTAGCACAAGTTTCAGACAACATGTAGGAAAACTAGGAAGAACGTGTCGATTGTTTTTGTCAGGACCGCATTGGTATGTATGGGAATCATATTCCTCACAACTTCTGTATATGCAAAATCTGACTTTCGTGTTGAAAAGGTCATTATTGCCAAAGGCGTGACCAATCGAAATCCTCACGGTATTTTCACCCCACCTGCGTATTGCGAAAAAGATAAAAACGGCCAAGCTGCCATTCCTGTTGTAGAGGCTTCGAGAACTTCAAAAGTATTTTTTTGGACCAAAGTAGCTGCCGCCAAACGAGGAACTTTGCGGCATAGCTGGCATCACCAAGTTGACGGGACTTGGACAAAAGTTTCGGAAGTGAACCTTTCTATTCGTCCGTCAGCAGGGTATCGAATGTGGAGTTTAAAGTCCCTAAAACCTGAGAGACATAAAGGTGAATGGATGGTTGTGGTGGCTCCTTCCAATACACCTGAAGACATTATTTGTATCAGCCGATTTACGGTACAATAAGCTACCTGCTGGCTTGTTGTGGATTATCCCACTTCCAGCCCTCTCCAGAGACCCTTGATCATTTTCCCCTGATGCAGGAATATTTTCTTTTCGCTTATTTTGATGTCAGACTCCCCTTCCACAGATTCTGTTAGGCTTCCTCCCTCCCAATCAAAATTTGAGGCCTTTGCCAATCTTATCCGACTTTGGAACCAAACGGGCACGCTACTTTTGCTCTTTCCGACTTTATGGTCATTGGTACTGGCATCACGCGGGTGGCCATCATTCAAGCTCCTCACTGTGTTCATTGCCGGTTCATTCCTTATGCGCAGTGCCGGAGTTATTATGAATGACCTAGCTGATCGTCAATTCGATAAGCGGGTCGAGCGCACACGCCACCGTCCACTTGCATCAGGACAATTACGTCCTCAACATGCCCTGGGGTTATTAGCCCTCTTACTCACCTGTGCAGCAGGGCTATTATGGTTTCTCAATCCCCTTACCTGGCTTCTGAGCCCCGTGGCCTTACTTTTAGCCGGGCTCTATCCCTTCTGTAAGCGGTTTCTACACATCCCACAATTCATTCTTGGCTTGGCATTTGGCTGGGGCGGGGTGATGGCGTGGGCGGCCGTCCGAAATGACTTAGAACCAGCAACCTGGATATTGTTTGCGGCCACTGTTTGTTGGGCCATTGTCTATGACACAATTTATGCGATACAAGACAAGGAAGATGATCTGAAAATTGGCGTGAAATCCTCAGCTATTTTATTTGGAGCCTATACATGGCTGGGTGTTGGATGTGCGGCCTTCTTTATGCTGGCTTTTTTATCCATCGCCGGTGAGGTAACTGGGTTGGGGCTACCTTACTTTATTGGTGTTATGTGTATTGCACTTCTTATGGGCTATCAAGTGATTCTCCTTCGATCGCAGGTCACACCCGCACAAGCGTTGACACTGTTCAAACAGCATTCCTGGACTGGAGTGATTGTCCTGGCAGGAATATTCTTTGGGGTCCGTTAGATCTGGGGAGACCCTAGAAATACACGCAAAAGATGAAGACCTGGATAGGTAGGGAAAATAGGTGCGACTAAACTAACTTATTCAGGTTCAGGAACGGGACCGTCAGGAATTGGAGCCCGTAAGGTCCCCAAATAGTAGGTAAGGGCTCTTGCATCTTCATCAGAAGCCCCTAAATTTGGCATCCTTGTATGTTTTTTTATTGCCTGGGGATTTCGAATCCAACGATAGACCCATGTGGGATTTAAGCGAACACCCGCACGGTCTAAAGCCGGACCAACCAACCCGCCCACATCATTGAGACTATGACATCCATTACATCCATACGTATTGGTATAGAGTTTCTTCCCTGTTTCTACCTGCTGAGCTAAATCTTCTTCAGAAATAGAAAGATCAGGACGCTCAATGCGGGTTTTCTTTGGACGCTTGGAAAAATTATCCACGGCCGCTTTTGCTTTTTCATATTTTTCGTTGGCAATAAGGAAAGTTTCTTCTTCAGGTAACTCAATGTCTTCTGGTTCGTATTCGTCAAGCTGCTCATCAGTTAACGTATCTTCATACGCGGCCTGCTCGGCTTCCGCTTTTTCCACTGCTGCCTCATAGCTTGCTTTCGTCGTTTCCATTTCCTGCTGTGCAGTAGCTAAAGCCTCTTCTAACTCTTTTTTGCGGCCAGCCATATCAAAAGTCAATGACATCCCATGGAGAGTCCGGACATAACCCACAATATTCCAAATTTCTTCCTCGGACAGCGTATATTTAAACGTGGGCATTGTAGGGACCGCAAAATAGTTCTCGTCATCCAACACTTCTGGATCTTCCCAATCCCGCATATCACGATAAACCGTATCGAATATTTCTTTGTCACTAAAGGTCGACATTTCTGCATTTGAGGCTAAGTTTTTTGGTCTGGGGTCAGGCATGTGGTCCCAATTAAACCCTTCCCCTTGTTGACCAGATTCCCCATGACAATGACTGCAATAATGATGATAAAGCTTTTTTCCTTTGGCCGTTCGTTCATCCCCTGCACAGCCAAAAAATAACAGCGTGGAGGAAAACCCCAATAGCGTCAAATGTAGTAAGGCTCTCGTCATTGTTCCTTTGGCCACCCGTTTCATGCTGATTGGCCCTTTCTCAGTTTCCGTACCACGACCCATTCAAAACCTGCAGCGAGAGCAAGGCCAAAAATAACCCACCCGAAAATAGAATTATCTGCACTCGGCTCCGCCCGGATCGACCACCAAGAGGAAACCGCTTTCTGACTCCCTTTTTCTTTCACAAGACCGCCAACCACGGCCCCATCCCAGAAGGCGAAGGCGACACTTCTCCACTCACCTGGCTCTATTTGGACATCCTGCTCATCGTCTGTTTTGAGCGCCCGAGTAAACACGACCTTCCAGACACCGCCCTCCCAGGAACCTGTTGCGTTGACATCTTGCTTGTCTTGAGTGGCCAAGGTCTTAAAACCCTTCGCAGTCATATCCAAGGCCTTGCCATTTTCTTTTTTCCAAAACCAAATATTGACAGGGCCTCCTTCAACCTGAAGCATGGGTTGCCCATGAGCAAAATGGGCCTTCTTGTCGCCCACCATAAATTCTACGGCTGCCGCATCTCCTGGATCTTCAGTCGGATCCTCATACTCCACTAAAATTGCCAGGTTCTGTCCATCATGCAATCCTTTGACCTTCACCGATTTGACAGTCACCTCCTGAATACGTTCGGGCCAATGCACTTGGGGAGCTAACTTAAATTCTGACTCTGGCACGGAAGCCCACTGAGCAGAATTTGGGTCATTCGCAGGAAGACTGCCTTCAACCTGATACAATCTGACTGAGACACTTCCAACCGGTTCGCCTGCAGGTGGCGGATCACTAGCGAATACACTAGTAAAACCGAGTATTCCAGATATTCCTACAAAAAGAACTGTCGAAAGGAATCTCAGTCTATTCAGCATATTTGTTTCTCCACACATACACCGCTCTCAATTAATGGACGAGCCACGGTTATTATTCTTCTTCTTCCCACGTCCTGGGAGACTGATGCGCCCCATCATATTCGCCCATAATAATTTTCCAAATAAATTCATCAGGCAACTCCACTTCCCAGCGCGGCATAGCCGACTTCCAGGGCATGCCCTCTACAGGTAATCCAACACCACCTTTTTTGATCCGCCAGAATAAATAGGATTCCTGTAACTGAGCAATGGTCCCAGGGTCGGCAAAATTCGCCGGAGGAGGATTGAACCCTGGTGCAGCAGGTCCCTTCCCGTCAAAATTCGCTCCATGACAAGGCGAACAATATGCTGCATAGAGTCCCTTCCCCATATTAATATTGGCTTCATTATTTTGATACGGATTTGCTAATCCCACAAATTCTCCAGGTGGGGCTGGGTGAATGGTTCTATTTTCTGCCGGAGGAAGATCACTGGGAGCCAAACGTGTATAGGTTTGCCAACCCACCAATAACGGGAAAAGCACCAACACGGCCAATCGCGCCATCTGTCCAATCCCTGACTGCCCCTCCCCAGCTAAAAACCGAAAAACAGGTCCCATGAGGGCCTCCAATGAAGAAGCGCTCATCGTGCCATAAATCATGATGCCACTTAATGTGAGGGCTAAATACAAATAGATCAAACTGGCAGGCAATGGGGCTGTGACTAACGGGAGAAGAAACTTCAGGAAGATAAACATCCCGACCATCAAAATTGCCCCGCTCGCAATTGGACCTCTCATATTGTTCCTCCTGTGTTCCGGTTCCCCATCTTCCTATCGAGCAACCATTGCACGTTCTTCCTCTACCGATTCGACCGAATGGGAATCAGTAATTGAGGCAACCTCCACCTCTTCGGTCTCTTCCTCATCCGGTTTCATAATATCTTCAACTTTGACGCTGATTGGCTCCCCACTCATTTTTTGAAGGAACGCAATCACAGAATAAATTTCCGGCTTGGTCAGCCCAATGGGATCTTTATCAATATGCGGCATTCGTGCGGGATATTCTTCAGGTTTTGTCGCATGACGAAAATCCAAATAAATATAGGCCTGTGGCTTTGTCAGACTTTCATAAATAAATTCAGGAGAGAGCTTTGCCCCAATGCCATTTAAATCTGGACAACGAGCGGACTCACTTGGCCCAATGGAATGACACAATGCGCATTGGCCTTTACTGAAAAAGATTTTTTGCCCAATTGAAGCTAAATCGCTTGGAGTCTTTACTTCCGCCAGATCAAACGTTTCTATAGCTGGCGGGAGAGATGCCATTTGCGGAACCCCTAAGGCAATCAAGCTAAACAACCCCAACACCATGGCCACAAACCCTAGAACACGAGTAAACATGCCTTTGATAAACAATAGGATAAGAATCCCGACACCAACGACGCACAGACCGATTATTTGAAGTAACGCAACTTCACTCATGATGCCTCACTTATGGTTTTCGAGGACCCCAGATCCAGTAGTTTCAGTGGCACTTGGTGCTCCGCCAGCCATTGCTGGAGCGCCCCCAACAGGCAATGGTGCTTTGGCTTGCTGAGCTTTTGCCTTATCTCCCAATGTCGCCACCCAAAAAATAAATGCAACAAGCAAGCAATACACAAACGTATTCAGAGACATGAATGCCGCGGCATAACCTAATGCAGGGGAATAAGCATAGTCCGAGGTGTCTCGCATCACTCCATAAATATGCCAATGCACTCGTGAGGAGGATCGCGCATATCCCATGAGAGACATCAAGAGAATAACCATCACGGCATTCAAGACTAAACTGTATCCCGCGCGTATTGGCATTTGCCCCCAGACCATTTCAGTTGTTGTCTTTGCACTCTTCATTAACAATGCCGTTAACGGTGTAAACGTAATCATAATAAACAAGACAATGAGCACCTGGGCCACGGAGAAGTAATTGATTCGGATAATGGCCGGGACGAAATAGCCCCACACTCCCAGAACAATGACGGCAACCCCACCAATGAAAAGCAGAGCCCCCATAATAGCTTTTGCCGCTTTGGCCCATCCGGCCGTCTCCTGTTTCCCCGCACGCCAATACATAATAAAACTCATAAAGGTCACAAGAATCATGAGATTCGACACGGTCATCTTGGCCGACATTACCCCGAAGACTCCCAGCAGAGGGTGATGAGTCCCTCCCATTTTCTGGGCTTCTGCCAAACTTGCGACAAGAGAATGCGGAGTCATCCATACGCCGAGACAGAGTAGGAGAACGACGAGCATGGCCATAATAGGTTTCTTATAGGCGTTTTCAGACCCAGGTATCCTATAGGTAATACCCATCCAGAAATAATAGTTGGCACCCAAAAAAAGAACACCAATTAACATCGCCTGGAGAATAAACAGCCATGCTAAAAATCCACCCATCAGAGTAATGCCCATTTGCTGGTTGTACTGATAGACCTCACGCATCAGCCAATAGCCAGCAAAGGGAAGAGGTAACATTCCAAATACCCCAATAAAGTTCCCGACATAACCCATCCAGTCGTAATGCTCTCGCTCTTCGCGTGAAACAGCTAAGAGATACCGGATCCCAGCATAGGCACCAACGATAAACCCGCCTAACACCACATTGGCAATCAGGCGATGAATATTCACCGGCCACCAAGTGGGGTTATGCATGGCAGCCCATGCTCGTGTCCATGCGTCCCCATCAGCCACCACGACAGGACTGGCCTGGAAGGTAGCCCAAGAATTGGGAACAATCATAATGCCAATAGCAAACAGATTCAGAAGAAAGCCCAAAAATAAATGAAAGACTTTCTTATTCCCCTGCATATAATCCCAACCGTACCAATACATATACAGAGTCGCGGTCTCAGCTAAGAACAGTAAGCAGTAGATGAGGAACGATGGGAAAAACATATCTGTCAAATAGGCCATTAACTTTGGATATAAGCCAATGAGCAAAAACAACAGGATACCACCGAAAAGAGCTGTAGTGGCATAAGCCGAGGTGAGAAGTTTCGTAAACTCTTTGGCTAATTTGTCATAGCGAGCTTCTTTGGTTTTCCAGCCAACTAACTCGCAGACCCAACCAAAAATTGGCACGCCCAACACGAATCCGGCCAACAACAAATGTTGTTGGGCAACCACCCACACTAAGTTTCTGGCCCCAATACCCGGGACATCACGATACTCCACCGACATGGCTTTCGTATCCGCACCTGCTGCCATGGCAATGACTGGAAGTAATAAGACAGAAAGGAAACTCACCCACTTAAAAATAGAAGGCATTTTTTCCAGGAGACGAATCTGGCTGGATGATTCTATGTGGTTGGCCGCTTTCATCATTAGGCCCCCTTCAGTCGGTCATTTTGAAGCATGAAAACTTGTTTCGCATACTTATAACGCATGCCATAATCCTCTTACTAGCCAAAATTTCTCGTCTTTTGTATTATTTTTTCGTTTCAGGTTGAGCATCTTTAGTTTTCGGTTCTGCCGCCTTTTCATCTTTGAAATCTTTTGGCTCGTCACCCTTTTCTTCTTCAAGCTTTTTGACAACTAACTCAGCTTTGACCAAGACCTTTTCAGCTTCTTTTAAGACTTTTTTAGGCTCCACTTTAACTTCTTGAGTACCAGAGGAAATAAATTCATATTCTTCATGGGGATGAGGAGTTGATGGAGGCAATAAAGCCCAGAAAACGAAGACCAAGACCACGCCAGCACCCGTAAACGCAGTCAAGAGTAGCGGCTGGTCTGCGGGAATGCGAAGACCATCCCAAAAACTTGCTCGTTCTTCCTCTGTTCCATCCAAAGGTTTGGCATTTCTCACAAATGGTTGAGTCAGCCATCCTAAGCCATATAGCCACCCCAAAATGCAAAGAATCAGGACCGCTGAAGATACGGTTCCCCACATCACAAGTTCAATTGTTATTTGTTCAGCGACCGGTAGTGTCGGCCAGATACTTTCTTTGACGGAATGAATAATACTAGATGTGACAGATTTTGCCACCCCAGTTACACCCGAAACGATCATTTTGATTAATGGCAACGCAATAGCAGAAAAAACCGCCCAGCGAACCCAAAGGTTAGGAGCAAACCCAGGTTGAGGGTCGACCTTCAGACGATCAATAAATACCGTTCTGGCACAAAGACCTAAAGCCCAAATGTCTATTGGAATTGAAATAAGTAACAGGAGGAATAAGCCCGAACCCTCCCAAGGATGCATATGTGCGGCCAGCATCAAGAGAGCAAAAGCCAACTTAATAGGAAACCCGGTCCAAAATGTGGGCCAAAAAACAAGAAGGCCCAATTTAATATTCGACATTGTCATGAGCGCTTAATGTAAAAACTCTCGATTGATAATGGCTGAGACGGTAAACACCAAAATAATAACCATTATTAGAGTCCATCCAATAAGAGCGGCCGGGCGCTTAAAAAGATTTCGCTCAGGATTCGTGTCGATAAAAGGAAGAGCGGCCAGGAAAGCCATAAACGCTCCAGGGATGGCTATAGCCCCAAGAAATTGCCCGAACTCTCCTCCAAACATTTTTAGGCGGAGTAGTTGAAAGAGAAAGAGAAAATACCATTCTGGCTCTGGATGATAGTCGCCAGGATCGGGAGTCGCCTGCTCAAGCAAGACAACAGGCTCAATAAACGCTAAAGAACAGATAATGAGAAACACAGTGGCCATCGCCACAATATCTTTCCAAATTTGACGCGGAAAGAAGTAATCTGTCTTAGCCTTGATCTCCTCCGGACTTCCTCTAAACGGTCCGGCAGGTCCTGCTTTTCTAAACAGGAAGATATGAAGGCCAGCTAATCCGGCTAATGCCGCTGGCAAGACCATGACATGTATGACAAAAAATCGACTGAGCGTCATTTGACCGGGCGTAGGACCACCCTTCAGAAATCTGGCCATAAAATCTCCCACAATGGGAGTTTTGTCCATAATTTCGACCCCCACCACCGTAGCCCAATAGGCTCGTTGATCCCACGGCAAGAGGTATCCGGTAAATCCGAACCCCATCACAATTCCAAAAAGCGCCAGACCGACAAGCCATATCAATTCTCTAGGCTTTTTATATGCGCCCCATAAAAAGACTTGAGACATATGGGCAAACACCATGACGACCATAGCCGATGAACCCCAAAAATGGTAGCTCAGAAGAAACCACCCGTAGTCAACTTCATGAATGATGTATTGAGTACTGTCGTAGGCATGATCGGTACTGGGGACGTAATAAAACATCAACAATATCCCAGTGACCACCTGGAGAATGAAAATAAAAAGGAGGACTGACCCAAAGGCATAAGCCCACCGAGACCCGCCTGGTATGGGCTCGTTGAGCATTTTGGCTTGAATGGTTTTCAGGCCAACCCGTTCATCAACAAATTCAACAACTTTTTCAAATGGATTGGGTTCGTTGACTGACTGGGAGTCCTGCTGCATGAAGGAAAATTCCTTGAATGAAAAGAGTACTGCTCTTACAGAAGCCGGATCTGCTTATTCACGCCAGCTTTGTATTCAATATCGATAATTTTAATTTCGCCAGCGGCATTCACATCCATCGGGAGAACATCAAGACCACGAGGGGCTGGACCATCAATCACCTTGCCAGCAGCATCATAAAGACTTAGGTGACAGGGACAGAGGAACACTCCATCTGGATTACTTTTTGTCCTTCGCCACTTATACCCGCATCCCAAATGTGGACACTTACCAGAAAATCCTATATATGGTGAATTGGCTTTATTTACATGAAGAACCTGGCCTTTGTTGTCAAGAAACCTCGCATCTTTACCCCCATACACCGCCTTTTGCACCTCAGGGGTGGCTTTGACAACCCAAATATTCTTCTCAATCTGCTGCTCAGGCATGAATGCTTCTTTAAATCCACGGCTAAATTTAAACTGAAACCCAATATTTTCCTGCTTAATCTTCTTCACATTCCCCACAGAAAACCAGGAATTATCGAACGGTTTAAACATGGGCTTCATGAGGTACTTTAAGACAGGAAATGCCAGAGGCAGTGCGATAAGCGTCCCAATCGCATGTGTCATATTGTTAAAAAATGTCCTTCGAGGGACTCCCTGCTCCAGACGAGGAAGTGGAACGAGGACTTCGCCGGGCTCAACATGAAGATTATCTTCAAGATGGGCGATTTCTACATCATGAATCGTGACATATTGATCACGATCAATAACAGGAAAGCTCTTAAACTCTTCAGGGGAACAGCGAAGAATAATCTCTTCTTCATTCACAATCTGCTGTACTTGCCCTATTGGGATTTGCCGATCAAGCTCCTGAGCTCCCATTTCTTTGACCACCACATGGCTAATTTCATGTGACAAAGGATCAACAATCACTTTGGAAATCTTGCCGATTTCCTGGTCTCCACATAGAGCTTTAGCTGTCAGCTTAGGTTGCATAAAATCCTGCGATTTCCCTAATTCATCTTAATTGGCTTTGGCGTTTCCACTGAGGCATCCTTTAACGATGCCAAGAATGCCACCAGTGCATCGACTTCTTCTTCAAACATCAGATCACGATATTTATCTGGCATCTTCCCCTTCTTATATTGCTTCTCAAAGCCTTCTGCCATCCAACTTTTTGGGTTCAAAATCTTGTCTCGAAGAGCTTCTGGAGTCATCAGATTGCCAATATTATCAAGGACGGGCCCTCGCTTTTTCCCGCCAGAACCAAATAATTTATGACAGTTATAACATTCCTGCAGCTCCCATTGTTCCTTGCCAAGCGCAATAAGATCACCAGAAGCCGCTCCACCTCCACTCTTCTCTTCGACTACTTCAACTTGTTGAGCCGCACCACCCAATGATGCCAGCTGCTTGGAAATAGCCTTGGCTCTCTCATCCAGCTCTTTTGCTCGGGCAATGAGCTCATCGGCCTTACCCTGCTCCGTCCTAGCTCTGCGGGCTTTCAAAAGTTTTTCGATTTTTCCTGCTTCAATAGCGGGGTCAAATTGAGGAAGAATTGAAGCCCCAGCGATATACATTCCAGAAAGGAGGAGATAAAAAACTACCAACGCCCCCAAAGCCTTCATCCCTTCTAATCGTGTCATCGGAGGTGCATCCAACAGGATGAACACGAGTGTTCCAAGCATGGCATAGATGAAGAACATCACCTGAAAGACATGCGGAAAATGCGTCATCTGAGCCACAACAACTAAAATGACTCCAATGATAATTCCGATGACTGTTTTTTTCAGAACACTTTTCATGAAGCTTTGATTAGCCATACAATTCCTTTTCTTCGAAATTCGTTCTCTCTACCCCTCACAATCAAGACAAGCAGCTAAGAAGCTGCCGTTTTTGGATTGACTGGCTTAAGAGTGACCAGAATGGCAAAACTAACCACCGCATAGAATACAATCGTGACTCCCGTAATCCACCAAGCCGAGTACGATAATGTCGGCGTAAAGGCCTCGGCTGAAAAATCTGGAACAAGATTATAGACATGGAAATATTTTCTGGTGAGTGACCGAACGGTTCCCATCAAACCCATGGTCCAAATTGCGCTAAATGCTAAGAAAATCAAGACAAATTGTGAGGCAAAATCTATTTTCCCCCAAATAATCGTTCCTTGCTTGATGGCCCGGTTATACATGATGTAGTTCACAATCGTGAGAAACACAAGCGTGAACGCCGCCGCATTTTTGGCCGGCATCAAGGCCAATTCTTCGGCCCATTCCGGCAACTCGAGATCATGCGTCGCCAGACCTTGCGTGGCGACAAAACCATGAGGCGTCATCCAAATGGCATCAGCCACGACAATCATCAAAAACCCGACTTTGATCATTGTAAACGCGGAAACGGTGAAATTACTGAGCCCGGGAACCCTGCCGAGAACCATTGGCGCAATGACAATTGCTGCCAAATAAATCAAGGACTGCCACTCAGGAGGGGGAAACATTTTCCACGCCATCCCCATAACAGCCGGCATAATCAGCACAGCTAACGCCACAAATCCTGAAATTCTGATCTTCTCAACGCCATCAATGCGCTTGAGACTAAGCCAAATGTAATAGTTGCTTGCTAAAAATATCAAACCAATCATTGCCCCTTGCATTTCGAAGAACATCGACAATTGGTCTGCCATCATATAGGGGCAAATCGAGGCATCATAATCACAGAGTTCATAAGCTAAAAGGTAGCCCATGAATGGAAGCAAGAGTAAGGCTCCCACCCCAATCATATTGCCTACAAATCCCATCCAATCATAATAGGATCGCTCTTCATCAGTTTTAGAGCGCATAAACATATAGGCCGCGATCAAACCTGCAATGAAGCCTCCAAAAGTGACGTTCCCGACTAACCGATGTAAATTCAGTGGCATCCAGCTATAGTTGGCCATTTTATCCCACAAACCAGCATTCGAGACGAATTCTACGAGGGAGACCCCTTCCGCTGCTTTTGCAGGAGTATTCATGAACGCCGTGGGACCATCAATGACAAACAACGTCACGGTCCCAACGATATTCAAGAGAATTCCCAGAGCAATATGACGCCCTTTCAAAGAACCCTTCATAGAATCCCAAGAATAGAAATACGTATAGAGGATAATGGTCTCCATGATAAACAACACTGGATAAAAGACAGCAAATACTAAGAAGAAATGCTGAATAAGCCAGGTTGAAAAGTCGGGATAGGTTCCCAAGAGCACGAAAATAAACAACCCACCGGTTAAAGCCGTCATGCTGTAGAGTATAACCGTAACTTTAATAACCTCTTTCGCAAGCCGGTCATACTTCGGATCGTTATTTTTGTACCCAAGCCATTCAGCCACCACGGCAAAGATTGGAGCCCCAAGAATAAAGGCTGCAAATAATATATGCAGATTGGCTACGACCCAGACTGCTGTTCGGTTTCCAGTATATGGAAAATCCACTTCTGGTGCGGGAACACCCTGCCCATATGCGAGAGCGGCCCCGCCAATAAGCAGGCCTAAGACCATCCATATACTTCGATGTAAGGTTTTCAAGGGTCGTACCCCTCCTTTTGACGTTCTTCCGATTCCTGAGATTTAGGTTTTGGCGTTATTAATGAGCAGCATCACCTTCGGGCGCTTCAGCCGAAGGTGCGTCTGCTGCGGGAGCCGATCCTGCCGTCCCAGCCGCCACCCATTTTTTTGCAGCGACATCATATTCCTTGCCACTAAGACCAAATGTTGATTCAAAGGCGATCACTTTCCAAATTTCCTCTTCAGAAAGCTTGCTCTTCCAAGCTTTCATCTTGGTGCCTTTCACTCCTTCGCTGACTCGCCAAAACCATACCGCGTCAGAATACAACTCCATTTGCTCAGTTCGGCGAAAATCTCTGGCACCTGCCTTAACGGGCTTCCCGTTTTTTCCATGACAACTGGCACAGTTCACATCAATGTTATGCTGCCCAGTATAAATGGCTTTTCCCTCTGCAATGATGTCTGGATTGTTCCAATAGCCGTCCGGCATATGCTTGTCTGCATATTCAGGCGGAGCAGGCGGTGGGGGCTTGGGTGGACCTTCGCCGCCACCGCCACAAGCCGATAAGGACATCGCCACAACTGCTAACCCCATGACAAACAAGCTTCGAAGATTTCGGTATTCGTTCATTGTTCCCCCTCGTGTACGTGATTCCTAATACAACCCTATTCAGCTTCCTGCTTTTTCTCAACTGTTACCAACAACCTTGCCACTTCCTCGAGGACTACACTTCCTATGTTATCCCCTTCTGAAGACTTTTTATTTCTCTTAGTGGAGTTCCAAAAAAGGCTTTTTCCTAAACCGGCGGGGAACATTCGAGGAAAAGATAAAAGAGGACGGGAACTGATTTTATCCTCGACGGTCTAGGCCATATCTGTTAATTGACTACTTTTTCAATAACTCAAATGGGACCTCTTCCTTTAATTACTTTGATCTTCTTTCATTTTCTAGGTCTTTTGACCCTCAAAAAAGACCTGGTTTTCTATCACAGACAAGCGGCGACCGTCAATCGAATCCTACGTTTAGTGGAGTGTTGAATAATGAGGATATCAAGGGCCATATTTCGCCCGGAAGCGGTTGGCCATCAACAGCATCAGGGCTTTTCAAAAATGGCGTCCAGCAAGGCCTCAGCCATTTTTGCGCACGGAGCGTCCTGGTCCTACGTGAGCACGGAACAATGTCGACCTGCCTGCGCGAAGCCGCTCCGGCGAAGGCAGGGAACGCCGCTGGCGGCTTTTTTCAACAGGCCATTTAGTGAAAGACTCAATTGCCCGGAAAATGTCTATTTTTCGAGTAGCAACATTTCCAAAGGGATTGGTGAATTGTGGGATATCGGAAATATAAAAAAATCTTGTAGAAAGGAGGGAGGAACCACGAAGACAGCTGAAAAAGACTAAGGCTCTTTTGGCTTTTGCCACTTCTGGGCCCAATCTTCCCAGGATCGGCCAAATGCCGTGTCTTCTCCGCTAAATTCTATTTCAATAATATCCTGATAACTCACCGTGATCGGCTCGGTGTGATTGGGTAAAAACAGTTTAATATGAGGGTCGGAAACTCGTTCTTGGCGATCAAACACATAACCGATAACCTGCTCTCCAGTATTGAGATGAATGGTTACGTCGCCTCGATAATCGCAGGCTCTAGTAAGGGCCTCTTGCAAGTCAGACTCCGTATGAGTCGGCAACCGATGCCCTTCCCAAGACGGTGGATGATTATCTGAAAGGTCTTGGTCACTCACAACTTATGACCTTTCCGAGAGGATTTGGCTCAGTTCGATAGGAAAAGTAGGCCGGGGAATGACTGAGGCAAGCGCTACACTGCATTAGGGAAGAGCGTGGCCCTAACGGTTCCGAAGAATCCACTCCAAGACCCAAAGGTATCTTTGACCGCCGACGCTTCGTAGCCACAATGCACCATACAGTCCCGGCATTGCTCGTGCCGTCCAGTCCCATAGCGCTCCCATTCTGTTTCTTCCATGAGTTCTCGAAACGTCGAAACATATCCTTCTTGCAATAAGTAACAGGGACGCTGCCAGCCAAAGATATTGTAGGTGGGATTTCCCCATGGCGTGCAGTCATAATCCCGCTTCCCCATGAGAAACTCGAGAAAAAGCGGCGACTGATTAAACTGCCAGGTTCGCTTACGTTGCGTAAGCAATTGGGAAAACAATGACCGCGTGCGATTCCGCTTCAGAAAGCTTTGCTGATCAGGGGCTTTATCGTAACTGTACCCAGGCGAAATCATCATGCCTTCCACCCCCAACTCCATCATTTCATCAAAGAATCGACGAACACGAGATGGCTCGGCATCATCAAACAGCGTTGTATTGGTCGTCACTCGAAAACCCTTGGCTAATGCAACGCGAATCGCCTTCACCGCTACATCATAGACGCCATCCCGGCAGACAGCATGGTCATGCTCTTCTTTCAGCCCATCCATATGAATACTGAAGGTCAGGTACTTTGATGGCATATAGTCTTGAATTTTTCGTTCTAAAAGAATGGCGTTCGTACACAAATAAACATATTTTTTCCGCTGCACAAGGCCTTCGACAATAGCTGGCATTTCTGGATGAATGAGAGGCTCACCTCCAGGAATGCTCACAATTGGCGCTCCACATTCATCTGCCGCCGTCCAACATTGCTCAGGCGTCAAACGTCTGTTCAGAATATGATCAGGATATTGGATCTTCCCACATCCGGCACATTCCAAATTACATCGAAACAAGGGTTCGAGCATTAACACGAGCGGATATCGCTTGATGCCACGAAGATGCTTCGATAGCGCATATTGCGATACCGTGTACATTTGCGAAAGAGGAACACCCATTACTGATCTACTCCAACGTGCGTAGCCCGCTATTGTCCTACCTAAAACAAGAAATGTTGTATTTGTGAGAAAAGCAATACGTGGAGGCGCCGAGCGGGGTCGAACCGCTGAATCGCAGTTTTGCAGACTGCTCCCTTAACCACTTGGGTACGGCGCCTTCTAAACTTCATTATACGAAGTCGCTTTTGTTTTGCACAACTGAGAGGACGATGGCTTCTACTTCTTAGGAAGTACCGACGATTACCTGAGAGGTAAAACTGGAATGTCTCGTGAGGAACGCCCTGTGGAGGCTAAAGACAGATCATCGATTGGAAGAACGTCAGGATCGGCCATAGAAACCGATTGATTTGAATTATCAGACTCCTGCTCTTTTGCCATGACTTCGACTTCTTCGATCAACGTATCCATTAATTCTTCTGAAGGTACACGTTTATAGAGTTTGCCTTTTTTAAAGATGATTCCTACCCCTTGACCACCCGCTATCCCAATATCGGCTTCCTTTCCTTCCCCAATACCATTGACGACACAGCCAAGAACTGACACCGTGATGGGGTTCGTGATATGACTTAATCTATGCTCTAATTCATTGGCCATTTTCACCACGTCAATTTCGACGCGGCCACATGTAGGACACGCAATCACATTGACCCCACGATGCCGCAATTCAAGTGATTTTAAGATCTCAAAACCGACTTTGACTTCTTCAACCGGATCAGCCGCTAACGACACCCGCAGCGTGTCACCAATGCCCTGAGACAGGAGCCACCCCAATCCCATTGCGGACTTGACCGCGCCAGTCATCGCTGTACCAGCCTCCGTGATACCAATATGTAAGGGATAATTGGATTGCTGCGCAAAGAGCCAATAGGCGTCGATGGCCATATGCACATCCGACGCTTTGAGGGAGACTTTCATATTAGTAAAGCCCACGTCTTCTAATGCATGAACCGCGTTTAAAGCCGATTCAGCGAGGGCTTCGGCCGTCGGATATCCATATTTGTCTAACAATGGCTTTTCCAGTGAACCTCCGTTCACACCAATTCTCAGAGGAATACCATGATCATTCACGGCTTTGATGACTTCTTCAGTTTTCCACCAAGGACCAATATTCCCTGGATTGATGCGCACACAATCCACCACCTCTGCTGCCTTTAATGCCAAACGATGATCAAAATGAATATCCGCGATGAGCGGCACCGTCATCTGAGCTTTTATTTTGGGGAGGGCCTGAGCCGCTTCCATATCAGGGACCGCCACTCGGATGAGTTCACACCCCGCTTCTTCTAAGCGACGAATTTGTTCGAGGGTCCCGGAAACATCACTGGGATGAGGGATGGTCATGGATTGCACCGAAATCGGCGCATCTCCGCCGATCTTGACCGGTCCCACCTGGATCTGGCGGGTTTTTCGTCTGGCAATATGCATATGAAGTTATGAACGTAAAATGGTTTTCAGGGAGACTCGTTCGACGAGAGCTTTGGCTTGATCATGAATCCCATCGGCCGTTAACCCGTATTTTTCACGAAGTAAATCTTGTGGACCTTGTTCAATATACCAATCCGGTAATCCGAGCACCTTCGTCGGCAAATCCCATCGTTCTTCCTCGGAAAGAAACTCTAACACAGCCGAACCAAATCCTCCCATTCGACAGCCTTCTTCCACGGTGATGAGACATTTGACATTTTTCGCCACATCACGAATAAGGTCTTTATCCAAAGGTTTCACAAATCTTGCGTTAATAACTGCCGCAGAGATTCCATTGTCTTTCAGTTGTTCAGCTGCCTTGATGGCTTCCGACACCATCACGCCTATAGCCACAATGGCGACATCTGTTCCTTCAACTAAGAGTTCTCCTTGCCCTATTTCCAAAGGAATTGGCTCGGGATCCAAGGGCACTCCTAAGCTGCTTCCACGAGGATAGCGCACCGCAACAGGACCCTCATGAACCAATCCTGTTTGCACCATATGCTGAACTTCATTCTCATCTTTTGGGGCCATCACAATCATATTGGGGACATGGCGAAGATACGCAAAATCAAAGGCCCCATGATGCGTGGTTCCATCTTCCGCCACGAGTCCACCTCGATCAATACAGAATGTCACAGGCAAGTTCTGTGTGGCGACATCATGCACCACTTGATCATAGGCACGTTGCAGAAACGTCGAATACATACAAATGACGGGGCGCATTTGTTCTGCTGCCAGTCCTGCGGCATAGGTCACGGCATGTTGCTCAGCAATTCCCACATCAATCAACCGTTCGGGAAATTCTTTTTGGAAGCTGGACAGGCCTGTGCCTTCGCACATCGCTGCCGTGATCGCAACCACGCGCTGATCTTTACGTGCCTGACGCCTCAAGGTATCAGCAACGATGGCGCTATAAGAGGGATGCCCAGACTTTTTGACCGGTCGGCCTGTTTTTGAATCAAACGGCGAGCAGGCATGGAACCAAACAGGATTCTCCATAGCTGGTTCAAAACCTAACCCTTTTTTGGTAATCACATGTAAAAGCGTTGGTCCCTTCAGCTTCAGGACGTTATCAAGCGTTGGCAACAAATGCTCAAAATTGTGCCCATCGATAGGACCAACATAGCGAAAGCCTAGTTCCTCAAATAAGAGACCTGGCAGCAGGAACCCTTTAGCTAACTCTTCCGCTCGCATGGCAATCCGCTTCACGTTTTCACCAATTTGCGGAATGGTATCCAACAATTGTGAGGTTTCTTCACGAAATCTCGTGTAGAACTCCCCGGTAAATGTGCGGTTTAAATATGCTGAGATTGCCCCGACGTTGCGAGAAATAGACATCTGATTATCATTCAGAATCACCACAAGGTCCTTACCCTTATCCCCTGCATGCTGTAACCCTTCCAATGTCATGCCAGATGTGAGTGCGCCATCCCCTACCACACAAACAATTTTATTGGAACGGCCTAATTTCTCGCGGGCTTCCACAAAGCCAACCGCAGCAGAAACTCCTGTGCCTGCATGTCCAGCATTAAAGGTGTCATACATGCTTTCTTCACGCTTACAGAACCCGCTCATGCCACCGAATTGGCGGATCGTGTGAAATTTTTCTCGACGACCCGTCAACAATTTATGCGCATAGGCTTGATTACTGGTATCCCAAACAATTTTGTCCTCTGGCGTGTTGAGTAAATACTGTAAGGCTACAGTTAACTCCACCACACCAAGATTAGAAGCAAGATGTCCGCCCACCTTGGAGATAACCTCGATGATCAGCTCGCGGATTTCCTGGCATAATTCAGGAAATTGTTCGGGAGAGAGCTTCTTTAAATCTGTAGGACTTTCAATCCTTTTTAACAAGGACATAAGGCTTCCTTTCTTCTAGGCTAAAACTAACGCCGCCTTTTTGTCAGGGAATCATGAAGAACATCAGAACTTAGGCATGAATACAACTAAAATCATCCCATAGCTGCTAAGAAGTGTCAAGCACCAGTCTTTGCCACAGAATGAGTTTAGCCGACGAACAGGTATGCTGTGAGCCAACAAGTCTGAGTTTGGAAGAGAGCAGGCGAAAATTGTTCAAATACTTACGGAACAATGATGCCGTAGGACAAACTGAGATCTCTCCCACGAGCTGAATAAGCTGAGGCTTGCACATCGCGAGTAAGACATTCCCGCCCGAAGGTGATCAAATGGTGAGCTACCATCGCGATTTGGAACACTGACTCAACATTACCCTCTTTTAACTCTCGCCGGGTCATGGTCCAAAATTCTTTTCGATAATCGCTACAAATACCCACTTGCCAAGCCGTACGCGCAAAAATTTCGACCGCTCGACGCAGATTCGCCCACGTCAACTGATCCAAGGGACGCGTCGGCCGCTTCCGATGCACATACGTTCTTTCGGCTTGCGCCGCATAGCGAGCGTAGATATTTCGTGGTTCATACGCTTCACGAATGACACGCTTCCAATTTGCGACGACCTCATCATACGGTTGCAAGTACTCGACGTTCGAGTCACGTCCTTCTCCCGAATTGAGGCGATTAGCTTTTTCAAGACGTTCGTAGAGCGGGGTATGCGGCAAAGCCACTAGCAAGTTCGGTGTCACAATGGGAATCTGAGAAACCTTAATAAATTCGATAATCGCGTCAGTGGTCTCAGGCGTATCTGTATCCAACCCAATGATAATGCCCGCAGCGATTTCGATTCCGTAACTATTCACCGTGTCCACGGCTTCAAGCATGGGCGTACGAACGTTTTGCCTTTTACTCATGGCTCGCAACGCATCCGGGTCCACAGTCTCGATGCCAATAAAGATATTGGTCATAAACGCCTCACGCATGAGCTCTAGAATATCGGGATATTCCACCACATTGAACGTGAGTTCACAGGAGAGGCGAACCGTATAATCCCGGCACTTCTGCCATTCCACCAGATATGGCAACAGTTCACGCGCGGCTCGGGGATTGGCAATAAAATTGTCATCCACGAAATAAATGGAAGGCGTCCCTCCATCGGCCAGTTCATCCAGTTCTGTCAAAATTTGCTGTGGTGTCTTCAGTCTTGGATTTCTTCCATACAGCGCAGGGATATCACAAAATTCACAAGTAAAAGGACAACCACTGGAATACTGCACACTGCCGAGCAGATACTGACGGATGTTTATCAGACGATAGGCTGGAGTCGGAAAATCTGTCATCGGAAGCCGATCAACTGTTCGAAAGATCAGTTGCTGCTCGGGACGTGCCGGTGTTTCATCAATCCGGCGGAACAAGTCCAGCGTCGCATCCCCTACTTCCCCGCAATGCAAACAATCAATATCTTCATATTGTTCAGGCGCGGCAGAAACTGATGGACCCCCTAACACTGTCACCTTACCTGCCAGATGAGCCCGGCGCGCAATGTCATGGATTTGATGACGTTGGATATGCATACCCGATATCAGGACAGCATCAGCCCAGGCCAACTCACTGTCTCGAGCTGGACGAATGTTCTCATCAATAAACTGGACTTCCCATTCTTGGGGCACCAACGCGGCAATGAGAAGAATCCCTTGTGGCGGCATAAAGGCCTTCACCGGCCCCATAAGAGGAAAGGCATGGTCAAACGTACCAAAGGCTTTGGTATAGGCTGGAAACACACAGAGTATACGCCGAACATTTACCGGCCGAAATGTTCGAACCGTTGCTGCCGGGGTTAAGAGCGAGCTAGATGCGGACAAATTGAATTCTTTCTTTGGAGGGGTTAACCATCATAACATACCTTCTTGTTGGACTAAATAGGTGGACGACCATGGCAATACTTGATTTCCATTGTTTTCTACACGTTAAAAAAAACTAGGTAGCCATATCTGACGCTTTCGGCTGGCCACGATAGAGAAATGCAGGCAATACCACCAAACACCCAATCAATGTCAGTAAAATCCCTAGGCTTAACAATTGTCCCATGCTGGCGATGCCCACATGCGACGTATAAGCCAGATTGCTGAAACTCAGCATGGTTGTCACACTGCTAAAAAACACTCCCCGGATGGTCCCGGACCGCAGAAATGTTTCACAGGCTTCTGTCTTTCTTCGCATTCGCTCGACAATATGAATACCGCTATCTGCTCCAAGCCCAAAAATTAATGGAAGCGCAATCACATTGGCATAGTTGAAGGGCATGTCAAAAATAACCGTATACCCTACCAGACAGAGTGCGGCTAGACTCAAAGGAAGAATCACTAATAGAATATCCCAAATATTTCGAAGGACAAGCGCCAAGATAATCGTTATCACCAGCAGTGCAGAGACAAAAGCCTGCATGAACGCTCCAGCTACTTCATTGCCACCATCCAGATAGATGACAGGCAAACCGGTGACCTGCGGAGCAATGCGACGAACGTCGCTCACAAACTCTTCTAAGGCTTTGAGATTCCTCAAATCCTTTTTAGGATAGACTTCCAGACGGTACGTTTCATTCGAACCAACCCAACGTTCAACTAATTCTTGCGGCAGGTCTTTCTGAGTGATGAGCCCCATCGGCATCGCAATCGCTTGCTCAGATGTTTGGTCATTCGGAAAAGACCCCAACAAACTGTGGTCTACACGATCAAGCAGATTCTTCTGTACTTCGTTATCACTAGCGTTCAACTTCTCAACAAAACTTTTCAGCGCATCCCTAAGATGGACTGCAGAATGCTCAGGACTCAACTCTGCTTTCCGAATATATTCTTCTAGGTTCCTCAAAAAGGATTGGATCGCATTAAGAGAGGTATCAGTGTCTGGAGAAATTGAGACCTTCGTATCAAGCCCTTGAGGTAGCATGCTATCCGCGAGCCCTGCGAGCAGCACAAATTTTTCGAATTGATCTGTCGGGATAAAATTATTGATCGTCACCACCTTATCGACGGATTTCAAGGCTTCCAGTCGGGAAACGGCATCATCGATCTCGTCCGCAGAGGTCAAAAGAGTCAGGGGCCAGGTCCCTCCGTTTTTGTCCTCCAGAAGATCATCCATCGTTTGAACAGATTCGACATTGGGATCACGTATATTGTGAGGATTCCAATCAAACGAAGCCTGAGGAAGTAAGAGGACAGTGCCAAAAAACATTACAGCCGTTCCCCATCGAATGGCCTGTCCATGACGGATGGGAAATTGATAGACAGCATCCAAGCCCCGGCGAGAAGAAGAGGAACGACAATCCTTTTTGGATAAGGGGAAGACCAAGAACAGAGCTGGCAAGACCGTCAGTGACACGGCCAGCCCGATGAACATACTCGTTCCTGATATCAATCCTAATTCCGACATGCCGGTGTAATTTGTTGGAACGAAGGTGTAGAAGCCAAGTCCGGTGGTCACCGCGCACAACAGTAAGGCCGGACCAATTTCTTGCAGACTCTTTCTCATGGCCAAAAACGGCTCGTTCCCCAAAGTAAGAAGGTCCTGGTACCGGAGACTCAGATGAATCGCATAATCTACCGCTAACCCAATAAAGAGGACCGCAAAAGCTAAGGATAGGATATTCAATTGGCCAACAACGACCGTGGCAAATCCTGCACTTAAGGCCAGCCCTACTATCAGCGTTAACAAGGTGATCATCATAAATCGCCATGAATGAAAGGTCAGCGTCAAAGTGAGACAGACCATGATCAGAGACAGAACGGCGGCAATCCCTGCACGCTGGCTAACAACCTGAAGCTCTTCATGCGCCAGTGCCACTTCTCCCGTTAACCGGACCCTGACTCCCGGAATGTTTGACACACCCGACTCTTGAATGACATCACGAACAGCCTGAAGCGCAGTTTCGGCTGGCAGCATCTTTTGATAATCCAGATAAGGTTGCAACAAAATGAACCGCCGTGTCTGTGACGTTTGACGATCTGGCTTCAGTAGGACGGAATGCCAGGCTAACACATAGTCCAAGCCAATCAGACTCGACTGAATGCCTTCTGCCATTCTTTGAAAAAGCCCAAACAGAAGGGGTTCCTGCTCCCACTGCAGTCGATCATAGTGATCTGCTAAGAGAGTAAACAGCCCATAGACATTCCGCTGTTGCATCAACTCTTTAATAAAGGGTTGTAACGTCGACACTGATTCCGAAAGATGTTCAAGTTCGGCAACATTAAGATAGAACAGAGCATTTTTTTCAAAAAATGATCCTCCGAATGGTGTATAAACTGACTTAATGTGGTCTGGCATAGTCCTTAATATGCTATCAAGCGTGTTGACAGCAGCATGGGCCATCTCCGGCGTACGAGCCTCAACAACCAGAACAATAGAGTCCGTGTTCTGAGGAAAAATTTGCCTATAATGTTCGCGCGCTTCTTGAATGGGTACGTCAGCAGCCAGCATCTCGGTGGTATTCGTATTGATCCCTAAATACATGAACGCATAAGACAAGGAAATGGCTGTCACAAAAATGGCCAACGCTAGGACCCACCAGGCCCAATGCTTTACAAAATCAGCTAGCCGGCCAAGTGCTCGTAGTAACCAATCAGATGAGGAGGTCATAATATTCGTGATAGAAAGCCGGTGAAATACTGAGTAAGAGGCGCTTCACTCTCTTGCCACCGACTATCCTGTTTCGTGGATGACAAATGAGTGAAGAGAATGTGTGATGGCTTGGGCTTTTCCCCTTTATGGAGTCTGGGAATTAGAAACACCAATTTGTTGCAATAACTCTTCTGCTTCGGGTCGATGAATACGCTTCCAAATCCATTGTTTCTCACGGGGAGGTGTATGAAGGACCTGCATGAATTCTTTTTTCGCCTCCAAAGTCTGTCCTTGTTTTAAGTACCATTTCCCAAGATCCAAGTGCGCAGGAGCATACCGAGCATCAAGAGAAATGGTTTTTTTGAGATACTCGCCTGCCTTCTCTGAGTCCCCTCCTAAAAACCACGGCAGTTTCTCATACATGGCCCCTAACATATAGTTCCCCAACACATGATTTTCATCAATTTCCAAAACTCGATTCGCATGATACTGTAATGTCCCTAAGGCACGTATTGCGGCCACCCAGCCTTCCAATTGAGCGGCCTTACCAAAATTAGCTGCAAACAGAAAATGCCCCGTCGCCGAAGATTCATCCAACTCCAGAGCTTTTTTGGCCAATCGAGCTCCCTCTTGAAGAGAGGCTATTTGTTTCTCTCGATCAACATACAACCCATAGCCGACATCCAAATACAGATGAGCCAAATGCCGTAACTCTTCGGGGTCATTAGATTTCGCTTTACCCTCAGACACGAGCTGCTTAAGCTCTTGGACCACACCCTCTGCCGTATCTGGCTCTGTGAGTTCTCCTCCAACACTCCAAAGAGGCCATCCGAAGATGGGAACAATAAAAACATACAATAGAGCAAAAACCACTTTTTTCATGACAATCAACAATCCGACAATAGCATCACGCTTCAAAAGGGATAATCCAACCCAGCAAAGATCGCCCCGCCTTCCCGGCTATATCCCCAATCAACGCGGCTAACTAAGTTTGGCCGCACAATGCCACGGAACCCCACCCCCGGCGTGACCTCCCATTCGTTAAATTGCCGGAAAGAAAAGTCTTGATAGGTACGACCCATATCCACAAAGGGAGTGAACTCAAACTCCACATTGACATTCAATATCTTGACCTGTAAGAGATGAATACGCTCCTCTACATTGAACACAACCATGTGCTTATCAATAAACCGATCTTGACCATAACCTCGCAGGTTATTTTCTCCTCCCAACGAACTTTGTTCAAAAAAAGGAATGCCATCTCCAAAACTTAGTTGTAATCGCCCTCGAACTAAGAAAATATACCGCTTTGACGGACTAGGGAAAAACCGTCTGGCATCCACGCCATAACGAAAATAGAATTGGTCATCAATGATCTCTCTTCGGTCAAAATTCTGTGCCAACTCTCCAAACGCTTCAACCCGCGTACCTGCCGTAGGAGCAATAAGGTTATCCCGAGAATCATATTGAAAAACTAACCGATGGGCCAAAATTGTCGCACCATCGATTCCAGGTGTATTGGAAAACTCGTCTTGGGAAAACGGTTCATCATCAACACCTCCAGGCTGAATTTGCACATCCCGAAATCGTTGATTCACCGACAGCCGGGTCACATCATTGAGATGAATCCCAAAATTCCAATGGACCAGAATTTCACGCCCAGTATAGTTAGATTCATTGGACTCCGGGGTAATTTGGCCTAAGCCAAAAAATCGTCTTGTGGCATTTTTAAAAAACTGCGCTCCAATATCTACGAAAAACAAACCCTCGATAAACCCTGGGTCTTGATAGCGTAACTTAAATTTACGTTCAATCTCTTCCGTATACGAACCCACCGCTTTTAATCGTTTTCCACCTGACCAATATTGAAAGTAGTTTAGTGTCCCCCTGAGTCCCAAAAATGAGTTATGAATAAGCATGGGAGCCAAGACTGAGCGGAGATTGCCTTCCTCATCTGAATCCAACACAGGCACAATGATCCCAAAGTCTCTCCCGTCGTTTTTGGAGGTGGAAATCGCTGGAACGACAAAAAATGATTTTTCAGCGGAGGCGATGGAGGGAATGATACTTCCCGCTAACGCCAGGCAGACCACCGCCGCCCAGCACGAGGCACGGAAAAGCACCATCAAACGAGTTCCCTACGAAGAAGCGGCAAGGTCAGACTTCGAACGAAGCTTGTCGAGTAACCCTTCGAATGAAGAAGATTTGATAATTCTGGAAAATTGTCCTCGATAATTTTTTGTCAAACTGACTCCGTCAATAATCACATCATAGACTCCCCATTTCTCATTTTTCTTGAGAAGGCGATAATCCAGGGGAATCTGAACTTTCGATGAAACAACTTTTGTCTGCACTTCGGCAAACTTGCCTTTCAACCGTTCCTTCAGATATTCCACTTGCTCTCCAGAATACCCATCGATATTCCCAGCATAGGATTGAGATAAAAATTGCTGAAATAGGCCAACAAATTCTTGCTGGGTTTCAGTGCTTAATTTTTTCCATTTAGCCGCAAGAGTGCGTTTGGCCATTTCTTCATAATCAAATCGCTGCCCAATAATCGCCTCCAATTTCTCTCGACGCTCGACCTCTCGCCCTGGGGCTTTCAAGTCTTCATCCCCAAGAACAGACAAAACTTGGTCGATCGTCTCTTTCACGGCTTCCGTTGGACCACTCGCGGCCCACGCCAAAGGCAAACAAAGGCAGAAGATAACGACACAAGCCCAAACTACTATAGACGGACGTCTATACGCCCCTTCCCTCATTTGCCCTAATTGATCCCTAACCCTTTGAATTGTTCTGACCGTCATAGCTCCTAATATTGCCATACCCCCTCCAAGGATTAAGACACTTTATTCAACGTTACCATGGATAAATTGGCTAATGACTTGTTCCAAATCTATCCCAGATTCGGTGTCCATAATGGTTCCTCCCTTTGATAAGGGCTCCCCAGCTCCTCCTGGAGAAAGACCCAAAAATTTTTCCCCAATAATGCCACGCGTCTTAATGGAGGCAATCGCATCATCATACACCGTAATCCCATCTTCAATCGCCACGACGACCTGAGCTTGATCTTCTTTTAAAACAATAGACTTCACACGACCAACTTCCACGCCTGCAATTTCAACAGACGCGCCTTTTTTCAAGCCAGAACTCGAAGAAAAATCAGCCGTGAGCTCATAATAATCTCCACCGACTAATTCCAATTTTCCCAATTTGATCGCCAGATACCCAAGGCAAAGAATTCCCACAAGCACAAATAGCCCAACGACGAACTCTAGCTTGCCACGTTCCATGATAGCAGTCCCAGAAAAGAGAATTGGTTTGTCATTGGCCTCCATGACATGAAAGAAGCATCAAGCCCCCCCTCATGTTATCATACAAAACTTTCAACTTATCGTGTGGGCACAGCATTCGGAATTGAAATAAATTCACGGATCAAAGGATCTGACAATCGTTGAAATTCGGCCGAGCGCTCCATGGCAAGGATTTTACCATTCTTCAGCATAGCGACCCAATCAGAAATGGGAAAGATTTTAGGAATTTCATGACTGACCATAATCCCCGTAAATTCAAAAGTCTTATGCATGGCTAAAATCAAATCATGAATAGCATGGGCCATTAGCGGATCTAACCCCGTCGTCGGCTCATCAAACAAAATGATTTCTGGGCCCATCACTAACGCCCTGGCCAAGCCGGCGCGTTTTTTCATCCCGCCACTCAGCTCAGCAGGAAACTTGTGGCCCATTTCCCCCAATCCCACCTGTTCTAACATCTCCTGCACAGCCTGCTGTACTTCAGATTCCGAGACCAATCGTTTCTCTCGCAAAGGAAAGGCAACATTATCAAACACATTCATCGAATCAAATAGGGCAGCAGACTGAAATAACATGGCAAATTTCTTTCGAATTTCATGCAATTCTTGATCATGAATTTTGGTCAAATCCACCCCATCCACCAACACTTGCCCATGGTCGGGACGCATCAACCCAATCATGTGTTTTAACAACACGCTTTTTCCTTCACCACTTGGGCCGATGATAGTGGTAATCTCTCCCTTGGGAATGCCTAAATCCACACCTTGCAGAACAGGTTGGCCCCCAAGCGTTTTTTCAACATCCTTCAACTGAATAGTACGCGACGAATCCATATCAATCATGTTGGGGCATGTTGAAAAAATCCACCAGCGGCGTTCCCTGCCTTCGTCGAAGCGGCTTCGCGCAGGCGAGCGAACTTTTTTCAACCGACCCGAAGCTGTTGGCATCCTATATGATCATGTGCAAATTTGCCTCTGGTGCGTTGTATTATTCAACACTCCCCTGTTGGTTTTTACAGGAGAACTGAAGTTAAAAAATAATCCCAGACTAAAATAAGGACTGAAGCCAGAACGACAGACTCTGTCGTGGCTTTTCCCAGTCCTTCTGCACTCATTCTCGTATAATAGCCTTTATAACAACAGACCCAACTGATAATCAGGCCAAAACTAATTGACTTTAATATTCCCCCATAGACATCTTTCCACACCACAGCCGATTCAATTGAACTCCAATATGCTCCTCCGCTCACTCCCAACAACCTCACGCCCACAACATAACCCCCACCGATTCCCACAACATCAAATAGGGCCACAAGAAGCGGAACAGAAATCAGTGCCGCCACCATTTTCGGTGTAATGAGATATTGAAGAGAATTGACGGCCATGGTTTCCAATGCATCAATTTGCTCCGTAATTCGCATGATACCAATTTCTGCCGTCATGGCCGATCCAGCCCGGGCTGTAACCATCAGCGAGGCCAGCACTGGGCCTAATTCTCGTATCATACTCAACGCCACAGCGGACCCCAATAGGCCTTCAGATCCAAATTTTCTCAAGGAATAGTACCCTTGTAGCGCTAAAACCATCCCGGTAAACAGAGCAGTCAAAATAACCACAAATGTCGACTTAAAGCCTATAAAATGAATTTGCTTAACGATTTGATGCAATCGCAACGGCGGTCGCAATAGCCACCCAAAGGATCGCAACAGAAACAGCAACATGGCTCCCATTTCTTCAATCTGAGCGATGACTCGGGCTCCTAGTGCTTGAATCATGTTCATAGGCTATGACTTGTTCAGTAAAGAAGCTGAAGATTCTGGCATAGTCGAAACCGTAAAGAAAAAGGCTTCAAAAAATAAGGTGAGCTGTTGAGAGGCTTGCTTCGAATGCCGGTACAAATTCAAGAAGCCTTTCCATGACTTCGGTGTCGATAAGATGCGCGTCACTCCAGCCACCCAGCCTGATGGCGCCAGAAAAAGATTAAAGTCTACCGGCAAATCATCATTGACGCCATCTGAAATGGCCCGCACAATCAAAAATGGCAAATCATTATCTTGAGCGATTTGCCCAATGGCCGCACTTTCCATATCCACCGCCACCGCCCCCGACCGAATCCCTATTGAATACTTCTCTGCTGAATGAGTGAGCACACGATCCACACATGTAAATTTTCCAATCCGTAAAACCCCGTGCCCATGCCAAGGAACAGTCGAGGCCGTTTTGACCCAATCAGAATGGCACATGATTGGTCGCGACGGAAGGGAGTGAGGGGAAAAAGAGGTCTCAAAAACTTCTTGCCCAATCAATACGGAGCCGATAGCGGCAGTGTCATCGAGGCCGCCAGCAAAACCTGCAGAGATTAAGACATCCCATGATTGAGCATCAAGTAGTCGTTGGGTACCGATGCGGGCTTTAACGGGTCCTATACCTGACTGAATCACGAGAACATGGAGCCCTTGCCCATTATAGGTTATGGCACGATGTCCATCGTGGGGAACGGAGTGAGTAACTGGAAGAGCACGGACAACGGCATGAAATTCTATTCTGGATGCCGTCACTATCGCGATTCTGGTCAGAATCGGCTCCTGCTGTCATTTCTAGAGGAAAAATCTGAAAAATAGAGTGAAGACTTACCGCAATTTGCGTTGCTGTCTTGAAATTTGGGCCTTTTTGCGCAATTGATCGGCTCTGGCTTCACCAGTCACTTTGACATTTCGGTACATACCTAAGGCCCAAATGGGGAAATACTTAAAATAGCCATGATATCGCAGATAAAAAACCCGAGGGAAACCCGTACCAGTGTGAAACGGTTCGTCCCAGACTCCATCTTCACGCTGATGGCGAATAAGCCAGTTCACTCCGCGAACCACACTTAAAGAGTCGGCCTCACCGGCCTGAAGCAAGGCCATAAGCGCCCAAGCCGTTTGTGACGCGGCACTCTCTCCCTGACCTGCCGTCTCGACATCAGCATAGGATTCACAAGACTCGCCCCAACCTCCGTCAGAATTCTGAACGGATTCGAGCCAGGAGACAGATTTTTGAATCCATGGTGCCGTCATATCTACGCCAATGGCCCGCAGGCCAGAGAGCACACACCATGTTCCGTAAATATAATTCACACCCCAGCGCCCGTACCAACTGCCATTGGGTTCTTGCTCCATACGCAAAAAATCAAGAGCAGGACCAACAGCCGGATGAGACTGGTCATAGCCTAAGGTACCTAACATTTCCAAACAGCGCCCAGTCAAATCTGCCGTACTGGGGTCCAACAAGGCTTGATGGTCAGCAAAAGGAATTTTATTGAAAATGAGTTTATTATTATCTTTATCGTAGGCACCCCAACCCCCATCCGATCCTTGCATCGCCAATGCCCATCGAAACGCACGTTGCAGCTCTTCATCAAAGTCAGGCGTTTCAGCTTGATGAATTTTCGCCATAGCCGTGATCACCGCAGCCGTATCATCTACATCTGGATACCAATCGTTTTCATATTGAAAGCTCCATCCCCCTGGCTTTGCTTCAGGTGACGATACAACCCAGTCACCCACCTTTTGAGTTTGCCGAGATCGAAGCCAAGCATCGGCCTTTGTTAGGGCCATATGATTGAGGGGGATACCACTTTCAATCAACGCGTGCATGGTTAAAGCCGTATCCCAAACCGGAGAATGGCAAGGTTGCATATGCAACATGCCAGGTGCAGAACTATTTGTAGAATTTGAATAGACCTCGAGCTGCTCAATTTCATCTAGAGCTTTCTGAATGAGCGGATGGTCTGTGGCATACCCAAGCGACCTCAGGGCAAAGATCGAATAGGCCATCGCAGGAAAGATGGCTCCAAGCCCACCTTCGCCATCCATACGATCAATCATCCAACGCTCTGCCTCTTTCAACGCTTTCTTTCTGAGAGATTTGATTGGATAGGACTCATAGAGCCGAAGAAGACTATCTACCCACACAAAGAAATTTCGCCAACTAAGAAATGTCGAATCACGGTGCAGGGGTGGCACTTGCGAAAAATCTTCTGAACCCAAAGGTTTGACAAAAAGCTCCTCAATTCCCTGCTCACGAGGAATCGCACAGAGCGGACGATGGGCAAAGACAATGAGAAGTGGAATAATGACCGCACGAGACCAATAGGATACGGCATACAGATTAAAATAAAACCATTGTGGGGCCAGAAAAATCTCAGGTGGCATACATGGGAGTCCACGCCAATCATACTGGCCAAACAAGGCCAATATTATTTTTGTGAAAACGTTCGCTTGCGCGACACCCCCTCTCTGTAAAATGAGCTCCTTAGCTCGCTGCATCACGGGTTCATCAGCACTGACACCGGACAATTTTAGAGCAAAATATGCCCTGACGGTCGCACTGGTATCACCAGAGCCTCCAGCATAAATCGGCCATCCACCGTCATCAAGTTGCATATGCAGGAGATAACGGACTAATTTTCGTTCTCGTTCAGGATCCACCAAACCCAGAAACCTGCGAAGCATGACATAGTCCGATGTCAGCGTTGTATCCGCTTCTAATTCCTCAACCCAAAAACCTTGGTCGGCATTCTGCCTATTCAGGAGCCATTGTTCACCTTTTTTTAGAGCTGATTCCAGCGACTCCATATGGCCAAGCTGTGCGCTACGTTGCAAGGCAGTTTCCGGAGTCGCCACCGGATGAGGATTATGAGAGACCAGCTTTAGAGAGGGCGTCGCCTTCCTAGCAGATTGCGGACGAAACTTTGGTACAACAGTGCCAAAAAAGTTTCCTGTCACCCGAACGAATAACTGCTTCAGCAACTTCATGCGTACATACCTTTAGGTCTTCAGACTTGACCACGCAAATTTTTCAAGGGGAAACACTGCGAAAAGAAATACGCTCAAGATACAACAAGGCCCAGTCTAAACTGGGCCTTATACCGATATCGGTCGCAGGCTGTCAAGATTAGACTTGGCAACTTGCTAAGTTGTACCACAAATTCGGGCTTATGTCGAAAGCAACACGATCTTTTCCCGGTGTTTCATCACTTGACGAGTTCCGTTCCGGGTATCGAAGACAACCGGCGCGTGATCAACAATCATCTGATAATCAAACGCTGAATGGGCTGTTAAGATGAGAGCGCAGGCACTTTGTTCTAGGAGTTCTTTTGTAACAGTCTGTGCTTTGTATTGCCGATCGCCTATGAGCAACGAAGGAGTGTAAGGATCGAGATATTGCAAATTGGCCCCTTCTTTCTGAAGCAATTCCATCACTTTAGTCGCTGGAGATTCACGAGGATCCTCAATATCGGCTTTGTACGTCACGCCTAGCACTAATACCATTGATCCTTTCAAGCATTTCCCCATATTGTTCAACACCCGCTGCAATTTGGTGACAACAAAATAGGGCATGTTTTCGTTAATTTCTCCAGCTAATTCAATAAATCGGGTATGGACATCATATTCCTTTGACTTCCATGCTAAATAATAGGGGTCCAAAGGGATACAATGCCCTCCGACGCCTGGACCGGGATAAAACGGCATAAACCCAAAATTTTTGGTTGCGGCCGCATCAATGACTTCATAGACATTGATGTCCATCCGCTCACACAACATAGTCAATTCGTTGACCAATGCTATATTCACGGACCGAAACACATTTTCAAACACCTTCGCCATTTCAGCGACTCGAGGAGAACTGAGAGGAAACACTTTTACAATGGATTGTTCGTAAAATAATTTAGAAACCTCCCGACAACCGTCCGTCACGCCACCGACTAGCTTGTAAGTATTATGAGTTTTAAAATCCGCATTTCCTGGGTCAACTCGTTCCGGTGAAAACGCCACAAACAAATCCTTGCCCACCGTTAAGCCTTTCGCCGTCAAAGCCGGCAAAATGACTTCCTCGGTGGTACCCGGGTAGGTCGTACTCTCGAGGACCACCAGCATGTTGGGATGAGAATAGTTAGCTAGATGTCCGAGCACCTTAACAATTGCAGAAATATCTGGTTCTTTGTTCCGAGTGAGAGGAGTAGGGACACAAATCAAAATGATATCGCATTGCTGCAAAACCGAAAAGTCCGTTGTGGCAATCAATAACTTCTTATCCACAACTTCTTGTAGCTCATCGTCAACAACATCCAGAATATAGTTGTTCGCTTGGTTGACCATTTCAACTTTCGCTTCTACTTCATCAACCCCAAAAACATGATAGCCCGTTTTGGCTTGAAGAACGGCTAACGGCAGTCCGACATAACCCAAACCTACAACCCCAATTTTTGCTGAACGATTTTGAATTTTTTCTCGAATATCCACGCGCGTGCTCCTCTTGAGACTGGTCCCTAATAATTCTCCTTGGTATCTATCGGGGACAACCCAACTCTTCTTGAGTGATTTTCTGTCATAAATGGTCTCTGAGTGAAAACTTACAGCGAGACATCATTCGTCACGTTCGTCAAAACTTTCTGATCATCAATGGTCCACACATCACACGTGGCATCTCCATCAATATTTCCAATTGCCACAGCCGTAAAACCCGTAGGGGTAGCCACATCTAAGTCTGAAGCCGTGCAGCCCGGAGGCAACGTTCCGAGGGTCGCCGAACCTAATTCATAATAGTATCGTTGCGAAGAACCACTGACACCAAATCCAATGGCATTAAAGTCATCAATGTATCCATTGTTTTCTGCGAAATATGAAATTTCAGCTGTGTGCAGTGCGACCAAATTGCTTTTTGCTTCTGTTTGTTTCGCTCTCGCTTGATATTTCAAGAAATTGGGAATCGCAATCGTGGCCAAAATGCCAATAATCGCCACCACGATCATGAGCTCTGTCAAACTAAATCCTCTTTGATTGTGAAGTACGCATCGAAATTTCATAAAGTGACCTCCTCGGAAGTGTCCCTTCCAATGTATAGTTGCTTTGTTACCTTCTGGGAAGCATACACCTGGCATACTCAAGAGACCAGGGTACGATTCAGCAACTATCCTCCACAAAATTCACAGAACGAACAAGTAATGGAAATTAATGTACCATAACTGCATTTATAAATAAGAAAAAAGTTCAAGCAACGGACCCTTGACACTCAGTATCCTTCAGACATTTCTCATCGTCAGAAAATTGTCAATCTTAAGAGACAGGTGACACCAGTAACGGTCCGCTCTTATGGTCTATGATCAGACATGAAAACATCAGTCGCGCAAGACAGTTATAAACAAGGACAGATTACCTTGTTTACGGAGTGAAGGTAGATTGCTGAGAAAGCGTTGGGACTGGCTCCCCAAATCCAGTATCTCGAAATCGCTGTTTGAGGGCTTCATTCGTGGAATCCAATTGTATTGATTGAATCCAAGCTTCCCGTGCCTTTTCATGCTTCTCTTGGAGTAAGAAGATTTCTCCAAGATGTTCATAAATGACAGGATCATCCGAGACCAAGGTTGCAGCCCGTTGCATCATTTCAAGAGCTTCGTCAATTTGCCCATTTTTATATAACGCCCAGCCTAAACTATCCACGTAATAGCCATTATGAGGTTTTAAGGCCACCGCTCGTTGCGTCAAGGACACGGCTTCTTCGGGGTTGATCCCTCGGTCAGCATAGCTATACCCCAGATAATTCAATGCATCTGCATGTTCGGGATTCAGCTTTAAGGCCTGTTCCATTGCACGTACTACTTCATCAAATTGGTTCAGTTTGTCGTAAGCAGTTCCTAAATTAAAATGGAGTTCAGCATTGGAAGGATCTTGGTGAATGCCCTCTTCCAAGCGAGCCTTGGCCTGCTCATATCGCTCCATTTGAAAATAGGTCAACCCTAACAACAAATAGGGTTCAGGACGTTTCGGATTTAACTTGACGGCTTCATCTAAATAGGACACGGCCTCATCATTCTTTTTCAGACGATAGGACACGAACCCCAGATGAAGAAGGCTATCAAAGAACGTTGGGTCAATTGCCAAATTTGCTTGGTACGTCTGAATGGCCTTCTCATAATCTTTCATTTCTTCATAGAGCAGCCCTAGAAAATCCCGGACACGTAGTTCATTAGGCCGATCACGTAAGACGGCCTGCAATTCCTCCACGGCTGCAGCGAAGTTCCCCTGTTCTCCGTAAATTTGAGCCTTCCGAACTTGCGCATGAAGGTCACCAGGATTTTGTTCAAGAATATAATCTAAATGTTCGGTAGCCTGATCAGCCTTTTTCTCAGCCGCATATAACCGGACCAGCCGCAAACGAAATTCCCTGTGGTGCGGATTGACGTCCTTCAAAAAAGATTCGAGCAAATCTATCGCTCGCTGAGAATTTTCAGTCTCTTCTAACAATTCAATTAACCGCCCATAGGCCCTTTCAAAAGACTTATTCTGAGCAATAGCTTGCTCAAAATGACCTATCGCTTTTGGCTTCTCATCCCCTTCACTAGCGATAATTCCTAAATAATAATGCGCCTCTGACGAACTCGACACATGCCCCAAAAGATCCCGAAACACAACTTCTGCCTGTGCATAATTTTTCTCTGTCAACAAAAGGGTTCCATGAGAAATATAGAGCCGTTCTTCAGAAGGAAAGCGCCTCTCCCCTTGTTCTAAGACCTGGAGAGCCAATTCCTGTTCCTCGGCGCCGGAGAAAATTTTTGCCAGATCGACAAACATGGGGACTGTGTCAATTTCTTGAAGAGGAATTTGCCTGGCCATGTCGACTGCCGCCGTCATCTGCGCCAACGCAAAATGCAGTTTAGCAATACGAAACTTCAGGAAGATGGAGTCAGGGTCAAAGGTTAACCCAGCCCGATAGGCTTCTAAAGCCTGAGCCCCATCATTGTTGAGTTCGGCTAGGGACCCTTGAAGGAAATGAAAATAGGCTTGCGGATGCGTGGTTTCCTGAATCGTAGAGGAAGGTTCCTGCCCTTGAACGCTCAACTGCGGAGCCGTCCCGCATGACAGGATTAACAATGGAATACCTAACAGACAAGTTCGGATCTGACCCAGCCGCCAAGGAAACGTGTTCATAGAATCTACCGAAGGAATATGTTGCATAGAACAATCCGCCTCTCTATGTCATTTCCATGAAACCCATAAGTCTATACTATACCAGACCGTGTTTCTAAATTATGAAATTTTGCATAGTTGTCATGAAATTGAAGTAAAACTTCCCCAATGGGGCCATTGCGATGTTTTCGTACCAGAATTCTGGCAATACCTTTTTCCTCAGTATCCGGCTCATAAACCTCTTCCCGATAAATAAACATGACTACGTCAGCATCTTGCTCAATAGCCCCAGACTCGCGAAGATCAGCCAAGACGGGAACAGGCGGCTTCCGGTTTTCTACTGCTCGGCTCAACTGCGAAAGCGCCACAACAGGAACATTCAATTCTTTCGCCAAGCCCTTTAAGGCCCGGGAAATATCGGAAATTTCCTGCTGACGCGATTCAGACGTATTCCGCCCTTCCATCAATTGCAAATAATCAACAATCAGGAGATCCAAGCCATGTTCAGCCTTCAGCCGTCGGGCCTTTCCCCGCATCTGTTGGACACTGAGATTACCCGAATCATCAATAAATATCTTCGCATCTTGCAGTTGACTAGCTGCTCCGGTTAAGGCTTCCCAGTCAACTCCTTTGAGTTGTCCGGTTCTCACCGCATGTGAGTCGAGTCGAGCGAGTGAGCTCAGCATACGTAACACAAGTTGTTCCCCGGACATCTCCAGGCTGAAAATCCCAACAACCGCGTTGACACACAAAGCCGCATGCTCTGCCATGCCCAAGGCCAAACTCGTCTTCCCCATACTCGGTCTACCGGCAATGATAATTAAATCAGAAGGTTGCAGACCGGCCGTCAAATTATCGATATCAAAGCCTGTGGGCACCCCAGTAATTTTTTCTTGCCGGCTATAGAGACGATCAACAATTTCAATACTTCCTTGGAGAAGAGTCCGCACCGGAACAAACGTTGCCCCTAAATGTCCTTGAGCCAACCGAAATATTTCACGTTCCGCGACCTCAAGCAATTCGTCGGTTTTGGTCGTCCCTTCGTACGCTTTCATCACCACATCGGTAGCCGTTCGAACAAGTCCACGAAGCAAAGATTTTTCCCGGACAATCTGACAATGGTAGCGAATATTCGCAGCGCTGGGTACCGCCTGCACCAGTTCCGCAATATAAGAGGCACCGCCGACCTGCTCCAATTCCCCGGTCCCTCGTAAATAATCAGTCAGCGTAATCTGATCAATAGGTTGATTCCGATCAGACAACCCCACCATGCTTCGATACACCAATTGGTTGGCGGTTCGATAAAAATCATTTTCAGACAAAATTTCCAGAGAACGATTGAGGGCCGCATTATCCAAAAGAATCGCACCCAAAACAGATTGTTCGGCCTCTAGGTTTTGAGGAGGGACTCGAACTCCTGATATTTCAGAAATCGCCATATATGTCTCCTCGTAACCGTTGAGGCAATTCTTCGGCAGTCACACGGTGTTGCCGTGGTTTCGAAGAAGAATTTGAGAATTCTAGTAAATGCATGAACGCCGGAGCACCTTTCATTGGTTCATAGAGAATCACACGTGAAAATTCACGCCGTCTGGCTATTTGAATCGCAGAAGTTCGCATAGACTTTTGAGGCCGCTCTATACGTTCTTCAATCACCACGATACCCATCGTTCGTAACGTCTGAGCCAAGGCAAATGATTCAGCGGTCTGAGGGCCAGCCGTCAACAGGAGCACAGATCCTAAACCGTGGTTTCCTAAGTAACCGCTACGCTCCAAGGCTGAAAAGACACGGTCCAAATCTAACCCAAATCCAATGGCCGGCAGTTCTCGGCCAAACCGGCCCACGAGATGATTATATCGACCGCCGCCTCCGATCTCACTGCCTAGGACGGAGGTAAAAACATCAAAGACCACGCCATCATAATAGTCAAACCCGCGAAGTTCCCCCAGATCTAAGAGCACGTGCTGCTGCACACCGGTGATCGCCAATTGTTGAAAGACCTGCTCCAAACGATGTAACGGCTTCATCAATTGTGCATCGTGCCCTGCCACCCGCTTTCCCCATTCCAAAACATCATACTGCCCACAGCGCTCTGGAACCTCAAGAATATTTCTGACCACTTTCCTGGATAGACGTTCTGTCGTGAGAATCTGCTCTAATTTCGGTAAATCTTTATGAGCTGCCGCTAATTCCGCCTGCTTTCTTTTTTTTGGGGACAACCCAGAACGAGACAACAGGGCCTTAAAAAACCCTGCATGTCCTAAAGAAATTTTCCATTCTGGCAAACCCACCGCTTTGAATAATCCTGCCAACATCGTCACCATCTCGGCATCACCCTGTGCTGTATCATTTCCTACCAACTCAATACCGACTTGAAAGACCTCCCGATCCCGCCCACGATGTTCCAATTCATAACGAAAGACAGTCGTTCGGTAAGAAAAACGCATGGGCAGCACATCTCCGCCTAATCCCATGGCCACCATCCTGGCAATTTGAGCCGTCGCATCTGGACGCAGGACAAGCATGCGTCCAGAAGTCCAATCAGCAAACTTGTAGCACTTTTCTAAAATTTCTGAAGAAAGCCCCACGGACAGGACATCTAGATATTCAAACGTTGGGAGAATAATTTCCTGATAGCCCCACGTGGCGAGGTAGGCCAACAATTGATCTTCTAACTCCCGCACGCGTTGAGCCGTTTGGGGCAAGAGAGTCGCAGTGCCAATGGGAATAAGGGAACGGGCGGGTTTCATGAAACCTATAGAGGAGGCCCTCATACAACTAGCCAGGAGGAAGCCGGCCAGCAAGAGGCTGTATGGAAAAGAGACGACACTAACCCAAATCAACCATACGAACGGATAAGATATCTGGCTCTTGTTTCAAAAGGTCAATCACGGATGTAGCCAATGGCGCGTCTAAGCCAATGATCAGCAGCGCTGATTCTCCACGCTCGACCCGAGAGCATTGCATACGGGCAATATTCACTTCATGTTTGCCTAAAACCTGTCCAACCATTCCGATCACACCAGGACGATCCACATTATCAATCAAAATCATCTGGCCTTCGCAGACCACTTCCACTTGAAATTGATTAATTTCCACAATCCGTGGTTCTTGTCGATGAAAGAGCGTACCAGCCAACACATACGTCTTTTGACCAGCTTCCACTTTCAGCCGAATCAAACTGGTAAAATCGCCCGCATCGCTACTTTTCACTTCCTTCACTTCTATACCGCGCTCTTTGGCGACAATAGGCGCATTCACGAAATTAATGACATCTTCCAAGATGGGAGCAAGCAATCCCTTCAAGATAGCAACCGTAATGGGAGCAACGCCCAGCTGCGATACCTCGCCAACATATTCAACAGTGACAGACTGTAAGCCCCCCTCTAACAATTGAGCCTGAAAACTTCCCAGACGTTCAGCCAAGTTCAAATAGGGCTGTAGTTGAGGCAAGGCCTCAGGTGCCACTGATGGAACATTCACAGCACCCCGCGCAATACCTCTCTTAAAATAATCAACAAATTGTTCGGCGATCCCAATGGCGACATTTTCTTGGGCTTCTTCTGTCGACGCCCCAATATGGGGGGTACAGGTAAAATTCGGCAAACTGAGAAGAACATGGCTGGAATCAATAGGCTCTTTTTCAAAGACATCGAATGCCGCCGCTGCCACTTTTCCAGATTTCAGAGCCTCACAAAGATCCTGTTCATGAATGATGCCACCCCTGGCACAATTCACAATCATGACACCATCTTTCATTTTGCCCATCGCTTCAGTATTGATGATCCCTCGCGTTTCGTTCGTCAAAGGGGTGTGAACCGAGATGACATCGGCCCGGTGAAACAATTCATCAAGCCCCACCACTTCAATGCCCATTCGTTTGGCTCGATCTTCTGCTAAATATGGGTCATAGCCAATCACATTCATTGACCAGCCTTGAGCTAACTTGGCGACATATGATCCAATTTGTCCCAAACCGACTAATCCCAAGGTTTTATTGTACAACTCACTCCCCATAAACTTACTCTTTTCCCACTTGCCTTCTTTCATTGATTGAGTGGCTTGGGGAATTTTCCGGCTCATCGCAGCAATCATCGACATGGTATGTTCGGCCGTCGTGATGGTATTTCCACCAGGCGTATTCATGACAACGATGCCTCGACGTGTCGCCGCTTCCGTGTCGACATTGTCCAGCCCTGTTCCAGCACGTCCCACAATACGGAGACGCCCTCCGGCGTCAATCACCTCTTTCGTGACCTTCGTGGCCGAGCGCACGATTAACGCTTCATAGTTAGGAATTTCCTGCAATAATTCTTCCTTGGACAATTTGGTCTTCACCGCAACGGAAAACCCTGCACGTTCTAAGACTTCCACTCCTTTAGAAGAAAGACTGTCGCTTACTAAAATATTCATAAGGTCACTCCGTTACAGCAAGAACCAAGAGGCTCAACTATTCATGTATGATGATTAGGCGTGGCGTTTTTCGAAATCAGCCATATAAGCAATCAACGCATCCACACCCGCTTCCGGCATCGCATTATAAATACTGGCTCGCATACCCCCAACCGAACGATGGCCTTTGAGTGTCGTTAATCCCGCTGAAGCCGCCCCAGACAAAAACTCTTTATCTAAATCCGCATTGGCTAAAATAAATGGGACATTCATCCAGGAGCGGGAGGACCGTTCAACCGGATTGCTATAGAAACTGGACGCATCAATCGCTGCATACAGTTTCGTTGCCTTACGTTCGTTAATCGCGGCCATCGCCGACACACCGCCTTTCGCTTTTAACCATTTAAAGACTAAACCCGCCAAATATATTCCATACGTCGGAGGAGTATTCAGCATCGAATCGGCATCAGCCTGCTTGGCATAATCAAACACACTCGGCGTGATGGGAAGAGCATCTCCAAGAAGATCATCCCTCACAATCACAAGTGTCACACCCGCCGGGCCTATGTTCTTCTGCGCACCCGCATAAATGAGACCAAACCGGCTCACATCAATAGGACGCGATAAAACCGTTGAAGAATAGTCAGCGACTAACGGCACATTCCCTGTACTGGGAACCCAATGAAACTCCAACCCTCCTATGGTCTCGTTCGGGGTATAATGCACATAGGCAGCATCCTTATTTAATGACCAGCTTTCAAATGCTGGGATGCTGGCAAACTTTTGGCTTTCTGAAGAGGCCGCAAGATTCACGGTGCAATACTTTTTGGCCTCGCTGATGGCTTTTTTGCCCCACTCACCCGTTAAAACATAATCTGCCGTCGTTTTTCCCCGTAATAGATTCATGGGAATCGTCGCGAATTGCGAGGTCGCCCCACCTTGGAGGAAGAGCACCTTATAATTCTTAGGTACATTCAATAGCTCACGTAGATCTTGTTCAGCTTCAGCCGCCACCGAGACAAACTCTTTCCCCCTGTGACTCATCTCCATGATTGACGCGCCAGCTCCATGCCAATCTGGCAATTCTTCTTGAGCTTGCTTCAAAACCTCTTCCGGCAACATCGCCGGCCCCGCACTAAAGTTATACACACGTGACTTCATGAGACTCGGTACTCCAATCGTAAAAATTAGGGGCGCAGGAGGTAGGAAAAACATCAGACACCGCGCCGAAAAGGTCGTTACGCTAGCATAGGGTCCTGAACCAGTCAAGAAAGTACGTGTCCTTGTCATTCCAATTCATGATGCCCTACAATTGATCGCATTCATGGAAAACTTACCCGAAAATTCAACCAGTTCTGAAATTTCTGACCCACCCGTTGATAAAACTGTCAAGCCAAAATCTGGCCTTCGACTGCAACTGCGAGGTGAAGGAAATTACTATAAGGGGATCCTTCACATTGGCGACACCCTCATTCCAATCAGTGATGACATTCTTGAAGAACTCCGAGCCAAAACGTCCCTCCCACCCAATGACTTTTTCCAGCTTTTCGTCGAAAAAGTAGGCTATTCTTCCTACCTGCAAGAGCAAATTCACCAGGAAGTCAAGAATTCAGGAAGCCCAACTCCCCAAATTTCTGCCATTCAGCAGACCCTTAGGGCCGACTCATGATTTCCTCCTGATATTCAACGTTCCCTGACATACATCCAAATTCTCGATGTTCCTTGAGCCCTCTGCGCAAGAATTTCCTTTCTACACCCAATGGTAGGGTTACCGCCCTACATCCCTCTTGTTGTTTACAAATCTCATCCTTTGTACCCTCAAAAACATGCTTTTCGGCTATTTCATGAATCTTTAACGGGTCTGTTGAAAAAAGCCGCCGCCTACTCCGCCGGAGTAACTTGATGGGCTACGAAGGCCGGGAGCGACGTTCTCGCCATTTTTGCGTGCTCACGTAGGACCTGTACGCTCCGCGTGCAAAAAGGGCTGTGGCCTTGCTGGACCTGGCTTCGCACAGGCGAGCGGGCTTTTTTGAACAGACCCGAGGCCGCGACATGGTACGTCGCAGAGACGAAATTTAGCCACTGATATCATCATTATTCAACAATCCCTTAACAGATTTACTCAGGTTTCCATTCCCAAAAACCGATGCGTAAAAATGAAGGACCCATAGGTGTTCTTCAGAATACTCGTCAGCTGATTTTTTACAGCTCGTGGAAAGCGAAGAAGGATGCATCCACGTCGCTGGTTCAATGAAGGACAAGCACATGAACCTTTTTCTGACAAAAATTATTATCACACAGACTTTGGGAAAGGATGAAACGATGAGGAAGTACTTACAACTACCTATTTTCCTTTTGGGATTGTCGATAATGTTCTCTGGCTGTGCAGAAAACGACCCGTATCGGAACACAAAAATTGGGTCGGCTATAGGCGGAGTTGTGGGAGCTGGTGCTGGCGCGGCTATTGATAAGAAAAAACGCGCACGTGGAGCGGCTATTGGAGCAGCGGTCGGCATTCTAGCAGGAGGAGGCGTGGGCCTCTATATGGACAAACAGGCCAAGGATATAGAAAAAGCGTTGGCCGAAGAATTGGCCCAGCACGACGTGGAACTCCGGAAGCTTCCCGACAATGGACTAGAAGTGGATCTGAAAGGGGAATCGACCTTTGCCACGAACAGCACAACCGTCAAGCCCGGTTTTCAAACCGCTCTCACGAAACTCGGCAATGTCTTAACCCAATACGACAGCACTATCGTGCATGTGATTGGCCATACAGATGCGCAAGGAAGTGATACTTATAATCAGGAATTATCTGAAAAACGTGCTTCGTCAGTGGCAAGCCATCTCAATACATCGGGAGTTCATCTGACTCGCTTACATGCAGAAGGTCGTGGAGAGGCACAACCACGAGCGAACAATGGAACGGCTGAGGGCCGAAGCCTCAATCGCCGAGTGGAAATTTATCTCAAGCCCGTTGTAGAAGGACAAGAAGCGGAAGCGTTAAAAACTCCTGAATAAGCCTCGTTGCGCTATCAAGATGGATGGTAAATTGGGGTAGGTAGCTTAGTAAACGCCGTGGATGTAAGAGCTGACTCTAGGGCACCTCTAGTCTATCTACCCAAATAACTTATCCATAAAATTAATGATGCGCATTTTTCGATCAGGGTCTTTTTCCAAAGACAAGGCTTTCTGGTAATGCTCAACCGCTAATTCCGGCTTGCGCTTTTCTTCATAAATACGTCCCACCCCAAAGGTCGCGTAGGCATCTTCAGGATTCGCCACCAAGGCTTTACTAAAATAGTCCATGGCAAAGTCATTTTGCCCTTTTTCATAGAGAAACCAGCCGATAGCCGTCGCAGCAGGAGCAAAATGAGGATTAACCCTTAGCGCTTCCTCATACTGACGTTTGGCTAGATCGACCCGGCCTTTCTGTTCATAGACTCCACCTAACGCAAAAAGGATTTCTTCATCATCCGGATTCAGGGCAACAGCTTTTTTGTATTCTTGAATTGCCGGATCTAATTTGCCCTGTTCAGCAAGCGCACAGGCTAAATTGGTATGCCCGACAGCCTCATCAGGACGAAGTCTTAAGACTTCCCGATAGTGAGGAATAGCCATCTCCAATTGACCTTGTTCCTGATACACCACACCAAGCTTAAGCCGCGCAGCCACATACGAAGGATCTCGCTTAATGACCTCTTTGAATGCTTTGATGGTTTGATCCATACGTCCTTGCCGTTGATAAATTTGAGCCAGAAAAAAATGCGGGTACGGAGACTGAGGCGCCAGCGTGACCGCTCGCTGAAAACAGGCGAAGGCATCATCCAAGAGGCCTGATTGTGTATGAAAAATCCCTTCAAATAACGCAAGGTGAGGTGAATCAGCATGCTGCTCTCTCAGACGCTTAACCCATTCTCGAACATGCTGGGACTGCACCTCATCACCCAGAGCTTGAGAATAAGCTCTCCAGGCTTGAGCAAAATCCCCTCGCAATAAACAGACAACATTCAACGCAAAAAACGGCAAGGGCCCGCAATCGTTTTGTTTTGACCAACGAGAGGCCTCATCATACACCACATCCCATTGTCCTCCCGAGATGGCTGATTCGATCTTCGATTGATTATGAGACGTCACAAGAACATTCCAATCTTCTCGGCATACATTATCGAGTCAGAGTGTCTTCAATATCAGGGGAGGTAGCCTCGATTAAACTCCCAAGATACGGATGACGATGGAGCATTTGTTGTTTCATTTCCCAAGCGACGGTGCGATACGACCAATGCCCTTTGACTCCTGAACGCAATTTGGAAATATACTCCACCTCAGCAAAATCCATCTTAAACAAACAACGAACTCGAAACCCAAAAGGAATCGCATACAAAGCGGCTTCTTGATTCTCAGTTCGCAACCGCTCAATATCTTGCTGCACGGCATCCATGGCGAGCCGATATTCTTTCTCGACCCCTGCCACAGATAACTGAGGAGGAATATCATAACCATGGATCGTCGTGAAATTTTGTTGCACTTGCTGGCACCGCCGATGTCGATGCATATCCCTCCAGCCGCCTATATCCATCAACACATCAAAAATAAAGGCATAGCCTGACCGGAATTCCTTGGCCAGGTCATCATACGGCCCCCGGCTTTTGATCGCTGCGTCGACCACTGCCTGTTTCTCTTTTTCCGACCAATCTTTCACCCATTCCAAGAGCACCCGATATGGTGCCTGACTCACGCGATAGACAAACGTGGTCACCAATTCGTCCAACGGCGCATGAGGTTCAAGCAGATCGACAGATTGCGTATGGCCCTTCCATGATTGAGGATCATCCAGTCCAGATTTTTTCAGCATCCCCTTCACTTGGCGAAGCACATCGCGATACACCGCACTTTGATAGTTATTGGAAGCTGCATAGCGCGCCAATGTCGGAGCCATCGATTCAAGTTGAGCAGAGGATTCCTCCTGTAAATCTGCCCAGACGCTTGAAGGCTTACGGGCACAGGCGTCCTTCAGGTCCTCCCCAATGCCTAATAATTCAGGAAGTTGCGACGATAGCAATCGGGTCATTTGCTTTTCCAATGTGCGAATACTCACCACCTGTCCCACATTAGTCTTGGCAGCCAACGGCAGTAAATAGCGAATGACATCATAGGTCCGAGCGCCAATCGTCCGGTCGTAATCCCCTGATTTCATGCTATCTGGACGAGGATAGCGCTCCGTTAAATGCTGCTGAAGCGGCTCTTTTAACAGTCGATAAATATTATAGAGGCTGCCTAAAATCCCCCGGTACACCGCTTCCGTTTCACTATTCGCAATTTCACCCGGCACATAGCAGCCTGCAGCGGCAAAGTTTTGATACCGGCTGGATTTGGCTTGGCCATCCCATAAGGGTTCATCTTCCAAGCGAATGGCAGCCAACTCGGAAATATTTTCAAAACAAATCGTCACATGCCCCAGATCGGCAATTGATCCATGTCCGTATGCGAAATAAAACTGTTCCCAAAATTTTTCTGACGAATGCGCATGTACCCACTTCAAACTTTCTTCGATTGAATCCGGCGACCGGCTATACCGCGCTAACGCATAGGCTGACTTCTCCGGCGGCATCGGCGCCAGCGCAATCACTTGTCGATCTCGTTGTTCCTCGCTCATAGGCTACGTCGTCCCCAATTTTACGCAGAGAAAAGAAGGCCTGCACTATAGACAGAGCAAGGCATACATCTCAAGTTCAATTTCTCTTCAACCGATGGCTAGATGAAAAAGCCTTGAAACGTTGAGGGCTCCTTGATTACACTCTTCTAACCCTTACGGATTTCTCTCCACTTTCATGAACATTCCTGATCGTCAATCTATGCATGGCCAATGGTCCTCCCGTTGGACCTTTATTCTGGCCGCCACCGGCGCCGCCGTGGGCTTAGGCAATATTTGGAAATTTCCCTATTTGACCGGACAAAACGGCGGCAGCGCATTTGTCTTGGTTTATATCATCTGTGTCGCGGCATTAGGTATTCCGCTCATGATGGCGGAAATTCTCCTGGGGCGCCGTGGCCGATCCACGCCCATTCGGTCAATGCAGATTTTGGCCACGGAAAATAACGCAGGGCAATGGTGGCAAATTATTGGTTGGGCCGGCACCATCGCAGGCGTCATGATCCTTTCTTATTACAGCGTCATCGGAGGCTGGACCCTGGCATACATTTTTAAATCCATAACCGGAACATTTAGCGGCGCCACTGGCGAATTTGCCGCGTCAACGTTCGAGACATTCGTTGGGAACGCGAGCAGCCTTTTCATTTGGCACACGGTTTTTATGATGATTACCATGAGCATTGTCGCGGGCGGAGTGCAAGGCGGCCTAGAAAAAGCCGTGCAGTTCCTCATGCCTATGCTGTTTTTTCTCCTGCTCCTCATGGTGGGATACAGCATGACGACAGGCTATTTCGGGAATGGCCTGGCGTTTCTCTTTACTCCAGACTTTAGCAAACTCACAGGCGCCAGCATGCTCTCGGCCATGGGCCAAGCCTTTTTCAGCCTGAGTTTAGGTATGGGCACGATCATGATTTACGGATCCTATGTCCCGAAAGAAACGTCCATTGCCAGCACATCTGTCATGATTGCCATCGCGGATACCGGAGTTGCCTTGCTCGCCGGCATGGCCATCTTCCCCATCGTCTTTGCTAATAATCTGGAGCCCTCGTCAGGACCTGGGTTGATTTTTCAAACCTTGCCGGTGGCCTTCGGCAATATGACCGGTGGAACAATATTTGGCTCACTCTTCTTTATCCTGTTGCTGGTAGCCGCCTGGACTTCATCCATTTCTCTCATTGAACCCTTCGTCACCTGGTTGATTGAAACCTTTCACCTCTCACGTATGTCCGCATCGGTCTATTCAGGCATTGCCACGTGGATGTTAGGACTCGGTACGGTTTGGTCATTTAATCTTTGGGCTGATGTAAAATTTTTTGGATTGACGTTTTTTGATCTGCTGGATTTCATCACGTCGAATCTCATGCTCCCTCTAGGCGGCATCCTCATTGCCATCTTTGCCGGCTGGCTCATGACCGCAGAAAGCACAAAAGCCGAACTCCACATAACCAACCCCACCCTTTATGCCACATGGCAAGCCCTCGTTCGCTATATTGCTCCCGTGGCCGTCTTTATCGTCCTTCTCAACGCCATCGGGATTCTGTAACTCACCTACCTCTGATGCAGCTTTGAGACCCTGCCCATCTCGACGCGTCCTGACAAACGACCTCGTCTCCACCCCTGGCTTCCAATTCAGATCCTTGAGCCGACAGATCCTCTTGCCCCGTTCCCCAGCCCCCACTCCCACAAAGACGAAAAAGACCCGAAGGCATTGACATGATTAATTTAAGGGCCCCTCTAAAAACCGTCCTTTTCCGCGATGGCGGTGTCAGCCACATGCTCAAATCCTCATGTATCGGCCCATACACTGCGGTTTTCCGCGCGTGGCTTCCTTGCCCTCGCACAAAAATCCTGGTTTTTAGAGGGGCCCTTAAGAAATTCAAGCAATGTTTCAGCAAGTCGAAAAGGTAGGAGAGGTGTTGTCAAATATCGAGTGTTGTCAGTTTTATAATGGAAAGTAGCGCTTCAAGCCATTTATGGGTTTTTCGATGATATACCAGGAGCCCGTGGCTATTAGAATGGAAACACTGCTAAAGAGGAGAAAGCGTACCCACTCGATATTTACGATCTCAGGTATGAGAGCCATCAAGCCAATATGGTGAAGCAAGTCTGGAACAAACAAATGATTGATGTACATCCCATAACTAATACACCCAAGATATATCAGGATTGGTTGATTGAGTAAGAATCCTACTGGTCCAACAAATCCTTCTGCTGCTCTTCCTATCACCCAGAGAAAAAGTAAACCCGCTCCTAGTTCACCAAGAACGAATTCAATAGAGGAGGAGGCATTAAGCATTTTGGAAACGAATACAAGACTTAGGATGAGCATACCTGCAACAAAACTGAAGTTGAGTGTTTTGTGAAACTGGAGTCTATCTAGCTCGACTTTTCTAGACAGGATGGCCAAGAGGCCACCAATTCCTAAGGTGTCCAAATGTGATGGCATTAACATACTTCCTTGAAAATGAGTAAGCCCAAATCCGAGCATCAGCAGCCGGAAAAGTGGGCCCATCAGGACAGCGAGTAACACGGCATAAAAGAGAAAAGCCCTGGGCACAAACAATATAACCAGTGGCCAAAAAAGATAAAACTGCTCTTCGACCGCTAGAGTCCAGAAATGTTTTGCGGTTGTAAACCCATCTTGAAGCGCAAAGTGGATATTTTGAAGATACGTGAGGAACCACCATGGTTGGGAAAAGGAATCGGGTACAAGGGAAAATATGAGTATAATGAGAACGAGATAATAAATGGGCATAAGCCGCATTGCACGTCGAATGAAAAAATGAAAAATGATCGTTTTTGATGGTTTGACAGAATGTTCAATCTTGTCGCGACCCTGAAGAAGGATTCCGGTAATGAGAAATCCGCTTAGAACAAAGAATAAGCGGACACCTAAATCTCCAAGGGGGACGGTAGATCGAAAAAGATTCTGCTCATCCAAGAAATGTTGCATAAAAACTCCTAAAGCAGCCAATGCCCTCAAGCTATCGAGTTGAGGCATGTATGCCATAGGCATATCAACCGCTAAGGACTTTGGGTCCTGTCCATGCATGTCGCTAGTAAGAATAAAATGTTATGAGGGAGCAGTATGAATATAAAAACAAAGAAAGAGAGGGTAACGAGAAAAACTTCTTTTGAAAATGGGGAAGATTCATTAGGGTGAGTTTGTACTATTGATGCTCTGCGCTCTTTTCATGTCTCTGAATGAGATTTCGATTGACCAGTCATGCCCCTGTTTTATTTAGTCCACTCTCGGGTCGAATCCACAACCACAACACCCCACCAAAGAAGGCAACGACGGCTGTAGTCTCGAGTACGACAGTCCAGCCGCGTTGATTGGCTAACCAAGTAGTAAGGGGAAGGAGGCCCACTAAGGCTCGTCTCAGTGCTCACGAGCTCAAAAAACTAGCATGGAGTTTAGATAGGTTAGTTGCAAAAGACCAAAAGGCGCCCACCATTAAATTGAGTCATCCTGCTCCAACTGAGAGCACTGCTATTGTCCAATTGGGATTGGCTCCAATGACACAATAAAGAGGCCGCCTATATCTATGCCAGCCCCGCTTACACTTGATAGCCCAAAGTTTAACTCTCGAATTTCTGCCAGTTTCTCAGTAGCCTACCCACACAAAAAAGGCCTTTCGACATTCCCGATCACCGAAATCTGCTGCCCCCTGCATGTGACCGTGTCGGTCTACCCCAGATTAGATACATGGGTCTGTTGAAAAAAGCCGCCAGCAGCGTTCTCGCCATTTTTCCGTGCTCACGTCGTGCGAGGACGCTCCGCGCGCAAAAATGACTGTGGCCTTGCTGAACGGACTTTTTTGAACAGACCCGAGGTTGTTGATCGCCAAGGGCTTCATGGCGAAATATGGCTTTTGATATCTTCATTATTCAACACGCCCATACATGGCTATTAGGATTTGCCACGATCTAGTCATTTAATCTCTGGGCTGATGTCACATTTTTGTGACTCGCGTTTTTTGATCTGCTTGATCTCATGACGTCAAATCTTGTGCTGCCCTTCGGCAATATTCTTATTATCGTTTTTGCCGATTGACTTGTACCGGCGGGAAGCACCCGAGCTGAACGCTAAATCGCCAACATCACGATCTATTATTCCTAACAAGCTCTCGTCGTTATATTGCTCCACTGGCGGTCTCTATCATAATTCTCAACGCGATCAGCAGTCAGTAGGAGGAAAGCCCTGAGTGCTATTTCTCCTAATCTCTTTTCTAGGACTAGAACGATTCTAGTCATACCATCATCTCAATCTTTGTTGGAAAGTAATCTGACTTTTCTCTTTCGATTATTGCTCGTCATTGCACGTTCTCTGCTCTTTTCTCAAGACGAATAGTTTGAACGATCAAGTTACCACAACACCTTCCGATAGTTCTCTACAGCACAGCACTTGGGTCGTGTCCCATCAACCTTTCATCATCACAAGGAATCGCTCTATGTCACAAATTGGTGTCCTCAATGCTGCAAATGCGATCGCTCAACTCTCATTGCCTCTTATTGATGCTTCTACCCTTTCCACGAAAGGCAAAGCACCGGCGCCATCTATTGATGCCGTACAAAACCTCAAGGATACGGTGTCTATCTCATTAGGTGCGCAGGCAAAAAGCGCACGAGAAAACGCTCCCCTAGCCTAATAGCATATCACGAGTTTCATACGATTAAACCTTCTGGTGAGACGGCATGGCCTTATGGCCATGCCGTCTCGCCAGACATCGATTCTACCCTGTTCCCTACAGACAACACTCACATGGTGCTCTGATCTACAAATTCCAGAAGGGCGCTCTGGATGGCTTCCCCGTCATCATCAGATCTTACAAGGCAATTCACAAGCTCAGGGACCTATCAGGACCCTCAGAGGCCAGACCCACAAGACTGGCCTATCTACTAACAAACTGGAGGTAGTATTTCTGAGCCAGACTGCTCCTCTAGCCACTGTCAACATGCTCCTCAAAGCTGCCCTTCCCGTGATCCAGGCGCTGGCTACCCTCCAGGCACAAGACAGTGCTCCATCCGTTCCTGAAACTCTGGACACAGCATCCCCTCCTCAAAAGCCAAAGAGCTTCAAGAGCATCACAAGCCACCTCTGCTAACAAGTTCGTAGAGGTATGACGATTTGGTCCGGCTAGGAACGGCTAGGAATATACGACGAAAAATTAGCGAACCCCCCATCGAATACTATAGGAGATATCATAGCCACGTCCTCTGGAGTCTGCTCCCAAGACAGAACCACTGACGCTCATCTTATACAACCCATTTTCTTGGATAGGAAATGTGACTGTACCCTTCCCACTTTTGAAAATTTTCTGTGAGTACGGAGAATCACCCGTCGGCATACTGCCAAGTTTAGTCAAATGAACGAAGAGTGAGCCTTTCTGAATGACAGCATCATATTCCGCAAAGAATTTTTGACCTTTGCTAAAATAAAAATATTTAAGTCCAAAAGAACTCCCCGTGTTTGTACTAGAGAGTCCATTCCCGTTAATATTCCGAGATTCATAGCCCAGAGTTTCTACAACTCCGGTCACTACTAGCAACATCATTCCCACCACGAGGACCAGCGTCACACCGAGCCCTCCAACGGTAGCTACTCTTGAAATTTCCGTTTTCCCCTCCACTGCCATACTTTTGTACATTGCTTTACTCTTCTCTGTCGGTATTCCTAAATAAGCCTGTTGAATTTTGTCCTAATTAGGCCTGAAAAACATTCCTTCTTAGTCGATCAAGAAAGTTCGCCAACAAAGCCAAAGTCCTCTTGGCGCACAGAGCGAACTTCTGTAAGCACCTCACCATTGGGGGGAACGCAGTGAGTGCACCGTTTTCAATATTCCCCTAAGTCAGGTCAATACTTGAAACGACACCTTATGGCGAACTTATCGGGAAAACAGACCTAAAACCTGACATGCAGAAAAATGGAGTTGTAAATGAATTCTAGTTGCAAGAAATCCGCAAGATGAGCCATTGATAGATCCAGGAGGAACCAAAGGTCTCGATCTGCCAAACATCGCTGAAAAAGCTAATACAGAAACAGCTCTATGTTTCGGAATAAAAGAGAAGCTGGACCCCAATAGTGATGACTGCGATAGCCCAGAGGGTTTTCAGGCAAGACCGACATTTTTGAGGGTGAGGTGTTGCAGATATGGATTGCGCTGCATGATGCACCCATTCTCCTGCAAACCCGGCTAACCCTCCTGCTAATGCGAGCGAACCCATAATATTGTGGTGCATTTGAATTTGATGGCCCGCAGGATGGGGGCCATGCATATGAACAAACAACATCAGACCACCGATGAGCGCAAATCCTGGCAACAACGCGCTCCAAAACCACTGAGACAACCTTCCCGCTCGCCGCAACCATTCAACCGATCCCACACTCACCGCTAAGAGACCAAAAATTTTGTGTTGCAGCATTTCTGGATCTTTGCCTGAGAGCGTTTCGGCTAAGGTCCAGGAACCAATCGGCCAGGCTTCATGATCGCTCCAGATGAGCAGAAAAATACCAAATCCTACCAATGAAACTGGTAACACCCATCGCGACCAAGCTAAAGCCATCCACCCCATAGCCGTTCGTAGTTCTGTCAGGCCAATTAACATGACGCCCACTCCCGCCAATGCATGATTGAACTCTGAATACGCGATGCCTTCTGGAGATCCCTCCCATTGTCCGGGAGCCATGGTATGGTTGTGACCAAGGTCAGATTGATGAGTATGGCCGTCCTGGTTGGCGAAATTTATCGATGTGAATACCAAGATGAGGCTTGCAGAGAGGAGCGATATGCAACTCAAAGGACGAAGAGCATTCCTCACAGAAACCCCATACACTCCAAATGATGCAAAACGATATGTCATGATTCCACATGCATTAGGGTGAAAAGAACGACACACCCAAATTGAACAACCACGCATTTAATCCAATGTTGCGATTGCCAATTCCAGAATTCGAAATGTGGTGAAATCGAAAACCGGCCGTGATGGCCCAGTTTTCTGAGATGAAGTACGAGACGCCAGGACCCGTTTGCAAGATGAAATTAAACTGTGTGCTCTGCTCGGGAATTCGTGGCGCTAGGTCAGTCCACAACATTCCTGCTCCGCCATCCCAAAACGGCATCCACCGGCCAAAAGCCAAAAAATTATATTTCACGACTAATGATCCGCCAAACGCAGAGGCACTAAACGGTTCATAGTAATGCGCAGCCATTGGTTCAATAAGCAGCTCCACATTTCCCGCCACCACACCGCTGCCAAGTTCATCCGTGAAGACTTGCCCTAATTGTGGTAAGAGATATATGGCTTGTCGATTGGATGAGGGCGCATTCTGAAATATATTACTCCCTTTCCAAAAACCTCCTAATAGCCCATATTCCAATGTACCTTTAGTGACCCGCGTTCGGGCATCAATTTTCTCTGCCCAAGTCACCCCTCCCATAAAAAGAGTGCCAATAAGGCCAACTACCCATGCGAATTGAAGTTTCTTTTTTAGTGCCGTGACCATTTTCAATGCGCCTGAACCATGAATTTGTTGAACTCAAGGCTTACTTGTTAACGCATACAATGAGAAGGCAGGTTCGATTGTTTGGAAGCTAGTTTTCTCAATTTTCTCAAAAATGAGCAGGAATTTCGCATAAATAGAAGGAATAATTCAATGACCTTTTCTCCTATGTCGGATAGAATAAGGTACGCTGTAAAGGTTATCATGAAATCCTCTCCCCCTACTCCACCACTATTGCCTACGTCACCTTCTCAGCAAGATCCCTCCCAACGCTTATCATTAGCGGTGAAAAAGTTAGACCTGCTCATCAACCGGGCTCACAAATTAGGAAAGGTGACTGAGCGCCTGTTTCACAATGACCAAACAGGACCTCACACTCCATCTCCAGAGACCGAGCCAACTCCATCGGCATCATCCGATTCTACAATAACGGTGAGTCAACCCCGACGGGGAACATAACCATGCAAAAATTGATGGGGTGAGTGACGGGTTTCGAACCCGCGACCTCCGGAACCACAATCCGGCGCTCTAACCAGCTGAGCTACACCCACCACAAAGACGTGTGATCGATCATCGAAGGGGGCAAATCTTATCAAAGGGCTTCAAGGCTCGCAAGCATGCAGAAAGGTAGACAAACGACAGGTTTAAGCAACCCATTTGGTCTTTCGTGTTATCCAAAACCCGCATGCGTCGATCTTCAATTTTTCTACCTGGGTGTTACGTTCAGTTGACCAAATTTGAAATCCTGTGGTACAAAAAGAACTTCTACTTTTTTGGAGGAATTCATGGCCAATCGTCATCAATCAGCAATTAAAGCCGCTCGGCAATCGTTGACCCGACAGGAACGCAATCGATCTATTCTACGAAGGGTCAAGACCTTTATGAAGAAGGTTCAGCAATCCATACAGGAAAAAGATGGCGAAATGGCAAAAAGTTCGTTGCGAGAAGCGACCTCTGAACTACATAAGGCTGTCACAAAAGGCACACTTCACCGAAACACGGCCTCCCGCTGGATCTCCCGCTTGTCTACTCGCGTGAACGCAATCTAAGCTCCACACCATTCAGATTCTCTCCTTCTGACACCACGAGGCACAGAGAGCAAAGACAGCTTCCGCCTTACTTCGCTGGTTGAGGTCCAAGTCCTTGGCATAATCGCATCACAAGATCATCTAAAATAAGTTTGGGCTGGGACGCTCTCCCACCTTTCAAAGCAGAGTCTACATGCGCAAACATTTCCCATGCTCTACGAAGACGAGGTTCTTGCCACCGTTGCACCTGTTGCATGAACTCCCTGACTCGAAATGGTGGAATCCCTACCCGACGTGCGACTTGCTTTTGGTCTTTCCCTTCCTGCAAAAGCGCCGCGGCTTTCCATATACGACGCATTTGCCACAAAAATGCGCCTAACATCCGTAATGGCGCCTCACCGGTCTCCAAATTTTTGGCCACGATATCCAGCGCACGTCCATGATCTCCCCGCGAAACAGCTTCGGACCAATCAAAGACCGAAATCCCTGGAGGTTTCCCTCTTACCAGTTCAACATCCTGTACTCGCACATATTGCCCCTCCGGCACATAGGCAACCAATTTTTCCAATTCGCGCATGACTGCATACAATCCCTCAGCAGCCTGATCTTTCAACATGTCTAATGCCGGCGCTTCTAGTTGCAGCCCACATTGCTGAGCGTGCTGCTTGATCCAGCCCGCACGCTGATTTTCAAATAACGGAGCACAATCCACGACCATCGCCTGTTTCTTCAAGACCTGGACCCATTTGGTGCGGCCATCCAGCTTCACAGCGGAAAATACCAGCGTGGTGGCATCGTTCGGACTTTGGAAATAGGGAATGAGCCGTTCTCCATCCTTGACAGATATTTTTTCAGCCCATTTCACAAACAACTGGCGCCGCTGAGAGAAAAAAGACACTTCTTCGGCAAGCCCCAAGATTTCAGATGCATCGGTTTCATCCCCATACAACACATCCGACTGGAACATGTCAGATTCATCAGAGTTAGATGATCCGTCCCGATCAGAAGACCTTTCTTCATACTGACTGGCTTGCTTCAATAGATTGAGAGCGTAATCTCGGTAATAGGGTTCCTCACCCATAATGAGATACAGAGGCGAAAGCCCCTGCTGAATAATATGACGCTGCAAATCTTGAACATTCATCAGAGCATCACTCTCAAGATGCAAGCATAAGATGAAAGATTCTACTGCACGGGAAAATTTGGCGTGATGACAGGTCCTGATTCAAGAGAGGGAGAAAACGTTTCCTCAACTTCCACACCAGGATCAGGCAAAGGTTGTTTGATAGTTCCAACAGTGAACTTACCTTGATCACGTGCCGTGAGAAATCGATCAGCCAAATCTTCGGCCAGGCCTTGCCCGGCTTGCTCCAACGCACGATCTTGCAAGACACGATTGAATTGCAGCCCGCTCGCCACTCCACTCGTGTTGGCTGAGGCCCCGATAAAAAACTCGGCAGAATTGCTGCCAGATTGGGCCCAACGGACCTTCCCGGTCTTGCGATCTTTCACCTTCACTGCAACTTTTACGGTGACGCGGCTTTCTTGGGTTTGCGCCTGAGAGAAAGCCACGGAAGGGAGTCTCACGGAGACAATCGTACCATCTAAGACAAAATCTGCTGAAGGATCATCATCCACAATGGTGGCGCTACCTGCCGACATGAACGCTTGTCGAAAATATTGGGTGTATTTGAACTCAAGATTTGGCTCAAAGGTATTGTTCTTCAAAGTATGCAAGGCCAAACGGACAGGTGGCCCTTCTGCCACACGCCCCCCACCTATAACTGGCCCAGGCCCAGCTACGGTAAATCGATAACCACATGCACTGAGAATGCCTATCATGGTGAGGAACAAGCCACACCATCTTGCCCCTGCTTGCACCTCACGAAGAACCTTGATCTGCCAGATTCTACACAACGAAATTCACCAATTTCTGTTCAACGTAGATCACTTTGCGTGGAGTCTTCCCTTGCAGCCATTCGCCCAGCTTGCCATCACTTTGGGCAGAAGCCAGCACCTGCTCCTTTGTGGAACCGGCAGGCACCGTCACTTTACTCCGCAACCTACCATTCACCTGAATAGGAATCGTCCACTCCTCGCTGGCGATAAGTTCGGGGTTAAAGGTCGGCCATGTCTCCCGTACAATACTCGAAGTATGCCCCAACTCTTCCCACAATTCTTCAGCAAGATGAGGCGCAAATGGGGCCAAGAGCAACAATAAGCTTTCTATTGCCGATCGCCACGCCACACGTTCATCGGCTGATAAATCGGTGGCAGAAGAATTCTTAGCTAATTTATACAGCTGATTTACAAACTCCATCAACGCGGCAATCGCGGTATTGAACTGAAAATCCCGATCAAGATCGTTCGTGACTTTTTGAATGGTCTGATGGGTCGCTCGCTGCAAGTCTTTGTGAAGGTCTGATGGTTGCGAATGAGACGTGACATCCGCCTCACATATAACGGGAAGCCGTTCCAGCACCAGACGCCACACTCGATTCAAAAACCGGGAACAGCCTTCAACACCTGTGTCGCTCCATTCCAAATCTTTTTCCGGTGGGGCCGCAAAGAGGGAAAAGAGGCGAGCCGTATCAGCCCCAAATCGATCACATAATTCTTCCGGTGAAGCAATATTCTTTTTGGACTTGGACATCTTTTCGGTCCGGCCCGTGACAATGACCTTTCCACATTGCCCACAACGACGCGTTCCTTTCTCTCGTACCGTTTCAGACGGCAAGACCCAACGATGGTCTTCACACCAATAGGTCTCCATTGTGACCATCCCTTGTGTCAGCAAATGCACAAACGGCTCATCAACTGTCGTTAAACCCATGTCCCGTAAGACTTTGGTGAAAAACCTGGCATACAGTAAGTGCAACACAGCATGTTCAATACCACCAACGTATTGGTCCACAGCCATCCAATGTTTCGCGACATCAGGATTCACCGGTTGTTGAATGTCTTGAGGGGAGCAGTAGCGGAGGAAATACCAGGAGGAATCCACGAAGGTATCCATCGTATCGGATTCACGTCGAGCCGCGCCGCCACATGTCGGACAGGTGGCCTTTGCAAACGAAGGGGATTCTTTGAGCGGAGACCCTCCTTTACCGGTAAACGGCACATCTTCAGGTAACAGAACGGGCAACTGATTTTCTGGAACGGGGACAAGGCCGCAATGCTCGCAGTACAACATAGGAATGGGTGTTCCCCAGTAGCGTTGACGGGAAATGCCCCAATCACGCAACCGGAAATTGACCGTCTGCATTCCCCAGCCCTGAGTTTCAACGTGTTCGCCAATGGACTGTTTGGCCTTTGCCACAGATAGACCAGAAAAACTTCCGGAATTGACTAACACACCAGCTTCTTCTTGCTCTTCATACGCAACTTCCAAGGAATCTGGCAGAAGGGAACCGTCTGGATTTTGAATGACTAATCGGATCGGAATGTCATATTGCTTGGCAAATTCAAAATCACGTTGATCATGCCCAGGAACAGCCATAATGGCCCCCGTGCCATATTCATACAGCACAAAATTCGCGACCCAAATAGGAATCTGTTCCTGAGTGAAGGGATTGAGAGCGTAGGCCCCTGTAAAGACCCCTTCTTTTTCTTTGTCTGCTGCCGTACGCGTGGCTTTATCCAGCCGGGATACGCGTTCCACGAATTTCCGCACACCCTCCGCTTCGGACCGTCCCTGAATGAGTTGTTCCACCAACGGCGACTCAGGAGCCAAACTCATAAACGTTGCGCCATGAATCGTGTCCGGCCGTGTTGTAAAAATCCGAATAGCTGAAAGATCATTCCGGGGTTCGGCAACCGGAAAATTAATTTCCACACCTTGGCTTCGGCCAATCCAATGTCGCTGCATCGCCAATACCCGAGCAGGCCAACTGGTCAACTGGTCGCATCCATCTAACAACTCCTGTGCATACTGCGTAATCCGAAAGAACCATTGCTCTAACTCTTTTTGAATGACCACTGACTCACATCGCCAACACACCCCGCCATCTTTGCCTTCTTGCCCTAACACTTGCTCATTCGCCAGCACCGTCTCACATGACGGGCACCAATTCACCGCCGAACGTTTGCGATAGGCCAAATCCCGTTCGACCATTTTGAGAAAAATCCATTGGTTCCAGCGATAGTAGTCAGGCTGCGACGTATTCACCTCGCGGTCCCAATCATACGATAAGCCCATCCGCCGCAATTGTGTTTTCATGTAGGCGACATTTTCTTGCGTCCAAGAATTGGGATGGACACCTTTTTCAATCGCCGCGTTCTCGGCAGGCAAACCAAAGGCATCCCACCCCATCGGATGCAAGACATGGAATCCCCGCATGGTTTTATAACGGGCGACCACATCGCCAATGGCATACACCCGCACATGTCCCATGTGAATGCGTCCAGACGGATACGGGAACATTTCTAAACAATAATATTTGGGAGTGGTAGGATCTTCCTTGACCTGAAAAAGGCCCGCCTTCTCCCAATGAGCCTGCCATTTCGCTTCAACAGCCTGGTGATCGTAAGTCTGTGCCATGATGATGCCTTATGGGAATGTTAGGGGAGGAACACTTTACCGATCCTCGTATTAGGGGAGAGAAAGAACGGCGTCACTTAGTAAACTTTCTCCTCTATTCACACGAGAAAGAATCTAGCATAGAGGGAATGACCCGACAAGCAAAGGTCTAGGACAAACCTTCTCAGACAGATTTCATAAGGAGAAGAACCAGATGAAGAGGAATAAAAACGAACTTAGTCAGACTTTTCGAGACTTAGCAGTAACTGAGGCTGGAGGACGGGCCGACGATCCTGAAATAGCGCCGACGACTTCTTGATGGTCTTGTTGCTGCTGACGATGACTCTCAATGATTGGATCGATAATTTCCCCACACATTAAACATCGCCAACCAGGCATCCAAATTTCACCACTCGTGGCCATATCCACAAAATGATCAACCACCATCGTTCCCTGACATCGCGGACATTGCATAAATTTTATGCTACCTAATCATGAGGTTGTTGTTATAGACACCATCGGTGAAATCCCTAAAGACCTTGAGAATTTCTTGGTCTAAAAGTTGCCGTAAGAACCACTAACTCAATAGTCGGACTTATCAATTGGGCCGAAACCCGCCATCTCTAGAAAGCAGGGAGAAATCATGTTTTTACTTTGAACAAAACAAAAGCATATTGGACTGGCCATCGCTTCTTAACATAACTCGAAACCTACGATCCCTTGGCAATACTTGTAGGATCGATTGCAATAAAAGCTTCACTGCGTAGTTTGCGATGATAGGTGATGGCGAAGCGATGCGCTTCGTCTCGAATGGTTTGGACGAGGCGGCTAGCAAGAGATTTCAACGGCAAGACAATGGGGGATTTATGACCTGGGAGATACATACGTTCGTCTTTTTCGCCTTTGGCCTTGGCCAATCCACAGACCTGGACGTTCGCCAATCCAAGACTGGCGATAGCTTCCATGGCCGCACCTAATTGACCGATTCCCCCGTCAATGATAACAAGATCCGGGGAGGGCAAGACTTTGTCGGACTTCTTGGCCAACGTGCCTCCATATCTTCGTGTAACGACTTCATGCATGCTGGCAAAATCGTTGGCGCCTTCAACGGTTTTAATACGAAACCGGCGATAGTCGGACTTTTTCATCCGTCCATTTTCCCATACCACCATCGACGCCACCGATTGCGCGCCCATGGTGTTGGAGATATCAAAACACTCCACGCGATGCGGCGGAGCGGCCAATCCCAACAACTGTTGCAACTCCTCCACCGCTTCTCGTGATTCGGCATGGACGCGCAGATGTTCATTCAAAGCGGCCACGGCATTTTCTTGCGCCAATTGCTGCAACTGACGTTTCGCCCCACGCTCGGGCACAAGCACACGCACGGATTCGTCCTTTTTTTCCGATAACCATCGTTGCATTAATATTTGATCCTCAATAGTCACAGGCAGCAACAGTTCTTTGGGCGGCAGAACAGCTTTGTTGTAAAACTGCTCGAGCGTCGTCCGCACAAGCTCCTCATCTGAGACACCTCCAGCATCAGACCAGAAAAAATCTCTGCGTCCAATCAGCAAGCCGCCTCGGACAAAGAGCAATTGCACATCAACAGCAGTCCCCGCCCGGGCCAGGCCCATGACATCCTGATCAACCGGTCCAATTTGTGCAACACGTTGCTTTTCCAGCGTACGCTCAATTTTCAGAATACGATCACGTAAACGGGCTGCATCTTCAAAAGCTTCCCGCTCGGCCATCGTTAACATCTCAGTTCGAAGTGAGGTCAATAGTTCTTGATCTCGGCCTTCTAGAAACCACCGAACTTGTTTCACGATTTGATGATAATCCTCCTGAGATTGGTGTCCAGTACACGGTGCCATGCAGCGTTTGATTTCAAATTCCAGACAGGCTCGATCAGCCGTCCCATCAATGTCAATCTTGCATGTGGCCAAGGGAAAGACTTTGCGAATGACTTTCAAAGTTTCGCGCATCGCCCCCGTGGGTACATAAGGGCCAAAATACAAGGCCTTATCGTTTTTCACCCGCCGCACAATCGAGAGACGAGGGAAATTATCTTGAACCGGCAGGCGAAGATACGGGTACTGCTTATCATCACGCAAGACGACATTGAAGCGAGGACGATGGCGTTTAATCAGATTGCTTTCCAGAACTAAGGCTTCTAGTTCAGATTTGGCAATCATGATATCTACATCTGCAGCATGGGCGACTAAAGCCCGAATCTTTGGACTCAGATCAGCTCCTTTCTGAAAATAGGATCGCACCCGGTCAGCTAACACCGCCGCCTTGCCAATATAGATAATTTCATCAGCCTGATCCTTAAAAAGATACACACCAGGCTGCTTCGGAAGATTCTGAAGCTTGTCTTCGAGATGGCTCGATTTCAAGACTAGCCTTTCAGAGGGGTTCGTGAAGTTTTTCATATCCGATCGCGCTTCTTTGGGTTGGTCAAACGATTGCCACCCCATCTGGCCGTTCAATGAGTTCAATTTCATAGCCATCCGGCGCATCGATAAAAATAAACCGGCTTCCGGAAGACGACTGCGTCGGCCCATCAGTAATCGGGATACCCTTAGTTTCTAGCTCTTGGATGGTGTTGTCTAAATTATCTACTTGGAATGCCAAATGGACCAGATCTTCCTGCACAGTCACGGCGCCACTGGCTGGAAAACTGCAGAGCTCAATCAATTCTTCGCTGTTTGGAACAGCCAGAAAGGCCAGATGCGATCCTCTGGGGGACACTTTTTGCTCGACTACTTCCAGGCCCATGACTTCTCGATAGAATGTTAGGGTTTTCTCCATATCATTCACCCGCATTCGAGTATGTAAGAGTTTTTTCACCTGCATACGGCTTCCTCCAACTCATGAATAGAGTTTTTCTACTTTTTTAAGAGAACAGAGTTAGGATGACTTTTCCTGCCTGCCTGATATTTCGCCTTCATATTTTCCCTGGTTAAGTTTCATGGGGCAACATTGCAATATCTGGCTATATTTCATACACTTTGCCGGTTTTTCCACCAACCCCACACTCATGGAGGAGTTGTGAGCACGAACACCACCCGTCTGCTGTTATTCCCCGTCCTCATTTTGTCAGTCACACACATCATGGCTCCTTCCCTCATACGGGCAGAAGGGTTTAGAGTCTTAGACCATGGAGCTGCGGCCACGGGACAAGGGACAGCTTTTTCAGCCCAAGCCGATAATCCCTCTGCCGTCCATTATAACCCAGCCGGGATGACACAACTCGAGGGCATTCAATTTTCAACCGGAACCTTACTGATAGGCGGCTCTCTCCGCTTCAAAAGCGATGCAGGTCCAAAAGTCGAAGGGGATTTTGGAAGCACTGTGTCCAACCCACCACTGGCCACGATTTTCTTCACAGCTCATTTGCCAGCTTTGGGTCTCACGAGCTTGTCTAATTGGACCATCGGCCTAGGCCTCACTTCTCCTTTCGCACTACAAGTGGAATACCCAGAAGATAGCCTCATCTCCCCGATCAGCACCATGGCTGCTCTCCCACTTCTGGATATTAAACCAACAGTAGGATATAAGCTGAACCAATATATTGCCATCGGTGGCGGGCTGGATATCTATACATTTGCTGATTTTCTAGGTGAAGGACATGCAGAAGTCCAACAAAAGGCCGCACCGGGAAACCCGTTCTTCATTCCCGCAGGAACAAATCTAGAAGGCAATGGCAGCGACACGGCTTTGGGATTTAACGCGAGCCTTTTGTGGACCCCTTGGCGCAATGCACAAGGCCTTCCACGACTCAACCTCGGTTTTGTCTATCGTCACGGGGCAGATTTAAATTTAGATGGGGAATTTCTAGCCGGTGGCACTTTTGTGGCTGATGCCAAAACGACCATCGAACTCCCCGATGTGTATACCTGGGCCATTGCCGGATGGCCCATCAGAAATACGGAACGAGAATGGAAAGTGGAAGTTGATGTCGAGTATGCCGATTGGACCGACTTCGAAGATCTCGACTTTAAATTATCGAACGGGGCGACAATTCCCAATCGCAGAAACTATGGAGATGCATGGATCGTGATGGTTGGCACAGAATACTCTCTCTTATCACCAGCTCGTCTACCGAATTGGGATGTCTCGTTTCGTGGAGGATATGTTCGATCTGGAACGCCCGTCCGCAGTAAATTTCTTGATCCATCTAATCCAGATTCCAAATACCATGCGATATCTGTCGGCCTCGGATTCATGTGTCAGACTGGCGGTAGATTCTTAGGCCTTCCCTGCAATGGCCTTGGAGGAAAGGCCATTGGACTAGACCTGGCCTACCAAGTGTTGTTGTACGACGCTCGTAACGTGAACAACAATCAACAACCGCTCCTCAATGGTACATGGGATACCACGATTCATGTAGGAGCGCTGTCACTGCAGATGAAGTTCTAATCTCCTCAAAGTTTTTTTGCCTCACCCCTTCACCCTTTTCATCATTTCCTTTACAGTCTCCCTGATACGGTCGTCCCGATCAGGAGCGCCATGACCCTGTTGCCAAAAACTCACCGTATTCTTGAACGCCCGTTCATGGAATTTCGCCCATTTGGGCGGGACCAGCAGGGGGCCACAATTGAAGATGTCAGCGGGATTACGGTCCGAGCCAATCTGGAATATTTTGAATCCATCGTCACACGGCAGTATGGTGCCCAAGCCGCTCAAGAGGCCATCGAAAAACTTGTCTTCCTCTTGAATGAACGCATTCCTGATCCCACCTACCATGTCACCGCCGAATTGTTGAAAAATCCCTGGAATGGCTATTCCTACGAATTTGTGATGTTCCTGGCAGAGTTTTCTGTCCAACTCTCCGAACAACCTAACTTTCATTTCAATCTAGGCCGGGAGAAGTTTTTATCCCCTATTGTCAAAATTCTTGGTCGTCCTTTTTCCGTTATCCAGATCTACCGGATGTTTCCATACTTCGTAGAAAAGTTCACCAAGGGATCCCTCAAATCTGAAGTCGTCTCCGTGACGAACGGCCAGGCAGTCATGCGCATGCAATTCTCCAAATCGGCACGAGCCCAGTTGGGCCCCTATCTCCGGGGATGCGCTGAGCGTGTGTGCCACAGCACTAAAGCCACCATCGCCCAAGTCCCCGCCAACATGTTTGGCCAGACTCCGGCCACCATCCAAGATACCTGCTGTATCGCCGAAGGAGATGAATATTGTGAATGGACCTTTATCTGGAATCCAGAGAGACGACCAGTCACCAACTGGATTCTTCTAGGAATCGTATGCGGGATCATCACATTCGGGCTATTGGCCGGATACTTCCCTGATGACTCTTGGTGGACTCGAATGGGCTTGTCCCTCATACCCTTTATACTTCTCACAATCGCTGGCCGACTATGGACTGACCGGCAAGAACTTCAAGAGCGAGGAAAAATCATTCAAGAACAATTGGCCTCGGCAGAGCAGCAACATGAAGAACTAAGAAGTGCATATCTCAAACAGGAACAGAGCTTAGTCGAAGTTCGGCGCCATGTGGATGAATTAACCATGCTCCATAACCTCACACTCCACATGAGCTCCACACTCGACCAAACACGTATTATACAAGCAGGCCTACAGGCCATCGTTGAATCGCTGGGGTACAGCCACGCTTGGGTTGCCTTATGGAACAACGAAGGCAAGCTGTTTGACAACATTCACACCTATGGAAGACAGCAGTCATGGACCGCCAACCTTCAGAATGTGACCATTCCGGAAACGCCCAACGATCTTCTTTCCAAAACCCTTAAGAGCCCCACACCTGTCATCATTGAACAGGTCCAAGACATTGTCGAGCACGCGCATCCTACCACCCACCAACTCCTCACTGAGGGACAATTACACAATGGGATCGCCCTGGCCCTTGTCAGCCAACATCAGCCACTCGGTGTTCTGGTAGCAGGAAACCCTCAAGCTATATCCCCTTCAATCCCCGAACAAAACTTGCTCTCTACAATCGGCCATCAAATGGCTCTCACTCTAGATACCGCCTTGGCCTATGACGAAATTGAAGCACTCAATGTAGGTTTGGAGGAAAAAGTTCAGCACCGAACCACAGAACTCCAACAAGCCAATTCGGATTTAGAGTCCGCCAATAACCGCCTCAAAGAACTGGACCGAATGAAATCCCAATTTCTGTCTCATTGTTCCCATGAACTTCGGACACCTCTCACCTCCATTAAGGGCTTCACGGAAAACTTACTGCAGGGCATGGTCGGTCCCTTGGGTGAACGTCAACATCTGTACCTCACGAGAATAAGTGCAAACGCCAATCGATTAACTCGGATGATCGCCGATCTCCTGGATCTCTCTCGGATAGAAGCCGGTACCGTGCGACTGGCCAATCAGGCCGTATGTCTTTCAACCCTCCTGGAGGAGGTCACACAAGAACTTATGCCTCTGACTCAAACGAAAAAGCAGCAGTTAGTGTTGAACCGACCAGACGAACAGTTGACAGTCTGGGGAGATCCCGATCGTCTCCATCAAATTCTCACAAACCTTCTTCACAATGCCCACAAATTTACCCCGGATGAAGGACGCATCACGGTAGCTCTCTGCCAGAACCCCTCAAACCACATCCTTTTATCCGTGACAGATACTGGGGCCGGGATTCCTCCCGAAGCGCAAACCAATCTGTTCCAACCCTTCTACCAAGCCCACCGCTTGCCCGAAATTGGCACACAAGGGTTGGGGCTGGGCCTCTCCATTGTCAAACAACTCGTGGACCTCCACAAGGCCACGATTACCGTTGAGAGCACCGTCGGCTTGGGAACGACCTTCCGTATTCGGTTTCCTCATCACCTGCCGACCGTATCCCACACCACACCATAGATCCGTCTCACCAACATTGCACACCAGCATGACGCGGCTCAATGACAGTCTCAAAGACTCTTTCCTCCAAGAGAGCGTTGAATAATGAAGATATCAAAGACCATATTTCGCCATGAAGCCCTGGGCGATCAACAGTGTCGGGTCGGTTGAAAAAAGTCCGTCCAGCAAGGCCGCAGCCTTTTTTGCGCGCGGAACGTACTGGCACAACGTGAGCACGGAAAAAGGGCGAGAACGCCGCTGGCGGCTTTTTTCAACAGACCCTCCAAAGATATTACCCCGCCACCCTCACCAGGTAGGCAAAAAATTCACAAAATCCCTCATGATTTTTTTATGTCTGCCGATAAACGTGAATAGTATTGCTTACTAATTATTTTTTAAGGAGGTGATCTCATGGCTAAAGTTGCCAAAAAGAAACCAGTAAAAAAGGCCGCCGTTCGCATGAAGAAGGCTACCACAAAGAAAAAAACGTCACGATAACTATCCCGGACGTGACTATGTGTAGATCCGGGGAGTAGGTTTCTGCTCTCCGGAATACACCTTCCCCCAATAGGCTTCCCTTCCTTTTCCCGCTGACAACCATCTCAAAACCACAGGAATACTGGAAGTCATATTGCGGCTTTCGTAACAGAGCAAGGCCGGCAACTCTGCTTGAACCAGTTGAGTTTCAGGACTCGGTTATGTGATAACGAGGGCTCGGCATGACCGCACTTGAACCCATGGCGGAGAACAGCATGGCAATCACAGCACAGACTCGCCTTTGTGGCCTTCTCGGTAACCCCGTCGAACATTCCCTTTCTCCGGCAATTCATAACGCCGCATTTCAGAAACTGGGACTGAATTTCGCGTATCTTGCCTTTCCCGTCGAAAACCAAGATCTGGACCACGCCATACGGGGCATCCGCGCATTAGGGCACATACGCGGATTCAGTGTGACTATTCCGCACAAGGTGTCTATCATGCCATTTTTGGATTCCATTGAAACCACGGCACAACACATTGGTTCAGTGAATACCATTCTTAAAGAAAATGGAAAGCTGATCGGCCGCAATACCGACGCGACCGGTGCGTTGCAAGCGTTGCGACTTGGGGGCGTCACGTTAGAGGATCAACAAGTGATCATAGTAGGTTCCGGAGGCGCGGCCCGAGCCATTGCATTCGGCCTCTGTGTAGAGGGGAAAATTGGGAATCTCGTTCTGCTGGGCATCGACGACAAGGAACGCACAGCGCTTGCCACGGATCTTCGAAATAAAACAGAAATGTCCGTAACCGACTATCCTTTAGAGGACTCAACATTAGGCACGGCGGCGGCGGCCTCTCAATTGTTGATCCACTGTACGCCCATTGGCATGCATCCAAAGGTTGAGCAAAGTTGCGTCCCTAAAAATTTTCTCCATCCAGGGTTAACCGTCATGGACATTGTCTACAACCCTCTCAATACGCAATTGCTCCAGGATGCCCAAGCAGCTGGTTGTCAGACCATTCAAGGAATTGACATGTTTTTGCACCAAGCGGTTGGACAATTTGAACTCTGGACTGGCCAGACTGCCCCAGTAGACACCATGCGAAATATCCTCACTGCCCAGTTCAAATAATACCCACTCAGGAATCAGTCATCAATGTATCCCCTCTCCACCTTGGGAAGAGGGCTAGGGTGAGGGGAAAAACACTGAAAGGCAGACAAATAATCAAACCATGAACATTATCTTAATCGGATACCGAGGCACTGGAAAAAGCACCGTTGCCAAAATCTTAGGCCAACGACTAGGAAGGAAAGTCCTGTCTACCGACGCCGAAATTGTCAAAGAGGTGGGACAAACCATACCTCAAATCGTCGAGCAATTCGGGTGGGATCATTTCCGAGAATTGGAAATACAGATGTGTCGAAAATTACAGAACCAAGACAACTTGGTCATCGATACCGGCGGAGGACTTATCCTGAAAGAAGAGAACGTCAAGATTCTCAAAGCCAATGGCACCTTCTTTTGGTTGAGAGCCGAAGTTCCCACTATTGCACAACGCATCTCCGGCGACACTCAACGACCCTCACTTTCAGGCACCAAAACCTTCGTCGAAGAAATCGAAGATATTCTCAAAGAACGCACACCCAAATACCAAGCCGCCGCCGATCATGCTATCCCCACCGATCAAAGTTCTCCACAGCAAATTGCTGATACTATCTCTGGCTTCCTGTCAAAATAGCGGCCCTAACTGGAAAGACTTACGGGTCAGCCTCGATTAAATGCAACAACCAATGATAATCTCTGTTGACTGATACCCAATTTAATCGAGTCTGACCCCTAAAGATAGAATGGAAAACTATTGGAGAAGCCCTTGGGTTGTTGAATGGACGCAACATTTGCTGGATAGCTACGCCCGTTTAGTAGAGGAAGAGCTCGTTCTCAGAGAAGGAAAATCAATTGAACAGGCAGAACGTCTTTTTACAAGCCCGTTCGTTGTGGCTTCCCATAGGTTAGAAGATGATCCCATTTTAAATTATGGGAACCAGGCTGCTCTAGATTTATGGGAGATGGATTGGGAACAATTTACCCAAACCCCATCACGCCTTACGGCTGAACCCGTGAATCGGGAAGAACGAGCGCGTATGCTGGAACAAGCGAGAACTCAGGGATACATCAGTGACTATCGAGGGGTCAGGATCTCGCAAAGTGGCAAACGGTTTCTAGTGGAACGCGCGACAGTCTGGAATGTCCAAAAACTAGATGGCACTCCCCTTGGCCAAGCTGCCGCTTTTTCTCATTGGACCTTTTTGTAACTACCCAGACCCGCTAAACATTACTCCCAAACCTCTTCCCTTGCCTCCGCGATTTTATCTGGGCTATGGTGACTTCAAGGTATTGATGACCTTTTCATGTGTTTATTGAATTGAGAAAGTTATGATTCTAGCTGGAGACATTGGCGCAACAAAAATCAATTTGGCCCTGTACGACTGGGATAAGGAACGCGTAGATCCCATCCGGGAAGATACGCTCTATACGACAGATTATGAGTCTTTGGAAGAAGCATTGACGGAATTCCTGGAAGAAACTGAATCGACAGAAGACGACTTAGAGGAAACTCGAGAAGAATCCGAAGACCCTCCTACAAAACCCGTATCCTCCGAAACCTTATTGACTGCCGCCTGTTTTGGCGTACCTGGCCCTGTGCTAAATAATGCCTGCCGTACCACAAATATTTCCTGGACGATTAACGGCGATACGCTCGCTGAGTTTTTGCAAATTCCTCAAGTTCGGCTCTTAAACGATTTAGAGGCCACCGCCTATGGCCTTCAGCTTTTGCAGCCAGACGAAATAGAAGATCTCAATCCACACGCCCCATCCCCTCCACCCGATGGCACCCGTGCATTACTGGCCGCCGGTACTGGCTTGGGAGAGTCGCTGCTCCTTTGGACTGGGAAGGATTATCATATTTGTCCCTCAGAAGGCGGTCATACGGATTTTGCTCCCAATAACGATCTCGAAATTGAATTGTTGCGTTATTTGCGCACGAGTTATTTACATGTGAGTTATGAACGCGTACTTTCCGGACCCGGCTTACATCTGATTTATCAATTTTTGCGTGATACACAAAAAAACGAACCCACTTGGTTTGCCGAAAAACTCCCAACAGGGGACCCTGCCAACTTGATCGCCGAAGCTGGCTTGGAAGGAAAGCCTGAGATCTGCAAAACCGCTTTACAAGTATTTATTTCGATCTACGGGGCCGAAGCTGGAAATATGGCGCTCAAAACTTTGGCCATGGGAGGGGTGTATATTGGTGGAGGAATCGCACCAAAGATCTTACCTGCGCTCCAAGACGGAACGTTCATGAAGGCCTTTTTAGCTAAGGGCCGCTACAAACGTTTACTGGGCAACATTCCCGTTCGGGTCATTCTGAATCCGCATGCCGCATTGCTTGGCGCCGCGTCAGTTGCAGCCAGCATGACATCATAAACGAATTTTTCATCCCCCTCTTTCATGTCTTCATTGACACCTGATCAGCAGAAAGCCCAAGCCGCGCAGAAGGCGGTAGAATATGTCCCCGACAACGCTATTCTTGGATTGGGGACAGGATCGACCGTACAACATTTTCTGACAGCCTTGGGGGAGCGCATCCAGGCAGGCCTGCGCGTGCAAGGCGTGCCCACTTCACAAGCAACAGAGACCTACGCGAAAGAGCTGGGCATTCCGTTATTAGGGGATGACGTTCCCTGGCATATTGATGTCGCTGTTGATGGCGCTGACCAAGTTGATCCGAAACTCCATCTCATCAAAGGCGGAGGTGGTGCATTACTCCGAGAAAAAATTGTGGCACGTGCCGCTCAAAAATTTATTGTCATTGTGGATGAGGCCAAGCAGGTTTCTCAGTTAGGCTTGCCATTTCCCTTGCCCATTGAAACTCTTTCATTTGGCTGGCGCACGACACAAAAACATATTGAAAGAATGGGATGGCCCGCACCACGGCGCGAACGAAACGAGCAACCGGTTCTCACCGACAATGGGAATTTTATTATTGATGCCCACATTCCCCACATTGATGACCCCAGGGCTCTTGAATCAACGCTTCTACAGATTCCCGGAGTGATCGAATGCGGGCTCTTTGTCAACATGGCTACGCTCGTTATTGCGGGAACCGATCAAGGACCACGCCTTACACAGCCTGTTCACCCTGCATCTTCCTGAGAAATCGTTCATGTTTTCTGGCAGCCCCTACATTCCGCTCAAGCGCATGATGATGATATGATACACATATCAATTCATATTTGAGCATAAGGTCGACGTTGCGACACTTGGGACTTGGGTTGTGCAAACCGATAAAAGCAATTGGTAAGGAGTGATATATGAAGCCGTTGTTGAAATTAGGAAGATCGACAAGGAACCTCACAGGTTACTTATCTATAAAACTAGCCTTAGTGGGGTTACTTGGATTCACACTAATCCAATGTTCCGAATCCCCATCTCAGAATCCCTCAGCAACTACCTCTCCTGAAATTCTGGCAGCGGCCCGATCGCAACCTGCAGTCGCGCTGGCTTCCGATGCCGCTCCAATCGTCAAAGTCTCCACTCCACTCTTGGCCTCGAATGAGACATTTATTCAAGTGTCCAAAGATGCCATGGCGTCCGTGGTCAACATCTCGGCCACGAAACGCACGGCTCAAGCGCCGGAAGCCCCTTTTTCTGATGATCCTTTTTTTCGACGATTTTTTGGAGAGGAATTTGAGCGCCGCTTTAAGCAGCCACGGGAACGGCAGGAACAAGGGTTAGGATCCGGAGTCATTGTGTCTGATGACGGGTATATCGTGACCAATAATCATGTGGTTGAACAAGCCGATGAACTCATGGTCCTCTTAAGCGATAAACGAAAAATTCCAGCCAAACTCATTGGAACTGATCCTAAAACTGACTTGGCCGTGATCAAAATCGATGCGAAGAACCTCCCGGTGTTGCCTTGGGGAGACTCCACTGGCCTTCAGGTCGGAGAACTCGTACTCGCAGTGGGTAACCCGTTTGGCCTGAACCAAACCGTCACGATGGGTATTATTAGCGCGGTGGGCAGAGCGAATGTTGGCATCGTAGATTATGAAAATTTTATCCAAACAGATGCTGCCATTAATCCCGGCAACTCAGGTGGAGCCTTGGTCAATTTGCATGGCCAGCTCATCGGCATCAATACGGCAATCTTTTCACGCACGGGTGGCTATATGGGCATTGGCTTTGCCATTCCCAGTCAGATGGTCAAGCATGTTATGCAAAGCCTCATCGGGCATGGCAAGGTTATTCGAGGCTGGTTAGGTGTCTCCATACAAGATTTAAATGAAGATTTGGCGAAACAATTTGATGCACCTGATACCCGAGGTGCATTAGTTGGTGATGTATTTAGCACCAGTCCGGCTGGACTCGCTGGACTCCAACGAGGTGATGTGATTCGAAAGTACAACAATGTCGTCGTAAAAAACCCAACCCACCTGAGAACCTTGGTGGCAGATACCGCTCCCAACACCTTAGTTCCCTTGGTGGTGTGGCGCAATGGCAAGGAAGTCGAGCTATCGGTATCAATTGGGGAAATGCCCAAAAATGTGGCTTCATTAGCCAAGGCCAGTCCTGATTCAATAGAAGGCGACCATGCACTGGCTGGTTTGTCCGTAGAGTCCGTGAAACCCGGACAAACGACCGAGGGAAATGGGGTGGTCGTGACCCAAGTAAGACCCAATTCTCCCGGCGAACGTGCCGGCATCCGGCAGGGCGACATTCTGCTAGAGATCAATCGCCATACAATCCGTTCGGTAGAAGATTTTGAGCATATAGCAAAAGAGCTCAGTGCAAAAGACTCGGTGCTGGCCCTCATCCAACGAGGGAAAGGGACCATCTTCCTGACCATTAAACCATAATGGGACTATCCCTCGTGAAGACAACGGTTTTTTAATTGCCGGCTATGAACGATGGAGAGACATTTTCTTGTTGAAGAGCCCCAACATATCCCTAAAGAGATTAGGCCTAACCAGTGTGGTCTGCAGCTTGCCCCTGCTACTTTCAACAGCCCCTACCATGTTAGGGGCCGTCTCTTCACAAGACATTGATATCTATGCACAACCACCATTCTTCTCCCCTAACCAGCTCACGATAACTCTGGGAACCCCACTGACCTGGAAAAACCGGACCCATGAGCCTCACACGATCGTTTCTGATGATTGCCGGGTAGGATCCAGTTGCTCCTTTGATTCCGGTTTTTTGGGGCCTAATGCGCATTATACCCTTCCACAACTCACACCCGGGCGCTATCCCTATCACTGCGGGATTCACCCATTTATGCGCGGTCTCCTTACGATCCATCCACCACAATCATTTCCCTCGTCCGATATTTAAGGACTTCTATTCGTTCCTATCTCTTCTCTCTCCTTCCAAAACTGTCCATCTGTCCTGCTGTCCCATTTGATTGCACCTATCAGACTCAAATGGTACATTCTGGGCATGGGTCTATTGAAAAAAGCCGCCAGCGGCATTCCCTGCCTTCGCCGAAGTGGTTACGAAGGCTGAAAGCGGCTTCGCACAGGCAGGTCACCATTTTTCCGTGCTCACATAATGCCAGTACGCTCCACGCGCAAAAATGGCTGCGGCCTTGCTGGAATGACTTTTTTGAACAGACCCAACGCTATTGATCGCCAAGGGCTTCCTGGCGAAATATGACCTTTGATACCTTTATTATTCAATGCTCTCGGCATAGAACATAGAGTGGCTTGATGCTTCGTAGCTACTTGCCAGGCTGATATATCGGTCCCATCGTCTAGGCTGGTCTAGGACGGCACCCTCTCAAGGTGCAGACACGGGTTCAAATCCCGTTGGGATCACCAACATTCCGATTGCTACAATGGGCTTTTCCCGTCCGCCTTTTCTGACCTTCCCATTGCCACCCTCAACTATGTCACTACGGTAACCATATAAATTTGAAACCTAGGCCATGAGCACACGAACATTTCATGACGGCGAGAGTGATGGCCTAGAGGCCTTAGAGGCCTTAGACCCAGAATCCATTCATTCGTTTTCCGATCTATTAGGGGCGATGAAAAAAACAGCCTTTGGAGGACGTCGCTTAGGCGAAGCCTTTGAGATTCTTTCTAAGATGGTACAAGACCCTGACTGCGCCGTAGTCATGACACTCTCCGGTGCCATGACAATTGCAAAGATGGGCAAAATTATTTGCAGCATGTTGGACCGAGGCATGGTACAAGCCGTCGTCTCAACAGGTGCCTTGATTGCCCATGGTCTCACCGAAGCGGTGGGGAAAACACATTATAAGTATCACCCATCCATGACCGATGTCGAGCTTTTTGAAAAGGGCTATAACCGAGTATACGACACATTGGAAATGGAATTAAATCTCAATCATGTTGAACAAGTGGTTGGTGAAACACTCAAACGACTGACGCCTGAGACGCCATTGTCCTCCGAAATACTCACCCATGAATTGGGGAAAACCTTACATGACAACTATCCCGGCGCAGGCATCCTGAAAAGTGCCTATGAACAACAAGTACCCGTGTATATTCCGGCTTTCACGGATTCTGAGTTAGGCTTGGATGTCTCGATTTGGGGAATGAATGGTAAGAAACCAGACCAGACAGGGAAAACGGACCAGGAAATTTGGAATCAACTACGGCAATCCTGTCCCACATTCAATCCCTTTTTGGACTTAAATAGTTACACTGAAAAACTTCTCTCCGCCAAACGGCTTGGTATATTTACCATTGGCGGAGGCGTTCCCCGGAACTGGTCGCAACAAACGCCCCCGTATATTGAAATATTGAATCTGCGGATGGGCACACAGCTCACTCCCCCACGCTTTCACTATGGGGTGAGAATTTGTCCAGAACCGGATTATTGGGGCGGCTTAAGCGGTTGCACATATGAGGAAGGCGTCTCATGGGGAAAATTTGTGCCGAAAAAAGAGGGTGGACAATTCGCAGAAGTGTTAAGCGACGCCACGGTGGTCTGGCCTCTCTTAATGATGGGCCTGTTAGAGCAAGCCAAGAAAAAAAGGCAATAGAGTTTTCCTTTTTGACACTGGCTGGAGTCTTCCCTCGACAAGCTCAGACCCACATGCGACAATGAATAACGAAACAGGGGATGCATGCTTAAACTTAAACATTCATTAATAAATTCATTTTTCGGAATAATTTTCCTTAGCCTAGTCTCACTCGTCATCCCAGCCCATTCCAAAGCACCAGAATTTTTGATCCAAGAGGACGATGTCGTACGTGGAGATCCCAAGGCTCCCATCACCTTGGTCGAATATTCCGATTTCACGTGCCATTTCTGCAAAAAGTTCTTTCATGAAACGTTTCCGAAATTGTTGTCAGAATATATCGAAACGAAAAAAGTCCGTTTTGTCTACAGGGACTATCCACGAGGTTTTGGCAATCCCCTTCGCGCGGCTGATGCCGCCCGCTGCGCGGGAGAACAAAATGCCTATTGGCCGATGCATGATCGTCTCTTTAACAGTGCCGGTGATTTTAGCCCTGAGAATCTGAAAAAATTTGCGACAGAACTGAATTTACAACAATCAGAATTTTCTCAATGCGTCGAGTCACACAAATACTTTTCTGATATCGAAAAAGATCTGAAAGATGCCGGCGCATTAGGAATCCGAGGAACTCCAGGCTTTGTCCTCTTCCCTACTCAGGTTCCGGACGATCCAAATTTGATTGTGATTCCTGGGGCTTTTCCTTACGAAACGTTCAAAGAAGAAATCGACAAATTATTAAATATTCAATCCAGTAACACATCTACACCCCCTCCTTCATCGTAACTCTCGCGTTCAGCATTGAGAACTCACGCGACGGACCGTCTCACTTCATTGATATCATTACCTGAATCAGGGTACATTATGGGACTGCTGAATAATGATGATATCAACAGCCAAATTTCGTGTCTGCAACGTGACATGTCAGAGGCCTCGGGTCTGTTCAAAAAAGTCCGTCTAGCAAGGCCACAGCCATTTTTCCGCGCGGAGCGTACTGGCATGACGTGAGCACGGAAAAATGGCGAGAACGCCGCTAGCGGATTTTTTCAACAGATCCATTATTGTCGTCGGAAGCCATGTGTGAATGTCTATGTCTCAATTTAACAAGGAATATCCATGACAAAATCATCTTCGTTTTGGCCGGTTGAATGTGAAGTAGGCGAGCCCGATCTGTTTGTGTGTTTATCCTGTTTAGACGAAGTCTTTCAGGCAAAGCTTCCTATCGAAGGCTGTCCAGGATGCGGAGCCATTGGAACATTTGAACCTTTTACGTTAGAAGCCATCAGAGAATGGGGCACCGAAGAGTTAATTCGAAAAGCCGAACAATGGCCTTCAGCTTCGGTTCCCGTTCAAGACACAAACTCTGACCAACCAGTTGGGTAAGCGCCCCCCATACGAGATACTCAAAACCAATGACCGCCAGTACAGCAAAACCCATATTGTTAAACGGGCAATGGGTTAAGACTCATCTGACTGAATCGATTCTCAATCCCTATTCCGGCATGACAATCGCCAACGTCTGCCAAGCTGAATCGACTGATATCGATCAAGCCATTGCCTCGATGCCACGCGCAGCTGAAGAATGTGCAGCCACTCCTGCGTACGTCAGGTCCCAAGCTTTGGCCAAAATCGCTGATGGGATCACCGCTCGGCATGAAGAATTTGCGAAAACACTCAGTGAAGAAGCTGGCAAGCCTATAACGGATGCACGGCGTGAAATAGACCGGGGTATTCAAACCTTTCGCCTGGCAGCCGAAGAAAGCACACGTATCGTTGGCGAAACGATACCGATGGATCTTACTCCAGGTGCAGAAGCCTATACCGCTAGCGTCAGACGGTTTCCTCTCGGCCCCGTTCTGGGTATTACGCCGTTTAATTTCCCGTTGAATTTAGTCGCTCACAAAGTGGCACCCTGCTTAGCGGTGGGAAATCCCATCGTCCTGAAACCGGCACCGCAAACACCATTGACCGCTTTACTTCTAGGGGAAGTCTTTTTAACCACGGACCTCCCTGCAAGCGCCCTGACCATAATCCCATGTTCCAATGATTTGGCCGAACGGATGGTCGTACACCCTGTCTTTCAGGCCTTGAGTTTCACTGGTTCAGTTGGAGTAGGCTGGATGTTAAAAAGCAAAGCCGGGCCCAAACGTGTGTTGTTGGAATTAGGTGGCAATGCTGGAGTCATCGTTGAGCCCGATGCAGATCTTGAAACGGCCGTTGCTCGATGCGTCGCCGGAGGATATGGCTATAGTGGACAAACATGCATCTCGGTTCAACGAATCTATGTGCATCAATCGCAGTATGATCAGTTTCTCCAATCCTTTGTGCAACACGTTAGGAACTTGTCGACGGGAGATCCAACTTTAGCCTCGACAATAGTTGGACCTTTAATCAATGAACAAACCGCGATACGGGTAGAAACCTGGGTTCAAGAGGCCGTTTCACATGGAGCATTGATCCAAACGGGTGGAAGCCGAAACGGTTCGATCATAGAACCTGCGGTCCTCACCAATGTGAGCTCTACCATGAAAGTCTGTTGCGAAGAAATTTTTGGCCCAGTGGTGACGATCAGCCCCTATTCCAACTTCGAGGATGCTCTCGAGCTGATAAATGATTCTCCCTTTGGCTTACAAGCCGGCATCTTTACCTCGAACATCGATGTGATGTACCGCGCCTATGCTAAACTGGAAGTCGGCGCCGTCCTCATTAATGAAATTCCGACCTTCCGGGCCGATCACATGCCCTACGGAGGGGTGAAACATTCAGGACTTGGGCGAGAAGGCGTCCGCTATGCAATCCAGGAATTCACTGAACCAAAGCTGCTTATCGTCAAATCACCATCCTGAACTATTTTTTCTTCATCGACAGCTCTCGACCTTGCACCTTTCGCCCCACTCTTGTTAAAAATGGGCCTTCAAATGTGAAGATGCCAGGATAACTTAACTAGGGTTAGGTCTTGGGTGTCTTCCTACATGCCACCCGCACTACTCACTTCGCAAATAAAGGAGTCACGATGGTCCCAACTCATATGTTTCTCACCAAAGGTGTGGGTATTCACAAAGAAAAGCTCACGTCTTTTGAAGAAGCCTTACGGAGTGCAGGGATTGCGTACTGTAACTTAGTCAGCGTGTCGTCCATCCTCCCGCCAGATTGCAAGATTATTCCTCGCAAACGCGGGGAAAAATTATTGAACCCCGGAGAAATCACCTATTGCGTAATGGCGCGAACCGACACAAACGAACGGAACCGACTCATTTCTTCCTCCGTTGGCGTCGCCGTTCCCTCAGGCCGAAAGTATAATTATGGCTACTTATCAGAACATCATGCTTACGGGGAAACCGACGAAGAAGCAGGGGAATATACTGAAGACTTAGCGGCACAAATGTTAGCGACGACGCTGGGCATTAAGTTCGATCCGAATGTGGCCTGGAACGAGCGAAAACAAGTGTTCAAAATGGGCAATGATATCGTCCGAACACAAAATATTACTCAATCAGCGATCGGCAAACCCAATCTCTGGACCACGGTTGTGGCCTGTGCGGTGTTTATTCCCTTAGAGAACTTGCCTCCCGAACGAAAATCTCGAACAGGCAACAAAAAGTAATTCTCTTCCCCTGAGCGTGGCATTTTTCTGAGGCAGCCCTGTCTCTTGAACGATTCATCCAGCTACACCGAAAAATCTGCCCAGAGTATGGTATGATCCGACGGCTGTTCAGCCTTTCGTGCGTTTACGTCCACTTTAATAGTCCGGGAATATGAGAGAAGAGGTGGCGTCACCATCATATGATCAATACGCCACCCACGGTTGGCTTCCAACGCATCTGGACGTCGATAATCCCAAAAAGTAAATTGCTGGCGGCGTGGATAATGATGACGGAACACATCCACAAATCCCCATGATACGGTATCCGCATAGGCCTTCCGCGCATCTTCATGAAAACAGACATGCTTGAGATGCTTTTCAGGATGATGGACATCAATGGGTTCCGGAGCCACATTCATATCCCCACACCAGATGGCCGGTTTTTTGATGGAAAGGTTTTTCGAAAAATATTTCTTTAACCGCTGAAACCATTCAAGCTTATAGATATACTTTGGAGAATCCAGGGCAAAGCCTTGAGGAATGTAGGTCGTGATAATCGGGATCCCTTGTATCACGACTCGGGCCAGACGTGTAGACTCTTGCTCCGCTTCACCATCTTGAAACCCAAAGGCCACTTCTTCCGGCTCGGTTCGGCTAAAAATAGCGACCCCGTTGTATGATTTTTGCCCGCAATAATGGATGACATAGGGTAAATCGGCAAAAGCGTTTAAAGGGAAATCCTGATCTTGGACTTTCGTTTCTTGAAGACACATGACATCCGGCTTATGTCGGCGCAACCAAGGATGCAGAATGCCAATTCGTTTTCGAAGTGAATTCACATTATATGTGGCAATTTTCATCGTTCTTGAAACTTCCTAAAGGCATCATTGACGCACCTCTTAGAAACTTTTGAATTGATGAAGTCTTCACTCTCACCCTTCCCTTGCCCTTTCTTCAAGGCCAAGCCCTCGAGGGCAAGGGAATAGAAACCATGGACAATGATTCATTGACCGCGGATGAATGGCATGTTTTTGCCGATCACGATTTTTTTCTAAAAAAGGCTGCGATTTCCGTCAAGCTCAAGCAGACGCTGGAGGAACTTCATCGGTTGTTACAATCCGAGTTGGCCAATCACCCACTCCTGGCCCCAGAAGGGTTTGATCCGGAGGCGGTCCAATTCGTCAAAGGCGAACACCTGGAAGATTGTCCTTACCAATACTTAGATTTCCCTCGATATTACACGCGGCAAGACAAATTCGCATTTCGTTCGCTCTGTTGGTGGGGCCATCATCTTGTCTTTGCCTTGATTGTTGAAGGTCCACTCGTCAAAGACTATCGCACAAACCTCTTTAACCGATTCTCGGAAGTGGCTGACCAGCACCTCAGCTTGTGCTTGAGTTCATCAATATGGGAATGGAAAGCTGGAGCAGGGTTGACCATAGACATTACTAAAACCCGCCGTTCGGAAATTGCCGCTGTCTTAGACCACCGTACATTTTTTAAGATCGCTCGGTTTCTCCCGATCAAAAATCTCGAAAACGGAAATGACCACATTATTGAATCCGGCGTCTCCACATTCCAATCAATCCTTCCCATCATCACACCATAGAATCCATGACACAGATGGTCATGACCTTTTATTCCTCTTCTTCCAGCCCCAACTTCGCCATGACTTGTTCAACGGAATAGCTCTGATCAAGCCGCAGCCCCACCACCTTGATGCCGGCAGCTTTCAAAACGGTTTCTACAACCTGATCACGTTTCTCTACCTGTTGAGATTCTTCATCTTTTTGAAAATGCACCACAGTCTCTGTTTGAAGGCTACCAGGATGGACCAATATGACATCCAAACGTACCGGTTGAATCGTCCGCATAAGTGTCTTTCGCGCCAATTCATCCGTATCTCGAACCGAGATAACCTGCAAAACCGGCAACTTGACCAAGACGAGAAAATAATCTTGAGCAGCCAATCGAATTAAATTGAACAAGGTGGCTTCTTCCGCCGTCATTAATGGACGAGGAGTTACCTCGCTTTCTGACGATTCCGAGAGTATTGTTCGAGACGAATCGGCAGACACGGGACGACGCCAGACCCAATGCAGGAGGAAGCCCACTCCTAAGAGCAGGATGATTAAGAAAAGAACAGACAATCCACTATTGGACATGAAGTATTCCACTAACGCGAGGGGAAAAAATCTGTGGTCATCAACTCCATTTTTTTGGAGAACGAAAGCTGCCAGGCGTCACGGACCCTAAAATAACGGGATGCTGGGCACCCGTGACTCGGGGCACATTGGTACATTCACCATGAACAGTTTGATAGGCCAATACCGCAAAGGCTTGCGCTTCGAAGGCCTGGCTTGAAGATCCACAGTCGTCCATCGTCCGCACGGGTATGGGAGCAAATACCTGCTGAAGTTCTTTCCAAAGACGAGCGTTACGAACCCCGCCGCCGCCGCAGACAACATCTCCCGGTACCTGCTGAGTCCATTGCCGGGCATCGCTCATTGTACGAGCAATAAACTGACAGCAAGTCGCTAACAAATCCTGAAGAGACAGATGCCACCGTCGGGACTGAGCCAAGACTTTTTTGACGTAGGCTTTTCCAAAAAGTTCACGCCCTGTGGATTTTGGTGGTTGCCGCTCCAAATACGGATGAGTCAACAACCATCGCAAAAGCCCCGAATGCACCTGTCCGCGTTGCGCCAGCCGTCCTCCACGATCCATCGTTTGCCGGCCCTGGGTCTCGGTCATCACGAGGGCGTCCAACAACATATTACAGGGCCCGGTATCAAAAGCCTTTACGTCAGCTAATCGTTCACTACGGGGAAGCGCCGTCACATTCCCGATGCCGCCTAAGTTCACGACCCAACGGCTCACATTCTTCTGCCGAAACACCAGAAAATGCGTGTAGGGAACTAACGGTGCGCCTTCCCCACCAGCTGCCATATCACGAGCGCGAAAATCTGAAACAGTCGTAATACCTGTGCGTTCAGCAATAACGGCTGGATTACCAATCTGAAGCGTTGACCGAATGGATCCGACTCCTCGCTCCACAATTGGAATGGGAAGATGATGAACAGTTTGGCCATGAGAGGCGATCAATTTCACCTGAGTTGGCCGGATGCCGCTTTCAGATATTGCCTTGAAAACCGTTTTCGCAAAGATCTCTCCCAACAGCGTATGAAGATGACAAATTTCGGCAACCGTTCCACGTTCAGCTACCTGCAAGATACGCTGTCTCAATTGAGGAGGATAGGAATAGCCGTAATGCCTGAGCAGCCTGATCGTTAAGCGTTGCCCAGTTCCACGGATATTCACGACGGCGGCATCCACGCCATCGGCCGACGTCCCGGACATGAGTCCAACCACAATCATTCGTGACATCCTGTCAACATAAACATGAGATTTTGGCTACGGTGCCACCAACAAAAAGATCTTCGCTAGGGCTAGGAACGTGAACATTGTTTTCGGCGATCCCACACCATGCCAGTCTGTTCCTTGTCCGAAAACCCTAGTGACGCGTAAAAGCCTTGATACCGCCTGGTACACAACCAAAACAATTCCACACGAGCCAACGAAGCATGAGAGAGAATCCTCTGAACCAGGCCTTTTCCAATATCCTGGTCCTGATATTTCACATCCACAATGACATCCCAAATGGACGCCCGATAGACATAATCGGTGAGGACACGACCAAATCCCACTAATTTGGTGCCATCCCAAGCCGAGAGAATCACATCGGACTCACCCAACATCTGCTGAGTATCGTCGAGACTACGGCCCTTTGCCCAATCGGCTTGTTCAAATAACGCCAGAAGTTGTTGCGAATCGAATGTGTGGGAATCGGAATACCTGATCATGCGTTGGCAGATTGTGGCAAGATATATTACACTAAGTCCACTCTAAATTTTCTATCATTCGCATGGAGCTGTTTCTATGTCGATGCTCGTTCGCAAATGCCCCAAATGTAACAAGTTGTTTTGGAAAAAAGAAGACGAAGTCGAATATGCGGATGAGAATACATGGAAAGTCGTCTGCAATCATTGCCACCAAGTCTTACGCATTCCGCTCATTACTCAAGGGGCAAACGCCGGCGCTCCCAAAATGGGTCATTAATTTTTTTGGAAAAATATCACCGCGCAGCACTGAATCAGTATTGACCTCCCTTTCGACTTCAGACCCAACCTCGTAAATTCCTCACCGTAATACATTACCCATTCTTATGAGACACGAACATTGGGCCGGATTGGATGTCTGCATTACAGGTGGTCTCGACCGCCAAGGAAGCGGCGAAGGTCCTCTTGTGGTTCTCTTGCATGGATTTGGGGCTCCAGGAGATGATTTGGTCGCCTTGGGGGGCTATCTCAAGGTTCCAGATGAGGTCAGATTTCTCTTTCCGGCCGCGCCGATCAAATTGGATATGGGCTTCGGAGACGCCAGAGCCTGGTGGATGTTGGACATGGAACGCATCACCCAAGCCCGCGCCCAAGGGAAGTGGGAGGAATTATCACAAGAGGTTCCGCGCGGGCTAGCCCCAGCACGCACGCAGATACAAGAAGTCTTGACCCTTGCCACGAAGTCCTTAGCGGTGCCTGCGACATCACTGGTCTTAGGTGGGTTTTCTCAAGGAGCTATGCTATCGACCGACCTGGTACTCCACTCCGATATACCTTTTGCGGGTTTAGCGCTCCTCTCCGGCACGCTCATTGCTAAACAGGAATGGCTGACCTGCTTACCGACACGCAAAGGGCTGCCAGTATTTCAAAGTCATGGTATCAATGATCCCATCTTGGCGTTTTCGATGGCCCAAGAACTCCATGATCATCTCCAGAATGCGGGGCTGTCCGTGAGTTGGGTCGAATTCCCAGGCGGTCATGAAATTCCCATACCAGTGCTCGAAGGTCTTAGCACATTTCTTCAAACGGTTTTGTATTCTGGGGGGGAAAACGTGGGAACTGAGGAATAAAGAGACAGGATTCAATAGGAGGAATAACCTCTCACTTCCCTGTTTTCCTCCCGACTCCTTACCTCTCACTTCTTACTATTCCACATTGCGTAGAAATTTCAGGCTCGGGTATAGTGATTCTTACACAGCAAATCATTTTTATGAGGATAACGACACGACTATGATGACATTTGAAGCCCTCAGTACCCATATTCAAGAATCGCTAGGCGATGCCAAAGTCTCTGTCCTTGACCGCACGGGGACCATGGATCATTTTACGGTCACAGTCATTTCCGATGCTTTTGAAGGAAAAAACTTGCTAGACCGCCATCGGATGATCTATCAAGCCCTTGACGAACCCATGAAGGACGGACGCATCCATGCACTTGAAATTCAGGCCAAAACTAAAAATGAAGCCCAAGGAGGATAACCTGTATGAGCACACCGATTGAAGATGAAATCAACAAAGAAATCGCCGAACATAAAATACTGATATATGGCAAAGGCACGAAAACGGCGCCACAATGCGGATTTACGGTGGAAACCATGGAGTTTTTCAATAAATTTGGTCACCCTTATGAACTGATCAACGTGCTCCCCAACCCTGAGAAGCGTGAAACCTTGTCCAAAATGACGAACTGGCCGACATTGCCCAAAGTCTTCATTAATGGCCAATTTTATGGCGACACCGATGTCTTAGGCCCCATGGAGGAAAAAGGGGAATTGCAACCCTTGTTAAAAGCCGCCTTTCCAGATCAGGCATAAGACCACCATCAAACATAGAGATAGAGGTGAGGAGTGAACAGTAGGAAAAAATTTCCTGGTGCTACTCCTCTCTTCCCTCAACATTTTTCTTTCCCCTCTCCCTCTTCACATCATTCACTTTTTACGTCTCAAAATTTAGCTCATTCTCTGCCTGCTAATCGTTCTTGTCTGTTTTTCCTCAATCGATCTCGTTGGTAACGACCCCACATTCTCGTGTATTAAGCCTTACGTAGGCTTACCGATACCTATACACGATGAAAACCAACGGTACCTATAAAATCTGGGCAGTCGCGCTCATTTTTGTCAGTCTGGGCCCCTCAACAGCGTTAGGCAGCCATCTGGATTTCACTTCAACCGCACCTGATTCCCACAAGGGCCAGCATTCACAGAAGCCTCAGAACACAGCCTCTTTAGAACATACCCCGCCCGGTGCACCGGCACCATCTATACCTCCTCCACAGACCTCAGCTCCAAAGCAATCATTTCCTGTCACCACGACACCAGAACAAAAAACCCAAAAGGTGAAACCTTATACCAAATATGCCTGGCGGCTTGTCTTAAAAGGGAAATACAAAGCTGCGGTGAATGCTTATCACCAAGCCATTAAGAAAAATCCCAACGCCGCCCCTTCCTATGTCGGGTTGGGGATTGCCTTGACAAATGCAGGCAATATCGAGACGGCCAAGAAAGCGTTCCTGAAGGCCATTGACCTAGACTCTCAACTCTCTTCCGCCCTTGTACACTTAGGTTATATCTATGCTCAAGGGGCTTTGGGGCAAGCAGAACCCAAAACTGCCCTCCGCTTGTTCCGCCAAGCCTCCCAACTGGGAGACCCATTCGCCGATATCGCGCTCCTGGATATGAAGTCCCGTTCAAAACTCTAGTCGTTTTTTCAAAAAAACGTCTCCAATTCAAGAATTTATTCTGCCATACCGATAGTCAGTAACAACCAGTGAACGAAAAGAAAACCGTTGTCACATGAGAGAACTCTTAGTACCTCGTCTTAAAGGAGTAGATTCGTATGGTTAGAGCACTATTCACCAGAACACACCAAGAACGAGGGTTCACCTTGGTCGAAATGATCGGCGTCTTGGCGATCATCGCTATTCTGATTGCCTTACTGTTGCCTCGAATTTTCCAACTGGTGGCTTCCTCCAATGCGCGGTCAACGGCCGCAGCCGTAAGAACCTACACCACAGCTATTACGAATTATTTTGCGGACGTGGGCACTATCTATTCGTTGAATGCCGCCGGTGCTGCATCAGCACAAGGAAACGGAAATACATCAAATGTGCTTTCTCTTCCAAGACGCCTCACATTGAGTTCACAAGACCCCTTAGCACAAGTTGGAACGGGCCTATGGCCTCGTTTCCGAGGCCCCTATCTCGAACAGTTTAATAGCAATAATCCCCCTGGGTTGGGAACTCTTATGACCATGCCGAATGCGGTAGTCAATAATTTCGGGGCGGCCCCGGCCTTTAATCAAAACAATTTTGACTTGGACGGGAATGGTGCCAACGACTTCCCTGATGGCTCTCAATTGGCCTATCTGAATATCACCGGCGTCCCCGTCGCTGCCTTCGATGAACTTGATAGCATCTTGGACCCGGGCATTGGAGCTACGACAGCTGATCGCCAAGTACAGGGTCGAGTCAAGTGGGTAGCCAACGCTGGAGGCACCGTACGGATTTACCTGGCCAGCCAATAAATATCCGCCTAACATTAGTGAGCTCTGTCCATGGTGTCGACAGACCCCTTCACTGCACATCCTCTGAAGATCCCTGGGATTCAAATATCTGAGTCTCAGGGGTCATAGCCTCTAAAGTCCGGACAATCCCATGTCAAATACCTCTTCACCTACTCGACCTCAATTAGGTGCCACTCTCGTTCAGGATGGGTGGATTACTGAAGAACAACTCAATCTGGGTTTGCGTGAATCCAAGCGTAACAAAGTCATGCTTGGGCAAACGTTGATTCACCTCGGCTTTATTTCCGAAAAGCTGTTGGCACACTATCTGGCTGAAGGAACGCAGACCGGTATCGTCGATCTTACTACCACGTTTATCCCTCCAGAAATCTTAGATCTCATCCCCTATGAACTGGCCACTCAACTGCAAGTGCTTCCGATCAGCACGAAGGGAAAAGTCTTAAATTTAGCCATGGCAGACCCCTTGAACATCATCGCCGTGGATACCATCGAAAGACGCACAGGCCTGAATGTCGCCACCCAAACGGCCCCAGCCCAGGAACTTGCAGAAGCGATTGAACGTCACTACGACCATAGCGAATCGATTAAACAATTGCTGGATGAGTTGTCCGCCCAAGGCTTGTCAAACATCGGCGAAGATGCCAGCCGCGACGCCCCAATGATACGACTCTGCAATCAATTGATTACCGCTGCCATTCAAGCCAGAGTCACCGATATTCATATTGAACCGGAAGAGCAATATTTACGAATTCGATATCGCGTCGATGGTGTGCTGACTAAAGAACTGTTAATTCCGAAGCCTCTCCAGGCGCCAATTATCGCTCGCATGAAACTCATGGCCAACTTGAATCTCACCGAAAAACGCACACCCCAGGATGGTCGAATTGCTTTCGCCCTAGGCTCCCGCCGGATAGACCTCCGTGTCTCGACACTCCCCACGAATTTCGGGGAAAGTATTGTGCTGCGAATCTTGGACAAAGGATCGCTCAAGTTAGAATTTCGAGCCTTGGGCTTTACGTCGAAGGATCAATCTCGCATGAAATCGATCATCCAGAAGCCGCACGGGATCATCTTGGTCACCGGTCCGACAGGAAGCGGCAAAACCACAACCCTCTACACGGCACTTCGCCATATTAACGCCAAAGAAAAAAGCGTCTTCACGCTTGAAGATCCTATTGAATATCAAATGCCGATGATCCGCCAAACACAAATCAATCCTGATATTGACATGACCTTCGCAGCTGGCCTCCGCGCCCTCTTACGGCAAGATCCTGATGTCATCTTGGTGGGTGAAATTCGTGATCACGAAACCGCAGAACTGGCCATTCGTGCGGCTCTGACCGGGCATTTGGTTTTCTCCACCTTACATACCAATGATGCGCTGGGCGCCATTCCACGACTCATTGATATGGGCATCGAACCCTTTCTCCTGGCCTCAGCCTTAGCAGCAGTGGCCGGACAACGACTTGTCCGCTGCATTTGTCCGGATTGCAAGGTTGAACGGACGGACTCGGCAAAAGTATTAGGGGAATTCAAGGTCACACTTCCTGAAAACGCACCGGCTCAACTCTGGAAAGGAAACGGGTGCACCTCTTGTGCAAAAACTGGCTATAAGGGACGTGCCGGAATCTATGAAATCATCGAAATTACCGACGAAATCCACGGACCCATTGTGAATGGGATGGACATGGGGAGCCTCCGGGCGCTTATTCATAAACAAGGCATGCCTACGATGTTTCAAGATGGCATACAGAAAGCGCTCAAAGGGCTTACAACGGTAGAAGAAGTCATAAGGGTAGCAGGTGCTTAGCTTCCATTACCGTGCCATTGATGATCAAGGCCGTCCTGAAGAAGGCGATATGATCGTCCTTGATCGCTCGCACTTGGAAAGCCGTCTGGAAGACATGGGGCTCTATTTAGTGGAAGCCCTGGAATCCAAACAAAAGAAAACTTCCTCTGGTGGCAAACGAGGGAAGGTCAGCCCCCGTGATCTCATGGAATTTTCCACCCATATGTTTACCTTATTGGACGCCGAGATTTCTCTTGCGCAAGCGCTGAAAAACTTGTCGGAAGAATCCCCGAATCTTCAGATGCGGGCCACCCTACGCACGATTCATCACCAAGTTGAAGCTGGAAGTCCCCTGAATGTGGCCATGAGCCAACATCCTCACATTTTCCCTCCACAGGTCACCAACCTGGTCCAAGCAGGAGAAGAAAGCGCCACCTTGCCGGATACCTTCAAAGAATTGGAACGCTATTTAGACTGGGCCGATCAAATCCGAAGCGACGTTCGCCAAGCCACCATTTATCCAAGTGTGGTGATCATTGCGGTGGCCGGACTGTTGATTCTATTGTTTACCTTTGTCGTCCCTCAATTTATTCCTGTTTTGGAAAGCCTGAATATCCCTCTCCCATTCATCACCGTCATGGTGTTTAACACCAGTCTTTTCCTCGTGGATAATTGGTACCTATGGTTGCCTCTGGTGCTTGGGATACCCATAGCCTGGTGGATGGCACGGAAGCTTGTCCCAGGCTTTTCGAGTTGGCGGGACCATATGATCCTCCATCTGCCCATTCTAGGGGAACTCTTTAAGATGTTGACGTTATCAAAGTTTGTACACAACTTTGCGGTACTCTACAAGGCTGGCATCCCTGTCCTCCAATGTCTGAAATTGTGCCATGGGGTGGTTGGCAACCAGGTCGTGGGCAACGCCATAGAAGCTATGCAACGTAACATTTCAGAAGGTTCATCGATTCATGATTCACTGCGTCGGCACCCCATTTTTCCACCCATGATGGTCCAAATGATTGCGGTCGGGGAAGCCACGGGAAATCTGCCCAAAACACTCATGAATGTGGCCAATTACTATAATAAAGAAATCCCGCGACGTGTAAAAAAAATCTTTGCCATCCTGGAGCCTGTGATCACCTTAGGTCTTATTAGCATCGTGGGAGTGGTGGCCCTAGCGCTCTTTATGCCCATGATGAGTTTAATGGGCGGGTTTTAATGAATGGGTCTGTTGGAAAAAGCCGCCAGCGGCGTTCTCGCCCTTTTTCCGTGCTCACGTAATACCAGTACGCTCCGCGCGCAAAAAGGGCTGCAGCCTTGCTGAACGGACTTTTTTGAACAGACCCGAGGCAGCTGACATAGTACGTTGCTGAGACGAAATTTGGTCGTTGATATCATTATTATTCAACAGTCCCTGAATGGCCAATGACATACACACCCCACCTTCGTCTCAAATCTTCTCGACCACATCTCATACATCTGCAACAAGGCTTCTCTCTTATTGCGCTCATAGGCGCGTTAGCCGTGATCTCTATAGGCTTGGCGGTAGCTGCACCAGCTCTTATCCAAATTTTCAACCAACAGGATCAGGAAATCGAAGATCGGCAGCTTCGCCGTATTGCCAATGGTATTGTATTGTATCTTGAAGAACAAAAAGCCTATCCTCCATCCTTGGCCAGTCTCGTCCCGGATTATGTTCCATTTTCCTTGCCACAACTAACGACCAACGCACACGGGTTTCCTCGCTACTATGCCATCCATCCAGCCATGAATGGTTTTAACAATAGTACCGGACTCACTGCTGCCGAGTTGGTTAATGCTCGCTTCCTCCTTCTCTCTAATCTTTCACAGGATATGACACCAATCGTTAACACACCTGCTCAATTTGAGACCTGGTGGACTCTTAATGAAACCCTGACCCCGGACTTGCACATTCATCGAGGTAATATTGGGCATCTATTCTATTCTTTGGCTATTACTCCTGATGGAAACGGGGCCAGTTATTTCGTCGGAACCAATCCGCCTACGGACTCAGGCGGCGGCCTCCTGCCTGCCCACAATGCCTTCCACCTAGTCGGAACCCTTATTGGTCTGGATGAAAACACGTTCTATGCGGCCCCGGAAGTTCAATTCGCCCTCACCACTAATACGGCGTACTGGTATGACCCCAATTGTACAGCCGCCAAACAATGGAACCCGTTGAATCCAACCTGCTGATCCCACTTAGCCACGTCAAAGATAGGGTTCACAGTCACCATTCTCCCTTTTCTTTAGTACTCGGATTTTTCGCAAAAAATCCTTCTCTTAATAAAGATTGGCTATTGTTTCTCCGACAGATTAAGGAGAGGTATACCCGGCAAAATCTGCCAGGACCATCGATGCGTGCATGTGTTAGCCAAAAGGCCACAGAAGAGTTAGAGAAATGTTACGCAAACCTACATACAGATGCAGCCACGGTGCAGGACTCAGAATTTCTGTAACGGCACAGCCAGCTTTCGTATCCTCAACGCCTCACGCCTCACGCCTCACGCTCCCTCATGGCTTTACCCTTGTGGAATTAATCGGGGTCTTAGCCATCTTGGCTATTTTAGCCAGTTTTGTGGCACCGAGCATCATCAATCAATTGCGGAACGCCAGACGAGATGCAGAAACCAAGCAGTTAGAAAACATTGCCAAGGGCATTGAACTTTTTGTCCGACAAACCCGTTCTTTTCCCGCAAACCTTGCGGCATTAAGTCCAGATTATGTTCAGACTTCTTCCAATCAACTGTTGAATAATCCCAATGGTTTTTCACGATACTTTTTTCTGCAGCCAAACCTTGCTGGCTTTTCCAATGCCGCTGGTTTGGCTCCCAATCAACTAGCCAATGCACGATACCTGCTCATTTCTGGGCTGGCGCAGAACCTCAATCCTGTCATTAACAACGATGCGGATTTCGAGACCTGGTGGAATACCGATGAAACTAGCCTGCATGATGTGAAAATACATCGTGGGCATTTAGGACATTTATTTCATCTAGTCAGTTTGTCCGCCGACGGAGCCGGAGGCAGTTATTCCATCGACGGCGCACCGACGAACTCAGGGGGCGGAACCCTTGCCCCAGCTATTCGGTACCACATTACCGGGACGCCCGTCGGCCTTGATGAAGCCAATACATTTGGAACCGCCGAAGTACAATTTACAATGACCGCAGAAGCCGGCTATCAATTTGATCCCGATTGCCCCAATGGCTCGCAATGGCGCGTCATCAGCAGCGGATGTTACGTCCCATAGGGAATCTCTCAAATCATGACATTACCATTCTCCACATATCTTTCGAAGCAAGGGTTTCAGGAAATTACCAAGAAATTTTCTGACAACTATGAAAAAGGCATCTTTCGCAAGCAGCTCACCGTTCTAAGTATCACTCTCATCAATGGTCGTTTTAAGGCTTTATCCATCATTAATGATGCTATTCACAAAGGATGGGAGCGACCGGGAGTCATTCGGAAACCCCAAGCGCTTCGACAAGCCATTGCCGAAGCCATTGATAACACACAATTTCCAGGAACCCACGTTTCTATCATTGTGGAAGACCATCGATTAATGACCTTCATGGTTCAACTCCCTTCCATGCCCCACGCTGACCTTATGAGGATTCTTGAACGTAAAGCTCAACAGGTCAAAAACTGGGACGGGCCGGCAGTCTGGCGCCATTACCTTGGCATGCTGGCCAGGGGGAAACAAAGTATCCACCTTGAGGTTTGGCCACAAAACTTCATCGATGAGATCGTTCAGATGTGTGAAGAGTTGGGTTTATACCTTCAGCAACTAGCCCCTCTCTCCGCCTTGTCGGAAAGTCAACTCAGCTCTCTGACAGTGGAACAAGGTGAGGCCGCCATGCTTATCAGTATGTTGGATGGAAAGGTGACATTTGTCGCCGGAGGAGAAGATGGCATTCCGCTCCTAACCCGGCACCTGGCTCCAGTACAAGATTGGATTCCTCTAGGAGAACGCGTTGGAACAGAGGTTAATAGGACGATCATGTTTATTAACCAACAAATCAACTTGCCCATTCCCCAAATCTGGTTTTTAGGTGAAGATGAACGATTAACCCTCGAAGAAGTACAAGCCCACGTGGCCACGCCTATGGTTCCTTGTCCCGTCAGCCCGGATTGGAAATACTGGCTTTGGGTCGGTGCCACGCTCCCGATGAACCTTCCGACAAATTTCACGCCACTGCACGTCCGTCGTGCCCCGATGAAAAAGATGCTCGCGAATACGGCCGCTGCCGTTATCGCAGTCTTCCTTGCTATCGGCATCGGAGCAACCGGAGCCATTGAAGGAAATTTGGCCAAAAATCAGGAACGCAATCAACGCCTGGCCTCTCAAGAAAAGGCCCTGGACCAGGAACACCGACATTGGCAACGTCAACTTGTGTCAGTCCAAAGCAAACGACAGTGGGCGCAGACCCTTACCGAAAATACCACCGCCATGCTCGAAGGCCCCTTACTGAGCTACTTGGGGAAAGTTGTTCCGCCTCAGATCATTCTGCATAAAGCCTCAATTAAGAAAAATAAAAATTCCTGGAATCTGGAATTGGCAGGGCACACCTCAGCCAATCTTTCATCAACTTTGGTTCTCGTCGAAAAACTCGCACAGGAATTAGGAGACGGGCCCTATCATGTCTCGATAGATGAGAATTGGCGAGACCAACTTCTCACTCAATCGAATTCGCCAACTACAGATGAACGTGGCCAACCACTGTATCGTTGGGCCTTACAGGGAAATTTCTCATGAAGAACTGGTTAGCGGAAAAAGATCTCTCCTTGTCCGATCTGAGAACCATGGTCTTGACTCTTCTACTTATCGGCAGTCTTGTGGTCGTTGGTTGGATTAGCGTGGATCATTTCTTGATCATTCAACAGAACCGGGATTCTTACCAAACGATTCTGAATTTGGAGCGTCAAGTCTCTCAGCTTCGCCATCAATATCAGGAGGCTCATCCCGAATCCCTTCAGGCAGACCTGACTCAAGCCGACCAACGGCTGATTCAAGATTTCACTCAATTGGCGGACTGGGCTCAGAAGATTCAGGAACACGGAAACCAGTTGGCACTTCATACAGACTATAAAATTTTGAAAGAAAAACAATCGGCTTCATCGCTTCAAGGGATTAACCGGGTTCCGATCGAACTCACCGTCAGTCCTCGAAACAAAGCGAGCGGGTATGGATCTTATCTGAAATTTTTGAAAGTGTTGGAACAATCCAGAGCTCGCGTAGATCTTGAAGAAATTACGTTGATCGGTGACGGGAAAAAAGCCACACAACTCACGGTTGGATTGTCGGTATGGATGAAAACTCAGCATTCAGTCGAGCTTTAAAGAACCCCTTTGTCGCCTTAGGCCTGTGTGCCATGGCCGGCATGGCGGTCTATAACAACCTTATGGAAACGACTTCAGATTTCATTCCTTCAGTTTTGATGGACGCAGCAGCACCATTTCTTGGTGAAACCCAGTCGGCCACCACGCCTACACTTCAAGGACATGATGCCGAAGCCACTCAATGGATACAGAATCCCCAGCGGGATCCGTTTGCACCGGCACCTGTTTGGGCAATGACCGATGCCTCAGCAAGTCAACCCTCAAAAACTTCTTCAGAAAAAAATAGGGAATCACAGAGTGCACTGCAACAGTTCGAACTCAAAGCCATTGCGTTGGACAGCCAGGAACGCAGCGCCGTGATTAACCGAAGTGTGGTGTACGAAGGAGAAATGATTAATGGCTATCAGGTCGTGGCCATCGAAGTTCGAGGCGTATGGTTAAAACGGCGAGGGAAGAAACACCTACTCACATTTAAAACACTCACAACTTCTTAGAAATCCGATGTCGCTTACGCAACAACCGATACACAAATATATCCTCTCAGTTATGGGCACACCACTCTGGCATACCTTTGCACATTCTTCCCTACGGGTGGGTCTCCATATCGCACTCGTCAGCATTTTTACGGTTTCGGGTTGTTCCACCATCGGCCGTGAAACAGAAATCCAAGCCATACCAGCCCAGTCTCAATCGTCAGGAAACCTATCACACAACTCGCAAGCATTTTCAGAACCTCTCACCGAAAATCACACGAATTTTTCCTTGGAAGATCGCATGTTGCTGAGCAGCAATTTTCCGGAAACGCCTCCAGACCCTGCTCCGACTCTAGGTCCATTATATTCGTTTCGGGCACAAGATCTGCCGCTTATTGACGCCTTAGCGCTCTTTGCGAGAAGCAACAAACTCAATATCGTGGCCGGACCAGAAATTATTGGCACAGTCACCGTAGATTTTCACGATCTTCCACTTGAACGAGCCATGACGGCACTCTTGGAAGCCCATGGGTATTATTGGAAAGAAGAGGATAGCCTCATCAGAGTGAGGCAATTCAGAACGGCATTATTCAACGTGGACTATATCCGACTCATTCGAGGGGGAACCGGTCAAAATCAGGCAAAAATGAGCTCAGGATCTTCCAGCGGCGGGGGATCGCAGGAAACGGGGCAAATTACGGTCAATCAACAAGACGAAATCAAGTTCTGGGAAGAACTTGAGAAGCAGATTCAAACACTGATGTCTACAGATGGCCGGATGGTGGCCAATCGTCTTTCCGGAACCATCCATGTGACAGATTGGTACCAACGCGTCAACGAGATCGAAGAATTCCTTGATAGGGTTCATAACGCGCTGTATCGCCAAGTAGAGATCGAAGCCAGAATTTATGAAGTGAACTTGAACGACAATTACAGTCTAGGCATTAACTGGAACGAGATCAAATTTGATGGGGATACCGGTGCATTTTCCCTCTCAAATATTATCACCGCCCCCTTTGGAGGGCTTGTCCCTAAAGTCGCCACGACCACGATGTCTTTTACCTCTGGAGATTTTTCAGGCATCTTAGATGCTCTTCGTGAGCAAGGCGAACTCAAAGTCGTCTCACAGCCTCGCGTTGTGACATTGAATAACCAACCAGCCTTGATTAAGGTGGCCACCGATCAACCATTTTTTACCCAAACCATTACCCAGGGAACAGCTGGAACCGGCAATATCGTGACGGAAGAAGCTAATTCGGTCACGGTGGGCTTAGTCTTATCAGTCACTCCGCAAATTTCCGAAGATGGATGGATCATGTTAGATGTCACGCCTATTATTTCCCGTCTACGTGATATCGCCCTCTCACCACTCGAGACATCGAATGCTCCAATTTTGGACATCAAACAATCCTCGGGAGTTGTCCGACTCAAAGATGGGGAAATGGTGATTATTGGAGGGTTGATTCAAGACGAAGAATCTGAAACGGAACGATCCGTGCCGTTGTTAGGTGATATCCCGTTGTTAGGCCGGTTGTTTAAAGGAACCTATACCGTCAAAACCAAAAGTGAACTGGTCATTTTTCTCTCACCCAAGATTGTGAAATCATAATTATGACGACTCTAGACCTGAGCCTTTGCTATGAAGAACTGGGATTTGCAGAACCGCCATTTCAATTGACTCCGGACACCGATTTCTTTTTTCCAGGCAGTCATCATATGGAAGCCTTGCACCATCTTCGTTTTGGTATCGCGAGTGGAGGCTTCACGATGTTGACTGGGGAAGTGGGACTCGGGAAAACCCTCTTGTGCCGACATCTCCTTCGCAATCCTCCAGAAGGCATCCGCTTTGCCTATCTGATCAACCCCGACCAATCCTATGGGGATTTGCTCACATCCATTTATGAAGATTTAACGGGAACGATTCCAGAGGATTCCTCGCTTGGCGCCCTTCAACGCGAATTGCCGAAACTTCTGCTTCGCTTGGCGGAAGGTGGCGAACGCGTTGTCGTGTTAGTTGATGAAGCACATCGGTTAAGCGGGAAAGTGTTAGAAGGCTTACGACTCCTGTCTAACCTGGATACGGAAAAAGACAAATTGATGTGCTTGCTCCTTGTCGGGCAACCGGAACTTGAGCAAAAATTGTCCGCTCGAGCCTTTCGCCCGCTACGCCAACGTATAAGCGTGAAATACTGTCTGAAACCGTTCGGGTATCGGGAAACTCGTGCCTATATTGTTCATCGCCTTCAGAAAGCTGAACGCACTCATCGGCTGAGGTTCCAGGCTGGAGTTCCTGGCCTTATTTTCCTGTTGTCCCATGGTGTCCCTCGACGTATTAATCAACTCTGTGATCGCGCTTTGCTAGGAGCCTATGCCAAAAGACGTCCAGTGATTAGTCATTTCCTGGTTTGGAAAGCCGCCCAGGAATTTTTAAAATAAAAAAGGGGGAACGTGGGAAGTCAGGAGTAAAGAAAAAACTAGTCTTTATGTCTTACCTATTCACTTCTCACTTTTTACTATTTACGGTTCCAACATGAGTATCATCGCCGACACACTCAAACGCCTCCAGTCACAATCAAAAAGTGGTTCTGCAGAATCACCAGATCCCCCCTCTTCGCGGCCGACTTTTACCAAAGGGGAAGGAACAGGACAACATCAAAAAGCCTCTCGGGCAAAATTTTGGATTGTGAGTGCAGGAATCACCCTCGCTCTTGGCGGACTAGCTATCGGTGCGTTTTGGATTGGTTGGCATATGGATTTTGGGCTGGCCCCTCATACTCAAGCTAGCATCAATACCCGTCCTTCTATTCTCGACGTCAACCCCCCTCCTGAGGAAACTGTGCCCATCAACACACCACCTGAAACTTTGGCTGAAAATCTAGCGGCTAAAGAACCAAAAGCTGTTACTCTTCCACAAACGTCTGAGACGGAACATATAGTAATCGCACCAACACCGGCAGAGGAAGGGAAACAGCCTCTGGCCTCTGGAGAATCACCCGACACAAATGCTTCAGAGAAGGTCGTGGCATTCGCAAATTCTCTTGATGAAGAAGCCTCTTCAATAACAAGTATAGCCGTCGATAATGACCAAGGGAATGATCCAGTTCCGTTAGAATCCGAGACGCCGGAGCCCTCTATTGTCCAGACGACACCAACGATTGAAACGTCAACACCAACGGCTCCCTCTTCATCTACAACACCCCCTGACAACGGAGATGACTCAGACGACACCAACTCATTTGCCACACCTCTGGAAGAGGAAGAAATCATTCAGCCTGACGAAGTTATGATGACAAGCATGCTGACAACTGATTTACCTGAAACACCAGAGAATCTTCCATTGTCGGCACAATTAGAAACGTCAAAGGCCGAAACCCCAACACCTCCTCAACAACAGCGCTCGCCAGCTCAACAGTTGCGTGACGCTCGACACCTGATTCAGGTTGGAAAATATCAAGAAGCCTCAGCCCTTCTTTCGCCCTTCTTCCATAAACCTCCAGTTAATTGGCAACCCTGGTTTTGGATGGGAACCGCGCTATTGGGCAAAGGGGATATAGAAAAAGCTGATCAATTTTTCCTAAGTGGATTAGCCAGAAATGACAAGGTCCCCCAATTGTGGATCCAACGAGCCTTGGTCGCCCAACAACGTGGAAATTATCAATTAGCCATCCATGAATTACGGCAAGCCGAGTCGCTTGAGCCCAATCTGCCTCACATTCATCTCAACATGGGGTATGCCTATGAACAATTAGGAAATAATCGATTGGCCAATCAATATTATGGGAAATTTCTTAAAGCTTCAGAAGGCAATCCGGAATTTTTTTCCACTCGAAAAAAGCTGTTTGCACGTCTCACCCAACAGACTCCAACAGTGAAACTTTCGCTCCCCCCTTCCCCAAAACCCTGATTCACAATCGAAAGACTCGTCGATTCTGGATACAGCCGGTCACAGATAGACTATTCCTCTTAGCATTCCAGGTTCAGGTTTAGATTTCTCCTCAAACAGCCGACAAAGATAGCACGTTCTCTATATTGTCGGAAGCGTACGCTGAAAAAGTGTGTATGGCCCACGAGCAGCTAAAAGAAGAGCAAGAACATTCGATGCAATGAGGGAGGAGACATGAAGGTTCAAACATTTTGTCTGGATAATTCTAGCCCATTAATCACTCGCCCGGATTTTCTCCAGGACCCTCAAAAGTCCCTGGTCATTTTATTTGGATCCTCAAGTTTTCTGGAAGCACCGACCTACATCCAGGATGTCTGTCAAACCTTTTCCGGTATTCCCGTCGTTGGCTGTTCGACTTCCGGGGAAGTCTTTGGCAGTGAAATTAGAGACGGCAGTCTGGTGGGAGGCATTCTTCAGTTTGAACAGACCACGGTCCAAACCACGACAGTAGCCATTCCTGACCCCTCACAATCTCTGCAAGTTGGACAACAGATAGCCAACCATCTCTTGCGACCGGATCTTAGAGGAGTCTTAGTGCTTTCAGATGGGCTCAAAGTCAATGGAAGCGAACTCATCCGTGGCATGAATGATGTTCTCCCGGAATCCGTGATCATCACCGGAGGGCTCGCAGGAGATGGAGATCGCTTCAAACAAACCTGGGTGATTCAGGAGAATACGCCAACTGGAGGCGTGGTGACGGCTGTCGGATTTTATGGTGATCACATTCGTCTAGGACATGGGTCAAAAGGCGGATGGGATTATTTGGGGCCCGAACGTCGAGTGACCCGATCAGAAGGCAATGTGCTGTATGAGCTGGACGGCAAACCTGCTCTGGAACTGTACAAACAATATCTGGGCGAACGGGCCAGTGGACTCCCGGCAACGGCTCTCCTCTTTCCCTTAGCATTGAAACAGGAGGGCAGCAATGATGAATATCTCGTGCGAACCATTTTGGCGGTGAATGAATCAGACCAATCCATGACCTTTGCAGGAAATATCCCTCTCAATGCTGCTGTCCAACTGATGCGTGGAAATTTTGATCGCCTGATCACCGGAGCGTCGGAGGCCGCCCTCCTGACCAAATCCCTGGAGGCGGAGAACACGCTTGCGATTGCCATTACCTGTGTTGGACGGCGCTTAGTTCTTGGAGAACGAGCAGAAGAAGAAATTGAGGCCACCCTCGAGGTATTTCCTGAAGGAACCAAGCAAATTGGGTTTTATTCGTACGGCGAATTGTCTCCCTACACCAACGGACGTTGCGACCTTCACAACCAAACAATGACGCTAACCACGATTTCTGAGCAGTAGCCATCCATGCATCCTTTGCTCAAACGCCAACTCAAACGATTAGGGGCGAGTGATCCCACCACTCCTCCTCCCCTTGAAAATTGGGGAAAACTGCTGGAACGAATCAGCAATGCCTATACCGAAGCCGATCAGGGGCGAGAATTACTGGAACGATCATTGGCTCTTTCATCCAGAGAAATGCAGCAACTCTATGATGACCTCAGACGCACAAGCGAAACCCGGCTTAAGTATGAGCAGGAACGTACGAAGATGATCGTGGATCACGCCCTGGATGCGGTTATTTCGGTGAATGAAGACGGAATCATCATAGACTGGAACCCACAAGCCGAAACATTGTTTGGATGGACGAAAGAAGAAATCGTCGGTCAACTGGTGTCCGACAAGATCATTCCTCCTGATTTCCGTGAAGCCCATAACCAAGGTTTTCAACGTTACCTCAGAACTCGGAAAGGCACCATGTTAAATCAGCGCGTTGAATTTTCGGCGCTCAATCGAAAAGGAGAGGTCTTCCCCATCGAAATATCGGTCAACCCATTTACCATGGAAGGGACCACACTCTTTAGCGCATTTATTCGAGACATCACCGAACGGAAAGAAACGGAGCAAACTCTCCGGGCGGCTAAAGAAGCGGCGGAACATGCAGCGAAAGCCAAAAGCGAATTCTTGGCGACCATGAGTCACGAGATTCGGACCCCCATGAATGGCATTATCGGCATGACCGGTCTGTTGTTAGATACGGAGATGACTGTAGAACAACAGCAGTTTGCCGAAACGGTCCGAAGCTCAGGAGAAGCCCTGCTTACGATTATCAATGATATTTTGGATTTTTCAAAAATCGAAGCCGGAAAGCTGGATTTTGAAACGATTGATTTCGACCTTCGTGTCGCGATGGAAGACACCTTAGACCTGTTAGCGGAAAAGGCAGGGAGTAAACATCTGGAGCTGGTCGGTTGTGTGGACTCGCAGGTCCCCACAGCTCTACGAGGCGATCCGGGTCGCTTTCGGCAAGTTCTGTTGAATTTGATAAGTAATGCTATCAAATTTACCAAAAAAGGCGCGGTGACTGTGACCATTTCGCTAGTCAACGAAACCCCAGAAGCCGCTACTCTTCGAGTGGCGGTCACGGATACAGGCGTTGGCATTGACTCTCTTGCCCAACAGCGCCTCTTTCAACCTTTCCAACAAGCCGATAGCTCTACCACTCGGCAATTCGGAGGCACCGGGCTGGGCCTGGCTATTTGTAAGAAGTTAGTTGAGCACATGGGTGGAACAATCGGCCTTGACAGTCAGATGGGCCAAGGCAGCACTTTTTGGTTTACCGCACACTTTATCAAGCAATCTTGTCAAACCCCGATTCTCCCGACCGGCGATTTGGAGGGGCTACGCCTCTGTTGCATCGACGATCATCCAGTCAATCGTCGACTCTTGGAAGAATATGCCAAAGGCTGGAACATGAAAGTGGCCTCTGCGGCTACTCCCCTTGAAGCACTCCAGCTGTTTCAACACGCACAAGAAGAAGGGACGCCTTTTCAGATTGCGATTGTAGATATGGAGATGCCCGAAATGGATGGGATGACCTTCGCTCGAGAAATAAAAGCCAATCCTCAGCTCTCGGATATTCGTTTAATTCTTTTATCCTCTCTTGGCCAACGTGGAGATGCAAAAGAAGCCAAAGCTGCAGGCTTTTCAGGTTATCTCACTAAACCGATTCGCCAAAGCACTCTCAAGCGCACATTGGAAACGGTCATGGGCCTGACCACCGGGAACCTTCATCACCCTGATACTCCTGTCGTAACGCGTTTTTCAGGTTTGGAAGCGGCAAAAATCAACAGCCATAGAATTTTGGTGGTGGATGACCATCAAGTCAACCAACAATTGGCTGTCATGATGATCGAACGTCTCGGACATAAAGCAGACGTCGCAGCAAATGGTGAAGAAGCGATCAATGCATGCTCCACCATTCCCTACGACATCGTATTCATGGATTGCCACATGCCAGTCATGGATGGCTATGAAGCCACCCGCGCGATTAGGAAGGCAGAAAGTGAAAAGTCCAAGGTCAATAGTCATGAGTTAGGAGTGAAGGGTGAGGCCCAAGAGACCGATCTTTCACAAACTTCTCACTCCTTACGTTGTAGCCCTCACCGTTCCCGTCTGCCCATTATTGCCATGACCGCAAACGCGATGCCGGAAGATCGAGAAAAATGTTTACAAGCTGGAATGGATGACTATTTGCCTAAGCCGGTGCGACCGGATTTCCTCGCACAAGCCTTAAAACGGTGGCTTCCCGCACCAGCCACTGTTTAGCTCAAACGCAGCGATTCAACCCGTCCCTTCTCTCATCTCTCCCATTTCTTTGCCATCCTTCCTCATTCAATTTTAAGAACCCAGTTCTGAAAACCGAAAAGTAGAATGAGGTGTAGCCTATTGAGCCAGCACTAGTCTCATATCGTAACAAGGAATGTCCGATAGTCGGAGTCCTCTACTTATCAAGACATCGTTGTCGAACAATATGTGATACAGGGGAGTGTTGAATAATGAAGATATCGGGGGCCATATTTCGCCCGGAAGCGGTTCGCCATCAACAACATCGGGGCTGTTCAAAAATGTCGTCCAGCAAGGCCACAGCCATGTTTGCGCGCGGAGCGTACTGGTATGACATGAGCACGGAACAAGGGCGAGAACGCTGCTGGCGGCTTTTTTCAACAGACCCGACAGAGAAAACTTTCATGGCTTTAATCGAGGGCGGATTTGTGAAATCTCAACTCACAGGCAGCCCCAGAGCACAATGATGTTTCAACCTCCTATGTTTCAAGAAAACCGGGATGAAATGCGGTTGATTGTTGATCATGCTCTGGACGGCATCATTGGGATCAATAATGAGGGCATCGTCACAACCTGGAACCCTTCGGCGGTAGACATCTTTGGATGGTCACAGGATCAAATCATAGGCCAGTCTCTCACAGGCACCATTATTCCTGAGCAGTACAGACAAGCTCACACGGACGGACTGAAACGATTTGCCACCACGGAAAAGGGCTCCATCGTGAATCAGCGTCTCAAATTAGCAGCTCTACATCGAGACGGCCACGAGTTTCCCATTGAATTGACCATTATTCCTATTTTCCAAGAATACACCTATTCGTTCTACGCATTCGTGCGAGATCTCACTGAACAAAAAAATACGGAAAATGCTCTTCGGCAAAAGACAGACCTCATGAACCTCATTCAACAGGTCGCCATAGCCGCCAACGAAGCGGCATCAGTGATGGAAACGTTTCAAGCGAGCCTAGACCGCATCTGTATCTATACAAAATGGCCGGTTGGACACGTGTATTTTCGCGTAGATGAACATATCGACTTACTCACTACTTCCGGAATTTGGCATCTGGATCACCCTCAAGAATTCCGCACTTTCAAAACCCTCACGGAACAGACGACCTTTTCAAAAGGCGTTGGGCTTCCGGGACGAGTGTTACAACAGAGACGAGCAGTATGGATACCCGACATTACTCAAGACTCAAATTTTCCCCGCAATCACACCGCCAAGGATTTGGGGATCCGTGGAGGATTGGCCTTTCCCGTTATGATGGGAAATCATGTCATGGGTGTCTTAGAATTTTTTTCCCGTTCGGTGGAAAAGCCCGATGCCCGGCTGTTAGAAGTCATAGAAATTATTGGCACACAACTGGGACGCGTGTTGGAACGGAAACGAGGAGAACTGGCTCGGGAAGAAAGTGACGCCCGCATTCGGGGAATCCTTGAAACCGCCGCCGATGCCATTATTACAATCAATGAAACCGGCTTGATCCAATCCTTCAACAGCGCTGCAGAACATATGTTTGGGTATTCTGTCCAAGAAATTTTAGGGGAAAATGTGTCTCTACTCATGCCCTCCCCCTATCAAGAAAATCATGATGAATACATCCAACGATATCTCAAGGATCAGACATCGGTTATTTTTGGGAAAGCTCGCGAATTAGTCGGGAAACGAAAAGACGACTCGGTCTTTCCTATGGAGTTATCGGTGAGTGAAATTAGGGTGGGCTCTCGTCGCACTTTTACCGGCATTATCCGTGACATTAGTGACCGAAAAAAGCACGAGCAAGAACTGCAGGAAGCCAAAGAGCATGCTGAAATGGCAGCAACCGCCAAAAGTCAATTTTTGGCCATGATGAGTCATGAAATCCGCACACCTATGAACGGAGTCATCGGCATGACGGGCTTGCTTTTGGATACCGTCCTAACGAACCAGCAACGGCAATTTGCAGAAACGGTTCGCTCTTCTGGGGAAACTTTGCTGAAAATTATTAATGACATTCTTGATTTTTCAAAAATCGAAGCAGGGAAATTAGAGTTTGAAATGATTCCCTTCGATCTCCGTACTACAATGGAAGAATCCTTGGAGTTACTGGCCGAGGCCGCCGGGAAAAAGAAATTGGAATTAGTCGGGTTAGTGTCAGCTCATGTCCCTACAGCGCTCCTAGGTGATCCCGGACGGTTGCGCCAAATTTTTATGAACCTCACGGGGAATGCCATAAAATTCACCTCCACAGGTGAAATTATTGTAAAGATCTCTTCCATTGAAGAAACTCAGAACGAGGTTGTTGTTCGTGTTGAAATTCAAGATACCGGAGAAGGCATCCCTTCAGATATCTTACCGAAATTGTTTAAGCCCTTTTCCCAGGCTGATAGTTCCACCACCCGACGACATGGAGGTACAGGGCTTGGCCTTGCCATTTGCAGACAACTCGTCCGCCTCATGGATGGGGATATTGGAGTTGAAAGCCGAAAAGCCGGCGGCAGCACCTTCTGGTTTACTGCGCGGTTTCAAAAACAGCAAAACCCGAGAGCCTCTGTCTCGCAAGATCCCGTAGCCCTGGAACATCTCCGCGTCTGTGCGGTTGATGATCATCCCACCAATCGGCAACTCTTAGAACAATATTTTCAACATTGGAATATGGAAGGCACTTTAGTGAAACATCCGAGCAATTGCTTCACTCTCCTTCAGCAACAAGCTCAAAACGGCACTCCCTACGATTTGGCCATATTGGATATGGAAATGCCCGATATGGATGGGTTTGAACTGGCAAAATTGATCAAGACAGATCCAAATCTTCAAGCTACGCGCCTCATCCTTCTCACCTCTCTGGGAAGACGGGGGATGCCACTGCAGCAAAGGAATATGGATTTGCAGGGTACCTCACCAAACCCATCCGAAAAGCCCAACTTCAAGCCTGCTTAGAAACCGTCATGGGATTTCAGGTATCTGAAACCCTCCCGACAACGACCCAACCATTAGTGACATCTCATTTTCTGAAAGATCTCCAACGACAACAAGCCATGCGGATCTTGGTCGTCGACGACCATCAGGTCAATCAACAATTAGGAGTCTTAATGGTGGAACGGTTGGGGTATAAAGCCGATGTCGCCGGAAACGGACAAGAAGCGGTAGAAGCTATCTCGCGCATTCCCTATGATCTAGTTCTGATGGATTGCCAAATGCCAGAAATGGACGGGTATGAAGCCACAAGAAGTATCCGTGAAGCGGAACGCCTAAAGAGTCAGAAATTAGGAGTTAAGAGTAATGAGCATGAGACGGATTTGTCTGTCACGGCTGACTCCTCACACCTCACTGCTCACGGCTCCCATGTGCCGATCATTGCCATGACGGCCAATGCTATGCAAGGCGATCGGGACAAATGTCTGGAAGCTGGCATGGATGATTACCTGAGCAAACCCATTCGACCAGAAGAGCTAGAACACATGTTCAAGACATGGCTGCCTCAGCCAAATCCCAATAAGACCTCAAGCCCAGAAAAACCGATGATGTCTGCTTCTTCACTAACCAATCCATCCACCCAATCCACCATCAACCTTGAGACGTTGAAGGAGATAGAAGACCTGGGTGGCCAACAATTTCTTCAAACCATGATTCAGAATTTTGTGGAGGATGCCTTTCACTGCGTCACACTCATTGAACACGCACTCGCCAGCAACGACCTCGACCAAATTCGAGAATCTGCGCACGGACTCAAAGGTATCGCGCGGAACATGGGAGCTCATTCCCTCGCCCAAGTGGCTCTGGATCTCGAGACCGCCTGCAAGGCTGAAGGCACACCATCTCTTTCATCATTTCGACCAATCATTCATGACCGTTTCCAACAAACCCGAGAAGAACTTGAAAATTCTGTCAATAATTCTCTCTCTTCCTAAACATACTTTTGCATCAGCCACTCCTCAAAACATCCTATACAGACGTGAAATTCATCGTTGGCTCTTGACAAGATGATCTGATTGATCCTTGATCATCTATTCTCAATTTCCCCTCAAATACCAATTTCGGGCCTGTTGAAAAAAGCCGCCAGCGGCGTTCTCGCCATTTTTCCGTGCTCACGTAGTGCCAGTACGCTCCGCGCGCAAAAATGGCTGCGGCCTTGCTGGACGACTTTTTTGAACAGACCCGATGCTGCTGATAGCAAACAGCTTCCTGGCGACATATGGCCCCTGCTATCTTCATTATTCAACACTCCAATTTCCGCCACCTTTCTTCAGACAACATTTATTCGTTTTGACATCCCCAAGATTAAGTCTCAACGTTCAATAACCGACAAAAAGATAAGGAAAACCTGGAACAATGTCTTATTTCCAGCCCCCTTTTTCGAGACCCTTTGGAGCAAGAGAGTGGGGTCAGGATGTTTTCGTGACTATGACATGGAGGATTCATGATAGATATTCCTAGAAAACTCCGGTTTCTTCACGACGTTCAAGGCATAGGTTTGAGGCTGGCATTCACGGGGTTGTTGCTTCTTGGCATCGGCGGGAACGCTGCAGGCAAATCGCCTACAGCCCCTGCAAGTGTCGACCTTACTCAACTGAGCCTTGAAGAGCTGATGTCTGTCGAAGTGACTTCGGTTTCAAAGAAAAAACAAAAGCTCTCTGAATCGGCGGCCGCAATCTTTGTCATTACCCAAGAAGATCTTCGCCGATCTGGTGCCACGAGCATCCCGGAAGCGCTTCGGATGGTTCCCGGCATCCAAGTCACGCGAGACAGCAAAAATGCATGGAACATTAGCGCCAGAGGTTTCAACGAACGTTTTACAAACAAACTTCTCGTCCTCATTGACGGCCGAACCATTTATAACCCGCTCTTCGCCGGCGTGACCTGGGAAACGCAAGACACCATCCTGGAAGACATTGAACGCATCGAAGTCATCCGTGGCCCAGGGGGAGCACTCTGGGGTGTCAATGCCGTCAACGGTGTGATCAATATTATTACGAAAAAATCCCAAGAGACTCATGGCCTCTTAGTCAGTGGGGTCGGCGGAACGGAAGAAGGCATTGTGTCACTTCGGCAAGGCGGGAGCCATGGTAAAGATTTCCATTATCGCCTGTTTGGTAAATATTTCAATCGTGATACCAGTTTTAACTCAATGGGAGCCCATGACGATACTCGCATGTTTCGCAGTGGATTTCGAACAGATTGGGCACCCGCTACGCGCGATCAGGTCATGGTACAAGGTGAGCTCTATACGATGGAGGGTGGTCAACGCAGCACAGTCGCGACTACACCCACATTTCCTTATGGATTTACTACAGGCGATGAAGACCTTGAGATGTCTGGTGGGCATTTCCTGACACGATGGGAACACACATTTAGCTCAGATTCAGATATGGCTCTCCAATTCTTCTATGATCGAACTGAGCGTAACGAGAACACGGTGAAAGCGACCATTGATTCTTTCGATGTGGACTTCCAACATCGCTTTGAACTGTCCACCAACCAAGAACTACTCTGGGGATTGGAATATCGATATTGGGTAGATGATTTACAAAACACCGCAGGGACAGTGGTATTTCCTGATTCCCGTTCATTCAACCTAATCAGTGGGTTTCTGCAGAATGAAATCACACTCCTCCCTGAAACATTGACTGTGACCATCGGCACAAAACTTTCTCACAATGATTTTACAGGTTTTGAATATCAACCCAGCGGACGTTTCCTCTGGGCTCCCCTTGAAGGACATAATCTGTGGGGAACTGTATCTCGGGCGGTCCGTGTTCCGTCCCGCTTAGAAGATAATAGTCTCCTAACATTTGCCCCAAATGCCACCACACCATTTCCCGTTCGCTTGAGAGGAAACCAAGAATTTAAATCCGAGGAACTTCTGGCCTTTGAGGTGGGCTATCGGCTAAGTGCGTTCGAACATTTTTCTTTTGATCTCACAGGTTTCTACAATCAATACGACAATATTCGTGGCACTCAGACGGTCAGCCTCCTTCCCCCCACTGGCACGCTTGCCAATAACTTAACAGTCGACACGATTGGTCTTGAAATCGCAAGTGACATCCAGTTGCAAGACTGGTGGCGCATACGTGGAGCCTATTCCTATATCAACATGGACGTGGATGGTCCTCTTAATACGAGCCTCAGCACACTAGGAGGAAACACTCCTCATCATCAAGGCTCCCTGCGTTCATTGATCGCACTTCCCCATCAGGTAGAATTCGATTCGTGGATCCGTGTGGTGGATAACCTCAAGGCTCAGAACATCCCAGGGTACATAGAACTCGATCTCAGACTAGGGTGGAAACCTTGGCCAAATCTTGACATTTCACTTGTTGGCCAAAATCTCCTAGATAACCATCATCCAGAAACCGGCTCTTCTCCGTTATTAGCAACCCAACCAACCGAAGTACAGCGGAGCTTTTACGGGAAAATCACCTGGAACTATTGATAAACCAACATTTGAGTCGGTAAAGCGCGTTAGAATATGTCTCCATCCTCACGATTATTGCTCTCGATTATAGTCCTACTTCTTAGCCTAGGCCACTTCTCGGGCACCAGCCAGGCTGAGAGTCCAGACGAATATCAAGTCAAAGGGGCGTTCCTCTACCACTTCGCTAACTTTGTGGTGTGGCCAGAATCGACGTTCGAGCCAACAGATGGCCATTTTCGGATTTGCATTCTGGGCAAAGATCCTTTTGGTCAAATTCTAGATAACAATCTAGAAAGCAAAAAGGCTGCAGGTCATCCATTCCAGATACGTCGAAATCCCTCCAAACAAGACATTCAGTATTGTCACATGCTGTATGTCACGAATTCGAGACCAGCAACCCTCAAAGAACTGAGTAGACAAAAAAACAAAGGAAATGTGCTCACGATTGGTGAAGCTCGTGAATTTATTCAGCAGGGAGGGATGGTCCAGTTTTTCGTGGATAATCAAAAGGTCCGCTTTGCGGTGAATCCAGACGCCGTCAAACAAACCGAATTAGCAATGAGTTCAAAGTTACTTCGTTTAGCAAAAATCGTGTCACCCTAAGTTCTCATGGCATCCTTTTCCATTTCTCAAATCTTTCAACGTATCTCACTCAAGAAAAAATTTTTCTTGATTTTATTGCTGACTTCGGTGCTGAGCCTGTTATTTGCTTGTTCAGCATTAGTCATCAATGATGTCTTACAAATTCGAGATTCTCTGGTCAAAGAACTCACGGAGCAAGCAAGCTTGGTTGGTGAAAACAGCTCTGCAGCGTTGGTATTCGACGATTCTAAAGGCGCAAAGGAAATTCTTGAAGCCTTTGAACATCAACCAACCATTCTGCAAGCCATTTTGTATACAGCCTCTGGTGATATCTTGGCCCAATTCCGCCCGGGAGAGCCTCCATATTTTGACAAGCCCCAACGACAACTCAAGACTCAGGTGACATGGGAATCGATAAAAATCTTCCGTCCGATTGTTCACAACCATGAACACGTTGGCTTCATCTATCTCCATTCAAACCTCGACACCCTTAAACAACATTTGAAAGACTTACTCCTGGTGACCGTGGCCGCAATGATTGTCTCCGGTCTTTTGGCACTCGTTATTTCAGCACGACTTCAAAAAGTCATCATGGGCCCCTTAGTGAGTTTGACAGAAGTGGCTGGTCGAATTTCACAAAATAAAGATTATTCCTTACGTGCCCCAGCCCATGCACCGGACGAAATAGGAACCCTATTTGATGGATTCAACACCATGCTCAAAGAAATTGAGGAGCAGAATAGAGAATTGAATCAGCATCGTTCTCACTTATCTGACATGGTCATAGAAAGAACAGCTGAGTTATCCGATGCCAACGTGCGCCTGCAAGATGAAATCATCAAACGTGAACGTATTGCCAAACAGGTGCAAGAAATGGCCAACGATCTTAAGATGAAAAATGAAGAATTAGCGCTCTCCCGTGATGCCGCACTCCAAGCCGCTCGAGCCAAAGCAGAGTTCTTAGCCACAATGAGTCATGAAATCCGTACACCCATGAACGGAATTTTAGGAATGACTGACTTACTGTTGGGAACTGGACTGACCCCTAGTCAATTGTCCTTGGCCAATACAGTGCAGGGATCGGCTGAAGCCCTTCTGACTCTGCTCAATGACATTCTGGATTTTTCAAAAATTGAGGCAGGTAAACTTGAATTGGAATCCATCGACTTTGATCTAAATGCCACGGTGGAGGCCAGCTTAGATCTCTTAGCCGAACGGGCGGCAAAAAAGGATCTTGAGCTGACCGGACTCGTTTTTCCCGATGTCCCAACCTTTCTGAGAGGAGATCCCGGACGGCTCCGCCAAATCCTTTTGAATTTACTGGGAAATGCCATTAAGTTCACAAAACACGGGGAAGTGAGTGTCCAGGTGTTATTGGCGGAAGAAAGCGAAACTGATGTTGAATTACGATTCCATATTTGGGATACCGGAATAGGCATTGCCCCCGACGCGAAAAGCAGATTGTTTCAAGCTTTTAGCCAAGCCGACAGTTCCACCACCCGTAAATTCGGAGGCACGGGGCTTGGCTTGGCCATTTGTCAGCAACTCGTTGACCTCATGGGTGGTGAAATTGGTGTTGAAAGCCAACTCCATGAATGGACCTTGTTTTGGTTTTCCCTTCGCTTAAATACACCACTGGCTCAACCACAACAAGAATGGATTCCACGAAAAGACCTACAAGGGCTACGATTATGTTGCATCGATGACAACCCCACAAATCTTTTCCTTATTAAGAAATACGCGGAGACTTGGGGCATGGAAGCCTTTACCACCGGCGATCCAGAAATTGGGCTTTCAGCTCTGCGCGAAGCCGCCCACAACGAACGCCCCTTTGACCTTGCGATTATTGATCGGAACTTTCCCGAGCATGACGGGATACATTTTGGCTTGCGATGCAAACAAGACCCTTCTCTCGCCGACACAAAATTCATGTTACTCACATCAGTCGCCCAACGCGGGGAAGCTCTTGATGCCGAAAAGGCTGGCTTTGACGCCTATCTCACGAAACCTATTCGTAAAGTGGATCTTCACAATAGCCTTGCGGCGGTGATGGGATTTTCTCCTTCAACTCATATCACCACAACCAGACCCTTGATCACCCGTCACACCATCAAAGAGGCCCAACGCCAGTCACGAAAGAAAATCCTGGTTGCTGATGATCACGCGGTAAATCAGCAACTCATGGTGTTGTTGTTAGAGAGTTTCGGGTATCCCACGGATGTCGTCAACAATGGCAAAGAAGCAATCCATGCCATTCTCACGGGATCCTATTCCCTTGTGTTTATGGACTGCCAAATGCCGGAAATGGACGGATTCGAAGCGACAAGAAGGATCCGTGAAGAAGAAAGCTTGAAAGAAAAAGATACGGCGGCAGAGGTTAGGAGCGAGAAATATGAAACAGGTATTTCCGAAACTCATGACTCCTCACTCGTGACTCCCTACTTTTCCAGAATTCCGATTATCGCATTGACCGCTAATGCCATGGCGGGAGACAGAGAAAAGTGTTTAGCGGCAGGGATGGATGATTATCTGACGAAACCAATTCGTCAGGAAGAATTAGCAGCAGCATTGGAGCGTTGGCTCACGGTCGATCATGAGGAAAGCCCAATAACCGGACCTTCTTTACCCTTACCTGACTCACTTCTGACTTCGCAACCAGATATCAACGCACCAACATTCGTTGCTACACATGACCAAGAAGCTGTCGATGAAGCCCCAGAATCTCCAATCGGTCTTGACAGACTTCACGAATGGGTAGAACTTGGAGGACCAGCCTTTGCTACACAAATGATCCAACAATTTGTCAAAGATGTACATGCTTGTGTGAATACCATCGAGGACGCTCTTGATACGAACAATGCAGACGCTCTTGCAGATGCGGCACACGGCCTCAAGGGAATTTGCGCCAATATCGGAGCCACACAGCTTCGGCAGTTCGCGTTTGACCTCGAACAGGTTGGCCGTCAAGGGAAGACGGTGAACGGAACCGACACGATGGAATCGCTTCGAACAGCCGTAGCAGCAATCGAAACGTTTTTAGCGACAATCTCTTTACCTCATACATGACCGTCCTGAACTGTTTGGGGTCAGGTAGCTTCCTTTTTTTTCTCCGTGCCGTTACCCCTCACAATCCTATCGCCTCCAAAGAACATCGCGTAACCGACCGTATGTGCATTTAACCAACTGGTGTAAATCATGTGCAGAAAGAATATTCGCTATCTGCCGTCAAGTTTCGGACAGGTCATCCGAAAATGAAACAGAATACATAAATATTCATATCCATCAGCAAGGAATTCTTCAGCAATAGACTGGTTCAATGGATTCATTGAATATCTAAAGAACAGACGACAAATCAATAAATCCAGCATCAACACCTCTCCATGGCTATGATTTCACAACAACATTGTCAAACTGCCACGATTCTCATCGTGGACGATCAGATGACCAATATCTTGTTATTGGAGAGCATCTTACAAAATGCGGGCTACACACACATTCATTCCACCCAAGACCCCACACAAGTTCTTGCCCTAGTCAAAGAACTCCACCCGGATCTGATCTGTCTGGATATCCGCATGCCTCAGCTCAATGGATTTCAGGTCATGGCACAATTAAAAATCATCCAACAAGATACCTTTCTGCCCATTTTGGTCTTAACGTCCGAGGAAGATCGGGAAACACGATTACGAGCATTGGAATCTGGCGCAAAGGACTTTTTACATAAACCATTCGATAAAATCGAAGTGATCATGCGCATCCGCAATCTGTTGGAAACCAGCCTTTTGAATAAAACGATTTCTTTGCAAAAAGAAAACCTGGAAGAAACGGTCCGGGAGCGCACACTCGAACTCAAAGAAACACAATTGGAAATCGTTCATCGCTTAGCTCAAGCAGCCGAACATCGAGACAACGAAACGGGCAGCCATATCATCCGCATGAGTCATTACGCCACCGTCCTGGGACGCGCTTGCGGAATGCCGGAAGAAGAATGCGACGTCTTATTCCACGCCACCCCCATGCATGACGTGGGGAAGTTAGGCATTCCTGATCGGATACTTCTGAAACCTGGGAAACTGGACACCGACGAATGGGAAATCATGAAACAACATACGGTTCTTGGAGCACAACTTCTTTCCAACAGTAAATCTCCCATTCTCAAAATGGGCGAAATGATCGCTCTGACGCATCACGAAAAATGGGATGGCTCTGGATATCCAAACCGATTAGCCGGAGAAGATATCCCGCTTGTCGGACGAATTTGCGCCATAGCCGATGTCTTCGATGCACTCTCTTCAAAGCGGTGTTACAAAGACCCTTGGCCATTGGAAAAAACGCTTGAAGAAATTCGGTCGCTTTCGGGAAGACATTTTGATCCACGACTCGTTGAGATGTTTGATGAATTCCTACCCGTGATCATGGATATTCAGCGCACACACGCCGATATTGACTCTCCGCAGTTCAATCTGGTCGAATCCAGCTACTTGGCTTAACCCCTTTCTCACACAGCCCGACTGCTCTTTACAATCGAGTTCGCAATCAGAGCTACAGTCGAACCCTTTGTCAGTTGTTGCATAATCGGCTACACTTTATATTTCCCCCCTCTTTGTCTTTCTCATGAAGAATGAGAAAAACTTCCACATCTCAACTAAATGGGGATACACCTTGAATCCTCTCCAAAAAATATTACACCACGATTCGTGTCCATCGAATATTTGGCTCCTCGTGTTAACAGCAAGCATCATCTTTATCCTCGACCTGATGTCTCCATGGGATGTTGCTTACGGAGTCTCTTATATCCTGGTTATCCTCCTCAGCCTTCGACACCAGCAGACTCAAATACTCATTTGGACCACAATAGGATGTTCCACACTAACGATTTTGGGAAGCGTTTTCTCTCCGGCAGGAGGAGAGCTCTTGAGCATCGTGATCAACCGGGCATTGGCGTTATTCGCCATCTGGATCACGACCTTGTTGGGCCTGCATCAACTGGAACAGCCAGAGGGCATTATCATTAACCCTGTCGGCATTTCTCAGGATATATCCGCCTTCAAATGCACACAAGAAGACCTTCTCTTAACTGATCGAGTCTTCATGGAATCCCCGAACCACATTTCCATACTCGGTCAAGATTATCGATACCATCGGATTAATTTGGCGTACCAAGCCGCCCATAAGAAAAGTAGCCAGGAAATTGTGGGCAAGTCAGTGGCAGACTTATTCGGAGAAGAGATTTTTACTCAACTACTGAAACCTCGATTAGACCGTTGTTTTCAAGGTGAGGAGGTCCACTACGAATCATGGATTACGTTTCCAGATGATCGACGTCGGTATATGAACGTCTCCTATCTCCCCCTACGAACACACAATGAGCCCATCCAAGAAATTGTGGTATTTTCTCAGGATTTAACTGATCGAAAAAATGCCGAAACGGCTCTACAACGCAGTGAAGATGAATTCCGCGATCTCTATGAGTCGGCCCCATTAGCCTACTTTTCTGCTTCATTGGATGGGCATATCACCAGAGTCAATCACCGGGCATGTGAACTGCTCGGATATTCCCGGGAAGAACTCGTCGGGAAACCAGTGTTGGAATTATATGCACCCACAAAAGAGGGCTATGCAAAAGCCGCAACCCTTCAAAAGAAAGCTCAAGCAGGTCTCTCAATCCATGATGAAGAGTTAGAGATGATCAGAAAAGACGGAGTCGTTATTTGGATCAGCCTGAATGTTGTCCTCATTTTTGATGAATCTGGACACATTATAGAGCGCCGCGAAATGGTCCAAGACATCTCAGCTCGAAAAAAAATCGAACACGAACTACAAGCCAGTGAATACCGCTTTCGATCCTTAGTTGAGGCAGCTGGCAGTCTCATCGTTGGGCTGACGCCGGAAGGTTGGATTGTGGAATGGAATCGGGAAGCCGAGCGGTTCTACGGAAGAACACGAGAAGAGGTTTTGGATACAAATTATTTCGAATTATTCATCCAAGAATCCAATCGATTGTCCATTATGGCTATGATCAAAAACGTCTTAGAAGGAGAACCCATTCGCGACTTTCAATATGAGGTTATCAACAAGGATAAGGAGATGCGATTCATCTCATGGAACATTGATTGTTTGTTCAATGAGAACGAAGAACCTTATGGAATTATTTGTGTCGGGCGAGATGTCACTGAATGGAACAAGGCTCAAGCACAACTAGAGAGATGGGCAACAGTCTTTCAGCATACCCAATGGGGAGTGGCTGTGGGAAACGTGCATAGTCAAACATTGGATATGGTGAATGAAGCATACGCGCGCATGCACGGATATACCGTGGAGGAATTGCAAGGGAAGCCGATTGCCCAGGTTTTTGCACCAGAATCTCGAGAGCAACTCTCCCAGAATATTCGTATCATTCATGAACAAGGCTTTCACTCATTTGAAGCGCTTCATATCCGAAAAGATGGCAGCACGTTTCCTGCTTTACTCACAGTTTTCTCGATTAAAGATCCTCAGGACGAGGTGCTTTATCGGGTCGCCAACGTTATTGATATTTCTAATATCAAACAGGCGGAGGAGGCCCTGCAGCAGAGTGAAGAGAGATTTCGGACAATCTTTGAAATGGCAGCCGTGGGTATAGCGCAGGTAGACTCAACAACTGGACAGTTCATCAAGGTCAATCAACGCTATAGCGATATCGTCGGGTATTCCAAAGAAGACATGCAAGGAACGACTTTCCGGAAGATCACCCATCCCGACGACCTTGAGACCGATCTCGACAATATGAGGAAACTGATTACTGGAGACATGTCAACTTTCTCACGTGAGAAACGCTACATACGGGCCGATGGAACACTAGTTTGTGTTAACGCCACCGTATCATTGATGACTCAAGCTGGAAACGATCCGTTACATTGTATCGTTGTGGTGCAGGACATAACAGAGCGAAAAGCCCTGGAAGCCGCCCTTCACCAACAGCACGAAGAATTAGAAGCGAAAGTCGAACGGCGAGCCTTACGGATTCAAGAATTGGAGCAGCGTCGCATGCAGGTTGAAAAATTAGCGGCATTGGCACAAATAGCTGCTGGAGTGGCACATGAAATCAATAATCCACTCGCTAGCATTTCGCAATCGTTGGTTCTCCTCAAGCGAGCGCTTCCTCAACAACACCCGCATTTTCGATATATGGCCAAAGCGGAAGATTGCATCGAACGCATTTCACAGATTACCTCGCACCTCTATCAACTGTACCGTCCAAGTAGTCCGACACCGTCGCAACTCGATGTTCGAATACCAATTCACGATGCCGTGGAAATCATGCAGGGCCCCTCCTCACAGCACCGAGTAGAGCTTGCGGTCGCCGAACTTCCGGTTTCTCTGTTGTCCGTAGTTCCCAGAAATGAAATGATTCAGGTACTCTGCAACTTGATCCAAAATGCCATCGACACATCACAACCCTATGATACGGTTGAGGTGACCGCCAACACAGAATGTGATAGGGTCAAAATCCATGTCATTGATCATGGGCATGGCATTTCACCTGACGTCGCATCACGTATCTTTGAACCGTTCTTTTCGACCAAGCAGGGGAAAACAGATGGCGGTATGGGCTTAGGTTTGTCCATTAGCCATAGCCTGATCGAAGCCATGGGGGGAACACTGGACTTTTCCACCGGAATTGGACAAGGGTCACAGTTCACCATCACCCTACCCTGCGCAAGGCAAAATGGAGGACAACCGACATGACGGCACAAGGATCGATTTTGATCGCAGACGATGAAGACACGTTCTTAGAAGCCACGAAAGAACTCTTAGAAGAAGAAGGCTACGACTGTCATGGCGTCCATGATTCCCATGAACTTTCACAAGCCTTGACGGGTTCAGAGTTTGATCTTCTGATCACCGACCTGAATATGCCCGGCAACCACGTCATGAAGAAAGTCCAGGACTTAAGAGAACAAGCCAAGATCATGCCCGTTATCGTGATCACAGGCTATCCATCCGTGCCCACCGCCGTGGAATCGGTGCACCTAAATGTCCTTGAATATATGATCAAACCCATCCATTTTCCAGAATTGCTTGATGCCGTGAAGCGTGGCCTACACTATCGCAATGTGCTCAACTCCCTGAGCCAGTTTCGGCGGGAAGCAGAGCAACGAAGACAAAACTTGGCTCATCTGGAAGAAACTCTTGGAACCTTTCTTGTGACGCTCAATGCTGATTCCAGCAAGTCCAAGCTTGCCGATCCTCACATTCGAGAACTGGAACTGCACAGAGCCAGTCATCCAGGAACCTTAGACACCCAGAAACACGCTGGCCTGTCATCCCTTCATGAAGATTCTACTCCATCGATGACCGATTATTTCCGACTTCGAGAATCGGTATATCATACGATTCACATTCTCCAAAAAACCAAGAGTGCGTTCCGATCAAAAGACTTAGCAGGCCTCCGTAAACATTTAGAACAAGTGCTACGCGAAACGACAGAAACGCTCAAGAATCCCTAGCCTCCAGCCGATAATTCTCCTAAGTGAAAAGAAGCTGACTAGAAGAGCACCCTCTCTCGAACCTGACGGTTAGCCTCGAGTCCTCTAAAAGGACCCCTTTGCCCAGCGAGCCAGCCTCTTAAGGGACGGCAAGTTGAAGCACCCAAGCGAATTGGTGTTGTAGAGCAAGAATGTACGTAACTGGGTACACCCTATTACGTTTCAGAATGTTATTGCTCACCATAAACAGTACCAAAGCTCAAATGGCTGAGCGCTGGGATTTGGAGATGAACGAATAATGATCAACGCCACACAGGTAGATGCACAGACATGGGTCTTAGAGCTTTCAGGGAAGTTTGACTTTCAATCCCGCCATGAGTTCCCAAAAGCCATCACCCAAGCTGCAGAGACGTCACCGCGCAGAATTATTTTGGATTTAAGTTGTGTTTCCCACGTCGATAGTGCTGGATTAGGCCTGATGACCTTGGCTCATAAGAATTTGACGCCCCAGGGAGTTCAAATCGTCATGGTGACTATCCAAGGCTCCACACGGGATGTTCTTCTGTTAACCAATATGGACAAATTATTTCCGCTCTATGATTCTGTGGCTCAGGCCTCTCAAGCACCTCATGCTTCGGTTCCAGTGGAAACCTAAACACCACTTCCCCTGAGCTTTATCGACTATCATGTCCTTCGTTCCTTTAGAACGCAGTGCTCTTCGGGTGGGATTGTATATTCGCATTGAAGGGTCCTGGTTCAGTCATCCTTTTTCCACCAATTCTTTTAAAATCAAAACGGCGAAAGACCTGGCCAAACTCAAAGGGTTAGCCAACCTCCCGCTGTCAGTTGATTTCACACGATCCGACCCTGAACCCATTATTCAACCAGACCAGCACGATTCGTCCGTAGACTCCTCACAAATCTTGGAAGACACCAAATCCGCAACTGAACAGGAGGTCAACCCGCCCCCCTCTTCCAAAACAGCAGAACCTGTTGACGAAGCTATCCAACGCAAAGCCGAACAGCGTGAGGCCTTTCACGCTTACCAGAACCATCTTCAGCACGTTCAAGAGCAATTTCAAGAAGTCTTACAGGAATCGAAACAGACCGTGCAAGACGTCGTGGCGGGACGTCCTCGTGGGCTTCGAACTGCGAAGAAAATCATCGACGACCTGTTTAACCTCTTAGATGGGGCAAATAACGCTAGAGCGTTGCTCAACCTGATGGGCTCTAATGAATCCAGCGAGGAATTCTTCCTGCACGCTACAAATGTTTGTTCTTTGTCTCTGATGGTCGGGATCGACCTTGGTTTGAGTCGGGAAGACAATGAGAAATTGGCACTAGGCGCGTTTTTTCATGACGTGGGAGAGCTCAAATATCCGGTTGAAACTCTTATGCGAAAAGATATGATGGGGCAAGGTGAGCGTAAAACATTTGTGAGTACCCACCCGCAATACGGCGTCGAAATGGTCGAGAGAATTCCGAAATTTCCTAGGGAAGCCGTTGAAGTGATCCATCAACACCATGAACGGCTCAATGGCTCTGGCCTCCCCTTAGGAAATAAAGGGGCCAACATTAGTACCTTTTCCAAAATTGTGATGGTTGCCGACTTCTATGACGAACTTTGCCACCACCAAGATCCGGCTCGTTCACTCATTCCCTCAGAAGCCCTCTCATATTTATACGTGAAGTGTCGCCAAAGTCTTTGGCAAGAGGCCATCGTCTCGTTGATTAAACAGTTAGGCGTCTACCCGCCTGGCTCTCTGGTTCAACTCAGCAATCAAAAGACCGGGATTGTCACTAGCGTGAATTTCGACAGTCGGCTCCGGCCCATTGTGCTGGTCTATGATGAACACGTCTCGACAGAAGAACCCATTGTTCTCAACCTCGCAGACGAAGACCACTCTTTAACAATTGTGAATGCAATCCGTCCAGGCGACCTAGCCCCACATATCCGAGAATGCTTAAACCCTCGACGGATTATTAGTTATTTCCCTTCGCAGGTACCTGTTCTTGAATCGTGCGGTGCACAATAGCTCATGAGAATCATATCGCAGTTGCATAAACCAGGCAGTTCGGCGCACCTCAGGTGATATGAGGTCCGAGTAATCTACCTATCTTTCTTTGGTACTTGAATTCTGCTCACCTCCAAAAATTTGTAGGATGAAACATCCTAACTTGGCTGACCACCCCTTTCAGGACTCCTTACAATCAGGCCTTGAGTTTTCCAACTTAAGAAAATATTTCCTAGTAGGAACGGTTGAATAATGATGATATCAACGGCCAAATTTCGTCTCTGCAACGGACCATGTCAGCAGCCTCGGGTCTGTTCAAAAAAGCCCGTCCAGCAAGGCCACAGCCATTTTTGCGCGCGGAGCGCACTGGTCCTACGTGAGCACGGAACAATGGCGAGAACGCCGCTGGTGGCTTTTTACAATAGGCCCTAGTAATGACTATGTCGCTGCTGCATCGCAGCAAGTCAACATGCCGGCTCACTGAGGAATAAGGACACCCACCAAATAGTATGAGCGTGTCCTAACCAATTTCTCTCTAGTTGAGAGAAAATTTTTTGTTTCTCTTAATTTTCTCATGTTGTTCTCCGAAAAGACTACAGGGTATAGGTCTATGAGCACCTGCTCCCTTGCAGTTGATCCCTATTGATTGTTTTTTAGATTGTTTGAGTTAATCACGATGGCATTTATTCCATTAAACCCCTCTGCCCTACGCCTAGGATTATTTATCAAGATTGAAGGATCCTGGTTCAGTCATCCCTTTTCGACAAACTCTTTCAAGATCAAGACGGAAAAAGACCTTGAAACACTCAAGGGATTAAAAAAGGTCAAATTGTTTGTTGATATCCCACGCTCAGACCCAGAGCCAGATTCCCCAGACTCACCGACTCTCGAATCATCTGAGACCATCACGAATGAAAACTTCGCTCTTGAGGCGGAAGTCGACACTTCATCTCCTCCAAAAGCAGAGGAGCTGACTGACGACCCATTACAGCGGAAAGTGGCCCAACATGAAGCGTTTCAAGTCTATCAAGACCACCTACAGAAAGTTGAAAACCAGTTCCAAGAGGTTTTACAAAATTCAAATCAGGCCGTTCAAGACGTCGTGGCAGGACGCCCTCGTGGGCTCCGAACCGCCAAACAGATCGTCGACAATCTTTTCGATTTATTAGACGGACCGGAAAATTCAAGAGCGTTGCTCAATCTGATGGGCTCCAATGAACCCAATGATGAATTTTTTCTTCATGCTTCGAATGTTTCATCGCTGTCTCTTATGGTGGGCCTGGATCTTGGCTTCAGTCGGGATGAAAACCAGAAGTTGGCCCTAGGCGCATTTTTTCATGACGTGGGAGAGCTCAAATACCCAATTGAAACTCTATTGCGAAAAGGAACCATGGGGCCAGGTGAACACATAAAGTTTTTAGCCACACATGTGAAATATGGCATAGAAATTTTAGAGAAAACCCCGAATTTTCCCTATGAAGCTATTGATATCATTCAACAACACCATGAACGCTTAAATGGAACAGGCCAGCCTTCAGGGAAAAAAGAGTCACAAATTAGCCCCTTTGCCAAAATTGTGATGGTTGTCGATCTCTATGACGAACTCTGCCATCACCCAGACCCCACGCGTTCCCTCATTCCTTCGGAAGCCCTCTCATATTTATACGTAAAGTGTCGCCAAAGTCTCTGGCAAGAAGCCATCGTCTCTTTGATCAAACAATTAGGGGTGTATCCACCCGGTTCCTTGGTGAACTTGAGCAATCAAAAAATCGGGATTGTCACAAGCGTGAATCTCGACAATCGGCTCCGTCCTATTGTACTCGTCTATGATGAGCATTCCTCAACAGACGAACCCATTGTTCTCAACTTAGCAGAAGAAGACCAATCGTTAACGATTGTAGATGCGATTCGTCCAGGTGACCTAGCCCCCCACATCCGAGAATGTCTCAACCCCCGGCGCATGATTAGCTATTTTCCTTCACAAACACCTGTCCTTGAATCATGCAGCACCTCATAGCTCAACAAGAAGTGAATAGGAAACGCTCAGGCAAAAAAAATTGCTGCCATGACCTTCTTCACTCCTTACTTTTCCCCACTCCCAAGAAACGTCGCAGCCGCATCAACCAAGAAATGGACTCTGTTTTAGGCAGTTGGGGATCTGGGTAGTCCACCCATAATTCCTGATTTCCTAGATAGTGATCACCTTGGAAAATTTGTTGGGTGCGCAATTGAGTATACCCATGCGCATGTAAGCGTTGAATAAGTCTTTGAAGTGCCCCTCCTTCCGATTCATTCGACTCCCCCTCAAGTTGCAAGGCTTCATATCTCAAACGAGCCTGATAGACCGCTCCTTGCAGAATCACCTGAGCTTGCCGATTAAAGCCCCGTTCTCGATCGTCAACCCCGGCAATATGGTAAACATTGATCACGAGAACCTATCCCTCATTGCGTCCATCTCTAAAAGGAAACAGAATTTTTCTCATTTTTATACCTTTATGCTTTGATTAGAAGGAAATAGCTTCCTATAATAAGCGTACCTCGATAGAAGGCTTTTCGTCTCAATTCCTCTATGACGTGCCTTAGGAATATCCTCAGCAGAGTTCTCACTTACTAACGCTCAGTGGTCGCTTCAAAGGAAAGGGCTCGCATGCCAATAACACGTAGTATTGCGCAGGAACTGGCGCAGAACTTTCTCAATCACACCCCCGCCTGGTACAAGCTCACCATCCTGGGGTTTCTGCTATTCAATCCTATCCTGCTGCTCTTGGCTGGCCCCTTCGTGACGGGGTGGGTGCTCATCCTGGAGTTTATCTTCACCCTCGCCATGGCCCTTAAAAGCTACCCCCTCCAACCAGGGGGCCTGTTGGCCATGGAAGCCGTCCTGCTGGGCCTGACCACCCCCGCCATGGTCTACCACGAAACCGTGAATAATTTCCAGGTCATCCTGCTGTTGATGTTTATGGTGGCAGGTATTTACTTCATGAAAGATCTCTTGTTGTTTCTCTTTACCAAGATCCTCCTGGGCGTCCAGTCCAAACAATGGCTCGCCCTGCTGTTTTCGCTCATGGGCGGCTTTCTCTCCGCTTTTCTGGATGCCCTCACGGTCACCGCCGTCATCATTGCCGTCGCGACGGGCTTTTATAGCATCTATCACCGCGTAGCCTCTGGCAAGTCTTATACCAGCTCCCATGACCATACCAGTGATCACGACGTGCAGGAATTAAATCGAGAGAACTTGGAGAACTTTCGCGGCTTTCTCCGGAATCTGATGATGCATGGGGCCGTCGGCACCGCCTTAGGCGGGGTCTGTACCTTAGTGGGCGAGCCTCAAAATCTGTTAATTGCCGATCGGGCCAGCTGGCAATTTATGGAGTTTGTCTTTCGCATGGCCCCGATTACCCTGCCAGTCCTTCTCATGGGTTTAGCCACATGTCTACTAGTTGAGAAGCTGCGGTGGTTTGACTATGGCTATCAACTCCCCGAGCCGGTGCGGCATATTTTAGTGGAGTATGAAACGGAACAAACAAACCGCCGCGATAACGATGATAAGGCCAAGCTCATTGTCCAAGCCGTGGCCGGCATTTGGTTGATTATCGCCTTGGCCTTTCATCTGGCGGAGGTAGGCATCATTGGCCTGACGGTTATTATCCTCATTACCGCTTTCAACGGAATTATTGAGGAGCATCAATTAGGGGAAGCCTTTAAAGAGGCCCTCCCTTTTACGGCTCTTTTAGTGGTGTTTTTTGCGATTGTGGCGGTGATCCAGGAGCAAAACTTATTCACGGGCATTATTGGCTATGGATTGAGTCTGGATGGAACGCATCAAATTGGGATGTTTTATTTAGCCAATGGCATTCTTTCATCCATTAGCGACAATGTGTTTGTGGCGACGGTCTATATCAATGAAGTTTTTCGAGCACTGCAGGCGGGCACGATTACGCGGGATCAGTTCGACTTGTTGGCGGTGGCCATTAATACGGGCACCAATATTCCCAGTGTGGCGACGCCGAATGGGCAGGCAGCCTTTTTGTTCTTGTTGACCTCGTCTTTAGCCCCCATCATTCGCTTGTCATATGGGAAAATGGTGTGGATGGCGCTGCCCTATACAATCACGATGACGCTAGTGGGCTTATTGGCGGCGTATGTCTTCCTCGCGCCCGCCACCTTGGCTTTGTATGATCTGAACCTCATTCAGCATCATCCAATCCCAAGCAGCGATACTGGAGTGTCAACACACCATTAAGATGTATCTGACGAAGCTGAAGCAGAATTCTAAAAGAAGGCTCTCTACTTATTGAGCAAGGGTGGCCATTTTCTTGGTATCATCAATAACTCGTTCTGGATACAGCACAATTTCCACACGACGATTTTGAGCCCGCCCTTCATCAGTGTCGTTTGCCACAGCTGGCCGTGTATCAGCATAGCCGGTAGCGGCGAAATCTTTCGGATCCATACCGGTTTGCTCAATCAAATACCGAAGCACAGTCGTGGCCCGGGCCGTTGATAATTCCCAATTCGTCGGAAATCTTTTTTGAAGCCGGCCATAAATAGGATTATTGTCGGTATGGCCTTCCACTTGGATATTCTTGTTGGGCAATGTTGCTAACACTTCCCCAACTTGCTTCATAATATCAAGGCCCAAGGGCGTAAGTTGTGCTTCTCCCGAGGCAAATAAAATTTGCCCGAGCATCGTTAAGACCAATCGGTCCTGATGCTGAGTCACCACTAAGCTCTTCCCAAATTTTTCTTCCAGAGCTTGCGTAATGCGGTCAATTTCTCGGCTCACGGTATTGACTTCCTGTTTCACTTTGGCTAGTTGAGACTCTTGCGCCTCACGAGCTGCTCGCACTTCTTCCAACTCTCTTTTCAACCGCTCAACATTTTTCAGGCGGTCCTCTAGTTGAACGAGATTTTGCTCTAATGCTTTGTTGTTCTGTTGCAATTGAGAAAAATGATCAATTTGCGACTGCAGAGTATCCCGAACATGTTGAAAGGCTTTGGCCATATTGCTTAAATCACTCAGGTCGTCCCCTTCCAAGCTTCCTTTCGAAAATGACCCAACCCCGGTCAACTCTTGTAACCCAGCAATCTCGGAATACAGTGTTTGCAGTTCAGATTTCACCGTTTGCAGTTGCTCTTCCTTTTCTTGTTCTTTAAGCTTTACCTCGTCTACTAAGTCAACATTTTTCTCCTGAAGTCGGACGACAGCCGTTTCTTTGGTTTCAATTGCCTTTTCAAGTTCTTGCTTATTTTCCTCCAGTTGGAGAACTTGAGCCTGCTGCTCCTCAACAATGCGTTGCAGCCGCTCAACTTCTTGGGCAGAGTTTTGGCTAGCCATTTCTAACTCTTCCATAGCCCGTTCATGAGCCTGTTGGCTCGCACAACCCGCAAGCATCCAGCATACGAGAATGGCAACGATGATTTTTGTCCTATTCATAAACATACTCCTCCATCCACATAGATCTCATCACAAACCTGCAGCCCATAGGAAATATTTAATTTTTTATTCATTCGGAATTTGAAGCAGGCGATCCTTTTTCTTGGCTGACTTGCTCCCATCCCTTTGCTACAAGACATTTTTCTATTCGACTTTCATCTAATCCGACTGCCCGTTGTAGAGACTGACACTCATCTTTATCCCGTTGCAATTCGGCATTGCCTGCTCCGGGTTTTGACCAATAGACTGTCACAAATTGGGTACATCCAAGGCCGACAATACCCCAAACAACAAAAACCCAACCATACATCCTCAGGCACCTACTTTTCTTCATCCGATTGCCTTCATGAATTTACCTCTGTTACTCAGAGATGCACATTCTATGGAACAAGGAGCCTCTACATTCCATTGAGTCGGCAATTGATTGGACCTGTTCCAATCCTTTCGGCATCCCGAAGAACATTCTTGAGACAATAACAAGAAAAAAGCACCGTTTTCCCATAAAAAAACGCATTTTAACATAAGCAAGAACACTGTCCATCAATGCTAGCTCCCAAGCCATGGTGAACAGTATTTTTCTTTCCAGGCTCCCTCCTCAATGAGGGTTGACTCCCAAAGCCTCTTCACTTCACCATTACGGACATGATGATGCCTTTCCTACATTCAATTTTGAGACGGTGGTTTCTGAATATCCTTAGCTTAGGATTTGTAGTCTTTTCGGGAATCTTCGCGGGCTGTTCCCACAATATCGATTCATGGGAATTGGCCATTGACGAAGGGACAAAAGCCTACGATCGAAGACAATTCACAGAAGCCCTAGAACATTTCAATGCCGCCAAAGAATCAGCGCATGCACTCAAGACGGACAACCTCCGCTTAGCCAATAGTCATTACCATATGGCCCGAACACAATATGCCCTAGGGCTCTTGGGGCAAGCTGAGACCGATTACCACCAGACCATTGAATTATTAGAAAAAACACTTGGGGCATCCCACCCTGAGCTGGCGACGAGCCTGAACAATCTAGCTATTATTTATCGAACACAAGGAAAACTCGATGAAGCTGAAAGGTTACTAGAACGGGCATTAGAAATTTTGGAACAACAAAAACCTCCTGATACCCTTCTGATGGCCTCAACAATCACCAATCTTGGCGAGCTCTATTGGAAACAAGAACAATTTTCTAAATCTGAAATCTCTATCCGTCGAGCTCTTGCTTTGTTGGAACAACGGAAACACCCTCCCTACAGCACGTTAGGAATTACGATCAATACATTAGGAGAAGTGCTTCAAGCGCAAGGCCGATACATTGAGGCCCAACAGGAATATCGGCAAGCTATTGGATACCTCAAGAAGGCTTCAGGGGTAGACCCGCAATTAGTCAGAGTCTTGAACAATGCGGCACGGCTCCATCACATACAACAGGAATATACACCCGCCGAGTCGCTTTACAAGCAAGCATTAGACATCGTTGAACGCCTCCCATATTCTGACTTTTCTTCTAAGATTACACTGCAACAAAACTTGGGGAGCTTGTACCAAGAACAGCAGCAATACACCCTCGCACATGACCACTACAAAGAAGCCCTGATCCTTTTATACCGATCCCCAAACCCCCATCCCCATCAACATGTGACGATATTAAATAATGTGGCTGAACTTCATCAAAGCCGGGACCAGTTCTCGAAAGCCGAATCTCTTTACCTCGAGGCCCTGTCCCGTGCTCGTGAAAACCTTGGATCAGACCATTTACAAGTGGCGACTCTTTTGACCAACTATGCAGGCTTGCGGCAGAGGCAGGGTCAACTCATCCAAGCTCGACGCCTTTATGAAGAGGCCCTAGAAATCAGAGAAAAATCCCTAGGCCTTCACCATCCTAAAGTAGCTTCAACGTTGAACAACCTTGCCTCTGTCTTGAAACTTCAAGGGCACACTCAAGAGGCCCTCACGTTGTATGAACGCGCTATTCCAATCATTACTGAAGCGTTCGGCATTGATCATCCCACCGCCCAACTCTACCAACAGAATTATGAAATGCTTTTGCGCCACCAGGAAAGACAATCTTAGATAGCATCTCATCATAATGGAAATGCTGCTCCATTGAAATGATCTGTACAACGATGATTTAACGTAAGACCGTGTGCTCAGGAAGAGCGGATTCATACGCAGCGACCTGCTGAACGAGATGAGTCACACTCGCATCCATCATCTCCATCAATGGGCCCGGATATAGTCCGATCCAGAGGACAAGTACCGCTAGAGGAATTACGGTGGCTAATTCTCGACTTGTTAAGTCTGGCAGCACTCTCACAACTTCTTTGTTCGGTTCGCCTAAAGCCAAACGTTGTAGCATCCACAGCATATAGGCCGCGGCTAAGACAATCCCTCCCATAGAAATCAAGACCATCGCGAAATTGACATAGGACGTCCCAACAAGCACCAAAAATTCACCAATAAAATTACAGGTACCCGGCAGTCCAAATGACGCAACTGAGAACAAAAAGAATAATGCTACGAACCTAGGCATGGGCTTATGCAACCCCCCGTAATCACCGATGGCTCGGCTGTGGGTGCGATCATAGAGTTGCCCCACTGAAATAAATAAAGCCGCAGTGGTAATCCCGTGATTAAACATTTGTAAAATGGCGCCCTGGATTCCCTGACTGTTAAAAACAAAGATCCCAAGAGTGACAAATCCCATATGTGAGACCGAGGAATACGCGACGAGTTTTTTGAGATCAGACTGTGCCAAAGCCATGTAGCCTCCATAGATAATGGCAATGACAGAGAGCCATAATATATACGGCGCAAATTTCACCGAAGCTTCGGGAAACATTGGCAAACAAAAGCGCAAGAATCCATAGCCCCCCATTTTCAACAGCACTCCAGCTAAAATGACGCTACCGACTGTTGGGGCCTCGGAATGTGCGTCAGGCAACCAGGTGTGAAATGGCACCATGGGCATTTTGATGGCAAACGCTAAGAAGAGCGCAAGAAATAGCCAGAATTGCGTTCTAGAGGAATACGTTTGTTCGCTGAGAACCAACAGATCGTAGGTATGCCCACCTTCTAAGTAGAGGCCAAGAATTCCCACGAGCAATAACAAGCTGCCCGTCAGACTGTACAAGACAAATTTAATTCCTGCTGTGATACGATTCGGACCTCCCCACAAAATAATCATAAAATACATGGGAATCATGGTGAGTTCCCACAACATGAAGAAGAGGAAAAGATCTAAAGCTGTAAAGACAACAATCATCGCACCTTCAACAAGCAAGATCAGCGACAGATACGCTCGCACTCGCGTAGTGATAGCGTTCCACGAACACAGAACACAAAGTGGGCACAGAAGAGCAGTAAGGATGACTAACAGGATACTGATCCCATCCACGCCAACGGCATATTGAATATTGAAGGTGGGCATCCACTCCACACGTTCAACGAATTGCATACCTTGTTGGGTAAAATCAAAACTGCTCCAAAGGACCATCGAGAGGAAAAACTCCACCATGGTGGCACCAAAGGCGACTCGTCTAATCCATTCTTCATCACGGACAAACGCAAGAATCCCGATTCCTAAAAAAGGAACAGCAACCATCCAACTAATGATGTGATCCATCAATATGCCCATATGTTTAATCTTTATTCTTTAAGAAACAGATGGTTAAACCAAGATATATAATAGTCCGGTTGCCAAGACCAGCCAAAGTATCATGACGAGTAATTGATGTTGAATGGTACGAGGTTCGACCTCTTGCAATAATTGCCCTGCCGTATCTGCTTGGCTACCCACTTGACTGACTGTCTTTTCCAACCATCGAATATCCACCACTTTCCAAAGCCATCCACTCATACCAACGCTCTGTCGTCCAATACCCATCACCATTCGATCAATACCTTTGATATCCACAATCCGCCAGAGCCAACGTGCAAAGAGAATGGAATAGGTTGCGATGGAATGTATGAATCTATCGATGACCCCAACATCAATCATGTGCCAGAGCCAATGGGAAAATCGAATGGTCGGGTTCACTAAATAGGCATCATAAAATTCATCAAAATAACATTTATTCCAGAAGAGCATGTATAACCTTGTGTTTTTACTAGTTGACCAGACAACTTGCGAGCCAGGTTGAGCGCACGAATACGCACAAACCCATCCCGAAATGGCCATCCCAATAGCCCCCAGAAGCCAAATCGAGAAACCGATCCCAACCGTTCCTTCATTCGTCGCAACACCAGCAAGGGCTAATGCGGGAGCAAGGAAGCTGACAAACCAACTCCAAAACAGCGTCAATGCTACTCCTACGATCACCGTGACAATGAGAAGACCAACCATTATCGAACCATTCACAAACTGTGGTCGAATGGATTGTGTCTGCAACGCCGATTGGCCTGATACCGGCCAATATGTCTTTGGACCATGAACAAATAACGACGTGACGCTTCGGAAGAGATACATAGAAGCCACAAACACTGTGATCAGACCAATGACGCGGAATCCAATTGTGGCAGAAGCAAATCCCATCACTCCCCACAAGTTTTCATACGCACCTGAAAACAGAATAATCGGAGGAATCAACGCCAATAACAGCGCACCACCATACAACACGCCCATACCTTGAGGTGCATGATACTCCTGCTCTCTATGGGCATGACCTTGAGCGACGGATCGAAGCGCATTCCCCGTTGAAAGAAAGAAGAACGCTTTATAACAACCATGAGCAAGCAGGTGAAAAATCGTCACGACGAATGCACCTAAACCGCAGGTCATAATCATGAAACCAATTTGGCTAATCGTGGAATATGCCAAAATCTTTTTAATGTCAGACTGCGTCAGGGAAACAATACCAGCGAACAGCGCAGTAGTGGCTCCAATGACCGCAATGAAGGTCATAGTGAACGGAGAAAGGACGAGCAAGGGGCTCAATCGCACAAGCAGGAACGGACCGGCGTTTACCATGGTCGCCGCGTGAATCAATGCCGACACCGGAGTGGGGGCTTCCATGGCAAACGGCAACCATATATGAAACGGCATTTGAGCTGACTTACCCATAGCCCCGATGAATAAAAAGAAAGGAATAAGCGTTACTGGATTGACGAGGAGATTTCCTCCCATCCATCCCAGAATATTGATCCTCTGATGCTGCATGCTTTCGGCCTCAGTGAGGATAGTTTGGATGTCAAGCGTGCCGAATGTGAAAAACGTCAAAATAATTCCGAAACTGAGCCCGACATCCGCCACCGCATTGACCAAAAACGCCTTGGTCGCTGCCCGACCTGCCGAGGGTCGCTGTGCGGCATGGGAAATCAAGAGATACGAACAGATCCCCATAATTTCCCAACTGACCAACAACATCAACAGGTTGTTACTCATGACAAGCAACACCATAGAAAAGGTAAACAACGCGATGACCGCAAAGAATCGGTTGTATCGTGGGTCTCCAATCATGTACCGGGAAGAATACACATGCACCACACCACTCACCCCTGTGACCAAGAGCAAAAGCAGGACGGTGAGTTGATCAACAAACAAACCTAAGTCAATGGATAACGATCCAGACTGAAAGAAACGATAAAGAGAGAGAGAGAAAGGCCCGTTACGCAAGACCTCAAGAAAAGCGAGCACTGACAAACCAAACGACAGGCCTATAGCAGGAATTCCGATCCGGTGACTTTGCTCACCCCATCGCCGTCCTCCAAGAAGAAGGAGAACCGAGGCAAGGAGAGGGAGCAAAGGAATCAAAACAAAGATAGCCATAGCTTCCTTCAAATACCGGGTGGCAATGCCTGGTTCAATAAAAACTGAACAATGGGGTCACTCAACAGACCTAAGATCATCACGGCCGCGGCTGTCATCCCCACACTCAGTTTATAAGGGAAAGGAATCTCCCCTGGAAGCATCTCCGATTGAGTTGCTGGTTGACGAAAGATCGCCTCAAATAGTTTCACGAAATAGGCAAGCGTCAGGAGAGTCGAGAGTAAAACTGCGGCGACTGCGATGTAATTGTTCGCTTCAAGTGCTCCAAGAATGATATACCATTTTCCAAAAAATCCCCCAGTCGGAGGAAGGCCTATCATACCTAGCGCCACGACCACCAAAGCCCCCGTAAACCAAGGCGCTTGTCTCCCAATTTGCCCAATATCTTCTACGGTCCGAACGCCATACTGGCAAATGGCTACCCCTGCTAAAAAAAACAATGCTGCTTGCATAACTGCATCGTTCAGTAAATAGAAGACACCCCCCACAAATCCTGTATGGTTACCCTGACTCACGCCAATAAGAATGATGCCAATGTGAGAAATCCCCCCATAGGCAAACATCATTTTAATGTTTCGCTGAGACAGGGCGAGAACCGCACCAATGACCGCCGCCAGAGTGCCCAGTATCCCCACGAGTAAGAGCACAGGAATGTCGTAGACGATGGCCTTGGCACCCAGAACCCAGTAAATTATGCGGACCCATCCTAATAATGCCACCTTGGTGACCAATGCCGCCAAAATAGGAGATATTGATTCCGGAGCATACGTGTAGGCGTCCGGCAGCCATGCATGGAACGGCACCAAAGCCATTTTGATGCCTAATCCTATGAACATAAAAAGAAGCCCGCCGACCACAGCTTTCGAGGTCAATAATTGGGGGAGTTTCTGAGCCATATCTGCCATATTGAGCGTCCCACTGGCCGCGTAGAAATAACTCACCCCTAATAAATAGAGGGAAGCCCCAAGCGTTCCCAACACGAGATAACGAAAAGCGGCGAATAGAGCTCTGCCTCCAGCCACGCCAATGAGTGCATAACTGGATATGGCTGCGACTTCTAAAAATACGAATAGATTAAATAAATCTCCTGCAAACACAATTCCAGTGAGCGCGGAAATTAGCAGCAAGATCAAGATGTAATAATGAACAATTCGTCCACCAAGATCTTTTGGTGAAGTAGGCCCGGTAAAGACCAACGCCAGCAAACCCAAGAGACTCAATGTCATAAGGATTACGCTCGCTAAACCATCTGCGACCCACTCAATGCCTAATGGTGCAGTCCAGCCACTAAAGGCATATCGCACTTCTCCGTGATTGATGACACTGATGAGATTCAGAATGGAGACCACAACCATAGCCCCGAGTACAGCCAGAGAGATAGGCCGACTCCATTCTCGGTGTTTCAAACAAACCACTGGCATGGAAATCGCCGCAAACAAAGGGAGCAGAAACAGAATGGCTGGAAAGTGATGAGTCATTCTAATTTTTTTAGAATTTCTTCTTCATCAAGACTGCCGTATCGTCGATAGATCGCAGCACACAAGGCCAAGGCCACACCCAAGGTAGCGACACCAACCACAATAGCCGTCAACGTCAGCACATGTGGCAACGGATTCGCATAGTTCATAGCTTGCACGGTTTCAGTGGTAGACAGAAGAACGGGAGCGGTTGAGTGTTTCTTCGCACTAATAGATACCAGAAAAAAAATTACGCTGGTTTGCACCAGATACAAACCGACCAGTTTCTTGACGAGGTTATATCGTGTCACCATGATATAAAAGCCCCACAGGAAAATAATGACAAACGTCAAAAAGTTAGGACGCTGAAAGACGGCGGAAAAGAGATCACCCATTCATCGAATCCTCCATAATTTCTTCAGCAGAAAGACTGAACACAATGGAGACCGCCGTAACAGCCACATCCACAGCCACACCAATTTGCGTCAAGATGATTCCCAATGACCGGCGGGATGCTGTCTCAAGCCCTGGAATCTCCAGATTGGCATAATTGAGAAACTCTCCACCCCCAATCATACATAAGCCTCCCACCCCAGCATAAATCAACATGCCGACTCCATCACCGTGCAATACTTTTTTCGCCACCTGACTCCGAGATGCATCATGGCCAAAAATCAACACTGATAAAATCATACCCGTCCCTAAGATCACTCCTCCAACAAATCCTCCACCAGGACCGTATTGGCCGAAAAACAACACGTACAGCCCAAAAATTTGGATTACCGGAATGAGAAAACGTCCCAAGGTCTGAACAATGATACTATCGTGAGGTTGAATCATGAGGTTTGTCTCCTCAACAAAAGGGCACAGGCAATACCTGCCGTAAAAATCACCACGGTTTCCACCATCGTATCGAGCGAGCGGTAATCCATCAGCACCGAGGTCACAACATTTGGTGTATGAGTATCCGCATAACTCTGTTCGAGATAGGTCGGCGAAATATGAACACTTGCAGGAGAATATGGATCTCCAAACTCAGGAAGATCGTTTGCTGCATAGAGCAAGAGAAGGCCTAACAGTGGAAGAGCAATTAATGCTGCCATGGGCGGTGGTGGCCGCCTAAGACGATTGTCTTTTGGTGCGGTTCCAAACAGGGTGAGCAAAAAAAGCACGGTGGCTAACCCAGCTCCAACAACTGCTTCGACAAACGCCACATCCACCGCTCCTAACCAAGCCCATACCAAGGCCAGAAAAAAACTATAAGACCCCAAGAGCAAGATCGCACTGATGAGATCTTTGACTAATATGGCACCGGCTGCGGTGGCAAGGAGAAGAACGAGCAAGGGGATTTCATACGAAAAGGTCATGAGGTCTCTCGTTTCCACGGTTTGAGGCCAGCTCGCATCGCGGCGCGAACCGTCGCATGGGCAATAACCGGATTTTGAATATAGAGTAATGCCAAGACTGCAATAATTTTCAGGGTACTCGTACTCAGGCCCTCATGAAGCGCAATGCCCACTAACATCAGAAAGGCACCTAACGAGTCTGTAAGCGAAACGGCGTGAGAACGACTAAACACATCGGGCAGACGAATCACCCCAATCGCCGCAACAATCAAGAAAAATAATCCAGCCAGAATACAGGAGATAGCAGTCACTTCCATGCTAGGGTAGTCCTCTTTGTTCCAGAAATTTTGCGACGGCAAGAGCTCCCACCAGATTCAATAGGGCATACCCAGTCGAGATATCGATAAACATGTCGATTCGCTCAAAGTACATACCCATCACAATCAAGAGAATAATCGCCTTGGTAGAAATGCCATTGAGACCCAATACACGATCAAAAATCGTGGGCCCCTGAAGCACACGATACAAATACGAACCAATGAGTAAAGCCAATAAGATCAAAACACAGAGCAGAAATACTTTCATAGATCCGGCTTTTCATCTTTAAAAATTGCAGCAATTTTGGATTCGATCCGCTTACTTGTGACATCCTGCGCTGAAACTTCATCCATGGCGTGAACAATGAGCGTATTACGTTCAACTTCCGCGGTGATCGTTCCAGGAGTCAACGTAATGGAATTACCAAGAAGCACAACTGCTGCATGATGTCCCAATTGCGTCTCCACGTGGATCAACCTAGGATTAATGGGAAGCGCGGGGTGAAGAATGAGCTTTGATAGATGAAGACTGCTTTGGACGATTTTCACAAAAAGCCAAGGGAGATAGAGAATGATGTTACCCCACAATCGAAATTTGGGAACAAAGGGAGAGTGGCCAGAGTTCACCCACGCTACCGCAAACGAGAGAACCAAACCCAATCCAAGATGGATCCAGTCGAAACTTGCAGATAACATGATCCACAACACAAAGAGTGCCGTGGTCTTTAGTATCAAGAATTGTGAGGAAATCGGTCTAGGGCGGGCCCCTGGAGAAAAACCCTTGCTTGTCATTTATGTAGCACCATTCATTCCCTTATCCCGAAATCTTATGGAAGCTGAAAGGAATTCAGCGAAAAATCATCTAGACGGTTCTAGTGAGATTGTACAGCTACCAGTTTATTAGCGCGGATAAAATTTAATCCGGCATTCCTAAAAGAATTTTCGTTCTTTTATCGGTGCGACATTTCTTCCTCACCACATATCGCCTTAGTCTGCTCAGTTGTGAGTGACAGCTTCCCACTGGCCATCAGGAAAATAGCGATGAAACGCAAAGGTGTGGGGATCGATCGCAACAAGATTTAACCACTGGTTATGAAATAGCCGCTGAAGGATCGCATGTTTTTGAATGATAGACGAGATCACACTCGGCTTATGTTCAATGATGGCGAGTAGCCGCATGGGTTCGTGATAGTGAACGTCTCCGTTATTCACCGTTTGTAAAGGAAAGCCCATTTGCAAATCACTTTGGCTTCCCAACATCATTCCAACACCACCAACCACATTGTGCAAGACTTTACTACCACTGCCATAGGTCCATGGATCCACAGCGGAAAAGTAATAGCCGGTGCTAATCCATTCGCCGACAATTAAGGGTGCGGTCATGATTTTTTCAAGGATGGCTCCCTCGGGATCAGCAAGAGGATCATACGAATGCAAAAACACACGACCGCCTAAATCCAAACCTTTCGTCAGCTTCCGTCTCCCGATAAGAAAGGCGCCATTCCCAGCTAACCCCCATTCCGGTCGAGGGTTGGCCCAATCGCAACTGCGCTCCATGACATGAGCAAAGGCCTGCTCTGGAGAAATCTCTTCCGGGGCACGTGGAATGCGATGGCAACGTTCAAGGGCTTGATTCGCACCAGCTGCTTCTAGATCTTTGTTCAACGCACGCAAATCTTCAATATGTGTACCAGGTAATTCTTCTAGATCGTAAAACTCGACTCGATCAGTTGTCGTGTTATGTTTCCCAGGAAGGAACCACGTATCGTCTGGAATGGGCAACCCATTTTGTTTCAAGATACGCCGAACCTGAGGATCATTCGCCATTGCAGCAAAGACCCGCGCATTCGCATCTCCGGGTGCTCCTCCACAGGCCCCACAATCCAATGCGCCATAATAGGGATTGTTGTCTGTCTCACTGCCATGGCCACAGAGGCACACGAGCCGCGCATAATTCTGTGAAAGTCCCATGGCGCGTAAGCCGTTTTCGATAAAGGTGGCTCGTTCTGCCAAAGAAAACCCCTGAGCGAGACCCACGGGAACCCCTTCTGCATGCACTTCTCCGACTTTTGGGTTCTTCTGATCGACGGGAGCGCAAACCGCGATTTGAGTCGGCACTCTATAGGTGAACCAACGCTCGATGCTCGAGGTAATCCCCTGAAATGTTTTTTGGAATAGGGTTTTTCCCACCAACCCCAGACTAAAAAAGAGTCCTAGCACATCAATTGCCATCATAGACCCAATAGGATGATGTTTCAGATCATGAAAGAAATGATGCCCCAGCTGATGCCAGCGAGTACCAGAAGAATACTTTTCTAACGCCGTTTCCTCTCCAGATCGGGGTATTTCCATGACGGCATGGTTAGGAGTAAGTAGTACAGGGCACAAGAAGGAACGCTGATCACTATCAAAGACTTGATGGCTCAGAGGTATGCCAAAAAACCCCGCGAACCCGAACGTTTCGTAAGGACCTTGGGCTTCAATATGACGGCGAAATGATTCAGAGCGTACATCGATACAAAAGACCAATTGCGCATGAGGACGAGACGTTAAGGCTGGAACGGTCTCCCGATGCGCGGAGATCTTGCTTAGGATGTCTGCCCGAAACGATTCTTCATAGGCTTCAAGCCACACGGAACTATGCTGATCAGCAGGAAATTCATCTAGCCATTGCAACATCTTCTGAGCATCAGCAAGTGATAGGTCATGGACTTCAATTGGAGATAACTCAAGGAATTGTGCGAGATGAAATAATCGCCAGGCGTCTCGGCATATCATCCGTTCTGTTTGATCAATAGAATGCCCTCCTTCTCCTATTCGATTGCGATATTCTTCAGATCGGTCCTTCCAATATGCCGTCATGGCTGAAACAGTTCCATCAATTCCCCATTCTTGTCGACAGCAAATGTTAGTCAATTCCACTTCATAAAACAGTCGAACCGCCAAATACTGTCTCGTGTCAATCGGATGTTGTCGTTGAGCATGATACAGAGGATGTTCTCCCAACCACCGAATGTATCGAGTCCATCCTGGCAGTTGAGAGAGCTCACGGGCAAGATACGATTGCCATTGTGCGTAAGGAACGCCAAGACGGCGCAGACACAAAGCAATGACCTCTTCAGGGTCAGGAGGCAACGCTTGAACTTTCTGATGAAAGTCAGTAATCCCCAAGAAGTGCCCAGAGTAGTCCAATTGAGCCAAGTCCTGCCACGCGAGGAAAAAGCCCTTCTCCCTGAATGGCATTTGCCAACCTGCTTGCCCCTCGTCAACAAAAGCGGCAATCCACTTAATCATTTGGTGATTGATCTGTTCGACCAAAGGAACACTACTCAAGCATTCGATCCAATCACTCATCGTTCGCCGAACGGGTAAATCAATGACGAGTGGTGATTCTTCTATGGCACGGGCAGAAAATTCTTTTTGAGCAGAGGCATGATCAGTCTTTTCTTCCGAGATAGAATCATGAAGACCTAATGTAAATAAGGTGGCATTCCATAGATTTGTTAAATAGGCCTTTTCGGGAAAGTCTCGACAATGCTCACATTCCTTAATCGTTCGTTGGATAATCCGATGTTTGGCTTCACTGGGAAAGTCTGAACGAAATTCCTCAATGGCTCCTCGTCCACTGAGCTCCCATTGCAAGAGGACAGGTTCCAACTCCTCGAAGCCGCGAACCAGATGCCATTTCCAAATATCTTGAGGAGAAAATTGACGCGTTCCGATCGTGATCGGTTCTTGTGATTGGGGCCGAGGTCCTACGGGGATTAATGCCCGTTGAATACTTTCGAGAGTGATTCGCCCTTCCAAATAGAATTGCCGATATTCTTCATTCGGCAGATAACCATTGCCTCCAAGAAGATCTTTGCCCTGTCGAACCGCCTCATCAAATGAAAGATATTCCAAGCCATGAATGGGGTTTTGAGCCACCATAGTCCGCATGGGCCAAAACGGGGCGATGGGCTCACTGGCCGATTCAATGACAGCACCAAGCATTTTCCGTTCTTCTTGGGTCAAAGGAGAAACCTCTTGTCTCACTGATTCAACCGTCATCGAATCTTTCATGACCTATGTTCGCACCTTTTTTCTCGCTGCGGCAGGATGATCAGACAGTCGCTGATGCTGCTCTAATCCCACAAGGACTAGGGTCGATCCATGTTCCTGAAAGGTCTTTTCCATATCTTGAAGTTTAGACATAACCGTGTGGTCAACGAGAGCCGTATCGGATAAATCCAGGATCACGCGAGATTCTGTCACTAAGGGTTCTAATGTTTTTTTCAGACCGATCCATGTACTAAAAATAGCCGAATCTTTGACTCGAACAACAACGCCTTCCTTTTCCTGCCGTCCCACCGTAACTTGTGTCTTCAGAAGTGACTTAGGAGGCGCTCCATTCTTCAGATGCACCAAAAAATTTACACCAATGCCAATCGCGATTCCCATCAGCAAATCAGTCGACAAGACGCCAATGACCGTTGAGACAAAAATAATAAATTGCTCACGTCCAACTTGCCACATGTGGACAAATTCTTGAGGAGACGCTAGTCGGAACCCCGTAAAGACAAGCATGGCTCCAAGGGCCGCAAGGGGAATCTGATTGATGAGGCCCGGGATGAGTGCCACAAACCCCAGGAGAAACAGGCCGTGAAACATATTCGCAAATCGAGTCCGTGCCCCATTATCAATATTGGCCTTGCTGCGAACGATTTCCGAAATCATGGGAAGACCACCCACAAACGAGGCAAGGGTATTCCCAACTCCCACCGCGAGCATATCTCGATCATGATCCGTTTTTCTTTTCCACGGATCAATTTCATCAATCGCCTTGGCGCTGAGAAGAGATTCGATACTCCCTATTAAAGCAAACATGATCACATATTTTATTCCTATCGTTGTGCCGAGACCAGAAAAGTCAGGGAAGGTGAGAGCATGAAACATATTCTCCGGAACCGCCACGAGAAAATTCTTTCCTAATGGATAGTCCTGTCCTTGGAAGGAATACGTCTGCTCGCCTCCAATATTGAAATACATAGCTAAAGGCACTGTGATACATAACACCAGCATTGGCGCTGGGATGGCGGTCAACCGAGAGTTCTTCAGAAACGGATACCCAAACATGATGACCAGACTCACCACGCCAATCACACCGACCAGGGGATTCATGTTCAGAATAAAATGTGGAATGTTGGCCAGCAGTTCCAAAGGCGTTCCTGCAGGACTCAGGCCCATGGCCACCGGAAATTGTTTGGCCATAATGATGACGCCAATAGCAGTGAGCAGGCCATGCACCGCCGAAGTCGGGAAAAACTCCCCCAGAATTCCCGCCCGACCTATTCCAAATAGAATTTGGATCAGTCCAGCTGCGACACCAACACCAAGAGCCAAGCGATAGGCCTGAAGATCAGCAGCAGGGTCTTCCCCACCTGTAAACCCAAATTCCGTCACACATCCCAGAGCGATAACAATGAGCCCCGCGGCCGGCCCTTTAATCGTGAGCTCAGAGTTACTGAAAAAAGTGGCCAGCACCCCACCAATTATCGCCGTAAAAATCCCGGAAATCGCAGGGTAGCCACAGGCTAAAGAAATCCCCAAGCACAGCGGAAGCGCGATCAAAAAAACCAAAAACCCCGAAACCATATCCGCCTGCCAGTGTTTCGGGAATTCTGAAATCTGCCCTCTAGGAATGTCCTTTTCGCTTGAGGTCATGATGGGATTTGAGAAACTGATGAAGAAGGATCGCCCTATATTATTTTGATATCAGCCAACTGATGCCGGAAGTCTCTTTCGCGCAAATTTCAACAGCATTTTGTTGTTTGTGGACAACTCTTAATGGGGCTGTTGAATAATGATGATATCAATGGCCACATTTAGCCTCTGCGGTTTCACATGTCAGAGGCCTCGGGTCTTTTAAAAAAGTCCGCTCGCCTGCGCGGTGAAGCGCTCCTGCGCGTAAACGCGAAGCCGCTTTCAGCCTTCATAGCCACTACGGCGAAGGAGGCCCGGCGAAGGCAGGAACGCCGCTCCCGGCCTTCGTAGCCCATCCAGTGACTCCGGCGGAGTAGGCGGCAGCTTTTTTCAACAGAACCTTATACAACAAAGCCGGTCCCAGTTACCGGAGCACTTTCCAGCAACACAAACCGGCTTGCATTGACACCGACCCCTTTTTTCTTCCTGAGAGTCAGTCACTCGATAATTTGGATAGAACCCATACTGTTTAAGGGAAATGGAATTTTTGAAAAACCTCTAACTTTAAGCTATCGGCTTTACGTAACTCCTTGAGATGTCAAAGAGATATACCAGGAGGGAGTGGGCGACCTCAAGAAATTTTAGAAAAAATTCCTTAAAAACCTTGATCTTATGAAGTTTTAATTACGTAGAAACACTTTGATTTGAAGAGAGGACCTGAAGAATGGAAGAAACTGGGGAGGGATCCCGGATCAACACCGCCTCAATTTCTCTTTTTACTACAAGAGAAATGAAAGAAGGTTAATTACCCGTAAATATTAAAACCAACCATAATGGCAACTACGGCGATCATGGCTAAATCAAAAAGTGGATCCATTGTTTGCTCCTTACAATAAATTAACGTAATACAATGATTATTCTGCAAATTATATTCCAATATTTAATTGTGTCGTAAATAAACACATAAACAATTGAAATATTTATATAATTTAACAATTTTCATGCAACTATTTTCTATATATTTATGGTGGATATTATAAAAAAGAGCGTTTTCGCTCTGTGATGAAAGTGCGATTTCGCTCACAAGGAAGAAGGCTACTTACTTACTTTTATTAATAATTCATTGGTAATACTTGACTTTCTGTCAAATTAACTTACCTTGTAAGTATGATATCACCACGCCCTTTAACGCATGACGAAAAGAAGGCCTCAGAAGCCGCTTTTCGTGGATTGCCTCAAGATGAAAATTGGACCGCTTCTGCCAAATCCGTTTATGAAGGCATCATACAAGCCCTTGGCAATGACCCCTCTGAACTTCCTGTCTCAGAGGATCCTTCCCTACCTGAATTGCCCGCTTTGATTGACCATAGAGAAGACTCTTCTTCCGATAGCGTATTGGAATTGACAACTCCCGATTCGGTGAACGCTCAAGAAATCCCACCAGACCTGAAACAGTTCACCATTCGCATACGACGAGAGGCCATCGAATCCGGGATTCTTAAAGATGTGACTCCATCGGCGCAAAGTATCGGCTTAGACTTTTGTGTAGGCATGACGAATCCGCTCTGGGAGCAATACATTACTTCCTCTCCAGATCTTACCGAACAACACATTCACACCCGCATCCGCCAGACCTTAGTTGCCGTGCGACTTCGCCTGGCCAGTCTGAAGGAGCCCACACCCCTAATTGATGTTCCCGTACTTTTAGAGTTTCCCCCGGAACCGACGCCGCAGCTTTGCCTTGCCTTCGCGCTGTTTCACAAAGATCCCGTTGATGGAGACTGCTTGTTGTTGATCCATCCAGGGGAAGTCTTTGCCACTCGCCAAGCCTTCGAGAATAACTAACTCACTATCCTCGTCTTCCTTGTAACTTAGAGTTCCGTTTGCGAGGGATGAATGACAATTATTCCCTCCTAATAAACTACTCTCTGCCTCTCAGGAATCACGCAGGATTTCTTGATTCCTCATTGTGAGGCTACCTTTTTATATTTCCGTCACTGGGAAAAGGTCCAATAATTAACAACTCCAGAGATTCCTCCTACACTAAACAACAATCCCAACCGAAAGGGAATAAAGACAGTTCACCTATTCCCGGGATTTCATCATGGTACGTCACGCTCATCACTCTTTTCTCGTCCCTGCGATTCCTCAAACTCTGCCAGCAATCCGAGCACTAGGCTTATGGTTCGGCCTACTAGTCTTTTTCTTTTCTCCAGAAATAGTCCATGCCGAGTTTTTGGATCGGCTTGAACTTCTCAACCATCTACGCCAAGGTCATTACCAAAAGTTAGAACAGATTCTCACTCGACAGGAACGTCTGTACCAGACCAAGAACATTCCAGAAGAACACGTGGAAGCCGCCTACCACGCATTTGCTAATTCTGCGGCCGATCTTGAAGAAAAACTAAATGAATGGGTGGCTCGAAAAAAGTCGAAAGGGACAGCCCACCTTGCCCGTGGCATGTACTACTGGAATAGAGGGTGGAAATGCCGAGGATTCGCGTTTTTCTCAGATACTCCAAATGAACGGGTTTTAGGCATGAAAGAAAATTTTGCAGTAGCCTGGAAGGATCTTAAGCTTGCCTCCAGTTTAAAAAAACACTCTGGGATCCCGTACGCGTTCCTGATCAATATTGCTATGGTCTTGGGAGATAGAGATGGGACTCTCCAATATACCCTCAAAGGCCTCCAGGCCGACCCTAATTCATTCGCAATACGATGGAAATATCTATACAGCCAAACACCTTAGTGGAGTAGCATGCCTCTTAAGGACAGTCTTGCAAATACAGACGCATTCCTCAAAAAAGAAGTCTTACCTGTGCTAGACCGAAATTCAAATCTCAGGCCTCTTTTAGGGTTTCCGGATTACATCCAAGGAGAAATGTTCGACCGGAATGATGACGAAGAAAATGCTATTCCACATTATAAAGCCGCGCTTAAACACGGACGTTATTACTATTATTCCTTCAGCTATAGACAGTCCCTGTTTTACCTTGATCGGGACGAAGAAGCCCTGGACGTATTCACTGCGGCCCTCCAAGCCCGCCCACAAGTAGCGGATGTCTATGATTATCGAGCACGGGCTCTCCAAGCTCTTGACCGTCCTGAAGAAGCATTGGAGGAGCAAGCTAAAGCTATTGCGCTTGATGAACTGGATCCAGGAAATCTCCGCCGCTACGCTTGGAGACTCACGCGCCACCGCAAGTTGCAAGAAGCGGAAATTGTGTTGACTCAAGCCTTGACGTATGGTTCTTACGACCACAGAGTCGTAGGCAAACTGGGAAGATTGTATCTGGCTGATCTACATAGCCCTAAACAAGCGCTACCCTATCTCAAAAAAGCAGTCCAGCTGAAACCAGAAAAACCTTGGTACTGGCTGAACTACGGATGGGCGCTTAACCAACTAGCAGACTGTAAAGCCGTTGAAGCTCTTCGACGATACAACAGGCAATGTATGATCACCGGAAATTGCGATTCTGATAATATCGATTGGGCTAAAAAAACTTCTCAACGGATGATCTGGAAACAAGGGTGTTGGCGCGAACACCCTACCCTGAAGATTCTGAAGCGACTCATCACATGGCTCCCGAGTTTATAGACTTCTAGGTAACAATTTTTCCCGCCCGTACGATCAACAACCTCTTGACCCCTGTCATCATTAACAAGGTTCTTCTGTGGCATGTCCCCAGCATTTCGTGGATGAGAAGTCACGATAGATGTGGTACAACACCGATTTACCCATTCCACTCATTGCCAAGTCACCCTTGCCAGGGGAGTAAAACTTCTGAGCAGTCAACCACATTCTTTAACTGAGCCTCCTTCCAATCCGCTTGGAGGACGAACCTTAATCGTCGATCCCAATCAACCAGATTGTTTTGCCCTTCCTAGCGAAGCATTGAAACAAGCTGAATCGAATGATCAAATTTTCGTCAGACCCGGGATTTACGAAGATCGTGTCACCATTACCGAACGGCCAATTCATTTAATTGGTGCAGGACGTGACTCTGTCACCATTTATTATCGACGAAGTGGCCCCTGCTACTTACAACGAGTTTCAAGTGGGCAAATTAGCGGCATGACCTTTCGGTATGTGGGCAGTGACCAACATTCAGCCATCAACATCTTGGATTCAGCATGTACGATTTCTCAATGCCGGGCCACAGAGGGGCTCCTCTCAGGAGTGGTCATATATGGTCCCGACTGTCGTCCAACATTGCAAGAGAATGAGATTTGTCATAACCGAGAATCCGGTATTTTTTCGTTTGCCGGAGCTCAACCCTACTTGCGGCAGAATGACTGTTTCGGAAATCACCACTTTGGTATCGCGGCTCGAGATGAGAATACTCGCCCAGATGTGGTTAAAAACATTTGCCGCGATAATATGCTAAGTGGCCTCTTGCTCTTTTCGCAGGCACAAGCCCTAATTTTGGACAATACCTTTGAACAGAACGCTCAGTGGGGAATAGTCATGACACCAGATTCCCACCCCACCCCGGAACCTGAGAAGCTACCCCAGGCCAATACCTTCACAAATAATCCTCGAGGAGAATATATTCTCTCTTCCGAACCCCTAGCCGATATTGGTCGATAATCGCTAAATATCCACATTTTCATTCCTCAGCTGCTCTAGGGAAAAGAGCTGTGATATGGTGTGAGCATTTTACACCCGAAGAATAAAGAATATGTCTTATGAACAGTAATCTATGGCATCAACTTAATGCCGTGCTGGGGAGCCTCACGGTTACAATAGGGTTGTGGCTCTTGCTCGGGGCAGTACCCATACCACTTGGAATTGCTATTGGTATCGGTTTGGCAATGATCCTGGCCTGGAAATGCTCGTCTATCGGCTACATCTGGGCTGCATGTACCTTACTATTAGGAGTAGAAAGTATTGCTTGGCCTTTGATGCAAATGGCTGACCTACAACAATTAGGGCCTGAACCACCGATGGAAGAATTAGAACGTATTTTTAACGCTGTTATATTTGGTCTCTTTTCCGGAGTGTTTTGGATGACCTTTGCCTATGGAATCTTTAAACGCACCCAGGGCTCCATCAGTCACCACCCCTTCCCTGAACCTTCTTCAGGCACACCCCCAAGGAAGAAATCCAAAAAGAAATCACGGTAATTTTTTGGCACTGGCAATGGTATCCTACTGAATAGTAATTGGATCCACGTTCATTTCACAGACAACCCCATCTTTAGAGAATTGTTCTTTCAAGATGTCTTGAATTTGCCGAAGATGACGTTTCGTGTCTGCCAAATTTTCGGTTTTAATAAGAAACAAGGTTCGGTTCTTTTTTGCACTTCCAGATTTTCTTGACGCCATCGGTCCTAAAGCAATTGGCAATGAGAGCAGTCCTTTCTCTTCTTCACCCACTCTCCCCTTCATACCACAATCAGCCAACTGCGTACTTAAACGATCAACCACCCTCTTTACTCGATGCTCTTGGGCACCTGTGATGACTAACAAAATGACATGCGTGGCTGGCGGATACCCTAACGCCTCCCGCAGCTCTAATTCTTGATCATAAAATATACAGGGATCACCGTGGTAAATAGCTTGGTGGACATGATGATCTGGCATTCGAGTTTGAAGAATAACCTGTCCTAGCTGATGCTCATTCTGCGCTAAGGCAACAGCTTTGGACAGCATCTGAAATGTGCGCTCAGATGATCGAAAATCTGGGATATGCAGCCCAAGGTCAGCTTGAGGTAAGACAACCAACGGAGCCGTTGGTGGAATGGCTTGGTGAAGCAAGAATTCCGTTCCGATCAGAATTTGAATCTTCTGCTGCCTAAATTGCTGCAAAATTCTGTTGGCTTCTTCCATCGTCTTCACATTTTCACGATCCAAACGTGCTATTGAATATGGTGGCACTAGCTCGGCAAGCTCCTCTTCTAGTCGTTGAGTCCCCATTCCTGAATGGCGAAAAATCGATCCCTGGCAACTTGGACAAATCTCCGGAGTTTCCTGTTTGTTGTCGCAATAGGAACAGACCAAACGAGCAGGACGATGAAAAAGCATAAGAGTGAGCCCACAGTTCAAACATTTTGGTGCCTGCCCGCAGTCCTGGCAAATCAACGCACGAGAAAACCCTTTCCGATTCAACAATAGAATAATTTGTTGTCCGGCCTCCAACGTACGCCTCACACTCATCATTAACTGGGGAGCCAGCGTTGTGCCAAATGGCAAAGAACCGAGGTCAATCATCTCCACCTTTGGCTTATCCTTATGCAAAACCTGGGTATTAAACGGCTCCGCGTGATTAGAGTTTGGAAGAGGAAACCGGCTATAGGATTCCAACGATGGGCAAGTGGCGCCATATACCACCAGAGCCCTATCAATTTCTCCTCGCATCCGGGCCACTTCCCGCGCATGATAATAGGGAAGATGTTCGTCTTTGTAAGACGCATCTTGTTCTTCTTCAACCCACACAAGGCCAAGATCGGCAAAAGGCAGGAACAGCGCGGAACGCGTTCCCACAATGATAGAAGCCTCTCCTTGATGAATTCGTTCCCATCCTTCAACACGCACAAATGAAGAAAGCTGTCCATGATAGACTTCGACTTGGTCTTTCCAAATAGTCTGCAGATCGTCAGCCAAGGTTTCTGCCTGGTGTACCTCAGGCATCAGGATTAACGCCTGCTTTCCTTGTTTGTTAATGGTTTTGATAGTTTCTAGCAGAAGCTTTCGTCGAACTGACTCCACACCCACTACAGAGACTTCCTGAAACCCACCGGCACGTATTGCCTTGGCCATGGTTGACCAAAACGGAAATGACACGTCTACAAAAGAACCTGTTTCAATCCACGCTTCCTCAAAAGACTTGTCACCTTGATTCAGAGAATCGAATAAATTTGGGGTCTCAAACTTTGCCCGTGAAGCGCGTGGACGTTTTCTTCCTCTGGAATGGGAATGACTCGCTGTTTTCTCAACGACCCATCCCTTCATTTTCACAAAGTCCAACGTGGCTGCCACATCCGCATCGTTCATCGATCGGGTCATAGAGGAACGGAGCAACCCATTGGGCGCATGCTCCAATTTACGAAGTACGGCCCTGCTCGTTTTTGAGAGTGATGATTTCCCTAATGCTGCACGTCCCTCTTCCGTGAGCAGAAGACGTTTGCTCATCTTTACGGAATAGGGAGGGACAATAAGCCGCAAACAGGTGGAAAGCGGAACGAGATAATAGGCCGAAATTTTCTCGGCAAGCCGGAACAGATTTCGTCCCAGGGGAACCTGAGAGGTTTCCGTTTCCACGGTAAGGATGGCCCGCAAGGACGTGTAGCGAAGTGGCTTGTTTTCAGGTACCAACGATTCATGATCATAGATACTCGCGACGAGTCCTGAAATGACCGTCGGCCCTAATGGCACGGTAACCGGGCTTCCAATATGGATAGAAGCCACCAATTGTGCAGGAACCTGGTAGGTAAAGACTTGAAACCGCCGACTTGGCAGAACAACATCAGCAAGCATGAGGCGATGGCATGTTCATGAAAAACGCCATTGTACCAAGCGAGCCATCATCCGACAATCTTGCGCTTGTCTCAAGAGATATTAGTCGTACTAGACAGATGATTGATTCAACTGCCAAGCTAACTGCCAAGCTGTATGGACTAGATAAGAATTTGGAACAAACCATTTTGATGAAGCACATCCCATTTTCTCAACATCTCCCCCAAACCCCATGGTTGATTCTTTTTGATGGAGTCTGCGAATGGTGCACTGGATGGGTTCGATTTCTCATCACCCGTGATACCGGGAAACGATTTCAATTTACCCCACTCCAATCCCCTCTTGGACAACAATTCCTGTCCAAGTATGAATTGCCACAACAAGAATTTTCGACGTTTGTCGTAATTACTCCCGACGGCCACTTGACCAAGTCAACGGCAGCCCTGAACATTGCCCGCCAGCTTGAAGGCCTCTGGCCGATCTTCTCGGTCTTTCTTTTACTACCAAAAAATTTACGAGATGGGGTGTATGACTTCATTGCCCGGCATCGCTATCAGTTGCGGGGAACGCTGGATGCGTGCTACGTCCCGCCAGAAGAATATCGAGATCGTTTTCGGTATGATGCCTGAAGAGGAGAGAGCAAATAGCCTTGTACTTTCGTAACATACTACAAGGTCTGCACGTCATGGATACCAAGATAGAGGGATTGAAATGGAAGGGTTAGCCTTACTTGGATTTCTTTCTTTGGCCATCGGGATTGCTGGCATCATTGTTTTGGTGAAAAGCCGAAAGAAAAAAGACGACTAAAAGTCGTGGCCTGCTGCATGACTTCATGCATCCGCCTGTTTTTTGAGACGGCGGTCGAGAGCAAATCGTGTAATACCTAAATGTTTCGCCGCTAAACTTTTATTAAAATCCGAGACGCGCATGACTTCCTCGATCAACGTATTTTCAATATCCCCCAGCGATTGTTCGCCCAGTTTCATTTCGATGCGCACAACAGGTTGGTCGCCCTGTGTCACAACATTGACGGAAGACTGCGCGGCTTCATGAACTTCCCGGGGCAAGTCTCCACTCGTCAAACTTTTTCCCCGGCAAAAGATGACAGCCCGTTCAATGATATTTTGCAATTCCCGTATATTACCTGGATACTGATACCGCTCTAAAAATTGCTGTGCGTCGGGATCGATCGCCGTGACATCTTTTCCCAAGTCTTGGCTATGCCGAACCAATGTCTGCAAGCCGAGAGGAATGATATCTTCGACGCGTTGACGCAACGGGGGAAGATCTAGCGAGACAACATTCAATCGAAAAAACAGATCTTCTCGAAAATTCCCTTGTGCCACTTCTTTTCGAAGATCGCGATTCGTGGCCGCAACGAGACGGAAATCAACATCAATGTCTTGACGCCCCCCCAAACGTTTAAATGACCGTTCTTGTAAAACCCGAAGCAATTTTGCTTGCATCGCAGGGTTTAAATCGCCAATTTCATCAAGAAACAGGGTGCCACCTTCAGCTTGTTCACACAACCCCGGTTTCCGTTGATGCGCTCCCGTAAATGCGCCCCGCTCATAGCCAAACAACTCGCTTTCAAATAACTCTTGCGGAATGGCCGTACAATTTACTCCAACAAAAGGCCCCTGCGCCCTGGGGCCATTATGGTGCAGCACACGTGCAACGAATTCCTTACCCGTTCCTGTTTCTCCAAATAACAACACCGTGGTTTTAAGGTTTTGCGCCATTTCCTGAACTTGCCCGACTAATTCCTTCATGCTGGGACTATTGGATACGACACTTTCTAAAGAATACCGCCCCGGCCGGTCTTGTGTTTCAAAGTCGACACGACGACGCAATGTCAGGTATTCCAACGCTCGATCGATTACCGGATCCACTCCTGACAAATCCACGCTTTTAATGAGAAAATCATAGGCACCCAGGCGCATAGCCTCCACGGCATTTTCAACCGTGCCATAGGCCGTGAGTAAAATGACCAAGGCTTGCTGTGTTTTTGAGCGCACCTGCTTTAGTGTTTCTAGCCCGCTCAACCCAATCATTTTCAAATCTAGAAAAATGATGTCAGGCATATCGTGATCAAGAGCTTCCAATAAAGCTTCGCCAGAATCAAAACCGCGTATGTCATGTTGACGTTTAGCCAAGCGTCGGGTAATAGCCTGACGCACGACTTCATCATCATCTGTCACAAAAATTGTTGCCCGCATCGTTACACCATAGATAGTTGTGGCTGGCAGACGCAGGGAAGCCATATCGAAACCGTCGTCCCAACCTGCAGTTGACTCTCGGCATAAATCTCCCCTCCATGCGCTTCAATGATATTGCGACAGATGGCTAACCCTAAGCCGGTTCCTCGATATTTTCCGGTCGTAAAAAATGGCTCAAAAATTCGTGAAAGAACATTCGGGTCAATCCCTTTCCCCGAGTCTTCAACCTTCAATCGAAGACCTGGCTCATGCTCATATGGCTCTTCATGGATAGAGACCTGTAAGGTTCCTGCTTCTGGCATTGCTTCAATGGCATTCTGCAAGATATTCAAGATTACCTGTTTCAATTGGTCCCTATCGGCTTGAAGTGCACAGAGATCATCTGGAAACACATGAGAAACTTGAATAGCCTTTTCTTCAATCGGCTTCGATAGGACTTGAAGAGATTCGTTCAATAAGTCCTCGAGTTGAAAAGTCACGGGAATAAACTCTCTCGGACGTGCATAGTCGACAATTTGATTCACGATACGATCCAGACGCCGTGTTTCCTTTAAGATAATCGTCAAATCCTCCCACCGAGAATCCCCTTCTTCAAACTCTTCGATTAACAAAGAAGCGGTAGAACCAATTCCTACAAGGGGATTCCGAATTTCATGGGCGATACCCGCCGCGACTTGTCCTAATGTGGCCAACCGTTCTGATCGGCTTAACTGCGCCCGCATTTGCTCTAAAGCCGTGATATCCACATTAAATCCCTGATACACCATCGTCCGTCCCGATTCATCATTAATAGGTACCGCCCGGCTTAAGACCCGCCGCACTGCTCCATCAGGATGTAAAAACCTGAATACCCGCTCGAATGGCTCTCCTTCTTTTCGCGCATCATGAAAGACACGTTGAACATCTCCCCGATCATCAGGATGTACGGCATCCCATATGTGTTCCGGGTCTAAAACATGGTCGGGGTCTCGTCCAGCCAGTATCCAATTCTGGCGATTACTAAAAATCACACGACCCTGCTCGACGGTAAATATCCCAATTGGTGCATGATCAACAATACCGCGATACTTTGCCTCGGACGAGGTAATGTCCTGATTCAGGATACGCAGCTCCTGTTCTGACTTCTGGATTTGTTGGATATGCTGATCAATCTGAGTGCCCATCGTATTCATCACGCGAGTCAACTCTCCAATTTCATCGCTTCTGTTCAGAATAGGAACTGACGGCATCCGGCCACCGGAAAAATTTTCTACCGTCTTCACCAAGGTCGTTAAGGGTCCCGTAATTGATCGTGCTATGAGTTGTAAAGGGAGAAGCATCAAAATCAAGGCCAACGCACCCCCACCTACCACAACGCTCATGAGCACTGAACGATCCTGAGCACTATTGTCTAATGCATGTTGTAACTGCTCAATCTCATTACGATCAAATCTGGCCATCTCTTCACGAATGGCCAACATGAGCAACCGCCCTTTTTCTGCTTCAATATATTCTCGAGCTTCCTCAGGATGTCCCACTTTTACCCGTTCAATAAGACGATCCTTGTCCGTCATCAACAGATGAATATTATTTTGAACAGATTTAATCAATTTATGTTGCACAGGATCAGACGCGACCATTTGTCGGAGAGAATTTCCCAAAGCTAACACCCGTTGTTTGGCCGCTTGATATGGCTGCAAAAACTGAACTTGCTCGGTAAGCACATACCCTCGAAATCCAGTTTCAAGATCTACAACCAATCGCATATATTCTGCTGAGGCACTTTGAATATGATAGACCTCATTGAGATGATCTTCATCAAGAGAAAACGTCTCCACACTTTTATAGGTCACCAGACTTAATATCAACACTGCCAGAATAGGAACGGCCGAGACAAAAAGAAGTTTTTTGGCAATAGGAAGATTGAAGAAAAATTTACTCATACCCTGTAAAAGTTCCTCACATGCCACTGAAGAAATGGATAGGACATCATGAAGATACAGGTCCGATCATTTGAGCAACTGCAGCACTGTGAAGGTAAGATATTGACTTCGTTCTTGTCCATGACTTCAATTGAGTTATTTTCCAAGTGTCTCAGTTTTCATATAATGGCTAGTTTTTTCCCGAGTTTCAGATCAACCCACTCATTTCCATACTCCGAATAGTAGACCATGGCGGGGGTGAAGATAAACTCCAAGATAAGCACCCACCGGTCACAAATAGGCCAGCCAAAAGCAGCAAGATGGGATCGACGAACAGAAAGCCCAGGATGGTCAGCTTGTGCCAGACAGGGATGTGATTGAGAAAGTTCTGCGCCAGTTCATGCGCGATGCTATGACGTTTCGGCACGAGAGCCCTTTCCTTGGAGACAGAAATTGATAGTCAGGGGATTGAAAAAGCAATGTGAAAAATATTTCTCCAAAAAAGCGGGGTAACTCTTACCCCGAAGACAGAGTTGGTTCTGCTTGAGATTTCGATTTGGCCTGAAGGGCTTTCTTCTCCACGATTTGCATGGCTTTATCAAGGGTCTCATTAAAATGTGTGCAGATATTATCTGGATCCAGCCTGTCCAATTCGTGCAAATCTTCAAGAACCTGTTTCGTCCTAGGCGACATACCAGCTGTCAATACTGCAACATTGCGACTATTCGCGGCCTCGATGAGGTCACCTAACGCGTAAGCACCCGACAAATCCAGCTCGTCCAACCACTTACAACGAATGATGAGGACGTCTTTGTTTTCGAGATCCTCTACGGTTTCATTTAACCAATCAATGGCCCCGAAAAATAAGGGACCATGGGGGCGAACGATAATAATGCGATCTCGAACCAGATGTTCAAAGCGGCCGCTAATTTCTCCCATATTCGCCCCATTTAGACTGATCCGTTGGGCATAATCTCGGCCAAACGCGAAAATAAGATCTTCCTCTTCCTGCTTCACGTCTTCATTGCGTACATTGAGATCAGCCTTATAACGATCTGATTGGTCCTTCACAAAACGGAAAAACGCCACAGCCAATCCCATCGCCATCGCCGACAATAAATTCCAAAAAACCGTCATCAGCACCACGAGGGCAAACACCATGAGATCAGAGGTTGGCAATCTTCGCACCACCGGAAGCACACGCATATCCAGAATGTCATATCCGGCTTTCAGAAGAATCCCCGCCAAAGCAGAAAGTGGAATTGCAGCCGCCAGAGATCCTAAACCAAGAATAAATGAAAGGAGAACCAGTCCCATGGTGATCGAGCACAATCGCGTCTTTGCTCCACTCTGAATCCCGACCACACAAGGCATCGTATTAGTGGCCCCACCTAAGCCGCCGACCATTCCTGAAAATAAGTTGGCCGATCCTTGAGCCACGAGTTCCCGGTCACTGTTGTGATGAGTTCCGGTCATATTATCCACGATGAGGCAGGTGAGCAGACTATCAAAGATACACAGACCGGCGAGAGCGGCAGCCGGAACAAAGGCTTCATGAAAAACGGTAAAATCGGGTAAATAGAGTTTAGGTAAACCGGTTGGCACCTCTCCAATTTTTGGAATGTCTAACCCCAACGTCGTCGCCACCACCGTCCCAACAAACAAACCGATTAGCGGTCCTGGCAGCCACGTCACCGGTGAAATTTTCGGCCAAATCACCACAATCACTAAGGTCAGAAGACCAATTGCTAATGCCGGCAAGGAGGCCTGTGCAATCGTTGAGGGCAATTCTGTGATGGCGGCCGTAATGCTCTTCGCACCAGGTAACCCGATAAACGGATTGAGCTGAAGCAGCATATACAGGAAACCCAGCCCAGTCATAAATCCAGAAATAACAGAATAAGGAGTGAACTTAATAAATTGCCCAAGCTTCAAGAATCCAAGAGTAATTAAGATCAAACCCGCCAAAGCAATCATCGTCGCAATAAAAACTAAATCAGGAGAACCATCAGATATTTGATGTGTCTGCGCAATGGTCAGGATTTGAATCGTCATTGGCCCCGTCGGTCCGCCAACCGACCATGCCGATCCACTTAACGGGCCAGCAACAAGACCGGCTGCCACGGCAGACCACATCCCCGCGACAGCTCCAAGACCTGAAGCGACTCCAAACGCCAAGGCCATCGGGAGGATTACCATCGCCACCGTGATCCCCGCCAACATGTCCCCACGCACATTGCTGGTCAATCCCTCAAAATTTTCTTTGAAGTTAAACGTATTGAGATACTCACGAAAACTTTTCATCATCTGATCCATCGCCGATTCGTCCTTTATGAAGTCTATTGCCTGTCTTGAATTGAATGAAAAATGCTGAATCTTCTTGATAATGGGCAAATCACATGCCATGAAACATGAGGAAAATGGTCATTGGCAATTCAGAGTCTTTTCCCCTTATTTCTCACTAAAATCCGGAACCATCACACGAAGCAACGAAGAAAAGCCTTCTCCTTTTTCAACGAAACTCGTGTCCTGTGCGAATTCGTACGGTATGCACTGTGCGAAAATAGCCGGTAAGGAAAAGTAAAAAATTGTGCTAAATGATGAATCACTGACTCCACGATACATGAATGTCTTTGAAAAAAAGAAAGGTCAGGTTATGGAGCTAGAAGGAAAGAGTCGCCATCGTATACACATAGTTGACATCCGCAGTACCTGGACTTTGAGGGACTCGATTAAAGTAGGAGCCTTTGAAAAAACGAGAAAATCCCACTTCGAATGACGCATGGCGCAAATAGCCTGCTTGCGGAGCCCAATTGACCGAGGTATCGAACAAATTTCCCAGGAATGTGCCTGCTCGACCTGTAGAATCCTGTAACCCACTACCCACAAAAGGACCACGGCTATCTGCCAGCCAGAAGGTGCGATGAGAGATCATCCATTGGACTGTGGGGATGGGCTTGATGGTTGAACGGAAACCCACAGGGGAAAGAATATTGGAAGGAAAAATAATACCTAGGATTCCCGTTGGCCCATATTCTGCGCGGCGTTTGGCAAACAAAAAATCAAAGTTCTTTTTTGGATTAGGATCTCCAGATGCATAGTCGAAAAGATACACAAACTGAAGCGGCCACGCCGTTCCAAAACTATACCCTACCTCCCCATGATGACGATGTGCGAAATGATCTGTCTTGTCTACCTTCCCAACTTGATAGATCGACTCTATTTCATAATCCCACTGCTGTGTCTTTGGCTGAGCAAAGACCCGAAATCCCATTGTGGAAAGATCGCGCCGTTGAAGATTATTTCCTTCATTGAGTTGAAAGAGATACAGCTCTCCATTGGCCCATGGAACATGCCGGCTTGAAATCGCCGCACCTGAAAAGTAGCTAATCGGCGTGGTCCAATCTGGACTAACCGAATGTCGGTGAACCGGTCTCGCGACAAAGGCCCGAACATTCCACAAAGAGCTGGGATCAGACCCAAAGGTCAATTGCACACCATCGAACGTTGGGGTAAACGTCCCAAACCGGTGGCCTGCGACCAAACGCCCCTTCCCAAAATCCATGATGATACGACCAATCTCAAGTTTTCCCGAATGCCCCAACCCCAAAAAATTCTGAGACACCAAATCTATATGGAGCTGAAAAATATCTAGATGATTAACAAAAATTGGGTTACGATCTTGTCCTCGATCTGCCACAGGGGTGCGAAAATCAGCGGCTTCCAGTGTAAACCGCATAGGATCCCAGATATCCTTAATACCCATGAGAATTCTTGTGCGCTGATGAATTTGTTGATTACTTCCAGCCGTCCCTCTGGTAAAGCTATGATTAAACGTTCCATAACGAGTGCGATGTTCCACTCCCACATCCAACCATTTAGGGGTCGCAGCGGAAAGGGAATTAGGTTGCTGTAAAATTGTCTTCAATCGATCAAAGTCACTGGGGAATTCTTTGCTATGATTTCCTGCTCCGAATACGATTTCTCCTCCCGAAAAAACACTCAAAACAAGAAGCATCCTGAAAATCATATAATAGGTCATCAGACATTCTTTCAGTACATAAGGGCACCTCTAAAAACTGTCCTTTTTCCCGATGGCGGCGTTAGCAGCGCGCTCAAATCCTCATGTATTGGCCCATACACTGCGGTTTTCCGCGCGCCGCTAACGCCGCCCTCAGAAAAAATCATCAGTTTGTAGAGGTGCCCATAAGATGAATAGTTGGTTTTCTCACAGAGTTAACCGTCTCAGCTTTTCTTAACGCAAAACCAATACCAAGCTTCCCTCACTACGAAATGGATATGAGATTTTCGTGAATGGGAGTGTTTAACCCTTCCTCAAAGGTGCCATTTCACACAGGCAGCCCCGTGCAACATCGCACACTCGTTTGCGTTATATGATAATTGGGGAACAGGACAACACAGGAAACATTTCTAGTTTATTGCTGAAATACGGAATACGTTCTTTATATTCTCTCTTAAAACCTACAAAACCGTTTGAGTATGGACTTTGCAGTCTTGTCTAGACAGACTTTTCCTGTTTCCCCGACAAAAACGGGGGTGGTTTCCTCAAACCGTCCTATGACTCGTCTCATGCCCTCTCAAAACGGGGCGGTTTTTGGGGACCTCTTTATTTTTTGGACTGAAAAATTTTAGGCTCGATTGTTTTGTAATGCTCTCTCAAAATAAGGAACCCTATGCGCGCAACAATTTATGTGACCGATGATGAGCAGAACGTCTGTTCCGCATTAAGTCGACGATTGGCCAGGAAGGGACATCTCGTCAGAAGCTTCAACTCGGGAAACGCACTCCTGGAAGCCTTGACCTACGAAATTCCTGACCTGATGTTCCTCGACCTCAAGATGCCTGAAATGGATGGGATGGAAACTTTGGGAAAAGTACGGCAGTCGTCTTCCAAGCCATTGGTCGTGATGTTAACGGCATATGGCAGCGTTGAAGATGCCGTCGAAGCGATACGCCTAGGCGCCTACGACTTTGTGATCAAATCCGTTGATTTTTCAACGGTGGATCCTGCATTAGACCGAGCTCTTAATTTCTTAGAACTACGACGCCGGGTCGAATACAGCGCGTTAGAAAACCAACGGCACTACGCGTGGGAGCATGTCATTGCCACTAGTGCCTCGATGGCGAAGGTTGTTGAAGAACTGAAGAAGCTGGCAGACGGAGACACGGCCCTGATGTTTCTTCAAGGTGAAGTGGGAACAGGAAAAGAATTTTTAGCACGAGTGCTTCATTACAACAGTCCCAAGCACATCGGCCCGTTTATTTTTGTTAATAGCACAGAACAAAACGCGCTTCTCCTTGAAGCCCAACTCTTTGGCTATGAACGAGGTGCCTTTAGCGGTGCCAATCAAGCTATGCCTGGCGCCTTGGAACGCGCCCATGCCGGCACCTTATTTATTGATGGGCTTGATCATATTCCTCTGGACGTCCAAGAATCCTTAGCCATGGCTATTGAATCCGGGTCCTATTGTCGAATGGGAGGACATGACCGTCTCTCGCTTCAAGCGCGTATTGTGACTGCCAGTACACAATCAGCGGAGCAAGACCAGGTCTTTCATTCGAAATTGATTCCTCGCCTTCGAGACAATCACATTGCGATTCCTTCGCTTCGAGAACGCCAGGAAGATATTATTCCTCTGACCCTCAAAATTCTTCAAACCTATGGCGAAGAAATTGGACGGGAAAAACTCGATATTGATCCTTCCGTTCCTCCGCTTCTGCTGAATTTTCAATTTCCAGGGAATATTCGAGAATTGGAGGCATTGACCAAAAGGGCTGTCCTCTGTTCTCAAGGCACCGTTCTCACAGCTCTAGATTTTTCCTCTCAACCGGCAGCATCCCATAGCGAACAACTCTCACCCAATACCGTACGCATTCACTTTGAACTTGGAGAACACTCCCTAGCTGAAATCCAGCGCATGGTTGTTCAAGAAGTTTTACGATTATCTAATCAGGACAAAGAGCTAGCCGCTCGGCATCTCCATATTTCCCCGGAAGCCCTCACCGAACAGATCTGACGGTTGTGAAAATCTGTTCCGCAGCTGCAAATCATTCTTGACGACGCCTACACAACCCATATCACGAAGGTGAGTGTTGAATAATGAAGAGATCAAGAGCCATATTTCGTCAGGAAGCTATTCGCGATCAGCAGCATTGGGGCTGTTCAAAAAAGTCCGCTCGCCTGTGCGAAGCCGCTTCGGCGAAGCCAGGTCCAGCAAGGCCGCAGCCATTGTTGCGCGCGGAGCGTACTGGCAGTACGTGAGCACGGAACAATGGCGAGAACGCTGCTGGCGGCTTTTTTCAACAGACCCCGAAGGTAAACTTTTTACGCACAGTCCACCTAGTGCGAACCCGCACCTTCTACTTTCCATACAGCAGTTCTCGGAACAGGAAATACCAAAAACCACAAGGAATCCCGGATATTCTTCTGAATGCCTGCGCAAAAGATCGCTGGCACTGTCCTTGCTTTAATCAGAAGTCTATGAGGCAATGATTCACTTTTGAAACGCTCTGACTAAGGAAATGACGCTCATGCCGACTCTGCTCTCACCCAGTTCTTCTTCATATGAAACAACTTCTGAAATTTCTCCTGGCCCTTCGGATTTCAGAACAGCCTTAGATTGGCACTTTCCTGGTACCTATCCCTGTGATGCATTCGTGGACTACTCGCAATTCCGGTTACATCCCTTCGGGATAGAACAGAAGAATTCCATTGCCTGTGTGAGCGTCTGCCGTGATGAAATCACCACGGCATTCATGAACAGACTCCATAATGCCTGGAATGGGGCGTTTGACTTTTCCAGTCTGGCTGGAATGTTGTATTTGGGCGTCACAGGGTTTCAAGCCGCCCATCATCACGCTCCCAATATTGATGGCAAGGAACGGTATGTGTATTTTGCCTTCCCCCACATCGCCATCGATGAACATGGCAACCCAGGGAATTGCCACCGCTTAGGACGTCACGCCATGTCCCACGCCTGTGGCGCTTTACTGAAGATTCAGGAAAACATTTCAGAAGGAAACGTGAACCTGGAGCTAGATCAGGATGATCTTGAGCAAAGCCTTCTCCAACAACGGTTGTTTGAGAAAAGTGGATTTGCAGAAACTCCAGACTTAGTCACACTGACCAAAGTCACTCAACACATTATCAAAGAAGATCTGGAGCGGATGATTCAACTCACCGTGGATATCAAAACAACAGACTATGCAGTCTTGACTGGTGTACAAATTCACGGCCCAGCCAACAAAGACTGGATTTGGGTTGAGACCTCTTATGTCGTGAGTGACGGCGTGAAGAAATCCTTAGTTTTTTAGCACATACCAGAGGTATTCAGAGAAGCCTTCAAAATAATATAACCAATTCATTGTCTGCCCTTTTCTCCTTCGTTCTGTCCCTCATCCAGCTCTTTCTTTCATCTGTATTGCTCTTTCTGATTGGCTCATTTCCCTGAGGAGTCAGTTGAAAATAGCCACCGCTTACTCCGCCGAAATAACTCAGTAGGCTACGAAGGCCGGAGCAGCGTTCCCTGCCTTCGCCGTAGCGGCTTCGCGCAGGCGAGCGGACTTTTTTGAACAGACCCGGGGTTGTTGATGGCCCAGAGCTTCATGGCGAAATATGGCTTTTGATATCTTCATTATTCAACATTCTCCTGAGCGGATTCGCACCACATGTTATTTTGCTACTCGCACACTCATGGGAATAAGACCTTGGGGAAAAGGATACTACACATATAAATAATCGATAACATTGAAAAAATATCTAATTTAAAAACTAATGACTTTGGCACTTTCATTGCATTATGTCGAGGATTAGTAAATCTCAAATGACCTCACAATTAGGAGGATTGTTGCAATGGAAGCATTTACACTTATTTTACTCGTGACATGGGCCGTTCTTTCGAGATTTTAACTTCGACAACATCTATTTCATCATCTTCATCATGACTCCATTGCCTTCCAAGATGTTTTAGCGGACTGCCAGAAAGAGGCTGTTTCCGCCAATTCTTTTTCACCCCTTCCCACTTCACTTTCTAAAAAATATAACAACATACCCGTTTTCTTTAGAGTTCGTTGCCAAAGGTCTCATTCGCTTTTCCATCAAAAAAGAGTAGGCCTCCCAAAGCGTCTCTTGCTATATTGATCTCACTGGTCATGAAGGAAAGGTTTTGGATCGACAAGGTCCACGCAGTGACCCAGGAAGGGAACCTGTCAATCGATGGCTCGCCAACATATTCTCATCCTTATTGTTTCCATTATCCTGTCCATCATCCTTGGGATTGGGATCGGCGTGAAACTCTCACCAGGCCAAGGCTTTCCCATTCGTGTCGTCGCGGATTATCTCCATGCCGTTCTCCAAGCCGATCGCACCTTTTACACCCAACACGTGGTAGAGCGTATGGAAGCCATGTTAATCGTCAATGCCACAGAAAATTGGCGTGAAGATCGCACGTTGCCACTCCCAGCACAGTTTTTCAAAGAATCCTCTCGGGGGTTGCAGGTGAGCGGTAAACCGTTTCGATACCGGCTAGTCAGTTTATGGCCAATCAACCAGGAAAATGCCCCGGAATCGGAAAAGGAACGTGAAGTGCTGGAGAGAGTGATGACTTACGGAGAAGTCTCAGAACAAGAAATTGAGTTAGACAAGCGGAAGTATTTTCAGGCTATTTTCCCTGATCGAGCAGTGAGCCGTGCCTGTGTCAACTGTCATAATGCCCATGAACAAAGCCCTAAACGTGACTTTAAGCTCAATGACATCATGGGTGGACTGGAAATCTTAATCCCCCTCGAATAGCCCTTCTTTTCCCTTCAACCCACCCTTTCTGGCTCTGTCATAAAATCCCACGCCAAAAGACGATACTTTGGCGCCAAATCAACACCTACCCACTGACAATCGATTACTCAGCTTTTCTCAACAGGTCAACGAGACCATTAAGAGTAGATCGAGGGAAACCGATATAAAACAGGGGGAAAAACCAGCAATGGACACGCAATTCAATCAGGGCGACATACAGGAAACAAACGAATCTTATCTGGCCTATTCTCAGGCAATGACACCTCTTCCCATCACTATGACTGACCGTTTGCGGTCAGGGTACCATCGCATATGGTACGAGGCTACACAGGCCTTACGATGGTCCCGAGGCACCTATCGGGAAATACCCAATGGGATGCATCGTGATCTTTCTTCATGGCAATGTGATCGCATCGAGGAATTAAACCGGGTGTACGACACGCGCTTTGAATCGCGATATTCTCCGGAGACCAGCCTGCTCAATTATGGATATCTTGATGTCTTGCATCATGCGCGGAACACATTGAATTGGACGATCTATCAACACCAGCAGGTCTGCGATGTGGGAAGTTCCAATTTTGCGTATGCTGCCGCCTTACACGCTTTTTTTCAGCCATCAGGATTAGTCGGAACGGAAGTCGATGGCTATCGTGTGTATTGTAATGGACGCAGCCGCTTTGACTATGCCCAGGGGCACATTCAAGATGTTCCGCAAACGAGGTATGTGGTTGAGGATTACCGCCACTATGACAAGGCGGCAGACATCATCACAGCCTGGTACCCATTCGTCACACCAAAGCCCCTCCTGGCCTGGCGTCTTCCGCTTAGTTTATTCGATCCATCGGCCCTGTTTGCACAAATAGCCAAGAACCTCGTCATAGGTGGCACGTTTGTCATGATCAATCACAGCCCTGCTGAAGCCAAGATTGCGCATAGCATCGCGGAATCCACCGGCCTCGTTTGCCGGGGTCACGACATACACGACAAACCGCTCCGTCCCCGATCCCAACCTGCCGTCCTGTCCCTCTGGCATCATTCCTGATTTTTGAGGCCGTTAAAAAAAGCTATCTCTCATTGAGACCTGTGTTCGGGGGTGAGGCCTCGGTGCGTCATGCCCGCAGTTGTAGGCGGGCATCCAGAAGCCCTGCCTGGATCCTGGATTCCCGTTTTCACGGGAATGACTAGAGCCCAACCCTCACGACAAGACAGATGAACTTTGTTCATACACCTACAATGGGAGAATGAGACACATGAGGCTTAGCAAAAGTAATTTTTGGGAAGAGAACTGATTTCAATCCGTAGGCACCAGCGGATGTTCAATGAAGACTGAGGCGGGAAATTGTACACCGGTTTGGGTGTGACGTAGCGTACGTTTCAAAACGAAATCAAACAGTAAGGGATTGTAATCATAGATTTCGTTGAGTGCGTCGCGTTCTTGGGCCGTAATGTATCCGGAAGACTCTAGGCTCCGGGTTTGAATCACAATATTGACAGCCGGTAATGGATAATCGCTTCCATTGATGAGTTGTGAATGGATCGCAGGAGCCGCCAGCACTTTATCGAGGTTGTGTTTTCGATTATCTTGTGTCAAAGCCGAGATGTCGGCAAATAACACTTGCTGGTACCGCGGCTCTTTCAACATCTCAATGGCCAGATCAATATACGGAGTCCCTGGTGTACAGATTTTGGCATCTTCTTCTTTACAGTCACCTAGACTAGCGACGTGAGCCATCACCACTTTCACTCCCATGTCCAAGGGTTTCCGCAAGAATAGCGGATTTCCCAAATTTTGAAATTCTTCGGCTTCGGTGGCCTTTTCATCACCAGTATGGGAGATCAACACCATGTCATATTCATGCATAATTTCATAATAGGCTTCTAGCTTTTCTCTCATAGTTTCTGAATCGGGATGAATCCCCATTGCATTGGGCAGCCACTTCACAAACCGCACGCCTTGTTCCGCATAGTCCCGCAGAACCCTGACCGCATCTTTTCGATAGGGATGGATAGAAATGATTGGGAAAAAGAGGTCGGGATTCTCTGCGACAATTTTCATGACATAGTCATTCGGCACATGAAATGTCGTCAATAAAGGATCGCGTTTCCCTTGTTCGTCATGAAAATAATCAAAGGCCATAATCCCAAACTTGCCATGATTAGGCATGTGTTGGATGAGGTCTTTCAGACGCGCCAGGTATTGCGCGTCAGCCTGCTCGACATCAGTGATTGCTGCCGAACTCTTATACACCTCGAATTGAATGTAATGAATCAACCCACTCCAGGGCGATTGCCAGCCTTCATTCACAAACGTACCATTCAGTTCAGTATTCATCCCCAAGATGTGAGTGTGATAATCCCGACGGGCTGATGATTCAATCCCATCAAAAGCCTGCCTCATGAGTTCCCGAGCCTCAATGCTCACATTCTTTTGCAAATCCTTGGGTTCATGCTCAAACGCCCCTCCTACCATGTTACAGCCTACACACAGGCTACTCCCCACTAAAACAAGGATCCGAGAACAGGGACGTAACCAGGTAAGTACATTTTTCAAAGAGAGAAGCATCTGATGAATTCTCCTTTCTTGCGACCTATAATGGAACAAAGTTGGGCATTTAAGATGATGGGATTCATACCTAGAGATGCTTACCTTGTCCAATGTAAAAAATTGAGTTCCCACTCAGTATACGAAGAGCGATCTGTTAGTCTCTACGTATGAAAAAAGTGGTCACTAAACCCTTTCCATACCTACCCCAAAAATGTGCCAAATATGAGCCCACGAGAATAATATGCCAAACACGTTAGCGCACTTAGGCGCCCAGGGGGTATTGAACCATCTGGTCAAACCTGGAATCGATCCGAAACTTGTTGCCTTGGGTTGCCTACTGCCAGACATGCCCTGGATCTTTCAACGTGTGATCACCGCAACTGGCTTGAGTAGCGACCCCTATTCCATCCGTCTGTACTGTATTGCGCAAGCCTCTTTATTGGTCACGTTATGTTTATGCGGAGCCCTGGCATTTCTTTCACAAGCACCAAGAGCAGTCTTTCTCATTCTGAGCGTGAACTCATCCTTACATTTGCTCCTGGATGCCTTGCAAACAAAATTAGCCAACGGAGTCCATTTCTTGGCACCCATTTCATGGAATTTATGGAATGTGGGATGGTTTTGGCCAGAAAGTCTCCCCACATATATTCTGACAGGATGCGGTGTCCTTTATCTCATATGGCATTGGGAAAGTGCAGTATATCGGCCTTTTTCTTTTCCGCAATGGTCCATCTTCAATATCGGTTTATCCCTGACATTGTTCCTATTATATTTTGCACTTCCCATCGTCTTGATTGATGGCCCATACAATGCCGACAATCATTTCGTGAAAACGCTCAAGGAAAGACACTCACGAGTTGGACAACCAATTGAATTTGACAGAATTTCATATATTCATCATTCCTCAGGAGACGTTGTACGACCATTTGATGAGAAAGAATTCAAAGTTGCCGTTCCCCTTTTTGAGCACTCCACAACTATTTCGGGACGCGGCACAATTTCCGCTCCAAACGAAGTGACCTTTATTCGAATCCATCAACATCCCTGGGGGCTTCGAAATGCCAGCACGGTTTTAGGGATTATTTTCATTAGCACAATGTGGGGGCACGCCTTTTTCAACGCCTGGCGTCGCCACAAGGCCATCTAGCATAAATGACAACGCTGATGGAGTATCCGAGCATAATCTACCCCACCGTTGTGGAGGACCAGCGAAGATCTACTTTAATTTAGGTCTGAGCTCCAGATTCCCATCGGTCAATCACAGCAGCGCCGATGGCATCACTCCAGACATTGATCGTGGTGCGGCAGCGGTCTAAAAACCAATCCACCACTAAGATTAACGAAATACCCTCAATTGGAAGATCGACGGCTTTGAGCACGATGACCATCGTGACGAGTCCGGCCTCCGGAATACCGGCAGCACCAACCGCTGAGAGCGTCGCGGTAAGCAGCACAATTATGGTTTCCCCCAACCCCATTTCAATACCATAGGTTTGAGCAATGAACATGGCAGCCACCGCCTCATAGAGGGCTGTGCCATTCATGTTGATTGTCGCTCCTAACGGGATCACAAAACTGGTGACCCGCCGTGAAATTTTGGCCTCTTCAATCAGACTTTCCATCGTGAGTGGCAACGTCGCTGAACTGGAGCTAGTCGAGAACGCGGTCATGAGTGGCGTAGTCATCGCTTTCAAATAGGCAGGAACAGATTGTTTGCCTAAAAATTGTAAGGCTATTGGCAGGATCACGAACCCATGAATGACAAGAGCTAAGAGCACGGTGCCCACATAACTTCCGAGACTGGCTAGTTGCGGCCAAAAACCTGAAAACCCGCCGGCTTCCCCTAACCGTCCGGCTAGCAACGCCCCAATACCCACTGGGGCAATCCACATGAGCAGATGCACGATGGCCATCATGGCTTCATTGATGCCTTCAAAAACCTTGATCACTAACGCGCCTTTTTCACCGATGGTCGTGAGGACGCCGCCGAACACCAAGGCAAACACAATCAATGGCAAGATTTGTGTTTCGGCCATTGCCGCAAACAAGTTCTCGGGGACTAAACTCGTGAGAATGGATTTAAACAAATCACTGAGCGTGGTCGGTCTATCTTCCATGCGTTCAGAAATTTCTGAAATGTGGGAGTCAGAGGTCTTCACTGTGGATTGATCTGTCGGCGTTCCTGGGTGAATGGTCACGACCAAGATGAGACCAATTAATACAGCCAAGCCGGTCGTGGTCATAAAGAAAAGTATCGTGCGTAATCCAATCGATCCTAGTTGCCGCACATCTCCCAGGCTAGCAATCCCCACAATCATCGAACTCATCACCAAAGGGACAACCAGGGCAAAAAGAGCTTGCAAAAACAAATCGCCAATAAAGGCGATGCTCAACCCGATAGAAGGCACAAACCCGCCCAGGAGGATACCCAAGACAATGCCTAAGAGCATGCCAATGAGTAAGTGATGAGGGCTAGAAGCTTTCATAGAATCATTCTCATTCTACATGGGTCTCTTGAAAAAAGCCGCCAACAGCGTTCTCGCCATTGTTCTGTGCTCACGTCGTGCCAGTACGCTCCGCGCGCAAAAATGCCTGCGGCCTTGTTGGACGGACTTTTTTGAACCGACCCGATGCTGTTGATCGCCAAGGGCTTCATGGCAAAATATGGCCTTTGATAACTTTATTGTTCAATACTCTCTATGAGAGAAATGAGTACAGACTATTCAAATTTTTCACGAGGCTCTGAACACCCTAAGAAGAATAGGCGTCCATCGGAGGGCATGTACAAACTAGGTTTCGATCCCCATAAGCACTATCAATACGTGAGACAGCCGGCCAAAATTTGTGTTCCCTTAACCACGGTACAGGGAAAGCGGCTTGTTCTCGTGAATACGGATGATTCCATTCCGATTGCGCAATCGCTTCGATGGTATGTGGGGCATGTTTCAGAGGGTTATCTTCTCGCGACAAGCGGCCTTCTTCAATATCAGCAATTTCTTGACGAATGTGAATAAGCGCGTCGCAATAGCGATCTAATTCGGCTTTCGATTCGCTTTCAGTGGGCTCGACCATCATCGTGCCAGGGACCGGCCACGAAATCGTAGGAGCGTGGAAGCCATAATCCATGAGGCGTTTGGCCACATCTTCGACTTCAACGCCAGCGGATTTTTTAAAGGGACGAAGATCAAGGATAAACTCGTGTGCCGCCATACCATTCTTTCCCGTAAACAGCACGGAGAAATATTTATGGAGCCGTTTGGCCATATAGTTCGCATTCAAAATGGCAACTTGTGTGGCTTTGATAAGACCATCGCCACCCATCAGACTGATAAATGCCCACGAAATTGGCAGGATATTCGGGCTTCCGAAAGGTGCGGCGGCAATAGCGCCAAAGCTTTGGGGGCCCCCAGTTGAAACTAAAGGATGATTAGGCAAAAACGGCTTGAGATGTTCAGCCACGCCAATGGGTCCCATTCCTGGCCCCCCCCCACCGTGGGGGATACAAAAGGTTTTATGAAGATTAAGATGGCACACATCAGCACCAACTTGGCCTGGTTGAACCAGCCCGACCATCGCATTCATATTCGCGCCATCCATATACACCTGACCGCCGTGAGCATGCACAATTTTGCAAACGTCACGAATGGTTTCCTCGAACACGCCATGAGTGGATGGATAGGTCACCATTAAGGCGCCAAGACTCTCCTGATATTTCTCACACTTGCCCTGTAAATCCTGCAAATCGATGTTGCCTTGGAGATCACAATCCACAGGCACCACCTGCATTCCTGCAATGACGGCGCTGGCTGGATTGGTGCCATGGGCCGAAACTGGGATGAGGCACACATTTCTTTGCATGTGGCCCCGTTGTTCGTGATAGGCTCGAATGACCATTAAGCCCGCATATTCGCCTTGTGAACCAGCATTGGGTTGCAAGGACACAGCAGCAAACCCAGAAATTTCCGCTAACCAGGTTTCCAGTTGCTGGATCAACTGATGGTACCCTTTGGCTTGTTCAGCAGGGACAAACGGATGTAGCCGACTGAACTCGGGCCAAGTCACCGGAATCATTTCGGCTGTCGCATTCAGTTTCATCGTACAAGACCCTAAAGGAATCATCGAATGAACCAGCGAAAGATCTTTGGATTGCAACCGATGCATATAGCGAAGAAGCTCATGTTCAGAATGATACTCATGAAATACTGAATGAGTCAGATAGGGGGATTGCCGCTGCAGTTCGGTTGGAATCGCACTACTGTGCTTCTCATGTAATTGATCCGCCGAACAGGGTAATAATTCAGCGCTTGAGAACACGGTGAGAATATCGCGCACATCTTGAATGGTTGCGGTTTCATCCAAAGAAATCCCAAACGAATCATCCTCATATCGTCGAAGATTGATGTGAGCCTGTTGGGTGTTGTGTTCGATTGTGTCAGCAGGAAGCAAGGAACTTTTCACACGAATGGTATCGAAGAAAGCTTGTGGTGACACTTCGCATCTCAGACGACGCAGGCCTTCAGCCGCTGCATTGGTAAGATGGTGAATACGTGTAGCCATCGCTTTTAATCCTTCAGGACCATGATAGACGGCATACATCCCGGCCATATTGGCAAGTAGGACCTGAGCCGTACAAATGTTGCTCGTGGCTCGGTCTCGGCGAATATGTTGTTCGCGTGTCTGCAAGGCCAGTCGATAGGCTTTCCGTCCTTCTGTATCTTTTGAAACTCCGACTACTCTCCCAGGAATCTGGCGTTTAAATTGTTCTTGTACAGACATGAACGCGGCATGAGGCCCACCATAGCCCATGGGGACGCCAAACCGCTGTGATGACCCGATCGCAATATCAGCACCCCATTCCCCCGGAGGCACCACCAAGGTGAGAGCCAAGAGATCGGTACTGACAACAACTCGGGCTCCGGCTTCGTGAGCTTTTTCTATAATTCCCTTGTAGGATCGTAGGGAGCCATTGGTTGATGGATAGGAAAGGAATAGTCCGAAAATGACGTCTGGTCTGAAGTCCAGAATATCTGGATCGCCGACTTGAATGTCGATATTTAGTGGTTGCGCTCTCGTCAGCAACACCGCCAGCGTCTGCGGGTGACAGTCTTCAGCTACAAAAAATGTTTGTCCCTGAACTTTGCTGATAGCCCGGCACATGCTCATGGCTTCTGCTGCCGCAGTGGCCTCGTCTAACAAAGAGGCATTGGCTAAAGGAAGACCCGTTAGATCAGCCACCATGGTTTGGAAGTTAAGTAAGGCTTCCAACCGACCTTGAGCAATTTCTGCTTGGTAAGGCGTGTATTGCGTATACCAGGCAGGGTTTTCCAGAATATTCCTGGCAATGACAGGCGGAGTGAGACAATCGTAATATCCCATCCCGATGAAAGATCGGAAGAGCTGGTTCTTCGCACTCATGCGACGCAACTGCGTCAACATCTCTTCCTCAGATTGAGCGGACGGAAGATTCAAGGGATGAGTGATGCGGATCCCCTCAGGCACACTGGCCTGGACAAGGGCATCTAACGAAGGCAGCCCTAACGTACCTAGCATTTCTTGAATTGGACCATCGGATGGACCAATATGACGATCAGCAAACGTGGTCATGTTTGACTATCTTCTCACCTGAAAACAGAGGGCAATGAGATTCCTGCAAAAAAAAGATCGATGTAAATGTGTGGAAAAAGATGTCGGGCACCCTAAATGCTACTGGCCACACTGTAGTTTGTTGTAGAATCTGAGGGGTAAAATCGAAACCAATTTAGGCTGTTCAACAATCACCTACGAATCGTGGAATTCACCCTCTTCACACTAGCATGATTCTAGGAGTTCTGCAAAATCTCTTAGGCCCGTAGAACAAGCCTTTTGAAGATATTCAAACTCTTGATTAAAACTAGACATTTTGATGATTTTCATCTCCAGTCCTGATAAGTTTCTCTTACCATACTCAACACGATCATTGAGGCCTGATAAGGACTATCATGATTATTTTATCGAATATTCACAAGTTGTATGACGGAACATCGGACACGACTGAAGCCATACACGAACGTATGGATATTTGGATTGATCAAGGGATTGTTACGGCAATCCATCCTCACAAATCCACCCACCCTCAAGGCTCTGAGGTTCAACAGGTTGATTGTTCTGCCTACACAGTCACCCCGGGCTTGATTGATTGCCATGGCCACGTGACCTTATGGGGCGTTGGTCATGAAAACCTGGATCGCATGAATTCTCCCGAGGCGCCATTTTGGGCAGAACGCATTCTTTACAAAACGTTGGCCCATGGTGGAGTGACAACGCTCAGGGATGTCGGAGGGGCCACGCAAGTTCTTAAGCGATTGGTAAACCAAGGCATGCTCCTTGGGCCTCGATTGAAGCTGGCCATTTGCATGCTGTCCACTACAGGAGGACATGCTGACTTTCGAGGCCCTGACCGTTGTTGTGGAGAGCTGTCTCGTCTCTGGCCCGCGGGTCCAGGACGCCCATCCAGTATTGTGGATGGACCATGGGAATGCCGAAAGCGCGTCAGAGAAATTGCAGCCTGTGGTGGAGATCTCGTGAAAATTTGTGCCAGCCCGGGTGTGGTATCTCCCACCGACCATTTAGAACATCGTGATTTTACGTTGGAAGAGATGAACGCCATTTGCGACGAAGCGGCGGGGCGGGGCATGTACGTGGCCGCACATGCGCATAGTCGTGCCGGCATTCGATTAGCCATTGAATCCGGCGTCAAGGACATTCAACACATTTCGTTTATGGATGAGGAATTAGCCGAATTAGCCTATGCCAAAGACTGCAGAGTCACGCCAACAGCCTGGGTTGGACAGCGACTGTTGCAATCAGGCGAGTTTAACGAATTTATTACCTCGAAGATTCAAACCGTGGCGGAAAGTCATGCCCGAGCCGTCAAAACGGCGCATACTAGTGGCCTGAAATTATTGGCCGGAACTGATCCGGTTCTGCCGGATATGCACGGGCGAAATTATATGGAATTAGTGGCCTTAATTCAGGAAGGCATGCCTCCTTTAGCCGCTTGGTTCGGGGCAACAGGGTTGGCCGCGGAGCAGTTGGGGCTTATGGATACGGGAATGCTTGTGGAAGGACGTCGGGCAGATCTTTTGGTGTGTCAGAAAGATGTAGATGTCATTGATGAGCCATCTCATTTAGATAAGGGAGCCCTCGTCGAAGTGTTAAAAGATGGATGTGGGTACCGAAATGGACTTCCGACCGTGCCACAACAAACCTATGGCCAAGCCATGATTGATGCTCTGAGCCTCTGAACAACAGTGAAGAACTGGTACCACGTTGCGAGAGAACCTAAAAAAACACATTCTACGACTCTACCTCGGTTTTGGGCGTTGGACCAATATCCTCACCCGATTCAACCCCTTCTTCCATATCAACGACCAGTTCCCCTTTGGGAGAATAAAACCCCTGTCCATCAATTTGCACAATTCCATTGCAATTATCCTGGAAAAATTCCAAGATCCAGCCATTAAAATCATATCCATCGTCAGAAATATCGTCTTTCACCATTTGGGTCGTAGCAATAAAACGAGATTTGGCAAGGCACTCTCGAGCAATTTGCGCTTCAACATCGTCAAAGGCAGAGAGTCGATTCGTAAATCCTGTCTGTTCAGTCTCAAAAACATCTTTATATGTGCCACGGTCCCTGATACAAAAAAGACGAATAGGTTTTCGCTCTCTGTGATATCCCAAGGATATGTGAACCCAGTCCCAATCTTCTAAGGCTTCCTGTTCCATCTTCGGAATCAGAGGGATTTGGTTTTTAGACTTCAGAAAATCTAACAGTAGGCGTAAGGGTGGGCAGTCTTCTCGAACACAAAAAACGCGAGAATAAAGAAGTTCTTCTCTTTCTTCGGTCTCAGATTGCTGGGGTGATGGAAAAACTGGCAATTCTTTTCCCATAGTTCGTGCCTCACTCGCTCAGGTAAAATTAGAAAGGAAATAATGATCGTATTAAAAAAATTTTTCTCATCACTTTACCTGGGGAAAAGCTAGGGCAGCAAGGTAGAATTTCTGTGATCTGCATCATTAAATTGATTTTCCTCGCGCTGGGCTTGTTTTTTTGTTGACAGTATTTGCCTCATTCGGTAGACTCTGGCGCCGTTGTTGAAAGAGGAACACTTGTTCCTGTGGTACCTTAGCAGAAGGTCAAAACAAGGCGTCCCTTCCTTGAAAATCTGACAAACCAAATGGGCTGTGTTACTAATCATTTCTAATGTGAGGAGGAGGTCCGTATGGGAAAAGCCATGACGAAGTCGCAGATTGCCGATCACCTGGCCAAAAAGGCGGATGTCACCAAGAAAACCGCCACGCAAATTCTTGATGATTTTTCGGCCTTGGCCTACAAAGAAGCCAAGAACGCTTTTGTGGTTCCAGGAATTGGGAAGCTCGTCCTGGCACACCGGAAAGCTCGTATGGGTCGCAACCCACAAACGGGTGCAGCCATTAAAATTCCAGCGAAAAAGGTCGTTAAGTTTAGGGTTGCAAAGGCCGCAAAAGACGCGATTTTGGGCGTCAAAAAATAACAGGGCGATCGTCGTTTGTGGTCTGTGCCGTAAGCGGTATCATTCCCATTCAGATCCTCAGTACAAGACAGTGAACAAGCAGGGCCAGCTTATCTGGTCCTGCTTTTGTGAAAACTCCCTTCCCCTAGTCCTTCAGGCACTGTTGAATAATTCAATATCAGGTCCCGAACCTGCTCTAAGGTGGGTTGCGCCTTCAATCCGACGGGACTGTTCAAACAAGTCCGACCAGCAAGGCCGCAGCCCTTTTCGCGCACGAAACGCACGCACCGTACCTGAGCACGGGAAACTGGCGAGCTCGCCGCTGGCAGCTTTTTTCAACAGTCCCTTTCAGTATATTCTCGGAGTGAGTCCGCTTCGACCCATGCCATTGTGGGCGACAAGGCTGACTTCATCGCCGTCGTAAATATTTGTGGTTTCACTGGCAATGCGTTTGTTGACAGTGACCATAACCTTTTTTTCCTTGAACAACTGAAAAATCTCTCGTAAAGGTTTGCCTTGCTTGCGGATCAGTTGTTTCACAGTGATCGAATCTTGAACTTCGCATCCTAATGCGCGTTCACCATCGCTGGTTTGCAAATCCCCCATTAACGTTATTGTGACCATGTTTTCTGCCTCGCAGGGCTAAAAGTCTGTGTGACATGCTGAAAAGAGGTGCAAATTCCTCTGTCAACACATGGAGATCAGTAGTAGGAGAATCCTAGCAGGAGGGGAAAACGGCCAGCAACCGAATTGCCTTTGGGAACAAGCACATCCTTGAGGAAAGACGAGGCACACGGCGACTTTCATTGGAATCCGCTAATGAAAAGTGGTACAAAATTATTGGCCGTTCGAATACGAATCTATTGTGGGGCAGCTGCATGTATAAAATTATGATCATATTAATTCTTCTGATTATTTTGTTTTATATGGTTCGGCGTGCAGCCCGTGCCTGGATAGAAACCAAGCCGGAGGATGCAACACCAGGGAAGGATGTGATGATTCAAGATCCAGTGTGCAAGACCTATGTGGCTGCCGGAACCGCTATTGTCGAAGAAGTGAGCGGCCAGCGGCACTATTTCTGTAGCCAGGACTGCGCGAAGCATTTCCTGCGTGAAAAGAAGGTCTAGGGCGAGAAAGACAACTTTACAGAATTTGAAAATTATGGGAAATCACCATCAACCCATTGAAAAGACTATACATTTTTGCGTGAAAAGCGCTCTTTTGTCCCTTCGTTACTTGTGTTACCGCCATATTTTATCTGCGAGGGACTAGAAATTACCGCAAGCAAAAATATCCACCTTCCTTTGTTCCCACATTCCTCATTTTCATCCAAGAACTCACAATTCTTCCAACATCCGTTTCAAGAATGGCCACATTTGGATGTCTGGAAGTGTTGAATAGTACAAAACACCAGAGGCAAATTTGCTCATGATCACATCGGATATAAACAGCTTCGGGGCGGTTCAAAAAGTGCATCCTGTCTTGTCCTGAGGCTTCTCGAAGGGAAGACCACAGCCATTTTCGCGCACGGAGCGTACTGGTCCTACGTGAGCACGGAACAATGGCGAGAACGCTGCTGGCGGATTTTTTCAATAGCCCCTGTCTAGCTCTTAGCTTCCCCGCTTAGGTCAGGCTCGATATTACCGATGAATAACTAGGAAGAAAGTATCGGGACATTCGTCTGTCAATTCCTCATATGCGTATTGATCTACAACCTCACCATTCTTTTGTTATTCGACTGATCGTATCAATCATGTGGGCATGGATTGTTTTATGGGATCCGTCAATTGTTGACGCTAACAATAATATGACATTTCTAGACAAGAAAATTATTAAAAGTTTGCGATTTAGCGTTGTGGAAGTTGTCGTGCCTAAGGTGGAAAGTACAAAAATACAATACGCGAAGGAACTGCCGTTCCATAAACTACGCTATAAAGAACGAAATGAACAATATTTTAGTATTGGAACAGCTTTTTTTCTCAATGACAAGGAATTAATGACCGCCGCTCATGTGCTCAACCTTGAATACTTTTCTCTTTTAAAAGATTTTCATATCCGAGATTCTAATGGCCATACCCATAAAATTGGGCAAATCAACAAACTCTCTTCACCTCGCGATATGGTTATTTTTGAACTTGAGACCTATCCAGAACAGATCTTACCGCTGAAGGTTTCAGGAGACGTCGAAATAGGAGACACGGTTTTTTCGGTTGGGAACGCTCAGGGGGAAGGTATCTCGTTTCGAGCTGGTCAAGTGGCTTCTTTTACACCTGAACCAGAGTATGGAATGTGGAAAGATATACGATTTACTTCTCCGGCCTCACCGGGTAATAGCGGAGGCCCGCTTCTCAATGTGACAGGTAACGTGGTGGGCTTAATTATCCAGAAAAATTCGAGTGAAAACTATAATGTCGCCGTCCCAATAACAGAAAAGGAAAATCTACAAGATCAGGCAGAATTCTCTATCAGAAATGTCTCAATGAGTTTAAATGCTCCACAAAATCTCTATTCCGAAGATTGGTCCGCTAAAATGGCCTTGCCGGAAAATATCCAAATATTATCAACCAAGGCACAAAAATCCTTACATGCGTTTTACGAAAAAATTGCGGAAGGAGTCGACGAGAAATACGAGGCTGACTACTTTCCGAAAGGAAAAAGGTTTCGGGCATACCTGAGAAACCAAAGAAGTATTAGGCAATTTGGAGTTTTAAAGTCTGACGCGAATTTTAATTTATGGACGTTGAACAGCTATGCCAATCAATCCGTTGCTATATCTGAAAACCAAAAGGTCACGGTTAGCAAAAGTGATCTTTCCACTCTCCATGCGATAATTGAAAAACCCACAAATGTTGCAATGACGGATTTTCTCTTAAGTCCAAAGCTAGTGATGGATAATTTGTTGAAAGGGATACACCTGACACGCACTGTTGGAGTTGAAAAGATTCGGCTCGTCAGTCTGGGGGAGCCAGAAACGACAGAAATTTGGGAAGATAAGCTGGGAAGGAAATGGATTTCTTCGTTATGGTACTCGCCGCATAAGGATCGTTTTGCATACAGCCATTGTCTGGCCTACCCCAAAGGGGTTATATGCAATGTTGATATCAAAGAAGCCTGGCATCTCACAACAGGCTATTTGCACCTGATGAAAGAGGATTTAAACGAAGTGGTCGTCGGGTATGAAGGAGAGATCACGGATTGGTTAGAATATTTTTCCCTGGGTAAAAAATATCTTCCTGTAGCTTTTGCTGAAGGCAGACTACATTTTCGTGATAAGTCTCTAGAGCTTGAAATGAATGATTTTCGTCTTGACCTGCAGAGCAATGATATCAGTAGAAAGTCCAGTCTTCATTTTCATTTCGGGTATTCCAATAAACAGCTACTTGAGGAAGAACTTTTATTGTTTGAATTCTTTCCACAGAAAGGCGTGAATGCGCATTATCGCATTCAAAAGTTTTTCTCACCAAGCACATTTAGTTCCGATGAATACAAAGCTCAGTGGGACGACCTCACAAGCCGGTCTGGAGACTTTTCCGCCAAAATTGTGACCAACAATAGTTACCAAGAAATCCAAAACGTCATAGCAGGGAAAGCAGAAGTACTTCTTTCAGTAGACGGTGAACGTGTGGAAAGAGAATTTGTCATCGGCTGCCGTTTTAAATTATCCGAAGAAAACGTTCTGGATAAATGTCATCAATTTATGGCGAGTGCCAGTTTTAATGAAACACAAGACAAAGAGAATGGCCCGACATTAGCGATTTCCTTTCAAGAACCCTGACGGCACCTTGATTGGACAAGAAGGGACTGTTGAAAAAATCCGCCAGCAGCGTTCTCGCCATTGTTCCGTGCTCACGTAGGACCAGTACGCTCCGCGCGTAAAAATGGCTGGAGCCTTGCTGGACCTGGCTTCGCCGGAGCAGCTTCGCGCAGGCGAACGGACTTTCCGACCCGACGCTATTGATCGCCAAGAGCTTCCTGGCGAAATATGACTTTTGATATCTTCATTATTCAACACTCCCAAGAAGCAAGAGTTGCCGGTCATTCAAATACAAGAAAATAAGAGTGCAAGAAGTACGGCGCTTGAGAGGGAACCTGAGAAGATTACTTAGGACAGAGAGCCACCGCAGGATGACCCTGCGCCCGCTGTACAGCCCAGACAATGCGAACCTACCATGATGCGCCGACTTTCTAAGCTGGCAAGATTAAAATCGGCAATCCTTTGAGGTTTCCCCTCCTGTAACGGCAGATCAAGCATTTGATTGAAATCACAGTCGAATAAACGCCCGTCCCATCCTACACTGATGAGCGAACGGCACATGACTTCGTTCACAGTTGTGGTATTAAAGTTGGATTCCAACAGCTCGTAGTAGGCTTCCACATGTTCTTGACTTCCGAGGTCTTCTAAAAATCTGCTGATGGGCATATTGGTAATGGTCAGCAATCTATTGAACTGTATCCCATATCGGCTCATGAGCTCGTGTTTATAATCTTGTTCCAGTTCAATTTGAGATGGAGGAAGAGACGGGCCAAGCGGGTTGTAAACAAGATGTAGGCGAAGATTTGTTCCCTCCTTCCCATAACCAAGAGCATTTAACGTGTGCAAGGCGCTGATACTTCGATCAAAGACGCCTTTCCCGCGCTGTTGATCAACATTCGCTTCTTCATAACAAGGGAGTGAGGCAATAATTTCGACGTGATGTTTCGCCAAAAACTCCGGGAGGTGCGACTTCCCCTTCACATAAAATACGGTAAGATTGCATCGATCAATGACAGTTCGATTGCGAACCCTACATTGTTGAACCAAATACTCAAAATGCGGGTTCATTTCCGGCGCTCCGCCAGTAATATCTATTGTCGAGATCTGCGGTGTTTGATCCAGAACTTGAATGATTTGATCAATGGTCGCCTTGGTCATACTTTCGGTTCGCTGAGGTCCGGCATCGACATGGCAATGATGACAAGTTTGATTACAAACTTTTCCGACATTGACCTGCAGAGTCGAGACGGATTTGGAGTGTAGCGGACGTTGTCCATGTGAGACCAAAATTTCTTCAAATGAAGGTGCCGTGAAAGGCGAAAGAAGGGATGATGCCAAGGGGAGTGGTGAATGAAGCATAGTCAGAACTCAGGCGGGAAAATTCGCAACGAGAGGACTTTGATTAGGAATACGCTCATGTGGTGGATTGATGATGCCCTAACAACATTCGGTGGACGTGCCACAAATGACTGGTTCGGCTGTGCCTGCTTCTCGTGCTCGATCAATGATTCCAAAGGATGATTGATATTGAGGATGTTGAAGGACCCTGAATGTTTTTGAACAGATTTCTAATGGTTCTCCGCAATGATAAGTATGCCCATCATCATCACTCACCTCTAAAAAAGGGCCTGTGAGAACGGCAAACTGGCCTTCCCAGATACATGGAGTGTCCTCGGGACGCACAGCATACAGTTGGGGATCTTGATCAGTCAGAGCAATCGGACGATCAGTCAGAATAAAATGATCTTTATAAGATGGCAAAGCTAACAAGCAGGCAGCCTGGTCATCAATTTGTTGAGGAGCCCCACGGTGAAAGGTGACCCCTGATTCAGTTCTGACTTGGGAAAATGGGCCCCTCAATGTTGCGAAGGCGGATGTGGTGGCCGCCGCAACTGGGACTTTATAACCTGTCAGTGTGACAGAAACGAAATGAATACCATCGATGACCCTCCAGGGAATGACTGTTATTTGGTGTAACCCACGAAAGCCGGCGTCTCGAAGCCCTCCCCAATAATCTTTGATGGTTAGCGCTCCAGATAAACAGTCTCCCCATTTCGCACTATCGTGAATCATATATTGAGGAATAGGTTGATCGGCCACGATATCGGAGATCGTAAACCTCCCACCCGGTTGAAGCACGCGATACATTTCTTGGAATACTTTTTTCTTATCTGGAGCAAGATTAATGACGCAATTAGAAATAATGAGATCAATCTGATTATCTTCTACCGGCATGGCGTCGGCATATCCTTTGCGAAAATCCACATTTGATGAGGAATATCCGAGATTGTGGGCGACTGTTGGAGCGTGGGTTCGTGCCAGAGTCAACATTTCATCCGTCATGTCGATTCCAATCACTTTTCCGGTTGCTCCAACCTTACGCGATGCCTCAAAACAGTCGATGCCTCCACCGGAACCGATATCCAGAACAACTTCTCCGGGCTGCACAGTGGACAAGCCAACTGGTGTTCCACAGCCATACGAGACCTTTAACACAGCCTCAGGAATAAATTTTCCCAGATCTTCATGATTGTAGCCGGTTGGGCAGCACATTTCTTCGCCATTCGTGACAGCTTTGGCATAGCGTTGACTAACAGATTGAGTGATAGAACTGTTGCGATCCCCTACGACGTTATTGGCCATTGCACCCTCATTTCATTCTAGGATAATACCAGTCTTTCTTCCTAAGCCTTTAATTTATAAACACATTTCGCAAAAGAGGTCAACTCATCTCTATACAGGAGGTCTTTGAAGATGTAGAAATGTTACATTAAAAAATTGAGCAGCAAGAGATACTGAGTTTTCAGACTCGCAATTGCCGGTGATAGAGAGAGAAAATAGGCTTGAGATTTGTCAAACAGATCAGAGAAAATAGTTAGAGAAAATCAAATGGAAGAGAATCAATCTGTCAATTCTTTCATCCTTTTTACTGAATAGTAAATGATCGGAATCCATTAAAATGGCTCTTGTCCCATGTCCTGAATGCCAAAAAGAAGTTTCGACCCAGGCACTGGCCTGCCCTCAATGCGCCTTACCTTTCCCAGGAAAACAAGGGGTTTCTGAAAATTCAGTGCAGTCTGACAAATTGTATCCTTGCCCAGATTGTGGCTTTCTTATCTCCAAACAAGCACGCTCATGTCCGAATTGTGGAGTGAACAAGATAGAGGAGCAACAACCTCAGGTCACCCCCCATGAGAGCTTAAAAGAAGAAAACTGGTTATGTCCACATTGCGGAACACCCTACACTCGAAAAGTAAAAATTAAAGACGGAGAGACCAAATTAGTTTCTCAAGAAGTTCCACCTTCAATCAAAACCAATACGGAATCGTCCCATTCACAAATATTGAATGAACTTGACTTTCATCCACCCGAGCAAGAAAGCCTTCTTCCCCTTCGCAGCCGTTCTCCACTGTGGCAGGATTCATCAATGGAGAAAGAAGTTGATTTCTCTCCACCTCAGTTTCCTGGCAAGAAAAAAACATCAGTCATTCTCCTTATTTTGCTGCTCATTGTAGTGGCCGTCGCTGGGAGTCTAGGAGCTCTTTGGCATTTTGAAGGGATTTCCCCTCTGGACATATTAAGTGATTTAGGTATACCTATTTCTGAGACTTTTCCACGCTATTAACAGTTCCACACCCTTTCAACGTTCCATTCATTTTCGAATCCAACTTCTAGAAGAACAATTCGGATTCCTTTTGCAGGTTTCGTCCTCCTAACTCGATAGGCCCCGGTGGATAACAGGTATCTTGCTGCAGATGTTCCCTTCTTCGGTCAGGACTTGTTCGTTTTTTAATGTTGATTCTATTAAAAAATTTTGGCAGATTTTCAATTCTTAGTCGATCAATTTTTTGGAGACGCATCAGATGCCTCCTCTGCATCTACACAAAAAGCTTATAGTCTGTTGTGATGGAACATGGAATCGTCCCGAAAAAGAGTGGAATCAGGACGAAAAAAATGGGGATGACAAACGATACCGTGCAACCAATGTTGTCAAAATCTCCCGTTTGCTTCAGCCCTGTGATGGAGAAGGGCGGCATCAAGTCATTTACTATGATCCAGGGGTGGGAACTGACCGCAGTTTATTTGATCGATATGTGGGAGGCCTGACCGGACTGGGGCTTTCTGCACATTTAAAAAAGGCCTATCGCTTCTTATGTCACAATTATGTCGATGGAGATGAACTCTATTTTTTTGGTTTTAGTCGCGGAGCCTACACTGTGCGCGCCCTTGGGGGAATGCTTGGATGTGTAGGACTCTTACTTCCAGAACACCTTCATTTACTCCCTGCCGCTTTTCATTATTACAATACACATCCCCTGAAACGCGGGGCACATCCGTTTCGAAAAATCACCGAAGATCACAGTAAAACCCGACGTGCATTAATTAAGATGATAGGCGTGTGGGATACCGTTGGGGCGTTGGGAGTACCTATTCCATATATCAAGCCGTTGACGAGAAAGTGGGTGGGATTCTTTGATACCGAATTGGGAGGCCATGTGGAATACGCCTACCATGCCGTAGCCATTGATGAACGGCGTGGACCGTTTAAGCCTGATCTTTGGACCAAATCAGCCGAATCGAAGACGAAAACTTCTCATACAAAGGACATTTGCCAGGTGTGGTTTCCTGGCAGTCATTCAGATATTGGTGGAGGAGCATTGGATACGAAACTGTCCGACGAAGCTCTCTTGTGGATGGTCCATCGTGCACAGAATGTCGGGCTGGATTTCAAAGATTCAGAGATTCAAAAAATTCAGGCCAATGTGGATCGACAGAAAAGCCACCCTGAAAATTCGTTTCGATGGATATACAAGGGGTTGATGGCTTTAGGTGTATTGCCTCACACCCGGGTGATAGGAGGTGAAGGTCCAGCGTTTAACAAAATGGCGTTGAAAATTCCCAGAACGTCTCAAATCTGGAAGCAGAGGATGAAGCAACAATCTTCCGATGCTGAAGTTCTCAAAGCAGACACTTCAAAAAAAGCTGGAAGGACGAGGAATGAAATGATCCATGAAAGTGGATTTCAAAAATTCCTGCATGAAGGAGAAAACCAACAGTATACCCGGTATACACCGAAAAACTTATCTCAAGAACTGATACATCGGCTTCCTGTATTCCGCGAAGACTACTATCAGAAACGTCGTTCCGTTCGTCTGCCATTGCATGTGCGCGGGATCCTTGAACTGAATGAAAATCGGGTTGACTGTGATGTCATGGATTTTTCAGTTGGAGGTGGAGTGAGGCTTCATTGTGACCAACCGCTTCAATTGAAAGGACAGAACGTCATCCTTAAACTTCAGGAAGGTGAGTACCAGGGGACCTATGACAGTCGAGTTGTTTGGGAACAAAAGTTTGGCCTAGGGCTCAAGTTTCACGAAAAGACAGCCAGTGGGATTAAGGCGTGAATGGACAAAAATGCCGTGGATACGAAAAAAGAAATTAGCCGTCAGGTAAGACGGGAAGAGAAGCTGTGGGACTGGCAATGTTGGAGAACATGAGGGTGGCATCAACCGCCCAATCGATGAAGGGACCAGGGTAGATGCCTAACAACAGGGTGCCGGCCACACCAACATAGACAGCGACCTTGATGGGAAGTGATGTGGGGATGGGTGATGAGTCGGTGGGTTCATTAATATACATCTTCTTCACTACAATCAGATAGTAATACATGGAAATGACGATATTAATGAGTCCAACAATTAGCAGAGTATAGAGTTCCTGGTTCATGGCGGCGATGAATAAATAAATCTTGCCAATAAAGCCTGCCAGCGGTGGCACTCCAGCTAGTGACAACAGAAAGAGAAGCATCGAGGCTGCTAAGAATGGAGAGCGTCGGTTCAGGCCGTTGTAATCTTCAATTTCATCACTCTTGATGACTTGGCTCACAGCGATGACGACGGCAAAAGCCCCGAGGTTGGCGAACAGATAGGTCAACAGGTAAAACATAATCGCGTCACTGCCTTGCTTCGTTCCTGCCGCTAGCCCGATCATAATGTTTCCAATTTGTGCAATCCCCGAATAGGCCAACAAACGCTTAATATTCTTTTGAGCAATGGCCACAATGTTGCCGTAGGTCATCGAAACAATAGAGGCCACGACAAAGAGGAGAACCCACATAGGCTTAAATGAGGCTAAGGCCACTAAAAACATGCGAAGCAAAATAGCCAAGGCCGCGGCTTTGGGCGCAATAGACAAAAAGGCCGTGACAGGAGTGGGAGCCCCTTGATAGGTATCGGGAATCCAGGCATGGAATGGAACAGCCCCGATTTTGAATCCAAGCGCTGCAAAAATCAAAATAAATCCAATCGCGAGGCCATAGCTCCCTGGGGTGCCAGCCATTTCTGAAAATACCAGGGTTCCTGTTTCTCCATAGACCAAACTAATCCCGTAAGCTAAGAGGCCTGCGGCAAATACCCCAAGGATGAAAAATTTCAAGCCAGCTTCCGAGGACCGTTGATCATCTCGGAGATAGGCAACCAAGACGTAAAAGCCAAATGTTGAAAACTCTAAGGTGACAAAGACGGATAACAAATCATTTGAGGAAGCCATGAACATCATGCCAATCGCCGACATGAGGACCATGAAATAATATTCCCCGCGGAAAAACCTAAAGGCGCGTACGTAATCAATGGAGATGAATAAAACCAGAGCGGAGGCGCCAACGATCATGATTTTGAAAAAGAGTGCCATATGGTCCAGCACATACATATTCTTAAAGAGCGCGCCTGTCGTGCCGTTTTGGTCAAAGACAAAGAGCATGAGTCCGGTGACGACTAAGCCACCTATACTCAAATGGGCAAGTTGTTGATGCGTGATACGTTTCAGAGAGAAATCTAGCGCAAGAACAACGCAAAGCCAGAGTGTGAGAAAAATCTCCGGAAGCAGTAAAAGAAGATCAGCGCCGGATAATGTGAGGTTAAAAGTCATGGAACTTGTTTAATCAGTGTTAGAGTTTCTACCCCACCTTGGTCCTCCCCTTACAAAGGAGAGGAGTAACTCATTAAGGCAACGAACCTTGTGTATTGTGTGTGACTAACGGAGCGCCTTGTGTGATTCGATCAACCATGGGTTCCACTGTCGATTGCACGACATCATAAAAATGCCCCGGGAACAGACCTAAAATGATGCTGCAGGCGATGAGCAAGAGAAGTGGCATTCGATCCACCCAATTCCGGGCATCTGCCGTATGGGCATACTCTGGATCCATTTTTCCATAGAAGAGACCACGCATCATTTTAAACATATAGGCCATCGTGAGGACGATCCCAAGAATAGCCACCATCACCTGGAAAGGATATCGATCCCAGCTACCTACGATGATCATGACTTCGGCAACGAAATTAATCGTGCCCGGCATCCCAATGGAGGCCATACAGGCCACAATAAATGCGCCCGCAATAAAAGGCATCTTGTCCACGAGGCCACCCAAAGAGGGGATATCTCGGGTGTGGGTTTGGTCATAGACCCACCCAGCCATGGCAAACAACATACTCGTGGCCAAAGCATGGGCAAACATATAAATCACGGCTCCTGAAAGACTGATATAACTCAAGGCCGCCATACCTAAAAAGATATAGCCCATGTGACTGGAACTGGAATAACCAATGACATATTTCGTGTCCTTAGCAAAATACGACACCAACCCACCATAAATAATTGAACCAACACACAGGACAGCTGCAATCCACATGAGATCACGTGTAGTTTCAGGCAAAATTTCAAAGCCCACACGAATAATCGAAAAATGCCCCAGTTTCATCAGAACGCCAGCATGCAACATGCTGGTGGCAGCAGGGGCAGCTGCATGACCAACGGGCGACCAGGAATGCAACGGCCATATCGGCGCAATCGAAGCAAACCCAAAAAAGATCAGAATCCAGATAACTGTTGACATCGTATCGGAAAACTTAGCTTGTTCGCGGAGAACGAGAATATCAAAGGTATGCAATCCCGACATATGATAGATTAGTAAAATGCCCATCAGCGCCATGACGGCGCCGGCTGACAAGAAGAGCGTCAGCTTCATAGCAGCATATTCTTTGCTGTTGGACCCAAAATTGAAAATGAAGTTCACGGAATCACGAAGCTTCAGCCCCTCGGGGTCGGTCATAGAGAGGTAGCCCTTAGTATGGCTCCCCCATACGCCCAACAATAAATACATGGGCAGTACAGACATTTCATAGAAGAAATACAAGAAGAATAGATCCAGGGACATAAAGACACCGATGGTGGCAGCCGCGAGGATCAGGAGAAAAATATAAAATTCTTTGGTCCGGTCTTTGATATGCCAAGATACAAATACTCCAGCAAACAATAGGATGGCCGAAGCAAACACGAGTGGCCCGCCAATGCCATCAACGCCAACATAAAAGGCAATGCCAAGTTCCTCCGACCAAGCAAATCGCTGGACAAACTGGAAACCACCTTTGGCGGTGTCATAGGCAAAGAAGATATAAAATGATGCTAAGAGACTGATACCGGCAGAAACAGCCGCCGTCATTCGCACCATCAATTCCTCTTGTCGAGGAATGAAGATGAGGGCGATTGATCCCAGAAATGGAGCAAAGAGAATAATTAATAAGGAATATTCACCCATTGCACTTAATTTCGCAGCATATCTTGAGAATGTGATGGGACATCATATTGAGCAGTGGTCATGGCTGGATCTAAGCGTTCCACAACAGCCTGCACTGACCCATTAATCATTCGCAAAAATGGAGAGGGGTACAGACCAATCCAAAAGATCATCACCGAGAGTGAGACACCAATTGCCCATTCCCGAGTATTGAGGTCAGGGATTACCGCAGGCAAACTTTCTTTCAGAGGCCCAAAGATCGCGCGCTCGTAAAACCATAGAAAATAGGCGGCGGCAAAGATGACTCCCGTGACGGCAATGGCTCCATACAGCCATCCCGCTTGAAAGACACCCAGCAAAATGAGAAATTCCCCAACAAACCCATTTGTTCCCGGGAGACCAATTGAGGCCATGCCAATAATAAGCATGAAGATGGCCAACAAGGGCATTTTCTTCGCGAGGCCGGTACACTGCCGAACATCTGTATGACCTAACCGTTCGTACATAAATCCAGCTAGAAAAAATAACCCTGCCGTGCTAAAGCCCAGGTTAATCATCGTGAGCAAGCTGCCCTGGATGCCTTGGAAGTTCAACGCAAATAACCCAATCACAACAAATCCCAAGTGACTAATACTGCTGAAGACCAGCAGACGTCGAAAGTCGGGTTGGATAATGGCTACGATAGCCCCATACACCACTGCAGCCAACCCTAACATCATGAGGATGACCACAACGGTCTCATTGCGGGAGGCATCTGGAAGCAAAGGCATGGAAAATCGCAAGAAACCATACGTGCCCATTTTGATTCCGGCAAACATGACGGACATCGGAATAGGCCCCTGGACAAGAGCGTCGGGAAACCAGGAGTGAAATGGAAATACCGGCGCCTTGAATGCGAGCCCGAGGAAAATTAACCAGAATATTAGCAGCTGTTGACTGAGTTGGATTTGCACAGACAGCAGATCAATAAAGTCAAAGCTGTAGACCTGCTTAGCCTCAAAATAATTCAAGCTCAGAAGGCAAAATCCCACCAACATAAAGACGCTGCCTAAGAGGGTATAGAGCACATATTTCAATGCGGCATAGTGGCAATCTTCCCCAGGTCCCCATATTTTAATCAGGAAGTAACTGGGAATGAGCATGAGTTCCCAAAAGACAAAGAAGACAATCAAGTCGATCGAAGCAAAAATACCCATGAAGGTGGTTTCCAAAGCCAAAATACTCATATAAAAGGCTTTGGGTTTCAGCGTGACGGAATCCCAGGAATACAACACTAACAGCACAGTCAAAAAAGCCGTGAGTCCAAGAAAGAGCACACTGATACCATCTACGGCGAGGTGATAGCTAATACCCAGGAATGGAATCCATTCAGCCCGTTCCACAAATTGCATGGCGGCCGTGTCTGGGACAAAGAGCATTAACATGATTGCGGCGACAACCATTTCAAGGCTGGCAATGCCAAGCGTGGCCAAGCGAACTTGAGCATGATCCTTCAACCCCCACACCAACAATGCACCCAGTAATGGGAAGAAGGTGAGAAAGGTCAAAAAGGGGAAGCCAAATGTCAGTTCTTCTTGCATAGGAATGAATCAGTAACTACTGGAGCCAAAAGAAGTTGATCCGACAAACCACAGCGCCACGAGATGAATTAAGATTGCGAGCCCAATGAACAGAACGGCGGCATAATGATGAACCATGCCGCTTTGCAATTTCCGCCATGACCAAGCCAGCACATGATTGGCATAGCCCACGATATTCAACCCAGCATAGATGACATGCTTTTCTGTCCACGTAATCGCGGCAGCACTGATATCTGTTCCCTTCCCAATGCCATTCACGAAACGGTCGAGTATCTGTTCATCAAACCAGTCCCAGATCATTCCGAGTTTTTTAAACGGTTCGACAATGATCCGGTCATAGAACTCGTCGACATAATATTTGTTAAGCAAGGTGGTATAAGCTTGTGAGTAGGTCTGAGCCCATTCGTTGGCCATCTGTGGACGAATGGCATACATGTAATGGGCCAGTCCCCACCCACCTAAGGCAATAGCAATAGCCACACCCATTAATCCCAGGAGTGTGCCCATTTCCACGGCATGAGGTTCGGCACCCGTTGGCGTAGCTACATCATGTAAAAACCCGTGGAACCAACCATGCTCTGGAGGAACCCCTAAAAAACCTCCGACCACAGCCAACCCAGCAAGGATCATGAGTGGCACGATCATAATGGGGGGGGATTCATGAATATGCTTAGCGACATGAGGCTCCACACGAGATTCCCCGTAGAACGTCAGATAGGTCAGGCGAAACATATAAAAACTGGTCAGAAATGCACCGATAGCCGCGAGAAGATATAAATGGTAATAGCCATGCACAAAGGCATGAGCCATGATTTCATCTTTACTCCAAAACCCCGCTAATGGGGGAATACCCGCAATGGCAAGTGTGCCAATTAGAAAGACGATGTGAGTAATGGGAATTTTCTTGTAGAGCCCCCCCATTTTTCGAATATCTTGTTCGTGATGAAGTGAGTGAATTACCGCGCCGGCAGATAAAAAGAGCAGGGCTTTAAAAAAGGCGTGCGTCACCAAATGAAAGATTGCCGCCGTATAGGCCCCAACTCCGCAGGCCAGGAACATGTAGCCTAATTGGCTAACCGTTGAATAGGCTAAGACGCGCTTAATGTCATTTTGTACCAAGCCGATTGTGGCGGCGAATAAAGCCGTGACTCCCCCAATAATGCCCACGGTCGTTAACGCGATGGGAGCCATATCAAATAACACATGATTGCGAACTACCATATAGACGCCGGCCGTTACCATCGTTGCGGCATGGATGAGGGCACTAACTGGCGTTGGTCCCTCCATCGCATCAGGCAACCAGGTATACAAAGGTAGTTGCGCCGATTTTCCAAATGCTCCAATGAGGAGACAGATCGTGATAGCCGTAGCCATTTCAATCGACAGCGTTGAGGCTTGAGACAAGACCGTGGTGTAGTCCAGTGATCCGAAGTGGGAAAAGATCAAGAATACCGCTAACAAAAATCCAGCATCACCAATTCTGTTCACCACAAAGGCTTTAGTGGCCGCTTTTCCCGCGGAAACTTTCTCGTAGTAATACCCAATGAGCAAATAGGAACAGAGCCCTACACCTTCCCAGCCAATGAATAACACCACGTAGTTCCCCCCCATCACTAGCAAGAGCATGGAAACCATGAAGAGGTTCATGTAGGTGAAGAACCGCGTGAATCCTTCTTCTCCATGCATATAGCCCACAGAATAGACATGGATGAGGAAACCGACGCCGGTGACCACCAACAGCATAATGGTGGTGAGAGGATCAATTAAAAAAGCCAGGTTGACAGAAAGATTGCCTCCGAAAATCCAGGACCAGGCAATCACTTCACGGGGGTCGGGGTTGGCTAGGACAGATGAAAAGACCCCGAGGGTACAGAGAAAGGATAAGCCCACTGACCCAAACGCCAGCCGTCCCGCCCACTCATGCGAATATCGTGAGCCATAGAACCCATTGGCTAAAACAGCCAGAAGCGGAAAAAGAGGGATCAGCAGAACCAGTAAATCAAACACGTTACCACTTCAGAATATTGATTTGGTCCACATTAGTGGCCATCTTCCCGCGGAAGATCACAATAATAATAGCGAGCCCCACAGCAGCTTCAGCCGCCGCAACGGCAATGATAAAAAGAGCGGTCATTTGTCCAGCCATAGAATGTAAATAATGGGAAAACGCCACTAAATTAATATTGGCGGCATTCAACATAATCTCCACGCTCATGAGGACGATGATAAAGTTACGCCGAATGAGAACCCCTACCAATCCCGTCATGAACAAGATAGCACTGACGGCAACATAGGCAGAGAGGGGAATCATCGGGTTTAGGATATGGGGGATTGAACGGGTTCTTGCGTATCTGGTTTGGATGGAGTCTTGGCTAAGACAATGGCTCCGATGACGGCGCCCAACAAGAAAATTCCTACAATCTCAAACAGCAATAAATAGTCGCTGAACATCGTGATTCCCACAGCATGGCTGGGCCCAGTTTCTAAAAGCACTTCCGGCGTGGCTGTTCCAACAATGCCCCCATATGGGGAGAGCAGCAAGAGAATGAGCAGTTCGCCGAGAAGACCCATGCTTGCGAACAATACATAAGAATGTTTCTTATGGAGATGCTGTTCTTCAGTTTTTAAGTTCATCAACATCAAAACGAACAAATACAAAATCAAAATCGCTCCGGCGTAGACGATGATTTGTACCATGGCCAAGAACTCGGCATTGAGCATGACAAAGAGCCCCGCCATATGAAGGAGGAGCGTGAGTAAGGCCAAGGCGGAATGCACCGCATTCCGCAGAGACACGGTTAACACCCCTGCCGCGACACTCACCGCAGCAAAGTATATGAAAAGAAGCCACATCATAGATTGGTCTTATGGATCCTGCGCGTTTTGAATGGAGACGGGAAAATGGTAGCGATACGCCTGACTTTCCTCACCTTCCTTCTCTTGGTTATGAGCATATAAATACTTCTTGGCATCATCTAAATGTCGTTCGCCAATTTCATACAAGCGTTTTTTATCAAACATGAGGGTGCGTTTATCATGGGTGGAAAATTCATACACCTTCGTCATTGCTAAGGCATTGACTGGGCATGCTTCCACGCAATAGCCGCAAAACACGCATTTCGTAATATCGATATAAAATTCTTTCGCATACCGTTGGAGCGGAAGAGATTTATCTTCCTCGCTGATCACTTTAATACATCGAGAGGGACAGGCGGCCTCACAGAGGTCACACCCAACGCATCGTTCCTTCCCGTCATCGTAGCGCAGGAGGCTCAACGCTCCACGATGAGCATCAGGGATCGTCCGTTTCTCCCGAGGATATTGGAACGTCATGGGTTTGTGAAACATATGTTTCAGCGTGACCTTGGCGGCATTCCAAATTTCCCGGAATAAGACGGCATCAAAAAACTTTTTCGTGGTAATTTCGTTGGTCATAATGACGTGTTCAATTTTTCCGGTTAAGCTTTTTCAACAGTCACGTAGGTCAATTTGAAATACGGGACTCCCGTCGTGGAATCAACCCGCATGGGCATCAGATCCTTCACTGGCGGATCATTGAAATGTTCAGGCACCGTACAGGTTCCTGGCATTAATGAGGTATCTTCCGTCACGGTCATTTCCAATGCACCCTGATCTGAAGTCAAACGAATACGTTCCCCAGAGGTGATACCAAGATTTTTTAGATCTTCTGGTCCCATAAACAGACTCTTCTTGTTGGAAGATATCTCCATAAGGCCTGAAGCCTGAGTCGATAATTTGCCAGAATGATAAATCAGTTGTGTCATGCGAAGCCCAAAAGGTCGACGCGTTTGCCCATTGCCATTGAGGGAATAACGCTTTTCCACTTGCTGGACATAGCCATTTGAAAAATAATTCGAAGAATTTGGTTGTGCCTTCGGAGCTTGCCCAAGGTTGTAGTAACCAGGGAGCAGCTTTCGAATTTCTTGTTGAATATCTTGCGTGGTTTCGTACTCCATTGATGTTCCAAGAGCATTGGCAAGCCCTACGATCACATGCCAATCTAAGGTGCTGTCGCCAAGAGAATCCAAAGCAGGGCGAAGGAACTGAACCTTCCCTTCTTGATTCGTCACCGTGCCATCTTTTTCCGCAAAGGTTGAGACTGGAAACACCACATGTGCGAGCTTGGCAGTCTCTGTGAGAAACGGATCCTGACAAACCAGGACTTCCAACTTCTCAAGAGCTTCCTTGGCTCCAAATGATGCTGGTAACGTTTCCAGCGGGTTTTCGCCAACCACATAGAGCGCCTTAATGTCACCTTTTTGGCAGCGGTCGATAATATCAATAAGATTGGCGCTCTGCTGGGCTTCTGGGAGATTGCTATTCCAGGTTTGTGTAAATCGTTCCTGAGCCTGGCTATCTCCGTAGGGGACAACTCCAGGCAGAATTTCTGGCGCCACGCCCATATCAATTGCACCCTGTTCATTAGCTTCTTCCGTAAACGTGTTAATCCCACACCCTTTTTTCCCTAATTTTCCCGTCAGCCACGCTAAATCAATCAGGTGCAACATGTGCTGATAGCCGTTGGCCTGCCGAAGTATGCCTTCCCCACAAATAATGATTGAACGAGGGGCTTCTGCAAAAATTCTGGCGGCTTCATGTATTTGCTCAATATCAGCACCGGTTTGTTGTGCCACTTCTTCGAAAGAAAAGGCTTCCGTCGCCCGTTTCAAGGCCGACAACGCGTCAGGGTGGTTTTGGGTCGCTTCTTCATCAATCAAATCCTGATGAACGACTGATTTGACTAAGCCTTGAACATACAGCCCTTCTGTTCCTGGATTCACCATCGTGGGGTGAGAACTGAGCTTGGCCATGTTGGTTTGTGAGGAATCAACAACAATAGTTTGAGCCTTATACAAGCTGATGGCCGATTTAACCCGAAGACTAGCCACAGGATTGGTTTCTGTAATATTGGCTCCCACGATCAAGAACGCTTTGGCTTTATTAATTTCCTCAGACGTGTTCATCATACGAGGAACACCCAACGCATCATTCATGGCATGGACAAAATTAAGATGTCCGTATCGCGCGCTGCTATCAAGTTGATTGCTCCCAATCACCGTGCGCATAAACTTTTGGAAGACGTACAAATCTTCGTTCGTGCATCGTGCAGTAATCAGTCCAGCGATGGCTTGAGGTCCATGCTGGGATCTAATGGCCCCCAATCGATTCGCTGCTGTTTCAAGAGCATCAATCCAGGGAGTCGGCTGGAGCCCTGCATCAGTCCGGACCAAGGGCGTGTTCAGTCGCGACGGACTATCAATAAATTGAAAACCAAATCGACCTCGCACACAGATTCCGTCATGCCCATTGACCGTATCACCGCGATCTCCCCATTTATTTTTCCAGGACAGTGGTGAAGTGACGCGAACCACTTCTGTATCTTTGGTCTCTACATAGATCTGGCAGCCGTCTCCACAATAATTGCAGGTAGTCGTGGTCTTCTTGAGCTGCCACGGCTTGTAGGCATACTTGGAAAACTTATTGGTTATGGCACCCACAGGACAGACCGCTAAACAATCACCACAGAATTCGCAGTCCAAAGGCTGATCGCCCTTCGCCACCACCTGCGTGAATCCGCCTTTTTTCATAAACTGCAGGGCATCAATTCGTTGCACATCCTTGCAGATATTGATGCATTCGCCGCAGGCGATACAGCGGTTCATATTGAAGTCCAGTACGAGGCTACGAGTGTCTTCGGGGATATTTTTTTGCTTCGCGTTGTCTAGATTGGTCACGCCATGATGAAAGGCCATATCTTGTAACTCGCAATGACCGTCGGCATCGCAGACTGGGCAGTCTAAGGGGTGGACCGATAAATGTTTCGTCACTGCTTTTTTTCGGGCCAAAAATAAATCTTCACCGTCGGTTCGGATGACCATCCCGGCTGCGGCTTTGGCCGTGCAGGAACGGACAGGAGCTTTTTTCCCTTCTTGTGCAACCAAGCACATCCCACACGATCCGAAGGGATCGAAGGTGTAGTGGTAGCACATCGCCGGAACAATCTTGCCCGTACTCGCCACAACATCATAGAGCGAGACGCCGGCTTTGGCCTGGACGGTTTTCCCATCCATGGTCAATTCAATGGTCTCGGCTTCAACTTCTGGTGATGTAACTGGCTTTAAACCCATGTCTATTCTATTCCCGTATGTACAATGCTGTATGAAATATATTCCTACTTCAAAGGACTAAGTACTTGCTATTTCTACCTCGCCGATATTACTTGGTTCTTCTTCGGAACCAGGCCCCTTACAAAGGGAAGGAAAGAACTTAGCGATCGCATTCTCCCATGACAATATCGTACGACCCAAAAATGGTGACGGCATCGGCGATCATATAGCCTTTCGACATGTGATCAAAGGCACCCATGTGGATAAAGGATGGGGACCGTATCTTGAGACGATACGGATTCCCGCCTCCGGTGCTCACAATATAGAATCCCAGCTCGCCTTTATGGGCTTCAGTCCCGCAATAGATTTCTCCAGCAGGAGCATCAAAGCCTTGGGAAAATAATTTAAACTGTTGAATCATCGATTCCAGATTGGTGAAGACGCGATCTTTCGGTGGCAACGTGACGCTAGGCACATCTGCCATAATGGGTCCAGGTTGTATTTGCTCCAGGCATTGCTTGATGATCTTAATGCTTTCCCGAAACTCTTCAATGCGGATCCAATACCGATCATAGGTATCGCCGTTTTTCCCAACGGGAACACTGAATTCGCACCATGGGTATGCGCTATACGGTTCGTATTTCCGCAGATCATAATCGACGCCGGAACCACGCAATGTGGGCCCGCTTAATCCAAAGCTTAAAGCGTCTTCGGCTGAAATCACGGCCACGCCGCAGGTCCGTGCAAGCCAGACACGATTCTTTTCCAGAAACACGACATATTCGTCAATTTTAGGAGGAAAGTATTCTAAAAACCTTTTGACTTTGTCTATGAGAGAATCATCAAAATCCCGCTCCACACCCCCTATGCGATACCAACTTGTGGTGAGGCGCGCGCCACAAAGCTCATCAAACCAATCCAGCAAAATTTCCCGGTCTCTAAAGGTATAAAAGAAAACGGTCATGGCGCCAATGTCTAACGCCTGCGTGCCTAGCCAAAACAGATGGCCAATAATCCGCTGGACCTCAGCCACAATGGTGCGGAGATATTCAGCCCGTTCAGGGATCTCGATATTCATGAGTTTTTCAACAGCCCGACAATAGGCAAAGTTGTTATACATCGCGCAGACGTAATCTAACCGATCAGTATGTGGGATAAACTGATGGTAAGTGCCGCCTTCAGCCAGTTTTTCGACACCGCGATGTAGATAGCCTAAAACCGGTGTAGACTTAACCAATCGTTCGCCTTCCAGTTCCATGATGACCTTTAACACCCCATGTGTGGCGGGGTGTTGAGGCCCCATGTTTAGAAGCAGCTCTTCCGTCCGAAGCGTTGGGAGATCAGCGGTCTCCGGATGATTGGGATCGACTTTATAGATAGTCGTGCGTTGATCGTCGAGTTTCATGATCGTTAAAAAATGAATAACTAATTCGGGTCGTTGAGAAAATCAAAGGTATCACGCCAGCCCTTGCCCTGAACTGGAAAATCTTTTCGCAGAGGATAGCCTTCGTTGTAATCATCAGGCATGAGAATACGACGGAGGTCGGGATGATGATTGAATCGAATCCCCATCATATCGAACACTTCCCGCTCCATATATTCTGCGCCCATCCATAGATCCACCATCGAATCTACCTGGCAATCATGTTCAGGGACGCGAGTTTTGATGCGGATACGATGACGCTTTCGTATTGAATAGACTTCGTAGACCACTTCAAATCGTTCGGCTTCATCAAGCCAGTCCACGGAACTCACATGCACCATATAATCACAATCCAATTCCGGGTCTTTGCGAATATAGGAACAGACATCATGCAAGGCTTCCCGCTTGACGGAAACCGCTAGGTCGCCACGCCATTCTTGGGAACTAAGAAACCCTTCGGGAAATCGGCTTTGAATTTTTTCAGCAATAGGATGCATATCTGTTGAATCCATGGAGAGTGGCACAATTCCTAATACTGCCGCCATCTAATTCGTACGCGCCAATGTAAAGGTGGTGCCTCCAGCATTTCCACCCTTCTCAAAATAAGACCATTCCTGCTTGATATGATTGCCATCAATCATGGTGATTGTGAGGTCATGCATATGCCCCTCATTCCCAAGATCCTCGTTGTCCTTCGATGAGAGTGAAAACGAAAGGCGATTCTCTTTCATGGCCGTGAGATCCAAGTGAGGTTGATTGCCAACGGAACAATAATGCGTCATCGCCAGCGTTCCGCTTTTGTCGTGGTAGACGTTCACCATCTCATGTGGACTGCCAGGAAACATGGTTTCTACAACAGTACTCCCATTTGAGGACACTTTATATTCAATTTTTCCAGGGACCTCTTTTCCGTGCATCACATGTGTACCTTCCCAGGTTCCCGCTAACGATTTTATGGCTTTGAGAGCATCACTGCCTTCATAAGGCGGGGGCATTTCCTGTGATTTTTCTGCAAAAGTAACTGTCGGGAATATGAAAACGAGACACGATAAAACCAATGTCAGAAAGGAACTCATGGTGAGCCTCCTCGTTAATGATGTGGCTCTTCTCATGCTTACACTTTCACCTGGTCGGGTTGTTTCGTGAACACGCGTTTTTCCATGATCCGATCTTGCAGTTTGAAGATTCCATCAAATAATGCTTCTGGAGTTGGAGGACAACCAGGGACGTAAATGTCTACTGGAACAAACCGGTCGACGCCCTGGACGACGCTATAGCTGTCATAAATATTCCCAGAAGTCGCGCAGGACCCCATGGAAATCACATATTTGGGTTCGGGCATTTGATCGTATATTTTACGAATAACGGGAGCCATGCGCCGACAGACAGTTCCGGCCACAATCATCAGATCAGATTGGCGAGGGGATGCGCGAAACACCCCCGCGCCATACCGATCGATGTCATAGCGGGACGAGACCGCTGCAATCATTTCAATCGCGCAACAGGCTAAACCGAAGGTCATGGGCCACAATGAGCCTTTCCGCGCCCAATTGACAGCTTTTTCCAGCGAGAGCGTCATGACGCCCAAGTCTCCATCTTTGGTTGGAGGCCCAATTTGAACTAATCCCATTCCAGGGCCCCTTTCCGCCAGGCATAGACATAGGCCACGACAAACAGCCCAATAAAAATCATCATTTCGATAAATCCGATGACTCCCAAATCCTTGAATGTAATGGCCCAAGGATAGAGGAAGATGACTTCGATATCAAAAATCACAAACAGCATCGCGATCACATAATACCGTACTGGAAAGGGCATTCGAGAATCCGAAAAGGGTTCCGATCCGCATTCATATGTTGAAAGCTTTTCTTCTTCGGGATACTTGGGTTGCGCTAGGTAAGAGAGGACGAGCGTCACCAGTCCAAATCCCAATGCCAGGATCATGAAGAGTACAATGGGAAAGAACTTTGTTAAGTAGTCAAGAAGAAGGTCCGACCCGGACACCTGGTGACCCTCCAAAACAAAATTGAACGTTCCGCACCAAAGTTGTGCTAGAGACACTAGGACCGAGCATAGTAGCACCCAAATTTTTTGTGAATCAATGCAACAAAAGACCTAAACACCTCTGGGTCTAGTCAAGCTGAAAAATGTGGAAATACAAGAGAATTGCTAGAGAGTGGTTAGGGAGTGATTCAGGGTATGGCCCTTCTGGCAGTAAGTGTTTTGGAAGTTATCTTGTGTGTATCCACTTGTACAGAAGAGCCCTAGAGAACCGGTTTTCTTGGACCCCATGCCTTAAAAAAGCATAACCACGATATTTCTACCCGAAGATCCCGTTCAAACTTTGGAGGGCTTTGGAACTCGTCATTCGGATGAGCTCTTCTGTTTTGGGAGACAGCCGGACATATTTTGTACGCTCACCGGTGGCTGAAATTTCCAGGTATTTCGAGGCTTTAGCATTGTGAATCGCCCGTCTTGCCTGAGAGGCGGACAGTTGAGGGATCATTTTTTCTGCGTCGCTCATACTGACTGGAATGTTATTGAGCTGTTTTAAGAACAATTCTGAAAACAACGTCCAATAGTAACTTTGTTGCAGTTTGGGCTCCCTGGCAAAGGCATTAATCCACACTTGGGCCGCTTCTTTATTGATAGCCTCGATATAACGCCCGACTTCCTTGTCAGAAAAATGTTTCATACATGTCCTTTTTTCTATTGATTGTGCTGTTTAACTCAAGGTTTACACGCTTGATTCGCATAAAGCTTACTACTTAGTTAATTCTAATGCAATGCATTGTTTCTATTGAATTAGAAATCTTTTTGGATAACATTAAGAACTTGTTTTAATAGTCATATTGACTATTATAATGATAAGTGTTATTATGATAGATCGTTGGCTCTTTCTAGTCAGAAATGATGGAGAACGAAATCTCAGGGGAACATATTCATTTTTTTTTATTTGTAGGAGATACCCCATGAACATTATGAAATTGACCTCACAGAATGGGAAAAAATATCACTCAACCAAATATCCTTTTTTAGAAGGGAGAAAGATGGTTCTGGCTGCAAGTATGCTGGCTCTTTCTTTTTTGGCGTTTTCTCCGGCTTGGGCTGAGAGAGTGCCTCATGCCAAAGTCTCGTCAGGATCCATTCATTTCACTGGCCTGTCGATTCACATAGGTCCTGGAGGCTTCCGGTTAGGTCTTGGGGTTCCATACTACAGCTATGGCCCTGTCTATGGATATCCACCTAGATATTATGGTCGGCATGGGCCTCGACACTTTAGGAAACCCCCAAGATATTATGGACATCGTCGCCATTTTGCTCCCCCACGACGGTTTAACCGTGGCCATAGATGGAAAAACGATCGAGGTAGAGGAAATTTCCGAGGAAGAATAGAGGGTCGAGGAGGTCGTAGCCATCGTGGAGGCAGTCGCCGATAACAGGTCTAAGGGTCTTCTTCGTCTCGGAGACTCTCGTAGCATTTCTTTAACCCGTGGGGACTTGACCCTCACGGGTTTTTTTGTGTCCAAGCCAGCTGGAGGATCATTCAAGACTTTTTCATTTTTGAGGAGAGAGTGCGAAGTTTGGGAGGGACTTTCGATTGGTCATCCCATTCATCGGCCATTGGCGGGACGGCTTTTGCCTTTTGCCGACGGTGAATCTGCGTCTGAATACGCGGCTTAGCCAGCCTTGGTGTTTCATCGGATCTTTGGGGTAGATCAGCTTGCGTCATGATGAATAAGTTTCTTTTAGATCTTGTGTCCTTATTCTAAAGCTATTGCCTTCACATTTGATAGTGGGGACATAGAAGGGAGAATTGTTCCATAGGTTCTGCGTAGAATGGTAGGATAAGACTAAAGCTTGAAATGAGTACAGTGATGCACTAATATATCTTCCCTAAATTTTCGACCTGTTATGCGAAACTTACGATCTCCATTTCTTGTCCTCAGTTTCGTTGCCCTGCTTCTCGTGGTTGGGGGCATTCTGTCTGCGCAAACTGTTGGGCATATCTCTCAACATACACATCATCATACCTCTGCCACCCATGCGACGACACTGTGTAGCTGGTATTGCGCAGCCGGTCAAGTTCATAGTGCGGAACTGGTCGTTGTGGCTTCTCCAATCGTCTCGTTTCTTGGGATGCAAATTGAGGAGCCTGTAGCCCATACATCCTCAATCGTTATCCACTCCTCTTCTCGTGCGCCCCCATCTGTCTAGTCCCAAGCATTCCCTTTTTCTCTCACAAGTCTGAATTCAGCGTTTTCTTCGTCGCCACATGTTGCTTGGTGTCGAAGCAATTTTTTATGTATGCGAGAAAGACTGGATCTGTCGGTAGTATCAGTTGCTATAGATTTGAGTATTTTTATTGGCTTTATTTATTAGGTAAGGAGAAGTTGTAGGATGGATTTCAGAACTTCTAAATTATTATCTGGTATTCGAACAGTTGGTTTTGGCTTCTTAGTCGGGACATTGGTTATGGGAGGCAGTGGAACAGTCGTGGAGGCTGCGCTGCTTGATGAAGTCATGGGTGGCTTTGAGGAAAGTATGGGAAAACGGGCTCAGGCCAAAGGGGAACAGCTGGTTATTGGGAATTTTTATCCGGCTGAACGTCCTGACTCTCATGGCCCAATTGGAGCTATGGGTGATCATACGCATAATGAAGGGGAATTCATGTTCTCCTACAGATTCATGCGCATGTTCATGGAAGGCAATCGTGACGGGACCAAAAATCTATCAAAATCGGATGTCTTGGACGATTTTATTGTCACACCAACCGAAATGACGACCCAAATGCATATGTTTGGATTTATGTATGGCTTGAATCAAACCGTAACACTCACGGCCATGATTCCCTATGTCCTCAAATCTATGGACCATGTCACGAGAGCAGGTGGGAAATTCACGACCAAATCAAGTGGGTTTGGAGATATTCGGTTAGGCTCACTCATTCGCCTCTATGCATTTGAAACCCCAAGTATTGGATCGCATCGCTTTCATTTAAATGCCGCAGTCGGATTGCCTACGGGAGACATCAAAGCTCAAGGCGCCACGCCGTTAGGTGTGGTCCGGCTTCCTTATCCCATGCAGTTAGGGTCCGGAACCGTGGACTTATTTCCCGGGTTAACCTATGGCGGTAATTTGAATAATGCCAGTTGGGGATTGCAGGCTATTGGCACTATCCGCCTCGGGGACAACAATCAAGGCTATGCAATGGGAGACGAGTATGAGATAAACGCCTGGGGAGCCTATCGATGGATTGAATGGCTCAGTACGTCGTTTCGCTTCAAATGGAAAGATTGGTCGAATTATGAAGGAGAAGATCCCAATATTGCACAAAGAAATCCCGCAGGTGTTCGAATCGTCCATACGGCTGACCCCAATCGTCGAGCCGGAGAACGACTAGATATTTTTGGTGGGTTCAATGTTCTTTTCCCTGAAGTACTGGGTTATGAAAACCACTTGGGTTTTGAATTTGGTGTACCTATTTATCAAAAACTTGATGGCCCACAGTTAGAATCCGACTATACCTTTTTTGTCGGCTGGCAGATCATCAACTAAGGGAATCTCTGGCTGAGGATGGATGGAGGACGACTCCTATGAATAACACTTTAAAATACTTACTCATTGCCACCATTGTTTTCATGAACTGGCCTACCATGACTCAAGCCTATGAAGTCATGGAAGTGAAAGAAGGGGCGACAATAAGTGGCAAGGTTATGTTTTTAGGAAATCCTCCAAGTCCCTTACAGATTGAGGTGGAAAAGAATCCAGAGGTCTGTGGTCAGCAAAGAAGTTTGGTAAAGGTTGAGACCGAGAATGGCTTGCTCAAAGGGGCTGTGATCATTCTAGAGGGAATAAAGTCTGGGAAGCCTTTCGCGGAGCAGATGTTTCGCGGAAGTGCGCCCGGACGAGGAACGTTTAAGCATAGAGGTGGAGAAATATTGGGATTAGAAGTGAATACGGAGAATTGCAATTTCGGGCCCCTGACAGGAGTGATCACCGCTGACGAGTCCGTGCGGTTTAGTAACGGGGACTCGGTTAAGCATGTGCTTCATACATTTGTGTCGATGGACAGCAGAGGAAGTGTCTTACGCACTCTGCATAATCGAGATATTCAACCAGGTAAGGCCTTCAACCGTACGTTTGATTCTGAAAAACTCAAGGAAAGTCGGCTGGTGCGAGTTATTTGTAATCGGCATGATTTTATGCAGAATTGGCTGTATGTGGTGAATAATCCTTATTTTGCTATTTCGGATTCTAATGGACAATTTGCCATTGAAGAGATTCCCTCAGGACAATATATTCTTCGTGTATGGCATCCTACGCTTGGAATTCAAGAACAGAAAGTCCAGGTCGGGCCTGATGAAACATTACAAACTGAAATTACTTTTTCTGAATAGAAGAAAAACAGGAAGTTTTGTAAACCGTTTTCTCATCAGAGAAGACGGTTTTCTTTAGAGTCAGTCGTATTTTACTTATGGGCAGCTCTCGAAAGATTGCCTAGCATCTTAACGTTGAGGTGGAGTCCAAAGGGGGCCTGGTCCGGCCGGCTCTTGAATATCACTATTGTCATAAGGTTCTTCGTTTCCCGTCACGCCGTCTTCATAAGAATCTTTAAACATTTCTCCCTGTTCCTGTTCAAACTTACCGTTCCCATTCAGATCTATCCAATAGAACACCGGGTCACCCATCGTTATGACAACAGGTGTTCCAAATTCATCGATCCACACTTCGTACGTGCGACGGGCCGTCATAAAATTGGTTGACCCTGAGCCGTTTAAATCAAACTCTCTAAAAAACATATCACTACGCCAATCATAGTACGCTTTGATCTCCCGAGGATCGAATTCGTCCGGCTCAACAGGGAGTTTTGGCCTGGACTGCATTGAGGAAAACGGTGTGGAATTCATAGCCACGAGGAATGTCCAAGTGCTGATTTCTTGTTGTTCGTATGATTTTCCCAAAGCAGTCTCCTCAAGAACAAACCCGAGAAAAGCTATCGTGCATAAAAAACTGCATGATCGCCACCAATGATTGAGCAGACCAAAATAAATCTTCATACCGTTAATCATAATTGAATGGTCACGATTAGGGAAAGATCAACACCAATGAAAAACAAAAAAGCAAAAGATCCCAATGCCCAATGGGATGGTCACCTGCGGAAATCATAGCCTCACTCGAAAGACGGATTGTCAGAGACATACAGCCGTGACAATGATAGTCCAAGCTTGAATAGATCAGAACAATTTTTTGTCTTTCAAAAGGGGTCGAATCAATGAAGAACTTATGTGATAGCTGGATTCGGAGCTTATGTGGACTAGGATTTATTCTTGTACTCGGAGGATGTGTTTCTATTGAAGAAATGAATGTCTTTAAATCAAATGGTTTGGAAATGGGCTGTGCCGTTGGAGAAGTCACGTCGAACGAAGCGTTGGTCTGGGTGAAAACTCAAGGGGCACAAGACGTCAAAATTCTGTATGGGACTGATCAGGCATGGAAGAATTCTCAAGAAACATTATTAGTCTCCACCAGTGCTGAAAGAGACTTTACCGCTCGGATTCCTCTCACAGATCTGACTCCACAGACTCAGTATCTCTATCGTATGGTGGTTCCCGGAAAAAAACGAGGGCCAGTTTGCCAATTTAAAACCGCTCCTCACTCAGATAGTCCTGCCCCGGTTACGTTTGTCATTGGAGGAGATACGCGCAATAGTTTTCGACCATTTTCCATTATGGATTTTATGCGTGCCGCGCAACCTGATTTCTTTGTGTATATGGGTGATACGATCTATGCCGATAAAGGACAGCCTGCTCGGACCTTGCCGGATTATTGGCGAAAGTATGCCGAAAACCGAGACGGGTTTGCTAAGCAACTATTTGCCACTACTAGCCTCTTTGTGATGTGGGACGATCATGAAGTTGACAGCAATTTCACCATGGATCATCAACATTTGTCCGTGGGGCGGCAGGCCTTTTTGGATTATTGGCCGGTTCGTCAAACAGAACTGAATTCTCATCGCTTATATCGCTCTGTCCGATGGGGAAAAGGCGTAGAATTGTTTTTGTTAGATGGCCGCCAGTACCGAGATAGAAAAACTGGAACAATGTTGGGTCGAGAGCAAAAAGAATGGCTGATTCAGCAATTAGGCTCTTCATCCGCGACCTTTAAGTTTATCGTGTCATCCGTGCCTTTTTCCGATCCTCGGGAAGATAAATGGGGAGAATTTCCAGACGAGCGTGATGAAATTTTAGGATTCATTGAAGAAAAACACATTCCTGGTGTTATTTTTCTTGCAGGCGATGTACACCATGCCTCAGTCAGCCGAATGCCTCATAATTCTGGTGCCCGGGAATTTATCTTTGGCCCCTTAGCAGCTCCCATGAACTATCAAATAAGTAGTCGGGAACCACGGTTTGAGTTTTTTCATGAAGCTTCCCGGAATTATGGTAAGATCACGGTTCAACCAGAAGGTCCGAATCCATCCGTTCAGATTGAATGGTTGGACGAGACCAATACCCTGCTCCATCAGGTAACGGTTGAAGGTCAAGACCACTACGCCTATATTCCTGAGTAAAGAAGAGCGATGACGACAGTGATAACTTGGCCTTCTACCCCTCTGACCGACATTGTGCCCAATGGATTGATGAACAGAAGATCCAATCCACATAGCGGGAAGCGTTTCTGCCAGCCAATGCGGAAGCCTACGAACTGCCCATAAAAAATGGGAAGCAGGCAAATGGTTGGTAAATTCATGCTCACGGGCTAGCCTTTCTGAAAAATAGCTCTCCACTATTGTTCGCCGCATTCGATATGTTGAACGTTGTCGATAGCTCAACAAACAATGATGATGCCCACTCCCTTTTCTTACCCAACACCGCCATCGTGGCTTTGCGATCTACCCAAAAAAGATCCGTGGTCTCGACCATTTGCCGAAAGCCTTCTGAGACATCTTGATCTTCAAACTGGATTAACGATTCTTGATGTGAATTGTGGAGATGGTATTCCAGCCTTCTTTCTTGCTCATCAAACAGGTTCAACGGGCCAGGTGCTGGCCATCGATATCAATGAGTTACAACTGATGAGAGCTCGAGGTGTTCAAGGGCCTTTCTTTCCTTGGCTAAAGTTTCGCAGAGAAGACGTTAAACGTTTACCGGAAGATCTCGGTGCATTCGATCGCATAACCGGCAATCTCTCTTTCATGTTTTTTCGACCTGATCGAGAAACTGTCTTACATCAATTGATCAACTTTCTTAAGCCTGGAGGTCAACTTGTCCTCACCTTCCCCTCGCTTGGGACATTTGATTCTTTATGGCAGCGGATTGATCAAGAGATGCGAGCAAGAGAGTTGAGTGCAGAACGGCAGAAATTTAAGGAATATAGAGAGGAACGGCCTTCAGCAACTGAAGCGCGTAAGTGGTTACGATCGGGTGGGCTACATCGCATCCAAGTGGCCGAATACCAGTTGGAAGTTGTAACCGAGGCAGGAGAGGAATTTCTTTATCATCCGCTACTACGCGGCGGCTTTCTAGATGATGTCTATGAATGCTTCACCGATGAAGAATTAGCAAAATCATTTATGCAGAGCATCGCCGAAGATACGGCAAGCTTTACTCCTTTGATCGCACAACGCTGTGTCATGTCTGGTTGGGCTCCAAGTATATCTCATAGCCTAAGAGCCCAGTGAATGTCACATCCTACAACGTCTGCATCGCATTCTTCATTATTGCGACAGAGACGGAATGTTTTTTTGTCCGACACTATGAATAAACAGAATAGTTGCAGAATTGCTTGAACATCTATCGGTTTCTTTACTCTGATCGAAAGGTTCTAGAGGCCTTTTCGATCTTCTCGGGGAATCGCCAGCTTGGCATCAAGAAAATCTTGATGGCTGAGATCCATACCCCTCACAATACTACGAATTTCTTCTATTTCCTCAAATGACGTCTGATCGGCCGCATTTGCGACTTCAAATAAACAATGGAGAAACTCCTTTCGCTCCGTCCTCGTCGTCAAATCTTTAAAGCGTTTCACAAGTCGAACGGCATCTAGCCCTCGAAAAATCCGGTGATGACTAATTTCCGCGACAATTTGTGCTTGTTCTTCCGTTAAAGTCCAATGACGCCGGATCACCTCACCCATGACTTTGGTTTCTTCTGCAGACACAACATGATCGATCCCCGCCACTCGTGCCATCAACCCTGCGGCGAGACATAGCTTACGAATGTCCATATCGGGAAGATCAATGATGATGCCTCGATCACGCATTTCCATCGTGACCTGAAAGTAAATCGTATTCTTAATAAAATCTTCCAGCCGACTTTCACGATCATGTTCGTCAGAATATTGTTGCCCTCGAAAATTGAGTATCCGACGAAACGGTCGCCGAAGATGGTCCAGAAATCCCCCACTGCCTTGTTCAAGATCGTTTCGAAGCTGTTGAACCACCTCTGTTTGGTGAACATCTTCAGTCGCTCCCCTAGGCAACAGTTTGTCAATCGTTTCCAACGCAAGAGATTTGTCTGCCGCAGATCCCATGCGTCCTAATACCCGATCTAAGAGACGTTGACGTTCTGCCTCTCCCACAGGAGCCGCCATATATAATTCCAGCTCCATCCATTCATCTCCAGAGATATCTGGCAATTGAAACAGAAGCTCTTTTAACCCATTAATTTCAGTTGTGGACAGTTTGCCATCCGCCCACGCCGCCGCGATCAATAATTTTCCTAACTCCAGAATAAAGCTTTTGTCTGTCATGCGTTCATGAGCCTTTCATAGCACGAAACTCGTACCCTAGCTGCACCAACCGTAAAGAGGGAGTCAGAATAATTTTTGGGTGTTTTTTTCAATCCGTTTGGACAAGATTATCTAAAAACACCTTAAACATATCCTTCCATGTCACGACCCCTTCTAACACTCCACTGTTTGAGGCAATGGGGAGACAGGAAACTCGTTTCTCTAGCATAAGTCGCGCAGCTTTCTGAATTGAGCACGATTTTTCAACGGTAATGGGAGTATGAGACATGATTTGATGAGCCCGCTTGGCTAACGTGGCTCGATCCCGGTCGGTTTCAGACATGGTCCCGACATAGGGACTGATCGCTTCAAAAAAATCCCGATCGGAAATGACACCGACAATCTTGCTACCGTCTACGACCATAAGATGATGAAATTTTACTTTTTTAAATATCTCTTGAATCGTACCAAGAGAATCATCCATTTCAATCGTCACGACTTTAGACGACATGATGGCACTCACGGTTTTTACCTTTTTCGCAATGTCGGCACTCATCTAGTCTATACATTTCTCATTTGAATACTGGCGACTCAGTTCCTGCTATTGATAGTGGCCAGCGAATGTCTTTCTTCTAGTCTTTTCGGATTTTTCCACTCAAAAATTGATAGACGAGACAGACAGAAACCCACACCCTTTCTCTATTGAAACTTGTCCATAATATTAAATCGTTAAACGTTGAAAATTACGCCTGCAAGCATCGAGGGAAATGGCTTTCAAGCAGAATCATGCCTTGAGGGATTATTAAGCAAATCATTAACCATAACAACAAGCTCGCCAAGCCTAAATGGCTTGGCAATCGTCCGGGTAGCTCCGAACTCCTCGGCCTCCACGAGAAAATCTAAATCACGATCACCACCACCAGACATGGCAATGATTGGAAGTGTCGTACTGAGACGGCGCAGGGAGCGTAAAACTTCCAGACCATCCAGTTCCGGCATCAAGACATCTGTAATAACTAAGTCAATGTGTTGCGTATGATACAAATTCAAACCCTTTCGGCCATCCGAAGCTGTACAGACATTGCACCCTTCTATTCTCAATCGTTCTTGCAGAGATGAGGTAACATCGGCCTCATCATCAACCACTAAAATTGTTTGCTGCATTTACATACCTTTCCCAATTCAAGACTATTTCCTTTCCAGAAACATATATTGGAGTGAGAAATCTGAACGCTTTGACTTTTCATCCCTCTCCCATCAGTCAAATGTAGCACAGCATCTTCGCCAACAATTCTCGAACATCTTTATTAATCTTGGTAAGGCTGGAAACCCCCTCAAATGCTCTACCTGACTTCGATGTTTTGTTCTATTTATTACGTCATATTATAACAGAATCACAGGTACCTACTGGACTCGTCTCACCATGAGCCACGGCTTAGAGGCGATTCAGCTAGCTCATCATAGACATTTTGCAATTAGTTAGAATCACTTCATCAAAAAGACCCATATTTAGTCGAGAAGTGCTTCTTCACCACCCTCGGTCCTTTCAAAGCGCCCTCCACAAAGCCACAACACCTAGCCGCCAGCTTGATCATCATCCAATTATAAGGTGGCTTCCTTCTACCTACGACTGAATGAGACTTCCCTCGTTTCCAATAACCCAATCCTCATTTCATATTGATTGATCGATCTATCGATCACTTGTCTTTATTATAGGGACTGTTGAATAATTCAATTTCAATTTACGAAAACGCTTTCAGTGCCATGGAGACTTCAATGCGACGGGAATGGTCAAAAAATTCCGTCCAGCAAGCCCCGCCATTTTTGCGCGCGGAGCGTACTGGTATGACGTGAGTACGGGAAAAGGGCGAGAACGCTGCTGGCGGCTTTTTTCACGGACCCGCCAAAAGATACATCGATTGTACCATTGCCTCTGTGCGTTTGTTATTGCTCCGCCAGAAGGATCTTGCTACAAAGAGACTAGAGATTTTGTTATCGGAATAGTGCGAGTAAAACATGCAAATAAATTTTTCTAACTTTCGTCCTGAAGAATTCTCATTTGCTAACGACCCTGTCTTAATCTTAGAAGATTTTTGGACTGCCAGCGAAAGAAAATTCTTTCGCGAAGCGATGGAACAAGTCACATGGAAAACTCTTTCGGATATGCCTCCAGTTGCCCAAGCATTTCAGAATTGCGGAAATTGGTTAAAAGCCGAAATTGCTTCTCTTGAGGGAAGTCGTTTCCTCGAAAGAGTGGGTCTGCCATGCATAGCTGAATATATTGAGTCGTTTCCCAACATCATCGGTCGGCATATCAATTTTAATTATTACTCTTATGGTGTGGGCGATTGCCTGAGCACCCATGACGATACAGACGAGGCTTATGCCTATGCAGAGGGCAAAATCCCTCCCACGCGACGCTTAGCATTGGCCACATATTTCCATGAAGAATGGCACCCAGACTGGGGCGGAGAGCTCATCATATATGGCCCCCCTACCGATCCCTCTAATAAGCTATCTCTACAGGTGACTCATTGTATTTCACCTACACCAGGATCACTTGCAATCTTTGCTGTCCCGCGGCAACACCGTGTCTGCCGAGTCGATACGCTAGCTGGAGATCATAAACGCTTGTCCATCGCGGGCTGGTTCATGACTGAACATTAGAAAAATTTTACCGATCACCCAACATGAATCCTTCAACACTGCTCTTTGGGGCTACGTCTATTTTTGGGTTTAATCTGGCCAGATTGTTTCCCGAGACAATTCTGCCGTTCACTTCGCCAGGACATCGATCACCCGCAGCACAGAACTGGGCGGCACTCAACTTGGAAGATTCAAGATGGGTAAAAACCATCATGACAAAATACCAACCAAAAGTCCTAGTGTATGCCCATGCCGTATGTGATGTACCAAAATGTGAAGCAGACCCGGAATGGGCCTATGAAGTCAACGTGGAGTACCTTCACCACACACTAAAGGTTCTACCTCCCACCCTACGTATGGTGTATATTTCCTCAGATCATGTGTTTGGCGGAGATGGTACGTACGACGAATATTCCTCACCTTGCCCAATCAGTATCTATGGAAGAACTCGTTTGGAAGCAGAAAAACTGGTCTTGCAGAGACCGCAATCTTTGGTCATACGGACAGGATTGGCGATTGGGCCATCACCAAATGGACGTACTGGACATTTAGACTGGCTCCGATACCGGACGCAACACCAACTTCCTATTACGATTGTTCAGGACGAATATCGTTCCACGGTATGGGCGAAGGATTTAGCTAAGAGAGTGATGGCATTAGTCAACAGCAAGGAAACGGGTGTTCGACATATTACCGCCACACAAGCTATTTCCAGAATCGAGTTAGCCGTGTACCTTCTGAAACAATTAAGTCTTCATTCCGACTTTCGTTCTGAAAGTCGCCACCAACAGGGTACCCCTCATTTGGGACATGTCGAACTCACCACAACGTATGAAGATGAACTTTCTCAGCCATTGCCATCTGTACTTGACGGCGAAGAGACTGCACTTTTAGGAGAGGTTGCGTAAGTGACTGCTATACTGTCCTACCTCTTACTACTGAGCCTTTACCCTCACCCTAGCCTTGTCCTCTTTCGAGGCCAAGCCCTGAAAGAGCGAGGGGATTCAAAAGCTATTTCTAGAAATCTGAAGTTCTAGCAGTATGAATTTATTTGGCTCGTGCATAGACCATTTGTAGGCCGATGATGGTTTTGGCATCTCGAATCGTTTTATCCTGAATTTTGGCGATGGCTTCTTCTAGGGGCCACTCAACGATTTCCAAAACTTCATCCTGATCTAAGCTTTGCTGACCGTTCTCTAAATTTGTTCCTTGATAGATATGGATCACTTCGTCTGTAAATCCTGGCGCCGTCCAGATGCTAGTCAGTAACTCTAGCTTGCCTGCCCGAAACCCAATCTCTTCCTCTAATTCCCGTGCAGCACAGTCTCGGGGATCCTCCTTCGGATCTAATTTGCCAGCAGGGATTTCGTAGATAAATCCACCCGCCGCATAACGTAACTGACGAATCAAGATCACAGTGCCATCCTCCTTGAGTGGCACAACCGCCGAGGCCCCAGGATGCCGAAGTATTTCTAACGCCGTCGTACGGCCATTTGGCAGAGCAACCGTATCGACATTCAGTCGTAAAAATTTTCCTGCGTAGACTTGCTGAGAGGACAAGAGATTTTTTTCAGAGCTGGGCATCGTCGACTTGAAGGACAGGCTTTACGATTTATGGCGTTTGTAGAATGGTAGTTTTACGACGTGAGCCTCTACCTGTTTTCCTCGAATGTTAATGGTGAGCACAATCCCTTCCTTAGAGAGGTTTGGGGGAAGCGCCCCTAAGCCAATGCCCTTTTGTAAGATAGGAGAAAAATTCCCGCTCGTGACGGTTCCGACGGCCATCCCATCTTTGAAAATTTCCATGTCGTGTCGAGGAACTCCACGTTCCGTCATTTCAAATCCAATAAGCCTTCGAGATATTCCCTGCTCTTTTTGTTTTAGCAGTGCCTGGGAACCTTCAAATGGCCCTTTCTTCCATGACACTACCCATCCCGCTCCGGCCTCTAACGGAGTAGTCTGTTCATTGATATCGTTGCCATAGAGCAAATACCCCACGTCCAGCCGAAGCAGATCCCGCGCACCAAGCCCTGCCGGTTTGACCTGGTTGGGTTTCCCAGCCTTGAGCAGCTGTTCCCATGCCGATTCAGCTTGGTCAGCAGGAAGATACCATTCATAGCCTATCTCTCCCGTGTAACCCGTTCGACTTAACAGCCCAGAGAACCCATTCGTTTCCAATGGAAGACACTGACGAGGCTGCAATGTCTCGACGATTGAGCCTAATATGTTTGTTAACAGATGCTTTGATGCAGGTCCTTGAATGGCTATTTGCGCGAGTTTTTCTGATTGGTCACAAATAGTTGCTTGTAGGAACTTTGCGTGTTGTTGTTTCTGAAACCATTCTAGAATTTTGATTCGGTTCGAGGCATTAACACACACAAGGAATTCGGTTTCAGCAATTTTATAGACGAAAATATCATCTAAGATTCCACCAGACTCTTGGCACACCATACTGTACTGAGCCCGACCAACAGCCAGACGTTCAACATCGTTCGTCGTCACCCATTGTAAAAAAGCTACGGCCTGAGGTCCTGAGATCTTGATCCGCCCCATATGACTGACATCAAACAACCCAACCCCATGACGCACAGCCTGGTATTCATCGATAACCCCTGTGTATTGCATAGGCATAAGCCAGCCAGCAAAGTCCACTAATTTGGCTCCTTGCGCACAATGCATCTGTGTAAGCGGGGTTTCTTTCATTAACGCAAATCAAGGAGTTCCACTTCAAAAATCAGCGTGGCGTTGGGAGGAATGACCCTTCCTGCTCCACGGGCTCCATATCCCAACCGTGGAGGAATGATCAATTTTCGAGTCCCGCCGATTTTCATGCCTTCAACTCCTTCATCCCAACCTTTAATCACTTGGCCCGCTCCAAGTCGAAATGAAAATGGCTGATCGCGGTCCTTGGAACTATCAAACTTCGTTCCCTCTACTAATGTGCCAGTATAATGAACCGTTGCCGTTTCCCCTGCATGAGCTACCCGCCCTTCCCCTACAACAAGATCAACATATTGCAAGCCCGAAGAAGTTTCGACCATGCCCTCTTCAGCAGCTAGGCTTACAAGAGGCAGCAGAAGTAGCCCGCACATTGCAAACAATGCCCAAGCCTTACCGGGTGAAAATGAATATGCTCGTGACGACCTCGCAATCCTAATTTTCATAGTGAAATCCCCAATAGCAATAGTTTGTGATGAATACTGGTGATCATGAGTCTATTCGACCGGGAAAGATATCTCATCATAGAACAGGGCAAGACTCGCCGTATAGCCATGTAAATAATTCTTTCCAGCAACCGGCCCAATTTCTCCACCTGCAAAAAATCCAGCAATGGGCATCCTGCCCATAGATTGTTGTACGGCCGCAATATCATGATGCGGCTTTTGAAAAAATCGCTGTCCACGGCCATTACAGCTAAAGAGTAACGCCCCTTTAGGTTCCTCTTGTGGACATTGTTGTCGCTCCCAGGTGAGCAACTCGACTAAATCTTCGCCTGCGGCTTGGGGGTTGCGAATATGAAACTGAACCGTTTGACCTTCCTGAACAAAATCGGCGATGGCAAGATGACCTGATGGCCGGTCAGCTCCCAACAAGTCACGAATCAAAAAATCTCCTGGCCCAAACTCTGCACGATGCTCGTCCATGGCAATCCCTACTTGCAATCCATTTGCGGCTTGTTCTCGTTCGGTTTCACCCAAAGCTTTCAGGGTTGTTTCTAGTCGCTCTAAAGGAGGAAGACCTCCAAGCTCTTGAATGACGTTCTGGTCTACCTTTGTGACGACATACCGTTCTCCAATCGGTTGACTCCCTTGCGACACGACCGTGCGTATTTTTACATTTCCCTGGATCGCCACACCCACGACTCCTGTTTCGACTATTTTATCTTGTAAGATCAATTGAGATTTTCTCTCGTTCATTCCTCCACTTGCGATTCCCCCAATGGCAGTTGCACCAAGAGTGTGCCGCTCTAGAAGTGCAAATAATTCGTCGATTGGTGTCGAAAATGGGTCCACAAAAAGAAGAAATGTTTGAGGCGAGACCTTCTCCTTCAGCATGCCTGGCCAGCCTTCGAAGGTGAACGTCTCTCCATTTTTCGTCGGTATTAAATGAAATGGTGTGATCTGCATATGGGAGTGCCTCAGGCCCCACAATACAAGCCCGGGATGTTCCTCAATTTCTTGTGCTCCGCCAATCACACCTGCGCCCATACAACCAACTACTATTTGGGGGCAAAGATTTTTACGAATGATCGCTAGTAAAGATTGTCCATCATGTGCAAAATGGGGAGAGAAAAAGACACAAGCAAGATCACAGGCTTTTTCACCAAATGCGTCTTGAAGCGATCGAGAAACAACTTGAGCTGCCTGTTGCGCATTCGAGTCTTGAGAAATTGCCACATGACATTGCATCAGACATGGTCTCACTGGTGATTCATTGATGGATACGATGCCAGAATTGAACGGAGTTGCTTGATGGAAATGGCCTCAAATTGTCGATCATCTCTCCCAGTCATAGTTGTGGCTTGTAAGAGCGCATTCAGAATCGCCTCCTCCGTCGCCTCTACCGTAGCCTGAAAGAGAGGATTGAGATGAGTATCAGCTACATGTGTCATGACAAAGGTTTGTTTCTTAGGATAATGTGGAATAATATTTCCTGTGGAAAAAGCCAACACAAAATCACCGCTTCCATGATGAGAAATCGATCCCGTCCGGGCCAAACCAATCGTTGCTCGTCTTGACAAACGAGAAAGTTGTCGAGCATCTAGAGGGGCATCAGTCGCGATGATTATAATAATAGAACCGCTATCTTGTCGCTTTTGAGGATGAATGACTTTTAAGGAGATCGAAGAATCAGGCAGGTTTTGTTGCTTGGCTACAGTTTCATCCTCGTTCCTATAAAGTCGACCAACAGGAACTCCTGCGAGAGTGAATTCATGGCGACGCCCATGATTGGCATTAACGAGCACCCCTACTCGGTAACCGCCTTTTTCCATCGGAAGAACCCGTGAAGCGCTGCCAATTCCACCTTTGAATTGGTAGGACACCATCCCCGTTCCTGCGCCAACAGCCCCCTCTTGAATTGGCCCGCTCGCCGCCGTTTCCAATGCTTGCACCACCTGTTCCGGCGAAACGTGCCGGCCTTGGCTATCATTTAGCCGACTATCATCACATTCGGCGACCACTGGAGTCAGCGTATCATCACGGATGCCAATATCCGGATACTGCTGGATCATCCAGCTCATGACGCCATCAGCAACTCGAGGGACATTTAACGTATTCGTTAAGGCAATAGGATATTCCAGAAAGCCGGACTCCATGATCCAGGCTAACCCCGTCATTTCCCCTGTCCCGTTTAAGACAAAGGCACCAGCTGGAACTTTGTGATGCCACACATCGTCCCGAGGAATAATCACCGTGGCTCCGGTTCGAACCGGCCCATGTCCAGGATGAAGCTCTCCCTGCCCTTCAATAATTGTGACATGTCCCACTTTCACTCCCGGGACATCAGTAATGCTATTCCATTCACCTGAGTCGTATTCACCAATTGTTATTCCAAGATCTTGAACATGTGGACGTGGCTCCGTGATGGGTGGATGCTTCAAAGCCTCCGCCGAATCTGCGGAGTATCCACAAAAAATCCAGACCAAGACACTGAATCCACAGACTCGTAACCAAGGGAACTTTACAGACAGAGACTCAACCAGGGTTTTGGCAGGTAAGGAATACATTTCCAAGATCATTTCAGTCATTGAATAGGAGGAGCTGAAACTGACTGGTTCTCAGAAAAGTCAATTTCATACATTTGATAAGGAGTCCTCTGAAGTCCGATATAGGCATAGATCTCTTGTGCAGTATGATTTGATCCTTCTACATATAAGCGAAACCCGCAGACATTCTCCAAACTGTGTCGCGCTTCGCCACAAACATACTCATACAACTGACGGAACACACCTTGCTGCCTATAATGTTGGTCTACATAAAGACTTTGCAGCCACCAAAAATAGCCATTCCGCCAATCACTCCACTCAAAGGTAATGAGAATCTGACCAATAACTGTCGGTTGACCTGAATCAGGAACGCATTCGGCTAGGACATACCAACCTTTAAGAGGATCTGCCAGTATCGCCTCTACTCCAGCCTGTAAGACTTGTATGTCGAGATTTCGCGCCTCCGTTTCTCTTGCTAAGGCCGCATTAAAGACACGAATAGTTTCTTTGTCGGCTATAGTTGCCCGCCTAATCCGCAATGTACCGCTTTCAATCATTTCGCATTCACTAGGAGGTTCGGGGCAATCTTGCCGGTGTTAGCCATCCAGAAGGCGGACGGTACAAACCGGCTGAAAATTCCATTTTCATGGCTTCTTCAGGACGTAGTTGAATGCGGTTAACCTTATCCTCAGGAACAAATGCCAAATACCCTGTAAACGGATGAATCGCAGTGGGGACAAAAACCATGATCAATGTGGTCCCTGGAGAAACCTGCAATCTGGATGGAGGAAGACCCATATCAAATCCAAGTGCCCATAATCCATCACGAGGAAAGGGAAAGGCCACGACCTTGCTTTGTCCAAATCGCTCACCAAATTTGAGAACATCGGCCATGCTTTTCAACGTATGATAAATACTTCGCACAAAGGGTATCTGTTCCAGGGATGATTCAAATTTTTGATGAATTCGTTGCCCCACGAGATACGTTGTCCCCATTCCCACCCAAAGGACCAATAGGCAGAAAAACGTAATCCCAGAGCCAGGAATGGTGATTCCATATAATGTCTGAACGAGACCAACTGTCATATGCTCGAGGGCTTCAAAGAGCGTATAAAGAATGAGCACCGTTCCCCAAGCTGGAACAATGATAAAGAGCCCTGTCAGAAAGTATCGATGAAGACTATGGAAAGAAAAAGAACTCATACGATGACCAATTGTACCGACTCCTTAGTGTACCAAAGCCATACTTTTTGCGCATTACAACGAGAACTAATCCAGCTTTTAGCGTCGCCTTATTGCCTTTTCTCTTCTTGCCTCAATCCAGAGATAGTGCTACTTTTACATCCTGTGATATAAGCCATCTCTTATAAAAAGGAGTGTTTCGGTGGAAACTAATACAGCATCACAAAACAAAGGTGTAATTTCCGACGACTTGCTTGCTATTCTCTGCTGTCCTGAAACCAAACAAGAGATTCGGTTGTTAGAACCTAGTGTCGTAGAACAACTGAATCAACGGATTACAAAAGGGGAGCTGACAACAAAAGGAGGGCAACCTGTCTCGGAACCTATTGATGGTGGCCTTCTGAGAAAAGATGAGACCGTGGTTTATCCAATAAGAGACCAAATCCCTATCATGCTGATTGAAGAAGGTATACTCGTCAAGAAATCTGATCTTTCCTAAATCTCTAATATTCTTATTCGTTCAAACTGCAGAACACACAAAAAGCAGGAATTCTAGACACACTTTCTAGGGCACTTCTATAAACCGTCCTTTTTCCCGATGGCGGCCTCAGCCGCGTGCTCAAACCCTCATGTATTGGCCCATACACTACGGTTTTCCGCGCGCTGTTTCCTTAGCCTCGAAAAAAACCCCCAGTTTTTAGAGGTGCTCATTAATCAAGTCTTTGACTTTCCCCTCGTAACTCGCCAAAGCCCCCGACCCACCTGCACGAAAATATAAATTAGTACACCAAAAAAAATTCCATAGAAGCCAAAAGATTCCGTCGGCCAACCTAAGCTTCCATGCAAGAGTACGCCAAGAGCAACGTGGGCCCCTAATCCAAGACAAAGTGCAAGCACAATCCATTCACGTATGATGATTTTTCTCGTAAACTCCATGTTGGAAAGGAAGAAACACGGGAAAGCTCTGGACCAAGGCATAGTCCAGATAAATACATAGATATTTAGACCGGGCTTTTGGCTGACTCGATTTCAGTCGCTGTCATGAGGCTGGCAAGATAGTCCCCAACAAATAACAAGGCCTCTTCACGCCCATCGGCTCGTCGCCCCTTCTCTCGCCGTTGAATAGAGAGTTCGTGCTCTAAATCAGATTTCACATCTCCCAGAAGTTTTTGCAAGGAAGCTGTTGTGAGATTCATATCTACGTCTTCTAACTCTTGACATCGATCTAATACCCAATTAAGACCTTCGACACGCCCTAAATACCGTTCCTGTTCGGTAAGGTCAATCCTGCCCATCGTAGAAGCAAAGGCTTGTCCTTCATAAATTAAGTTGTAAAAACTGGCGACTGCTCGATGTAATGTGGAATTCATTCTATCTTCCTCACAAAAATTGTTTGGCCGTTCAAGGTTAATTATAAACCCTTACCTCTAAACCTGCTAGGACTCTACCTCAATTTTCTTAAAATAGTCATTATGAGATTTTTTGTCGATCTCAGGTAAACAGAAGAGAGTCAAATTCTGCCATGAATCCATAGTACAATGGAGCAAACTGCTTTAAGCTACTGGGACTGTTTTCCTTCAACCGTTTAAAAAAAAGCACTTGATGGATAGGATCCATTATTTCTAACACTTTACCTAACTCAGGCATAGAGAAAGACCCTTGCGGGACACTCAACACATAATGCACCAGTCGTTCTACGAACTGATGCATGATGTAGTCGCTTTCTAGATATGGAGTAGGAATTTCCCCATTTTTTATAATGTCAGCAAAAGAAACAGCTTGAGCGGCAAAAGGACTATCTTTTTCCAAAGCGTGTAATTGATTCACATCAAACAAAGGTAACGAAGGTAAGTAAATACAGAAGTCAAATTTATTCAATCAAGTAGTGATTGTATCAGGCAATCCAAACAATTCAAAACAATTATTGCAGTTTTTTCAAGACAGAAATTGATGAGAGCAAAGTTTTGTTAAAGGGTCTTTCATGAAATTAGTACAAAAAAAGCAGGGGGCGACGGGTGTCGCCCCCTGCTTTCTCCTCAACGGTGCCCGTCGGCTCCGCTTACAGCCAGTTCACCCGTTCGGCCGGACGGATGTAAATCGGCTCTTCCACTTGCTGCCGCACCGCTTCCTTGCCCGACTTGTTGAAGCCCAATACCGTGTCGTTATACATCTCAAACTTCCGACCGTGAATTTGGGTCTCAAACACTTTCGGCCCCGGAATGACGTCATACCGGAAGATGATCTGTTGGCTCGCTCGCCATAACTGCAGCACCGCCAACAATTCCCGGCTCGGCACCAAATACTTCTCAATGGCATTGTCCACCCCCGGCCCAAACATCTGCCGGATGTAGCCCCGCGGCGCTTGCCGCGGCGGAATGTAATACCCATTGGGCTCCGTGCCCCATTGCGGGTACAACGGCAACGCCACTTGTTCCACCCGAATCGCATAATACAATGGATTCCAGCGGTCTTCCGCCCATAACCCGTCATCGCCCACTTTGACGAGCCCTTGCAGACGGATCTTGCCCACGCACGCCGCCATACACCGCGTTTCCATCGGCTCCCCACCCGTCAGCGGATCTTTGCCCTCTACCCGCGGATAGCAGGCAATACACTTCTCACTGACCCGGGTGGTCCCCCGATACATCGGCTTTTTGAACGGACATTGCTCCACACATTTTTTGTACCCCCGGCACCGGTTTTGGTCAATTAAGACAATCCCGTCCTCCGGCCGCTTGTAGATGGCCTTTCTTGGACAGGCCGCCAAACAGCCCGGATAGGTACAGTGGTTACAGATGCGTTGCAGATAGAAGAAGTACGTTTCATGCTCCGGCAAGCTGCTGCCGGTCATTTTCCAGGGTTCTTCTTTCGTGAACCCCGTCTTATCCACGCCTTCGACAATGGCCCGCATCGACGTCGCCGTGTCTTCGTAGATGTTCACGAAGCGCCATTCTTGGTCCGTCGGGATGTACCCAATGGCCGCTTGGCCGATTTTGGCCCCCGCGTCAAAGATCGTCATCCCTTCAAACACCCCATACGGCGCATGGTGCTTGCGGCCCACCCGCACATTCCACACCTGCCCGCCAGGATTGACTTGCTCAATCAACTGCGTGATTTTCACATCATAGAACTGTGGGTAGCCCCCATAGGGCTTCGTTTCCACATTGTTCCACCACATGTATTCCTGCCCTTTGCTGAATAGCCACGTCGACTTATCCGCCATCGAACAGGTTTGACACGCTAAACACCGATTGATGTTGAACACAAATGCAAATTGCCATTTCGGATGCCGCTCCTCATACGGATACAGCATCTTCCGGCCTAAGTGCCAATTATAGACTTCTGGCATGGTTTCCTCCGTTTTGTAAATATTGGTTTACCAAATGAACTGTTTTTTACACTTTAATCTTAATGTGGTCGCCTTTGAGCCATTTCACCATGAACTCATTTTCCTGCCCCGGCGTAAACCCGGTCCGGACCGGCTCCCACGGACCCCGGCCGCCAATGCCGCCGTCTTCCGCCTTGGTAATCCGGATGAGACATTCTTTCGGCACCGTATTGACCGCATGGTTGTCCACTTGGTACCCAAATTTAAATTTCCACGCCACCGCATGTTTGCCTGGCAGCGAGTCGAGTTGCTGAATTGGCATCAGCCAGTCCCGCGTAAAGGCCTGTTGCGCCCCATACCGGAAGTTCGATTGATACCCCGTGTCCATGGCAATCGCCCGCCCGTCCGGCCGCGTTTCATGCCCTTTCACGGATTTGGCCGTGGCCACATAGGGCGCATGTTTGGCCATCGTCACATGGTACGGAAAGGCCGGGTTGTACTTCGCCCGGATCATCAACCGCGCCACCTTGTAATACGGGTCACTGGGCTTCCACCCCCGATACGGCCGATCCACCGGGTTCCCATCCACGTAGACATAGTCCCCGTCGTTGATGCCCCGATCTTTGGCCGCTTGCGGGTTGATATGGATTTGATGTTCCCCGACCCCTGGCGTCCGCTTATCCATCCGATACGCATCCCCAAAGTTCGACTCATACATCTGCACCCAGTCATTCACCGACCATTGACTATGCACCCGATGCCGCGTCTTCGGCGTGACACAATAGAACTGATACCCCTTCTCCCATAACGGATTGGAGTAGCGCTTGATTTCCTGCCACGGCAACTTGATGTTCCGAATGGTCTTATCATCATGATGTTGCGCCGTGATCGGCACCCCATAGTCATCCGGCCGCACATACGGATTCGACGACATGATCGCATTGGGCAAGTACGGCGTCGCTTCCGTCCCTTCCCGATGCGAAATGAGGTTTTCCCCGTACTCAATGGCTTCCGGCTCCACCCGGTAATTCTCATACCGGCCCGTCCGCGTCCATTGCGGCTTCGACTCGTTGGTTTCTTCCCAGAACGGATGGCGCGGATACGTCCGGCACATCACCATCCAGCCCTTCTCTGACTTCAACATCGTGTCCACACTGTAGCCATACCCCGTGGTGCTGGCATCCAACAACCGCTGCACATACACATCCACCCGGTTGTCATAGACAAACTTGAAGTAATCCCGGAACCGCCCGTCGCCCGTCATTTCGGTCAACTTGGCCGCCACCCCGGCTACCGTATCCAGATCGTTCCGCGTGTCATATAAGGGCCGGATGCCCCCCTTCCACACTTGGAACCAGGGATTCGACACCGTCGCCGTATGCTCTGGATAGGTGAACTCCATCCACGTATTCACCCCAAACGCCACGTCATTATGATTGACGTCCGAGGTCATTTCCACATCTTGCGTCACCAACGTTTCAATGTGCGGATCCACGTTCTTCACCATGTCATAATGGTGTTTGGCGTTGTTCAACACATTCACATTGGCCACCCACCGGAATTTACTGGGGGTGGGCATATGCGTCTTCCCCGTAAACACCCGCCGGCCATACTTCGGCGTATTGACAATCAACGCCGTATCCCCATGGTTCCAATAGGCCACTTCTTCGCCATAATAGTAGCCTTTGACATGGATCTCTTTGCCATGCACCGTTGGATCCGTGGTGATCTTAAAGGGGTTCTCCCCCGTATGCGTCCCGAGCCCGCCGCCGCCCCATGGCGTGGCGTTCCAGATCCCCGCTTTATAGTTACCGGCCCAGGTATGCTGCCCCGTGCCGAATTTCCCCACATTCCCCGTCACAATCAACACCATCGCCGCGCCACGCGCGATAATGGTTTGATGGAAATAGTGGTTGGTGCCTTCCCCGTTGTGAATGGCCGCCGGCTTGATCGTCCCCGAATCCCGCGCCCACCGCACAATCAGGTCCTTCGGCGCCCGATTGATTTGATGCACCGTATCCAAGTCATAGTCCTGCAGATGCACCTGATACATTTGCATCACCGGCATCACGTCCACCTCCCGGTTGTTCAACAACTTCACCCGGTAGGTCCCCGTCAACGCTGAGTCAATGCCGCTCTTGCGATAATGCCAGCCCACCAATTCCCGATGAATCGGCACCGCCTGATTCTTGTTCAGATCCCACACCATAAAGCCCCCCAACCGGGCCAGCTTCGCAGGATCCAACGTTTGCATTTTCCCTGAATAACTCTTACTGAAGTCCGGGAGTTGATAGTCTTTGATCACTTCCCGGGGGTCCAAGTACTGCAACGTATCCGTCCGCACCAACAACGGCATGTCCGTGTACGCTTGACAAAAATCATGGTCATACATGTTTTCATCAAAGATGATTTTACAGGCCCCTAAAAACAAGGCCCCGTCTGTCTGTGGCCGCACTGGAATCCAGTAGTCTGCCCGATAGGCCGTCGGGTTATATTCCGGCGTGATCACCACCACCCGGGCCCCCCGCTCAATGCTCTCGAGCTTCCAATGCGCCTCCGGCATCTTGTTTTCCACGAAGTTCTTCCCCCAGCTGGTGTTCAGCTTCGAGAACCGCATGTCATTCATGTCAATATCCGACGTCTGCACGCCGTTCCAGAACGGATGCGCGGGGTTTTGATCCCCATGCCACGTATAATTCGACCAATACCGGCCCCCTTGCGCTTGGTCCGGCTTGACTTTGCGAATGTAGGTATCCAGCAACGCCCCGCAGCCCCCATTCATCCGGGTGATCCCCATTTTCCCAATCACCCCCAAAATGGGCATCCCCGCCCGGAACTTAAAGCAGCGCGTGGCCGCCCCTTTGCTCATCTCAATCATTTCCGGTGGATAGCCTTGCTCCCGCATCCGACGGGCTCCCGCTTCCCCCGAATACCGCTCGGCGATGATGATCATCGCTTTGGCCAGGTACGTAAACGCCGTATCCCAGCTCACCCGCAACATGTCATCCAAGTACCGCGCGTTAAACTTATATTTCGTCATCACCGCCGGCGTAAACTCCGGACTGCCGGCATCCATCCAGGCCTTCCAGCCCCGCCGCATCAACGGCCCTTTCAGCCGATACGGCCCATACACCCGCCGATGCATCGTGTACCCCTTCAGACACATCCGCGGATTATGCGCAAACGTCCCCCGGTTGCCGTAGAGATCTTCGTAGGTTTGATGGTCGTAGTTTTGCTCCACCCGCATGACCACCCCGTTGCGCACAAACGCCCGGATTCGGCAGGCATGCGTGTCATTCGGGGAACAACACCACGTAAACGAGCTGTCATAGCGATATTGATCGTGATACACCCGCTCCCAGGACCGGTCGGGATACTCCCCCAGGGGATTGCCCACTTCGATGACCGGCTGCAGCGCCGTCAAGGCCAGCGCCTTGTCCGCTAAGGCCACCGCCGCTACTGTGCCGGCGGAGACCTTTAAAAATTGACGTCTAGAAAGAAACATTGCTTACACCTCCTAAGTAAATACAGGACAGATAGAGTCCATGAATTCATTCATGAAACCAGACGGAAAATAAATTAATCACCCTCCTTTCCTTTTGGATTTGTTGATTTATTTAGGTTGACGCCTAGAATGGAACTACTTTGTTGCGAGGAATAATGGGAAAAATCATATAAACTTGTTGAGCAATATTTACACCTATTTTTTTTGAAACCTTAATATTTGTAAATATTTGAAATTATTGACTTAATTTTATTTTTTTGTTCTAGGCCTCAAGATAGGTCGTTTACTTTCGGTAACGCTTTAGAGGTCGATATTCCATGAATTTCTTTCACTTCTAAAAAGCAATCTCAGCTTTTCGCTTTTTTCGACTATTTTTCACGATATTTCAATGGAATACCTGACGTTACGTAAAGGTAATGCACAGGGCCTAAGGTAACCAATTCTTGAAGGGGAGTATTGAATAATGAAGATATCAAGGGGCATATTTCGCCATGAAGCTCTTGGCGATCAACAGCCTGGGGGCTGTTCAAAAATGGCGAGAACGCCGCTGGCGGATTTTTTCAACAGGCCCTGAAGGAAAAATAGGGTTCAGCGTGGAGGCGCAGAGACTTAAAGAATCAGAGAATTTTTGAACACAATTCATTTACCGGACACGTATTACAGTGCGGATTGCGTGGAGTACATTGATGTTGCCCAAAGGTTACCAATAAGTCATTCAAGATAATCCAATATTTTCGCGGAAGCTTCTGACGAAGAACAAATTCCGTTTCATCTGGAGAATGAGTACAGACATATCCCAAACGATTGCAAATACGATGGACATGAATATCTACACAGATCCCTTGTTTTTTATATCCCACAGTTCTTACTAAGTTAGCGGTTTTCCGTCCAACTCCTGGCAACTTCACTAACTCATCAATGGCCTCAGGAACCCGTCCATCAAAGCTTTCACAAATCTGCTTCGACACTTCCCGTATTTGCTTGGCTTTGGTTCGATAAAATCCAACAGGGAATATGGCGTTTTCTAATTTTTTGAGATTCAGCCTGGCCATTGAAAACGGATCGACAGACAAAGCAAACAACCGCCTACTTGCTTCTGCCGTTGTTTGATCACGAGTTCGCAGGCTTAAAATGCAGGCCACAAGAATTTCAAACGGATCAGAACCACTGGCAGCTAGTTCTGCCATAAAAGAGGACGGCCACTGCCTATTAGCTTTTTTGATTTGTTGAAGGACGACTTGAATGTCTTCGTCCTGGAAGCTAGATGGCTGATTAGGAGGAGAGATGACTATATGGAAAACCGCTTATTAGAGAGACCTAGGCTTGGAAAGAAGATGAAAGCACTTAGAACATGCGATGCTTAGATAACCACTTTTGTCGACGTCGCGCTGCCTCGCGCTCTTTCGCTTTTTTCTTCACGCTAGGTTTTTCATAGAATCGACGCCGTTTTAATTCTCGAAACAACCCATCTGCCGCCAATTTCTTCTTGGCAACTTTCAAAGCTTTTTCTACATTATTATTGATGACTCGTACTTCCACAATTCCCTCAAATGGTTGCTTGAAATTTATGAATTCTTTCTATTTTTTCGGCTTCCAAGCTCCATACTTTATCATGTGTTTCAAGCCTATGCAAGAAAGAAATGAGAGCATGAAATATAAAAATATGTTTTAAATCATATAGTTAGATAAACCTTACGACATACCACTTATAAGAAATTTTTCTCTACGAATCTTTAAGAGCGGCAATCATGTCTAAGACTGCCTTCTTGCCATCGCCAAAAAGCATTAAAGAGTTATCTAAAGAAAACAACGGGTTAGGTATTCCAGCAAACCCAGGACTCAAGCTTCGCTTGATAACAACCACTGTTTTGGCTTTATCAACGTCAATAATAGGCATCCCTGCTATAGCGCTATTAGGATCCGTCCTCGCAACAGGATTCACGACATCATTAGCACCTATGACCAACGCAACATCCACTTGATCGATATCTTCGTTTGTTTCGTCCATGTCTCGTAATGCTTCATAGGGGACATCAGCTTCGGCCAGCAAGACATTCATATGGCCAGGCATTCGCCCTGCAACAGGATGTACGCCATATTCAACCTTCGTTCCTCGACTTTCTAATAAGGCAGCTAAGCTGGCAACTGGATGCTGCGCTTGGGAAACCGCCATTCCATACCCAGGTATAATCGAGACGCGCCGTGCCGACTCAAACAACATCGCGACTTCCTCTGGTGATGTGGATTTGACCTTCCCTTCATACACTTCATCAGCGGAAGGCCCACCACCTACAGGTGCCAATACTCCGAACAAAACATTCGTCAATGATCGATTCATGGCCTTACACATGATTTGAGTCAAAATAAGCCCCGAGGCTCCAACCAATGAACCTGTGATGATTAAGACATTATTTGACAAAACAAACCCTGTGGCCGCTGCCGCTAAACCTGAATAGGAATTCAGGAGGGCGACCACAACGGGCATATCAGCCCCGCCTACTGGGATAACTAAGAGAACCCCAAGTACCGAAGCCACACCAACCAAAAGCCAATAGGCTATGCCATTTGTTGGATCAATTACTACCCAACAACTTAAGGCCAACATTGTAGCAGCCAAGATCGTATTGATGACCTGCTGCCCAGAGAATAAGACCGCACCGTCGCCTATGAGTCCTTTTAACTTTCCAAAGGCCACGAGGCTTCCCCAAAAAGTTACTGCCCCAATAAGACCTGATGCGGCAATGGCTACGGTTAACTGCATCACCGGAATTTCACCATTCAATGTATTTTCTAGTAGCGCTGCACCCGCCACCAACACGGAAGCAATGCCACCAAATCCATTAAATACGGCTACTAGTTCTGGCATGGAAGTCATTTCAATTTTTATGGCTAAGAGCGCCCCAATGGCTCCACCAATTACCAAACCCAAAATGATCATTTCGTAACTAACAATCCTCTGATTGGTCAGCGTCAGCACAACGGCTAACAACATCCCAATAGCCCCCATCAAATTGCCTTGGACTGCCGTACGAGGATGCGTCAGGCCCTTGAGGCCTAAGATAAACAAGACCGAAGCAAGCAAATACCCGATATTAATCAGTGCAGACATTCCGTTTTATTTTCCCAATTAGGATTTCTTTTTAAACATTTCCAACATTCGATTGGTCACCATAAATCCGCCAACAACATTGATTGTGGCAAAGATGACGGCTAACACACCGAGTATTGTCGTCGTCATGGTGTGCTGAGCCCCAGACGACAATACGGCACCCACTAGGGTGATGCCGGAAATAGCATTGGAACCCGACATCAGAGGCGTATGGAGAGTTGGGGGGATCTTGGTAATAATTTCGAACCCGACAAAAATGGCTAGGACAAAAATCGTCAGGCCCATAATGAACATGTCTTCCATAGCTGTCTTGTCCTTATGTTGATGAGGCCGGGAGCCCTAACATCTCTCGAATACGTGGCTGAACGACTTCCCCATTTTGCGTCATCAGCGTTTCTTTGGTAATTTCATCTTCCATATCCAGAGTCAGTTCACCTTTTTTCACGAGGTGTAACAAAAAAGTCGCCACATTTTTTGCATACATCTGACTGGCATGATAGGGAATAGTGGATGACAAATTTTCAGGCCCCTGAATCATCACCCCATGAGCAACAATTGTTTCACCTGGCTTTGTCAGCTCACAATTACCTCCCCGTTCGGCCGCCAAGTCGACAATGACCGAACCAGGTGCCATACCAGCAACCATCTCTTTCGTAATAAGGACTGGAGCCTTTTTACCTGGTACAGCTGCGGTGGAAATAACCACGTCGCTGCTAGCAATTACCTTCCCCAGAAGTTCCCGCTGTTTCTGATAAAAAGCCTCATCTTGCGCTTTAGCGTATCCACCCTTATCTTCTGCATCACCTGTTTCCAGCGGCAACTCAACAAATTTGGCCCCCAAGCTCAAGATCTGTTCTTTCACAGCAGGACGAATATCATAGGCTTCCACCGACGCGCCAAGGCGACGAGCTACGGAAATAGCTTGCAGCCCGGCAACCCCAGCCCCAATAATTAAGACTTTAGCGGGAGTCACCGTTCCAGCAGCTGTCATCAGCATCGGAAACATTTTCGGCAAAGTATTGGCTGCCATCAGCACAGCCTTATAACCAGCGACAGTCCCCATGGAAGATAAAATATCCATACTTTGAGCCCGCGTAATTCGAGGCATCAGTTCCAGAGCAAAAGCTGTCACACCTTGCGTGGCTAAATCTTGAACCGATTGGGGATTACTCAGCGCCTCTGCCATTCCCACAAGCATTTGGCCTTTTCGGAACTTCTGCACATCTGCTTTGCCTTCATCAGGATTGGCCCCTAATAAGCGAACCTGAAGAACGAAATCGGACATCTCAAAAACCTGATCACGAGATTCAGCGATAGTCGCACCCTTTTCGGTATAAGCCGCATCCGGATATCCTGATGCCTCACCGGCCTTTGACTCAACTACCACCTCCATGCCTCCCTTCGTAAGTGAAGGCAACACGGCTGGAACCAAGGCCACACGTTGTTCACCAGGATACGTTTCTTTGATCACACCAATTTTCATAGGATCATATCTCGAAAATTATTACGAAAAACAGAACCTACACCGTCAATTCTTTCTTTTAGACAAAGTCCTGATTGATATCATAGGTTCTAAAAAATAATCAATGTGTCTTTATGTCTAGGACAACAAAGGTCGAAAGGCCCAGAGAGTTTGGCAATCACGTAACTTATCGTGTTTAACCCACGTGATCAGGATACATCGACTTCGCGATTTCTTTTGCTAAAAACTCCATGGCCCGACTCCGCGTATAGCATCCATGACCATACAAATGCTGCCTTGGCTTTTCTTCCGACGCTTGTACCCCATAGTCAACTAACACGCATTGTCCATCGTTCGAACATCGTGTAGTCCGCCTGGTACATTCTAGCCACCGCTCAAACCCATCGTAGGGCTCTAATAATTCTCTAAGATCCACATTGGCCAGCTCCATTTCAGGAGAATCCGGTAGAACGTCCGTGCCCGCCACAGCTAATTGTTGAACATAGTCACCGCCCGTCAGATAAGGCATCTCCCACGCCGTCTGGGGCAATTCCATCTTGGACAACCATCGTTTTCCATCGTGCCGAATCCCTCGGTGATTGACAATATGCAGCAAGCGACTAACTCCATCGGTATCCCATCCATATCGAACCGGGGTACCTAAGGTCACCATATCGACAGAAGCACCACCCAAAAATTGTTGCTTGGCTAGTGCCGGATAGAGTTTCTCCAATCGCTCGACAGACCGAACCTCACTCGGGCTGACCTCCCAGAATTTCGCTAAAATTTCAAAAATTCTTGGACGACCCTCAGATTCACCAGAAGTAATGAGATTAGAAACCAGAGCTAACACCTGCCCCGCATGTCCATGTGCAACCAGCAAAATCCGATCACTCTGAGCGAGTGAAAGATCATTGCCCCATCCCTCTAGGAACTCGACAAAAGCAACTGCGGCTTCTATTCGCCCAAGATGATGATGAACGGATGACCAGACATATCGATGACAAGGCATGGCCACCTTCCCTTCCGGATTTAACCCTTCCTGGAACTTCTTCACATAGTTCATCGTAAAATTCCCAACCTCTTGAGCAAGACCATCCAATAGCTCATGGGTCGATGTATCATTTGTCAGCGGTGGATGGATGGGATCATCAGTGTTTCCAATGCCATTCGTGGACGGCCGAAGAAGAGCCAACAATGACTCTAATCCTGAAATCCCCCTTGAATAACCACGTTTTAAGCCCCCGACTTCATCTAAGCGAGCCGAACCAAATAGGTCGGAATAGGGATGTCCACTGACAAATACAAGGCCTTTGACGTGAGATCTGGACAATTGGTTTCCAAGCTGAGCCATGGCTTCCTTCCAAGCTGAGGAATTAATGGGACTACCAGGCTTAAACGTTGGATAGGAGACTCGTTCTCCAGGATTGGAACGAGAATATTGGGAATGCTGAAAATTGTTATTTTGAGGCATTAGCTCAAGACCCTGAGAGCAAAGGGATACTTTTTTAGTCGATCCACACCTCTCAGAGCAAGGGCGTATAAATTTTTTCTATCTGACCCGATTCCCTCTAACCAGCCGTGCTTCATTTGGTTGACCACCAGAAAATGTGCATGATAAGTTCAATGGCCTGAATGACATGCGGACAGTTCATTTTCGTCTTGAAGAGGTTTTGTAAAGATAAATACTGGGTTTTAACTATCATTCACTTCATTTTTTCATGTTGATTTTTCACATGGAGTATCGCAAAAATCATGAGTATTTTTCGGCATCGGTCCAGCTGGGAATTGGCAAAAACCTTACCCAAAATGTCTTTTGTTGCCCTCAATCTTTTATGGCTCAGTTTGGGTGGAATCAATACTGCTACTAGCGCGGCAACAGCCACACAAGCGGAACATATTGTTCTTGTCGTTCTCGAAGGAATCAAATCATCGACAATCCAAAACGGTGCGACTCCTCAACTGGCTAAGCTTGCCGAAGAGGGCGCAGTTTCTTGGTCTGCACAATCCATTACCCCTCCCCTGACTGTCTCGGCCATGGCCTCGTTGCTGACCGGACTGCCAGTGGAAAAACATCGTGTCACCGCCGCCTGGGAAGACTATGACTTTGCCCGTTCGTTTATGCGTTCCCCTACAGTCTTTGATTATATGGACCTCGCTGGCGGGGCTGACACAGGTGTGTTCCTCATGGACGAACGGCTGTATCAGCTGGTTCGTCCAGAAATTTATGTTGACTCTCAAGTCTGTGGCTATACCAAACCACAATGTACACCCGAAACCGTCTCAGTCTACATTCAAGATTTCCTCAGAAAAGTCACCGGTGATGGCGGACATGGCTTCCGGCTCTTTGGAGTCCCTAACCTACTAGTTGCTCATTTCCCCACTGCCGCACGCGTTGGCGAAAAGTATGGGTGGGACTCGCCAAAATATGCCGCAGCGGTGACCTCTGTCGATACGGCCATTTACCAAATCATAAAGAATTATGAGGAAATTGGAGTCTTGGACAAAACCATGTTTATCGTGACAGGATTAAACGGCGGCCCACTCAATCCTCTTACCAAGAAAGTCAAAAAGGGGGAAACAGTCGAGCTAGATCCCACAATCCCTTTGATTGCATGGGGAACCAATGTGAAAAAGCACCATGCGATTGCCCAGGACGTGACCCTGCTGGATACGAGCGCGACCATTATGTACGCTCTAGGCCTCCAAACACACACAGAATGGGAAAGCCAAGCAATCAAAGAAATTTTTCAATCCACACCTCAACGGCGAACGACGGAAAATGAACTCGAAAAAATTTATCAATAAATCAATCATGCTCGAAAATCCTCAAAACAATTCATTGAAGCGCAGTCTCTGTCTCTCTCTGATTTGTCTGTCGATAACAGCATTCGCATTAGTCGCGGAAGCGGCTGAACCCACGAATCCTTTACTACGTGAATTTTCCATTACGGTCGACCCCAGTGCGTTAAATCCTCCAACGTGGTGGCATGTGCCAGGCATCACACCGTTAATTTGGACCAAGGATCCCATTAACATGGATGCGTACAAAACCACTGACATCAAAGAGTTAAAATTGAAGCCTGGGGAATATCGGTTTGGAACATTCACCTTCGATTTTTTATTTAAGGTGACGCTTTCCGGAACATTGGATTTTGCGAAAACGCTCGACCAGTGTGTGAATGGCCGGGGTTCCGAAAAATTGACTATCCGTTGCAGCCATACGCAACCCTATCCGCAAGAACCAGATTATTTACGGAACTAACTAAGGCATTTTGAAGGCACAATATGGCGAACTCTGTTCAAGATTGGATCGATGCCCTCGAAGATGTGGATGATGCCACCCGAGAAGAAGCGGCCAAAGCGCTTGCAGAAAAAGGGGACCCAAAAACGTTGGAGCCCCTCCTCTCAGCCTTAGATGATGACTATTGGGCCGTGCGAAGTCATGTGGGATGGGCTCTTGCCAAAATTGGTGGAGAGAAAAGTATCGATGGCCTGATCACGCTCTTTAATGACAACATGATGGAAGTCCAGGCCGAGGCCGTTCGAGCCATGGCCTCTATGGGCAAAGGCGTCGTACCCAAATTACTGGCAAGCCTCAAAGACAAACGATGGCGCGTCCGAGAGCAAGCATCCAAGACTCTAGGAGAACTTCGTGATTCTGAAGCCGTAAAGGGACTAATAGTAGTATGCCGAGATCGGGATGGCGCGGTGAAGAGTGCGGCGGCCGAAGCTCTGGGAAAAATCGGAGACCCTCAAGCTATCCCAACACTCATTAAACTGTTTAAAGATACCTCAAAAATTGTTCGTGAAACTGCCGGGACAGCCTTAATGTATATTGGAGCCCCCTCGGTTGATGCTCTACTCGAAACCTTGAAAGACCCTCATTTTGTCGTGCGTTGTCATGGAGTCCGTGCGTTAGGCGGAATGACCACAGACTATCAAATGGGCAAAGTATGGGTGAGAGAATCACGAGTCGTGAATGCCCTGATCACCATGCTCAAAGATCCGGATCGGGCCGTGAGAGAGGATGCAACCATTGCCCTAGGCAATATTGGCGACCCAGAGGCAGTCGATGCACTCATAGAAGCGATGAAGGACGGGACCGTGAAACGACATGCCATCGCTTCCTTGGGAATGATTGGAGACCCTCGAGCCTTTCCTCCCGTGTTAGCAGCCTTAAAGGGAAAAGGCTTTCAACAGGAAGGGAAACCGACCCCTGGCTGCATTATCAGCGAAGATCTTTTAATCAAAGAAGCCGCGGCAACAGCCCTCGGCCATTTTCGTCACCCCAAAGTCATTCCGGACTTGATCTTGCTGTTGAAAGATTTAGTGCTGCGTGAGTATGCTGCAAACTCCTTAGTATTAATAGGCGATACGGCCATTGAACCTCTTGTGTCCTTTCTGCATGATCCAGATCTATCCAAGGTAGAAAAAGAAAGCGAGCGGGTGCTGGCATTCGCCACCACCCGCATGACCGCATCAGGAGCTCTCAAAAAAGTGATTTTAGATACGCTAGATCAGCTAGGGTGGCAACCCAAAGATAGCCTGAGCAAAGAAGCCCAAGAAATTGAGTATACTGATACGACAAATGTGCTGGGTGAAGGAGGAGAAGGCCGCTTTGGGAAAAGCGGGGATATCGCTCAACCCGCAAAAGCACTCAAGATCGAACGATAATTCTTAATGCTTCTAGGTTTTTTGGAAATGTAAAATTCCCCAGGTCAAGTGCCCTGACATTCCCGCATCGACCCAATGCTGTAATCCAACTTTCATATTGACCAGGTATTCTTCCGAACACACACGAATAAGATTGTTATGTTGAGCCACAAGCTCTTGAAGCACACGTGCATAGTGGGCCGGTAAATTTTTTGATAAGTCGATAACTCCGATTTCTTGTAATCCAAATTTTTTGGCGACTTTCTGATAATATTCAATCGATCCCAAAGAATCTAAATGAATGCGATCCAAAATAGGCTGCAAGACATCTTTCGGACATTTTTCACTTTGCATCGGGTCGGTAAAGATGAATTGCCCGCCTTTTGCCAAAACACGAGAGACTTCCTCAAACACCTTCTTGCGGTCGCCGCTATGCAGAATAGCATCTTGCGACCACACCAGATCAACGCTGCTATCGGGTAAGGGAATCTCTTCAAAGCTCCCATCAATAACATTAATGGCCAGGCTAATCCCTTCTTTTTGATTCAATTCCCGATTTCGCTTATTTTGAATCTCGCTCAAATTCAGGCAACCTACCTGACAGCCAAATTTCTTCATCAGATAGCGAGCTGAGCCCCCATACCCCGATCCGATATCCAACACACGGGTTTTTGAATCAAGATTCTGGACGGTCGAGGCCATCTTCTCCACAGTCCGTCTACTGGCATCAAGAATTGAATCATTCTCAGATTCATAGAGTCCAATATGGATATCCTCGCCACCCCAAATCGTGGCATAAAACCGATCGGCATCCGTACTGTTGTAGTATTCACGAGCCGTATCAACCGTAGTGGAATAGGCCTGTCCTCCCAAATTACCTAAGATTGTTGTTGGACGTTCCTCATTTTTATAGAGCTTTTCAGCCACATGGACATAAAAATCGGGATCCTCGACTTTGTGGGTTTCTTGAAAATCCGCATAGGTTTTGACCTGTTGAAACCCCACCTCATTCATAAGGCGCCGCGTATATTCTTTCCGTAAGGGATACATATTCAAATGAAATATTTCTTTATCAGGAAAGGTATAGCGAAACCGTGCGAGCCCTTCATCGACATATTCTGGTTCCGCGCTGACATTATCTCCGCAATAGTAATAAACATGCTTGGAGGTAAAGCCATCATCTAATATGCCATCGTAATTCCGTTGATCCAGAATGAGCACACCATCATGTTTCAACGCTGTGTAAAATTCCGCCAGAGCTTTTCGCCGGTCTTGTTCGGCAAACAAATGGGTTAGAGAATTCCCTAAACAAATGACTGCATCATATTTATTGTGGATATCCCGGCTCAACCACCGCCAATCAGCATGAATGGTCCGCATAATAAAGCCCGCTCGCCTGGCATTTTCAAACGCTCTAGCTAACATTTCTGGACTACCGTCGGCACTGGTGACATCGAATCCTGCCCGAAGGAGCCTGATAGAATGAAACCCTGTTCCCGTTGCCACGTCTAAAATACGTTGGACCCCCCGCTCCTTTAACAATCGGATAAAAAAGTCACCTTCACTCGAGGCCCGTGCTTCCCAGTCAATCAGGTCATCCCATTTTTGGACAAAACTATGGACGTACTCCTCCTTGTACAGGTCCGTTTTTCGTTTGGCGATGGGATTATCTCCATACGCTTGCTTCTTACCCATGGGACTAACCTCCTAAAAGAGCACCGCCGCCTAAACCCCTCTTCCATGAAAGAGAGTCAAGAAAAGACCACAGTATGTTGAGGGGGATATGACAAAAGAATGGTTCCACAATATTTGTGCGGAATTCCTGCACTCCTCCAATGATTGGGAAATAAAAAAGGCCCCCGAACTTCTCTTGCGAGCGTTTGGAAGGCCCGATTGCGTACCGAAGAGCTTTGAATGTAACCATTTACGCCCATGAGAGCAAGCCTTTAGATACTAAACACAAGAAATTATGGAATTAAACAAGAAATCCTCCACAAATAACTTAGCAATTAACACTTATAAAAAGTCGACCATCTCCCCAAAACTACCAACCAAAAGGTCGGTTATATATAACTTTAACGTCTGCTCAAATCCGTTATATCTCGTCCTTTTTTGTTGTTCACTACGACTATTTATGGTAGGGGACTGTTGAATAATAACGATATCAACGGCCACATTTCGTCTCTGCGACCTCAGATGCCAGAGGCCTCAGGGCTGTTCAAAAAAGTCCGTTCAGCAAGGCCGCAGCTATTTTTGCGCGCGGAGTATACTGGCATTATGTGAGCACGGAAAAATAGCGAGAACGCCGTTGACGGCTTTTTTCAACAAACCCGGTAGGGCTACACTCAGTGCGCTAGGTCTCCTCATTAATGAACCCTTTCAAATCCAACACCCTCGTTTTTAACATCTCCTGCTCCTTGGCCTTTCTGTTCCTTTTGTGGGGTGGGATCGCACCTGATCATTTGGCCACTATCACTGGTTCCCTTCAGACAGCCATGTTAGATTCCTTTGGTTGGCTTTATGTGTTAGCCGCTTCCAGCTTTCTTCTTTGCGCTCTTTGTTTGATTTTTTCCCGGTGGGGGGATATTCCACTCGGACCAGATGATGCCAAACCAGAGTTTAACCTTCCCACCTGGTTTGCCATGCTCTTTTGCGCCGGCATGGGCATAGGGCTGGTGTTTTGGGGAGTTGCCGAACCCACGTCACATTTTCATGACCCGCCATTCGGAGAAGGAGGAACATCCCAAGCAGCACGTCTGGCTCTCCAATATTCCTTTTTTCATTGGGGACTTCACCCTTGGGGAATTTACACCATGGTTGCCTTAGCCCTGGCCTATTTTCAATTTCGAAAAGGTACGCCCGGACTCTTTAGTCTGGGCTGTCAGCCTGCCTTGGGCAGACACGCGACCGGGCCGCTAGGATACGCTGTGGATGTGGTGGCCGTCTTTGCCACCGTCTTCGGCGTGGCCACATCACTGGGCTTTGGGGCCGTGCAGATTAGCGGGGGATTGTCTTACGTATTTGACCTTCCCAACTTACTGACGACGCAGTTGACCTTAATCGCCATCGTCACCGTGCTCTTCATGCTCTCAGCCCAAACAGGCCTCCAACGAGGGATTAAATACCTTAGTAATTTGAACATGATCCTGGCCCTTTCGTTACTCTGCTTCTTATTATTTCTAGGACCCACCCACTTTATTATGACGGTCTTCTCATCAACCTTTGGGCATTACCTTCAAAACCTCCCAACGATGAGTCTCAACCTGGATCCATTTAGCGATTCCACCTGGATTCATGATTGGACCCTCTTTTACTGGGCCTGGTGGATTGCCTGGGCGCCATTTGTGGGAACCTTTATCGCGAGAATTTCTAAAGGCCGGACAGTACGCCAATTTGTCCTAGGCGTCTTACTGGTCCCCTCCATCTTTTGTGCCTTCTGGTTTACGGTCTTTGGCGGGACAGGAATTTCCCTAGAGCTTTTTCAGAACGTGCCATTAAAAGAAGTTATGGAATCACAGGGGATGGAAGTGCTGCTCTTCACAGTCTTAGAACAATATCCCATGGGCACGATCATGTCGCTCATTGCCATCTTCCTCATCGGCACGTTTTTTATCACCTCAGCTGATTCGGCCACTTTTGTATTAGGAACCTTGACTACTAACGGCAGCCTCAACCCACCCAATCACATCAAATTTACGTGGGGCATCATTCAATCCCTCTCCGCAGCCATTCTCCTCTGGTCCGGCGGCCTTAAAGGTCTCCAAACCGGTGCCATCCTCGCCGCCTTCCCCTTCGTCTTCGTCATTATCCTTCTCATCATCTCCCTCCTCAAATCCTTCAAGGAAGAAGTCGGAAAGTAGTTTTCTTTGAGAATCAGACTAGAATCTATTTGCCTATTTCGTCTAGAAGAGTGTTGAATAATGATGACATCAATGGCCACATTTAGCCTCTGCAACGTCACATGTCAGAGGCCTCGGGTCTGTCTTAGGAAAGCAAGAACATACGTTAAGATACGACCTGTGATAGAATTACAAGTGCAGTGTCACAGTGAGGATCAGCATAGACTATGAGCCGGATCGTCAGCGTCATAGAATGTAAAAATCCTTCGTGTGGACACACCATATCGCAGGAAGGATATCCACACGAATGGCCGGATCGCTTCGTGCCCGAGGACTACATTCATTCTGACTGGAACAATGAACTGACCCCGTTCTGTATTTGTTGTGTGCGCTGCGGGCACTTTACCGGTAATAAGATCAATCGATCAAAACGGTCATGGGCATAAGAAGTCTTGGTTTTTACCCTCATCGCAGCCTGATGCTCCCTGTACGGTTAGAGTCAGAGTGGCGAGAGACGAATTACGAATGATGTTGGGGAAAATTTGTAGATGCTTCGATTTTAGTAAGTACCTGGTCGGCCGCAGATGGATCATCCTCAGCGATTTACCGACCAATTTCTTTGAGATCACGGAGAGCTTCTTCAATACCACACAACTTTCATCATGGCTTAGAGGGGCTGTTGAAAAAAGCCTCCAGCACCGTTCTCACCATTGTTCCGTGCTCACGTAGGACTAGTACGCTCCTCGCGCAAAAATGGCTGTGGCCTTGCTGGACCTGGCTTCGCCGAAGCGGCTTCGCGCAGGCGAGCGGACTTTTTTGAACCGCCCCGAAGCTGTTGCTATCCGACGTGATCATGAGCAAGCTTGTCTCTCGTGTTTTGTATTATTCGACAATCTCTTAAAGGATTCGAGACATCATTGACTTGCTCCGTCGTATAGAATTTCCCTCCCTTTTCGACTTTTTTCAGGTATTCACGAATGCGTTTTTTTGCCAATCATACACCTCCAAGTAATTTTCAATAGCATGGTTGATTATCCAATTTCTTTATGGATCAACTCCTGCAGGGACTTGTTCAAGCTTTTTCTGCATTCTGACGGGCAACCGGACCATCACATTTCTGGTGTCTTTATCCATTTGTAATCACTTTGATTACAAAAGACTATTGAGCAATGATAAGATATCAATAGTTTTCAGCTCTATCTCATTTTCCTTGTAGATTTTACTCACATTTCCCGCTATTCTGGTCTAAACTTGTTTGTGTTTTTTCTCAAACTAATTAATTTTAAGGCGTTCCGATGACTGAACAAGATTCAAACGTACCTCACATTACGACGACCGAAACAGTACTCCGATTTTATGTGTTCTTAGGCCAGTATATTGATCGATGTTTAGACGAGGAGCACCGGCGCTCACTTCCCGAACAGGAGTTTCAACAACATTTGGCAACGACTCACGACCAAGTTGCAGAACTACTGGCCACCAACCGTGTGGTGAGAGACAAAGCCGAAGTGGAGTTTCAACGGATCACAGCGATGTGTCAGGATTTTCTCAAGAATCCTGGCAATGGAGATCAGTCCCGTATTCTCCATACAGAACGGGAAGTCTTACGAGTGAAAATGTTGACGTTAAGTGATCTGTTAGCCGTCTTTCGATCAGTCTAAATCCCATCAATATCATTCTCTTCTCCTCTTAGCTTCTTCCAGTTTGACCGCAAAAAAAATCGTGTGGTAACGTCGACCTTCGGGTTTTCCCTAGGTAGTTTGAAAAGGTACCAGCTAATTTTCGACAAGGAAGCTGAACCATTTTTTTGGCTCACAGTCACATGCCTGATTCCGTCGCTGAACATATTGCCGCCTTGGATGATGAAGATTGGGGCGTCCGAGAAGATGCGGCCGTTGCTCTCGGACAATTTGACGACCCCCGAAGCATTCAACCCTTGATTCGCTTGCTTCGAGATTCAGACCGTGCCGTTCGGGAAGCAGCGGCAGCCTCCTTAACTACTCTAGGGCAACCGGCTGTGCTCTCATTAGGCTTTTGCCTGAATGATCCGAACTTGCAAGTCCAAGAAACGGCAGCGTCTATTCTCGCAAATATTGCTGATGAACAAGTTTTTGAGCCCCTGCTCTCGGCCCTGTTGAATCCCAATTGGATTGTACGCATGTCTGCCGCCAAAGGCCTCACACGTATCAAAGATCCGCGTTCGATTGATACATTAATCTTGTTGCTTCAAGATAAAGTTCCAGCCGTTCGGGACGAAGCTAGCCGCGCAATTCAAGCCCTGGGTGAAGTCAGCATTCCTCCCCTTCTGAAAGGACTGGAGGATCCGAACTGGCGTGTCCGCTTGCGTGCAATTGAGGCCCTCTCGCTTTTGAAACCTGAGGTCGCGGTGGCTCCCTTGATGAATCTTGTGGCGAACGATTCCGACTCTGCGGTGAGGCAAGATGCCGTACGAGCCCTGGGTGAGATTGGGAATCCTCATGCCGTTCCCTTGTTAATAGATGCCCTCACCACACCATCGTTACAACTGAAAGCCATTGAGGCTCTGGGGAACTTACGAGCAGTTGAAGCTCTGCCTCCATTGATGGCCCTTGTCCAATCGCTTCCAGCTGACGCATACGAGGAGCGCATGGAGGGTTGCACGGACCCAAAATATAAAGAAGAACTTCCGCCTTTAGAGGCCGCCGTGAAAGCCTTGGCGAAGATTGGTGACCCACAAGCGGTTCCGGTTCTTATGGATGCCTTGCGCAGCACATTACTCCGCCAAGAGTCTGCCGAAGCACTCACACATTTCGGGGCTGCCGCCAAAACCCCATTATTGCAACTGTTGAAGACCACAAAGAATGACAATCTCCGTCATCATGTATTGGAATCCCTTTCCCACCTCGGATGGAGACCTGGACAAGTTCGCCTCTAACCAAATGAACAGTAATGCCAAAAGAAACGTTTGAAACGATTATTTCCGAGTTGGATCACGAAGAAGATTGGCGGCGTATGCGCGCCACGTCCACTTGTATGAAAGGTGGACCTAAAGCTGTAGAAGCGATTATTCAGGCCATTGAAACCGGAACTTCTCATTATAAAATTGAAGCCATTAGAATGCTCGCCCGTCTAGGGGATCCTCGAGCAGGACTGGCTCTCGCGGGGCTCATGAAAGAAGAGGACGAAGAAGTTCGTCAGGCTACAATGGATGCACTGGAACACCTGGCCGGCGTTCTGGATGAACCCACCGCAGCCGCACTGTTGGAACATTTAACCGATGAGCGAATTCAAGAACGTGTGACCGCGTTATTAGGGGTGATTCCCACGTCTATCGGGCCACTGTCGGAACGTCTGAAAGATCCTGATGAATCTATTCGTCAGCGAGCTGCTGAAATTTTGTCTCAGCTCCTGGATCCCCGATCAGCCGATGCCTTTGTCGATGCAATGGCTGATCCGAACCTTCGTGACTTGGCTACTGATACTCTCCGAAAACTTGGGGCGATTCGTGATCGTATTGATCAACTCTTGGATGACTTACGGGATGTGGAAGAATCGGAGTTGAAAGAAGGAGCCCGGCAAGAGACGGTGATTCAATTGCACCACATTGGTCGACCAGCCGTCGAAATTCTTTTGGAATATTTGGAAGATGACGACTGGATCGTGCGGGAAGCCGTAGCTGACACCTTAGGTAAAATTGGCGATGTTCGAGCCGTTGAACCTCTCATGGAACGATTACGGTCAGATAAGGACACGGGCGTGAAGGAACATGCCTTGAAATCTTTGGGGCTCATCGGCGATTCTCGTCCTGTAGAGCTCTTTATTGAAGTCATTCCTATTCGTCCTCTTCGCATTTTGGCGGTGGAAGCCTTGGAAAAAGTGAAAGATGTGGAAGTGTTGCGGCCCCATGCCGAATTGTTTGCACGATTAAAGCAAGACCGTGACGGATTAATTTCCTATAATTCCGGGGTTATCCTTGACAAACTGGAGGCTGCCGCTGCACAAATGGATGAAAAAGCTTGGGCTGGAAAGGAGTAAGAGCCAATGACAGAACAGAATAAAGTTAATCCCTTGCTGTCGGCACTTCGGGATGACAACGAAGCTCTACGCGATCATGCGGCTTCTCGTTTGGGTGAAGTGGGCGCAGAGGCAATCCCGAAGCTGATTGATATGTTTTTGGAAGATGATTGCGTGATTCGGGAAGCTGCGACCAGCGCGTTGGTTCAAGTCGGGGAACCTGCGATTGACCCTCTTATTGAGGCGCTCAAAGAGGATGATGAATGGTCGGTCCGGGAACAGGCGGCCACTGCGCTGGGGAAATTGCGGGCCCACAATTCCGTGGAACCGTTGATTGATGCCCTTAGGAATGATAAAGATGGCGGAGTAAAAACGGCGGCGATTTGGGCGTTAGAACGCATCGGTCATCCAGACGCAGTTCCTGGTTTAGTTGATGCGTTAATGGATGCCACTCTTCGGGAAGATGCCGCCCGTGTCTTGAAAAAACTTGGCGATTCACGTGCCACGACGGCCTTAGTCGAAGGCCTGCATGCCTCCAATTGGATTGTCCGTCGTCATGCAGCGGAAGCGTTAGGAAAAATTGGTGACCCGGAGTCCATAGATCCACTCATCGAGGCTTTAGCTGATGAAGATTGGCTGGTGCGCCGCAATGCCGCCGAATCCTTGGCTCGATTAAAGAATAGTCGTGCGATCGACTCTCTGGTTCCCCTATTGGAAGATGAGAATGAAATGGTTCGGGATACCGCAGAGGGCGCACTATCGAGTTTAGGCTGGACACCGAGTTCTTCAAAATAGCAATTGTTAATTAATATTTTGGCCTTGTTCACTTTCTATCTGAGGACACATCATTATCATGGCAAATGAAGCACCTGCACAACTCATCTCCATCGGCCCCAAATCAGGTACCAAGAAAGATGGCTTTAATCTTGTGACTGAAAATGTGTCGGCGATCAATTTAGAGACCAACCAAATCGAAGTCGAGTTGTTGGCCTACGACGGCAAGACCGTCTTGTTGGATGTCGGCGAAGAAGCCCTTGAAGATTTACAGAAAATCAAACTTGGCGATGGCGCCACCCTCCGTGTCGTCGAAGAAGAAGGCAAACGCATCGTCAAAAGTTTTCGCATCCGTTCCAAAGACCCCAATGTGGCCGCAGCCGATGCCGCGCTCCTCGATCTTAATGATACCCATTGGCTGAATCGCAAGCATGCGATTGAAGTATTGGGCGAACTCAAAGTCGAAGCTGCCGTGAAGCCTTTAGTGGAGATGCTGAATGATGAAGTGGGTGATGTCCGCCAACGTGCCTATGACGCGCTCATTAAGATCGGAGCGCCATGCGTGCTTGAAGTTGTGCCACTTTTAACAAACGAAGAAGACGAACTCCGTCAATCGGCTACGGAGATTTTGCGAAAAATTGGGAAACCTGCTGTCGAACCCTTGGCGCAGGCCTTAGGTGACGCAGACGAGAAACTTCAGAAACGGATTATGAAAGTCTTAGATCGAATGGGGTACAAGAAAAAATAATGTTCTACAAGCCTTTTCTCGCTCAACTTTGCTTCAAGGGGTTCTTTCCAGCCGCTTTTCGACCAACTGATACATAGTAGAATCCCTGCTCAGCCATACGCTCAGGCTCATAAACATTTCGAAGGTCGATAAAGATTGGAGATTTGACCTTGGATTTGATCTGCTCAAAATCCAGATTCCTGAACTGATTCCATTCTGTGACAAGGACGACAGCATCAGCACCTTCCACAGTCTGATAGGCATCTTGACAAGCCACCATATCCGGCAGCACCTTCATGGACTCTTCTAACGCTTCTGGGTCATAGGTCCGTACGGTGCCCCCTGCTTTCATCAGTTCTTCCGCAATAGCCAGTGCCGGAGAATCTCGAATATCGTCAGTATTGGGTTTAAACGCCAGCCCCAAGAGTCCAATTGTTTTTCCCTTCAAGTCTCCCATAGCCTCCCCAATCTTTTCCAGCATTCGAGTCCTTTGCTGCTCATTCACCTGCTTGGTTGCCTTGGCGATGGTCATTTCGTAACCAGCTTCGGCCCCAATATTGATTAGCGCCGCAGTATCTTTTCCAAAACAGGATCCTCCATAACCCGGGCCAGCATGTAAAAATTTTGATCCAATTCGTTTATCCAAACCCATTCCCTTGGAAACCATTTGCACATCTGCCCCCACCCTCTCACACAAGTTTGCCATATCATTGATAAATGAAATTTTGGTGGCTAAAAACACATTGGAGGCATATTTAATAACCTCCGCAGTGGGAATATCGGTAATGACGATTGGCGCATCTATCAGGTACAAAGGGCGGTACAGATCCTTCATGATGGCCACTGAAGCCTGACTGTCAGCACCTATCACGACCCGATTGGGACGCATAAAATCTTCAATAGCGGAACCTTCCCTGAGAAATTCGGGATTTGACACCACACCAAAATTACACGGCTTCGTTTGATTTTCTTCAATGAGTTTTTTGACCCGGACTGCCGTTCCAACCGGCACGGTCGACTTCGTAATCACGACTTTATAGCCCGTCATACGTGATCCCACACTTCGCGCTACTTCATCGACAAAAGACAAGTCAGCCGATCCGTCCGGTCGCGAAGGCGTTCCTACGGCAATAAAAATTGCTAGGGCTTCGTCTACAGCTTTATTTAAATCCGTCGTAAACCGTAAACGTCCTGCCTGGATATTTTTCTCCACCAATTCAGCCAGGCCCGGTTCAAAAAACGGAACTTTTCCCTTTTCCAGAGAAGCAATCCGCTTTTCATCCAAATCCATGCAAAGCACATTCAGTCCAAATTCTGCAAAACAGGCTCCCGTGACTAACCCCACGTATCCCGTGCCAATCACGCTAATATACATATTGTCTTTCTCCTTAGATTAACGAGGTATTTTGTGTCTATCTTTTCGGAATTCCGAATATTTTTCTTAAGAACCAAAATGAGTCTCTCGCATTAGACCATTCCTTGACAGGCCATAGGGCGCCCACTAGAATCAAAGTCATCTTCCTTCAGAGAGCGGGAATAGCTCAGTGGTAGAGCATCGCCTTGCCAAGGCGAGGGTCGGGGGTTCAAATCCCCTTTCCCGCTCCATTTTTTCTTTCCGATTTCCTCCTGCCCATTTCTCAAATTTTATTCTATCTTATTTGTTCCTTTGTCTAAACATCTGTCACAAAGATAATCCACCAGGGTGTGGATTCTTCTGCCATACGAGAAAATTGGCGTGCAGTAAAACTGCTGGGCAATCCCTCCCATACGGCACCTCGCCGAACTTCTATATAGCGAATTTTGACCGGTGCTACGGTCTTTCCAAAAGAAGTTCTGTGCATAGAAAGACACATTCGGATATCGACAACCGTCGACAGGTCTATTTTTTCACCAACTGCCAATAAAGACAAGTCATGATAGACATCCCCGAAGATTTTTGGAAGGTTCTCTGGAGTAAAAAGAATGTTGTGGGGGCGATAGACATCGTCCTTCAATAACTGACTCAATATTTCCCAAAACACTTCATCATCAATCGCAGGTAACACCCCCATTCGTGATCGAATCCCCATAGTCTGCAACAACGCCAAGGGCCCAACAACATCGAATTTCCATGGCGGGAACGTGAGAGTTTGCCCATGATGAGACACTTCTAATACCTTCTCTCCATCAAAGCGAGTCAGGTTGAATTGGCCACGGGTTGCTTGCAGATGCTTAAGAATCACGTGTGAGTCAAAGCGGGTTGGCTCAAACGCAAATGTAGGATTGGCAGGGGCATGACAAGTCGCAATAGTGTATCGTGGCAAACTACCCTTCGCATGGCAAAATTTCTCGAGATCCATTCCCCCCCAAAATTTGTAGTTCAACTCTTCTACAGGAAAATTTTTTAAATACTGCTCACGCTCCTGGTTTTTATGATAGACCCCACCGACTTGCGAGCCAGGCGTTAACCGATCAAAGGCGTGAAGGGTCAGAGATTTGGATTGGCCCCGTAATTGAGGAAGATATTGATCAACTAATTCCTGTTCAAATGTTAAATCACCTGCCCCAATATCAAGCAAAGAAGGGGCTCGAGCATGCAGCAGCACATCATAGGGATTATGGCCTTCTCGCACATAGCGTTCGAGTTGGGCTCCGGAAAGAGAGTCCCCAACTTCGTCGCTCCTTTCTTGATTTGCCATAAGGCCCCACACAATTAACGCACGAACAGCCTTAGAGGGCGGCAACCCCGTCAGATCTTTTAAAGCGTCACGCACCTGTTTGGTTTTGGCTTGTTTCCCAAATTGTTCCAACACATCAATTAAACGTCGTTGGAGAGGTTGGCCAATCGAGGCTTGTTGAATTGAGTCGATAAGCGAAGGGAGCGTCGCGGCTAAAGATTCTGGAGCCATGAGCTTTCGACTGGCTTCCCAATGATGCGGAAACGACTCTCGGATCTCTTTTACTTGTGCGCGAAATGCTGAAATATCCAACATTAATGACCTACAAAAACTTCTTCCTCAAGAGGTTTCTCACATACCTTCATCATGCGTATCACCATAACTGGCCCTATGAGAATGACACAAGAAAAATTCCTCGTTCCAAATATTGCCCCGGTCTGAAGACTATGGTACACCATCCTCCATGCTGGACGTTTTCATGATTCATCATATACGGCCATTGGCCCTCCTGTGCGTGTTAGGGACAATCTTTCAGTTCGGGTCATCAGGATGTAGTACACTGCATGCGACACCAACACTTGAAGCAGGCCAAATTTATCATGTTACAGAACAACGGCTGATCACCACTGAGGGTCTCGTCCCTTATCTCTTAGATGCGGATGTCATTTTTCTGGGTGAAGAACATTACACACCATCACATCTCGAAGCCGCACAAACAGTTCTCAAGAACTTGCTCGCACATCAACGCCAACCTGCCCTAGCTATGGAAATGTTTAGTTGGGATGGGCAGCCGGGGCTGGATCGTTATATCCACAATCCCGACTCTACCCTTGAAGAGGTAATCAGTGAATCAAATTGGAGTGACAATTGGGGTGGAAAATTTACTGATTACCAACCGCTGGTTACGTTTGCGAAATCACATCAACTGGATCTGTTGGCACTAAATCCTCCCCGTTCTCTGGTTCGGTTGGTCGCGACTCAGGGTTTAACCAAGGCGATGAGCGATCCGAAAATGACTACATGGCCTATTGCCGATCTCGTCACAGATGATGCCGAATATGAGAACCTGATCTTTGAACAAATCACTGCCTGCCATGCCGGGATGCCAGACCATGTATATCGACGAATTTTTGAAGCATCCATTTTCCGTGACGAAGGAATGGCACAAATCATCGGGAAATATCTTGCTGATAAATCTTCGTCCGAAGGTCCGCTGGTCAGCTATACCGGAGGAGGCCATATTCAATATCATATTCCCGTTCCCAAACGTGTCAAACGCACCCAGCCTGATGCCAAAATGATGACCATTTATTTAGTCGCGTGGGATCCCTCAAAAAAAGACGACGTTCTGGCTGAACTCAAGAATGGTATTGCCGATTTTCTCTGGCTGACATCCTTGGGCCCCAACGGCATTCAAGCGAAATGTTGAACAAATTTTTATGATGAACTGACAAAATTCCCTTCATTTTTAAGGAGGAAAACATGGCTGATTCAATCGTTATTCCACAACGCACACCCTATGTCATGGACATGGAACCAGGGACATATTATTGGTGCCAATGTGGCCGTTCTAAAACCCAGCCTTTCTGTGATGGATCACACACAGGAACTGACTTGTCTCCTATGGAAGTTGAAATCACAGAAAAAAAGAAGATGGCATGGTGCGGATGTAAGCACAGCAAGAAACCACCCTTTTGTGATGGATCTCATTCGCGTCTTGAACCATAGTCTCTTCAAAGACATCGGGACCGAGCCAACCTCAGGGAATACACTCCTCAAAGAATATTCCTAACTCTTTCTGACGTGGGTAAACCGGCATTAATATATGTATTTAAATTTAAATATATAAATTTAGTGTATTTCGCTTATTTTTACTTGCATCCTAGAAATAAAATTGTCTACAATCTCGTAAGTTTTTGAAAAGATAAAGATGCCTGACATTTACAGATCTATGTCTTCAGTAAGAAAGTGAGGGTTATCCTATGAGTCGGATTTTCACGCTATGTACAATGTTTCTGTTAGCAGCTGCACCAGCTATGGCCAATGCTCCTGGTGGAGGGTATGAAGGCATCACAGCTATGTTCTATGGTACCATTGCTGTTATCCTTGCCTACGGTGCCTACGATATTTTCTTTAAAACCTGATCTGCTTCATTCCGATTCAGGACAAAGAAACCATCCTGCCCGAAAAAATTTCTGTTGCCCTTCTTCTACCCTGAAGAAGGGCAATTTATTTCTGCCCCCGAAGAGCTAATCCCTCAAGAATGGGTTGTATAGTTGTCCAAACATTCTGCACCACAATTGAATATCCTTCTCCCGTAGGATGAATACCGTCACTCTGGTTTAAATGTCGATGAGTCGCAACGCCTTCCAAAAAAAATGGAATCAGCGCGACATCGTGCTCCTGGGCCAGTCGTCTATACATTTGAGAAAATTCACGAGTATAGTCCTTCCCATAATTTAGAGGAATACGCATACCCGCGAGCACAACAACCACACCTTCCGCCTTCAAACGACTAATGATTGCATGAAGATTTTTATAGGTTTCTGTCAGGGATTGGCCTCGAAGACCGTCGTTAGCACCCAATTCTAAAATGACGAGGGTCGGATGGCTCTTCAAAATCCACTCAACGCGTCGCAATCCACCGGCCGACGTATCAGCTGAAACTCCGGCATTAATCACCTCATAATGGTATCCCTGTTCTTTTAGCCACCTGGCTAATTGTTCAGGATAGGCGTCACCTGATGGGACACCTAGGCCAGCCGTCAAACTATCACCAAACGCAACAATTCGAGGGACAACCTCCCCAATTGATTCCTTTGACTGAGGCGATGAACTCACATCCTCTCTCATGTTTCTCCTTTGAGATGTATCCTCTCCCTGAATAACATCTACGGGAGAGTCGTTTTGCCCATCACAGCCCCAGAAAACCAGACAGAAAAGAACTGTGCCTGATAAGATAATGACATTACAAAGAATATGAGACAGAACCTTCATTTCAGTGACCCTTGAATAACTCAATTTCAGTTTACAGAAAGACCCCCGGAGCACTGGTGACGTCAATTCGACGAAAATGGTCAAAAAAGTCCGTCCAGCAAGGCCGCAGCTATTTTTGCATGCGGAGCGTACTGGGACAACGTGAGCACGGAAAAATGTCGAGAACGTCGCTGGCGCTTTTTTCAACACTCCCTTTCAATATTTCCCGCACCTGATTTAATCATTAACACACCGTGCAAAGTTCTTCATCGGATTCGCCATTGCTTTCAACAGAGTCGCCATCGGGTCAGCCCTTTATTTCTGTCAAGCAGCTGAACATGCAACTCTCGGCTGACAATTTGCCTATTCAGATTTTACAAAATATCTCCTTTGACGTTCCGGCCAATCAAGTCTTGGCTATTGTTGGACCATCAGGAAGTGGCAAATCCACGCTACTAGGCCTTCTGGCTGGGCTTGATCGACCCTCGCAAGGCGATATTTACATTCACGGGACGAACATCACCAGCCTCTCTGAAACAGAGATGGCACACTTTCGGCGCCAATATATTGGATATGTCTTTCAAGCATTTCATCTTATTCCAACGTTAACAGCCCTGGAAAATGTTGCTCTTCCACTGGAACTTCAGGGACTGCCAACCGGTAGCGAACGCGCGAAGACGCTCCTCCATGCTGTCGGGCTAGACCAGCGTCTACATCATTACCCGGTTCAACTTTCTGGAGGTGAGCAGCAGCGAGTGGCTTTGGCCAGGGCTTTTATTTGTCAGCCTCCTCTTCTTCTCGCTGACGAACCTACAGGCAATCTGGACAGTGCCACTGGAAACCTAGTGATTGACCTCCTATGGCAACTCCATGAGCAGCACAACAGCACGTTAATCCTGGTCACACACGACATGGCACTGGCGGCTCGCGCTCAACGTATTCTCACGTTACAAGATGGCACCATCGCTCAGGATACGTCCCATCCCTCTTAAAAGCCAATCTCTCAACCCGATGACACCCTTTTCTCTAAAATTGGCCTGGCGTGAAACAGCCAGATCCTGGTCCCGCTTTGTGTTCTTATTTCTCTGCATCGCTTTGGGAGTCGGCGCCATTGTGGCTGTTGACCTCTCGGCTACGAATATTGAACAGGCCATTTTGGGAGACGCCAGGAGTCTTTTGGGAGGCGATATCGAACTCTCCTGGCGTCGCTCGATGAGTAGCAAAGGACAACAGGTCTTAGATTCTCTAGCTCGACGAAAGGTCGTGATGTCGCACGTCACAGAGTTAGCCGCCATGACGTCTATCGCACTGGATGAAAAACAAGGTCATCATGCACAGCCCACGTCACAACTCGTTGAACTCAAAGCTCTTGATACATTGTATCCCCTCTACGGCACACTGGCAGTCGAACCCCCTGTCTCAACCGATCAACTCCTTGCACCTGCTCAAGCAGGTTGCCAACCTCGCTCTTGTTTTGGTGCCATCGTTCAAAAATCCTTGCTGATTCGCCTGAATTTGGATCTTGGCAGCCAGCTACGTATTGGGCAAACCAACTTTATGATTACAGGGGTTCTGATAAAAGAACCAGACAAAATTGCCACAGGCTTTAGTCTTGGACCCCGAGTCATGATTTCACGAGCCGCGCTGGACAAGACGGAACTGGTCAAAACCGGGAGCCGGATACATGAGCGATACCGATTACACCTCTCTCCCTCCCACAATCTGAATCAATTGTTGGGAGAACTTCGTGGTCGCCTGAGTCCAGAAGGCGTTCAAGTCAATTCCTACCGTGATGCCCAACCACGCCTTCGCCGTTTTTTAGACCAATTAACACTCTATCTCGGCCTGACCGGACTGACGATTCTCCTGGTCGGAGGCATTGGTGTCGCGTGCACCATTCAAGGATTTATCACTCAAAAAGTTCCTATCATTGCCACTCTCAAAACTCTCGGGGCCGACTCTTCCCAAGTTATGAATATCTATCTCACGCAAAGTCTGCTCTTGGGAGGTATTGGCAGCCTCGTGGGAGTATTACTGGGAATTGGACTTCACCAGGGCTTTCCTCTCTTGCTGAAGGGCATTATTCCTGACACCTTTGCCATGGAACCCGCACTGACGCCTATTCTTCGAGGCATGGCCCTCGGTACCCTGGCGACGCTAGCTTTTTCCCTATGGCCGTTGCTGGCCATTCGCCAAGTGTCCCCCGCTCTTGTCTTTCGTCAAGATGTGGATCAACCCAACCTTCACGCCCAAACCATCGGCTGGACCACGAGATGGATCACAGGACTCAAATCCTGGTGGCAAGATCGTATGCGAAGAATGGTCACGCTTGGTATTGCCGCATGCTTGATAGGGTTGAGCATCTGGCAAGCCCATTCGTTTTCGCTGGGCTTGTTCTTTTGTGGGGCCTTTGTAGTTGCCATTGGGGCCCTTCTGGGTGGCACAAGCCTCTTATTCTCTTTGCTAAGACACATACCCTTTCCGCAAAGATGGTTGTTACGCCATGCGACCAACAATCTTCGACGACCTGGAAATTTCACGAAGGCTATGACTCTAGCCATTGGCATGGGTGTCATGCTCATGACCACTCTCGTCATTGTACAGGACAGGCTGCTTGACCTCATCGAAAATCAAATTCCGACCAACGCACCCTCGTTTTTTTTCATTGATATCCAACCTGATCAACATGCTTCCTTCAAGCACGTGTTAGAACAACACATTCCAGGCTCACCCTATGACGTAGTCCCTGTCGTACGCACCAGGCTCACCGTCATTGACGGTCATTCCATCAATCCTGAAGAGCATAAGGGAAAACGAAATGGCTGGTATTTTACGAGAGAGTATGTCGTGACCTCCTTCCAATCCCTTCCAAAAGATAATATTGTGACGCAAGGAGAATGGTGGGACAACAAGCTCCCCCAACATTTTGTTGATCGGACGCAAACCCCAAACGACCTCCCAAGGGTCTCGGTCGAAGCAGAGGCCGCGAAAAATTTGGGACTGCGGGTGGGATCTACATTCACCTTAAATATTCAAGGTGTGCCATTTGCTGCACAAGTCTCTAGTCTTCGTGCCGTCGACTGGAGCTCTTTTTCCATGAATTTTTTTATGATCGCCGAACCAGGCTCATTAGATGGCGCCCCTCTCACCTATATCGCGACGGCCAAGGTTCCTCACACAATGGAAATTCCCTTGCAACAAGCCATTGTGGGAGCCATGCCCAATGTGACCGCTATTCATGTGGGGGACGTATTGGACAACATCGCAAAAATTTTTCGGCAACTCGCAATCGGTATCCGGGCACTGGCGGTACTCTGCATTATCACTGGAGCCATCGTGATGGTCGCAGCGATCTCAATCAACCGCTATCGACGATTACATGAACTCGCCATTCTCAAAGCCCTTGGTGGCAATCGTGGTCTCTTGCTGTTTTCACTCTGCACAGAATTTGGATTCATTGGAGCATTTGCAGGCTTGGTAGGGTTAGTTTTAGGCTGCCTGCTTTCCTGGACAATTGTCACTGTGTTTTTTGATGTCACCTGGGCTTTCACGACGACCTCCCTCCTCACTGGACTCCTTCTGACCATCGCGCTCACGCTCCTGACCGGCTTTCTTGGGACGTACCGCCTACTGGGCTTCCCACCACTGTCTGTCCTACGCCAGGAATAAATCTGCCTCTGGAGAACCTTCCAAAATTCTGAACCACGTAAAGGAAAATCATCACTGACCGATCTGGAGTCCTTTTTTTTAAAAAAAGATACACGTTGTATCTTTTTTGATCACCGTTTTTCCAAGAATCATCCCCTAGATCTCTGGAAATTTTTTAGATTTTAAAATTTTATTTCAAGAATTCAACGACATTTCCATACTTTCCAATCAGTTATGAACATTCTGTCTTGAATTTCGTATGTCAACCTAAGGCTCATTTTTTGGTATGGGCTTTGCTTCTATCAAATCATAACGTCTAGAGAGAGAGAAAAGACTAATGGAACTTCTTGCTGCGGTTTTCGTTACAGGTCTCGGGTTGTTTGGAGGAATGTACTTAATTTGGAAGGGGTTTCGCCAATCGTAATGCTCGTTCTTGTTAGGGAGACAAGCGTCTAATACACAATAAATGGCTTTTAACCAGGAGAGCAGGCTCATGTCAAAAACCATGCTCATCATTGAAGACGATGTCGTCACCCGGGATTTACTTCGGCTAATTTTCAGCTATGAAGGATTTCATTGTGTGGAAGCAGAAAATGGGAAGGAAGGATTAGCCATACTGGAATCTCAAAGCATAGACATCATTATCCTGGACAATGGGATGCCAGTGATGACAGGGGTACAGTTTCTCAAACATCTTCAACAAAACCACCAACATTCTGTGGCCCCAATTATTATGATGACCGGGTTACTCACTCCAGAAGTTCAAGAACAAGCAGAAAAGTTGGGAGCCTATGCTATTCTCAGCAAACCCTTTGATGTTGGTGAAATACGCGCTCTGGCTAATACGCTATGCCGTACCAAGGCTCCATTTCGTCATAAGCCTACTCTGGTGCCCAAATAGTGATGACAAACTTACCTATTCTGGCTGACCTCAATCCCTAGATCCATTGGCAGCAACCAATATTTCCCTATTTCCCAAAGAATTGTTTCAGTAACCCCTTTCCCTCGTCCATCAGTTTCTCTATTTCTTTATCATCTCCGTGCAAAACCTTTTCAAGCCGTTCTTCAACTTTCCTTTGAACCTGCTTCCCAAGTGATTGGGTATCTACACGAAAGACAGGGTCCTGAGCCGTCCCTCTTATGACAAATGGCAGCAACAATTGTCCACGCTGTCGGACCATTTTGGCTACAGGGAACCGACGAACAATTTTCTCGGCAATGGCAGATGGAACACCAATTGTTCCCTGAAAATTCACGGATTGATCCAATCCCAGCTTTCCAACGCTCCGCAGGGAAATATTCGGCATATTGGCGATAAGCTCCTGGATGACTAGGCCGTCTGCTTCCAATGCGGTTTTGGCATCAATCAACGAATATTGCGTGGCGCCGGTGGGTTTTCCAAGAATGCCTGATATTTGCAAAGCCTCCTCAATAGTTTTCACCAGATCAAAACCAATGACTTCGCCTTCTCGTAGAGTAAGTTGAGCCGGGCCCTCTATCTGTATTGGCTGTGACTGTGACAGGACCCCGGTGACATTCCAGTCCAACTGCCCAGCTCCTGTCATGCTGAGCGAAGAAGTCCGCATGACCTTAACCAGTGAATCAATTGAAAAGTTTTTGAATGTCCCCTGAGTAGAAAAGGTATAAGGCGGACCGGCTTGATTCATCACACCGTTGGCTAACAGAGCCCCTTCAAAAGCTTTTGCCTTCAAGTTTTGAAGATACACCTTCGTCCCCTTTGACTCAGCCTCAAATCGAACCTGCTCCAATGAAAATGGTTGTTCAACAGGAAGAGAAATAGGGAGATCCTGCGAAGCCAGAGATTGAGAATCACCGACAAGCGAAAAGTGTGACGGTGTACCTTTTCCAGTCAGATGAACCGTAGATTGTCCGAGATGAAGATTGGCACGAAGGGGATTGATAGTCATTTCCGATGGCTGGGCCCGGGGATCTTTAGAAAAAAGTAGGGCGACAAGATGCGCCTCTACTTGCGATAAGCTAACAGGTTTTTCCAAACCCAATTCGAGAGGCACATCGGCAGTTGACGCTTGAGGAACCTGCACATCCATTGTCAATTTTCCCTTGAGCATGTTCCCCTGAGCTGCCACGCCCACCTTACCCACCTGTCCATCGATATCGAGTGTTGGAATATCTAAATTGGCTTGAATGGGTCCGACCCGTCCATTGACAGCAACAGGCATGTTGTAGGGCATCACCGTACCATTCAACTCAATCTGGGCCGTTTTTCCAATAGCCACGGATTGTGTATCTAATGCCAAACTTTGAATCTGATACGTCTGCGAAGGCTGAGGCATGCGGTCTTCAAAGTCGAGAGTTCCTCCAGTCATCGAAAACTGCTCCACCGCAAAAACGCCTAAAAGGGGAGAAACTGAGTCTGCCGGTTCTCCTGTATCATCTGGAGTGGTGTCAGGAGGAGACACTTTCCCCATCGTCGAGGCATTGAGTTCTCCCGTCTTTGATCGAATGACCCGCACAATCGGATCTTCAATGAAAACACTCTCCACCTGAACCCGTTGCTCTAAAAGAGGTCTCCATTGAACAGCCACCTGCACAGATGGCACAGTCATAAACGGCTTTGGACTGAAGGCAGGATCATCCGCAATCACCACATTCCGCAATTGTACCCCTAACGTTGGGAAGAGTGTCAGCCGGATATCTTCTACCTCAACCTTGCGATCAAGCGCTTCTTCAACCACCGGCAGATACTGATCACGATATCGATTGAGGTCCAGTAAAAAAGGCAGCAGAAGAACCACGACAATAAGAAGTGCAAAGACAATGGCAAGTGCGATCATGAATTTCCTCATAGCGAGAGGTTCCTTCCATGGCAAACGAGGGGATACAGTATCTTAGCATGTCTCACACCCTTAGGATGAAGAGAAAGGGACTGTTGAATAGTGATGATATCAACGGCCAAATTTCGTCTCTGCGACGTGACATGACAGAGGCCTTGGGTCTGTTCAAAAACGCCCGTTTAGCAAGGCCGCAGCTATTTTTGCGCGCGGAGCATACTGGCAGTATGTGAGCACGGGAAAATGGTGAGAACGCTGCTGGCGGCTTTTTTCAACAGACCCAGAAAGACCTGAGGCACACGGCCGATATTTCTGATCTTGTCTCGCACAGAGAAATCTTTTCCAATATTTGTATGGAGGATATCGACAGCAGCCAATCCATGAGGTATCTTCTTCCTCCTCGTACCTCAAGACCAATCATGACTAATCAACTTCAAGAGACCGTTCCTCTTCCCATCAAACATGTAGTATTGGTGGATGCTTCGGGTTTTATTTTTCGGGCATTTCACGCCATTCGCATCATGAACAATCCTGCCGGCACGCCTGTCAATGCGGTCTATGGATTCATTACCATGCTCATGAAATTGCTGGACGACATGAAGCCGGATCATATTGCCGTGATCTTCGACTCTGCCCGAAAAACCTTTCGCAACGATATCGACCCATCATATAAAGCCAACCGTTCAGAACCTCCTGAAGAATTAGTGCCGCAATTTGAATTGGTACGAGAGGCCACCCGCGCCTTCAATTTGGACTGTATTGAGTTGCCAGGGTTTGAAGCTGATGATCTCATTGCCACCTACGCCAAACAAGCTTCGGAGATTGGTGCCACTGTCACCATTGTGTCATCGGATAAAGACCTCATGCAGCTCGTGTCAGATCAAGTCAATATGTATGATTCCATCAAAAATCGAAAGATTGGGCCAGAACAGGTTCAAGAAAAATTCGGTGTTCCACCTGAAAAAGTTGTGGACGTTCAATCACTAGCCGGAGATTCTACCGACAATATCACGGGCGTCCCTGGAATCGGCATCAAAACTGCCGCGCAACTCATTCAAGAATACGGCGACTTAGATTCCTTGCTCACGCGGGCAGGAGAGATTAAGCAAAAAAAGCGGCGCGAGAACCTGATCGAACATGCGGACAACGCCCGACTTTCTCGTGAGCTTGTTCGATTGCAAGACAATGTTCCGACACACATTTCTCTAGCAGAGCTGGAGCGCCGTGAACCCATCCGTGAAGACTTGGAAAGGTTCCTAGCGGAACACGGGTTCAAGTCCATTCTGGCTCGTATTCATAGTCGAAATTCGAAAGCTGATTCTTCTGTTCCGCTATCCTCTCCTCCCACGGTTAGCCCACCTGATTCCCGACAAGAAGCTGACTCGCCTCGTCCTTCTGTTCCCTCCGAGCCGGAATATGAACTTGTCCAAAACATGCAAGCCTTAGAACGTTGGATTGATAACGCCTACCAGCAAGGTCTGGTGGCTGTGGATACTGAAACCACTTCATTGGATCAAACCCAAGCCGAATTGGTCGGAATTTCCCTCAGTCTCGGACCCGGAAAGGCCTGTTATATCCCCCTGGCGCATGGGAAGCCTGGGACCACAGCTTCTATAGATCTATTAACTTCTGCGAACGCGGAATCGGAAAGACCACAACAAATCCCTCTACACCTCGCTCTTGATCGATTACGCCCATTGCTCGCTGATCCGAGCGTCTTAAAAATTGGCCAGAACATCAAATACGACATAGTGGTCTTGAAACGATATGAAATCGCCATCAATCCTGTAGATGATTCCATGTTGTTATCTTATGTATTAGAAGGGGGCCTACATGGCCATGGCATGGATGAACTCGCTCAACGATACCTTGGACATACTACGATTACCTATAAAGAGGTCGCGGGGACAGGAAAATCACAAGTCACATTCGACCAAGTACCCTTGGACACGGCTCTGAACTATGCAGCCGAAGATGCTGAAGTAACTTTTCGCCTACACCAACATTTGAAACCTCGTCTGGTCGAAGAGCAGATGACCACGGTCTATGAAACACTGGAGCGCCCCTTAATTCCGGTGTTGGCTGCTATGGAACACAAGGGAATCAAGGTCGACGTGGCTCAACTCAAACAAGTATCCCAAGAATTTTCTCGACGGCTGCAAGAACTGGAACAAAATATTCATCGTTTGGCTGGAAAATCATTCAACGTGGGGTCCCCTAAACAACTGGGAGAAGTTCTGTTTGACCATTTAGGCTTTGAAGGCGGAAAAAAAGGCAAAGGAGGGAGTTATGGAACCGGGGCCGATGTGTTAGACACACTGGCTGCTCAAGGCCATGAATTGCCGACTCGCATTTTGGAATGGCGCCATTTAGATAAGCTCCGTAGCACCTATGCAGAAGCTCTGATTCAGCAGATCAATCCTCAGACTGATCGTGTCCATACATCCTATGCCATGGCCTCGGCCGCAACTGGGCGTCTGTCGTCTACCGATCCCAATCTTCAAAACATTCCCATCCGCACAGAAGAAGGCCGGAAGATTCGTCGAGCGTTTGTGGCAGAACCGGGCTGGCACCTCTTGTCATTGGATTACTCCCAGATCGAATTGCGGCTCTTGGCTCATGTGGCGGACATTACGGTCTTAAAGCAAGCCTTTCGCGAAAGACAAGATATTCACGCACTCACAGCCAGTCAAGTCTTCGACATTCCACTAGAAAAGATTGATTCAGGAACCCGGCGAATGGCAAAAGCTATTAACTTTGGCATCATCTATGGCATTAGTGCCTTCGGCCTGGCTAGGCAATTGGGCGTGGAACAGTCTGAAGCAGCTACCTATATCAAATCTTACTTTGCGCGATACCCCGGTATTCAAGATTACATGGAACGCACCAAACAATTTTGTCGCGAGCATGGTTATGTTCAAACGCTGTTTGGCCGACGCTGCCATGTTCCCGCCATCCACGATAAGAACCCCGCTCGACGAAATTTCTCCGAACGGGCTGCCATTAATGCTCCACTCCAGGGAACAGCGGCCGACATTTTAAAACGGGCCATGATTCGTGTGCCTGCAGCTTTGGAACAACATGGCTTAACCGACAAAGCATGTATGTTATTGACCGTCCATGATGAATTGATATTTGAAGTAGAAGAGTCCGCTCTGAAGCAAACCGCCCAGGTGGTGAAACAGGTCATGGAGTCGGCCACACTTCCTACCCTCCAACTCTCAATTCCCCTCACAGTCGATGTCGGCCAAGGCCTCACATGGGATGAGGCGCACTAAAGAATTTTGGGAAAGAAAGGAAGCTAAGGAATCATGGAGACACCAACTTATGGGGAACTATTAAAACTCATGTGGTTTCTCGTTTGGCGGCACGTGGTCATTCTCATGTTTGTGAGCATGACTATTGGGTGGACAGTTCCCGTCATTTTCAATAGTACGGTCTCTGAAGAGTCTCAGTATATTTTAGAAATTTGTATTTATAGTGTTTTATTTTTTGGTATTACGCCATTCATATTGAAAACTCTATTTCAAAAACAATTTCAAGGGTTCCAAGTCCTCTTTCAACGCGACACAGATTCTTCATCACATTCCTCCGCATCGTCGTAACGTTTTGTAAATACTTATTGAGACGCTCAATGAAAATTGCGACTTGGAACGTGAATTCTATTAAAGTCAGAATTCCTCACCTGATCGAGTGGGTAGCTCAAGCCAATCCAGATGTGATCCTCTTGCAGGAACTCAAGACGACTGAGGACCAATTTCCCAAAATGGCTATCGACGAGCTGGGATACAATATGGCTATCACCGGACAAAAAACCTATAACGGAGTCGCGATCCTTTCGAAAAATCCTATTGAGGTGGAACAAACAGAACTCCCTGGCGATCCTTCTGACGAACAAGCCCGTTACATCGAAGCGCTGATAGGCAACATCCGAGTCGCGTCAATCTATTTACCTAACGGAAATCCCATTGGCACTGAAAAATTTTCTTACAAGCTCAAATGGATGGACCGCTTAATCATTCATGCCCGGTCCCTTTTGTCACTGGAAGAACCAGTGGTTCTAGCAGGTGACTATAATGTATGCCCCACAAATGACGATGTTTACGACCCTACTGGGTTTGCGGACGATGCCCTTTGCCAGCCAGAATCCCGCGCCCGCTTTCGAAAACTCTGCCATTTAGGGTATACCGATGCCCTTCGTGCGTTTCATTCAGAACTGGGACTCTATACCTATTGGGACTATCAAGCTGGCCGATGGAATCGTGACGAAGGCCTACGTATTGACCATTTGATGCTCTCCCCCCAAGCAACGGATCTTCTCGTCACTGCCAATGTTGACCGCACCCCACGCGCCATGGATAAACCCTCGGACCACACTCCCGTCTGGTGTGAAATCCAAGCATAAGTCATCCCCCACCATATCAGTTCTCTAGTTCCTTCTCTCCTTCTCCTGAGATTTTCAGCAAATTTCTCCTACCTCTGCCTGTTTCATCTCCCGTACTATTTGAAGATACTACTTTCTGTCGACTGGAACGCTTTTAGCTTCTTTCATGAAATTCTCCTTTGGGCAGTTTAGGCCAGGATACATTTCGTTCTAAATCTACCAATGGCAATTCTCTTCACTCAGAAGAAGAAAAATCGACATTTCCATTCATCACGGTCTATGCACTTCCATGAGCAACGTCAGTAGTTGCTTCTATTAACTAGACTTTCTTCAGGTTTTTCCGTCAGTCAAATTAACAAGCAAGAACAGAGTTTCAACCTGTATCCCGATTGCCTAACACCGACCAGTTACCAACATACAAGAATTCCTACTAACATCGGAAAATTTCCCAACACCTTTTTTACAATTCTGAGTGGCACAAGAATTGATATGAGTGGCAAAGAACTATTCATAAACACATTTTTATTGATTGATCACACAGAGGAGTAAACCATGATTAAACAGTACTCTCGACTCGGATTCTTACTTGGGATTGTCTTCTTGGTCGCAGGGGTTCAATCGGTTTGGGCAAACCCAATTTCCATTGACATTCAAACAGGAACCAGTGGAGGTTTTGGGTACAGTGGTATTCATGCTGCGACCAATTGCAATAAGAACGACTTGTGTATGAGTGGGGCAAAACTCTATTGGCCCCTCACCGGAACCTTATATGCTGACCAGGATGCCACAACCTTTGGTCTCACGAATCTCCACGGAACTCTCACCGCCGGAACTGGTGGTAGCATGATGGGCTCCATGGAAATTATTGGTGGGTCTTTGACGGCGAATTCAGAAGGTCATGCTTCTGGATCGTTCGATTACATTTTGACGGGTGATCTGCAGGAAACTGGAACGTTCCATTTCTTAGCCGCGCAAATGTGTTGCGGTGGTGCCCCCAATGGCGGCCCTAACAATTTAACTGATTCCGGCTTCACCCTTTGGGGCAATAACTGGGATGTTTTCGCAGGACAAACAAAGTATGATGTGGATGGAACTCCCTTAGGGATTGATTTAGTCGGAACTGACTATCAATACACTTCCACACCGGAACCATCCACCATGATTCTTTTAGGGTCAGGTCTTCTCACCCTTCCGTTTTTCAGAAAAAAGAGGGTGTAACAGATATATTAAGATTCATTGTTCTCTTCTAAGGCCTCATTCAGCAATGAATGAGGCCTTGCTAATTGATTCAGCCCTCCCAAAGTTTGATCGCCCAACCAGGTCCTCTATCTAAGCTTTATAGTATTCGATAGAAATAGAGATTAGTAAAAAGAAGTGCTGACTTTCTGCTTTAGGGACTAGCGAGAAGGGAAAAAATAATTTATTCTTAAAGAAATCTTTTGCCCACTCATTTGTCGTCGGCCCCGCTCAAAATATAACTTCCGAGCCTTTAAATGGACTCAATTAAATTTGGAACTTCTGGATGGCGTGCCATTGTCGCAGAGGACTTTACTGTCCAGAATGTACGGATCGTCTGCCAAGGCATCGCACAATACCTGCGCCAGCAAAAAGTTGGACAGCAGGGCATGATCATTGGCTATGATGCCAGGTTTTTAGGGGAACGGTTTGCCAAAGTGGTAGCGGAAGTCATGGCTGCCCATGGTATCCCTTGCCTTTTGTGTGATCGAGATACACCAACTCCAACGATCTCCTATCATGTGATCAATCGAAAATTAGCAGGCGGGATTAATATCTCAGCTAGTCACAACCCCCCTGAATGGAATGGCATAAAATTTACTCCCGATTGGGGTGGACCAGCCCTACCTGAAACAACCAAAGCCATTGAACTGAGAGTCCTGCCATTGTTGCACGGCGAACACCTCAAGTGGGTTCCCTGGGAAAAAGCCCAAAACGACGGAATGGTGCGGTATTTTGATCCTCAACCAGATTATCTCAAAGCCTTAGAACGGCACGTCGACCGAGACCGTATTCGGAATGGCCGGATCCGTGTGATTTTCGATCCACTCTTCGGCACTACACGAAATTATCTGGACGAGTTTCTTCGAAGTGCCGGAGCGAAACTGGCCATTCTCCATCATTGGCGCGATCCATATTTCGGTGGGTTCCGACCAGAACCCACGGACGAAACACTGCAAGAATTAAAAGATACCGTCCGTCAGGAACGGGCTCATCTTGGACTTGCGACCGATGGCGACGGCGACAGATTTGGAGTCGTAGATGCCGACGGCACCTTTATTCAAGCCAATGGTGTTTTGGCTGTCCTTCTTGACTATCTCATTAAGAGCCGACAATGGACCGGCGCCGTGGCCCGGTCAGTCGCCACCTCCCATCTCATTGATGCCGTAGCTACCCACCATGGCTTAACCGTTCATGAAACCCCGGTCGGATTCAAATTTATTGGCGAACTGCTGGCTAAAGGTGAAATCGTGTTCGGCGGAGAAGAGAGCGCCGGATTGTCTGTTAAAGGTCATGTCCCCGAAAAGGATGGAATTTTGGCAGGGGCATTAGTGGCTGAAATGGTGGCCTTTACCGGAAAGACCATTCAAGAATTGCTAAAGGATCTGTTCGAACGTGTGGGAGTGCTGCATTCCTCTCGAGAAGACCTCACGATCAGTCAAGACATGCAAGACCAATTGAAACAGGTTATTGACCAACCTCCTACTAGCTTTGCCGGCCTGCAAGTCATTCAGGTCAATAAACTAGACGGCTGCAAGCTACTTCTCTCCGACGGGGGATGGTTCCTCCTGCGTCCATCCGGCACCGAACCTATTGTCCGGTGCTACGGAGAAGCCTCTAGCCCTGAACGGCTAAAGGCCATCATGCAAGCTGGCCGAGAACTCCTCCAAATTTCCAAAACTACGATAAGAACAAGGTAAGTCCTGCTAAGAACGTCCGAACGCTCTTGAACGTTTTACTTTCCTACTTCTTCTTTCCGATCAAGCTACAGATAGCGCCTCTCTTTTTTGGGCTTTTTTACCGGCAGCTTTGGCTGCACGGGCTATGCGTTTTTCTTCAATTTTATCTAATTCATGATCGATAGCTTGGAACGCGGCTCGAATAGCCTCTTCAAAAGTTTTGGATTCTTTTCGAGCAGTCACTGTGCGTTTCCGCGGCAGAGTAATGACGACGAGGGCTTCTGCATTATCGGCGCCTTTTTTATGATGAGCATTTTTGGTGAGGGTGACACGGGCATGGGTGGGACGAATGATTCCAGTTTCTAGGGCTCTTACGCGGCGTTCGATTTCTGTTTTCCAGCGTGGAGTCATGCCAACATTTCGGCTTTCCATTTTAATATCCAGCGGTTGTTTTTCCATCACAACTCCTTCCATCAAACAAGTGGCTAAACCAGGCGGGAACATCGCTTTTTCCTGTGCTTTTTCAAATTTTTAGGCCAAACTCCCTCCTCCTTTTGAGATGATTGAGAACACTCACATTGTAAAAAGTAATCAGAGTTCCGTCAAAGGATTCTGCCAGATTTCCGTAACAATTCTGTCTTTTGGTAGACTATTGATGTAGGTCAGATAACAATAAGGCAAAATGACTATTTTATGACTATCTTCGTCAGCTAGATACTCAAAGGAGGTCAAACATGCCATTAAAGAGGAGGGATCTTATGAAAGTCGGTGCCGCCTTAGGCCTGGGAATTCTTGCGAAGTCGCTGGGCGTCTCGTTAGCCGCCAGCAATCCCGTTCCTGAAAAAACAGCCATTCAAAAAATCACAAAAACAGATGAAGAATGGAAAGCTGTCCTTACACCTGAACAATATCAAGTTTTGCGGCACGAAGGGACAGAACGGCCCTTCACAAATGAATATAACGATAATAAAGCCAAAGGCACCTACGAATGCGCAGGGTGCGCTCTCGCGCTCTTTTCATCTGAGACAAAATTTGACAGCGGGACAGGGTGGCCAAGCTTTTGGCAACCGATATCAGAAAACGTCATCGAGACTCGAACGGACTGGAAGCTGCTGTACCCGCGGACGGAAGTGCATTGCGCACGATGCAACGGACACCAAGGACACGTTTTCGATGACGGCCCGCAGCCAACCGGATTACGGTATTGCATTAATTCAGCAGCCCTGAAGTTTGTCCCGGCTTAATAAGAAAGTTTGAAGTGCAGCCTAAACTGATCTTTGAAACTTTATCAAAAAAGATCTAATCCATCTGTGAGCTTCTACCCCACCTTACTCCTCCCCTTACAAAAGGGGAGGAACACAAAACTCGAGAATGATTATCTATTCTTTCCCCGTTTCATGACGCTGTGAAACGCTGGTGGAGCAACCGTTCCACCGCTGGAAAATGACGTTCCGGTAAATTGCGAAACCGTTTTCGGCAATCGGCAATAGCCTCTTCCACCGAGTGATATTTCTTGGATGCAGAAGCCAAGTTCTTAGAATATTCACGTAATCGTCTCTCTAGTACGGGAACCAAACGCTCGTCACCGGCTAATGCGACTGCCGCCGCATGGATATCTCCCTGACATTTCATGAGTGCTTGAAATCCGAGTCCTTTTAAACGCTGAGTCACAGTCCCTCGATCCCAACCCAGAACTGCCGCCGTAGCCTGCATTTCAAATTTATGCTGACGTAAACATTCTAAAACCATTGCATCTTCTTGCTGACCCATATTTTCCTTCACCCAATTACCTTCAACAACCGTTGGGCTTGGCTTTTCCAAATTCAACTCGGCTTCGGTAATCACTGCCCCGTTCGCCAGAGCCACAGCTTGGGCCACCGTTTGCCGTAGTTCACGGATGTTGCCAGGCCATTGATAGTCTGCAATCGCATCTAAGGCCCCTTGCGTAAATGCCAGATCAGTTCGATGTTGCGACTGCGCATATTGCTGTAAAAATGACTGCGCTAATAGTACATGATCCGCTTGGCTTCTGGCCCGAAGAGGAGGGAGCGTCAACACAATACTTCGTAATCGATAATAGAGATCTTCTCGATACCGTCCTTCTTGAACTTTATTATGCAAATCACGATTCGTAGCCGCGACAATGCGGACATCCACATGGGTGACGGTACTTTGCCCTACCCGATGAAATCCTCCATCTTCCAAAAACCGCAATAGTTTGGCCTGCAGATCCAGGGGAAGATCCCCCACCTCATCTAGAAAAATCGTTCCACCATCTGCTGATTCTAAAAATCCCTTACGGCCAACAGCTCCCGTAAAGGCTCCTTTCACATGACCAAATAACTCTCCCTCGAATAATTCAGCACGGATAGCAGCCATATTGACTGAGATAAATGGACCCTGCCGGCGCGGGCTCAACGCATGAGCAGCTTTCGCAAAAACTTCTTTGCCGGTTCCAGTTTCACCCAACAATAAAATGGGAACCTGAGTTGCTGCAGCCTTCTTAAGATTCTGAAATAATTCAAGAACAACCGGGTCACGTGTCACAATCTGGAATGCTTCGCACTCCTTACTCAACTCGAGGGCATTGTTCGTGCAGTCTTCTTGAGGACATTCCTCTGAAGTCACAGGCAATTGTTGGCGAAGTTCAAATAGTTCTCCTTGAAGAGATTCGATCTTACGATGCGTCTCCTGAATCTCCGATTGAGAAGTCTCTAGTTGGGCAAGAGAAGTATTGTGTGCATGCTGTAACCCCTCTATGACCGAACCTGCTTGAACAGATTGACGTTGAGTTTCAGACAGTTGTGCTTCTAACAGCCGAACATCCTGTTGCTTCAACAATAAGTCCTCTTTAAGTTCCGCGAGAATCTGTTCCCTTTTAGCAATACCTTGCTGTACGGTTGATTGAACTTGGAACAAGTTCCAAACTCCCATCCCACTAACGGTAAGACCAACGGTCATTCCCATGCTCATCAATGGCCAAATCCAATTCCATTGGTAGCCAAGGACAAGAACAGCACTCACGAGCAATCCTATCGCTCCAAGGATAGGTCGTATTCGATGTAAAGATAACTCACGCCACATAGGAACCATCACCAAGTAACTCAGGCCGAAGGAGATGAGAAAAGCCAGGATGAATGGAGCAGGTCTTACCCATGAATTGGTCACATAGGCATTGGCTATTGCCACATGGGAAAGAGCAAGGGCATATTTTGCCGTCATTTCTGAATTCACAGAGAGAAACACCGCTTTCCCCCGGAACAGCCGTCGAAGCTCTCCTTGTTTTCCTGATTGCACCAACTCCCAAATATCCTCGAATTGATAAGGACGATAAGCCCATTCTTCATGATTAATCACGGAATCAGGGATCTGAAGAAAGGAATCTGCTTTCTGTGGCTTATGATTATCTTTAAGCAACGACGCGACAGCTATTCCAAACGGTAGAGAAGGAGAGAGTAGCGACGCAGCGGAAATAGTGAATCCTCCATTCTTTGACGATTCATACAAAGGCCCCAGAAAACCGGTTCGAGCAGCTGCCTGCGTCAAAGCTGGCGGGACGGAATCAGGATAACTCACCAATCCCACATGTTTCGTCACTTCAGCTAACTGAGCCAACCCTTGCAGCCCTCCACATTGCGATGCCACAGGCAGCGACACATCTAACATTGGTGCCATCGCAGCTGCTTCTGCCTGATATAGCGCCAGGATAAGGGAAGCCAGAACATTCAGATTCCATTGCCCGCCCCCACAGTGGGCTGGACTGTGGCTTTTCACCTCTACCATGACAATGGATGAAGAAACAGGTTGAGTAGTCTTCTGAGACAATTGCCAGTCCCTTAGCCATTTGTCCCCTTGAGGAAAGAGATGTGAAAACCCAAAGCTTAATGCCGCACACAACGTCACGAACATCATAACCAAATAGATCTGCTTGGTTTGGGGATTCATCTCTTCCTCATTTTTTCTGAACCTCACGCCAATGTTCTTGACGGATCACCTGACAAGCCTGACGTACCTCGGTGAACTTTTTTCTTGATGTTATCATTTCGAGTACTTCACAACCGTTCCGATCTCCTTCTTTTGCCGCACGCAGCCAATATTCTTGAAGAGTCGCCCGCTGCAAAGGGAAAGAGTCAACGACTCCATCGACAAACCACTGCCGTAAGGTATCCTGAGCTTCGGCATCCAACGCCAGGGCTCGTTCAATCATCCACTGAAGAAGAATTGTAGGGGAGACCTTTGGATTTCCAACGAATGGGTGTTCTGGCTCCGATGTTTTCCCTATTTGAACTGGTGCTTGACTGGCCAAATCCTGCCGCACCAAGGCAAATCCGGTCTGCACATCCTGTTGCTTGGTCTGGGAAAATTGTTGCCGGTGGAGTCTCCGGCGCAATTGGCCCAATTGATTTCTAGCTGTTCGAGTAATCACGTCATCAATCGCCCCGCGACTACATCGAGACCACCACAACATCGCCAGCGGCACATTGCGATCAATTCCACTACCATTCATATACATAGATGCAAGCAACCCCTGGGCTTCCCGCGACCCTTCCTCGGCGGCCTGACGAAGCGGCTCAACGGCTTCCCTCAACTGATTTTGCGTCCGCAGCACAATTCCTAAGTGAAATAGCCCATCCACAAAATGTGGATCAATCCGGACCGCTTCACGGAACGACTGAATTGCTGACCCCAACTCTCCCTGCTCTGTCAGCGCTTTTCCCAAAGTGAAATGAAGATGAGCCCAATGGGGCTGCAATTGAGTCGCTGTGTTCAACGCCGACACGGCTTCGCCCCACCGCCCCTCGGACATGAGTGAGACACCAAATTGGGACCATCCTTCAGCCCATTCCGGACGTTGTCCTACCACCCATTGAAATTCCTTTGTCGCATCTGAGAAATGACCCATGGCCGTAAGGGCCAAGCCCAAATTATGATGAAGCCAAAACGCATGTGACCCAAAGGGATCTTGCTGCAAAGCTTTTCGCCATTGATGCGCAGCCTCTGCCCAGTTACCCAAACGGCTCCACGCGACACCCACGAACAATCGCGCAGACGTGGCATTGGCATCTAAATCCAGCACATGATTGAAAACCTCCACGCTAGGTTGCAGGTCACCCTTGGCCAACAAGGCCACACCTAAATTGAAATGCGCAGTTACCAGATCGTCCTGAAGTGCAATCGCACGGCGAACCGCGTCAATGCCTTCTTGATAATTCCCTTCTTGTATCGCCAGATGTCCGAGATTGGCATAGATGGGCGCATCATCCGGATGAGACGCCAACGCCTTCAGCCAAGCTGCACGCGCCTGGTCATATTCATGAGATTCATAATGAGCCTGTCCCAACGCGATCTGAGCCTGCGTCCAATCCGACACAAAGGAAAGTGCTGTCTGGAAATGGCCTAAGGCCACAGTGGGGTTCTTCACTGCCAAAAAACCTAACCCCAACGCGTAATGGGCTTCGGGAAAATTTGGCTGTATGTGAAGAGCTGCCTGCCATTCTTTCATCGCCTCAACAGGCTTCCCCGACCCAATCAACGATACCCCATAGTTGTACGCCACCAAGGCCGGAAGGGAGTATCGTAATGATACGACCGATGGGTCTAATCGTTCTGCTTCAGTCCAGGCCTTGATCGCACCAGTCAGATCTCCCGTTTTGGCGAATGCCACTCCCAAATTATGGTACGCGTCGGCATAATCCGGGCTGAGACGGGAAGCCTCCCGAAACTCATCAATCGCCACATCCAATTCATCCGTCAGAAAAAAATCTACGCCCAACCGCAAATGTTCCTCAGCAGAATCCAAATCATCGGAAGGCAATAAAATCGATTCCTCAACAGGTTCAGCCGCAAAGACTCCGGCACAAACAAACGGTCCCAAACCACATAACCAGGCAAATATCACGATCACCGTAATCCTTCTCACCACCTGTCCTTCTACAGTTCTCACTCTGTCATCTCCTTGCTAACGGCTCTTTAGTATTTTCACGTTCAACTAAGACCCCATTAAACTCTCTCTCAGAGCTTGGCCTCGAAGAGAGGACAAGGTTAGAGTGAGGGTCAGGAATCAGGGAATAATAATAAGCCTCGAACACGGATAAGATTTGTTCGTCCCAAAACAACCAAGAATCTGCCTATTTCAATGTATTAAGAATCTTGACGAATTTGAAGAGCAACTAGGAAGAATTTTTATTTCTGAAAAATTCACTGCGAAAACTTTAAGAAATACATGCCACTGACAGGACTCTGAGAGGCAAGAGTAGATGCTTCCCTCCTGTATCCGAGTGGGCCATTCCCCCTTCAGAACCCCAGACTTAGGTCCCGCTTTTTACCGTGGTTATGATTCCTCCAAAAAACGAAGATAGTTGTTAAGGGATAAGGTAGGTAGGAGATTGGTGCCGAAGGCGGGATTTGAAGTCGCAGGAGCGGAAACCTGGCTCCTGCTCCCACTAAGGGGCCATGCCCCCTCGTGCCTCTGCAAAGCTTCGGTCACCCCATGAAGGGGGAACACCCCCTTCAAAACCCCCTGTTCAAGTCTCCCTCTTTTTGCTGTTGTCGATACTTCTTGAGTTAGAACCGATGTTGAGGTAGGTAGGAGATTGGTGCCGAAGGCGGGACTTGAACCCGCATGGGGAAACCCCCACACGCCCCTCAAACGTGCGTGTCTGCCATTCCACCACTTCGGCACTCAATTCTTCGATTATGAAACCTCCTGCAGTCCTTGTCAACGCATAGAATGACGGGTAGAATCGCTTTCAACCCATCAGAAATGCGTTCTTGTTCATTCGCATCTCTCATATGAACACCTCTTCTTCCTCACCAGCCCCATTGGCGCAATCCCAACATTGGGTTGGCGCATTTTTTGATATGGATAATACGCTGGTTCCCGGACCTTCCATTGAAATTGGGTTTTTCCGATATTTGTGGCAGGACGGCATAGTCGGCTGGCCAGAGTTACGGAATAGTATCCGCTATGCTTTCCAGCACATGCCGCCCCTTTCACTCAGTCCGCTCAGGCGAAACAAACGGTATCTTATTGAACAGGAAGTGAGCCGCATTGAACAATCGGCTCAAGACTATGTCGAGTTATTTGTCTGGCCTCGGGTGGCTGCGCGGGCGTTGGGGAAACTTTCGTACCACAGACGGGCAGGACATGTGGTCGCCGTTGTCAGTGGATCTCCAGAATGCTTGGTCAAACCGTTAGCGGAGAAATTGGGAGTGTCGTTGTTTTTTGGCGCCAAGTTGGAAACGGATTCTGGAATCTACACTGGCCGAGTTTTTGCTCCACTGCCTTACGGAGAAGGGAAAGTTCGGTATATTGAACGGTTGGCAGCACAGTATAATTTGGACCTGAGTCGAAGCTATGCCTATGGGGATAGCCCTGGTGATGTTGAAGCCTTGAAATTAGTTGGCCATCCTTTTGTGGTGAATCCGATCCGCGGCATGGCGCGTATTGCGAGGGAGCAGGGTTGGCCCATCACTCAATGGGCGTAGTCCTTTGCACTCCCAGTTCATTGAGTTCCCTTCCTCTACGGTAGAGAAATTCAATAGAAAACCAAGTCACGCTTTCAAGTATTCTCTGTGAAACTCATGTCGCAGACGTTACAAATCACGGAAATTTTTCATAGCATTCAAGGCGAGTCCACCCGAGTGGGACAACCCTGTGTGTTTGTCCGGTTGACGGGCTGTCCTCTTCGCTGCACCTGGTGTGATACCGAATATGCCTTTCATGGCGGCAACTCAATGCATTTAGACTCCATCTTAGACCGCGTGCAATCGTACAATTGCCCGCTGGTAGAAGTGACTGGTGGCGAGCCATTGCATCAGCCGGAAGCTCTGGTATTGTTACAGAAGTTATGTGATGCCGGGCATCAGGTCATGATTGAAACCAGCGGTGCCTTTGATATTTCTGCCATTGATCCTCGCGTTTCCATTATTATGGACGTCAAATGCCCCGGCAGCGAGATGACTGATCGCATAAGGTGGGAAAATATGGCACACCTCTCACCGAAGGACGAAGTAAAATTTGTGCTGAACAATCGGGAGGATTATGACTGGGCCAAAGACATTCTCAAACAATACGGCCTGAGCAGTCGATGCACAGTCCTGTTTAGCCCAGTCTTTGGCTCTCTGGACTTGCAACCCTTAGCTGAATGGATCTTAGCGGATCGACTTCCTGTTCGACTTCAAATGCAACTACATAAAATGATATGGGACCCTCAAACCCGAGGCGTGTAAAATACTTTTCCAATCTACTGTTCACCATCTGTTCAAGAACCTTTATTGTCTTATGGGCACCTCTAAAAACTGGTGTTTTTTTCTGAGAGCAAGGAAGCGGCACGCGGAACACCGCAGTGTATATGGAAATACATGAGGCTTTGAGCACGCCGCTGACGCCGCCATCGGGAAAAAGGACAGTTTTTAGAGGTGCCCATCATGTGAAGGAGGCCTATGAATATTCTAGTCAAGCGTAGTCAAGCTACCACCATGGCGACAGACCTGTTGGTTTGTCTCAGCTATGAAAAAGAAAAATCTTGGAGCAAAGCCCTTGCACCACTCGACAAAAAGTTAGGCAGACAACTGAGCGACCTTCGAAAAAATGCTGAATTTTCCGGAAAGCCTAATCAAACGACTTTGGTTCATACTCATGGCAAGATCCCGGCTAAACGAGTCCTGCTGGTCGGGCTTGGAACACGAGACACCGTCACGCTGGAGCGAGTGAGACAAGCCATGGGCACTGCGGTGAAACAGGCTCGTCAAGTCAAAGCTAAGGGCGTGGCCTGCATCATACCTGATGTGCCCAAAACCACAGGACGTCTCGATGAAGTTGCCCAAGCCATGGCTGAAGGAGCCGTTCTGGGGGATTATCGATTTACCTACTACTACACCGATCATGTTGAAGACCGGAAGACGTTGCAGTCATGCACATTGCTGGCGCAAACCTCAGCCGACCAACCCAAAATCACGGCAGGGGCTAAGCGAGGGCATATTCTGGGAGAGGCCACGTGCTTTGTCAGAGACCTCTGCAATCATCCCGCTAATATTATGAAACCCTCGCGCGTAGTAGCCGAAGCCAAGGCCATTGCAAAGGAATCAAAGATTCGGTTGAAAGTGTTAGATCGCCAACAGATGAAAAAGCTTGGCATGGGAGGTTTGTTAGGTGTCGCCCAGGGCAGTATTGAACCACCGCATTTTATTATTTTGGAATATTCCGGCGGCCCAAAATCTCAACGCCCAGTGGTCTTGGTTGGGAAAACCGTGACCTTTGATTCTGGCGGCATATCCCTGAAGCCGTCGGAAAATATGGACCACATGAAAGCCGATATGACCGGAGGAGCTGAAGTCTTGGCCGCTATCCGGTCGGCCTCTCGCTTGAAACTTCCCATGAATGTCATCAGCCTGCTTCCTGTGACCGAAAATATGCCAGGAGGACGAGCCACGAAACCTGGCGATGTCCACACGATGCTTTCTGGAAAAACGGTGGAAATACAAAATACGGACGCCGAAGGACGACTGATTTTGGCCGATGGATTAGCCTATGCCACTCGTCTGAAACCCGCTTGTGTGATTGATATCGCCACATTAACCGGTGCGGCTATTGTGGCATTAGGGGCCCATGCCATCGGCATGTTAGGTAACAATGATGCGTTGAAGAACGCCATGAGAAAGGCGGGCAATGATTCGGGAGAACGCGTGTGGGAAATGCCGTTATGGGATGAATATTTTGAGCAATTAAAAAGCGACGTGGCGGATATGCGCAATATCGGCGGACGCGGAGGCGGCATGATTACTGCCGCTATGTTTTTGAGCAAATTCGTTGGCGATCATCCATGGGTGCATTTAGACATCGCCAGCACAGATTGGAGTGCTGCGGAACGTCCCTGCATTTCAAAAGGTCCAACCGGAACAGGAACTCGATTACTGATTCAGTATTTGATCAATCGCGCAGCTAAATCTTAGCTATCAGCTTTTGGTGAACCTCACAGACCGCATAGGCCAATTGTGTATGATCGGGTTCGAAGGGACGGAGGTCACTCCGGATCTTCGAACCTGGATGCAAGAACACCGCCCAGGTGGTGTGATCTTGTTTGCTCGTAATTTGGTGAACGCGGAACAAATTGCCAAGCTGACCAACGATCTACAGGCAATCGCAAATGAAAGTTCCCTTCTTATCGCCATTGATCAAGAAGGAGGACGGGTCTCACGTCTACCGTCCGATTTTACGATTTTCCCTCCAGCTGCCACTGTAGCCCATTCCGGATCAACCGAGCTGGCGTACCAAGCGGCCGCTGTCACCGCAAAAGAGTTACGTAGCGTGGGCATCAACATGAATATGGCTCCTGTACTGGATATTCATACCAATCCGGCTAATCCCATTATTGGCAATCGTGCCTTTGGCACCGAACCAGAGCAGGTGTGTCGGATGGGCGCTGCGACAATTGCCGGGCTTCAAGATCATCGGGTCTTGGCCTGCGGGAAACATTTTCCCGGGCATGGCGATACTAGTACAGACTCACATCTGGAACTTCCCACCGTACATGCTTCTCGTCAACGGCTAGAAGAAATAGAACTCCAACCCTTTCACCATGCCATTCGACATGGGCTTCAAGCCATGATGACTGCGCACGTTTACTACCCGGCCCTTGATCCTACTCATCCAGCCACGCTTTCTTCGACAATTTTATCAGGAATGCTTCGCCAGGACTTAGGTTTTGCAGGTGTGATCCTGAGTGATGATTTGGAGATGCGTGCCATTTTAGACCATGCTGCAATAGGTGACGCCGCCATTCGTTCATTACAAGCCGGTGCCGATATGTTGTTAGTTTGCAAAAGCCGAATGCTCGCCACGGACACCTTTCAGGCCCTACGCCACGCGATCGCCTCCCAACAACTAGAGAAAGCTCAGATCGAAGCTAGCTTGGCCAGAATTCGGACAGTAAAACAGCAATTTGTGTATCCCTATCATCCGATTGATCTTTCTACGCTCTCGAATATCGTCGGCATCCATTCCCATCAGGATGTTCTGGCCAGCATTGTGAACCAATCGGATCCTCTCACCTAGCTCCCTCGCGTGGAGGACCTCTTACATTTCTGGACATTGTGCTTGGCAATTTGTTTAGCTACCTTTCGACACTTTTTCTTTATGACCTCGAAGTCTATTTGCGCGTGTAGAACAATTAATATTCCAAAGCTTTTTTCATTCATAAAAAGGAGAGAGCCATGGCCTTAAAAAAGGGTGATATCATTGATGAACATAAGCGGTATCCTGATTCGTGCGGATTAGTCCTAAAGGTGATGCACGGCGGGGAAGGGTTTGAAAAAATCATTTGTTGTGGGCACGAATTAACGGAAGAAGACGTCGTCCCCTCACTCAACCAAGGTCGAGGCCGTAAAAAAGGTCCGTTAGTCATCGGCATGACTCTTGATGAAAATCGGGTGTCCACAGATTCGTGTGGTCTTCGGCTTATGGTCATGGGAGGCGGAGAAGGGTTTCAAAAAGTGATGTGCTGTGGGCATTCAATTGGAACCCGTGGGATGCAAGACTTGAAATTTGGGCAGGTGCGAAATGAAGAGCAAAACCCCGAAGCCACACCCAATACCCCACACCAAGGAACGGCATAAGGAAGTTTTATATCATGTTGGGTTGGACGCCAGAATCCATTAAGCAATGGGTCAAGTGGATGCAGTTTCTGGATCGGTGGGGCTATATCACCGCCTGCTTGAGTTTTCTCATTGTCGGTATGCTGGTTTTTGGGTACAGCTGGTATGCCTACGCACAACACGTGAATCAAGCCTTTTTGCCTGCCACGATTACGTTGCTCAATGATTTGCTCTTTGTCATTATCCTTTTAGAATTATTTCGGACGGTCTTAGGGTTTTTACAGTCTGATCGCATTCGGCTTGAACCTTTTTTGCATGTGGGAATCATCGCTTCAGTTCGACGTATCCTAACTGCCGGAGCCGAATTTTCTCATCAAGAAAATGTCCCTGAAGAAGTCTTCCGCCATTACTTAATGGATATGGGATTGCATGTTATCGTCATTCTCGTACTGATGGTTGCGTTATATCTGTTGAAAAAGACTGAATCGACAGCTGAACCGTTATTGACCAAATAACAGGTTCTTCCCCCGCTCGTCAGTGAGTTCTGTTTCGCCAACAAACAGTCCCGCTTGCAATCATGAGCATTTTCTCTTCTCCGCTACCTTGCGCTCCACGAAACGCTATGGCACTATTGTTCCCCATTTTATTCGGCATCGAGACAGAGATGACATCGTGGACACCCTTCCTGAACTAGTCGGAACTGTACATATTGTTTTCGGACCCTATCGAGGCAACCCCATTGCTCTCTATATGCGTCAAGATGGCTCGATTTGCCAGATTGCTCCGCGCATATATCCATGGAATCGTACTGTTGGAATCGGCGATACTCCGAATCGTGCGGCGGCCGATTTTGAAAACAAATGGAAAGAGGCCGGGTTAGCCCAAGAAATGTACACAGGTCCACACTGGGAGGGTGGAATTAAGCCAGAAAAACCTAAACCTCCACCGAAACCTGCCGCTCCAAAGCCAGACGCAAAACCAGCTACCCCCGATTCTGCAAGCAAACCCTCTCCAGCCCCAAAGGATTCAAAGGACGCAGGCCCGGAAAACGCCGCCAAGGCCGCCCCACAAGAGACTCAAACTTCCTCCTAATATTACTCTCTTATCCAGATATTTGTACCGCTGAGAACTGCGGAGGGGTGTACCAAGATATCTCACACCAACTGGTGGACATACTGGCGGGCCGCCTTAATTAAGGCCGAAAAGAGCCGTTGTTGAAGAACATCTTTTCGATACAAAAATTCTGGGTGCCATTGCACCCCAAGCCAAAAAGGATGATGCTCAGCTTCGATAGCCTCAATGACTCCGTCCCGAGCTCTGGCACTAATTTGAAAGAAAGAGGGGACCGCTTTGACTGATTGATGATGGGAACTATTGACGGAGATATCGGATTTCTTGACAATCCGCCGCAGCAAAGACTTGGGGGCAATCTTCACCAGATGCACGGTATTAGTCGCGGAAATCTTTTGTAAATGCTGAATCCTGGTAGCAATCTGCGAAGGAATATCCTGAATCAATGTCCCACCTAAGGCCACATTCATCGATTGCATACCTCCGCAAATCCCTAAAGTTGGCACTTGCTGTTCAAAGGCCAATTTTGAAAGCCCTAGCTCTAACTGAGCCCGTTCTTCACTCATTTGCTGAAAGGGATATTCCTGCTGCTCTCGGTAGAATCGAGGATCCAGGTCCGACCCACTTCCCGTCACGAGTAATCCATCTAGCTGTTGTAAAAGAAATGTTTGTTGAGCACGACCTGTGACCAGGGGAAGCACGAACGGCATACCCCCTGATTCTTGAATGGCTTGAATATACCGGGCTCGTAAAAAATATGTGGGTTCTTTTCCCCCCATATCTTTTCGGTTGCCGGCATTAAAATCCGGGGTCACCCCAATGATCGGGCTACGGTTTTTTTGCGAAGAAGGCAGAAACTAGTCCACTTGTTCTGTTAAATAGGCTTCTTCTTCTACATAAGGAGAGGAACCGTAAAATCGAACGGGCTCATTACCCCTAAGATGGTCCGGCGTAATCACATAGGTACCGTAGACACTGGGTTCCCAAACGGTTTGAGCCGTTTCTGCATCTCCACCAGTTAGGGCATAGGTAAACCCGCCTACGATTCCACCCAGCGTGGCATACACAACTTTCACGGGCAAATAGACCATGGTCAAAAGTCCGCTCCCCAATCCGATGGCCGCCTCACCACTTGGGCTAGAGTCTTCCTCACCAGCCAAACCGGTGGACGGGATTCCCAATCCAACGACAAGTACAAACACGGCCAACACAAGACTGCCTATTCTTTGTTGTACTGAACTTGACCAAAAATTTGGGGTATCTTTCATTACTCTTGGCCCTCCTTTTTCTTATTGTCCTTAACACTGTGGGTCTCTCAACCCATCTTAGACGGAGAATGACTCGTCTTACTCGAAACAAACTACCACTTTATTATACTAAAGCAAAGTTTGTACCTAGAATTAAAAGTGGCCCGTTTTGTATGCTTCAACATCCAACTCAATTAAAATCTGTCGCTTTATGTCCTCACCTTCGCGTTTGACGACATCTTCCGTTTCAGAAATAAGCAACTCACTGGATACTTGACCATTCTCCTGGCGGATGCCCCTCTGAATAAAGATATCAAGCTTGTGAAAACAGACTAATTGGATAAATAAGTCGGCACCTTTCTTGAGAAAGTCGTCTCGCTCATCGCTTGGAATCTCACGAATTTGGTCATGTAACCACGGCTGAAATTCGAGGGATTCCTGTAATCGCCGTATTTGATCTCTTGCTAAGTTAACTCCAACTTGCACGCCACCTTTCCAAGATCGTTTTTTGACATTAAAGACACAGTGCATTGTGTCGGAAGCGCCAGCAACTTCTTCCGGCCCATAAAAAAGAGTTATGCGAAAGAGTGGTATCTGTGGTGGCGAAAGAAGAGTCATTATAACAAAATTCACTTTCTCAAAGAAGATTGCCAGGAGGCAAGAGAAGACTCTAACTCTACCCTGTGAATCCAAGCCTACCCCATTTGGGTTGACACTCGTCAATCTTGAAAGATAGAGTCTTTTCAGCTATTTAGCGGGCAGAGTCTGATATTTGACTGATAAAGAAAGGGTTACACCATGTTCGGCACCATGGGGTTCTCAGAATTGATGATCATATTAGTGATCATCTTGATTATTTTCGGGGCTGGGCGTCTCCCTCAAATTGGTGAAGGCGTAGGAAAAGCCCTGAAAGGCTTTAAGAAAGAAGTGGCTGACTTACCTTCTGCGATGGACCCTAATGATCCAGCGAATCCACCTACAGGAGAACCAGAGGGCACAACCCCTTTAGCACAGGCATCGAATTCAGGTACACCTCAAGAAGCGACTCAAACAGCCAATCAACCTTATCAACCCGGACCTGAGCAGACTCCGGGGACAACTGCGGCCTTACTCTACCAAGGTGCTGGGCCTAAACCAGCCCAACAACCCGGTCAAGCCGCAAAAATTTCCTCTACGCCACCAGAGCAACCTCATATGACTATCCCTGGTCCAGTGTCCATGGAAGACCGACTGGCACAACCAGCACCAACCGCCTCAGGCCAATACCCCCCTCTCCCTACAAGCGCTCAGGCTAAACCTTTAGCAAAACGTCCTTCTGCTATTGTCAATAAAAAAGCGGTTGCAAGGGTCCAGGCTCAGCAGGCAGCCCTCAAAGCTCAAGCTACAGCAGCACCTGCGCCACAAGACATGGAATCATTGGGTAAGGGCCTGGGAAGTGCGGTACGAACCTTCCGCGACGCTGCCGCCGACATTCAAAACTCTATCGACCCCCAAATGCGGACAATTCAAGCTGAATTGGAATCAGCTGAACAGGAAATGAAAGAGTCTATTGAAATAGCCAAGGAACCATTGGCCCCAAAAGAACCTTCCGGCTCTGTATAGCTATTTCTTGTCACACTTCTCCTTCTTCTTACCATCCTCCTTCTTGGTCAATGGGTTTCTGTGCCTCTTTGGCTCTTCTCTTGTAGGCTGCGTCATCGAAACACCCCCTGACCCACCAGAACAGATTACAGAACGACTTATCGTTTTGTTAGCTGACTCCGAACCTGACACACGACGAACTGCGGCAATGTCGTTGGGGAAAATTAGTCATCCTCAAAGTATTGAGGCCCTGATATCAGCTCTTTCCGATTCAGATGCAGAAGTCAGACAATGGAGCGCGTGGGCGTTGGGGAGTCTTGAAGACTCGCTCACACACGACGCTCTGGTTGCACTCGTACAACATGTGGCCGATCCATCTGAATCGGTTCGGCAGACTGTTGTTTTAGCCCTCAGTCGTACAACCATTTCTGAAAAGGTCATCCAGGTATTAGCCGAAGCGTATACCATCGCCAACCCTGCCACCCAATTGGCGATTATTCAAACCCTGTCACAATTTGAATTCCCATTCGCATATCCGGTTTTCATTCAAGCACTCAAAAGTTCCGACCCTCTGATTCGTCAAAGCGCTATCGCAGGTTTGGGCGAACTAGGAGATCCACGAGGCCTTTTAGTCTTACGGACACATCTTCTTCAAGATGCCAATGTCAGTGTTCGATCGGAAGCGGCCTTTCGGTTAGGAAAATTAGGAAGTTCTACCGATATTCCCGCACTTCGCCAAGCCCAGGAAACAGATCCGACACCAAACGTGCATTTTTGGGCAACATGGAGTCTCAAACAAATTCGTGAAGAAATCTCTTGAGCTGAATAGATCCCAAGTTTTCTCCTAAGATTGATATTTGCATAAAAAAATAACTACAATTAATAACCTTTGATTTTTCTCAATAATTACTCTTGATGATGAGAATGCTAGCGTACAGCTTTATATTGGCTCTGAGCATCTGTATAGGGTGTGCACAGCCAACAAAATGGTACAAGACTGGCGTCAGCCAAGCGACGTTTTCTAGGGACAAGGCTGAATGTGAGGATTCACTGCTGGGAACAGGAACGACAGGATTCTCAAAACACGCCTACACAATTGAAGCATGTATGGAGAGGAAAGGCTATACCGCCGTTCCTACTTCTTCACAATGAGAACACATTTGGTTGTAAGGTATACTGAAAGACAAGTTCAAAAACGCCAGAGTCGACTAAGAACGCATGTTTGCAAAAAATCGTTAACCCATGAGAGGGATGGACGAACTGGGTTTCCAATGTCACAGTATCATGACTGCCAAATTAAGACACCGGTTGTAGCCAGATGAAAAGATTGAAACGATGAAAAAAGTACTGTTAGTCGATGATAATAAGAGTGCTCGCGAAGCGTTGAGCCTTGTCTTGCAATCCCAAAAGTTACAATGTGTTGAAGTAGAAAATGGCTTAGAAGCCTTAGAATGGTTAGACACACATCAGGCTGATCTGATCATTTCTGATAACCAAATGCCCGTTCTAACTGGCTTAGATTTTATTGAGCAAATCCAACAACATCAGAAACCAGCCAATGAACCTCCGGTCATCCTTTTAAGTGGGCACCTCAAGGAAGCGGATAAGCAACGAGCACAACAGGCTGGAGTCTTTGCGATATTGGACAAACCGTGTAATTTCAGCGAGTTTGTTTCCATGGTTCATCTAGCCCTTCAAAATTAGCCCTATTCTGTTCACGCCTCTCTTTTCTTGAACGATAATACTTTAAACTTTCTTATCATTTTTTAGGCCTACCACAGAAACACGCCCTTTAGCCAGAAAACTGTCAATAACAGCTAAAAAGGCTAGCTCGTTCGCGTTATTTACTCATACCCCCTTCTCCAGATATTTCTATAGACAACATGAGATGGAAGGCTAAACATGCTTTCCCCTAGAACGAACACAGTGACTATCAAGGTATTGGAGTCAGCAATTCGACGAATCGAAGAGCGGATTCATAGACAGCACTTCAACCCACTCACCAAGGAGAAACATGATGTTAAAAATATTTGGAGGAATGATTATAGGGTCCATGATGACGATGATGTTACTAGGTGGGGCTTCCGCAGCTGACCAAATTCTTGCCAATGCTCAAAATTTTCAAGTCGGACAAATCAATAGGCCAGATACAACAACAACTCTCTTGCTCCTAGTCATATTAAGTATTTTTATGGGAGCATTAACCCTATGGCCCACAAAACCTATTCTGGAAACAAAGACCGTAATTAAAAAACTACGTCGCCATTGCAAATAAGGAGTGTTCGGATTTAGCCATCAAGAAAGCGTTAACTGCGACAAGAACGTTGCACCTTTCCTTCCTCATCAGCAGAAAGGCCCTCTATCCTCGCCTAACTAATAAGATAGTCCTAGAACCTACACATAAATTGTGGGTCCGTTGAAAAAAGCCGCCAGCGGCGTTCTCGCCATTGTTCCGTGCTCACGGAGGACCAGCACGCTCCGCGCGCAAAAATGGCTGTGGCCTTGCTGGACGGACTTTTTTGAACAGACCCGACGCTGTTGATCGCCAAGGACTTCCTGGCGAAATATGGCCCTTGATATCTTCATTATTCAACACGCCCATTGTGCAAAGAGCATCGCGTTCCTTCGTATCCTTTTACACTGGGACCATGAACCCTCTCTTCTCAAGTCAACTCTTGCGGCAAAACAACCGAAATACCTCTGGAAGAGGATGATAGTATGGAAATTAGATCTTTTCATTCACATTCTATTTTCTTAACACGCCCGAGCGTTACCGGGCTTCAAGGACAAACACAGATATCGCAAGAACCCACAACACACGACCAAGCTGAAATAGCGAAATTACGGGAACGGGATCGAGAAGTGCGAGCACATGAACAAGCTCATATCGCAGCTTCCGGCGGCCTTGCGAAAGGCGGCGCAACATTTTCTTTTCAACGGGGTCCGGATGGAAAACAATATGCTGTGGGAGGAGAAGTCAACATTGATACATCTCCTGTGTCAGGAAACCCTGAAGCGACCATACGGAAAGCCAAACAAATTCGCGCTGCCGCCCTGGCACCAGCCGATCCGTCAGCTCAAGACCGGGCAGTTGCTGCCTCGGCCAGTACCTTAGAAGCCAAAGCCCGACGTGAACTTCAGCAGAAAGAGGATACGCCTGCTGGCGAAAATCAGAAAACTGCAGTTCCATCCTTTCCACGTATTGATCTTTTCGTCTAGCCTTCTTACTCCTTCCCACTACAGCTAACCTTGGAGCTAGACTTTTAATTTTTCGTGCTGATCAATAGGCAGACTTTTCTGCCACTTCCATGATTTGCCCACCCAGCGTATAGGTAGCACCCTCGATCTACCTCTCCACTAATTCTTATGGCTCGAAGAAATCAGAGGAACTGAACACCCCTAAGTCATGTTCGCCTGCAGAAAAAGCTGGCAACAGATTTGCTAAAAATATTCTGCGCGCACGAGAACCTATCCATATTTGAAAGTTACAATCAAAAAATTCTCTTTTTGACTCACATTATCTTCAGGAAAGCAGGGATACTGCATGAACATTTCTGAAAAAATGAAACACGATTGGGAGCAACGGGCGCAGCATCACTCCAGATTTTGGATTGCTACGGAACATTACCACACAGAAGAAATCTTTGCTCAATCTGGACATGCCACAGCAGAGTCACTCTTAGAGGCGTTAAGGGGGTTACAACAGCCAAGTTGGAAGGTTTTGGACATTGGTTGCGGCATAGGACGAGTTCTCAAACCATTGGCGAAGTATTTTGATACGCTCGTAGGGATTGATGTCTCCTCTACCATGATTGCCCAAAGTAAAGCCTGGCTCGCTGAATGTCCTCATGTTGCAACCTACGAAACGTCGGGAGTAGACCTTTGCGAATTCAGTGATCAATCCTTTGACCTTGTGTATTCTTACGTCGCATTTCAGCATATGCCCAAACCTGTTTTTGAAAATTATCTAGGCGAGATTAACCGGGTCCTCACATCAAAAGGGTATTTGGCTTTACAAGTACCAATTGGGCCATCTTGTGATGTGTCACTTGAGGACACAATCGGTATTCGCTCGTACTCCAGACCGGAAATTATTAGCAGACTCCAAAATAATGGCCTAGATTTTCTTGACTATACCGACTTTGAACATTCCCCAACTCATGACGTTCAACCCTTCGACCATCGCTTTCACCTCGCACAAAAATTTCAGTCCATCACGCAGAAGTTACCAGTACACTGGAGACAACTAGAACAACCCAATCAGCCGTCTCCTTTAGATATCCTGCTCTATGAAACGTTTGCAGACAATTGCGTCAAATTTGGCAAATTGCAAGAGGGAATACAGACATTACAATCCCTGGTTCATCGTAACCCTGAGCATCTAGCCGGATGGTTAAAACTATCAGCACTTTTACTCGAAACTGGGCAGGTACAGGAAGCCCTTTCTACCATGCAACAATTTACCGCCGCTCACCCACATTACCAAGAAGGTCAGTTGGCGCTGCAACGATTACTTGCCACATGTAAGAAAGCCAACCTATCTATTCCTCATCAAGCAGAAGAACAAAAGAGCAATCACGAAACTCCAAATTTTTCCTCGGCGTAATTAGTCTACCGAGTGACTTCCTCAGTTTTCTTTTGTGTAGCCCGTTCAAAAAGGCTCGCAATAGCCGTGACATTTTTTGTACGGTATGACTTTTTAATTCATCGAAATATGCTATATTCGTTTGTACGAAGAACGACGCTCTTCTTTTGTCATTTTTTCTCAACGGCAAATCTTATGAACCAGAAAATATATAATGCCATTGCTACCGCACTTTTCCTTTCCGGATCTACCGGACTAGCTCTTGGCGCACACCCTGACACTGGTCCAGGATGTGGGTTAGGGAAACTTGCCTGGGGAGACTATCCTCATCAACAGCACATTCTTCCACAGGTCTTAATGAGCACAACCAATCTGACATTTGCGTCACAGACCTTTGGCATCAGCTTTGGCACTTCAGGGTGCACCAATGATGGAACAATGCTTGCTCATCAAGAGTTGAATGTGTATGTCGCCGTTAACTTTCACAACATTTCTCAGGAAATAGCCCAAGGTTACGGTGAACATTTAGTATCTCTTGCGACATTAATGGAAATTCCGGCGGACCAACATGGGATCTTTTTTGCCCTGGCTCAAGAAACGTATACGTCACTTATTCAAGATGAGAATAATACGGCACAGGCTCTGGTGACAGCCCTTTATCAACTCCCTATCTAGTGCGGCATCAATTATCTATCTTTTTCTTAGATGAAATCCTGTTATAGTGGCGTACATTGTCAATCACCCCCTTGTTTACCACCATTCATTAAGGAGGAACCGCATGGTTAAACAGACGCTTCTCGTATCGGCAACTGTCTTTTTTCTTTTTGGAACAACAGGGGTCGCTATTGCCGCACATCCTGACAATGGTCCCGGATGTGGATTGGGGAAATTGGCTTGGAGTGCGTACCCGGGACAACAGTCCATAGGTGCCCAAGTTTTACAGTCCACGACGAACGGGGTTATTCCCTCTCAAACATTCGGAATTAGTTTTGGAACGTCAGGGTGTACCAATGATGGAACTATTTTTGCCTCTGAGAAAGTCAATGTGTTTGCGTCGGTAAATTTTGAGAACATCTCCCAGGAAATGGCCCAAGGCCAAGGTGAAAGTTTAGCTTCACTCGCCACCTTAATGGAAATTCCTACCGAACAACATGAAATCTTTTTTGCCCTGGCGCAAGAAAAATATACAACCTTGATCCAAGCTGGTGAGACCTCACCGAAAGCTGTGGTCAAAGCCATCTATAGCGCTATGGATAACCATCCCGTTTTGGCACAAACGACAACCGCAAAGTAAGGTTTTCTTTAGGCTCCGGCTGGTCGCCGGAGCCTATCTTTCCTTTTTTTTCCCTGTTCAACATGTGATCACACAAATTATTTTGCTATGCCTGGGGCTCTTCTTTGCCCCTGTCATGGCTAAAGCCGAAACCATCACTTCTGAATATCTTCGAGAACTAATTCAGCAAGCCACGACAAAAAAGCTCCATCAACAACGCTACTGGAAACTCCTCCTTCATTATCGGCAAAACCTCTTTGGCGGATGGACCAGCGAAATCGATGCCCCAGGATTTTTCTTATCGAAAAAAGGGAAAACACACCCTGAGGCTGAACTTCATGCCACGCTTACTCATTTCTTTTCTACCAAACTAGTAGGGCGATCAAAGCAAGTTGCACAATGTGCCTTCATTGCACGGTTTCAATGGCTTCAACATCATCTACATTTTGATGAAACCCGGATGCCATTTCAAAAATGTGAACGATTTGAACATTGGCTAAAGGAACTGAACCCGGCATCCATTACTTTAATCTTTCCCTCTGCGTTTATGGACAATCCTGCTTCTATGTTTGGTCATACCTTTCTCCGTATTGATCAAAAAGGACAAACCGACCAGACCAAAATTTTAGGCTATACCATTAACTATGCCGCTGAAGTCCCTCCCGATGCCGGTCTTGAATTTGCTTTGTTAGGCATATTCGGCGGCTACCAAGGGTACTTTTCCACCATCCCCTATTACATTAAAGTCCAAGAATATCGAGATATCGAAAATCGAGACATCTGGGAGTACCGATTAAACTTTTCCCCAGAACAAATGCACCGAATGCTCATGCATACGTGGGAAATGGGCAATGCGTATCTGGATTATTTCTTCTTCAAAGAAAATTGTGCCTACCACATCCTTTCCCTCTTAGAAGTCGCGGATCCGCAATTTCATTTGACGGACCAATTTCATTTTTGGACGATTCCTGCAGATACCATCCGTTTACTTTTCCAACGGGAGGGCTTTATCCGCGACATCAGTTATCGCCCGGCCGGGAGCACCCACCTCAAACGCAAACGAGCGGCCGTACAACACTCAGAAATGCCTTGGCTACATCAGTTAATAGAAGACCCATCTTCGGCTTCAAGCGACCACTTTCGCAAACTCCCGCAGACCCGACAAATATTCTTGCTCGATCTAGCATCAGATTTTCTTCGATACAAAAGCCGAACGGAGCGGAATAATGAGGCCAAATACAAAAGCCTGAACCAAGCCACCCTCGTTAATCGAAGCAAAATAACCGTACCTTCTGCTCCCTTTCCTATCAAACCTTTTACGCTCTCCCCCGAAAATGGACATGCCACCACCCGTATGGGTATCGGCTTTGGGTGGAGAAACAATGAGCTCTTTGAACACGTTGGCCTTCGAGCGGTCTATCATGACCTACTAGACCCGGACCCCGGCTATCCTCTGGACTCTCAAATTGCACTGGGGAACTTATCATTCCGGCATTATCATCAACGCAATCATTTCCGTATCGAACAATTCACGTTAGCCAATGTTCTTTCGCTCGCTCCCATCGACTCATGGTTTCGATCACCATCCTGGAAAGTAAAAATGGAGATGAATACGGTTAAAACACAGACATGCGATCTCTGCACCAATGGGCATTTCAATATCGGGGCAGGGGGAGCACTCAAAACGCATGTCTTTCAACGCGAAGTCTTGTTTCTTTTCGGGGAATTCGATGCTAATGTCAGCAGAGCCTATGAGGAAAACCACCGCGTCGGAGGAGGAGTTTCGGCTGGAATCCTCGCCACAATAACTGATCGTTGGAAATGGCGAATATCTGCCGGATATTTAGGCTATCTCTTGGGAGATCAGTCAGATGATATCAGTTTTGAGGTTGGACAACGGTGGACCTTTGCCAAAAATTTTGCCTTTCGCACGACATTGACACATCATGATCAGGACAACGAAGTGCTAGGGGTCTTCCACGGATATTTCTGATCAACCGTTAAGCCCCCTCAGATGCTTCCGTCTAATCAGTGGAAGTTGATTGCCATGGTGATGATACGTGCAGACTATCTCATCGGGATAGGCTCATGATAAGCTTGTGATAATCATCTATCAATAGACACGGCTTACCACCTATGGCTTCTGCTTCTAAACCTTCCACCTCTTCACTGGCTCCACACCCCCCTCTTTCAGACTACTACCAGACTGAAGAGCAACGCGGAAAACTTCTCGCAGCACAATTTGATCAGGTCGCCCAAGATTATGACTGGATCAGTCAAGCCTTATCCTTTGGAACAGGAAAACAATATAGACAGCAAGCGCTCAAAAGATCCGGCCTCTCAGAGGGCCATACCATTCTGGATGTCGCATGTGGACCAGGAACCGTTTCAATGTGCGCTCAACAGATCGTAGGGGAAACAGGCAAGGTCGTGGCGTTAGACCCAAGTCACGGAATGATTACCGAAGCTAAGAAGCAAGGCATCACATCCGTTTTGCAAAGCAAGGCTGAAGACCTCCCGTTTTCTAACTCTAGATTTGATTTTATTAGCATGGGTTACGCCCTTCGTCACGTTTCAGACCTCACCCTGACATTCAAAGAATATCTTCGTGTCCTGAAACCTGGAGGGAGACTTCTCCTTCTGGAAATTTCTCGGCCCGAATCTGCTCTGCACTACCAGATCAGCCGCTTCTTCTTAAAAAGTGTGATTCCCTGGGTATCCTATGTGAGAACACAAAATCCACAGGCTCGGTCACTCATGCGTTATTATTGGGATACGATCGAATCCTGTGTACCGCCCCAAGCCATCCTTCAAGCTCTAGAACAATCAGGCTTTGCTCAAAGCCAGCAGTTTTCCTTATTTGGTGGATTAATCAGAGACTATTACGGCCGCAAACTCTAAACACATATTCACTCTTTCCCCGTCTTGTCAGCTATGACGCACCGCTAAATGTTTATGACACTTCTGTTCCTTAATTAAAGTCTGATAAAAAGAAACCGAAAAAATAGGGATGGGCATCATCTCTCACCATTGGCTGGTATGCACCAGCTTCTTTCTCTTGGCTTTGACCCATTGCGCTGGTGCACCCGCAAACCTCCAACTGGTGACCGAATGCCGGGAGGGACTTAATTCAGCTTTTCAGGAACTTGATGAAGCTACAATACAGGGACTCGGAGGGACGGTCAGCTGGACAAAGGCGGCGACATTATTGAGTACGGCAAAAATTCAGCAACAATTTGATAAATATCCAAATTGTATCGATAAAATACAACGGGCCCGTTTTTACCTACAGGAGAGTCAAAAAACCTAAAATGCCCTCCAGACGACCATTCTTTTTACGTGCTAAAAGCGAACGCGAATCCCACCCATCCCAGTAAGACCACTAAAATTTTCAATCCTAATTTTATTCTTCCCGGACTTTTTATAGTTAGAGAGTTGAAAATCACCACTCACCCGACCTTCTCCAAAAAAAATCACTCTCCCCACCGGAACCTCTACACCCGCTAATCCCATAATGCCGTACCCAAAACCCCAACCTCGTTTTACATTGACCGAAGGTCGCTTTCTTTCAATTTCTTTCTTGTCGAAGACATTGACCGCCATATTCAACCCAATCCCCAGATAGGGAGTGATCCCCCGTAATGGGAAAAGATAGTGGCCAAATATGCGAAAAATATAGGACTGTGTATCAATATCCTTCGCATTAAACAGCTCCGTTTCATATTGACGATACTCCAATTCCACTCCCATTCGTTCCTGAGGTGTAATTTTTCCTGCAGCTTGAACCACCGCATTGAAGCCTGATTTACCCTTAAATGGGTAAAAAATTCCCCCCCCGCCAGAAATAAGGACCGAATCATCCTCTCCAGCTTTCGCCTCAACATTATTGCCAAACCCGCCAATAAGGACAAACCCAACGATCGCGCAGCATACACGTCTCAAAGCCAATGGTGTCATTCTTCCTCCAACGTTCGGGTTCTTCCAGTTGTTCTCTGATACTGTACCAAATTTTTCTCGTCTTCCCAGCTTCTCAATGTGAGCCAACGAATCTGAGGTGGTTTTATTTGGCAAGGCTTTTTATGCCAAGAAGAGGATTGTAAGTTTGATGTAAATCAAGTTGATCTTCAAACTCATCTTCAGTCGACATCAGCGCCACATCGGTATATTGAGACTTTAACGGATCTCCTTCCACTTTTCGTCGGAGCTGATTCAATTTCCATCCCAACCGGCACCATTGCCATCCGGTCGTAAATGCACGAGCAATTTCGGTGGGGTAGAAAATCCAGCGTCCTTCTACTGCCAGACCGGGACGCCGGGATTTCCTGCCACGCCACCGGACAACGCCCCCCTCCAAGGGATGAACACCCTCAAGCATGATACAACCGTAAAAACACAGAATTAAGAACATCAGTTTAATGACTGGTTGTCCTGTTGCAGCAGCCCGGCGCATCAGAATTTCTATATGTTCCCATGTATAATATTTCCGCCAAGCCATTCGGTAGGCCTGCGCTAGTTCTTCTTTGGTCATCCGGGGATGTGCCATAGTGACATGCTCTAAATCGTAGGCATTCATATCAGGCTCCATCTCGACGCCCTGCTCGTAAAGACGTTGATGATCTTCAGACCCTGGCAAGGGCGTGAGAATAAAAAATTCCACAAGATCCACAGGAAGCTCTTTTTGAATGATCTCAATATCACGGGCAATGCTGTCTGGAGTATCCACAGGAAATCCAAGAATATAGCCGGCCACGGTTGTACATCCGTGGTGTTTCCACATTTGCAGCATTTTGCGATATTCCCCGATTTTATTTTGTCTTTTTTTCGCTCCAGCCAACGATGTCGGATTCAGATTTTCTAAACCCAGAAAGACATTATGGCACCCAGCTCGCACGGCCTTTTCAATAAACCGTGGAACTTTATGGCACAAGGTATCAACCTGGATGGTGAGTGAAAGCCGGAAGCCTTCTTGCTCACGAAGATGAATCATTCTGTCCAAAATGGCTTCCCAGCCTTGATTTCTCGCAAAATCGTCATCTGTGATAAAAAATCTCCAGACCCCCTGCTGAAGGTTTGCCCTAATGAGGGCCTCAATATCATCAGGCGACCTCCATCGAGATGACCGACCTTGGACATTGATAATCGTGCAAAAACTACATTGAAATGGGCATCCACGCCCGGCATCGAAACTGGAAAGCCGTCGAAACGTTTTTTTCACCAAACCGGCAGGAAGAAAAGGCGAAGGCGTCCCCGCCAACTCTGGCGTTTGGTCTAAAAAATTATAAGAACGCATTAAGCGCTGTTCGTACGCATCTTTGAGAATCATATCCAAATGCCCTTCAGCTTCGCCGGCAATCAGCGTAAACCCTTCGGCCAAAGCCTGTTGAATATCTACAGGCAACTCCTTCAACATGGCGTAACATCCACTGACATGAAACCCTCCGATGACCACTGGAATCCCGGCTTGAAGAAACTCCCGTCCTAAATCCAGCGAACGAGGGAACTGGTTCGTTTGTACTCCAACGAATCCGACCATGCCACTCTTGCCCCGACGTATTCGCTGAATAATACGCTTCGTTGGGATGACGGTATTGGTTTCATCATAGACCTCGATATGAATATCGACCTCTTCACCCAACACCTGCCGCTCAACACAATCCTTAGCAAGCGCATTCAAGGCAGCAAGGCTATTGGAGGGAATCGCCGATCGTCCCCATTGGATGACGTATCCATCATCATCATAATGCGAGGGTTTAATGAGGACCAAATGAAATGATTGTTTCGTTTTCAAAGAATCATCCTCGGAGTTAGGTCGGCATTCGCCATTGGTATGAGGAGATGATTGTCGGAAGAAGAAAGATGCTTAGAGGGCTGGGCGGTCATAACACCTAAACAATGCCACACCGACCAAGTCTAACCCTACGGAGTCATTTTACATGTGTCAAGCAATCTTCCACAGCTCCCCCTCACCAGGTTTTCCAACATCATGGGACGATGCTGATTCTTCGTTTCTTAAAAAGTCAGGGGTGTCAAAAGGCAGAATAAGACCAACTTTTCCTGCAAAAGGACATGATATTGACATCTCTCAATACAAACAGGACAATCGGAAGATAGACATTAATCTGTCTCAAACCATCACTCATGCAAGGAGGAACGTTCGTTGCCTGACCAGACCCCTTTTGAAACCGAAATCGCTCAACTCCTTGTGACCACACTGAACTTGAAAGTACAACCAGCAGACATTCCTCCGTTAGATCCCTTATTTGGAGAAGGCTTAGGATTGGATTCCATCGATGCTTTAGAAATTGCCCTGGTCGTTCATCAGAATTACGGATACAAATTACGCTCGGATGATCCGGACAATGCGACCATCTTTTCATCCCTTCGGTCGCTGTGTGAAACGATCCAGAAGAACAGGGTTACTACCTAATAGCAGAATACCCTTGGACTATCTACAACCCATAAAAATTTTCCTAAGACCCTTTGCTCTTTCGAAGACCAGTTATTATTTGAGGGATGCCTCCTGCCCAGTCAACTTCTTCCTCACCAATCACGATTCATCCCTTCAAACCACCACATGACCACTTCACCATTTCTTGGTCCATATCAACAGGATGATCCCGTTGCTTGGTACCATGGAAGAGCCATGTTTGCTCACACTTTCTTATCGCACGTCAGATCTATTCACGATCAACTGCCTCGCAACCAATACGTCATGAATCTGTGCCAAGATCGCTATGCCTTTTTAATAAGTTTCGCGGCAGCCCTCTCTCACAACCAAACGACCTTGCTCCCACCCAATCAATCACCAGAGGTTTTTCAACAACTTCTACGCGAGTATCCAGATTGCTACTATGTAACAGATGAACCAATTCAGATTGAAGGCATAGAAGGTCTTTCCGTCAAAATTGATTCCATCCCCGATCAGCCGCCCCTAAAGAATCCCAACATTCTTGATACGCATATTGCCGCGATTGCCTTTACGTCTGGAACAACCGGCCTTCCTCGCCCAAATCTCAAATCATGGGGCTCCATGGTCCAGATTGCCAAAAAAACTGCCCAACGGGTGCTTGTCTCAGATCAGGGTCCAGTGACTATTATAGCCACCGTCCCTCATCAACATATGTATGGTTTAGAAACATCCATCATGTTACCCCTGCAACAGGGATGGTCATATCACTCGGGAAGGCCTTTTTTCCCTGAGGACATTGCGACGGTCTTGCACCAACATGCCTCTAAAAAAATTTTAGTTTCGACTCCCATTCATCTCCGTGCCTGCGTGAAGGCAGAAACCAAATTTCCAGAAGTGAACTATGTACTTTCCGCGACAGCTCCTCTCCCCAAGTCTCTAGCACAGGACGTAGAAACATTGCTTCAGACCACGATGGTAGAAATCTATGGGTTTGCGGAGGCGGGCACCATTGCCACCCGCCAGCCAGTTCAAGAAAATCATTGGACGTTGCTATCTGATCTCGCTCTGGTGGGGGATAGTGATGGCTATGCCGTCAGTACGCCGTATTTTTCAAGCTCTGTGCCCATTCCTGATACCATTCAGGCAACAAACCCACAGCAATTCACGTTGGAAGGACGCCCTAGCCATCTCATTAACATTGGAGGACATCGCGCATCACTGGATGATTTGAATGTGAAACTCCTATCTATTGATGGCGTCCTCGATGGGACGTTTTATATGCCGGAAGATGAAAAAGAATCCGTGACACGTTTAATGGCCTTTGTGGTGGCGCCAGGGAAAAGTACTGAATCTATCCTCACAGCCCTTCGCACAAAAATAGCGCCTGTATTTTTACCACGTCCGATGTATCTCGTAAAAACACTTCCTCGTAACCGTACGGGGAAATTACTCAAAGATGATATCGATAAGTTAATGTTGACCCACAAAAGCCCAATCGTAGCACCCGCCGGCTAAATAACGGGTTCCTGTTATGCCCATGACTACCTTCACCATACCTCCTTCGCACCCTTCGTTATCCGGGCATTTCCCAGGGAATCCTATTGTACCAGGAGTCGTCATGCTTGGAGAAATTCTTGGACGAGTAAACCAGTCTCTAGAAACGCCCTGGCTGCTTTCCGCAGTGCCTTCTATTAAGTTTCATTCCCCTCTCCGCCCAAGCGAAGTTGTTCAACTCACATTCGATATCCTTCCCGACTATGAGGTGACCTTCACATGCCAAGTTGGCTCAAAGCGAATTGCCTCCGGCCAATTCCGTTTTCAAGCCAGTGAACGACACTTTCCCTCATGAGTAAACGTTGGCTGGCACAGCGGGAACGGGGACAACCCTGGGCCTACCAGTTCATGCTGTGGGTGGCACTCCGGCTGGGAAGAAAAACTGCCCGCGTCTTACTGTACCCCATATGTGTCTATTATGTGTTGTTTTCCTGGACGGCAAGCAGAGGGATAAAGACCTTTTTAAGGCGCGTCTTGCAGCGTCCTGTGACGCTCACTGATCTTTTTCATCAATATCATGCTTTTGCCTCAACATTGTTAGACCGGACTTTCATTTTAGCTGGACGCCACGACGAATTTGACCTCACAATTCGCGATCAAGACGTACTTTTGAGTCGCGTTGACCGCAAACAGGGCTGTCTCCTTCTTGGTTCACACTTAGGAAGTTTCGAGATACTCCGAGCCACAGGGTTAGCCCACAGGAACGTCCCAATTAAGCTACTGATGCATCAAGAGAACGCCCCAATTCTGAATGAGGTATTGATGAAACTTGATCCTTCCCTCCCCGATTGCATTATCCCTGTCGGCGAACCAGAGACCATGTTACGCGCCAAAGAATGCCTTGATGCAGGTGGCCTCGTGGGTATGCTAGGTGATCGCCCCCTCAAACATGAAAAGGTAGTACATTGTGAATTTTTCGGGCACCGCGCGCAATTTCCTTCTGGACCGATGTTACTGGCCAGTATCCTCAAGGTACCAGTCGTGTTATTTTTTTGTTTGTATCGTGGTGGCGGGCGGTATGATATTCACTTTGAACTATTTACCGAACTCGTATCTATTGCACGAGAAAATCGAGCCCAAGGGATTCAGAAATGGACTCAACGATATGCGCATCGCTTGGAACATTACTGCCAGATGGCTCCAAACAATTGGTTTAATTTTTATGATTTTTGGGAAACAGATCAGTAAGCCAATTTTCTGTTGCATCATCTGTTGGGGACTGTGCCTACAGGTCGCAGCCTCTCCGTCTGCCTATGGATGTGAATCCAGTTCAGACACCCAACCATCTATTTCCTTTTCAGACAAACATCCTGAATTATCTCAAGTTATTGAAAATCTGAAGCAATCGACAATCAGTGCGCGATCCTTTCATGAGACCTATCACTCTCACATGCTGACAACTCCATCACACAAGGAAGGCACGTTGGCCTTTCACCCACCTAACCACCTAGAAAAGCATGTGTACATGCCAAGTGAAGAATCCTTCATCATCGAAGGAGATAGCCTACTGTATGAAAACCTTTCCCGGAAAATCTCCCGAACCTTTTCTCTGCGAGAATACCCGTCCCTGGCAACGTTAGTTGAAGGCTTACGAGCCCTTTTTAACGGAGACGAACACACTCTTCGAAAAATTTTTCATGTTTCGATGGCAGGCACATACCAAATCTGGCAACTACAGCTTGCTCCTATCACACATCAGGACAGAGAAGGTGTAGACTGTATCCGCCTTAAGGGGCAGCAGTCACACCTTGGCAACATCGCCATTTATGAAACGAGTGGTGATCGATCCGAGCTCCAACTGGCCCCCAAGGTTCCGTGACGGACGTCCGAGCCACACCCTGGGTTCTGTGGTTACTCGTTATGACCCTGGGGTCTGCATTTGCCCTCTCGTCTATTCCCATTCAAACAGAACTGCCTCTCCTGCTTCCCTCAACAGGGTCCCTTTCACAACAATTATTTGTGGATCAACTGCAGTCCGGGCCTTCATCCAGAATTCTGTTGTTAGGAATACAGGGAGCACCGTCGCCTCTCCTAGCTGAGGCCAGCAAGAAACTGGCCGCGGCTATGCGGAACGACAATCAATTCCTTCATGTCTATAACGGAGAAGGCCAAAATCTGGGATCCGATCAAGAGCTGCTCTATCAATACCGGTACCTTCTCAGCCCGACGATTTCTCCCGAACGATTCACCACAGACAGGTTACGACAGAGCTTGGAACATCGGCTCCAAGATCTATCCAATCCTCTGCCTGCGTTTTTTAAAAAACGCATCCCTGAAGATCCTACCGGTGAATTTCAAAACATATTGAGTCGCTGGAAGTCCAAGAACGCAATGAAGGTGGTCCATGGGGTGTGGTTTTCTACTGATGAAGATCTTGCCCTGCTTTTCGCAGAGACAGCCACGTCGGGATTTGATCTGGATGGACAAGAAGCTATTCAGGTGTTTTTGACAACGACAATGAAAGACATTCGGACCACCCTCTCAAGCCATTCATCACCAGCAGCCCTTGAATTAGTTCGCTCAGGTCCCTCGGTCTTTGCTGTGCAGGCTCGCTCTGTCATTCAGCAGGATGCCCGCTGGCTCTCCATGCTTGGGGGAGGATTCGTCATCGCCCTGCTATTGGTCACCTATCGATCATTTACAATCCTGTTTCTGAGCCTGGTGCCTCTTCTCACGGGGCTCCTCGTAGCTGGAATCACTGTGTATCTGGTGTTTGGATTTATCCACGGCATGACCTTGGCCTTTGGCGCCACGTTAATTGGGGTGGCGATTGATTACCCTCTCCATGCTTGTGCACATCTGAAATCTCATGAATCTCCCAAAACAGCCATTCAACAAGTCTGGCCTACGATACGGCTGGGAGCCACCACGACCGCCATTGGTTATGGAGCCATGTTATTCTCAGGCTTTCCTGGACTGTCACAATTGGGATTGTTTGCCATCAGTGGCCTACTCACGGCCGCAGCAGCAACTCGATGGATACTTCCGACCCTGGCTCCTGGGAAGGTGAAACCGCCTCTACCCTGGGCCACCTGGCTTCCACTTCAGCCCGGTGGCTCAAAACTGATGCTCCTCGTGCCCATCAGCATGATCTTGTCTTTCATGTATCTGAGTTGGTCCGACAGGCCTTTTTGGGAGGTGGATATCGCGAATCTGAGCCCCGTCCCTCAGACCCTCCGTGACCGCGATGCCTGGTTACGAAAAGAACTAGGGGCACCCGCTGTGCGGGACATGATGGTGGTCGTCGCACCAGATGACCAACAGGTTTTAGAACAGAGCGAAACATTGAAAACCACATTAGATCAATTGGTCAGCCAGAAACATTTGTCTGGGTATGAAATGGCCGCAGATTACTTGCCCAGTATGAAAGCTCAGATATCACGACAACAGGCATTACCGGACGAGAATTCATTAAAAAGGCATCTCATCGAAGCCCAAAAAGATTTGCCTTTTAAACAGGGCCTCTTTGAGCCATTCATAGAAAGCATAACCCAAGCGAAAAACCTAAGACCACTGGATTTCGAGGCTCTACAACCCACACCCCTCGGGACAAAGATCCAGTCATTGCTTTACCCTCATCAGGAGCAATGGGTTGGCACCATTCTTCTCCGTGATGTCAACGATCGCCAAGCCCTCCAACAAGCCCTTCAAACGGGCTCTCTCTCGTCAGTGCATTACCTGGACCTGAAAACCGAATCAAACGGCATGGTCACAACCTATCGTGAAGAAGTCACGAGATACTTACTGATGGGCATCGGCTTCCTGATCCTCATTTTATGCCTCGGGCTTCAGTCTTTTAGCAAAGTCGCTACTGTCTTGCTTCCTATCGCAGGCTCGATTATGCTCGACCTAGCCATTCTCCATGCCCTGGGGGAACGCCTTTCCTTATTTCATCTGGCGTCCTTGTTATTGGTCTTCGGAATTGGTTTGGATTACACCTTGTTTTACCAACGCCCTCATCACACAACAACCGAGCGTCAGCAAACTATTTCCGCCATATTCGTATGCAGTCTCACAACTATCACAATATTTGGTCTGCTAGCCTGCTCTGAGACGCCTGTACTCCATGGCATTGGGCTTACAGCATTTTTGGGGGCGCTCCTCTGCTTTGTTTTTGCAGCCATCTGTTCACCTGCACAGAAGGAATATCCAGCCTAATTTATGGCACACCATCATCTTGATATCGCTATTCTCGGTGGAGGGCTAGCCGGTAATCTCTTAGCCAGGCAACTGCGGCAGACCGTTCCGCACCTCAAAGTGGGGATATTCGAAAAACAACGCTCTACCACTTTTAAAGTGGGAGAATCCACGGTTGAAGTCACGGGAAATTATCTGATTCGGCGGCTTGGCTTGGAGAACTATCTCACCAAACATCATATCCTGAAGAATGGACTGCGTTTTTTCTTTGATCAGGAAAACCGTCAAGCCCCATTAACTGAGATGAGTGAAATTGGGGGAATACAAACGCCTTTTTTTAAGAGTTTTCAAATTGATCGCTCACGGTTAGAGGCCGACCTCCTACAGATGAATCAGGAAGATGGCGTTGAACTTCACCTTGGAAGCCGAGTGAATGGGATTCAGCTCAGTTCCGATTCTTCGCCTCATACATTTGCTGTGGAAACTGAGACCACACAATTGAATGGTCAGAGCCGATGGCTGATTGATGCCACTGGCCGTTCTTCCATTCTCGCCAAGCAAGAAGACTTACGAATTGCATGCCCACACCATACCGTAGGATCCGTATGGGGGCGATTTAGAAATGTGGTTGATATGGACTATATCGGTCCAGAGACTTTCCGCCAACGGGTCAATGGCACGAGCCGCCGAGCATCGACGGTTCATTTTTGCTATCCCGGGTATTGGATCTGGTTTATTCCCATTAGCCAGGATATTGTGAGCGTGGGTATCGTCATGGACCGTCGCTTTGGCTGGCAAGAAACTCTGCGAAAAGGAAAAGGATTCTTAAACTTTCTCAAACAACATCATGCTGCATGGTCGTTGCTCCAGGAAGCTGAATTGCTGGACATCGGCAGCTTCCAGCATCTGACTTATGCCACTAAACAATTTTTCAGTTCAAACCGTTGGGGGTTAACCGGTGAATCTGCAGCATTTTCCGATCCGTTTTATAGCCCAGGATCAGACTTTATTGCGTTGGAAAATGATTTCATCACCAATTTTATTCGCCATGAAGAAGAAGGGGCTTCTTCTTCTCACCTGGAAAATCTCGTGAACCTCTCGAATGCCTACATGCACTTTCGCTATGAGGCAAACATGCACCTGTATCACAACCTCTATTCCGTGTTTGCCAGCTATGAGCTGCTCAAGCTGAAGTTTCAATTAGATCTTCCCTTGTACTATCACCTCTGGCTATCAGAGTTTATGCAAGACCTTCATCTCAATGAGCAGTTCCTTGCTGATCAGGTCCAAGAGCAACAGCAGGTCCTCAATTCCCTCTCAATATTTTCTCAGCTGTTTCAGAAAGTTGAACGACATCTCCAGAAAAATCAGGCTTTGTACCGGGGGAACCTGGGGAATTTCACAGATGCCCTGGAAGGGATTGATTGGTTGAACGAAATCGGACAACCCCTGACGCCTCATGAATCAGTAACGCGTCTCCGGGCTATCTTCCGTCATGGTTATGAACAGGCCAATACCCTCCTCGAGACCCAATCAAGCAAACAGATGGCGTAACCCGCACACATGGCCCCTCTCTCATTCTCTCTTTCCACTCTCGTCACCGCTCTTGGTCGAGGCAAGCAAGACCATCTTGTCGCTCTACAGAAAGGCCAATCTGGTCTCACGCCTTGCGATTTTGAAGGCACCAAGCTTCCCACCTATATGGGTATGGTGAAAGGCTTGGATACGCTATCGCTTATTCCACGTCTTAGCCATTTTGATTGTCGAAATAATAGATTGGCCATGTTAGGCCTAAAGCAAGATGGCTTTGAAGACCGTATTGCTGACGCCCGTCAACAATATGGTGCTCAGAGAATTGCTGTTCTCATTGGCACCAGCACCTCAGGGATTCTGGAAACGGAACATGCATACCAAAACCGGGATCCAGAAACTGGACGACTTCCTAGCACATTTCTTCCACGATGCCGGTATACCCAAGAAGTCTTTTCTGTCGCCCATTTTATCCGCGACTACCTGCAACTCACAGGACCAGCCGTTGCCATTTCCACGGCCTGTTCCTCAAGCGCAAAAGTTTTTGCCACCGCTGCGCGGTATATTCAGGCGGGGCTCTGCGAAGCTGCGATCGTTGGGGGAGTTGATAGTCTCTGCCAAACCACCTTGTATGGATTTTCCTCATTACAATTAACTGCTGCTGGGCCCTGCCGGCCCTGTGATAAGGACCGTGATGGATTGACCATTGGTGAAGCGGCCGCCTTTGTCTTTTTAGAGAAAACCCCTCATGCTGAGAATCAATCCACGTCCGTTCTCTTGGGATATGGCGAAAGTAGCGATGCTTACCATATGTCCCATCCTCATCCCACCGGGCAAGGTGCAATCATCGCCATGGAAGCTTCGCTGAAGAGCAGCCACCTTTCCCCATCTGACATTGATTTTATTCATATGCATGGAACAGCAACGAAGGCCAATGACCAAACCGAAGACCGCGCTATTGCCACGCTGTTTCGATCCCAAACACCTTGTAGTTCAACCAAAGGATGGACTGGCCATACATTAGGCGCTGCAGGAGCCGTCGAAGCCGTCATTGGAGATCTCTGCCTCCAATATGGATTTCTTCCTGGCTGCTTGAATACAACCCAGATCGACCCGACTTTTTCCAGTCACGTTCTGTTGAAAAACGAAGAACGACCACTCCAACATATCATGAGTAACTTTTTTGGATTTGGCGGCAATAACTGCACGTTGATTTTGGGAAAAAGCTAGTGGAAATCTTTGTTCATGGTATCGGAGTGCTAGGGCCAAACTTAGCAAATTGGCAAGAATGCCAAAACCAGCTGCAACCAGACTCTCAGATACCTGAGAGTTTCACACAGATACCCGACCCCATGCCTTCAGTTCTTCCCATGAATGAACGCCGTCGGAGTAGCGGAGTGGTTCGCTGGGCTTTACAAGTTGCCCAAGAAGCAGTGCGACAAAGCGACATGTCTTCAAAAGAAATGGCCACGGTCTTTGCTTCTTCCGGTGGCGAAACGGAAATACTGCATAAAATTTGTCACTCACTTACCTTATCACCCCCCATGGTTTCTCCAACCTTATTTCATCAATCCGTTCACAATGCGGCGGTGGGCTACTGGAGTATTGCATCTGGATCTCAACGTCCATCGACGAGTTTGTCGTGTTACGATGCTTCATTTAGTGGCGGTTTGCTTGAGTCGGCCACTTTGTTGTCTACACATCAAGAAGAATATGTGTTGTTCGTTGCTTGTGATATTGCCGCGCCATTTCCCTTGAATGAGGCACGTCCGCTGGCCGCCCCGTTTGCTGTGGCCATGGTCCTCAGCCATCATGCGCCACCGAAGAGCCTGTCTAAATTGACGATTGCCTTGCTGTCAGAACCCCTGGAAACATCACCCACAACAATGTCCCACACTTCATTGGAACAATTGCGTTCAGGTAGCCCAGCAGCCAGAAGCCTTCCACTCTTACATGCTATGGCCAATCATCTCACCACTTCGGTGCACCTGAACTTCTTGGATAACCTTCAATTGCAGATTGACCACCAACCATGCCAGCCTTGTCGAGAGTAGAACTCTGCAACTTTTTGCCGCATGGCAAAGAGATGTGTATGCTAAACTCAGTCGAACAGTGGGACGCCACATCAATCATTTGTCTCTCGTCTACTCACCGAAACCATGACAATCCCTTGCGACACGAGGGCCGTTTGGGAATCCTCTCAGGGTTAGAATTTGCGGCACAAGCCATGGGCGTCCACGTGGGTCTTACCAGAGACACTTCCCAACGCCATGCGTCAATTGGGTATCTTGGAGCGGTTCGAGATCTTCGGATTTACAGCCTCAGTTTCCAACAATTCCCGGAAGATTTAACTATTGGAGCGAAGTTAATACTCGCACAACAGACGAGCTTCATCTATGCATTTACAATCAAAGTAAAGGAACAATCACTGCTAGAAGGACGCGCTTCAATTTTCATTCAAGGCACAGAAACGATCCTATGAAACGCGCTTTAGTGACGGGCGGAAATAGCCCTATCGGTTCCGCTATTTGCCGAGAACTAGCCTCGATGAATTATCATGTGATTATCCATGGGCATCAACACCCTGAAATGACACATAAACATGTCACACAACTTCTTGAGAATGGCAAGTCTGCCGAAGCCATTTGCTGCGATCTGACAGACGGAGCGACAACCGAAATCGCTATGAATACACTCCTTGAGACAGGACCTCTTCAGGTGATCGTTCATAACGCGGGTATTTTTGAAGATGCCCCCATGGCCGGCATGAGCGCCTTACAATGGAAGAAGGTCATCGACGTCTCACTTCATGGATTTTTTCACATTACCCAACCACTATTGCTCCCCATGATCCGTACACGCTGGGGACGCATCATTGCGATTTCCTCTCTCTCTGGAATGGTCGGGCATCGAGGACAAACGAATTACTCGGCCGCAAAATCTGGCCTGCATGGCGCCGTTCGGTCATTAGCCACAGAAGTCGCCTCTCGTGGCATTACGGTCAACGTCGTCGCACCTGGACTCATTCATTCTCCATCGACTGAACGCATATTTACGGAGGACCAAATACAGAGTATGGTACCTATGAAACGTGCAGGAGAACCTGATGAAGTCGCCTCAGTCGTGGGATTTTTGGCTTCTGAAAGAGCCAGCTATCTTTCTGGACAAATTATTGGCGTAAATGGAGCCATGGCTTAGTGGATCATCAATCTTCACAACCCTATGCTGTCGTGATTCCAGCTTACAATGAGGAGACGACTATACTTGATGTTGTTCAGGCATCCCTTCGCTATCTCGAGTTTGTGATCGTCGTGAATGACGGCTCCACCGATCGAACAGCCCAAGTCTTGGAAGATTTGCCCATTACTATCCTTCACAACAACAGCAATTGCGGAAAAGCAGCCAGCCTCTGGAAGGGTTTTCAATATGCCCAGCAACTTGGCGTCACTGCTGTCGTGACGTTGGACGGGGATGGACAACATGATCCAGCAGATATTCCCCGACTTCTTCAACAAATCGAAAGGACTCCGCACCGAATTATTATCGGCGCACGTCGGAGACCTTGGACCCGACAAACTTGGCACAGAATTCTGGCTAACCGAATCGCCGATTTTTGGGTATCCTGGGCTGCCGGTCACCCAATAGCTGATAGCCAATCGGGGTTTCGGATTTACCCGTTGTCATTACTTGCTCAGTTGAACATTCCCACAACCCTGGAACGTAGCTTTGTGTTCGAAAGTGAGATCTTGGTGGAAGGAGCGAAGCTGGAATTTTGGAGCCTTCCAGTCCCCATTGAGTCGGAACCCCGGCAAGCCCCACGCCCCAGTTATTTTCGCCCGGTTGTGGATATTGCTCGGATCACTCTCATGATTGCGGGGAAACTCTTAGCTAAAGGACTGGCTCCACAAAACCTCTATCATGCGTTGTTTGGTCAACCTCTTGCTCAACAGGAGCCTCATATCTCAAAAATTTCTCCTTCCCAGTCGTATCACAAATAAACACAAATAAGCCCTATGGCTTTTCAACCATAGGGCTTATGCCTTTTGATATTTCTGTTTACTATTACAACATGGAAAGTTTGACTCGAATATTATTATCTAAGCGCCGAATCCATTTGTTATACCCCGGATGAATCGTCCCTTTCTCTGCGTTATATTTTAAATTTGATGTTTCCTTGCGAGTGATACTATACCCCTTGGTCGTGTAGTTAATATCGACAGAGGCCATGTGTCTTCGATTATGCAACGTGGCCACAATATGACCGGGTTCTACAACCTGCATATTCCATATGGGTGTTGAACCCGTTGCAGCACTGACAATAGCTCGAGTGACATCTTCTAGTGTTGGTTCCTTGCCAGAGACTGTGGTTATCGAAGCATCAGTGATATCCAAAACAGGTGCGCCACCTCCACACCCAATAATCAACAGCATAGCGACTGACAAAAAGACCCATTGTGACAATAATCGACTTTTCATCATCCAATCCTCCAACTCTGTAAGAAAGTTCCTAAAATGAACAACAACCTAATTCTCGTACACAAACCTCATGTCATCATAAATAAATTTGGGAATAAGTTCTAGATTCCTCATTCATTTAATGGCTAAGATGTCTGACTCCATGTGCCTTCAATTTCTACAAGCAATTCTTTTCGACACATGTCTGCCTGCACATAGACTACAGGGCTCTGCCCAAATTCATGGCGCTCTAACACTTGCATGACCGCGGGGACATCTTCCAGATTACGTACAAAGACCTTCAAGACACCGTGAGTTAGCTCATCGTCCCTTAGCTCTGGACTCTCATCACGAACCCGGTTCAGAATTGCTTCAATATTGCACAATGTTTCTAAGGTCTGTTGGGCTGGATCGCCATGATGTTGAGTGGCATGCCCCACGATGCTGGCGGTCCCTGACACAAAAAGATGGCTGCCAGATAAGGTATGACACAGAGTCGCCCGTGCAAAGGATGGACTTTTGGGACCATACATCTCAGGATAGACATAAGCACTCACTTGCCGAGGGTTTTCAACTGGAATTCCAGGTTGGGACCCAGCCAAGAACAATAGCTGGAAGGGGCCACTAGAAGTGCCAACTGCACTGGCTGCTGGAAGGCGTGGCCAAAAATCTTGATATTGTTCCGAAAAGGCTTGGTGCCGTCCCATACAAAACCGCTTATAACGCTCTAACCCATGGTGATCGGCATTAATGTCAGGGAAATAATTCCACATGCGCAGAAGATGGGAGAAGCCTGATCGTGTGCAATACTCAAATATTTGTTCGTAGGCTTCCCGAGCGACGTCTTCTAACACACATCCTGGAGACTCCCGAGTTTCCAAGCAACCAAAAACGATTCCATTGGAAACAGCCAGACGAATATCTTGAAACTGATCTCGAAGAACCGAAGCTGATGTTTCCCAAATTTCCACAACAGGTGGTTGAGTCAAGTGGGGGAGATTCACCTGAACGTTGAGCCCTTTCCCTAAAACAGCCTGAGAAGTACTATTTCCGTAAGTCATTGACGCTAAAATATGACATGTTTCTAAACTGCCGATCTGAGAACAATCATCGAGTTGAACATAGGTCACTTTCAAGGGATAAGAGCCTGTTAATGGAGTCGGAACTGTTGACCGATCCCATTCTGGGAGATCGGTCAGAATCGATCGAACGGAATTTTTGTTAGGGGTTAACCGATGATCCATGACCCTATTTTTACTTGCTTGTTCTTTCTATGAGGCAACAGTCTGCTCTCGTGTCTGTGGTTCCCTGGAATCACAGTCCACATTCACTTGCTTCCTACGATGATGAGCCAGATTGGTTTTTAGGTCAAGTAGAACCAGGACATAATACAGAATTTTAAAGAGAAAAATTCGAGGCTTGACTGAGGTCTTACCAAAGATGTCCCCCGCCACCACGGAGGAAATAGCCTCCTGAATCCGAAAATAATTTTTGGGGCCCATAAATAGCTTGCGAAGGGCTGGTTGAGTAAACCGGTAGATGAACCAGGAATAAATCTCGAGGCCATCACGCACAGCCTTCTCAAATTTCTTGGCTATTTGAGGAGCCTGAGTATTGGTCTGCAGATAGGCCTCAACAACATCCGCACCTCGAATTCCGCTATGAAGAGCTAAATGAACACCGCTTGAAAAGATGGGATCGACAAACGCAAAGGCGTCCCCGACTAACAGAAACTTTGGCCCCGACATCACGCTAGATTGATAGGAAAAATTCCCCGTTGCCTCAATAGGCATAATTGCTTTAGCATTTTTCATTCGTTCCGTCACAGCCGGCGAACTTTTGACCGTTTTCCAAAAAAACTCCTCTAAGTCCCCTTTCCGAGACTTTAAGTACGAAGGCCAACACACTGCCCCTACGCTGGTAATTCCGTCTAGGAGAGGAATGATCCAAAACCATCCTTGTTCAAACCAACAAATAGTGATATTGCCCGCATCTTTTCCTGAATGCCGGGTCACACCTTCAAAATGCCCATAAATAGCGGCACTGCTATGATGGGGATTACGATGCTTGGCCCCAAATTGATTCGCCAAAAATGTCTGCCGTCCCGTCGCATCAACGACATGCCGTGCCTGCTGACTCACCGATGCCCCCTGAGCATTTTTTCCATGGACCGTAGCCCAGGCAGGATCCGAAAAATCCACCGCTATGGCCTCAAGCTCCTCACAGACCCGAGCGCCTTTCTTCTGGCAATTCCGTAATAGGATGTCATCAAATTCAGACCGGCGAACTTGAAAAGCCTTTGGATGAGATTTATTCAATGCTCCTGAAAAATATAGCGTGATAGGATCTTGGTGATCTGGGGCCACCAGTTCCGCACCCCATTTGTTTATCCCTATCCGTTCAACTTCCTCCAACACTCCCAGACTGCTTAAATACGGAAGTGAGTGAGGTAATAAGGATTCTCCAATATGAAAGCGAGGATAGCGAGCTTTTTCCCACACATCGACCTTCCAGCCTTTTTCTGCCAGAATTGCCGCAAGGGAAGAACCAGCAGGCCCAGCTCCAAGCACCAACACATCACAAGGGTTGTGTACAGCAGTCATAAAATCTACGCAAAGTTAAACTGAACTGTGAAAACGGAGACAATTTTTAGCACAACTGCCCCCAAAGGCCTTCTGGTATTATCGGAAACAGTGAAGGTTGCCGTGCAGGGTTCAACATCCTGGAAACTTGATCAATTGTACATATTCTTCTAGTCATGTCTAGAAGAGGATACGATTCGACATTCCCTGGAATGAAGGCCCCCTTTCCCTAGACACCTCTTTTTGGTTATATGGTATCTCGCTCAATGAGCTATTCTCAAATCGGTAACCGCAAAGCATTGAGGACCTTATGAGTTTAGAAGACGAATTTTGCGATATTCTTAAGAAAGCCCGCTTTGGACAAGAGCATAGTTTGGCAGCTTTGGCGGAACTCACCCAAATCGAGTCTTCAGACTTGGAAAACCTCGAAAAGGGTGCTCGCGTACCAACCAAGTCGGAAATTCAAAGCATCAGCCAGGCCCTGCATTTACGCCTTCATTCTCTAGTAGCCATCACATTGGACGGATGGGTCCCTTCTCCTCAGCCGGATTGGACGACTGAAGAAGGTTTAGTGGAAACAATTTATGGCGATATTGGTGGATATGAAGTGAAAGGCTATCTACTGACCGATCCAGACACGAAACAAACCCTCATGATAGATACGGGGTACAATGCGTCAAAGATGTTACAGACCATACAAGAACGAGAATTAACGCTCATTGGTGTGGCTTTGACTCATGGCCATGCCGATCATGCTGGGGGCTTAGACAAGATTTTGTCGGAATGGTCGGTACCGGTGTATCTTGGCAACGGAGACTTCGATTTACTTCCTTGGAAGCCCGACCCGGCCTCATTGAAGATTCCGACTAACCATCAGATAATAGCTCTGGGAGAACTGACAGTTGAATGCTTAGCCACTCCTGGGCATACTCCTGGCGGGTTTTGCTATCTCACAACACGAAAAGGTCAAGGACTTTGTTTTGTGGGCGACACCCTGTTTTCTGGATCGGTTGGACGATCCAATCCTTTTTCGTTGTATCCACAACACCTTAAGTCTGTCCGGCAGACCGTGTTACATCTCTCGAAGGATACCGTCTTATTTCCCGGTCATGGGCCTTCAACAACCGTGGAAGAAGAACAAACACACAATCCATTTGGATAAGGAACGGTCCGTAACTAGATCCACTTGCGAATCCATGAGATAATCATAACTCATGGACCACTCAGCCCCAAAACACCCACAGCCATCGAGTAATCAACCCTCAAGCTCTCAAACTTCTCCCCCCTCCGATCCAGCAATATCAGATTCCTCAGAAGACACGCCCTCTGGTTCCCTTATCAAACCAATAACCAAAGAGGATGCTATTCAAAAACACATGAGGAAGACTCCTCATCGCATTGACTGGCTATCAAAACCACCCCCTCAGGATAACGACCAACCTGAATTCCAATCCTATCGGGACACCCTCGCGCCACCAAATACATTTTCTGCTTCGGGTTTACCCATTTTGCTTTTCGGTATCACAGTTTTTACGACCTTATGGGCTGGGGCGTATCAGGTGAACACCAAACCAGCGACAGGGGCGTGGGATTTTCTCACGAAATATCCAGCTTCGTTGTTAAACGGTTTGCCTTTCGCAGTCACTCTCTTGGGCATTTTAGTAACGCATGAATTTGGGCATTATGCATTATCGCGCATCCATCGGGTGCCAGCTTCATTTCCGCTCTTTATCCCCGGTCCTCCACAGTTCATCGGAACCTTTGGCGCGGTCATCCGCATGCGCTCCCCGATTATGCAGCGACGAGCGTTATTTGATATCGGCGTGGCTGGCCCGATCGCTGGATTTATCGCTGCAGTTATCGCCGCCATTATCGGACTCTCATTTTCTTATATTGTCCCCAAAGAGCATGCTTTCGGCCTCCAACTCGGTGAACCACTCCTCTTGCAAGGATTTGCCTGGCTTATGTTTGGACCTATTCCGACTACACACGATTTGGTATTACACCCAATTGCCTTTGCAGCCTGGTTTGGATTTTTCGTCACCGCGATCAATCTGCTACCCTTAGGTCAACTCGATGGAGGACATGTCGCATTTGCGGTTCTTGGTCAACATCAACGGCAGTTAGCCTATGCCACCGTACCGGTCCTTCTCTATCTGGGTTTTACTGGTTGGCCGGGATGGATTCTATGGGTTGGGATGTCAGCCATGGTCGGGCTAGCCCATCCCCCTGTGACAAACCCCTATCAGGGGCTGGGGAAAACGCGTCAATTCGTGGCCTGGGCTGCCTTGTGTATTTTTGTTGTAACATTTGCTCCAGTGCCGTTTTCAGTAGGTTGAACCAAGAGAATTTACTATCCTGGAGAATTGTCTAGTCCAGAATTTCTTAGCTTAAGCCGCCTCAAACCACTAGCATTATTCTGAACGTCAATTAGCAAGAATGGGTTGCACATGTCTTTTCCGAACTCCCATATTCGTAATTACATTCGAGACCAGCGTCCTCATTTTGAAGATATGTTAGCTCACATGGTGGAAACACCATCCGTAAGCTCTGACGCTGCCCACGCATCGGATATGCAAAAGATGGCTAAATTGGCTGAAGACTACTTAGGACACTTCGGTGCCAGAGCGAGGATTGTCAAAACCAAAGGCTATCCCAGTGTTGTCGGCGAATGGTGGGCCGGCCGAAAATATCCCTCCGTCACTATTTATAACCATCTAGATGTCCAGACTGCTTTAGAACCGGAGTGGCGACAGTCCCCATTTGCCTTTCACAAAGACGGCGACAAATATTGTGGGCGAGGCGCCACGGACGATAAAGGCCCTGCACTTACGGCATTGTTTGCGGCTAGATTTGCCCGAGAAGCTGGTATTCCACTGAATATACGCGTGCTCTGGGAATTAGAGGAAGAAATTGGCAGCCCCAACTTTTTGCAAGTCCTGCAGCAGCGAAAAAGTGTCCCTCCTTCTGATTCGGTGTTGATCTCTGATACGATTTGGGTCGCGAAAAATCGGCCGGCTCTGTCATGTGGACTCCGTGGATTATTGGGAGCCCGCCTCCTTCTTCGCACAGGGGAAACTGATATTCATTCAGGCCTCACCGGCGGAGGGGCTCGTAATCCCTTGGCGGAATTATGTGATGCCGGTTACTCCTGTGTGGATGCGAAAACCGGACGGGTGAAGATCCCAGGATTCTATGATGATGTCGTGCCGCCTACCCGGACAGAATTGAAAGACTTTGTGGCTTCAGGCTTTCAAGTCAGGAAGTTCAAAGAAGCCTATCAACTCCGTTCATTACGTACATCTGATCCCAAAGAGTTGCTCAAACGCATCTGGGCTTCGCCGACCTTTGAAATACATGGCTTAACAGGCGGACATACCGGACCTGGTGTGAAAACCATTGTACCGGCTTGGGGCGAACTGAAGGTCAGTATGCGGCTCGTTCCCAATCAGAATCCTCAAAAGATTTTCCGTCTCTTGAAAAAGCATCTCCGTGAGCGCAATCCGGATATCGAAGTGATCAATGACGGAGCTCTGGAACCCTTTCGCGGAATTTCCGAAGGACCGTATGCCGAAGCCCTGAAAGATGCCGTTGAAACGGGGTTCGGCCGACGCCCAGTGTTTGTCAGGGAAGGTGGATCAATTGGAGCCGTAGCCACCTTACAACGTGCCTGGAACGTGCCGATCTTATTTATGGGATTGAGTCTCCCCGAACATGGCTACCACGCGCCAAATGAATACTTTGATTGGGGGCAAGCCTCTGGCGGTATGCATGCCTTCGTGGAATATTTCCGTGCCTTAAGCCAAATGTAACGTTTTGGGACCCATCCTCTCTGTTAATTAATTCGAGTCTGATCCCTAAAAACTGGTCTAAAGGTTTTATGGAAAAGCAAGAGACCGGAGGTAGGCGAGGACGTTGCGACGATCATCGATGGACAATTGATCTTTCCACCCCTGCATAGCGGTGTCGGGAATACCTTTCGTGATAATTGCAAACAGCTCATCATCGGTTTTCATCACGGTAGCTTTAGAGACAAGATTGCCTGGGGAAGGCACAAGGGTCGGGGCGCGGGACTCGTCTCCATGGCCCTGGGCTCCATGACAAGTCAAGCAATGTGCCTCGTAGATCTCACGCCCTTCCTCAATATCCGGTTGAGAAGATACCTCGATTTCCTCATCGGCGAAGACTATGCTCCAATTACCTAAGAAGCTCGTTAGAAGCAAGACAAGAAAAGCTACCCAACATTGCTGTATCCAGTTTTCTCTCATTTCACTCACTTGCCTCGCAATAAAATTTTTATGGGGATGCCTTGAAAGCCGTATTCAGCTCGGATGGCATTTTCTAAATAGCGAAGGTACGAGGCAGGGATTTTCTCGGCACCTTTCACAAATAAGGCAAATGTTGGCGGTTTCGTCGCGACCTGTGTGATGAACATGGACTTCTTGTGATTCCCACGACGAAGAGAAATTGGGTTTTTTTCGAGGAGATGCTGGAAAAACACATTTAGCTTCCGTGTCTGAACTCGTTTACTAAAAAACCCAACCACCTGATCAATTTTCGAAAACAAACGCGGAAGCGTTTCAGATTGTACGGCCGAGCCAAACAGCACGGGGACGTGCGCAAAAAACGGAAATCGACGAGAGAGCGCAAGACTATAAGCAGGGTGTGCATCAGCGTCATCTTCACGCACATCCCATTTGTTCACCAACATGACGCATCCACGGCCTTGTTTATTGATCAATCCAGCAATTTTGGTATCTTGCTCCGTCACGCCTTCAATTCCATCTAATACCAAGACAGCCACATCGGACCGACCCAAGGCCCGCATGGCGCGCAACACACTGTAGCCTTCAATCCCTCGATCAATACGCCCTCGCCTGCGAATGCCAGCCGTATCAGTAAAAATATAGCGTTGGCCATCACGCGTGAGCAGAGAGTCGATGGGATCGCGGGTGGTCCCGGGAACATCGCTCACGATGAGACGTTGTTCGCCCAATATGGCATTCACCAAGGTGGATTTTCCAACATTAGGCCGTCCTACGACGGCGATACGGGGAATATCAAGTTGGCCTGATTCCTCTGGAACGGTAGGCAGATAGGGCATGATGGCTTCAAGTAGTTCATCTACACCCATACCGCCTTCAGCAGAAATTGGGTAGATATCTTTCAGCCCCAACTTATAAAAATCTGCAAGAAGGGGTTCGGATTTCGGCGTATCAATTTTATTGATTGCCAGGAATACCGGCTTGGCAACTGGACGCAAGAGCTCAGCTAGTTCAGCATCCAACGGAGAGAGACCGACACGGCCATCCATCACAGCAATGACTAGGTCCGCTTCGGCCATTGCCATTTGGGTTTGCTCTTTTATTTGGGAGACAATGACGTCTTCGGCATGAAGGTCTAAGCCCCCTGTATCCACTAACGTGAACATGCGATTTTGATAGTCACATTCCGCCATATTCCGGTCACGTGTGACCCCGGACACATCATCGACAATGGCAGTACGGTGCCCCACAATCCGGTTAAACAAGGTAGATTTACCGACATTCGGTCGGCCCACTATGACCACTATGGGTTTATCTGCCACTAGACCTTTAACATTCTCAGCATTTGGAAATTCCAAAGGGAGAGGCTCTGCTGTTGAAGCCTGGCCATTCCTTGACCGTTTGGGACGTACTCGAGATTGTGATGCTCGAACCATAAACAAAGACGATACCGTAAGGACTAATAGGCAAAAGAAGTTAAACCGGCAAATCCTTGCACTCCACACTGTAGCAAATCTCTGTTTCAGGAATCGACGAACAAGGTCAATGCTTTAAGGAGTGTTTAGAGGAGAAGCGTAAAAGGCGGCTGTCCATGGGACAGGCCGCCTTTCGTATAGCAAAATTTATCAGAAAATACCTTAGGATTTCTCGGAGTCAGTGGATGTTTCATCTTTTGAGGAAAACCAATTGAGACAGCAAAACCATTCATTTTTCCGGCTTTCATAGGTGGAGCGATACGTGCCCTCTTCATCTTTCGTCATTTCATATTCTGATTGATAGTGGTAAGAACCAGGAATATTCTTTTCAACCCGTTGTTGCTCAACCACCTGTCTATCACTCTGCATGGAATCACTTGGCGCTCCGGCCCAAACTGTTTGAGCCCCCATGAATAACACACAACTCAGAAGAGCAGCCGCTTTCATACTTCGTACAGAATGAGCCATAATTTTGGAATAACGTGATTCTTTCATTGATAACTTCCTCCTGTTTGTAAGAATGGCCAAAAACGAAACTTGTCGTCGGCACTAAGTCTTTGAACGCAACATGCTCCACACGATAATTGACCCAAAGGTGACAAACCATTCCCCGAACGAATGAGAAATTTTCACTGAAAATTTATGCTGTTGAACAGGAATACGTGTGTTTTGTGAAGATTCATAATGGGTCTGTTGAAAAAAGCCGCCAGCGGCGTTCTCGCCCTTTTCCGTGCTCACGTAAGACCAGTACGCTCCGCGCGCAAAAATGGCTGCGGCCTTGCTGAACGGACTTTTTCGAACAGACTGAGGCCTCTGACATGTGACGTCACAGAGACGAAATGTGGCCGTTGATATCATCATCAATCAACAGGCCCATAATCTTCAGGAAATAGCGGAGGTAGACCGAGACCCACACCCTGATGAGGGTTTGCTCTCAATTACAGATGAAACGACAGATTTGCAGGAGGAAAATACTCTACAACTTAGACTTGCATCCAATTGGTTAAGGAGTGGAGGAAGACGACAAACGCTTGATTTTGTATGTGCCACCCCATTCTCGAGGTGGGATATTTTCTTGAGTCCCAACTCGCAAATACCACCACACGCCTTCTGCTGTATTTCCGTCTTCTGATAACAGAACTTCAAAGCCTCCTTCTCGGTCATTGCCTTTTTGATGCCATGTTCCTGACCAGAGGCGGTTAGCGACTTTCTCAGTTTGGAGCCGCCCTTCCTGCCAAGTATATGGACCATTACCCTTCGCATCAAGCGTAGCTTGGTAGGCCTTATCTTCTTCTTGTATCTCCCATTCTCCAGTAAGATCGACTTCGACAAGATTGGTTTCGGCCTTGGGTGCCAATGCTTGTTGTGCTACTGACAATGGTTTGACGGGTTCGCGCATAGACTCATGCCAATTGACTAACATCCAGGCACCATCCCGACGATTTAACACACCTGTGTCTCGCAAAGGCCATGTTTTTCTTACTGAGCCATCAGACGTTTCTACCTCCCGGTTGTAATCAATTTCCATAGCGAACCAAGCAACTTCACCTTTCTGCCAGACTTTCAGATCTAAGATATCGATGGTTAAGCCACTAAGCATGGAAAATTCTTCCTTGAAGGCTTGTTCAACATCTTTCCATCCAATGTATTTTCGACCACCTATGGTATATCCCACCGTATCATCATCAGCAGCCATATACCTTTCAAGAGTCTTCATATCCATTTCTGCATTGGCTTTGACAATCATTCGAATAACAGTTTCTGGATCATCTACATCGCCGGGAGTATTTGCCCAGGCAGTTTGGCCTTCTCCAAAAAGGACTACCAAGAGAAGCAGCAGTATTTTTGTTGCGCCTAATTGTCTACAACCAAACGGCAGATCGAACATGTCTCGATTCTCTTATCAGGTATGAAGATGTTTCATTGCAGCGGCGCAGAGAATGATAAACACACCCATCCACAAGCCCACCCGCTGAAAAGGTACAGGCTCAACAGCCATTTCTTCTAACTCTTCTTCATCTTCATGACCCGTGGGGTCATTTTGAAAAATTATTGTGTAAAGGAAAATGGTCAATACACCGAGCACTAGAAACAACTTGATAAAAAAAACAGTGAGATATTTCGCATGGTGAGCGACACCTTCCCCAGTCGCCATGATCATCCCTTGACTCACATAATGGAGATTTGCCCCACCGGTAAAGAGAATGACGACTAAGAGCATTCCCACCACGCGTTTGTATTGCTTATAAAAGGTTTCCGATATGGGTTTGATATATTCTTTGGGAACGGTTGTTTTTAGACAAGGGGTGACGGCCATAACCAGAAAGGCGAGGCCCCCAATCCACACAACGGCGGAGAGCAAGTGCAACCAATGCACCAATATGGGGATGAGTTGGTTGAGGTCAGTAAGGACCCCAAGAAGGGATTCCATTAGAACTTAAAGACGGGCTTTTCGTTGCCAAACCGACGCTTGCGAAGTTCTTCCATTAATTCGATGGTGATAACTGATATCCCCTGTTCCGCTGCATGACGTTCCACACCTTTTTTCACCATGGCCCGCAAAAAGTACGGGATTCGGCCTAACCGTTCCTCAGAAGCTTGATCCCATTCAATAGACGATGCTTCTGGGACATTAAAGGCTACCTGAATCTTGTCGCCACCTTTAGGAGTATACAGACACCATTCATCTTCATCCATCCAATCGCCATGATCCACATACGGCCGCGCTCGACATCCCCCGCAAATTTCACTGTATTCACAATCCCCGCATTTACCTTTTAAGTGCGGGTATCGAAATGAATCAAAAATTTCTGACTTTTCCCACAAATCCACAAAACTCTTATCTCGCACATTTCCAGCGGATAGAGGCATATATGGACATGGCGTCAAATCACCATTCGGAGTCACTCGAGCGTAGTTGGTTCCTGCAAGACAACCGCCTCCCATATAACCTTGGGCTTTTGTAATCGGAGAATTCGGATCCTTTTCATAAGCTAGCCGCTTGAAATGTGGTGCACATCTCGCCCGCACCAACATATCTTGGTATTTATCTTGAGATTCAATCAAATAGCTTAAGACTTCTTCATATTGAGACGGCGTAATATCCGTCAGCTCTTCACCGCGCCCCGTACACACCATGAAGAATACGTTCAGCACCTTGGCGCCAAGATTATGGGACCAATCAATGACAGACGGTAATTCTTGATAATTCATGGGTTGAGCACTGAAATGCACCTGAAATTGCAGGCCATTACGCTTACAGGCTTCGATACCTGCCAACGCGCCCTCCCAAGCATGTGGCAACCCTCGAAACGCATTATGCTTGTCCGGGTCCAGCGAATCGATGCTGATACCTACTCCCATCACCCCGATGTCTACCATTTCCTTCGCCATGGCATCGTCAATCAACATGCCATTAGTTCCAAACACCACCATAAACTGCTGCTTTACCGCGTGGCGAGCAATATCCAAAATATCAGGGCGTACTAACGGTTCACCGCCGGTGATCACCAGAAGACTTCCACGATTCACTTCGGCGATTTGATCAATCAAACGGAAACATTCTTCCGTGGAAAGCTCATCCTGCCCGCCACTCATTTTCGTGGTGGCATCCAGATAGCAATGATCACATTTCAGATTACATCGACTGGTGAGATTCAGGGCAATAAGGTACGGCTTGAAATCATCGACCGTCCGCCCATCGCCAGGTGCATCAATTCCGGGCCCCGGTCGCAACGATTCGAAACGCGAGACCGCATTTGCCCCTAATGATGACAAATTATCTAAAAGTGAATTGAGAACCGGAAGGGATTTACCCATGGTGTCCGGCTCCGGATTGGGCTTCCGATGGAGTCCCTGAACCGGTCAACCGTCCAACAATATCTTTGACATTTCCCGTTTTCATGGCTTCTTCCATTGTTTCCTTTGCTTGTTCGATTCCTTGATTCGCCACGTCGAGGGTAATCGTTGTCGTCCCAATTTTTTCAGCATGTTTGATAATTAACGCTTTGGTACAATCTCTCATAAAACCCGCCGGTGCCCGCTCTAGCCGTTGAACTGCCTCAGGCTCCCATGTGTAGGGATCTGCTCCATTGGCTTCTGCTTCTTGATTAGTCGTTGAATCAGAACCCATATTTGAAGCCTCCTCGGGAGTTTTATTAGCAAAGATTGGAGTATAGTCTTCAGCCGCCGCCTCTTTGATAATTGGGGCCGCATACTCCAACGTGATCGTAGTCATTCCTAACTTTCTTGCAGATTTCTCAATTTTGGCTTTGGCTCGTCGACGCTGAAATCCCGCAGGGACGGCCCGGATTGCTTCACGGGAATCTTTCGTCCATTGCATGGGAATATCGTCGTACGCAACTTCCGTTTCCAGATTGCCCTCGGCTTGTGCCGCTGCGTCAAAAATGGATTTGTCCACTTGTTTAAATTGTGCTCCATCAAGGCCACAGACCGGGCATAAAACGGGATGGGCCCCTTTTCCAATATAGCCGCATCCCCCGCAGACATAATAATCACGCGACATGCGATCTAAATAATTCTGATTCACCGGACTCAACGGGCTAGCGGTAACTGGTTTTTCTTCTACAACTTGAGACATCATGCCACTCATGGTCGATCCCATTAAGTCTTGTGCCACCTGATTGTCCGCTTGCATCGTATTCCGATCAACACCAGCTGCATCCAAGTTTCCACCAAGAGTTTTCATGGCGTCCATCGCTCCCTTTGGAAGAATATCTCCAACAGCATCATCAATGACGGAATTACTGATAATGGTATGCCCTTTTTCAATGGCATAGCGATGAATGGCTGTCTTTGCGACACCTCTGGCAAAAATCGGGATTTTCTCCATACGGCGCAAGGCCTCTTCCGTCCAGGCAATGGTGTATTCCGCTTGCGTATCAATAGGAGGCACAAATTTTTTATTAGAGATCAAAATATTACAGGGTGCTGATCGCAAGAGATTTTCAGCGTTGCTCCCGATATCCATATCATCATCACTATGAACGCCAATGCGTCCGACGATGAGGAGCCACGGCTGCTCTTTCCGCACATATTGGATAACCTTCTCAAAGGCTTTACCATCCAAAAGCGTCGTTTTGATGTCCGCTCCTTCATCCTGCGCAACATCGCGGGATACGTCTAAATGTGACTGGTAGATTTTTGCTAATCCACTATCAATCACTTCTTCATGCAGTTTTTCTTGTTCTTTAAATCGGAAGACTTTCCCAGCTTCTTCGTTCAACACACCTGAAATGCTATGGAATGCGGCATAGTGGAAATAGGGATCAAATGCTGAGATCGCTTCAACAGGCTTGTTCAAGGCTTTTCCTAAAGCCAAGGCCGTCTTCAGACCACCAAAGGAGTAATGGCTTCCATCTACCGCCACCACAATTTTTCCACCATTCATAGGCTTAGTATCTTTTACAATGAACATGTCGGAATTACGAACCCGCCGAATGACGCGTTCCGTATTACTCCCTATCGTAGAGTCCTTGACAGCACCGACACCCAACGCGCCCATGATAGTCAGGTCATACCCATTTTTCGTAATATCTTCAGCTAGCGCTTTCCAATTCCGTCCTTCCAAAGACCGCCGTTCAAGCGGAATATTGGCTTCTGTACATTTCTCATCGACATAATCTAAATAAGAATCAGTAATGATTTGAAGACCTCTTGTAATCAGCGAATCATGAATTTGCCGCTGCCGGTCTAATTCCTTTTCATCATGATATTCTTCTGGGAGACCGGCCTCCATTTGTTTAAACCGCTTATCATGCATCTTTGCCGCATAGACATGGCTTCCCACCATTTTTGATCCAAACACTTTGGCAAATTGAACACCCAGTTCCACAGCCATATTAGAATGGTCTGAATTGTCAACCGGGACATATATGGTCTTATACATTCACTGGCCTCCTTAACTGACCCAGAATTTCTATGAAAAAAGCGACACCTAGCCCAGCACCTTCAGCTCCGCGAAATGCCTGTAGGCTTTCTTTCTCCTTCTCCAAATAAAATAAGTTGGGATCTTACCACCCTGAATTTCTGTTATGCAACAGAAAGTGCAGTTCACAAGAGTCACGGAATTCCTTTGAAAAACAATTAGTTTCTCAAATGAAATCTTCGGTTAACTATCTAGGTGTCCAGCCATAGATTGTCTGAAGTTGTTCGTAGAATTCATGGACAAAACAGCTAAGTATATATTCGTATTAAAAATTCAGATATCCACTAAAGCACAAGTACAGGCAAAATTGAAGATAGCCCTCCTCTTAAATAGGCAGTTCCAGAATTCTTAGATTCAAGCTTTTCTCATTCTTTCCGAAAGACAGAAGAGTCGCCGTCATCAGCATCACTCTCTAAACTAACGCACTTATCCTATTCACCGCGCTTCGTACAACTGCGCAATTGCGAACAAACATTTCGGTAAGATATACTAAGGATTTTGGTTTTTGCATTATTCACTGAGGGTCTTGGTCCGAGAGGAGCATGAGGCTCAACCTAGTCTGTAGGGGGATTCAATGAGACAAAGTAATTATCTGTTTACGTCAGAATCGGTCACAGAAGGTCATCCAGATAAAATTGCTGACCAGATTTCTGATGGTATCTTGGATGCAATCATGGCTAAAGATAAGAACTGCCGGGTGGCTTGTGAAACGTTAATTACTACCGGAATTGCCTTTGTTGCCGGGGAAATCTCCACCAAAGCTTATGTGGAAATTCCGGAGATTATTCGAGAGACCATTAAAGAGGTTGGCTATTCAGATGCCACATGGGGATTCGATCATCGGACATGCTCCGTCTTGACGTCAATTGATAATCAGTCTGGCGATATCGCGATGGGCGTGGACACTGGAGGAGCAGGAGATCAAGGGCTCATGTTTGGGTATGCCTCCAATGAAACCACAGAACTAATGCCTATGACCATTGTGCTCGCCCACAAACTGACTCGACGATTATCCGAAGTACGAAAGAAAAATATTTTAAATTGGGTCCGTCCAGATGGAAAAGCTCAAGTCACCATTGAGTATAAAAATGGCAAGCCAGTCAGAATTGACACCATCGTGGTTTCGACACAACATAGCGACGCCGTCACATCCAAGAAAATTGAAAAAGATATCATGGAAAAAGTCATTATCCCCGTCATGCCCAAGAGACTGTTTAACCCTAAAACCGTGAAATTTCATATTAATCCAACAGGACGGTTTGTCGTTGGAGGGCCGATGGGTGACGCAGGACTCACAGGCCGTAAAATTATTGTGGACACCTACGGTGGAGTTGGCAGCCACGGCGGAGGAGCATTTTCTGGAAAAGATCCCAGCAAAGTCGATCGGTCAGCCTCATACATGGCCCGCTACATCGCAAAAAATATCATTGCCGCCAAGTTGGCTGAAAAATGCGAAGTGCAATTGGCCTACGCCATTGGGGTGGCTGAACCTGTCTCAGTCTTGGTGGACACCAAAGGCACAGAAAAAGTCAACGTGGAACGCATTGAAAAACTTGTTCGCAAGCATTTTTCCTTGACTCCGAAGGGTATTATCGAACACCTCAAACTCCGGCGTCCTATCTATAAACAAACTGCGGCTTATGGCCATTTTGGCCGAAATGAACCAGGTTTTTCGTGGGAAAAAACGGACAAAGCGAATTTGCTTCGACGGGAAGCCGGAGTATAACTTTTTCAAACACGTTATTGATTTCGCTATTTAGAAATGGGGGAAAGCGTCTGCTACTCATTCAGGTGAGTTTTTGTATTTGAAACCCAGGTTTGTTACACACATCAAAGAGGAGAGCATACATTATGAGCACAGCAAGCACATTAGAAAAAGTCACACAGGATTATAAAGTTGCCGATATCAACTTGGCTGCCTGGGGACGGAAGGAACTGCAAATAGCTGAAACTGAAATGCCTGCGTTAATGGCTCTTCGCAACAAATATCGGAAAACCCAACCCTTAAAGGGAGCCAAAATATTGGGCTGCATTCACATGACGATTCAAACCGGCGTGCTCATTGAAACCCTCATCGAGCTTGGAGCAGAAGTCCGCTGGTCATCCTGCAACATTTTTTCAACACAAGACCATGCCGCAGCCGCGATCGCCGCCAAAGGCATTCCCGTGTTTGCCTGGAAGGGCGAGACCAACGAAGAATATGATTGGTGCCTTGAACAGACGATTTTAAAAGATGGCAAACCCTGGGATGCCAACATGGTACTGGATGACGGAGGCGATCTGACATTGATGCTTCATGAAAAATATCCTGCTGTCTTAGACAATGTTCACGGCATTACTGAAGAAACAACAACTGGTGTTCATCGATTACAGGAAATGTTGAAAAACGGCACATTAAAAGTCCCGGCAATCAACGTAAATGACTCTGTAACCAAATCCAAAAATGACAACAAATATGGCTGCCGTCATAGCTTAAATGACGCGATTAAACGCGGAACCGACCATTTGCTCGCCGGAAAGAAAGCATTGGTGATCGGCTACGGTGATGTTGGGAAAGGGTCAGCACAATCACTCCGGCAAGAAGGCATGATTGTCAAAATTTCCGAAATTGATCCCATTTGTGCCATGCAAGCTTGCATGGACGGATTTGAAATTGTGTCCCCCTACAACAATGGAAATAATACTGGGCAAATTGAAGATATCAATGTCAACCTTCTTGGCAATACAGATTTAGTTGTGACGACGACTGGGAACCTCAATGTCTGTGATTCAGCCATGCTACAAACCTTAAAAAATGGCGCCGTCGTCTGCAACATTGGACATTTTGACAATGAAATTGACACGGCCTACATGAGAAAAAACTGGGAATGGGAAGAAGTGAAGCCTCAAGTTCACAAAGTCCATCGTAACAAAGCCGCCAACGATCATTTAATCCTTCTGTCTGAAGGACGTCTGGTGAATCTGGGCAATGCCACTGGTCATCCTTCCCGCATTATGGATGGCTCATTTTCCAATCAGGTTTTGGCCCAAATTTACCTATACGAACGAAAGTATGCTGACCATGTAGAACCTGAAGCTCCAACGGTTCAAGTTCTTCCCAAGATTTTGGATGAAGAGGTCGCGGCTCATATGGTCCGTGGATTTGGTGGAGTCTTAACGAAACTGACGCCAGAGCAAGCCGATTACATCCATGTCTCAATAGATGGGCCATTTAAAGAAGACACCTACAAATACTAATGAATCATGGCCTCGAATTGAGGGGACTTGCCTGCTGTTCATGCGATGAAGGTAGTGTATCTGAAAAGTCAGCTACTAGATTTTTCGAATAAGTCTGGTATGCTGTCTCTAAAGAGAGTCAGAAAATGAATATTTCCTGACTCTTTACAAGGAACCTGCCAGTGTGTATTCTCAAACAGCTCTTTTATATGGGGCAGGTCTCAACCTGTAAGCTTTGAAGTTCGCCAACTACTTTCCTGTAAAAGAGTTACCATTTTAAATGTTGTCTCTATTATTTGATCTTTTGTTGACGCAGTAGATCACTGCCGGAAAAAATTCCAGCTTTCTAGTAAGGAGAGATCCACAAGGATATCGCTGCCATGTCAAGAACTCTAGACCCTTCTCAAGCCGGAACACCGCAACGAGATTACCCCACAATGTTCCTTTTTGGGCTCATCGTCGCCGCCACCGTGATAGGCTTACCAGTCTATGCTTATTATTACGACTTTACCTGGGTCGACTGGACCATGTTTGTGTCGTTGTACATGATTACCGGACTTGGTATCACCGTGGGCTATCATCGTCTGATCACACATCGAAGTTTTAAATGCCCAGATTGGGTGCGCTTGGCCTTTCTCATTGCAGGAGGCATGGCTCTTGAAAATTCTGCGCTACGATGGGCGGGAGATCACATTAGGCATCATGCCCGATGCGACCAAAAAGAAGACCCCTATAACGCCACGCTTGGATTTTGGCATAGCCATTGTGGGTGGATTTTCTGGAAAGATCCAAATCGTGATCCCAAATACGCTACTCGTCTCTTACAAGATCCTTTGATTGTGTGGCAAGATAAGTATTATCTCCCTATTGTTTTGACTGGCCTATTTCTGCCTTTTGTTGTTGGACTGCTCTACAACGGCTGGATTGGCGGAATTGGCTGTTTTCTCTTAGCAGGGTTGGCCCGCACCTTTTTTGTCTTAAATTCGACTTTTTTCATTAATTCCATTTGCCATATCTGGGGAGATCAACCTCATGGCACTTCGGACTCCAGCCGTGATAGCTGGTGGATTTCCTTACTTACCTTCGGCGAGGGTTACCACAACTACCATCATATGTATCAGAGTGACTACCGCAATGGCGTCAAATGGTATAACTTTGATCCTTCAAAATGGTTGATCTGGACGCTCAGCAAGATCGGGCTAGCCTACGATCTACGTCGCCATACTCCAAGCCCAAATTAACGTTCTTTCCTTTTCACTACTACAACTCTGAATCTTCTGTGCTCCGGAAACACGTGCGCGGTTGTTTTTCTTTTCTTGAGACTGTAGCATCTCCCACTTGATCGATATCCTCTCATTGCGCAGACAAGAAACCCTGTGATAAATTCGCGCGCGTTTACGAGGGTTTTTGAATCATGATTGCAACTGAAATACAAGAAGACGCTCATCAATTTATGATGAATACCTATATGCGGCTTCCACTGACGGTAGAACGTGGGCAGGGATGTTTTGTCTACGACGCTGAAGGGCGAGAATATCTGGACTGCATAGCCGGCATCGCGGTGAACATCCTTGGGCATGCCCATCCAGATATTGTAGAAGCCATCAGCCGTCAAGCCCGACAACTCATTCATACCTCTAATTTGTTTTTTACCGAACCACAAACCAGCTTGGCCAAGAGCTTGGTCGCACATTCATTTGCGGACAAGGTTTTCTTTTGTAATAGCGGAACAGAAGCCAACGAAGCGGCAATTAAATTAGCAAGGCGTCATGCCATCAAGACCTACGGGCCTCAACGGACTGAAATTCTGACGATGCTCAAGTCCTTTCATGGACGGACGCTGGGAAGTCTTTCCGCAACAGGCCAACCAACATTACATGAAGGTTTCGGTCCTCTGGTTCCAGGATTTCGATATATTCCCTTTAATGATCTCGAGGCCATACAGTCAAACATCACTCCTCAGACCGCCGCCATCATGCTCGAACCCATTCAAGCTGAGGGCGGTGTGGTCATGCCTGATCCCGGATATTTAAAGGCGGTGCGGGATCTTTGCACAGAACGAAATCTCCTTCTCATTTTTGATGAAGTGCAAACCGGAATGGGACGTACGGGAACCTTGTTTGCGTACGAACATTTCAATATGCAGCCGGACATCATGACCCTGGCCAAAGGCCTTGGAGGCGGAATCCCTATCGGCGCCTGTCTTGCCACAAATACTGTGGCTGAAGCCTTTGAACCCGGCACCCATGCCTCGACATTTGGTGGGAACCCGCTGGCCTGTGCTGCGGGATTAAAAGTATTGGATGTACTTCTGGATGGCAAGAAACTTGAGCAAGGCCGATTGGCCGGGGAGTACTTATCCAAAAGTTTAACAACATTGTCCAACAAGTTTTCTTGCATCCAGGAAGTTCGTGGCATGGGGCTGTTACAAGGGATAGAGTTATCAATAGATGGGAAACCCCTAGTGATGGAATGCTTGGCGCACCGAGTCCTCATTAATTGTACCATGGGCAACATTCTTCGATTTATCCCTCCTTTGATAGTCAGCAATCCGCAGATTGATCGTCTAGTCAACGTTCTCTCTGACGTGTTGTCCAAACAGAAATAGCATCATGTCTCCAACTCGTCGACTGCCAAAAACGCCTCGCTCTACCCCTGTTTCTAAGTCCAAGACACAACAACAGCCCAAGGACTTGTTGACCATTGCAGACCTTTCAAGAAAAAAGGTACGAGATTTAATTCAACTTGCCAAAAAGCTGAAAGCTGCCCATGGTAAAGGCAGACCAACCTTTCCGCTCAAAGGAAAGACTCTTGGCCTTATTTTCGAGAAACCGTCGACACGTACGCGCGTTTCCTTCGAAGCTGGCATAAACCAATTGGGTGGACAAGCGTTATTCCTCGCATCAGAGAAAATTCAACTCAGTAGAGGAGAAAGTTTAGCTGATACCGCCAAAGTATTGTCTCGCTATCTCGATGGGTTAGTCGTCAGAACCTTTGATCAATCTGCGTTAGAGGAATGGGGACAGCATACCTCCATTCCCGTGATTAACGGCCTGACGGATCACTGCCATCCTTGCCAAGCCTTTGCTGACCTCCTCACTATCATCGAGAAAAAGGGACGGGCCAAAGGATTGAAACTGACATACATTGGAGATGGAAACAATATTACCCATTCCCTCTTAGAAATTGGGGCCAAAGTCGGCATGCATGTATCCGTGGGATGTCCACCAGGATACGAACCTGATAGAACAATCGTTGAACAGGCTATGTCAGAAGGACAGGTTACAGGCTCTATTATTGAAGTCACGCATGATCCAAAAAAGGCTACAAAAAACGCGGATGCGGTCTACACCGACGTGTGGATCAGTATGGGGCAGGAAAAGGAAAGTCGAGCCCGCAAGGCGGCATTCGGACCTTATCAGGTCAATAGTCAGCTTATGAAACAAGCCAACCCCAATGCCATAGTCCTTCATTGTCTCCCTGCTCATCGTGGGGAAGAGATTACCGCAGATGTTTTGGATGGCCCACAATCCGCGGTCTTAGACCAAGCAGAAAACCGCTTACATGTTCAAAAAGCCATTTTGCTTGAATGGTTAGGAAAATCAAGATAACGAGCACCCAACACCAGAATATCAATCGTGCAAACTGATAACATTTATATGTAATGAAATCATCTCAATCAACAAGACCAAACCAGACTCCTCGTTCCTCCAAACGTAAGGCGCCCAACAAAACAGGTAAGGTTAAGCTTTGGGGGGGACGATTTGAAGGTCACACTCACGCGTTGGTTGAATCCTTCACTGCCTCCATAGGATTTGATTGCCGTCTCTACGAATACGACCTTGAAGGCAGTGTGGCTCATTGCAAAACACTACGCCGAGCAAAGGTGCTATCCGCCCGCGAAAGCCAGACAATCATCGAAGGGCTACTCCACATTCGAGAAGACATTCGGTCCGGCCGGCATCAATGGCAAGTGGAGGACGAAGATGTTCATATGAGCATTGAGCGCCGCCTTACACAACTCATCGGTCCACTAGGAGGAAAGTTGCATACCGGTCGAAGCCGGAATGACCAAATTACCCTTGATCTTCGCCTCTATCTCAGGGATGTCCTGCAACACTTGCACCAAGACCTTCGATGTCTTCAACAATCGCTTGTGACTCTTGCCGAGCGCTACAAGAAGGTCATGATGCCGGGATATACGCACTTGCAACGTGCGCAACCTGTTCTTTTTTCGCATCATGCCCTCGCCTATGTGGAAATGGTAGAACGGGACAAAGGTCGACTGCAGGATGCATTGACGCGCATCAATATCATGCCGCTCGGCTCTGGTGCGCTTGCGGGAACAAATTATCCCCTTGATCGACAATACACCGCGGCCTTATTGAAATTTCCTGACATCACCCAAAATAGCCTGGATGGGGTATCAGACCGCGACTATGTGGTGGAAGTCCTAAGCAGTTGCGCCATTGTGATGATGCACCTTTCTCGCCTGAGTGAAGAGCTGATCTTGTGGTCGTCACAGGAGTTTCAATTCGTAGATTTGCCCGATGGATTCTGTACCGGCAGCAGCATGATGCCACAGAAAAAAAATCCAGATATTCCCGAACTGATACGCGGGAAAACTGGTCGCGTCTATGGGCACTTGTTCAGCCTGTTGACCACTTTGAAGGGATTACCCCTCAGCTATAATCGAGATTTACAAGAAGACAAAGAGCCTCTGTTTGATACGATTGATACCGTGACAATATCTGTCAAAATTTATGCAGAACTTTTGGCGCAGCTTACGGTGCGGTCTGAACCCATGAACACGGCGGTCTCCGAAGGCTTTCTCCTGGCTACGGAACTAGCTGACTATCTCGTGCTGAAAGGTGTGCCCTTTCGAGAATCACATCACATTGTTGGGAACCTCGTCAGAGAATGCCTCAGCAAAGGGAAAGATCTTCTCCACCTTTCGCAGGAGGATTTATTCAAGGCTTCTCCGGTATTTGACAAGAACGCCCTTCGAGTCTTAACTCCGGAAGCTGCCGTGGACCAGAAAAATGTGGTTGGAGGCACCGCCACCGCACAAGTCCAGACGCAGATTCATTCTTGGAAGAAGAGACTGCGAGCAAAACCCAGTGCCGCTAGAAAGAAAAAACACTAGCGTGAATGTCCATAATCAAATTGTGAGTCGGCAGATGGTGATAACAGGTTTGTTCGTCCTCATGACTGTCTTGAAGGGCTGTGCCGCCGTGGGTCCACCCATTGCACCAGAAGAAGTCGGCATTGAAGCCAAGATCAGAAAACATCAAAAAGAGAATCAAGCACAGGGAACAAGCCCTGAATACCCAGGAACTCCTGTTGCTGAAGACGAAACAATTGAACTTCCAGTCTTTTATCCAATTGGCACACGATAAAACGGCGCTCCAATACGAAGGATTTGTTCACAGAATACGTTTCAAGGTAGAATCACATCTTTTTTCGACTGTTTGTGTTTGTGGAGGACTATTAAAAATGTCTGCTCAGGAATCCCCATGCGTGACACGCCCCAAGCTCTTATTATTAGATCCATACCCGCGCAACAACCCGTACCATATGACCGCCAGTGAACGCCGGTCTATCTGGTTTCCCAAACTTTCTTTGCCAGTGATTGCCGCGTATACGCCATCATCCTGGGACATCGAACTTGTGGATGAGGCGACAACAGACATTAATTTTGAAACCCCCTGTGATTTAGTCGGCTTGTCCGTCATGACCTGCTATGCCCCACGAGCTTACGAAATTGCGGAGGAGTTTCGCGCCAGAGGCAAAAAGGTGGTGTTGGGAGGGGTGCATCCCACCTATTGCCCTGATGAAGCGCTCCAGCATTGCGATGCCATTGTCTGTGGCGAAGCCGAATATCTCTGGCCACAGGTCGTTGCTGATTTCGAAGCAGGCACCTTAAAACGTCTGTACAGAATGGATCAGTTCCCAGCTTTACACGACTACAAACCTCCACGCATTGAACTTCTCAGTCCCGATTCCTATATGACTCGATTATGTAGCTTTACAACACGCGGATGTCACTTTGATTGCGAGTTTTGCAGCGTGTCGCCATTTAATGGAAAAACCACACGACGCCGACCGGTACCTGAAGTGATCGAAGAATTGAAACATGCTAAAGAATGGCTGCGTTCTGATATTGTCGAACGCATGACCCAGGGCTCCTTACTCAACGCCTTATTTACGTCTTTAAAGATTTGGGTCGGGCTAGAAGAAGGATCGATTGTGGCCTTTGTGGACGACTTGCACAATAGCCATCGAGCCTATTGTCGGGAACTCTGGCAAGCTCTGAAAGCCCTCAACATTAAATGGGGCTGCCAGTCCACCCTGTTCCTTGGAGATGATCCCGACATGGTGAAATTGGCGGCGGACAGCGGATGCGTCTCCGTCTTTGTAGGTTTGGAGTCATTATCTGAAGATTCCTTGGGTGAAACGAATAAGGGCTTTAACCAAGTTCGAAAATTTGAAGATCAAATCAAGATGTTTCACGACCACGGCATCATGGTCAACCCCGGCATCGTATTTGGCTTCGACAATGATGATGAATCTGTGTTTGAAACGGCTATTAATTTTCTCACACGCAATAAAGTAGAGTTAGCATACTTCAATGTTCTCACCCCACTTCCCGGCACGGCGTTGTTTGAGCGTTATAAACAAGAAGGGCGTATTTTTGATCAAGATTGGTCAAAATACGACGGCAAACATGTCGTCTACAAACCTAAGCGGATGACGCCAGAACAATTGCAAGAAGGGTTTTTCTGGGCTAACCATGAATTTTATTCCTGGCCTTGCATTTGGAAACGTGTCGCCCACACCAGCCAACGCTTCATTCCGCGTTTGGAAATGAATTGGGAATTTCGAAAACTCATACGCCGGTCCACGCCAAAAGGCCGACTCTCTCCTTTAGCTGATGTGCTCAAAAATCTTCAAGCTAAGCTTCCGACATTTGAAACGCAACAATTGATTCCTAATGCCCTGTTTCCGCAAGCTTCTCAACCAGCCAAAAAACAGGACCTGTGCTTGAATGTCACAGCCCGGCGGCATGACGCGTTTGCCGCTCTCTTTATTGAACTCGAAGGAACATTAGATCATTTAAACGCCAAGGAACTGTTGGGGCGCATTAAGCAAGCCGCCCTGGATGCAAAAATGGATATTGTCGTCAACTTTGAACATCTCAAACATGCAACACCAAAAGCCATTCAGACGCTGTTAGACGGGGAAATCCTCAAAGCCATTACACCCCATGTCAACTTGCGCTATCTCAAATTGAAGGAAGCCTTTCAGGCCACGGTTGCGGAATTGGGGCTGGATGACTGGGATATTTTTGAAGAGATGCCAAGTCATGCATGATTTTCATTACAAGGGCGATGAGCTTTTTTGCGAAGACGTTTCCCTCAAACAGATTGTTGAACAAGTAGGGACCCCGTGCTATGTCTACAGCCACCGAACATTAATTCGTCATTTCCATGCCTTTGATGACGCCTTCAAAAACGTCCCCCATGTTGTGGCGTATGCCATGAAAGCTAACTCAAATATCGCGATATTAAAATTATTAGCTAAAGAGGGAAGCGGAGCAGATATTGTGTCAGGGGGGGAGCTATTCCGAGCCTTAAAAGCCGGAGTGCCATCCAACAAGATTGTCTTTGCTGGAGTAGGAAAGTCTCCTGAAGAAATCCGTTACGCCTTAGAATCTGAAATTCTCATGTTCAATGTCGAATCCCCTGATGAGCTTCAGCTCATGAACGAAGTTGCCAAAACCACAGGGCGGCAGGCGCCGGTGGCCTTGCGTATCAATCCCGATATCGATCCACAGACACACCCCTACATTTCTACTGGCCTGAAAAAAAGTAAGTTTGGGATTGCCGCTGACCAGGCCCTCAAAGAGTTTGAACTCGCCAGGCAACTCTCGCATGTCGATGTGGTGGGTGTGCATTGCCATATCGGCTCACAATTAACGCAAGTCACACCTTTTGTTGATGCCATCAAAAAAGTGCTAGACCTCATCCAGGCACTGAAGTCCCAGGGACTTGATATTCGCTATATGAACATCGGAGGCGGGTTAGGGATTACCTATTCAGATGAAACGCCTCCACACCCAAATGAACTGGCTGCCGCCATTTCTCCACTTCTTCAAAAGACCCCGTGCCAAATTATTATGGAACCCGGGCGATCCATTGCTGGAAACGCCGGAGTACTGGTGACTAAGGTTCTCTACAACAAAACAGGTTCTAACAAACACTTTGTCATTGTGGATGCCGCCATGAACGATCTGCTGCGCCCAAGCTTGTATGAGGCGCATCATGACATTCAACCCGTGCTCAAAAATGAATCGGCTCCCGTCAATACCGTTGATGTGGTTGGCCCAATTTGCGAATCAGGAGATTTTTTAGCCAAAGACCGGAAGATGCCGCAGGCACAATCCGGAGACCTCTTAGCGGTGATGAGTGCAGGAGCCTACGGATTTACGATGGCCTCAAACTACAATTCTCGACCCAAGATACCGGAAGTCCTGGTGAAAGACGACGAAATGATGGTGATTCGAGAACGAGAAACCTACGAAGATTTGATTCGCAGAGAATCCATACCCGAAATTTTTCTCTAGAGACAAGCACGCTATTATGTTTTCTGGATCCTTAGTTGCCATCGTCACACCCTTCTCTCATGGGAAATTTGATGAACAAGCCATGGCTAACCTCATCGAGTTTCATATCGCCAATGGCACGCATGGCATTGTGCCTTGTGGAACAACAGGAGAGTCGGCAACACTCACGCCTAAAGAACATGAACGCGTGGTCGCCGTAACTGTAGAGGTCGTGAATAAACGGATTCCCGTTATCGCCGGGGCAGGCTCCAACTCTACAGACGAGGCCGTGACCTTTACCAAACATGCGAAGGCCGTTGGAGCCGATGGAGCTCTGCTCATTACTCCCTACTACAATAAGCCGACTCAAGAAGGACTTTTCCGCCATTTTGAAACAGTGGCGAAAGCCGTGGACTTACCACAAATTTTGTATAACATTCCTGGTCGCACGAGCGTGAACATGCTCCCAGCCACCACAGCTCGGCTATCCCAGATTCCCAATATCGTTGGCATTAAAGAAGGCAGCGGATCACTCCAACAAGTGTCAGAAATCATTCATCAATCAAAAGCTGGCTTTCTTATCCTTTCCGGTGATGATCCCTTAACACTTCCCATGATGGCCCTTGGTGCCAAAGGTGTCATTACCGTGACGGCCAATGTGGCTCCAGCAGCCATGGCTAACCTGGTTTCCGCTGCACTCAAAGGTGATTATGAACAGGCCAGAACATTTCACTACAAGTTAACGCCTTTGTTTAGTGCCCTGTTCCTAGAAACCAACCCGATTCCTGTCAAAACAGCCCTGGGATTCATGGGTAAAATGTCGAATGAAGTTCGACTTCCTCTCACGCCCCTTGCCGAGCAATACCATCAAAAACTCAGAGACGCTTTACAGCAAGCGTCAATTCTGTAGAGAGTGTCGAATAGTGCAAAGATCAAAAGCCACATTTCGCCAGGAAGCCCTTGGCGATCAGCAGCGTCGGGGCTGTTCAAAAAAGTCCGCCCAGCAAGGCCGCAGCCATTTTTGCACGCGGAGCGTACTGGTACTACGTGAGCACGGAAAAAGGGCGAGAACGCCGCTGGCGGCTTTTTTCAACAGACCCATGTAGGAAGCCCTAGCATGGTGCGAACGATTATTGTTGGCGCAGCCGGTCGAATGGGCATGCGCCTCGTCGCCTTAACACGGGAAACCGAAGGACTTACTCTTACTGGCGCAATTGAGATGAAAGGGCACCCATCGCTGGGAAGAGACGCGGGAGAAATTGCGCAAATTGGGAAAACAGGAGTTCCTCTCAGTGACAACCTTGATGCCTGCTTTGGTCAAAGTGACGTCGTTATTGATTTCACTGGCCCAGCTTCATGCCTGACTAACCTTGAAAAAGCAGTCAAGGCATCAAAAGCCATGGTCATTGGCACCACAGGGTTTTCTGATCAAGAACTTATGCAACTGAAAACATTGGCCAGTAAAATTCCCTGTGTCTTTTCGCCAAATATGAGTGTAGGCGTTAATGTCCTCGTGAATACAATTGGAAAAATCGCCAAATCTTTGGGAGAGTCCTACAACATCGAAGTCATCGAAGCTCATCATAATAAGAAAAAAGACGCGCCTAGCGGAACCGCTCTCAGATTAGCTGAAGCTTTAGCAGAAGGAATGGAATGGGACCTCCAAGAAGTCGGCGTCTATGCTCGCCAGGGTATCACAGGGGAACGCAAGACTCGTGAAATTGGGATGCAAACCATCCGGGCTGGCGATATCGTGGGCGATCATACGGTGCTCTTTGGTGGACCCGGCGAACGCATCGAAGTCACCCACCGGGCCCATACCCGCGATACCTTTGCCCGTGGCGCTCTGAGAGCCGCTGCCTGGGTAGTCCAACAACCGCCCAATCTCTATTCCATGGCTGATGTCCTCAATCTTGAGTAATATTTTCTCGTTCTTCTTCGTTCACCCAAACATCATCTCTTAGGATCAAAGCTTTGCTCTTTTTGCATTGACAAACAAAAAGACCGCATGGTGATATCGATCAAGGTTGATCTATCAAACTACTTCATTCTTATTGCATGATAGGAGAGCGTCTTTATGGATATGTTTGGCAAAGTGCCGTTAGTTGAAATCCCACTACATCTCACCCCTGATCAAAAGAAATGGCTGGATAAAATGGTGGAAGAAGGACGCATCGCCATTCCTCCAGGTGGAACACTAGAAAAAGGCTCCGTCATTTCCATGTTCATCCGTATGCTTATCCACAATGCGATGGAAGAACAAATGCGGCAGGCCGCCCTCGAAGCCGAGGACGACGATGATGATGACGATGATTAATGGGAAGTAAGCTTTTCTTTTAACAAGTTCTTGTTTCGATGTCTCAAAAGTAAGGGCCGGATCTCATCGGAAATCCGGCTCTTTTTCATGTGGAACTTTCGACCATTATGATGTAGAGCTCAATCAATCAGTTCGACTTGCTTGCCTAGCTGCTTGGCTTTTTGGAGACAGGCGACATCCGTCACCGCACAGCGGAGTTTATCCAAATCTTCTTCATCCACAATCTCAACTTGCTTCCCAAGCGACTTGGCCTCTTTGAGACATACCACATCCGTTACTACGCATTTCATTGTAGCTGCTGAACTCCCTGTGCTTACGGCGGGCATCTGTTGTGACTTTTTCGCCTCTTCTTTCTGAATACACACTTTATCTGTTAAAGCACAATCAACCGCTTCCTCCGTCTTGTTAAAAGTATCATCTACCGCATCATCCGCTGCTTCATTGACTCTATCTTCCGCCTTTTTTTCTGCGCGGTCTGTGACCCGGTCGACGACCTCGCCCAACTTGTCAAAAAAGTCAGCATAAGATTGAGAAGATAGCCCAAATGCCAGACAGCAGATCAGCACTAAAACCCAAAGATGTTTCATAAAATTTCTCCATTATTTGCGACCCTCCTTCATCCGTTAACCCTTTCACAGCATTATCTCCCTTAGTCTAGTAAGAGTACCCTGATGAGCTGGAAAATCGCAATGCCTCTGGAATGACAATAGATGTAAGTTAAAACATGACCTAGAAGGCTCTGACGATCTAACACTACGGGGTTTTAGTTAGTTACACACAATTCGAGCAGCTGATAGTGTTCATAGAATATGCGCAATGAAATGGAGAGGGAAGGGCAACATAGCTTCAAATTGAGAAGAAGCAAAATAGATATCCCAATTCAACATGCCTTGAAAAAAGTTTTCGTATCTTGACCTATTCGGTGTGTTCGTAAATTACCAGACGTGGTTGAAGATATTCTCAGATTTTGTTCTTACTGACGCATTCAAGGTAACAGGAGTGTCATACGGTAATGAGAAAAGAGCCAGTCTCTCAAAACTCCGCGCTAACTTTGTTTTATCGAATTCGAGGAAAGTTCTTTTTCTCACAGACCTAGTCTCCTTGTATGACCCAACAATGAACACAGTCATTCCGCAAGTGACGCCATCAAGAAAACATTACCAGTCACCCACAATGATTCTTGCTATCCAATTGGATACAAAACGTATCTGATTGGATCCTCCAGTCCTTTTCCATCTCCCTCCTGGCACAATTGTTCAAGCTGTCTCTTTACCCCTAAAGCCATATAGATTCAAATAGTTAGGAATTCCATACTTGAGGTGGTTGGGAAAGGTCCGGGTTTTGCTCAATATGGCTCATCAGAATCAAGACTTCTATTAACAACCCCCTCGCGTAAAGGAGAAACAACCTGAGGGTACTCGCTATGCACTCACTGATGGTTATTGGCGCGAATATTTCACAAATTTAGAAAAGGAGCAAAATTATGGAAAAATCCCCATCGAAAAAGTGTCTTGCAGCAGTGGCCAAGCTGGCCGAAAGTAAGGTCAAGGGCGACAGTGCGACAATGACGCGCTCTGCACGGTTCACGGTGGCCGAGGACGGTCGCACTCTGCATCGGTTCATTACGTTCGACCGCGCCGATCCTAATGGCGCGCGCCATGTGGCGATTGTCGATGATGACGGCAAAGAGGTCTCTGCGGATACACTGTCGGACAGCGTGAAAGCCTCGCTTGGCGAGGCGGTCATCGGCAAACCCGTCGTCCGCCCGATGGCCCCTCCGGGCGCCGGCGCAACGATTGACCCGACCAGCAACGATCTGGTGCTGGAGCTGGGCGAGACCGAAGAGGAAATCGTGACCGTCACCATCCCCCCTAATGCGGGAGTGAGCAAGGCCGACGTTTATCTACTGGCCGATACAACCGGCAGCATGAGCAGCATTCTGGCGGCAGTGCAGGCAGGGGCAGATGCGATACAAAGCGCGGACTACGGGCCGATCGATATTGCATTCGGGGTCGGCAACTACCGTGACCTGCCGGGCGATAATCCGCCCTTCACGAACCAGTTGGCTCCAGATACCAACACCGCAGCCGTGACCGCCGCCATCAACACCTGGACGGCAGGCGGGGGCGGAGACACCCCCGAAGGTCAGCTCTTTGCCTTGGACGCCTTGGCGGAAGATCCCGGCGGTCCGATTGGCTGGCGCAGCGATTCCAAACGCATCATCGTCTGGTTCGGGGACGCCCCTGGACATGATCCGATCTGTTCGGGAATCTCTGGACTGCCATATGACATTTCCGAAGCTTCTGTCACCGCCAAACTCGCGATGCAGGACGATATGGTGATCGTGGCGATCAGCACCGACACCGGCACTCCCGATGCGCTTGACGGCGATCCGACAATCGGCGCTGTTAGCTATGCTGGAACCTGTACCGTCGGCGGCGGCGCGGGGCAGGCAACCCGTTTTGCGGATATGACCGGCGGGCAACATGTCCTGGGAATCAATGCGGCGGCTATTGTCGATACCATTATCGATCTGATCGAGGCGGCCGTGCTGGCCATTGACCAGGTAACGCTGGAGCCGACGGCGGCGGTAGCACCGTTTGTCGAGTCGATCACACCTACCTCCTACGGCCCGCTGTCTGGCAAGGAAACCCACGTGCTACCTTATAAGGTAAAATGGCGCGGGATAAAACCCTGCGGAGACGAGGATGTGGTGGTCAAAGGCGGGCTGAATGCGGTAGCCGATGGCACGGTGATCGTGCGCAAGCCTGTTACCATCACAATCCCAGCCTGTCCGCCTGAGTTCGTTTATTCGGTCAAATATGTCTGCGGCACCGCCCCCGACTGCGGTTGCGACGAGGCGACAGTACGACCAGGGCGCTATGCAACTGACATCAACATCCACAATCCAGGACGAAACACGGCAGCGGTATCCAAACTGGTGACGCCTATCGTGTCAGCAGGCATCGGCGTGGCCCGCGAACCACGGGCGCACAACCCGGTCGGCGCTGACCGCATCAAGCTGCGCACGCATGCGGCGACGATGGACGATTGCAAACGACTGGCCGAACTGCACTACGGCGCGCCGGTCGAAGGCAGCTTGCCACTGACGATTGGTTTCCTCGAAATTGTCAGCACGCAGCAACTGGTGGTGACCGCGGTCTACACTGCGACCGGTGCGGATGGGCATCTGACCATGGATGTCGAAACTATTCAGCCGATTGTGCGTCCGCAACTGCCGCCGCGCAGGCCACTGGTTCCGATCCCACCAACGTTTACAGCTAGTTAGGGTTTGGGCGACTTGTAGTTAGGAAAACACCCGTTGAAATACATGGGTGTTTTCCTAGAGAGTTCCATGGTCCCTACTGACGAAATGACGTGCTACGTCGGCAACCTCTGTTGCCCACCGGACCGTAGGTTTGACGGCGTCTAAAAGACTAAACCAACCAAAGAGGATATTATGAACAGGAATGAGCAATCCCCAAAATCAGATTGTGCGATTTCGAGTTCTGCACAATCACGCCAAATGAGAACTGCAGAGCAACTCATCGGGGCTGCTCAGCACTTGTAGTTTTGTGTCTAAGCTTTGTTGCATGTAGTACCACAAATGATAAAGTACGCGAGCCAATTATTAGAAACGGTTATATCGCAATACCTGAACGTACACAGGAAAGCAAGTGGTTTTGTTGCGATGACTGTTCAAGTGGTAGTTGCACTGGTTGTACAGGAGGAGGAGGGCCCGTTTCTTGCCCGACGGATTGGGTTGTTACCTGTAGTGATGAGCACCCCAATTGTCCCTGATTTATATTTTGGCTGTTTTCAACTTAACCCGCTCAAACGAAAGGGAACGGATTCGCCGCGCGGTGACACCATCCCTTACGCGCATACCGCGTCCTGCCAAAATAAGGGTCAGGTCGCGTGTTTTATGATAGAGCGCTTGATATGCAGCATCGTATAAACGAATTCGGTGTTTTCGTTATTTCGCTTCCGTATCTGCGCCCTGATAAAACTCACGGACCCTATATTGGACAATTCAAACGTGCGCATGATGGCTACCAAGCGATAGCCTCTCAGCTGCTGATAGAGATACATGGTCACTTTGCGAGAATCAGACAGTAGAATACAAAATTAGTAACACGGCAAGAAGTGGGATTAAGAAAAGAAGAGTAAAAGAGAAATGGGATATGTCTGAGTGAATTCTTTCGTTTATTTATTAAGATTCCTTTTCTCAAGGTACTCCCTCATTTTTAATAGAAACGACTTCACTGGAGCTGAGATAATTCAAAGTGTCTTAAAAACTAATTGAGCTACAGAGGTGGTCTGTTTAATATGGCGGGTCGAATGCGCAGTTGAAAGTAGCATCGCTTCAAACTGTGAGGGCGCGAGATAGACTCCATTTTGTAGCATGCCATGAAAAAATTTGGCGTATCGTGCCGTATCAGATGTTTTGGCGCTTGCATAATCGGTGACGGGACCTTCGGTAAAAAACCCTCCTAACATGGCTCCAACTCCGGTCTGATAGTAGGGGATGTTCGCTTCTTTGGCGGCTCGTCCCAATCCTTGGGCTAATGCCTTCGACTTTTTTTCTAGTTCTTTATACACGCTTGGATTTTTCAGTAGGCGCAGAGTTTCTAGACCGGCAGCCACGGCTACGGGATTTCCGGAAAGCGTACCGGCTTGGTACACCGGCCCAACCGGTGCAATCATCTGCATAATATCTTTCCGGCCCCCGTAGGCTCCGATCGGCAACCCTCCGCCAATAATTTTTCCAAGGCAGGTCAGGTCAGGCAAAACCTTAAACCGCGCTTGGGCTCCTCCATAGTGGACCCGAAATCCAGTAATGACTTCATCAAAAATAAGGAGGATTTCATATTTTTTCGTGATCATTCTGAGCCAGGGGAGAAATTCATCGGAAGGTGGTACCACTCCCATATTTCCGGCTACTGGCTCGACAATAATGGCTGCTAATTTTGATCCATGTTTATGAATGAGTTTTTCTGTCACAGTGATATTGTTATATGGAGCCGTGAGCGTATGTTTGGCAAATGAGGCTGGGACGCCAGGACTGTCCGGCATACCCAATGTCGCAACTCCCGAACCAGCTTTGACAAGTAAGTGATCGGCATGGCCATGGTAACAACCTTCAAACTTGAGAATACTGTCCCGCTTTGTAAAAGCTCTGGCTAGACGAATGGCGCTCATCACCGCCTCTGTACCTGAATTCACCAGTCGAACTTGGTCGATGGACGGAACCGCTTGAACAATCATCTTTGCGAGTTCTATTTCGGCTTGGCAGGGAGCACCATAACTTGTGCCTTTCTTTGCGGCATTGATGACGGCTTTGACGACCATGGATGGAGCATGCCCGAGTATCATGGGCCCCCAGGAGAGTACATAGTCGATAAAAGTATTCCCATCTACGTCTTCTAATATGACGCCTTTGGCTCGCCTAATAGAAAGTGGATCGCCACCCACAGACCGAAACGCTCTGACAGGGCTATTCACCCCTCCAGGAATATGCAATTGCGCGGATTTAAAGTTGGCACGGGATTTCGTGGTTCGCACTGAGATTTCCCTCCCTAGATTTTAATACGCATGCCATTAGGACTCATCTTACTTGGTTTGATAAAAATCTTGCCTTACGAAAAACTTTTCTCTTTGCTCTTTAAAAAAATGTTTTATGTTTATCTCATTCTTGCCGAAAAATATAGAAGGAACACATTGACGGTTTTCTTAGTGAGAATTTTCTATGTATTGCGAACAACGTGAACACAATGGCGCAACAATTGTTGAATGCTTCGGACGTTTTGACGAAGCCGATACGAATCATTTCATTCAAACATTGGAACAACTGCACGGACAGGGCTGTCGCCAGATCATCATTAATTTGTCACCGGTCTACTATTTAGATCCCAAAGTTACCAACCTCCTCTTGTTCGCTCAAGAATTTTTCCGGGAGCACGAGGGCACCGTTTGCCTGGTGAGTCCCTTAAGTTCCGTCAGGAATGAACTGATTCGCGGTGACATTCCTGATAAAATTCAGACTTTTGAAACACTCTATAATGCGCTTCATCGCCCACATTCTGCCCTAGCTCTCTGTTCCCAATAAGGGTCTGTTGAAAAACCCGCCAGCGGCGTTCTCACCATTTTTCCGTGCTCACATAATGCCATGATGCTCCGCGAGAAAAAATGGCTGAGGCCTTGCTGGACCTGGCTTCGCCAAAGCAGCTTTGCACAGGCCAGCGGACTTTTTAGAACAGACCTGACGTTATAAATCACCAAGGGCTTCCTGGCGAAATTTGGCCCTTGATATCTTCATTAGCCAACATTCCAAATAAGATACCTATCATTCACAAAAGAAAAGCCCAGAGATATTAAATCTCTGGGCTTTTCTCAAAACAACCCGGCAACGACCTACTTTCCCACAGCCTCGCGGCTGCAGTATCATCGGCCCAGGAGGGCTTAACTTCCGTGTTCGAAATGGGAACGGGTGGAACCCCTCCGGTATGGTCACCGAGAATTCTTCTAACTTTGGAGTATAAGATAAGCGGTAAGGTTTTACCCTTCTATCTTCTCATTCCTTACTTTTCACTTCTTTCAGACCATGTCTATCAAGAACAAATGTTGTTAAGTCGCACGGCCGATTAGTACTGGTTAGCTTCAGGCCTCACAGCCCTTCCACACCCAGCCTATCAAACTCATAGTCTATAAGTGGCCTTTAGGGAGTTTACCCTCCGTGTGATCTTATCTTGAGGCTAGCTTCCCGCTTAGATGCTTTCAGCGGTTATCTAAACCGGACATAGCTACCCGGCACTGCCGCTGGCGCGACAACCGGCACACTAGCGGTCCGTCCATCTCAGTCCTCTCGTACTAGAGACAGGCCCTCTCAAATCACCTCCGCCCACAACAGATAGGGACCGAACTGTCTCACGACGTTCTGAACCCAGCTCGCGTACCGCTTTAACGGGCGAACAGCCCGACCCTTGGGACCTGCTTCAGCCCCAGGATGCGATGAGCCGACATCGAGGTGCCAAACTTCCCCGTCGATGTGAACTCTTGGGGGAAATCAGCCTGTTATCCCCGGCGTACCTTTTATCCGTTGAGCGATGGCCCTTCCACGCAGAACCACCGGATCACTAAGCCCGACTTTCGTCCCTGCTTGAGCTGTCGCTCTTACAGTCAAGCTCCCTTTTGCCTTTACACTCGATGGCTGATTGCCGACCAGCCTGAGGGAACCTTTGGGCGCCTCCGTTACCTTTTGGGAGGCGACCGCCCCAGTCAAACTACCCACCAGACAATGTCCTTACCCTGGATGACAGGGTCAAGTTAGAATATCAGAAAAACAAGGGTGGTATTTCAAGGATGGCTCCACGAAAGCTAGCGCTCCCGCTTCAAAGCCTCCCACCTATCCTACACATATTCGCCCAACACCCAATGTCAAGTTGTAGTGAAGGTGCACAGGGTCTTTCCGTCTAGTTGCGGGCACCCGGCTTCTTCACCGGAACAACAAATTCGCTGAGTCTCTCCCCGAGACAGCGCTCCAGTCGTTATGCCATTCATGCAGGTCGGAACTTACCCGACAAGGAATTTCGCTACCTTAGGACCGTTATAGTTACGGCCGCCGTTTACTGGGGCTTCCATTCGGAGCTTCGCCTTACGGCTAACACCTCCAGTTAACCTTCCAGCACCGGGCAGGCATCAGACCCTATACCTCCTCTTACGAGTTAGCAGAGTCCTGTGTTTTTGGTAAACAGTCGCTAGAGCCATTTTACTGCGACCTCGTTCGGCTTGAAGAGTAAATCTTCTTACCTAATCGAGGCACCCCTTATCCCGAAGTTACGGGGCTAATTTGCAGAGTTCCTTAGGGAGAGTTCTCTCACGCCCCTTAGTGTTTTCCACCTACCTACCAGTGTCGGTTTGCGGTACGGACACCATAGCACCTCACTACGAGGCTTTTCTCGGCAGTACAGGATCAGCCCGTTTGTGGCCTAACGGCCTCCCCATCGCATCTCAGTGTTGATAGGTCCGCGGATTTGCCTACAGACCCCACCTACATGCTTGGACCGGGTATTCCAGGGACCCGGCGGTGCTTACCTCTCTGCGTCCCCTCTTAGTTGATAACGCTACTACGGCGGTACAGGAATATTAACCTGTTTTCCATCGACTACGCCTTTCGGCCTCGCCTTAGGACCCGACTAACCCTGATCTGACG
>CBDCWC010000003.1:0-1347500 GCA_965223295.1 Nitrospirales bacterium | reverse complement strand
GGGAATATATTTCGCGTTCGGGAACCGCTTCCACAAAGCCCAGGCCGCACCAAAGCCGTCCATGCATTCGGCATGATAGAGGACCACATCCGGTTCATGTGGCTGCACCAACTCATCAAACGTTACCATCACATCCTACCTTCCACGTTGAGCTTACCATGTTGCCACAAGAAGGGAAATAACTGAGAGCTAAAAGCTTCATCCCCAACAGAGATTGGTAAAGGAACAGGCATTCAACCAATCAATACGTCGCTGAAGACACCACAATTCTTGCCAACTGACATGAAGCACCATTGAGACGGTGAGCAAATAAGAGGTTTAAAGCCACGGATCACTATTCCCTCAATCTGCTGTAAAATGATCGATTCTCTGATAACTAGCAACTCTCGATAGGACCGATTGAAAAGAGAATTCGGGGCTGTTGAAAAAAGCACCAGCGGCGTACTCGCCATTTTCCGTGCTCACGTAAGAACCAGTACGCTCCGCGCGCAAAAATGGCTGTGGCCTTGCTGGATGGACTTTTTTGAGCCCCGAAGCTATTAGTATCCAACGTGATCATGAGCAAATTTGTCTCTGCTGTTTTGTACTATTCAGCACTCCCAATTCTTGTGGAATCTTACTTTCTGACGCGTTGACTCCAGGAAAACGAACACCACCTATGCTCATTTTCACTATTCTTTCAGAGACCCATAGGCTACACTCAAGGTATTGTGTATGAGGCCTTATCAATGAACTCATCATTTTGGCACACATTGCCACAACCCATTATTGGACTTGCCCCTATGGATGGCGTGACTGACTCAGCCTTCCGCCATATTGTCGCTACATATGGCAAACCCGATGTAGTATTTACGGAATTCACGAATGTCCACGATATTTGCGCGGGACGACTGAAAGCCTTAGACAGTCTCCGCTATTCCGCAGCCGAACGACCTGTCATCGCCCAAATTTACGGAAAAGACCCGGCCTTATTTTACCAAGCCGCGCACGTCGTTTGTGAGTTGGGATTTGATGGACTGGATATCAATATGGGCTGCCCCTCGAAAAACGTGGCCTCCTCGGGTAGCGGGGCAGGGCTTATTCGCACACCCAATCTAGCCTTGGAGCTGACGAGTCAAACTCGAAAAGGTATCCAAGATTGGACGAGCGGGCAAACATTATCTGAAGTCGGGCTCAAAGCTTCGGCACTTCAAACTATCGCTCAACTCAAAGCCAATCAACCCGAACGGAGCGAAGAAAAAGAACGAACATCCATCCCACTTTCTGTGAAAACCCGATTAGGCTTTGACTGCAATATCATAGATGAATGGAGTGATTGCCTTATTCACGGTCAGCCTGATGCGATTGCCATTCATGGGCGAACGTTGTCACAAATGTACCGTGGTAAATCAAATTGGGAAGCCATTGCTCAAGCGGCCACCCGCATTCAGAAGCATGGAATTTTGGCTTTGGGAAATGGGGATATCAAAAGTCTGACCGAAGCCCATCAACGCATTCACCTTTCAGGCGTCAATGGCGTACTGATAGGCCGAGGAGCGTTAGGCAACCCCTGGATCTTTCAAGAAATTCAGCAAGTTCGTCAGGCTCTTTTGACCAGAACAACCCTAGAACTTAAGAATGCAGAGCCGACCCTAGACGAAAAATTTCAGGCCATGCTCACCCATGCGCAATACTTCGAAGCCATTCATGGATCAGAACGCTTCGTGCGCATGCGCAAACATCTAGGATGGTATTGCTCCAGCTTTCCCCATGCCGCGGCTCTGCGCGCCCAGATGGTCCGAACCAACAGCACTCAGGATGTCAAACACATTCTCGATGCTTATCTGACGGCGAACATGACGCCCGAAATTCCTATATTCGCGTCCACATCCGCATAATCCCTCTCTCGCTGGTCATGCAAATTCTGTTAGCGTCAACTTCGCCTCGTCGCCGAGAGTTGCTCGAGTTATTGGGTGTACCGTTTAGAATTATCCCACCAACCTGCGACGAAACCCCCTCCCCAGACCTCTCCCCCAGCAAGCAAACACGACATTTTGCCCGAGATAAGGCCCTATCCGTGGCTAACCAACACCCAGAAGACCTGGTCATCGGCAGCGACACCGTCATCGAAATTGAAGGAAGACTATTAGGTAAACCAGAAAATATGCAAGAAGCTGAAGCGATGCTTCGAGAGCTTCGTGGAACATGTCATCAAGTTCATACTGGAGCGGCGATCATTCAACAGGCCAAAAATGTTATCATCGATTTCGTCGAAACCGCATTGGTCTGGATCAAATCGTTTAAGGAAGGCACTCTCAAAGATTACCTAGCTACCCAAGAAAGTCTAGGAAAAGCAGGCTCTTATTCCATTCAAGGCAATGGGGCACAGCTCATCGAAAAAATTGAAGGAGACTACCCAACTATTGTTGGACTGCCCCTCTGGAGAACCGCTAAATTACTCGAACAACAAGGAGTGGCGTTGCCAAATACCGTGGAAGAAATTTATCGACTGAAGCCATATGCTAATTGGAAGGATTTTGGTTAAAAATTATGCAGGGTTTCGACAAAAGGACCCAAAACCACTCTCCCAGTTCGTGGCCCTACGGGTTTCCTGCGATGCTCGCAGGCTCCGGCGGGTGCGGAACTCGCTTCGCTCAAACAGTCCTCGCCGAATCTCCGGAGTCCCTTCCGCTTCTCGACTACGCCCAAGGCTGGTGAAAGAATTTTCGAAATTCAGTTCTAAGTTTACTTTGATTCAGCGATATTAGGGCTATCACCCGACGTTCAAACTTTGTTGCGGTGAGCAAGCCAGCTGACCTCCTCTTACCTTGTTAGGTTAGTTTCTATTCTGCTTCATTGGCGAATCAATTTTGCCGTACCCGCAAAATTATGTTTTTTTAACTCTTCCTTAATAGTCTGAGTCACAACCCCTAAATCCCGTTTCCGAATTCTCTTCACGGTAAAATCCGTCTTGGCATTGTCAATCTCCTCGATACTCACCAAACATGTCTCCCTCAAAGCCCGATAAACATCTTCTCCGAAGTTTCGAAATCGGTGAATAATTATTGGGGTCGGAGTGTCACTAATCTCTATCTTAATGGTAATACTCATAGTTCACTTTGAGCTGTTTCATCCATTTCCATTTAGCATGGAATCATTATAAGTTTTTTCAATCTTGTTATGAAATGACAATCATTTTTCCAATCCCACTGTTTTTCTTAGGTCATCTGCTCGACAAAAGACATTATTCTCTTGGGCAAGGCTGAGCTAAAAGGTCAAATTCAACTTTTCGAGATAAGAACACAAAAAAGGCGGCTCTTTTCGGAGCCGCCTTTTAGGAAAAGCTGAAAAATCTATTTGAACTTACATAAACTTCATGAACTTTTCTTTGGCTTCTTCCATGATTTCTGCGGTGATTTCTGAGCCGCCGCGTTCTTTGACCAATCGCTCAATCTCTCGCCGTGCCATGGGGCGGATGAAATCGGGGATATTATCTAATCGTTGTTGCGCTTCTGGTGTCCATTGAATGCCTTCAGTGGAAGAATTCTTGGAATCATCCATGACTTGGAGTGTTACCGTGGTAAACCCACTCTTTCGCGCATAGGTTTCGACGCTGCTTTTCACCATCGGCTGCACAAAAGAGGGAAGCTTCGCCAACTTCTCTTGGGCATCCGGCGTCCATAACAAGGGCTCGGCCGCTGGAGCTGTCGTTTCAGTTGATCCGGAAGAACCTAGGCCCATTTGGGCAACCATGGCTGAGAACGGACACCCGCCACTTTCACCTGATTCTCCTGCCCCGACACTAGGAGCCGTAGCTGTAGTCGGTGCTCCAGCAGTGGCTGATTGGCCTGCTTGAATTTTGTCATTCAAATAGGCTGCCATTTGCCCCGCACCTGCCGCCACATTGTCTTCTAACCCGCCTCGAGTCATTTCCAATGGCTTCGGAGCTTCTGTCCGCCCACCCAACTGCACGCCTAAGGAAGACACCATTTGAGTTTCGCCTGGATTGGTGATCATTGAAAATCTGGATTCACAAGAAGGGCATTCAAAAAAGACTCCCAAGGCCCCTTCCGCTGGCTTTTCGACTTTTTCGAAGGTCATATAGGTTTCACATTTAAGGCAGACAAATTTCATATCGTTTCCCTTCTGAAGGCCAGCTTGAGCCAACGCGTGCTTCAGCTTATGACAATTTTCCCGTCACAACTTGTTGATAATCTAACAGAGTATGAATTTTTTTGGCGATTTCCTGGTATTTTGCCACCGTAGGATTTGTCCCGTCTAATATAGGTTCTCCCTTATCGAAAGTACGGGCAAAATTCCGATCGAAGGGAATACGCCCTAAGAGGGGAATCCCAAGGACTTCACACATCGAATCGGTATCACCCTCAAACAGTGGGTTTTCTTCCCCACACGACGGACAGCGATATTGGCTCATATTTTCGACGACTCCTAAAATCTCAATACCGAGTTCTTGGGCATAGGCGATAGACTTTTGTACGACATTCGACGCCACTTCGGACGGGGTGGTGACAACCACAGCACCAGCTAAATCTGGAATAAGTCCAGACAATAACGGTGGCTTGTCGGCTGCAGCCCCTGGCGGGAGGTCCGCTAACAAGTAGTCTAATTCGCCCCAGGCCATATCGGAAAGAAATTCCCGAATGACATTCATTTCTGTCATACCCAACCAGACCGGACTCAAATCCATGGGACCTTTCCAGCGAACGGGTGCATTAGCCTGCAAGAGAAAATCCATGGACGCTACTTTTATGCCCAATGGACCGGTCGGCGGGACCGCCCCCTCGGGCGTATCTAAGAGCCCCATCCCGCTCATCCCCAACATTTGGGGGACACATGGACCATTAATATCCACATCGAGTAAGCCAACGCGATTTTCCAGACGGGCAAATGCCAGAGCGAGATTGACCGTGGTCATACTTTTTCCCACGCCGCCTTTGCCACTCATCACAACGACTTTACGACGAATGCCCTTCATACGGGACATGACCATCTTGGTTTGGGCCGAGATTTGCTCGACCACTTTGGCATCATCCGAATAATGAAGATTATTCAAAATTGTTTTGAGATCTTTTTCTTGGTTCATAGCCACAGCCTTATTTCATACAGGAGAATTTATAGACCAACAGAGGAAATCACGGTACCACAGCATTTTTTCCAGCGTCAAACTAGACTGCTCCTGTGAAGGGATTAGATCTCTTCCTCCCAAGAACTATCTGGCTTACGACTTTTTCGTGCTGGCTTACGCGGGGTGCTGATGCACCCCGCTGCTCAAAAATCTTATGCGATGGGGGCCTTGCCTGCCGCCCTTTTTACGGCTTCGATGCCCTTTTTCGCTCCGGCAGGTGAGGCATAAGCCTGACTGGTACCAATAACTTTGGAATTGCGAGCCACTAAGTTAAAAAATGTTTTTCCGGCTTTGTTTTTCTTTGTGACATAACAGGCACTGTCTGACGCATGGTCACGCACAGACTGGATGGCCCGTCGAGCTGAGGATCGTAAGGCATATCCCTGACTGGCAAGAATAATTTCTCCACTTTGCACTTTAAGGCGAAAATAGAATTTGCCATTTCTCCCTGCAAAGACTTCGAACCGGCTTGACGAACTGGCCATGTGAAACCTCCTTGTTGTGTGATAAAAAACAGTTGCAACCTGTGAAAACTTTCACCGACTTTTTCTGCCACCCATAAATGGGCTCCTAAGTGAGGTGGAATGTATTCCACCCAACTCAATCCTCTCGTTCATTGCACCAGCGTAATATTAATGGATTCATAGACAGAGAAAATCATTCGCATCATATTGGATATCAGGAATAGTCTTGAAGGAGGGTTGTTCCAAGAAATTGTAAGCGGCTGAAATACTCGGAGGGGGTACTAGCGACATCTTCCACGATTCCCTCGAGTTCGGCAAGACAATCACGTAAAATTTCTACTCGTTGTTCATCTAAATCATGTTCCTCAAAAAAATAGGTCAAACATCCACCAATCACAGTATCGAGGTTCATGAGCTGCCCCTCGTCACTGCCAAGGCCACCTGGCCAATCCGCTTGTTGATGCATCTGCCAGACTTCATCAAATTTTGTTCGTTCTGCGTCGGTCATGAGGTAATTTCGTGAGAAGGTAGAAGAGAAAAGTAAATAGTAAATAGCTTGAAAAAGTCTTCTCTGAACAACTTTAAGACAAATTTCTAGTTGCCACTTTTTCCTTTTGACATTTCCCCTTTTCTAATCACGACCCCAATTCATGGCATCTAACAGGAGAATCGAGAGGGTACATAATCCCAACCCCCACAGACGATAGTCGACAGGCTCCCGCTCCAAGCACCACTTCACAATGCGCAACCGCCAGACATCGGAACCAGCATACAAGAAAATTCCTTTTGCCACCATGCTGAGACCGACTACAATCCACAATGGCTGATACGCCACATTTTTGGTGGCCACGATCAAGACTACCCCTAATAATCCAGCAAGTCCACCCCACTTCAAAAACCCCGGCGCCACAATGAGCGATTGACGCAATGTCGCAATCATACGTTCTGGGGCCACGATCAGGGCGATACCATCGGCCATCCATAAGCCGGCGATAAAAAACAACACGATCATGCCCATAACGGCTTTCCAGATTTACAAATAGCGATGCGCGGTCACGGTACATTGAGCGTCCAGCTCATAAAACAACGGAGCACCGGTCGGAATATTCAGTTCAAGCACCGCGTCTCGTGACAAGTTCTCCAAATGCATGACCAAGGACCGTAAGCTGTTTCCATGCGCCACAATCAAGACAGTCTTATGAGCAGCGAGTTCAGGACGAATCAAACGTTCGTAATAGGGAAGGACCCGTGCAGCGGTATCTTTAAGACTTTCCCCGCCAGGAGGCGGCACATCAAAACTCCGCCGCCAGATTTTGACTTGCTCGACCCCAAATTTTTTAGCCGTTTCCGCTTTATTCAACCCTTGCAGTTCCCCATACATTCGTTCATTGAGGGCCTTGTCTTCTGTAATGGGAATTGTGGCCTGACCGATTACGTCCAACACAATACGCAAGGTATTCTGTGCTCTCTTGAGCACTGAAGTAAACGCACGATCAAATTGAAAGGCTTTGAGCTTTTCTCCAGCCGCCCGTGCTTCGTCTTCACCTTTCGACGTGAGCGGCACGTCAACCCATCCCGTAAATCGATTTTCTAAATTCCACTGGGATTCACCATGACGTATCAACACTAATTGTGACATTGCGCCTCCTCCTCACACTTGCTTTGCCATGCAGTGAATCGTACCATGGTTTCTGGATACGCTCTCGCACTTATGATTTCCGATTCTAACAAATGGCAACAATTCGCTCACTGGTGGACCGCGCTAGCTCAGCGCCATCACGTCGCTGACCGTACAGAACGATTTTTTCAACACGGCCTCGGCCCGAATCAGGCTCTGGATCGCGCTGCACAAGAAGGCGGCGATCTAGATTATGTTCTGTTTACCCTTATTCGCCACTGGATTCCTCCTGTCCTTCCACCAGAAGGAAAGGAACGAACAGCCAAGCACGATTCTGATTATTGGGTCGAATCATCACACATTTTAAAAGCTGCGGTAGCACGGCTTCGAGAGCTTAAACCAGTGATCGACATGCTCACCTCACCAAACCCTCTCGAAGCTACACCCTCTCCGCCATCTCCCCAAAAACCTCTAGTTGAAGTGGAGTTAGCCAGCATGGTGGAAGGCATTGCTGAAATGATCGGGAACTATGGTGGTCCAGACTATACCTCTATCGTGAAGAACTTTGACCCGATTCCACTTCGGCAAACTCAACCCTTTAAACATAACAAAAAGCATAGCGCAGAATTATGGGTGGTATTCCTATTACGCGAGCATTTTAAAAGTTTGGGGGTCGGTAAAGATCGCACATGGAAAGTCATTGCCCAATTGGTGGCGGCTGGAAATATTTTTCAATCTGAGGAATCCCTATCCTCACCGGAAGCACTCAAGTCCTGGTGGACGAAAAATTGGCCTCGCACGTATACGCTCCTGACCGAAAAGAGTGGGCAGGAAGATGCACGACTCACCGCATATCAATCCGACTATGAATGGTTTCAAGCCTGGTTTGCCTGGCAAACGGCCGAAATCCCACAAGATGCTTAAACACCTAGGGAATACCTACGTACCCGCTTTAAAAAAATTTCTGAGCAGGTCGTTCTTCTGACCCTACAGGAAGATCTCCCTCCGGTGGTCCTTCAATGATCGCGGCGACCAACAGACCAAACATAAAGACATGGAGCGCAGCCCCAAGCCACAGGACATAGGGCTGCACGCCGCCTTCCTCACGGACGAGATCCGCCCGAGCTGCATCATTCATATTTGGAAGAGACATGATTCGTTGCAACTTATCTTTCACATGCCAAAAATACAAGTAATTGGCACTCGCCCCTGCCAAAATTCGTGAAACGATTCCGACCGTCATATCCCCGGTGAGGAAAATTGCCAGCGCTGGAGCCACAGCATACAGCAACGCAAACATGTACATTTTTCGGTAAAGGAACCACAGAAAGGAATCAAAGAAGGCTGCCGGCCAATTCCAGCTTAAGGCAAAGCGTGGCCCTTGAGGAGTTTCGAGATCAGAAAATTTTTCCTTGTAATACAGAAAGGCTGGCCGCCACGTCCACCATGTTTGCCATGAAAATTGGAGGGATTTGCTCGGGCCAATAAACGTTTCCCAAAGTTGCAGCGAGGTCGGAGCTGACGGAGAAGCGGCAGGTTCGGTATCGATTTCGGGTTCAGGAGAATTCTTGACCAACGCTTGTCCGCATTGCGCACAAAAATTAGCATTAGGCGGATTGTCTTGTTTACAGGAAGGACACACAGCCATTCTGATGGTTTATAGCATCCCCACTATACTCAAACAAGATCCACGGCCTGCTCCTCATTACAAGTGGCATAATGTCTCGTTGTCTCTTCTCAACAATTGTGACATGAAAACTAGATGGTTGTTTGACTACACCTCGGACTGAATGATTCCATTAGCTCGATATTCTTGATCAAGATGTGCATACACTTGTCGTTTGAAATCAACGAGTGAAATATCCAAATCAACGGGCTCCTGGCTATCCCAAGAGACCCCACAATGTCGACAATGTGGAGGAATACATTCTGAAAGGTTCGTACGATTTCTTCCAACCACCCTTTTAAGACAAACCGGGCAAAATGGGCCCTGAAGCGCCGAGTCGATGACGCGATCCTCTATTGCTTCAGCCGGGCTCATTCCCAGATGACCCCACAGAGCATCACCAAGTGTCAGCCGAAGGCCAAAACGGACAACAGATCGCGGCCGGGAAACAGGTCTATTTTCCGAAAGAGGTTTGAGACTTTTCGATCTTTCCAATTCACCTAACCTTCGATCAGTCTCTTTGGAAGCAGATTCCAACTGGGTGGAAAACTTTGCGGTCGCTTCCACTTTTGTCAACCTGGCCTCCCATTGCTGCTCCATGCGCTTAAGCTGTTCGTGCAAGTGTTTCACCTCATCCCGACTGGCCACACCTAAAGTTGACCGAATCCAACGAAGCATTCTTCCACAGAATGGGCGCAAGGATCTTCCATCTTTCCACCACACCCATATACCGTAGCCCAACGCCAAAACAACAACCCAGAACACAATATTCGTGACGTCCATAATTTCTCACACGATGTTCGACATTAGCCCGGGAATTGAGGTTGCAAATCCACTAGGTTTCATTCACAACATGGGAACTGGTTATAGCATAAAATGCCCGTTGGTTTACTTTTATGGATTTTCGCTGATTGCGATGCATGAACTAGACCCATCAATAGATTTTCGCTATGGTTTCGTACAGTATAACTTTAACAAATTTCCTTTTGTTTTAGCCTGCGCCACCTCTTATTCACCTCTTGGAGCCAGCTGATGTCGGAGCGTGAAGACCCTTCTGTCCAGCCTATTTCTGAAATACCGGACCTAGAAGCTGATCGAGCGTTTCTCCTCGATACCCACAAAGTTTGGAAACGAACACAACACACGGTAGCAACACATTCCTCACTACCTGGTGCCAAACGTGTCGAGGAGTCTATGGGACCCTCTCCTCATGATTTTTTCCAGGCGGACCGCCGCGAAGCAGACTTTCGCCATCAAGACTTGCGGAATGCCAATTTTCAAGAAGCCTATCTGCCGGGCGCAGATTTCGAAGGCGCAGATCTTCGGGGGGCAAACTTTCATGGCGCTAACTTACGAGGCGCTCGTTTCTACCGCAGCCAACTGGCGTGGGCTAACTTCTCACAAAGCGATCTTATTTGGGCTGATTTTCAACAAGCTGAACTTACAGGAACGTTGTTTCAACAGGCCACATTGCGTGGGGCCACATTCCTACAGGCACAAGCACGTGGAACAAATTTTTCTTCGGCTGACTGCTCCTGGTCTGACTTTGGAGAAGCCGACTTGAGTGAGTCTGATTTTCAACAAGCCAATCTCAGCGGAGCCACATTCTTACAGGCCAGAACGTCTACTGCGAATTTCCATGAATGTCAGGGGCTACATGCCGAAGGGAGCGCTCAAAAATCACCGTCATCGAACAGCCCCCTCTTTTCTTAGAGGCTATTTTCCACCCACGCGACGGCCTCGAGAGGCTCTCCAGGTTATAGAGTTCAAAGAGACTGTGCAATTCTTAAAAGGTTTCATTCGACATCCATCATGGGTCTGTTGAACGCCAAGGGCTCCATGGCGAAGTATGGCGTTTGATATCTTTACTATTCAACACTCCCATCATGAAAAGAGTTACGCAGAGCTTGCAAGTTGAAGATAGTGACGCAATATTCGATTCCGCTCCGGCTCTCGCAACTTCGACAAAGCCCGTTCCTCAATTTGTCGAATTCGCTCGCGCGTAACGGAAAATTCATGCCCAATTTCCTCTAAGGTTGCATCTTCGAGTTCACCAATCCCGAAACGCCGTCGAATGATATGCGCTTCTCGAGGAGTCAATGTTTGTAATAACAGAGTGACTTTTTCTTGTAAGTCCATTCGCTCAGCTGAATAAAAGGGAGAGACAGCGGTCGGATCTTCCAAAACATCGGATAAGTGGGCATTTTCTTCGTCCCCTACGGGTGTTTCGAGAGACAATGCACCTTTTGTCACGTCTAAGAGGGACGAGAGTTTGTCCACTGGTTGATCCAGGAGAACACTCAATTCTTCCAGTTTTGGTTCGCGGCCTAACTGAACGGCCAGCCGGTCCCAGGAACGTCGAACGCGGGTCATCGCATCACAGACATGCACTGGAACTCGAACGGTTCGTGATTGATCAGCCAAGGCACGAGTGATGGCTTGCCGAATCCACCATGTTGCATACGTGCTGAATTTATATCCTCGCTGATATTCAAATCGATCAACGGCACGCATTAACCCAATATTGCCTTCCTGAATGAGGTCCAACAAATCCATCCCTCGATTGATGTATCGCTTTGCCACACTGACCACCAATCGCAAATTGGCTTCTAACATGGCCTGTTTGGCGAAATGCACTCGTGTCTTTTCTCGTTCTAGCTGTCGTACTCTTACCAGGAAATGTGCAAAAGGCATGTGTAAGAGATGCTCTTCCAAATACTTTAAATGCTCGATCACTTCTTGACGAGCACGAAGTTGAGCCACATCATTTTGGCCCTGATCCCTATCGGAGAACGTGAAGGAATCGCGATTGAGATCTTTTAGTTGAAACCCTATTTGACCCAGACTTTTCTCCGACATTCCCAGTCTTTTCAGGACTTCTACAAGTTGCCCTTCCACAATCTTGAGATGTTTTTCTAAATGCTGAAAAAACTTCGGATGCCAATTCACTGAATCTAAGATTTTCAATAATTGTTTTTTACTCGATGAATGCTTTTTCTTGTTCGAAAGCGTTGTGTTGCCTGTCGAATTGGCGAGGTCCAAATCAAGCAGCGATTGAATACAATCACAGAGTTGGTCCATGTGCTGAATGACTGATTGCTGGAAATCTTCATCTTCTTGCAGATCCAGAGAATCACTGCGTTCAGCTTCGTCGCCCTCGGTATCCAACGTAACTTCCTTCTCCTTCTGAACCAATTGCTTGGCAGGAATTTCCCCCTGACTCAGTCGCAGTTGTTGCGCTTTCAAAAATTCTAACGTGATTGGCAAGACGAATAGAGCTTCCAACATGTTGTCATTCGCTTCTTCAATCTTTTTACAGAGCGTGACTTCTCCATCACGGTCGAGCAGACTAACCTGTCCAATTTCCTTCAAATAGAGAGGAAGCTGCCTGTCAGGAATTCCTGCAGCCGATTCTCCAACCTGAATCTTTTTGGGAGACAGCTCCGCAGGACGAGATGACTTCTTAGCTTTTCGAAAAGAACCATTCCACGATGTTTTTGGTGTTGGAACCGATAAGCTCATTCCAGTCTCCCTTCCGTCCAAAGTCATAACGTCCATAATGCATCTGTCATGAAAAAGGACACTGATATCCTTTTGAACTCCCTTGCTCACATTGCACAAAGATGAGCAAAGGAAATGCCAACAAGGAAATGCTTTCCTATAAGAGAGCCTGTTGCTCGTTACAATACTTTGTTGGAGAATAGTGAATGAGAAAGGGAGCATCGTGATATATCAAAAAAGAAAGTTGTCGAATCTATTAACGGTTGACCAAAGCAATCATCATCAACAAGGCAAAAAAATCGTTAATGTATGATTTCACTGCATTCTTTTTTGTAACGACCTGTTAGCAAAACCGACATTACAGACATAGGTATCACAGATTTTTCTTGTCGAGCGCTTAAGGTAAGACGTTCACACGGACTGAGAGGTAGTGGCTGGTTTTGTTGGCTTACATACATGACTTTGGTAGAGTTCATCCCGTCTTTCAGGCCCTATTCACCTTATTTTAAAGGTTTCTGCTCAACATGACGCACAGCTTGACGGCTCTTTCCGCCATAATGAATCGGCTCTCAGAAATCCACAAGACCAAACTTTTACGACATGTAAAACAGCACCTGTCTCCCACCGCTCTGTTAATTCTAAGCCTGGCTTTGGGATTGGGTGGATGCGCTGGAAACGATCAACCCTCGCATACTCTGGAAAACCTAGAGAAAAACATTGAAGCTCCAGTACAGGATTCTGAGAATCTGCCCCTAAGCAAGGATGTTGAGTTTGAGGATGAACTCTTTGATCCCTTTGACGACACAGCTCAGGAGGCCCAAATTGACGATTATGATCCTTTTGAACCCGTCAATACCATCGTCTTTGAATTTAACTACCAATTTGACAAATATATATTAAAACCAGCTGCCAGGGCCTACAATTTCTTTGTTCCTCCTGATGCACAACAAAGCGTGGTGAATGTCTTTCAAAACCTTCGGTTTTTCCCTCGCTTCTTAAACAATGTGTTTCAGGCGAAGTTTCATGGGGCAGGCATCGAAATGAGTCGATTCCTAATCAATAGCACTTTAGGGGTTGGCGGATTGTTTGATCCCGCTAAAATCATGTTTGACTTGGATACGCCTCAAGAAGACCTGGGGCAAACCTTAGGCAGCTATGGCGTTCCGCCAGGACCCTATCTCGTGGTGCCCTTCTATGGACCGTTCACCTTACGAGATGGTTTTGGGTTTATTGGCGACACTTTTCTAGACCCTTTCAATTGGCTGGTTTTCCCCATCATTGAAATAGCGGATGCTCCCAGACTCGTCCAACATGACCCCACTATCACCTATACTCGCCTTGGAATGACCGTCTTGGAAAATGTCAATCTGCGTGCCTTATCATTAGAAAAATTTCAAGGTGTAGAAGACGGAACGCTGGATCTATACAGCGCCATTCGAAACGGATATCTGCAACTTCGGCAAAAGGCCATCTTGGAATAAATTCCATAATCCCTCCTTACAGGCAGGCTTTCACTGAACTTGTCTTTCATCCTCCATCCTTCGCACCACATTTTCCCTCAAGACAGAAACCGAAGAAGGGAGTATCATATGAGAAAGAGCAAGCGATGCGAGTTTCTCATTCTCTCCAAGTCTCATCACACCGAATATGGAAGTTTTGAATAATACAAAATACCAGAGGCAAATTTGCTCATGATCACGTCGGCTATCAACAGCTTCAGGGCAGTTCAAAAAAGTGCATCCGGCAAAGCCACATACCTTTTTGCGCGCGGAGCGTCCTCGCATGACCTGAGCACGGGAAAATGGCGACCTGCCTGCGCGAAGCCGCTACGGCGAAGGCAGGGAATGCCGCTGGTGGCTTGTTTCAACAGTCCCAGTATCGTCAATCCTAGCCTATGAACGCACCGTCATCTCCCTCTTCCCAAACCTCCAATAGCCGCGTCTTACTAACCTTGGCGAGCTTGGTCATTGTCGTGGCAGGTATGCGGGCCGCAGAACCGATTCTCGTTCCATTATTAATCTCTGGATTTCTGGCTATTTTGAGCGCTTCTCCCATATTTTGGTTGAGAGAAAAAGGAATTCCGGCCCCAGTAGCTCTTTTTTTAGTAGTTCTAGTGGTGCTGGGATTGGGATTTGGATTTATTGTGTTAATTGGTACATCGTTGGAAGATTTTTCCGATGCGCTTCCCCGTTATCAGACTCGCCTGACCGAGGAAATGGGACCGTTGTTACAATGGATACAGGGCCTAGGCTTTCAATTCAATGAGGAATTATTACTCAAATCCATTGACCCCGGAGCATCGATGCGGCTAGTTGGACGTATGCTCTCAGGCTTAGGCGGAATCCTGACCAATTCCTTTTTAATTCTCCTCACCGTTGTTTTTATCTTACTGGAAGCCTCAAGCTTCCCCAAAAAAGTACGCGCAGCCTTTGGCGATCCCAAAGGCACATTTTCCCAATTCAGCAAAATCACTGATGCGGTGAACAATTATTTAGCCATCAAAACCTTGGTCAGCTTGGGAACGGGGATCATTGTCGCTATCTGGGTAGGCTTTTTAGGCATAGACTTTCCAGTGATTTGGGGGCTCTTGGCATTTCTTCTCAACTTCATTCCCAATCTTGGCTCAATCATCGCCGCTGTTCCGCCTGTGCTCTTGGGATATATTCAATTCGGCCTTGGTCGTGCGCTCTTAGTCGCATTGGGATATGGAGTGCTTAATGTGATATTTGGAAATGTCGTGGAACCAAAACTCATGGGTCGCAAACTTGGGCTCTCCACATTGGTCGTCTTTCTTTCCTTAGTATTTTGGGGATGGGTGTGGGGGCCAATAGGCATGCTACTTTCGGTGCCCATGACGATGATTGTCAAAATTGCATTGGAAAGCAGCCCGTCCACGCATTGGCTTAGCATTTTGTTAGGCTCTGAATCTTCGAGCATTAGAACGACAAAATATCCTGAATCAGTCTCTTCATAAAGAGGATCTCTCTTTTTCTCTTCTACCTGAATCGATCGTGCTTGATAAACCCATGAGTCACAAAGGCTCTTCTCAATTGTGCTCAGTCTCTTTCTTCAGTAACATGACACTCCCCTCTCGTAGCACAAGCGTCTCAACACACTTTTAATTGATGGGGGTGTTGAATCATGACGATATCAAGAGCCATATTTTGTCCGAAGCCGAGGGCGATCAAAAGGTTCTGGGCGGTTCAAAAAGGTCTGCCCAGTCCTGCCCTGAGCTTGTCGAAGGGAAGGCCACAGCCGTTTTTACGCGCGGAGCGTACTGGCATGAGGTGAGCACGGAACAATGGCGAGAACACCGCAGGCAGCTTTTTTCAGCAGTCCAATGATACAAGTTCCATGAACATCACTGATTGTTCCAAGATCCTGCTCATCCAAGCGCTAGAGGAATCGGATCTTCATGGGCGACACCTTCCTCTGTCCACGAGGCATCATGCAACACAACAAGCTCGAGCCCAACACAGTCCTTCCTCTGATCATTCAGCTTCCCACAGCGAGACTTTCCTCGCCAAACGAACTGAGATCATCTGGACCTTTTTACACAAAGCTTTTCCTCGTCTCGTCCAATCCTGGAACCAACTTCACATTGATATCCCCACATTCCTAGTGGCAATCCCCGCTCTTGGAGCAGGACTCCTGATTAACGGGCTTGGTGAATCTCAACGGGTGAACCTGCTCAACTTTCCCCTCCTCATCTTGCTTCTGTGGAATGCGGCAATCTACGCATCTTCGGCTCTGAGACCTTTCTTAACATCCTCTTTAGCGACAACTTGGTTAGACACAGCCGCTTTGTGGCTAGCGAAAGTAGGAGGATTATGGGGAACGCGTTCTTGGCCACTAGCAACACTCTCTGATCCTTCGAAAACCAGTTGGATCCAAGATGCCTCAAAACGATTCATGACATTATGGTGGCCACATATAAGACCTGTCTGGACTCAACGTCTCCGCCAACTCTTACATATAGGAGCCGCTTACATGGCCGTGGGCATTATCCTGGGACTCTATATTCGAGGACTGGCTCTGGATTATCAAGCCACCTGGGAAAGCACGTTTCTCTCAGGCAATCAAGTTCATCTCCTTCTCCATATCTTGTTAGGGCCAGCCGCCTGGATCCTACAATATCCATTTCCCACATTGTCAGAAATTATGAATCTCAAAGCGCCGCAACATGGCACGGCAGCCCACTGGATTCATATGTGGGCCATCACGGCCCTTGTGATGATCGTGATCCCGCGAGTCATCATGGCGTGGCTCTGCCAACGTTCTGTGACTCGCGCGCATCAGACATGTACTCTTCCTTTACAAGACCCCTACTTTCTACATCTTCTTGCTCCTGAAAAAGGGCAAGGAATGGCTGTAGATGTCATTCCGTACAGTTACCAGCCCTCAGAGGAGGCCAAAGCATTTTTAAACCTCGGATTGTCGGATCTTTGCGGAAACCTTGCCACAATTCGATGGCAACCAGCTGTACCATTTGGACAAGAATTTTCATCGTTGTCTGAAGATTCCACTGTCACTCGAACCGTTGTTCTGATTTTCAACGCGGGTCAAACGCCCGAAGGGGAAGTCCAAGGGGAATGGCTCCATACTATTCAGACACACGTGAGTCCGACCAACCCTGGCACAAAACTGTTGGTACTTCTGGACGAAGAATCCTACAGCCGGAATATAGACGAGATCCGAGTGGAAGAACGCCGCCAAACCTGGCAACGTTTCGGCAACCAATATCACCTCTCACTTGTACCGTTTAATCCCTCAATAACATCTCAAACCCAATTTCTTCAGCAAGCCCAAACCAGGCTCTGGCCGGGTGCATCCTAACAAGATGAAGCAGATGCCACGTTCGATCACACTCTCCCTTATTTCCCATACCAACATTGGGAAAACCACGTTAGCTCGCACCCTTCTGCGCAGGGAAGTCGGGCAAGTACAAGATCAAGCCCATGTCACGCTTCAGAATGAGCAATTCCTCTTACTCAAAACATCTGATGGCCTGCAATTAAATCTATGGGATACGCCAGGGTTCGGAAATAGTCATAAACTTCTCCAGCGCTTGCAAGGTCTGTCCAATCCTATCGGTTGGCTGGTATCACAAGTCTGGGACCGGCTCGCAGATAAACCCTTTTGGTGCAGCCAACAAGCCATACAGAACGTTCAGGAGGAAGCCGACGTCGTATTGTATCTGGTTAACGCGACTGAAGATCCGACTATGGTTGGATACCTGCAGCCTGAATTGGATCTCCTGACCTGGCTGAACAAACCCGTTATTGTGCTCCTCAACCAAACTGGCCTGGCAGATCCTCAGCAACAGCGGCAACTCCAAGCGCGCTGGAAACAGCAATGGCCCAACCACGCAGTCATCAGGGATGTCATGAATTTAGATGCCTTTACGCGCTGTTGGGTCCAGGAGGGTCTCTTGTGGAACCGTCTCGCTCAAGTGCTGCCAAGCGATAAGCGACCAACGATGATCGAGTTATCCAACGCCTGGCGAGAGGAGCAACGGCAGACTCTCCAATCCAGCATGACAGCAATTGCCCAGTTGCTAATCGAAAGCGCACAAGACGGCGAAACCCTGCCTCAAGAACAGTTGGGCCATTCCAAAAAACATGTGGTTAAACGGTCTATGCAAGCCATGGATCAACGATTAGCTCAACGCATCTCGGTGATGAGCAGCCAGTTGATTGCCCTTCATGGACTCTCTGGTAAAACGGCTCACGACATTCAATCACGACTAGAAGATGTGACGGTACCCGGAGAACGAAAACCCTGGGAGGAAGAAAGTTTTTGGAGCGGACTAGTCAGCGGCGCAGCAGCGGGGTTTGCTTCAGATGTCGCCACCGGGGGACTCTCGCATGGCGTCTTTACCATTGGCGGTGCGATTCTCGGTGCCTTGGGAGGCACCGCGTACGCCAAAAGTCAGGATGACGAAAACCCTCACCGTATTTCATGGGTACCAGAGTTTTTAGACCGGCAAACACGCGACGGGCTCTTACGCTATTTGGCCGTTACTCATTGTGGACGCGGACGGGGAGACTATACTGACCCTCGGGAATTTCCCCTTTTTTGGCAACAAGAAACCGAACGTGTTTTGCAAGAACAGAAAGAACGTCTACACAGTTACTGGAAAAATCTTCAACTTTCCAACGACTCACCAATTCCACCTGGATCCAATCACCAATTGGTAGAGTTTCTCAGCAAAATGACCACCAATATTTTGTTGAATTTTTACCCAGAAGCCAAAACCTGGCTCTAGTCTTACCACAATAACCCTGTCCGAATTCTTTCAGATTTCACTGAACGTAAAACGTATCTGAAAGGATACATATCTGTATCTATTTGGATAACAAAGGCAACGGATACCTCTACATGTAATCCCGCCGATAAACTTGCCAAACGAGTTATTCACATTGGATTTCTTCACGAACATAAACATATCTTCTCTTTTCCTGAACGTAGGTATAGCTTTTGCTCACAAGATTCCTATTCCTCTACAGAGAAACATGATACGCCATCTCCTAATCTTATTGAGCGTTATCCATGTCTTCAGCTTCCTCAACAGTCTCTACTCTCTCTCAACAAGCCGTTCGCTTGGCAACGCCGACACGAACAACATTGATCGTGCTGATCGTTCTGGGACTATTGGCCATCATGGGGTGGATACAAGTGAAAGAACAGGAACAATACTTAATTCAACGAAATTTTCGCCTGTTGAGTCTGTGGAGCAACGATATTAGCCAGAAAATTGCGAGTTACGAAAGAGTCCTGGAAACAACATTAGAAGAAGTGATCGCCCATCTCGGTCAGGGGACCCATCATTCCCATATTACTTATAAACCGGATGAGGCCCGTGGACGATGGGTTCGTACTTCCAGTACCACAACTAGCGGATCAGAGATTCCACTTTCTCGGCCTATTCAGTTTTCACTAAATTGTCGGAACGAATTGGTTGAGCCCACAACAAGACACAAAGATCCTCAAAAAGCACCCAAGGCATATCATCTTTTTCGAGAATTCCACCGACTCTGCGAAGCCCAAGGCTTAGAAGAAGTCGATGTCAAAGAATTGGGAAAGGCTTCTCATGGCAAACGTACACGACTGGAAATGCTCGAAAGGCAATTTCCACCAAGAATTCAGTTAACACATATTAAGTCTAATATGGAGTTCACGAGCACCATTAATTTACCGCTCTTTTTAGGGCGGCTTTGGAACAATCAGATCTTCGATGAAATACTGCTTTTCAAGAGTCAAGAAAAGGACAAAGAAAATTCGCAAAGCTTAATTTATCATGTAGGCACCAGCGCCATGATCTTACAGAGTTTTGAAGAACTTAGGGAATATACCGCCCAAGTAACTATTTGGGATAGCTTGTTTATCTCCAAAGAACAATCTAAGGGCAACTCCGAAATCTCGAAACAAGATAAACAGTTTAGCGTTTCCATTCCTGGACAAAACTTTGAGGCATTCGTTCGACCCATCCAACTACCGAAATTTGGCCAGCAATGGATTCTAGTCGGATTAGTCAAACAAGAAAGGTTCGTAAACAACTCTTTCGCCATTTCTTCGAACTTTCTACTTGTGATGATGTGTATTCTGTTGGCTCTCCTATTGGCCGTTCCCCTCACACACCTAAAAACAATGGGACCGAAAGACCCGCTCCGATCGTTTAATGTTCTTGGGTTGGTCCTGTCTGCACTTCTTGGTGCTGGGTTTATCACATTTCTTATCTTGGATATCTCAGTCTATTTTCACGGTACACGTGAACTCAACGAACGGATGCGTGAATCAGCTCAAACCATCAAGGACGAAATGTTTGGGGAACTAAAATCAGTGTTAAAGACGTTAACGGCTTTTGATAGCAATAAGTACGTAAAAAACGATTACACTGAAATTTTGAATACAACATCGACTGAGAATCTTGCAGACAAAGACATTGACTCGAATGACGACTCCAAAGTAACTCAATCAACAGCAACTCTTGAAGTTGGTCGGAGACCTGTTCTATTAGAAGAAAGTATTAATCTGGATAACCTCAAGCAGCCTGATCGAGTGGGAGAACTAGACTCCTATGTAGATTTTCTCTATGCATTTTGGATGGACCATGATGGTTCACTACGGATTAATTGGGCTCGCGATAAATTTCAAAGGAAGCATGTTCATGGCATGACCCAAAATTTTTCGTTGCATCAACGGAACTATGTACGAAACGTCATCGATAATCCCGACCGTCTTTGGCAATTCCCCAATGAACCCGGCCTCTCCCCATTCTTTCTGCAACCCATTATTTCCTGGACGACCGGCCTGAACACCGCTGTCGCTTCCATGAAAAGTCAGCTCGAGGATCCTAAAGGGAACAAATGGGTTGCAGCTATGGAGTTCAAATTTAGATCTCTCATGGACCACATTATTCTTCCTCCGGGTATTGGGTTCGCGGTCATCGATAATGCCGACCATCAGGTGTTGTTCCATTCCGACGACTGGCGTAACCTCAGAGAACCATTCATAGTCGAGACCGATCACAATACGATGTTGCGGGATTTGTTGTTAGCGAAAACGGCGGGACATGCGGAAGGATCATATTGGGGTACGCCTCACAGTTTTTATCTCCTACCACTCGATCCGATTCCATGGTCGCTAGTGGTTTTTCGAGACAGGGAACTGCTGCGATCAGTGAATCTCGTCGGCTTGCTCGTTACCGGATTTTTTTATAGCCTTTGGGCATTCTCAATCTACGTTGCCCTGTGGATTTTTCTCCACTGGCAAAAAGCACAGCGCGCACCATGGTTGTGGCCTGATAAGGCCAAGCGGCCTATTTTTGCAAAATTGTGTGTCGCAAATGTGGGGGTGTTTATCCTACAAATGACCTGTATCATTGGGTTTTGGGACTATCCTGAATGGCAGTTGATGGGAGCGTGGCTTGTTCCATTTCTTTGGATTGTTTGCTCATTGGGATGGTTTTTAGCACAACAATCCAAAAACTCGTCAGAAGAAAACGAGAAAAGGAGCAAGAGCGCAAATTGGTTCTTTCAGTGGCCATATCCTCAGAGTTATTCGCTCATGCTCACTTCTTTTCTTTTGATTCTTGGCGTCGCTCCGGCCTTTGGATGCTTTGCTGCTATGTTCAATCAAGAAATGAAGTTATTCACACAATATCAGCTTCTCCAACTTGTTCAGACATTTCATGATTCTCCAGGGTACAAACCACTGTTACAAAATTTGAACGATAGTTGTTTTTCCAATAGGAAATCCCCTCCATCCTCTGACAAGTTCCCTCGCGGAGTCTATCCAAAATTTTATTCGAAAATAACAGCGTCCTGTGACTCAGTACCCAAAGCTGATTGGCAGGAACAGCTTAGCAAAAGCAGAGACCGAACAAACTTTGCAATAGCCTTTGGCTTGGTGAGTCAACCGTTTATCCCACTCCTTAAACATGCTTCGCTCTTGGGGTTTACGGCTGATACTTGGCCAGGCCATTCAACCATAGAACAAGACACTCCCGATTCACCCTTTCCCTGGCAGTCAGACGTCCAAAAGAACCAAGAAACTTCTCCCTCACCCCTCCTCTGGCAATTAGACAGCCAAAAGGTCACTCTGAAGTATTCCATTGAACGAGGCAAAAACTCCAACTCAACATCTTTTCTTTCGATTTCCGCCGACTTTCTATTCACTCCCTGGTTTTTCAAGCCAGCCCTTCCTACTTTTAAGAATTCTTCAGATGAAACCATTGTGGCCTATGTTATCTGGGGTGTTCTGTTCATTGTAGGACTCTATTTCTATCTATATCGGATACCCAAATTCATTGCCGATCGAGTCCTGTTTTTATCGTACAATACCCCGACACCTTTTATGCCTCCGTCACTGTTCGCAGGTACAGCCAAAAAAATGAAGCACAATCGCTTTGTCCTAGGATTTCCTGGTCAAGGTAAAACTTCTTTGGCGCTGGAGAATTATGAAGAACACAATCAGCCACACGCGGAGGAAACGGAAGCACCGGCTGAACCAACGAATAAGACTAAACAGTCCCCTAGAGTACACGAGGGGAATCCCCAAACGGCTTCCCCCTATTTCGATTTGAACGCCTTCCCATCAGAAAAATGGAAAGAAGAGCTTTCCAAACAAATCTCCGATCTAAAAATTGAAGACGATCAAGATTTTCACGTGACCATTGACCATCTTGAGCATCAATGGAAAAACCCCCCTATTAATCTCAAAAAACTAGAATTAATGGAATGGCTTCTCAATCGGGCTAACCATAAAAAAGGTATTTCGAAATCATCGCCAGATAAAGATTCTAGTGAGAGTTCCCAGAATTCAAAACTTGGTGATTTAGCAATTCAAATTCTTACCAAAATCGTTTCTCAAGAGAAATCATAAGGAATCTTCACAATGGCCCGAGTATACGCAACCATTATTTCCGATGTTAATCCGTTTTCTGAATCATTTTCTTTTCAGAAGGACGACTCGCTCAACACTCTTCTTCGGGCTCGCTGGCGTTCTCTTTGGGGAAATTTTGAGATTGTTGATTTCCACCACTCTACACCCAAGGAAATAACAAACTTGCAGCTTGCCAAGCCATACTACGAGAAAATTTGGGAGACATTAACGCTGGATGAACAATTAGCGCTCTATCGTCTAGCCAGAGACCGGTTTATTCATGTCGAACACCCTGGCCTAGATCCTCTGTTTCGAAAAGGACTGATCCGGTTTGATCCTGATTTGTGCCTACTAAACACCAGTTTTCGAGCATTCGTGCTGGAAGCGGGGGATAGAGACAGGTTGGCACATCAAGAGGCCACACAAGGAGAGAGTGTGTGGGACTCTATGAAGATTCCTGTGGGGCTTGGTTTCACCATCGTCGCGGGAACCCTTATTCTGACTCAAGAAGAGTTGCGAGCCGCTTTACCTGCTGTATTTGCAGCCTTGCCATTCTTACTCCAAGGATTCTCAGAGTTCACCAAAACAATAAAATCGACTTCCTAGCTCTGACCGAACCTTACCTGAACACAATTCTACAGGTTGTGAGACCATAAAATAGTGTTTTTTGAAGCCTAGGCTGGAGAAGACATGATGGGCTCATTTCTCGCTAAGGAGTGTTGAATAATGAAGATATCAAAGGTCATATTTCATCAGGAAGGCTTGGATGATTAGAAGCGTCGGGTCGGTTCAACAAAGCATGCCCTGAGTCAGTCGAAGGGTCCGTTCGCCTGAACGCTTGCGCGGTGAAGCGCTCCTGCGCATAAACGCAAAGCCCCTTTCAGCCTTCGTCACCTAATGTGTGATTCCGGCGGAGTAGGCGGCGACTGTTTTCAACAGACCCTGCGATGCAAATTCGCTAGTGCTTTAGGGCAGGCTTAAGGTCTCGGGTGGGGCGCCGATTGATGGCGATTGAGGTGAATCCCATCGAATGTATACACATGGCGGCACGACGGGGACTCAGATAGGCTAATGCCGATCCAGGAATATCTTTCGCATGAACAGCTTGCTTGATGTCCACACACGACTCAGTGGCTAAATTGACGAGCAAGCCATCGTTGCGACAAAGCCACGGCGTATAAAGCAACACAATCGGTTTGGTAGGATGATGCACATTGATCGAAGACACAACTCCGATAAACCCATCCGTAAGTTCCACTAAACTCCCTGGGGGATAGACTCCGATAGCTTGAACTAACGCTTGAACCACCTGCCCACAAAATTTCGAAGATTCCCCCTTCATCACCACATGACGGTAAAGACGCGACAACGCAGCATGGGGATTCAAGCTGTTCTCAGGATCAGGCGCATTACAGAGTTCATCAAAATGATCTGCCACCATGACGATTTTTGTGAGCAATGAAAGGTCTTCTTTGCGAAGACCCTTTGGGAACCCTGATCCATCCAGGCGCTCATGATGATGAGTAATAATTTCTAGTAACATAGGGCCAGCATTCAGAAAAGAGTCCACGAGTTGACTCCCCATCTCCGCATGTAAGATCCGAAGTTCTGGATCGGCCTCGACTTTCATACCTCCCGCATAAAACTTGACGTTCATCGGTAACGCTCGATAACCAATATCATGAAACAACGCTCCTCGCCCCAGCTCCATTAACATTTCCTCATCAAGAGAAAACTGTCGCCCAATCAGGAGGGACAACGTACAGACATTGACGGCATGTTCCGAAAGGCCCCAAGCCACCCCATTGTTCCCGGTTTGGTCGATGAGAGACATGACGGTCTTTGGATTATTCGCATCTTGTAAAATATTTACAATCATGGCATCACCGGTTTTCAGACCAGCCGGCCGACGCCCGGTGAGCTGTCGAAACAGCTCGTGCCCTTGATACAAGGTTTTCTGATAGTTCCTCTCCACCTTGCGCATACAGTCAAAATACTCACGATAATCCTCTCGCCGCTCCAAAATTTCTGACAACGCTGACCCCGGGATCAGAGTCTCTTCTTTACCCTCGTCCTTCTCTCTGGCAGAAAATGCCTCAGAGAAATCATGGGCCAAGGACTCTGGCGACGCTGACAAGACGCTAGAGGGATGACTTGTGGTGCCTTCAGACTCAGGAGACTCTAACTGTTCGGGATCATGGAGAATCCTGACATTGGTGAGACCTTGGATGGTTGCCAGATCTTCGGAGGATTTAATGATAAAAGAATTGGTAGGAAAGGGGTGACTGAACCAAGAGCCTTCTAATTTCACAAACTCGCCAATTTGGAGAAGTTTGACATTTTCAACTTCCACCAATGACATACGAATACCTCAGGTTTCTCAGCCGGATTTCCTAGACTAGGATCTCGCACAGACGACTTGTCGGCAAAAAGAGAGTGGTTCTGACACGACTTCCCATCATCATTATTTCGGTTCCTTTGATCCCAGGATTAAGCTTAGCTGGGAACTTCGCGTTTCCTACTCGGCCCCTGCCTTTTTCCAGGAAATGCAGAATATTGAGAAAAATTCTTTGGACAACAATTCGACTCCCAAAAAGGCTGGGAGGTGTTGATCCTTTATCCTTTGACTTTTCCTGTAAGAAAAAAAGCATCCAGTAAAAATTCAGAAGGAAGGAGACGGCTAAAGATGGCTAGCTCTCTTATTTCACAGATTTTCTCATGAAATATTCGTCTATCTGATTAGCATATGGGCACCTCTAAAAACTGATGATTTTTCTGAGGGGTCTGTTGAAAAAAGCCGCCAGCGGCGTTCTCGCCATTGTTCCATGCTCACGTAATGCCAGTACGCTCCGCGCGCAACAATGGCTGCGGCCTTCCCTTCGACAAGCTCAGGGCAGGACTGGACAGACTTTTTTGAACCACCCCGAACCCTTTGATCGCTCTCAGCTTCTGAACGAAATATGACTCTTGATATCATCATGATTCAACACCCTCAATAGGGAATAGCTTCTGTTTCATAGGTCCCTATTATTCACATGGGTCTCTTTTTGCACTATCCTCTGGACTATGACTGTTGCTCCCGACGCACTGATTTTTCCTTGAATTTGGCGAAATTTCCCTCAATTGAAAAGTGTCCATTCAATTTGTCTGAAGTGTAACCCTTGTCTTAATAGGATGATTATGGCAGGCTGGTCCCATTTTCAGCCCTAATAGATTGATGTGGCCATGTCAATTACCTCTTCAACATGAGATGTCGCAGGTGGTGACAATCGGCGTGTCACCGGTAACAAGATGAATTCTTCCATACCCTTAGACCATCGGCTGATTGTGGCCCTGGATGTTCCCTCAGTCCAAGAAGCTCGGGCCTATCTTGATGATCTTGAAGGAGTGGTCCGCTTTTATAAGATTGGGTTGGAATTATTTTTAGCAGTCAACCAAACATTTCTGGAAGAGATCCGGATGCGGCAATGCCGGATATTTTTAGATCTCAAGATGAATGATATTGATGAAACCGTTCGTCGAGCCGTTCATTTAGCCGCAGACTTAGGAGCCGATTTTTTGACAATTCTCGGCAACCATGCCACCGCCAAAGCTGCGGTTCTGGGACGAGAAGATGCTCCGCTGAAAATATTGACCGTTCCCCTTCTATCAAGCTGGGGAGAACAAGACCTGCAAGAACTTGGGTTATTGCGTATTAAGAACGGTGATGGAGCCCGTTTTGCCACGCTTGATGACTATGTGATGTGGCGTGCTGAAATGGCCATGGCTCAAGGTTGTGATGGACTCATTGCTTCGGGAAAATATGTGAAAGCGTTCCGGGATCGATTCGGCAAAAAGGTGATTATTGTTTCGCCGGGTGTACGCCCTATTGGGCAGGATACTCATGAGCACCAACGGTCTTTGACCCCTTTTGAAGCCATTCAAGCTGGCGCCGACTATCTCGTTGTGGGTCGACCCATACGTGATGCAAGCAATCGCAGAGAAGCGGCGCAACGGATTCAAGACGAGATTATGTCGGCATTACCAACAAGTGTCGATCATTCATAGTAGGCAGGGTTAACAACCATGGTTAATCGGGAGGATTAACGATGAGGCAACAAACATGGTCCCGAATTTTTCTTGTGGACGATCATCCAGGCCAACTTGACGTTCTCATTGAGACGTTGGGTGATCAGGGGCATGATGTCGTGGGATGGTCCACCATTGCTGAAGCGGTGCAAGCGGCGCAGCGTGAACCATCTGCCGTCGCAGTCTTGAATGTCGAGTCTCCTCATGAGACAGGTGTGGAATTGTTAGAACTCCTGCTCAATCGCAACGACAAAGTCCGGGTGGTGATCAATACCCGAGTTCAGTCTTTATTAGCTGAGAAACCAAACCTTCAGAAAGCTGCAATCACCTGTTTGGAGAAGACTGACGCTGCCACGGTCTTGAACTACGTGCAACGAGAATTCCTTGCCTCTGTCCGGCAACAGATGGACGCCATGCAAGCTACCTTGACGACGCGAACAACGGCTCTGGAAGAACAACAGGCATACTTTCGCCAATTGGTTGAGCATATTCAAGAGGTGTTTTGGGTTGCCTTACCTGACCACTCCCAAGTGTTGTTTATGAGTCCCCGTTATGAAGCGGTGTGGGGAAGAAGCGTCGCCCATTTGTTGGATCATTCTTTTCACCTCTGGGATGCTGTGCATCCTCAGGATCAGGAACATGTGCTGAAATGCGTGGCAGAAGGAGAAATCACAGGGTTTCATATTGAATTTCGGATCATGAGACCCGATCATGCTGTTCGATGGATTCGGGCCCGGACATTTCCGATTATGAATTCCTCTGGCGACGTCATTCGTATGGTTGGGATTGCCGAAGATATGACTGAGCAAAAGCGAGCAGAGGAAACGTTGATCAAAACCGAACGCCAATTCCGTCAGTCAAGCCGAATGGAAGCCATTGGAACGCTGGCAGGTGGCATCGCCCACGATTTCAATAATATTTTAACAGCGGTGCTGGGATATACCGAGCTAGGGTTGGCGTCTGTCCCAAAAGGCAGTCGGACACAACGCAACCTACAAGAAGTGTTAACGGCCGGGCATCGGGCCAAACATTTAGTCCTGCAAATTTTAGCGTTTAGTCGCCAATCTGGTCAGGGGAAAACACCTACACCCATTCATATGGTAATTCAAGAAGCATTAAAGTTGTTACGCGCGAGTATTCCTTCCACTATTGAGTTTCACCAAACTCTCACGACGGAAGCATCCGTGCTGGCTGACTCCACCCAACTGCATCAGGTTGTAGTGAACCTTGGGACAAATGCCGAATATGCCATGCGAGAAACCGGAGGGCGTTTGGAGATCAGGTTGGAAGATTGTGACGTGACGGAAGAGAAAGTACGAGCGGTATCTGGACTCCAAGCAGGTCCTCATGTTCGACTCACCATTGAAGATTCGGGAACCGGCATGCCGCCTGATGTGCTTGAACGAATGTTTGACCCATTCTTTACAACCAAGCCGATTGGTGAAGGATCGGGAATGGGGTTGGCTGTGGTTCATGGCATCGTCACAAATCACGGGGGAGCCTTATTAGTCGACAGCGTTGTCGGCAAAGGCACGAAAATTGACGTCTATCTTCCCACTATTCCTTCTCCCGCATGGGATGCGTCAGAAGACCAGGGTCCTATGCCTCTGGGCAAGGAAACGATCTTATTCGTCGATGATGAAGAAACCATTGTGTATCTTGGGAAAGAACTATTGTCACAGTTGGGCTACACTGTCGAGATCCACACGAATTCTCATGAAGCCTTAAATGTGTTCCGGAAAAATCCCGAACGCTTTGATTTAGTGATCACCGATCAGACAATGCCTGGGTTGACAGGAGAAGCGTTGTCTCGAGAACTGTTACGAATTCGCCCAGAACTTCCCATCATTCTCTGTACAGGATTTAGTCATATCATGACTGCGGAAAAGGCCAAAGACTTGGGAATCCAAGCCTATCTCATGAAACCATTGGCGATTCGAGATCTGGCTCCCATTGTCCGGCATGTCCTTGATAAGACGCTGTCACCTTTAGCAGAGTGATCGGACAATGGCTCAATAAGCATGAAGAATGAGAAGTAACTCTTGTACAATTAAAAGAACGAAATAATCCCTGGAGGATAATCCGCTTCTTATGATCTTTTATATTCCGCGAACGATTATTCATGGAGATGCCAGAGTTGCTCGCCGATTTCGTCTAATGGACCTGCCGCACCAATGGGCAAAGGATTGGACGGGATGGGGCGAAGGAGGATTGACACGATGGCGACCATTCTTATCATTGATGATGACCCCCAGGTCTGCGATGTGTTACAGCAGGTCTTGTTGCAAGAAGGGCATGAGGCCTACAGTGCGTTTAATGGAGTGGAAGGCATTATCCAGTATCGCCAGCACCGACCAGACTTAGTGTTTGTTGATATTCTCATGCCTGAAAAAGAGGGACTGGAAACGATTCTGGATCTTCGGCGAGAATTCCCTAATGTCTTGATCATTGCTATGTCGGCAGGGAGTGAACGAGCCAAAATCAACTTACTGGATATGGCTCGCCGCTTGGGGGCTCAATATACGCTGATCAAACCATTTCTGTTGGACACCGTTCGTGAAGTAGTCCATACGGCCCTTGCTCATTCAGAATAAGTCTATGGAAAAGCTAGCAGACACTTCATTCCCTATACATGACCTTTTAAGTCAAAGATGGAGTCCTCGCGCCTTTACCGAACAGCCGGTAGAGCCTGAAAAGATTCAAAGTCTTTTAGAAGCAGCTCGATGGGCATCTTCCTGTTTCAACGAACAGCCCTGGAGATTCATGGTGGCCACGGTAAACCAACCCACGGAACATGACAAGCTGCTCAATTGCTTAGTTGAGGGAAACCAAGTGTGGGCGAAGCGGGCTCCACTCTTACTGCTCACGTTCGCCAAAATGCATTTCGATCGCAATGGTCAACCAAACCGCCATGCCTACCACGACGTAGGATTGGCTATCGGCAATTTGGTTGTCCAGGCCACAGCTTTGGGCCTCTTTGTGCATCAGATGGCAGGAATTCTTCCTGACGTGATTCGCGAGGAGTATTCTATACCCTCTGGATATGATCCGGTCACAGCTCTGGCCATTGGATACCAAGGAGACCTGCAGACGCTTCCTGACGAACTTCGTGCGCATGAACAGGCTCCGCGTTCCCGAAAGGTTTTACAAGAGTTTGTGTTTTCTGGGACATGGGGACACACACCCGAATTTTTGTAGGCCCAGGTCTTTCCCGCCAGACAGGTGAAGAAATCGACTTCCATCCAGGGCTCAGTCCTTAACAGAATCAATTGCCTTGAATACAGAGTCGAGTAGACTCGTTTCCAAAGCCCATGTGGGGAATCAGGTAGGGTGTGTCGAGACTGGTTCTGATGGAAGTAGCTTATGAACCATATCGATTAATGTGTGAACTTCAAAGGGCTTTTGAAGGGTATATGTGGCGCCGAGCCGGCGCGCGACTTCAAGGACTTCAACATCTTTCATCGAAAAGCTTCCTGAAATCGCGATGATTTTAAGAGCCATTTCTTGCCGTCGAGCGCTTCGAATCAGTTCAATCCCATCCATTTCTGGCATAAAAATATCGACTATCAGCATAGAAGGCTTGACAATCTGAAGTGCTGCAAGGGCTTCTTTCCCATTGGTGGCTTCAATAATCGTATGCCCTAGCTTTTCTAATAAGGTACGTAGCAAAAACCTGATGTGTTTATCGTCATCGATGATGAGGATGGTTGCCATGGGTTGAGATCCCCTTCAAACAAGAACAAGACAGCAACAGACGTTCCGGGAGCCTATGCCCCCTGATGTTCGAGAAAATACACAGTGAATTTACTGCCAGATAACGGATCGCTTTCGACCGTCACGATCCCGTTGTGAGCTGTCACAACCTCTTTCACGATTGCAAGCCCTAATCCCATGCCTTTTCCATCGTCTTGAGTGGAAAAATATGGATCGAAAATTCGACGACAAAGATCGGCCGGCATGCCCTTACCTGTATCTTGAACGATCAATCGCAAATAGTTTGAAATGGGTCGTGTTGGAATACGTGTAGGATCAGGAGGCCCTAAAACTCTATCCAATATGATCCAGAGATGGCCTTGTTGTAGCTTGCGCATGGCCTGAACCGCATTAGAAAGTAAATTGCTTAGCATCCGGAATAATTGTGTTGTATCACCCATCATTCTCCCAACATGAAGATGATCGATTGTCTCTAGAACGATCGATGAGGGCAGTGTAGCCTTCAAGACATCAAGCGCTTCCTCGATGACGATGCACAGATCTAGCTCTTGTAGGCTGGTGTCTTGATGAGGCATCTGTCGCAACATGTGCTGAAGCAACTCGTGCGCTCGCTGACTCGCAGAAAGGACACTACGAAGGTTATGCTGAAAAAGATCAGGTTGTGCACTATGCAATGCGGCAAGTTCTGCATGCCCCTGAATAGCCGGGAGGATATTCAGGAGATCATGAGCAATCCGAGGCGCCGAATTTTCACATTGGTCCGAACAAGGGGGCAGGTCGGTTCGATTTGTTGGAGCAGTTGGCAAGTATGCTTGTGTGCCCTCCATGCTGTGTAGACTATTTTCTTGGACCAACTGTAGGGTAGGACGCCTTGGCAACACAGTAAGCGAGGAATGACCAACTGTGTGGGGTTCAGTCGTCGAGAAAGCCATGTCTGTACCTCTTTCCTGAAGTAAAAGGGCACCTCTAAAAACTGATGTTTTTCCGAGGGCAAGGAAGCAGCGCGCGGAAAACCTCAGTGTATAGGGAAATACATGAGGATTTGAGCACGCCGCTGACGCCGCCATCGGGAAAAAGGACAGTTTTTAGAGGTGCCCTAAAAGAGAATAGCGCTTCCATATCGACGAGTATCGCCAATTAGGAAATCGAGCAAAATCGGCAGAAAGCTGATTTTCTCGTGAGAATGCGTTCTTGTTCCTTGTCAGTGAATATCTGATAGAAGAGGTGTTTCAATCTGGCAGAGCAGTATCCGTAAGAGTAAGATTTCAGGACAGCTCGGATTGCGAGAGTGTCTTCAAGAGATTTTGGATTTTCGCGATATCGATTGCCTGGTCGAAAACATAATCGGCTCCGGCTGACCGACATGAATGCTGGTACTCTGATGACAGGTTGTCTGTCAGGACAATCACAGTTGGTGCAGGCGTGGCACTTTTTATCACACGCAGGGTTTCCAATGGGGAACCGCCAGGAAGATGAATATTGAGGAATACAAGATCAGGGTGGTGCCGGTCGACAGACGTAATCGTCTCTGATGTCTGTGTTGCCTCTCCGACGACGTCAACATGAGGAATTTCATGAATGAGGTCTCCTAAGCGGTTGCGAATTATATCTGAGTGTTCAGCAATAATAACCTTCATGGGAACCTTTATATAAATAATGGAACATTATGAAAACGCGTTAAAAAAAGGAGAATAGGTTGACGAACAGATGTTGAATCTTACCAGTTGGCTGGAACAGATGAATGTCAGTTGTTGTCTGGAATTTGTGTCAGACAAAAAGGGGGTACTGTCAGACATCTTCATGACCAGCCTCTAACAAACAAGACAGTAATAGGCAGGGAGCGTTGAACTGATTAAGAAACCGACAAGGTATTAGACGAGTTTGTGATCGACGGCATAGCGAATGAGGTCTGCCGTAGTCTTGAGATGGAGCTTTTCTAATAGGCGCGCTCGATAGGTACTAATCGTTTTGACACTCAAGGAGAGGAGGTCAGCGATTTCCGTGACGGTTTTCCCAATGGCAAAGTATCGGAGGACTTCTAATTCTCGGTCAGACAATGTCTGATGTGAAGGTCCGGAAGCATGGGGAGCCACACTCGCGGCCAATTGCTCAGCTAGCTGGGCACTCACGTATCGTCCACCGTTCATGACTTTTTTCACCGCTGCGACAAGTTCGCTTGGAGCGGTTTCCTTCGTTAAATATGCTGAACCACCTGCCTTGAGTACTCGGATACCATACTGTTCCTCGGGATAAAGGCTCAAGACTACGACGGATAAGTCTGGACACAGGCCTTTGACCTCTTTGAGGACATCCAAGCCGTTTTTATCAGGGAAGTGAATGTCCAGAATAAGCACATCCCATGGTTGTTGCTGGACAGTTTGGATCGTCTCCTGCCCAGTGGAGCTCTCTTCGATGTGAGCTTCTGGAAACTCCTCGACCAATACCTGTTTTAGGCCTTGACGGACAATAGCATGATCATCTGCAACTAAAATCCGAAGCATCCCTGCCCTTCTGACATCATTGTCACACTAATTGTGTTTCAGAAATTGGAATTCGTACGTGTGCCCGAGTGCCTTGGCCTGCCTGCCCCTGAATAATAAATTCACCTCCAAACGATGCAAGTCGCTCTCGAATACCGAGAAGCCCGAGGGACGGAGTGTCTCTGGTCGTAGTTTCGCCTAACCCTCGACCATTGTCGCTCACGTACAAGGTCAGAAACTCCTCCTGTTTCTCTAGCACCAAATCGACCTGAGATGCATCAGCATGCCGGAGAATATTGGTAAACAGCTCCTGTGCGATCCTGAATAACGCTGTGGCGCGTTCACTTTCCAATCGACAAGTCTGGCTGTCGAGGTCAGTGGAAAATTGACAATTGATGCCAGTTCGATTCTGAAATTCTTTGGCTTGCCATTCCAAAGCGGGAATGAGACCTAAATCGTCTAGAATGCTAGGCCGAAGCGACGTGGCGATCCGCCGTACAGTCCGAATGAGATCATCAGTCAACGTTGCCATGGACCGCGCTTTGTCGAGGATCGCAGAATACGGGTTCAATGTGGGTTGTTCCGCAAGCCGACGTTCCATCCAGGAAATATCAAACTTTAAGACAGCTAACATCTGTCCGAATTCGTCATGCAGTTCTCGTGCGATCCTCTTCCGCTCCGATTCCTCAGCAGCCTTCAGGCGAGCCGAGAGTTCACGAGTTTGATGATAGGCTTCTCGAAGTTGTGCGTCGGCTTCTTTCTGAGCCGTGACATTAATTGAGATGCCCAAAATAGCTGGAAGCACACTGCCCGCGAATTTGAAAGGAATCTTGGTGGTTTGAAGGCATTGCACAGCTCCAGAGGCATCTGTAATTTGCTCTTCTTGGATTACTTTGGTGCGCCCGCTGGCAATGACGTCCAGATCATCTTGACGAAAATGGGCCACTTCTTTCTGAGATTTGGCAAAATCGGCATCTCGTTTCCCAATCAAGGCTTGTACGGATGTGCCATAGACCTGGGCAACGGCTTCGTTAGCGAGAATGAATCGACCTTCCTGGTCTTTGGCAAAAATAAAATGCGGAACCAGGTCAATAATCTGTCGAAGCCGGCTTTCGCTTTCTTGAAGTTGATCCGATAATGTTTTTGTCTGTTCATAACTTTGCTGGAGTTGCTCTTCCGCAGCCTTGCGCTCAGAAATATCTCGGATGATGGTCGTAAAACATTCAATATCTCCAGCTTGGTCTCTTTGTGCCAACAACACCTGTGAGGCCGGAATTTCCTGGCCTTGAGGCGTGAGCAATGTCGTGTCTCCTTCCCACACCCCTGTTGCTCTAATTTGGGGAAGGGCGTCCTTGAGCAGCGTGTGTTGTGCGGCAGGTGAATGAAAATCAACAATCGGCATGCCAGCTAGATCTTCATGGGCTGGAATGCCCATGAGCGACTTCCCGGCCGAATTGAGGTACAACGTCTCTCCCTCAGGAGTGGCGATGCCAATCATATCCGTCGTACTTTCGACGATCGTCACAAGCCGGCGTTGTAACCGTTCGGTTTCGAGCCGTTCGAGTTCAGTACTGACCCATCTGGCGATCAAGCGTAGAAAATCTCGATCGGCTTCTGAAAATGTCGTGGCATGCGGTTCATAGCTGGTAAAACAAAAAGTTCCATAAGCCTCCGAGCCCTTCATGACTTTTGTGCCCAGGTAGGCTTCGAGCCTCAGCTCGGTATAACCTCGATGTTCACGCCATTCGGATACCGCGGCATGTTCGAAACTGATGGGTGCATCAGCAGTCAGCGCTGCGCTACAGAATGTGTTGTCCAATAACACGCGTTGCCCTTCCTTGAAAGCTGGATCGGATGAACAGACAAACTGCAACTCCAATTCATTGGCGACCCGATGAGTGAGGAGTCCGATGGGAAGACCAAATCTTTGGCACCCTAATGCCAATAAAGCTCGAACCCGATATTCAAACGAACGATCAGAGGAAGATGTGATTTCATACAGTTCTCGAACCGCGAGCTCATGCTGGCGATTACGCTCTTCCACTTCCTTTTGGTCAGTCACGTTGTGGCAGACAACTAAGAACACTTCTTGATTGTCTTGGCCTTTGACTTTGCGGCATGACTCCTTTACCCAAATGCGACTGCCATCTTTCCGAACTTTCTGAAACTCCCAGTGTCTTAAGCCTGGAGGTCCACTAAAGCATTCACCAAGGCCCTCTGCAACTTTCGGTTGATCTTCTTCTAAGAAGAGAATCGATAGCGGCTTCTCAATCAGTTCCTGAACAGTGTAGCCGAGCTGGCAGGCACCAAATTGATTGACGGACAAGATTTGGCCGTCGGGGTTCAGGGTAAAATACATCGAAGGACTGTCTTCATACAGTGAACGATACCGGTCTTCGCTCTCCAGGCGCGCCTTTTCGGTTTCTCGTTGCTGAATGGCAATGCCCGCTAGATATGAGGCGGTCTCCAGAAGTTGCATATCAAAAGCTGTGGGAGCCTGTGGATGAGGAGAAGAGATCGCAAAACTGCCTACCACTTGTCTCCCATCCCTAAAGATTGGGTAGGACCAGCAGGCACCAATGTTGTACTGCTGTGCGGCATCTCGCAAGTCTGCCCAGAGGGGGTCGGTAGCCGTGTTAACAACATAGACCGGCTCAGATCGAAACGTTGCAGTTCCACACGAACCAGCACATGGACCGGGAACCATGCCATCTAGGGCTCTAGCCAAGGAGTCTGGAACGGAAGGCCCAGCCCGGAATCTGAGGATTTTCGTGTCTGGATCAAGCGTCAAAATTGAACAGACTCCCTGAGGAGCTAGCTGCTCTACCTGTTGACAAAGGCCATTCAAAATTTCGTCTAAGGTATTTCCAGTCACAACATGTTCTAATGCCGTCTTTTGCAAGCTTTGAAGTTCCCGGTGTTGTTTCCGTTGGGTAATATTTTTCACAACCGCGCGGCGTTCTAGTGGATGACCATGAGAATCATAAATGAGGCTAACTGTCAGACTCACCCACACATGGCTTCCATCGGCTCGTTGCATCTCCAGTTCTTCTCCCTCGACTTCCTTCCCAGCTTGAGTCTCATGCTGAATACGTTGAGCCTTTTCCTGCCCATTCTTACCCGGCGCATACAAGTCAAGAACCATGCGATTCTTGAGTTCTGTCTGAGAATACCCAAGGAGTTGCACGGCAGAACTATTCGCACTTTTGATGCGACCCTCCATTGTACTGGTGAAGTAGGCGAAAGGAGCCGATTCATACAAATCGCGATACCGTTCTTCGCTCCTTTTCTGAGCTTCGTCGGCTCGATGACGTTGGACCGCGATCCCTACGAGATATGACGACGTTTCCAGGAGTTGCAGGTCGGCTGTTGTAGGTCGTCGAACCTGAGGGTGTGAGATGGCAAACGTTCCCAAAATGCGTTGATCGTTACCGAAAACTGGAATAGACCAACAAGATTTGATACCCAAAGGACGTGCAGCTTCTCGAATGGGTTCCCAGCGCGGATCCGTCTCAGTATCTTCGATGATGACCGTGGTTCTCGTATGCACAGCAGTCCCGCAGGCTCCGGCCAATTCAGCGGGGACCAATCCGTCCAAGATTGTGCAAGCGGTGGCGCCTCCGCTCGGCACAGCTCCGACAGTCAGTTTGCCCGTACGTTCTTCAAGCAACATGATGGAACAAATCGCCGAGGGAAGGATGCGCTCGACATGAAGACATATCTCGTTCAAAATGTCAGACTGCGGATGGGTTCCCGCCACAATTTTTTGCAAAATATTTTGTTGGAGTCTTAGCCTCTGCTCAGTTTGTTCCCGCACAGTCAGGTCTCGTCGAAGCTGTTCACTCTGACGTTCCAAGCTTCTCATTTGTTGTTTCACTCGTAAGCCCAACAAGGCTGTAATCCATATAGCGCAAACTGCCAAACTTCGATTCAAGAATATGCTTCCCCATTCACTGCCCGTAGGGGCAAATAGCATGCTGCCATAGGTTAGAACGGTGCATGCAATAGCAGCGATGACTGGCGCGGAGGTATTCGACAACAACAAAGAGCCCAGGACAACTAACACATAGGGGACACATCCAGCCACGCCAAATGAGGCGAATGTATCAATGAAGCTAATCGCGGCAGCCAAGATGCTGATAGTGAAAAGCACTACCGTATCGTTCTTTATGACATATGGCATACCTCACCTCCTAGCAAGGCTTCGTTAGGGATTTGCTTACACTATCTATGTACTGTGTGATCCATATGAAGATGTAACGTCTAGTCTAACTACGTAGAGTAAACTTGACATACCATAACATTCAAGCGAAAACCTTGATAAATAGACTTTTCGAGTCAATTAGGTGCAGTCGTGTCCGGGTATGTCTGACTAAGCTATCAGAGATTCAGTAAGGTCGAAGTGAAAACCTCTGACATCGCAAGTATCTCAATCTCTTGTTCGTTCGGTCCGAAAAATTGAAGTTGACGCGCGATTTTTCTCTCCCAAACGAGGTTTCAACATGAGATATCAACCACAGGTGAGTGGACTTGTTCGCTGTAGCATTCGGGTACTGATCATATTTCTCGGGTTGCTCTGGATTAGTCATACGTTGGCAGTGGGTAGTGATCAAGACACTTCGGTTGTCGAGAGTCCGCAAATCCTATGGAAAGTGCAATCGCCGAAAAATACGATATATCTGGCAGGTTCCATCCATGTCTTACAGCGCCAGCATTATCCTCTTGGTCAAGCATTTGATGATGCCTTCAATCAATCATCACGAGTCATTTTTGAGGTGGATCTAGATAAGATCTCCTCTCCAACGGCACAAATGACTATGATGCAAAAAGGTCTCTATCTCAATGGACAGACTTTGCAAACGGTGTTGTCGCCAAACAATTATTCTACCGTGAGAGACAAGATAACGGAACTAGGACTGCGGATCGAAGATTTTCATCGGATGAAACCTTGGATGGCTGCGACAGCGGTTATGGCTTTAGAGCTTCAAAAGTTAGGATTTGAAAATGCATATGGTGTTGATCGTCACTATTTTAGAAAAGCCGAGGCTGCAGGAAAACACATTCAAGGACTAGAAACAGTAGAGTTTCAGTTGGATCTCTTTAACCAGTTGCCACTAGCAATTCAGGTGCAGTTCCTCATGCAGACATTAGAAGAGCTAAAAGATCTTGAGGGAGAAATTCAGAAAATGGTCACGGCCTGGCAACAAGGGAACGCTCAAGATCTTGGAGCATTACTTGATAGAATGCGAGAGTACCCAGAACTATTCCGAGAAATTGTGGTCAATCGAAATCATAGTTGGCTTCCACATATTGAGCATGCACTTCAGGAGAATGAACCGGTCTTTATTGTGGTCGGAGCACTCCATCTTCTTGGGAAAGAAGGTCTGATCACAGCTCTTCGCGAAAAAGGATATGTCATCCAGCAGCTATAGTGTACTAGAAAATGCGGAAACCCTTTCCAGCATGCTCTCTCTCAACCACTGGTCATAGGTCCGTTCAACACCTCTCATGGTTTGATATACAGGTAGCCTTCCTTTTGCAAGTCCGCGATACGTTTGACGGCCACAGGATGCTCAGTGGGCTTGAACCCCGCCACTAATTTTTCCAAAGGCGTACCAAAGAGTTTCATGGACACCTGACACATTTCCGCTTGTGCGCCTTTATCAATGATGACTTTCAATTTATCACGCAGCGCAGGGTCCACGGTTTCTTTTTCAAACAATTTCAATGCTGGGCCATGCACAACAAGGACGATGTCAATCTTGTCCGGCCCTCCCTCTGCTTCAATATGTTTGTTGATAAGCGCCATTGCATACTTGGCCACATCTGGATCCTTGCCATCCACATGGTACAAGACTTTGGTCTTTTCAGAATCAGCCAGAACCAAACCTGGCAGCGTGAAGAGCAGCATCCCTGGAGTCAAAAACCCTAAGACTAGCAACACCAACCGAAATCTGTTTATCGTGTGAATAATCATGACACAACCTCCTTTTTCATACACAGGCTAACTTGCCAAAAATTTTTAGAACAACTGTTATATGCATCGTACTCCCAGAACTGCTATATGCGATAGGGTGAGACGAAAGAGCTGGGGAATGGTACACTTGGGGAAATAGAGGTTAACCGTCACACGGGAGAGAAAATCATATGATTACAGCTATTGGGGATGTGTTACGACGATGTTATGACCGAGGCTGGATTACCAGCCGGGATGGAAATTGTAGCCTTCGGAGAGCACGCAGCATTTATCTATCGATCACGCCATCAGGATGGCGAAAAACTATCATCCATCCTGAGCATATGGTCAAAATACGCATCAAGAATGGAACGATGGAGGTGCCGCCGGGAACCAAACCCTCAGGCGAGTTGCATATGCATTATCTACTCACTAAAGGCATGAGCCGAACCAGAGCCGTCGTTCATGTTCACGCCACCAATGTTGTGGCCGCCATCTATCGAGGTTTTGACCTTCAAAAAATCTGCGCCGACTTTCCGGAAATCTACCGCTACACGAGGATTGGCCCCACTGTTCCAACCCTGCCAGCGGTAAGTACAGAGTTAGGCAAGGCTACTGCACTCGCCTTAGGAGTGACAGACACCAACCCAGTTGGAGATTTTGATATCGTCGGACAAGCCAACCATGGCGTGTGTTCCATGGCGCCTGACCCCTGGTCAGCCTATGAACATGTTGAACGCCTGGATCATATTTGCGAAATTGTCCTAAAAAGCGGTGTCTCTCCATAGCAATTAGGGGAATGGTGGTCAGCATGGTTCTCGCTTACTCAGAGACTCGATGTACGTTTCTCCCCCTCGTTTGCTGCGGCTGCGCTGAACGACCATTATAACCTCCCACCAAGCAACGTTTGATCCACCGGCTGACAATCATCTGTCCCTTTGGCCTCGTTTTCATTTGGATTTTTTGAGAAGACCATAAAGAAGTCTTCAATTTCTCTTGCTGAGAAACGTGAGACACGCTATCATTTTGTCTCAACTCCTTTGCCCTAGAATAAGTATCGGTTTATTCAAATAGAAAGGATCGTGAATGGCTTCAAAGAAACCTGTTCGAAATACCTCGACCAAAAAAACCCTCAAGAAAAAATCGGCTCCAAAGAAAAAGATAACCACCAAAAAAGGCACCACCAAACTATCATCTAAATCCGCTACGAAAAAAAATAAAGCCAAAGTGCCTAAAGCATCGGCCAAGAAAAAAACAAGTGCTAAGGCTATTATCAGGAAAAAGAAAACAGCAGCTCAAAAAACTTCTTCAAAGAAAAAAAAGTCAGCCCCGAAAAAGAAAGTCGTGAAGACGGCTTCTAAGCCAAAAGCCAAGAAACCCGTTAAGCTAAACCAGGGTATTCGAAAAAAGAAAATTGCTGCCTCTAAGACTAAACGCCAGCCTACTCCAACCAGAAAACCATTAAAAAATCCCAGAACCCCATCGGCTCCTCGTGCTCAACGCATAGAAAAATCAAAAGAGTCCCAACTTTCACCGACGGAACGTTACAATATCGGTGGGCTCTTTGCCTGTGCGATAGGTCGTGACCATGATAGAGATTTTTCGCGCCTACGAGCTGCACTTCATCATTTAGGCATTCCTGCTCAGGAGAAAGACAATCTTCTCCGTTTATCGCAAGGGTTAATGATTCCTAAACTCTTTGCCGAAAACCTGGCTGAACCCAAAGTCAATAAATTGCTCGCGGGCCTAGTGAAATTTGCCATGAAGGAAGGAAGTTACGAACATCACTGGCGTGAAGAAATTCAACAGATTGGATTTTGGCTTGGCATCTTCCCTGCCCAATTCCAGGCCCTAGAACAACAAGCCAGACGCTAGCAACAAAGGACCGTTTGCTTGCTTTTGGGCAAGAAGCTTGGACTCAAACGGTTTTTTGTTTCTTCATCGTGTTGTGATTCCTAAGATGAGAGCGTTGAATAATGAGGATACTGAAGACCATGTTTCGCCAGGAAGACGTTGGAGGTCATTAGCTTCGGGTCGGGTCAAAAAGTCCGATCAGCAAGGCCGCAGCCATTGTTGCGCGCGGAGCATACTGGCATTATGTGAGCATGGAAAAATGGCGAGAACGCCGCTGACGGCTTTTTTCAACAGACCCAAGATTGTTGAACGGACGCTTAACCTAAGTCGCGGCGGCCTTCGATTGATTTGAGGAGGGTGACTTCGTCGGCGTATTCAATGTCCATCCCGACGGGAATGCCATAGGCAATGCGAGATACTTTTACACCGAGGGGCTTTAGGCGTTTGGTCAAATAAATCGCAGTCGCTTCTCCCTCAATCGTAGGATTCGTTGCCACGATCACTTCTGTAATGCCTCCCTGCTGCACGCGGTTCTCTAAATCATGAGTGCGGATGTCTGCAGGGCCAACACCATCTAGAGGCGAGAGCGCCCCATAGAGCACATGATACAATCCACGGAACGCGCGGCTTTGTTCAATCGCATGAAGTGTACTGGGTTCCTCTACCACTAAGATGCTGGTCGTGTCTCGTTTGGGGTCCAAACAAATAGCACAGAGAGGACCTTCGGCAATATTTCGGCATTGCGTACAGAAGGTAATTTTCTCCTTCACCTCCCGGATGGCTTCAGCTAAACGAAGAGCTTCTTCTGTCTCTGTTTTCATAAGATGAAAGGCCAACCGCTGGGCGGTTTTTTGCCCAATACCTGGCAGGCGCACCAGCTCTCTGGTAAGACGCATAAGCAGCCCTTGAGGCTGTCCATTCGATTTGGATGATGTTGGTATGCTGCTATCTGCCATGATGTGCAAATTTGGTGTTTTTAAAACATGCCGGGAATACCCAGCCCGCCCGTGAGGGATTTCATTTCATCTGCCATCAGTTCTTTGGCTTTGCGAAGAGCTTCGTTGGTTGCAGAGATGAGAAGATCTTTCAGCATATCCGCATCCCCTGACTTCAGTACTTCAGAATCGATTGTGATATTGGTAATCTGCATCGCGCCGTTGGCTTGAACCGTAACCATTCCTCCACCCGTTGAGGCTTCGACGGTTTTCGTCGCCGCTTCCTCCTGAATTTTCCCCATTTTCGACTGCATCTCTTGGGCCTGTTTGAGTAAATTACCCATGTTGGCAAAAGGATTTTTCGACATTACTTGGCCTCCTCTTTTTGGGGATTTCGTTGGGCTGACGCCAATTCCCCACCGAATAATTCCAACGCTTCCTTGACGAGCGGATGAGCTTTCACTTGCTGCATCAGATCTTGATCATCTTCTCGTTTTTTTTTTGCACGCAGCTCACCCATCGATGGAGGACGGGTTTGTCCATCTTGTAATTCAATCACTTGAACTCGTATGGGACATCCTGCAATTTCTTCGCAAACCTTGGCAATGAGTGCGCGATTTTCGGGCTTGTCCGTTCGCCATCGGGCAATGGCATCTCTTTTGGGGTAGCCAACCACGACATGATCGGATGCCAGCGTGACCACACTCCCTTTCTCTAAAAAACTGCCGATATTGGGATGGTCTGTCATCATGCGATTCACCACGAGTTCCCAGTTTAATGTCCCTGTCTGATTTGAAGCCAAAGTCGTTGGCCCCGACAATGACTGCTGGGATTCTTCAGATTGAGGACTGACGGGCTGTGGAGGACGGGCCTTCTCCTTTACTGACGGAGACACGGAAGGAGGCATTGCCGCTGCGCCAATAGAGGGTGCGCTCCGTTCGGGTGCTTTCTGAAACGTACGGGATTTTTCAACAGGCGGTGGAGTAAGTGAGACCTGAGAAGCCATTTGACCAACTGAAGGAAGCGTAGCGGATGTTTTCGGCTTCTGTAGTGGTTGAGGTTTCATAGCAGCAGCTGGTTCCGCATTTGCGACAAGAGGACGATTCGGATCAACAAGCGCTGCCCGAACGACGGCCGCTTCGATGAGAAAGCGAGGATGGGAACTTCCGCGAAGACTGTCTTCGGTGCGAGAGAATATGGCAAAAAGAGCCTGTAAATAGGGTTCCGAACATGGCTTGGCCTGCTCAATGATTTGCCTGCCTTCTTCTTCACCCAATTCCAACAGATTGATGGCCTGTTGAGCTGAGGGTATGACGCAGGCCACCAGAAGGTTCCGGAACCGTTCTAGGATCTCGCGGCAATACACGCGGGCATCAAATCCTTGATCAATCACTTCTCCAATAAGCGTCATCGCTTGAGCCGCCTGATGAGCTAAGATGGCCTCAATCATTTGTCGAACCAGTTCATCTGGGACAGAGCCGATGAGCGCCTCTAAATCTCCATGCTGCAGTGTTTCCCCACCGAATGAGACCGCTTGATCCAGAAGGCTCAGTGCGTCCCGCATGCTCCCTTCGCTGGCTCTTGCCAACACAGATAAACTACGATCCTCTACAGCCACACCAGCTTGGGTCGCCACATGACGCAATTGCGAAATAATTTCTAACCGGGAAATCCTGCGAAAGGTAAAGTGTTGGCAGCGTGACAATATAGTGGCAGGAATTTTGTGCACTTCTGTCGTGGCAAAAATAAAGACCGCATGGCTTGGAGGTTCTTCTAATATTTTGAGCAGCGCATTGAATGCCGAGTTGGACAGCATATGGACTTCGTCAATGATGTAGACACGATAGGAGCCATGAAAGGGCGCAAATTTCACATTTTCCCGCAGTTCACGCACATCGTCCACACCTGTATTTGACGCGCCGTCTATTTCGATCACATCGACGGAACTACCCCGAGTAATTTCCACACAGCTCGGACAGGCGCCACAAGGCTGACTGGTTGGGCCTTTCTCGCAATTGAGCGACTTAGCCAGGATGCGGGCGACAGTGGTTTTCCCCACCCCGCGCATCCCGGAAAACACATAGGCATGAGCCACTCGTTGGCGGGCGATGGCATTGGTCAGTGTCTGTACCACATGGGGTTGCCCCATCACTTCTTCGAAGGTGGTTGGACGGTATTTGCGAGCAGAAACTTGGAATTCCATGTGAAAAAGCCGTTCGAAGATGATAAGGCGGTTTTTTAGTAAGGAGTCAGGACAAAGACGGGAAAGAACCTAGCGGTTTTTCTTCTGGCCACTGACGTCTTACGCCTTACCTCTCACTAAAAAAGTCGGGGCCAGGTGATCCTGCGGCACACAAACTCGCCCACTTACCGTTGCTTCCTTCCGGACCTGGCGGAGTTCGCAGGATTTTGTTGCACAGGGCCCAGCCCCTAAATCAACGATCGATTTTCGATAATATTATGAATCTGCCTTTTTTCAGTCTGTTTATATAATGGCATGGCCTACATTTCTTCACTCGGCCGAATGACCACCGTCCCACCTGTTTCGTAGACCGGACAGGTTTTAAAATGTGAAACAGCTTCCTCTAAGCTTCCTGCGAGAATAACGAAATAGCCACCAGTCGAAACATCTGTCTCAAATTTCCAATCTGATTGATTGTCAAACATCCTGGAAATGACTTTTCCTTTTCTTTCCAAGGGGTTTCCGTTCACAAAAATATTTTTTTCTTTTAGATAGTCCAAAAATTTAGCCCACTTCTCGTAGTATTCTTGCTTTGTTGATTCGGCCATCTTGTCTTGCGCAGTTTGTCCCCCATTAATCAGAACTAAATATTCTTTCATGAATTTATAACCAGGAAATAATCCTCCGTTCGATTTCCAAAGAAAATTAGTACATTTAGACTAATTTACTCTGACAAACATTATGGCGGAGAGGGTGGGGTTCGAACCCACGGTACCGTTGCCGGCACACGTGATTTCCAATCACGCCGATTCGGCCACTCTCGCACCTCTCCGTAATGCTTAGTCTGTTAATATCACTTAGGTGTAAATATGCAATACAGAATAATACTCGTTTAAGGTTCGGCATATTACCATGGGGTAGAAAAGGCGACAAGCAAATTCGGGGGTAAAGCAAATACCAAGAAAGAGAGTCCCTCGTTCCCATTCTGAACCCTAATTTTGTTACCCCCCGCCCTCCTATTGCATTCTGTTTTGAAACATTCGTTGGCGTCGCGATGATCCATGAAGAGCCGCAAACAAATGGCCACGAAAGAGTAGTGTGAAGACCGCCGCAATGGGGGTAAAGATCAGGACGATAAAAAAACTGGTTTCAGAGGAAAGTCCCAGTAGGGAAAGCCATTGAGACAAGATGGAAAATGGTAGGGTGATAAGAGACCAGAAATCTAGGCCACCTCGGCGTCCAGCTTGGCTTGAAATTTGACCAAAAAAGGAAAGTCCAAAGGGAGCCAGAACAATCGCGACCGGCAAAAACCATTCAATCCAATTTTCCAAGACAAATTCATAGCTTTCCTGAACGATTTCAAAAGCAGATCCTTTTCGGCTTTGATAAATGATTTCAGGGACTGGGTTTAACAGCAGGAACATGAGAAAAAAGACGGCTGAGGCGATCAGAGGCTGATAAGGGTTTGCTTGCAGACCCATTTCGAGAAAGAGCAAGGGAAACCACACCAGAAATCCTACAGAGATCACATCCCAAAAGTATTGCCCCAGGCTCTGAGGAACATCCTGCCATTGCAAACGTCTTCCACCACAAACAGCTTCTTCGGTGAGGCTGAGCGTGGAGCCGATAATTAACGCATTGGCGGCCCCGAGCAGCAATCCCCCCACCATTCCCATCGGAGCGATGAGTGAGGTGACCAACACAAAGCCAAGTGTGAACACCAACAGGACAGGAATAAGGATCCAACTCTGCTGAAGTGACTGCAGAGCTGCAAGCAGGGATTGGTGATAGAGTCGAACGGTTGCGTGAAAAAAGCCCGGCATGAAGGGGGAAACGCTCTGCTGTTGTTATGGTTTTGCAGGGGGCGGGGAATGTAAATTCACGATGTCCTGTTGGCGCTGATCGCGGTCCTTTCTGATCTTCTTAAGCCGGCTCGGGCGGTTCCACGTCCACGGCTTTAACTTTTCTACAAAGGTTGGCGCTGGGGGTGTAGCCGATCCCACAGGAGAATGCTGGAAGTCGTATCCTTGATGAGTATCTTTCTTTTCCAGAAATTTCTGGTAAATATCTTTATAGAGCTGTTTCAGTGCCATCTTTTCCTACCTTACCCCAATGGTGAAGGTCTATCAAGGGGGTACTGGCACCATAGTGAGATGTGTTCCATCGGCCCCTGTTCGTTCTTCGCCTTCTTTTGGGGATGGCCTGTAAGAGAAAGACCTTTTATAATGGAGGGGTTTGATCCTCACTGTCGACTGGTGAAGGATCCGAGGCCGACAGAGAGAAAGACATGTTTGTTATCTCTTGTTGTCTAAGCATGAGCTGCGCGAGAGTGGCGGAACTGGCAGACGCGCAAGACTTAGGATCTTGTGGGTAACCGTGGGGGTTCAAGTCCCCCCTCTCGCACCATTTATATATATTTTTTCCCTAATCGGATTTCTTAACACAAGGAATGTTCAACGTATGAAATTAGAAATGACAGAACTCGGACCTGTGAAACGGGCATTGAAAATCGAAGTTCCGGAAGATGTCGTGAAAAGCGAGTATAAAAAGGTGTATGCCGAGCTCAAACGGCAAGTTCGTATTCCCGGGTTTCGGCCTGGGAAAGCACCCCTTGATTTATTACAAAAACGTTATGGAAAAATGGTTGGACAAGACGTGGTCCAGCGGTTAGTGCCGGATTATTATCAGCGAGCGGTCAAAGAATCAGGCGTGGTTCCGGTGGTTGTGGACATTCCACCATTGGATCGTATGAAAGTAGAACCCGATACGGCATTTACGTTTACAGCGACCGTGGAGATTAAACCGTCTATCAAATTAGGGGATTACCGCCCACCGAATCCTATTTCCTTAAAAAAAGACCCGAGAACTGTCACCGATGACCAGATTGATAAAGCTTTGCAAACCTTACGCGAACAACAAGCACAGGTCGATGCAGTTTCAGAAGGGACGAGTCTTCAGGATGGTCTTTATGCTGTCCTTACCATGGAAGGGTTTGTGGACAATCAATCGGTGGAAGGTTCACAGAAAAATGGGCATCTTCATCAAATCGGATCGAACACTCCCATTCTCGGAGTGGAAATCGATACACACTTAGTCGGCAAGTCTGCTGGCGATACCGTTGAAATCCCGCAGCCCTATCCGGCCAATCACCCAGACGCCAACCTCGCTGGAAAAACCATGGTATTAAAGGTGACGATTGATGCGGTCAAAGAACAAAAATTGCCAGATTTGGACGATGAGTTTGCGAAAGACTGCGGGGACTATGAGTCTTTGGAACAACTGAAAACGGCGGTCACCACACAGTTGGAAAATGTTTTGAAGCAGGATCTTGAAGAAGGTTATAAAGATCAAGTCATCGAGCGGTTACTACAAATGCATCATTTTGACATTCCTGAAGTCTTAATCGAACGAGAGTTGCAAACACTGGTTCGGCAAAAACTCATGAAAGAGCAGCGCCATTCTCACCGGGAAGATGACTTAGAGGAGCCACTTCGCCTCCAGGAGGAAGCCAAACGGCTACAACAGGAGGAACATCCTGAAGCCAAGCGCCGCGTGAAGCTGAGTTTAATATTGGATGCCATTTCTGAAAAAGAAGGTATCCAGGTTTCTGATGAAGAAGTCCAAGCCGAAATCCAAAAGCTTGCCGGCTCGTTAAAGCTCCCGGCGGAAGAGATTCAACGCATGATCGAAGCCGGTGGACCAGGTGCTCGGGACGAATTTCGGGAACGGATGAAATCCGAAAAGGCCTTACAGTTTGTGTATCAAAATGCAGTGATTCAGGGGTGAGGGCCCGCCCTTTACTCATTAACCGACATAGTTCGCTGACGCGACAATCGATATTTTTTTACAACCAGGAGGTTCCAAGGAATGCTCATTCCGATGGTCATTGAACAAACGAATCGTGGGGAACGGTCTTATGATATTTATTCTCGCCTCCTAAAAGACCGGATTATTTTTATTGGGGCACCAATTGACGATATGTTTGCCAATGTCGTCATTGCACAACTATTGTTTTTAGAGGCAGAAGACCCGGAAAAAGATATTCATCTCTATGTGAATTCTCCTGGCGGGAGCGTAACGGCGGGGATGGGGATTTATGACACGATGCAATACGTCAAATCGCCCATCAGCACGATTTGCTTGGGACAAGCGGCCAGTATGGGTGCCCTCTTATTGACTGCGGGGGCGACCGGCAAGCGATTCGCCCTGCCCAATGCCCGGGTCATGATCCACCAGCCCTTGGGCGGCTTTCAAGGACAGGCGACAGAAATCGATATTCATGCTCGGGAAATTTTGAAAATTCGGGAACGGTTGAATCACATTATGGCCCATCATACAGGGCAACCGTTAGAGAGGATTGCAAAAGACACCGAACGGGATTATTTTATGTCGGGTGAAGAAGCCAAAGATTATGGCTTGATTGATGAAGTGATTATCCGCAGTCAGGAAAAAAGCGACAAGCACGAAGCCAAATCAGGGGCTAAGGGTAAGGGTTAAGCGCGAGGGAGGATTCTCTTATGGCACGTCAAACGAAATCTGATGCCAATCTACGCTGCTCCTTCTGTGGCAAGAATCGTGATCAAGTTCGAAAGTTGATTGCCGGCCCGACCGTCTACATTTGCGATGAATGTGTAGGGCTGTGTAATGAAATTATTTCTGAAGATTGGCAAGAATCCCGTCAGGAAATTTCAGCCAAGCTCTGTAAGCCTCTAGATATCCATCAGCATCTCAACCACTATATCATTGGGCAGGAACATGCCAAACGCGTCCTTTCGGTAGCGGTGTACAACCACTATAAGCGCATTGCGGCCAATGAAACTGGTGATGTCGAACTGCAAAAGGGGAACATCTTGGTGGTGGGTCCGACAGGGACTGGAAAGACCTTGTTCGCCCAAACCCTGGCCCAATATTTGGACGTGCCGTTTACCATCGCAGATGCGACGACGCTGACTGAAGCAGGATACGTGGGAGAAGATGTCGAAAATATCATCTTAAAGCTGCTGCAGGCTTCAGACTATGATGTGGAACGTGCAGAACGAGGCATCGTTTATATTGATGAAATCGATAAAATTACGCGAAAGGCCGATGGCCCATCAATTACGCGCGATGTGTCGGGTGAAGGCGTTCAGCAGGCCCTCTTAAAATTAATCGAAGGGACCGTGGCTAATGTGCCGCCCCAAGGAGGACGGAAACATCCACATCAAGAGTTTATTCAAGTGAATACCACCAATGTGTTGTTTGTGTGTGGAGGAGCATTTGTGGGGCTTGATGCGATTATTGAACGCCGTCTGAACCAAAAACGCATGGGGTTTGGGGCCAACGTGCAGGGGCGTGGCAAAAATCAAATCGGCGATCTATTTTCGCATGTTGAACCCGAAGATCTTTTGCAATATGGTCTCATCCCTGAATTCATTGGCCGGTTGCCTGTATTAGCCACGCTGGATGAACTTGATGAGTCAGCCTTGGTTCGAATCTTAACAGAACCGAAAAATGCCTTAATTAAACAATATCAAAAATTGATGGCCTTTGACGAAGTGAAGTTGAAGTTTACCGAAGGGGCATTACAAGGGATTGCACGAAAGGCCTATGAGCAAAAAACAGGGGCAAGAGGTCTGCGTGCAATCTTAGAATCAATCATGCTCGATGTGATGTATGATATTCCCTCACAACCCGATGTCAAAGAAGTGTTGGTGACTGAAGAAGTTATCCATAGGAAAGGCGAGCCCATTAAAGTTTTTGAGCATCAAAAGGGCGTGAAGCCCGCGATTGGCTCGTAACCTTTTCCATCTCTGCTTCCGCCTCTTGATCCTCGGATTCTTTGTCGTGACCGACCCCTCGATTCCCGAGTGCCTTCGGTATTTCTCAATTAAAAACGGCGACTAAGGGTCTGTTGAAAAAAGCCGCCAGCGGCGTTCTCGCCATTTTCCCATACTCACATAATACCAGTACGCTCCGCGCGCAAAAATGGCTGCGGCCTTGTTGAACGGACTTTTTTGAACAGACCCTTTTTTGTTTCCCGGTATTTCAAGAGCGGGATTTGAGCTTTTTGGCCTTACGAGCAGATTTCTTCGCAACCGACTTTTTCGCCGCTGATTTCTTGGTCTCGGCCTTCTTCGCAGGCACTTTTTTGCTGATCGCCGCTGGGTCTCCACCGGCCTTGGGCTTACGGGCTTCAAATTCGAAGCCGACTTTTCCGTCATCCCCGCGTTTCAGATACGCCTTGAACTTGCGACGGGTTCGTGATGACACAAAGCCGGTCAGCAATTCGGTTCTGCCTTCGCTCAACAATTTTCTGATCTGATTCGACTCGATTTCCTGTTGCAGGATGACTTTGCCCGTTCGAAAGTCGCAGGTCTTGTTCGGACCGACCGCCTTTTCACAAGTATAGTTCATTCCATGTTCATACACTGATGCCTGACATTTCGGACAACTGCCCAGGGATTCATGGCCTGAAAAGTCAACTGGTTCACTATTTTCATCGTCATCATTTTGGCCAAAGTCAAATTCCAGCTTGTGTTCATCAGTCAGTTTGAGGATTGCCGCAAACGGTCGTCCAAGGCGACTGCGAAATCCTTGCAACGGACCAATCGTGCGTTCAGAAATCAGAGTCTCTGCCTCCAGGACTTCCAATTGACGACTGCCTGGAATTTTTGTAATTGAAAAATCGCACTGCGTACAAGCAAACCGTTTGTAGTTTTCTTTGACCAGACCACCACATTTGGGGCAAGGTGACTGCAACGTTGCGTAATCGCCTGGAATGGTTGTTGCGCCGTAATTTTTAGCTCTCGCAACAATTTGTTCAACGATTTTCCGAATTTCCTGCATGAACGCTTCGCGACCCAATTGCCCACGTTCTATCTGCGACAGCTTGCTTTCCCACTCGCCGGTTAATTCAGGCATCGTAAGTTCGGTCACTCCCAACCCGCGCAATAAGGTCAACAATTGAAAGGCCTTGGTGGTGGGAATCAATGACTTCTCATTGCGCAAGAGATAATTTTCGCTAATCAAGCCTTCGATGATCGCTGCACGGGTTGCAGGTGTGCCCAGACCTTTGCCAGACATGGCTTCGCGCAAATCTTCATCATCAATCAGCTTACCGGCTCCCTCCATCGCAGAAAGCAATGTGGCTTCGGTATATCTGGCCGGTGGCCTGGTTGCTAGGTCGCGAACTTCAATATCGCCGACTGCGGCTTTTTCATTCTTACCAACAGCGACGAGCGTGCCTTCACCGGCAATGGCTTCACGGCCGTAAATTGCCAACCAACCCGGTTTAACCATCACCTTGCCTTCTGTCTTGAAATGGTGCCTGTCAATCTGGGAAATACGGGTGGTATTTCGAAACTCCGCAGGTGGGGAAAATACCGCCATGAATCGACGCACGACCAAGTCGTATATCTTGGCTTCGGCTTCGCTGAGATTCTTGGGTGCCTGCAAGGTAGGAATAATGGCAAAGTGATCGGAAATTTTCGCGTCATTAAAAATACGCTTATTCGGTTTGACCCAGTCATTGCTCAGAATTTTTTCCGCATGAGGCCCGATGGGATTGTCGCCGCCAGTGATAGCTAACACATTCTCACTTGATTCATCACGCAGAATGCCCAGCGTATCTCGCACGGTAGAGAGATAGTCTTCCGGCAGCGCGCGCGAATCTGTTCTTGGATACGTCAATACCTTGTGACGTTCATAGAGCGCTTGCGCCAAGGACAACGTAGCTTTTGCGGAAAATCCAAACCGGGCGTTACCTTCACGTTGCAGACTGGTCAGATCAAATAACATCGGTGCGCTTTGCGTCGTCGGCTTCGTTTCTTCAGTGACCACTGCCTGCTGACTCTGGCATGCCCGCATGATCGCTTCCGCCTGTTTGCGTTCCCAAAGTCTCTCGGCACGCCGTTCCGTATCTTCATCATTCTTTTTGAAGTCAGTATCAAACCAGCGACCTGAATACTGTCCTGCCTGAACATCAAATTGGGCATGTACTTCAAAGTAGGGCCGCGAGACAAATCGCTTAATCTGCTCCTCGCGCTCAACGACGATGGTCAGGGTGGGTGTTTGAACCCGGCCAACGGTGGTGAGATAAAAACCCCCATCTTGAGAGTTGAACGCCGTCATCGCGCGAGTGCCGTTAATGCCAACCAACCAGTCTGCTTCTGATCGGCAGCGAGCCGCATCGGCGAGCGGCTGCATCTGTTCATCGTCTCGCAGACTTTCAAAGGCATCGCGAATGGCCTTGGGTGTCATGGACTGCAGCCAAAGCCGGCTTTTCGGTTGCTTGGCCTTCGTGTGTTGGATAATCAGGCGGAAGATCAGCTCGCCTTCGCGTCCGGCATCACAGGCGTTGATAATTCGGTCGATATCTTTGCGGCGGATCAGCTTAGCGAGTAACTTGAGCCGGTCTTCTGTTCGGGCAATCGGGTTCAGGTCAAAGTGATCGGGAATGACCGGCAAGTTGTTGAAAGACCACTTACCACGTTTGACCTCGACACCGTCGGGCGCTTTAATTTCAAGTAAATGGCCCACAGCCGATGTCACAACATAGTCGTCGTCTTCAAAATAGTCCTTCTCGCGTTTGAGTCCGCCAAGCGAACGTGCGATATCGGCCGCAACAGAGGGTTTCTCGGCTATGATCAGCGATTTGCTCATGAGCAACCCCTATCGGGCAAGACTCCTTTGGCCTTTTTGATGTAAGGGAATCTGACGTTCACGCGTGCAGGATTTAATACAAGATCAGGGTAAAAACGGCACCGTTATAAATTGGTTCTTGATTCTTATCGGATAGTTGCTCGGACGTATTGAAGACCCGGTATTTGTTTTATAAGTCCTTTCATCTCTAATGACAAGAGAATACTCATCACCTCGGATGAAGAATATGAACCTTGAGCGATTAATTCGTCAAGCGGAACCGGTTCCAAGGAAATTCGGTTGAAGATCGCTTGCTCATCAGACCCGATCGTGAGAGAGGCAGTCTGGGATTCAACTATATTTTGCTGTCGTCCAAGTTGATCACGGAAAGACGGTTCTAACATAGGGAGAATTTCTTCCACAATATCCCAAGATGTTTCCACCAGTTTTGCTCCTTGTTTGATGAGACGATGAGGGCCTTGACTCAGAGGATGTGTGACGTTCCCCGGAACAGCAAAGACTTCGCGATTTTGTTCGACAGCCATTCTTGCGGTAATGAGGGACCCGCTTTTCAATGATGCTTCGGCGACAATGACTCCAAGGGACAGCCCACTAATGACGCGATTACGTTGAGGGAAGTGATAGGACTGCGGGGATGTGCCCATGGAAAATTCTGAAATCACAGTGCCCTGCTGTTCGATTTGTCGTCGAAGCTTGTTGTGCTCAGAAGGATAGGTCCGGTCAATTCCACACCCCAGGACTGCCCATGTCCTCCCTGCCACGGCAAGAGCCCCTTCATGGGCTTCAGCATCAATCCCTCGGGCCAAACCGCTGACGATCGTGAAACCTAGGGCCGCCAAGTCTCCACTGAGTTGTCGCGTAAAGGCTCGGCCTGCATGCGAACCCTTCCGTGCTCCTACAATAGCAAGAGCCTGTTGGTCACATTCTTGCAAATCGCCAGTGTAATACAAGACCGGAGGCGGATCGGCTATGGTTTTGAGTCGAGCAGGATAGCGAGGGTCAGTCAGTGTCAGGATCGAGAACTTTCCAGCTTCAACAGCATCAATTTCCCGTTGAATCTGTTTTTGGGTTTGGCCTGAAAGGGGTCGTTGAAGAGAAGTTGCAAGCGAGGGAGAAAGATCTCCAGTCGAGACGAGAGCCGAAAGATTGGCGCCTCTGATGGCTTCGGGAGAACCAAAACGGTTGATGAGACGGGTGTAGGTTATGGAGCCAAGTCCTTTCACCGCCCGCAGTTCTAACCATGACCGGAAGTCCGAGGCCGTGCCCATCAGTTCTTTCTAGGAGGATGCTTTGGACTCTGCCCGTTGCGGCACTTTTCCAACGACCACAATGTCATACTGTTCAAGCTGCAAGAGAGGGTCTGCCTTGAACAGCACTTGCTGTTGGAACTCATGCTCTAATTGCTCGATGCTTCCATGTTCTGAATCAAAAAGCAATTCAACAACTTTGGGGTTCGCACCAACCACAATGCGTTGTCCCTGTCCTCCTTTGCTATTGCCAATACGTCGAATGTCTCGAAAAATTTCATACGCCATCGTCATGGTCGACTTCGTGTAGCCCCGGCCCTCACAGTCATTACAAATTTCCGATAATGTGCGAAGAAGATCTTCTCGGACACGTTCCCGGGAAATTTCAATGAGCCCCAGGTCAGAGATCCGGGAGATGCGTGTTTGGGCCTTATCATTGGCCATAGCTTCCACCGTCGCCTGATACACTTTCTCACGATTCCGTTCCCGTTCCATATCGATGAAATCAATGACAATGATTCCGCCTATTCCACGCAATTTCACCTGATAAGCGATCTCTTTGGCAGCCTCCAAGTTGTTTTTGAGAATCGTCTCCTCTTGATCCCGTTTTCCGACAAACCGCCCAGTGTTGACGTCAATCACGGTCATGGCTTCTGTGGGATCAATGACGATGTGCCCTCCCGATTTGAGCCACACTTTCCGACTTAGCGCTCGAGTAATTTCCAGCTCGATGCCTAAATGATCAAACAAACTTTCTTGTTTCTTGTCATAAAAGTGGACACGAGAGGCTTGTTCAGGAAGATATCGACGCACAAAATCTTTCACTTCTTCATAGCCTGATTTCGTATCAATCAATAATCGATCAACTTTTTTTGTGAAGAGGTCGCGGACCACTCGAAGTGGAAGAGACAAATCGGTATGGAGGAGAGAGGGTGCCGATTGACGTTTGGCCGCTTTTAATATGTCCTCCCACAAGGCTGTTAGAAATTTGGTATCGGACACTAAATCTTCTTCGGGTACTCCTTCACAGACCGTTCGAACGATATACCCATACTCAGGTTTTCTGATACGGCGCATCAGATCTTTTAACCGGTGACGCTCCTCCTCATGGGTAATCCGCCGGGAAACCCCAACATGATCGACATTGGGCATCAGCACTAAAAAACGTCCAGGCAGTGAAATATACGTCGTAATACGAGGGCCTTTGGTTCCAATAGGGCCTTTGGAGATTTGCACAAGAAGTTCTTGCCCCTCGGCCAATAAACTTTCGATAGGACGAGCGGTTTGACGCCGTGGCCGAGGCATGTCGGAACTGGGTTCATCATCTTCGCTATCCACGAGAGTATCGCCGGGTTCCGTGTCCACGGAGAGATCGGACACATGAATAAAGGCAGCACGATCTAGCCCAATGTTCACAAAGGCAGCTTGCATGCCGGGTAGAACTTTAATCACTTTGCCTTTATAAATATCTCCAACAAAATCCTTTTTTCGAGGCCGGTCGACAAATAATTCCGTAACCACTCGATTTTCTAGAACTGCGACTCGCGTTTCCTCCCGGGCAACACTAATAGCAATTTCAGCTCCCATAATTGTCTCCTTACGCCCACAAAAAAGGGACAGGCCAAGCTTAAAATTTGGAAAAGTGGAAATCCAGCAGAATAGCAAGATACGGGAATAAGGCTTTCTATTGGCTCTTGAGAGTGGACTCAAGTCTTAGCGAAGCTACTGCTGGTGCCCATATATTTCCTAGGATGGACCGGTTCTTTCTTCTGAGACGTGTTCCTTATCGCAATAATGAATAATCTTTTACCAAAATGTATTGAAAGGTCCCCAAAATATCGTTCTTTATCCGAGATTGCATCTGCTTTCCAGGGTCGCATCCCACATGCCCAGATTTCTTTAGCCTACCACTATCTCGTCCCTACACAAACCTTCTATGCATATTAATTGTGAAAGATTGCTACAACAGAGAGAGCCGTCTTCGCTTCACATTGAGCAAGAGACCAAGTGCTGTGAGATTTACGACCATGGCGCTTCCTCCATAACTCATCAGCGGGAGAGGAATGCCGACAACAGGTGCAAGGCCGGAGGTCATGGCTATATTGACGATGACGCCAAATCCCAACATGGCGACAACGCCGACAGCCAAGAGAGACCCCGTAATATCTTTGGCGGTAAAAGCAATTTCCAGTCCCATGAGAAAGACAATGACATACAATGATAAAAGAACAAGGGAACCGAGAAATCCCCATTCTTCGGCGAAGACTGCAAACACAAAGTCGGTATGGCCTTCTGGAAGAAACTTAAATTGAGTTTGGGTTCCTCCGTGTAACCCCTTTCCCAATAATTGTCCGGACCCAATAGCAATACGTGATTGTAATCCGTGATAACCCTTCCCACCAGGATCTGAACTGGGGTCCACGAAACTCAGGATTCGATCCTGTTGATATCCATGCAGAGATCCCCAGACGCCTCCCCAGACAAATGGGAATAACATCAGTGCAGCCAAGACAATGAACCCAAACGCCTTGGACTTCATACCTACTGTCAGGACGATCACCAGGAAAATTGCAAGGAATCCCAAGCTACTTCCCAAGTCTGGCTGTTTGAGAATCAGTAAAAATCCCGGCAGGACGATCAAGGCAGGAATGATCAAACGCCGAAGCCACCCCTCACGGCTAGCCGCGCCATAGTAAGACGCCAACGTGAGCATCAAGGGAATTTTGATAAATTCTGATGGCTGCACCATGAATGGCCCAAGCGGAATCCACCGCTGAGAACCCCGGCTCGTTTTTCCACTTACTAACACGATAATGAGCAAAACCAGTCCTATCCCATACAACAGATACGAAATCCTCGCGAACTTGCGGTAGTCCACTCCAGCCGCGACTAGGAAGGCTAAAATTCCTACGACCATCCAGGTAATTTGTTTAAGATAGATGGGGAACTTTGTGGATGTGCCTGAATTGGTCACACTATAGATAGAGAGAATGCCGATTGAAACGATGGCGGCAATAATCCCCAGAAAACACCAATCAAATGTGTCCAAGCCACGACGATTCACATGGTCCTTCACTATTGGCAACATGGGTCACCTGATAGGGACACTTGGATGAGAGGCGAGTTCTTACAACGAATCACTGGCTTGAGATTGCTCATTCATAATATAGGCTTCAATTAACGTTTTCGCCAATGGGGCGGCGGCTGACCCGCCATGCCCCATATGTTCAACAAGGACTGCAATCGCAATCTTTGGCTGTTCCAGAGGGGCAAACGCGACAAACCAGGCATGGTCACGATGTTTTTTGGTGACTTCTGATTTATCATGATCATCTTTCAATGCGACAACTTGCGCGGTTCCTGTTTTGCCGGCAATGCTCACAATATCTGACTGAGCTTGTTTTGCCGTGCCCTTTTTCACGACAGCCGCTAAGCCTTTCTTAATTTCAGAAAATATGTCAGGTGATAAGGACAGCGGCTGGCCTGTGGATAACGGCTCTTCTTTGAGGTTTCCTGTCCTTCTAAGTCGAACCCCTTTGAGTAGCCGAGGTTGGACGACTTGTCCATCGGTTGCCACGATGGAAACCACTTTGGCCATCTGAATGGGGGTGACCGACAAAAAACCTTGTCCGATAGCAATGGAAATGGTTTCGCCCGGATACCATGGCTCACCTCGATTCTTTTTCTTCCATTCCCGTGAAGGCACGAGACCTGATTGCTCCGAAGGCAAGGGAATACCTGTCTTGGCACCTAATCCAAATTGCCGAGAATAGTTGGCAATGGGATCAATCCCCAATTGATTGCCGACTTTATAAAAATACACATCGCAAGATTCGGCAATGGCTTTGGTTAAATCAACAGCGCCATGGCCAGCACGTTTCCAATCACGAAACACCCGTTTGCCAAAAGGGAAGGCCCCTTTACATCCGAGAGAATCATTTGCCCGCATGGTTTGAGTGCCTAAAAGGGCAGCGGCCATCACGATCTTAAATGTTGACCCAGGTGGATACCGTCCTTGGATCGCTCGATTCGTGAGAGGATGCCGAGAATCTTGGAGCAATTGTTGCCAGGCTTTGGGACTGATGCCTCCTGACAAGTCATTGGGGTTAAAGCCGGGTTGACTGGCTAAGGCCAACACATCGCCATTCCAGGGGTCCAAAGCCACAATGGCTCCGGATTCTTCTCCCAAAAGATCTTCAGCCAAGCGCTGAAGACGAATATCTAACGTGAGATAGAGATCGTTTCCGGCTAAGGGAGCCCTAATCGATAGGGATCGCTTAGGGTACCCAAATGCATCAACTTCAATGACTTTGCGGCCGGGATCACCTAATAAGTGAGCATCAAATGTGCGCTCTACGCCATATTGACCGATCATGCGGCCTGCCTGCAGGTCTGAAAATTCTGAATCTTTCAATTGGTTTTCAGAAATTTCCCCCACGTAGCCAATGACATGGGAAGCATAATTGCCAAGTGGATAATGACGCTGATATTCAGGTTGAATCACAACCCCGGGCAATTCCAGCCGATGGGATTCAATTAATGCGGCTTCTTTGAGTGTGAGGCCGTTCTTGATCTTCACCCGTCCTCGTCGCCTTTTTGAAGCGAGTCTCTTGGCAACCGTTTGGATATTCACATCGACATACTGTGGTAATCGGGTAATGAGTTCTTCGCGGTCTTGCACATCCTCCAACGAGACATAGAGTTGAAAACTTGGAATATTGTTGGCAAGAAGTTGGCCATTTCGGTCATACAGAAGACCTCGTGCGGGCTCGAGTACAATGGATCGTGTTCTATTATCTCGCGCAAGTTCCTGATAATAGGCCCCATCACGAATCTGTAACTGCCAGAGACGTAATCCTAAAAGGACTAAAATTAACAATAAGCCAACCTTCACAAAGATTAATCGGCTCTGAATGTCAGCCAGTTCGTTCGCTTGATGAGTTGAATCAAACATGAAGATATGGATACTTCGGGATGTTGGAGAATGTTGTCACACGATGATGTCCGTTCAAGATATCCTTAAAGATCTATTGAAAAAAGCCGCCAGCGGCGTTCTCGCTATTTGCCCATGCTCTGTCATGCCAGGACGCTCCGCGCGCAAAAAGGGCTGCGGCCTTGCTGGACGGACTTTTTTGAACCGACCCGACGCTGTTGATCGACAAAGGATCCCTGACGAAATATGGCCTTTGATGTCTTCATTACTCAACACTCCCCTTATGCAAAGTGTATCACACCAAATGAACGTTGAATTTTGTGAATAAGCCAAAAAATTCCTACTGCAAGAAGACTGTTATACAAAGCCTGTGGGAGTAACGTCCCTACAATGGCCTGAATGACCTCTGAGCCATTCAGGGCTGGATAGGTCACGATAAGGGAAGCCAATCCACATCCCATGGACAACGCAAAGGTGACGACAAGAACTGCTGAACCTGTCACCGTGGAAACGGTATGGGTTGTCACACCAGCCAACGTTCCTGCTAAACCTTTGAGAATGGTATTGAGGCCAATACTGCCGGGAGCTAGAAGATCCTGCAGCAGACCCACAAGAAGTCCGACCATCCCTCCTTTATATTCATGGCTCAGAAATCCAACGATACAGGCTACTACCAAACACAAATCTGGATAAATGCCGTTGACCGATAGCATGGAACTCAGTGTAGCCTGAGCCAAAACCGTTCCTATGCATAGCAGCAGGTGCCAAACAACGATCATGGCACTCTTAAAGGAACAGGAAGTGGGTCTTCAGACGAGGAAGATTCTGGAGAAATCATTGGCCGAAACGAGGTAATGACCAAGACCCCTTCGAGCTTTGAAAGATCAACAATGGGGGTAATCTCTCCAGATTGAAAGAGATCAGTCGCGGCTTTGGTGACCTGTTGAATCTGGCCAATCTGGAGGCCCCGGGGAAAGTCATCGGTGAGACCTGAAGTCACAACGACATCCCCAACTTGAACCGGTGAGAGCGGGGGCAGATATTTCATCTGAATACTTCCTTGTGGAGTTCCTTGTATAATGCCCTCGTCCCTACTGGACTGCACCATACCAGTAATCGCCACATTGGGATCGGACAGCAAGAGAACAATCGAAGTAGTTGGATTCACCCGAACCACTCGCCCAACCACCCCTGCATGCGTAATGACTCCCATTTCCGCATGAATCCCATCCAGCGCCCCCTTATCAATAACTATCGCTCGATACCAATTGGAGACATTCCGCCCGATAATTCTGGCGGGTACGGTCGTCATGGGAACTGTCTCTTGGTAGTTTGAGAGTTTTTGGAATTCCTGAAAAAGAATAGCTTGTTCACGAAGACGATTCTGCTCCCCCTGTAATTGTTGAATCTGTTGTTTGAGACTTTGATTTTCCTCCCATACCTCTTGAAGGGCAACATAACGTTCCCAGGTTTCTCCAATGGAATCCTGTATAGAGGCGAGACCCTGTAAAGGAACTTCCAGAATCATGGCGATTGGCCCCCCTACATGACCAAACCATTCTTGTGATTGCCGTGGTAAAAAAAGCAGGAGAGACAATACGAGGATGAAAGCTCCAACGAGTAGGCGCCGGAGGCCCTTCGAAATGGGAAGTGAGCTATTCTCAGAACGAAGCATGACGATCACGCTCTTTAGGAATTCAAAAGAGAATGCGTTGAAACTTTACGTAGCAGACTGAGTTCCTCCAATGTTTTTCCCACGCCCAGTACGACAGAGCATAAGGGATCGTCGACGGTGACGATAGGCAAAGCTGTTTCTTCACGTAACCGCTCGTCTAACCCCTGAAGCAGCGACCCGCCGCCGGTCAGCACAATTCCTCGATCGATGATGTCTCCCGCCAATTCTGGCGGAGTATGTTCGAGCGCCAATCGTACGGCTCCCACAATCGTCCCAATGCATTCATGCAAGGCTTCTCGAATTTCTGTGTCATCAATAAAAATGGTGCGAGGAATCCCGGAAACAAGGTCTCGTCCTTTGACCGCCATTTGCTTTTTCTCAGGAAGAGGACAAGCGGAACCAATCTCAATTTTTATTCGTTCCGCCATATGGTCACCAATCAACAAGCTATATTCGCGTTTCAAATGACTCATGATCGCCCCATCGATTTGGTCGCCTGCGATACGCACTGATTCACTGTAGACAATGCCGCCTAGAGAGATCACCGCAATATCTGTGGTCCCTCCGCCAATATCAACGACCATATTTCCTGAAGGCTCCGTAATAGGAAGTCCGGCCCCAATAGCTGCGGCCACCGGCTCTTGGATTAGGTACACTTCTCGAGCTCCCGCCAGTTCAGCCGATTCTTTGACTGCCCGTTGTTCGACTTGGGTAATGCGTGACGGAACTCCAATGATAATACGAGGACGAAGAAGCGTGCCTTTTGGGTGAATTTTCTGAATAAAATATCGGAGCATCTGTTCGGCCATATCGAAATCGGCGATGACGCCTTCCCGCATGGGACGGATAGAGGTCAGATTTCCCGGAGTCCGCCCAACCATTTTTTTGGCCTCTTCCCCAACTGCTAAAATTTTCTTAGAATGCGCCTCAATCGTCACGACGGACGGTTCATTCAGAACGATACCTTGTCCCTTAATAAAAATGAGGGTCGAGGCTGTGCCGAGGTCGATTGCGATATCGTGGGACAAGTATCGACGGAGAAGATTCAACATGCTTGAACGTTATTTAGAAGTCTTTGCTTAACCCGATTGTGCAAGATAAAGACATTGTTGCTGAGCTAGGCAGGCATTTATGGCAAATCGTCACCCTACTCTTCTCTGGAAATATCTGAACGTCATGGCCTTCGCCGACGTACCGTCGTTGTTTCACACCTGGGCAGAAAACCATAGAATTGGTTCAGGGGTAGGATGAGACGAGCCGTCGCTTTCGATTGAATGGGCAGTATGGCTTTTTTTGCCAACTAAAACCGTGTGGTGGACACTCGCGAAGCGTTAGAGGTCCAGTATATCAGAAGACTCAAAAGACCACAAAGAGGAATGAGAGTCAGGGAGAAGTATGACAAATATGATGATGGCTCTTGCCAGTTGGAAGATAAAGACGATACATACTACTGCATCTATTCTGAAGAGAGGAAGAATATAATGGGACGTCAAACTTTATTTCAAAAAATTTGGGATCAGCATGTGGTTCATGAAGAGCCGGACGGGACCACGCTGCTTTATATCGATCGGCATTTGGTGCATGAAGTGACATCCCCTCAGGCCTTTGAAGGCCTTCGGCTAGCAGGTCGTGAGCCACGACGACCTCAGGCCGTACTTGCTGTGCCGGATCATAATGTTCCGACTACTGATCGGACACAAGGAATCGCCGATCCTATGAGTGCATTGCAAATAGCGACATTAGAGAAAAATTGCTCTGATTTTGGGATTCGCTATTATGGCATGCAGGACATTCGACAAGGTATTGTTCATGTCATTGGACCAGAACAGGGATTCACCCTACCGGGGATGACAATTGTCTGTGGTGATTCTCATACTTCAACCCATGGAGCCTTTGGAGCGTTGGCTTTTGGTATCGGAACCTCCGAAGTGGAACATGTTTTGGCGACACAATGCCTGGTTCAGAAACGTCCGAAAACCATGGAAATTCGAGTGGAAGGCGTTCTTCCCGATTATTGTTCATCCAAAGATGTGATACTTGCCATCATTGGACACATTGGAATTGGCGGAGGAATTGGCCATGTGGTGGAATATACTGGTTCGGTCATCCGGGCACTCTCCATGGAAGGCCGCATGACGCTCTGCAATATGTCTATTGAGGGTGGAGCACGAGCTGGATTAGTAGGTCCCGATGAAAAAACAATGAAATATGTCGCAGGGCGGCCTCTCTGTCCCCAAGGAGAGCTATTCGAACAGGCCAAACAGGATTGGTTGAAGCTACGGACAGATCCGGGAGCCCAATTTGATCACGTCGTGGACTTGCGAGGTGAGGATATCCCGCCTCAGGTTACCTGGGGCACTAACCCTGGGATGGTTACCGAAGTCAATGGTACAGTTCCCGATCCAACATCCATCCATGATGATAAGCTTCGGCTAGCCACTGAACGCGCCTTAGAATACATGGGGCTTCCTGCTGGAATTCCCATCAGTGACATCCGCGTTGACCGAGTATTTATTGGGTCGTGCACCAACTCAAGAATTGAAGATTTGCGCGTGGCCGCCAAGTATGCCGAAGGCAGGCGGGTGGCTTCTAGCGTCAAAGCCATAGTGGTGCCTGGATCGGGTTTGGTGAAGCAACAAGCCGAAGAAGAAGGGCTCGATCAGGTTTTCCGGGCTGCAGGGTTTGAGTGGCGAGAGCCTGGCTGCAGCATGTGCTTGGCGATGAATGCTGATGTGCTGACGCCGGGCGAACGTTGTGCGTCAACGAGTAATCGAAATTTTGAAGGACGCCAGGGCAAAGGGGGGCGCACCCATTTAGTTTCACCTGCAATGGCCGTCGCAGCAGCCGTAAAGGGCCATTTTGTGGATATTCGTGACTGGTAACATGTAAATATCTGAGGTAGTCAGGCGACTACTTTTGTGTCTCTCACTATTCGCTTAATGAGAAATTTGGAGAACCCATGCAAGCTTTTACAACCCTGACGGGGACCATTGCTCCCTTAAATCGAAGTGATGTCGATACGGATCAAATTATTCCAAAACAATATTTGAAGACGATTCACCGGACGGGGCTGAAAGAAGGGCTCTTTGCAGATTGGCGGCAACAGCCCGATGGATCGCCCGATCCAGACTTTTTCTCCAATCAACTAAGATATCAAGATGCGTCAATCCTACTCACTCGAGATAATTTTGGTTGTGGATCTTCACGAGAACATGCCCCTTGGGCTTTATTAGACTATGGCATTCGATGTATTCTAGCGCCCAGCTTTGCCGATATTTTTTATAATAATTGCTTCCAAAATGGCATCCTTCCTGTGGTTTTATCTCCACCAGATATTCAAACCCTTTTCGATCGAACAGGGACCCATGAGCGCTATCAAGTGACAGTAGACTTGCCTCAACAAGTGGTGCTGCTCCCTGAGGGAGAACGCTATGCATTCACGGTAGATTCCTTCCGTAAGGATTGCATGATGAAAGGGTTAGATGGAATTGGCCTGACGCTCCAACGAGAAGCGGCCATTTCTGCGTATGAGTTACGGCGAAGCCAAGAAGCACCCTGGTTGTTTCAGGACAAAAGGGCCTAGATCCTGGATTGCTGTTCGTCATCTTTCCTTTGTTGTCGCTTCAATACTTCTCTATCGGTCATCGTTTTTGTCTTTAGGATTTTTCCTTGCTATTTTTGGTCTGTCTGTCGTAATTGACTCCATTCCAATCTAAATACCTATTTGATGCCGTCTATTCTTTTGAAAACGCTGAAAGGTGCCTTTTTCGATCTTCTGCCTATTGTTGTAGTGATTGGGTTTTTTCAATTTGTCGTTTTACAACAACCTATCCCTAATGTATTCGAAATTCTGACAGGGTCACTATTTGTCCTCATTGGACTCACTCTCTTCGTTCATGGGTTAGAAATGGGATTATTCCCTCTGGGGGAAACATTGGCCTATGCCTTTGCCAGAAAAGGCAGTTTAACCTGGTTATTGCTTTTTGCGTTCGCACTGGGGTTTGGGACGACAGTTGCAGAACCCGCCTTAATTGCAGTGGCCAAAGAAGCAGCCCATATTGCAGCAGAAGGACACGTGATCGAAAGAACAAACCAAGCTCGCGCGAATTATGCCTTTGGTTTGCGTTTGACTGTGGCACTATCGGTGGGTTTTGCCATCGTGATAGGCGTTTTACGAATTGTTCGTGGATGGCCTGTGCAATATTTAATCATTGGTGGATATCTAGGTGTTATGATTATGACTGTCTTTGCGCCTCCCGAAATAATTGGAATTGCCTATGATTCAGGTGGAGTGACGACCTCCACTGTGACAGTGCCGCTTGTTACAGCCCTCGGGGTGGGGTTGGCCTCTTCCATTCACGGACGAAATCCGATGATTGACGGATTTGGATTAATTGCTTTTGCGTCATTAACCCCTATGATCTTTGTGATGGCCTACGGGATGATGGGATAAGATATGCAAGAGAACCTTCTTCAGACATTAGGGGCAACAGTCGCCGATGTGCTCCCAATCGCATTGATCATTCTTTTTTTTCAAGTCATTGTACTGCGTCGGCCTATCCCCAATTTAGAACGGGTCCTGTTTGGTTTTATGTACGTCTTAATAGGACTCGTGTTTTTCATCCAAGGACTGGAGATGGCCTTATTCCCTATTGGAAAACTTATGGCACAGCAATTAACGGCACCTGAATTCTTAACGGGTACCCAGCATGCCGAAGAAGTTGTGAACGACATTGATTGGAGCGCTTACTATTGGGTCTATGCCTTTGCGTTAGCTATCGGGTTTTCTACGACAATTGCTGAGCCGTCATTACTTGCCGTTGCGATGAAGGCGAACCAAGTTTCCGGTGGAGCCATCGGGATCTGGGGCTTGCGCATAGCCGTAGCCATTGGTGTCGCACTAGGAATCATGTTGGGTACCTATCGCATCATCACTGGGACTCCTTTGCATTGGTACATCATTGCTGGGTATGTAGTCGTTCTCGTACAAACTGTGTTTGCTCCTCGAATGATTATTCCTTTGGCTTATGATTCTGGGGGGGTCACCACTTCCACCGTCACCGTTCCTTTGGTGGCCGCTTTAGGACTGGGGTTAGCTAGTACTGTGCCAGGACGTAACCCAGTATTTGATGGATTTGGACTTATTGCATTTGCGAGTCTGTTTCCGATTATTGCCGTCATGGCCTACGCACAAATCTCTGCTTGGTGGGCCAAACCTTAGACATTTTTGCCGGGAGCTCTGTTATGCATTTTAAATTGATCTGCGCATTTATCCAAGGCGATAAGACCAAGGCCGTCGTGCATGCAGCACGGGAAAAGGGCGCGACTGGAGAAACTGTGATCACCAGCGCACATGGCGAAGGAGTAGAGGTCCGAAAAACTTTTTTTGGACTCAACCTGGAAGCCCAACGGGATGTGGTTCTCTTCTTGGTGGAAGAACATTTGTCGCGGGAAATTCTGGAATCGATTGCGGGGGTCGGAGAATTTGATGCCAAACCGGGAACTGGCATCGCGTTTCAAATAGATGTCGAAGATGCCGTAGGAGTGGCCCATCAAATGGCAAAACTCAAAGATGTAGTGGAGGAAGAGCTATGAAACACACTGAACTAGTCCGAGTCAAAGATGTCATGAAGACTCAGTTTGATCTCATTCACGGCATTGAAACCGTGGCGGATGCCCTTCGACAAGCCCAACATTTAGACACAGAATGTCTGCTCGTTGAACGGCGGAACGAAAATGATGAATATGGGATCGTGCTCTTAGCTGATATTGCCAAGAAAGTGTTAGGAGCTGATAAAGCGGCCGATCGTGTCAATGTATATGAGATCATGAGTAAACCCGTCGTTTCAGTCGATCCAGATATGGATATTCGCTATTGTGCCCGCTTGTTCGAACGGTTTGGCCTGACCCTGGCACCGGTGATCGAAAATCGTTCTCTGATTGGTGTAGTAAGTTATCGCGATATTGTGTTACGAGGATTACGCGACAAGTTGTAATGTTGGTATGCAAACAGAGACACCTGATGCACAGAGAGATTTTTCAACAACTCAAAAGAGAAAAAACATTATGCAACTCCTGTCCCCTGTTAATCGAAAAACCGCAGGAGGGGGCTTTAAGACATGATATTCAACAGCAACATCGCCGTTGAACTCGTTTGCTGCGGCTGTGAAGGCAAGGGATTGACCTGTTGATTGTGAGCAAGCTTAAGACTGATATACTGCTGCTGATGCGGAAGATTCAGCAGATCACGGATATCCTTTTTCACAAACAGTGACATTTCATAGGCTTGAGTCTGTTGCTGGGAATAGGATTCTTGTGCAAGAACATAATGACCCCGGATCGAGACCTGGAACCCAGGTTGTGGTGGCCTATATGAATATCGCATTTTCAGAAGGACTGTATTGGATGTTGATGTGTGACTCCGATTATCGAGACGAGTCCATTGAAAGCTGGGGCGCAGCGACTGATGGGTTGAAAAGCGAACAACCGTCCCCAAGTTCGCGAAGAGACGCTCTTGAGAAAACCCCTGTTTGCTATTGGTATGTTGGGTAAATCCTATGATTGGGGTGATATCAACAGGTGTGACAAGTGAAAAGATTCCCTTCAATCTTGAATGAAGCTCCTGCAACGTTCCCTGATTGTGAATGTCATTCTGGAAAGTTGTATAGCGTGATGTCCACACTCCCTTTCCACGTGGAAGTTCGAATCCAATCTTTCCCATCACACGTTTCGTAAAAGTGGCATCTGAACGAGCCCCTGCTGAACGACTAAAAATACTTTTCTGTTCCCGACTATAGCTTAGAGTCACACTCGGCCAATCAGGGATAGTCCAATCCAGGGAATAGAATTGCCTTGTAGAAATCGTTTGATGACGAGTTGGGTCGTGATCTACATTGCTTGTAAATCGGCTCAGCTCCACCTTGGGCGTCACCAAAGGAAGCTGCCATTCCCAAAAGAATTTTCCCCCGACGTGATCATTGGGCGCTAGCGATGAGGCATTTCCCATATTCTGTCCCGAATAACCATACTCTGCTCGATATTTCATCTTTTTCATCGAGCCTTTCAGAAACATGTGAGCTCCCATTTGGTTCATTCGTGAATGATTGGAATAACTCATCAAAAACGGATCGCGATATACCATCTCAATTCCAGCGGACAAAGCATCTGAGAGAAGTGGAATCGTATTGGCAGCTTGAAACAATCGGCTCCCACCCTGAAGACCCCAAGATGACATATTCCGAATATTCTGAAGAGAAAACGCTTCGTGCTTCCGGGAAAAATTGAATCTTTTAGACTGCGAAGGCTTTCCAAAACTGGCGCATTGGAGCTTCTGAAAGGGAAATCTCGGCGAGAGACGCACCAAAGTATTTCCTGCTTGGCAAACCACCGAGTTGGTGGTCTTGAGTCCAAGCCGGATTGCAAGAGATTTCACATCTTGGGCCAAAACGGCAGTAGTCAAGATGGGGACCAAGCATAGTCCCATACAGAGAGAGAAAGCAGTCCGCACCATGGCCTGTCTCTCCAATTGTGAATGACAACTATAAAGTTTTTTTCTTCCCGCTTTGACCCATAAGCAACAGGAATGCCACCTTTAGAAGGTGAAATTTTTACCTACTTGGGTTTGGTTTGCCTTCCCATTAGAAACGCAACATATTGTTTTTGAAGGAACCTTTCCTTCAATTCAAGAATAGTGTTTTATCCATATGGTGTTGTAAAAGGCAGGAATGCTTTCAACAATGACACAGCGAACCGATCACCTGTATTGTTTTTGCAACATTCACGCATATGACTAGAAATGAAAGTTTCTGTTTTCTGAAAATATTCGTTTGCCTTACCAACCGAGAACATTTCGCGGATTGTCCTTTCCTTTTTATTTGAATTCAAGTGGGCATCCGTAATATTTTTCAGACTTTCAATACTGCAGTATAAGGCGTTTTATTGGTAGTCTAGAGAAAAGGATGTACTTTCTAAGACTAAAAACTTAAAGGAAACATTGGGGGAGATCAATGAGGAAGATACAGATTATGGTCTGTTTGGGGGTCGCTCTATTGTTCACAAGCAATGTTATTGAATCTTCGGAGGCAAGGGCTAATACTCCTGACTCTCAGGAAGCCAAGGCCACGTTTGCTGGAGGATGTTTTTGGTGCATGGAAGAAGTGTTTGAAAAAGTCGATGGAGTGATTTCCGTTGTCTCTGGGTATACGGGTGGGCAAGTGGAAAATCCGACGTATGAACAAGTTTCTGCCGGGAGAACCGGCCATACGGAATCAATCGAACTTATCTATGATCCCGATAAAGTCACATATGAAGAACTGCTCGCCGTCTTTTGGAAAAATGTGGACCCCACGACACCCAATGCACAATTTTGTGATCACGGCAACCAATATCGTACCGCAATTTTCTATCATGATGAAAACCAAAAACGTTTGATTGATCAATCTAAACAAATCATTGAACGCTCCAAGACCTTTCCGGAACCCATTGTAACCGAAATTTCTCCTGCTTCAGCATTTTATAGCGCGGAAGAGTATCATCAAGATTTTTATAGTAAAAATCCTATCCGTTACAAGTATTATAAATGGAACTGCGGCCGCGCAAAACGACTCGAACAGTTATGGGGGAAATCCTGAACTAGCTCGTGCGAGCTGTACGAGAGCTGTCAAACAAAATCCTATGAGTGCCAACCCTATCTCATCAGTACAGAAGACTCCTGTCTTACTTCAACATCTAGTTCTCCGTAAGTATTTTCTTCCTTAGTCATTTTTAAAACCCATTTTCATTTTATTTCTCTGCATTCAACTCATTGCAGAGATTTAGCGCAGCGGAAGCCGATATTGGGTGATCGCTCTTCTGGATAGGCTCCACCACGCGTTGCGGCACGAAGCATGACCGGAAGACTCTTCCACGATCCTCCTCGCACAGATTTATAGCGGCCTGCTTTAGGTCCGGGTGGATTTCGCTTCGGCATGATGGGATAGTAGTCTGGTCCTAACCAATCATGCACCCATTCGGCAATGTTTCCCGCCAAATGATAGACTCCCCATTCGCTTTTCCCTTCTGGAAAGCTATCCACGTTAGCAACCAAAGGAATCTCATGCACATGATACGCTCCAAAAACAGCAATAGTATCTGATGGGGTTTTTTCGCCCCAAGGAAAAATATTTCCTGTTGTTCCCCTCGCAGCTTTTTCCCACTCGGCTTCGGAAGGAAGGCGTTTGTCGTAATGAAGACAAAAATCCTGAGCTTCTTCCCAGGTCACGTACAGAGCTGGCCAAGGGGCAAGAGCTTGATCTGGGATGAAGTGTACACTAATGAGATGCCAGATAAGATTTCGTAACTCAGTGGAAATCGTTCGATCCTGCGTTTGCAAAAACGATAAGAATTCTCCAAGTGAGACTTCGTATTGATCAATTTGATAGGCATCCAACCAAATTCGACGCCGCGGGAACTCAGTATTATCATAGTGTTTTTCAAACGTGTGACGAGTGCCATCTTCTCGGTTCGTCCCCATCAAAAACCAGCCTTCTGAAATTTCGACCATCGGCGAAGGTTCGGCGAAATTGGCAATTCCTTGCAGATGAGAATCCACAGCGGGAGGTGCTGGCTCCATACTTCCCCATGCCGACTCTAGGTTCATAAACACGCTTCCTAAGCAGGCAAACAAACTTGTGAGTGATACAAAGATGAACGTTTTACTGGTTGTGAACAAGATTGTCTCGCCTTCTTGTGAGGATTAACGATAGGATGAACGTTATATTAGTAATAGTTCAGTGTACGGCAACAGAACTTTTCGCAGCAAGGAAAGACAACAGAGGGTAGGAAAATGACGCGTCATGAAAATCAGCGATTAGCTGGACTCGTGCAATCTGAGATTCGAGCTATGACATTGGCATGCACTCAACAGCAGGGAATCAACATGGCTCAAGGCGTGTGCGACACTGGAGTTCCTTCGCCGGTGCTTGAAGCCGCGAAACAGGCAATGGATCGGGGCTTCAATACCTATACCCGTTTTGATGGGCTCGCCGAACTGCGGCAGGCACTGGCTCAACGCCTAAAAACATTCAATCACATCACGGCCAATCCCGAAACCGACATCACTGTGAGTGCAGGAGCTACCGGAGCGTTTCATTGTGTCTGTATGGCACTGCTCCAACCAGGAGATGAAGTCGTTCTGTTCGAACCCTATTATGGCTATCATGTCAGTACAATCCTCGCAGTTGACGCCGTTCCCAAGGTCGTCTCATTGAAAGGGGGAGATTGGAGTCTGTCAATAGACGACCTAGAACAAGCCATCACTCCCCGCACCAAAGTCATTGTCGTGAATACACCAGCCAATCCATCAGGAAAAATATTTTCCCTTGAGGAACTTCAAGCCATTGGGGATATCGCCAAACATCATGATCTGTTTATCTTTACCGATGAGATCTATGAATATTTTGTCTATGAGAATAGATCGCATATGAGTATGGCTGCTCTACCTGCTTTGGCTGACCGAACTATTACCATTTCTGGATATTCGAAAACTTTTAGCATTACAGGTTGGAGGATTGGTCATGCTGTTGCCGCTCCAAGGTGGACCGCGATGATCGGGGCCATGAATGATCTGGTCTATGTCTGTGCGCCAGCGCCCCTGCAATATGGCGTGGCTCTGGGCATTCGGACATTAAAGTCTGAATTTTATGATCAATTACAACAATCGTTTCAGCATAAACGTGACCTGTTTTGTGCAGTCTTACAAAATGTCGGCCTGGCTCCTTCAATTCCTCAAGGGGCGTATTATGTGTTAGCCGATGTGAGTCATGTACCAGGTCGAACCGGCAAAGAACGGGCCATGTTTATCTTAGAAAAGACGGGGGTGGCCGGGGTCCCAGGGGAAGCCTTTTTTGAAGGAGAGAAGGGGGCCTCCTATATTCGTTTCAGTTTTGCTAAAACAGATGAAGCTTTAGATGTGGCCTGTGAACGGTTACAAACGTTGAAGCGAGAAAAGGTAGGGTGAAGTGCAGATACTTAGAGTCCTATTTGACGAACACGATATTATTGGGAAAACAACGGACCATCTGTGACTGGACACCACGTTTTGACAATATTAACTTCTTGAATATGACAGGGAGAAAATTCCGTACACAAGGCTTGCGGGCCGATAGCTTTACCAGCTGTTTCAATGACACTATACGAATGTGAAGTTGGATACCAGACCGCAACTCCAAAGACCGAGTTGAATCCACTGGTAGTCTGCGCATCGAATGCGACTTCAAATTCGATAAGGCCTTCCCCTTCTAACTCACAACTAGCATTCGCAGGTTGCCCTTCAAACACCACATGAAACAGGTATCCATCTTCCACCCATGTGTCCACAATACTCATAGATGATTCGGCAGCATGAACTGGTTGGATGAAGAACAGGAAACCTAGAAGTATCATCAAGGTCATCTGGCAAGAAAATCTCCATAGCAATAAACTTTCACGTTTAAGATATCTTGAAGAATTGTGGTTGAGGAGAGAACGGTTCATGAGCAACTTTAACTGAATGGAATGTTTGAGAACATTTCTACTGTATACTGGAAATTCTTACTGCCTCAATAGGCCAAATGGAGGGGAAACGTCTCGTGAAGGAAGAGAGAAGGCAAGAGTTCTCAGAGAAACGAAAATCTTTTAGAGATGGATGGGAAACAGGTCAGAGCTTTTCCCGAAATGTTGTAAGGCTTTTTGAGTAATTTGACGTCCCCGGGCTGTCCGGTCAAGATATCCTGCCTGAAGAAGATAAGGTTCATGCACATCTTCTAACGTAGACTTTTCTTCCTGGACGGAAGCCGCCAAAGCCTCGATGCCCACTGGACCACCTTTAAATTTTTCGATGATAGTTAATAAAATTTTTCGATCCATTTCGTCAAATCCTGCTTGATCCACTCCCAACCATTGTAAGGCTTCTTGTGCTACAGATTTGGTGATGTGCCCTTGCGCTTTCACTTCCGCAAAATCCCGAACCCGTTTGATGAGACGATTGGCAATACGGGGGGTGCCACGAGCCCTTCTCGCAATTTCGCCGGCGGCCTCATCGTCGATCTGCACATTCAATAAACCTGCCGATCGAGCAATGATCACTTGTAATTCTTCCGGTTGGTAAAAATCTAAGCGATAGACTAATCCAAAGCGTTCTCGAAGAGGAGAGGTGAGCGCACCAGCACGAGTCGTAGCTCCAATGAGAGTAAATGAGGGGAGGTCTAGCTTCATGGTGCGCAGGGAAGGACCTTGCCCAATGACTAAATCAATTTGATAATCCTCCATCGCAGGATAGAGAGCTTCCTCAGCAGCAGGAGGCAAGCGATGAATTTCATCAATGAATAAGACATCTCGTGGTTGAAGGTTCGACAATATCGCAGCAAGATCTCCTGCATGAGTCAAAACCAAACCCGAAGTCGACCGGATGGTCCCGCCCATTTCTTTGGCAATAATATGAGCAATCGTGGTTTTCCCTAATCCTGGTGGACCATAAAAAATAGCGTGGTCTAATGCTTCACCACGTCCAAGTGCAGCATCAATGCAGACACGAAGTGATTCCTTCATACGTGCCTGACCAATATACTCGGCCAACTGCTGTGGGCGAAGCGTTCCTTCAAGGCTCTGTTCTTCTTCGAGACTATGAGTGGAGAGTATGCGATCTTCCATGGACCGATGGTCTTTAAGAAATACTCGCAGAAATGGTCAACGATATAGGCGAGAACAAAGGGAGCCCTCCCCTTGTTGGAGAGAAGAACCACGAAAGAGAAATGCTACCGAAATGAGATCGAGAACTTGGCGTTGGAACCTAGAATCCCGAAAAGAGATCTTGGCAACCCAAACAAAATTCAACATTTACCTGTCGATCGAGAAAATTCACAAGAAATCCCTTTTGCTCATATAAAAGTTTGGCCCCCATCAGGGTTTCGTTTGGAAAATCTTCGGGACCCAAAAGATCACGTATTTCCTTCAAAGTTGAAGCTCCCAAAACATGTCGAAAGATGCCGCGAACCTTATGGCCAAATCGATTATTAATGAAAATCAGATCCACTTTGCCATCTATAATGCGAACTCCAGCCATAGCACCAGTGGGATTTTCTTTATCCCACAACAAAATAAAGGTCCCTTCTTGCTCAGCTCGTACCCCTGGCAACCGTTGTTCAACCAATGACTCCACGGCTTGTATTTCCGGATCCCCTAACTTGACACGATACAGGGATATATCCTTGGCATCCACATCCTTGACGTTTTCGATACTATTTCGAGTCAATTCATATTTTGCAGCCCAGAGAGACGGACCATCTACCAGGAGAGACAACGCAAGGATCACCCCTGACCACAGACAAATGCGTTTAACATTCTTCATGAAATTCCTCTTGATATAAAGGGAGATAAAATAGGGGGGATGAAATGATAGTGAAAGAATTTTTTATTTATTTTTTGAAATAACGATACAAAAAGATTGTATCCGACCCTTCATTGGAGGGTCAATTCTGATTTGTTCCCCAGGGCCTGGGCCCTGATATCTCTTATGATATAATCGCCGTCCATGCAGAATGCTATTGTCATTAAGGGCGCACGCCAGCACAACCTTAAAAATTTAGATCTCGTTATTCCCCGCGATCAACTCATCGTTATTACGGGATTAAGTGGGTCGGGCAAATCTTCTTTAGCCTTCGACACCATTTACGCCGAAGGGCAGCGACGATACGTGGAATCGCTGTCGGCCTATGCCCGGCAGTTTCTTGAACAAATGACGAAACCGGATGTCGACGCCATTGAAGGACTTTCTCCAGCCATTTCTATTGAACAAAAAACAACCAGCCACAATCCTCGTTCAACTGTCGGAACTGTGACCGAAGTTTATGATTACTTTCGATTGCTATTTGCCAGAATTGGACACCCTTTTTGTTATGCATGCGGCAACCCTATTTCGGCTCAAACGGTTCAACAAATCGTGGATGCGATTCTTGGACTTCCACAGGGATCCAAGATCCAAATTCTTGCCCCTATTGTCCGTGGACGAAAAGGTGAATATCGAAAAGAATTACTGGCAGCACGAAAAGCTGGATTTATCCGAGCTCGTATTGATGGAGTTCTTCGTGATCTCAGCGAATCGATCAGTCTTCATAAGCAGCGAAAACATACCATCGAGATTATCATCGACCGTCTCATCGTCAAAGCCGAGACCGGAGTAGCAAGGCGGTTAGCCGAATCCGTGGAAACGACGCTCAAGATGACCCAAGGGCTGGTGGGTGTGCTGACGGAAGATGAACAGGTGCGCCTGTATAGCGAACAACTCGCCTGTATTCAATGTGGAGTCAGCTATTCAGAAATTACACCCAGGGTGTTTTCTTTTAACAGTCCACATGGAGCATGCCCTGCCTGCGATGGCATCGGATATGAAGCGGCGGGATATCCTGACAAAGAAGAGTGGACGTTTGAAACCCCCTGTGATCTGTGCAGAGGGGGGCGACTCAAACAAGAAAGTTTATCCATAAAAATTGGCGGGCAGTCAATAGCAGACATTACTCAGTTGTCTGTCAGAAAGATTTTGGATTTTCTTATTGGCCTGACGCTCACTGAACGGGAACAGTTAATTGGCCAGCGTGTGCTGAAGGAAATTCGGGAGCGACTGGAATTTTTGGACAATGTGGGGTTGAGCTACCTGACATTAAATCGTCCCTCCGCCACACTTTCCGGCGGGGAAGGCCAACGGATCCGATTGGCCACACAAATCGGGTCGGGACTTGTCGGCGTACTCTACATTTTAGATGAACCAAGTATTGGGTTACACCAACGTGATCATCAGCGGTTGTTGCAGACCCTTCTCCGGTTACGAGACATGGGCAATACCATCGTGGTGGTCGAGCATGATGCTGAGACAATGAGAGCCGCTGACTATGTGCTGGACCTGGGGCCAGGGGCTGGAGTGGAAGGTGGAGAGCTCGTGGCTCATGGTCCTCCCTCGGTCATTATGGCCCATCGAGAATCACTGACAGGCCAATATCTAAATGGGACTCGTTGCATTTCTCTTCCTCAACGTGCACGACAGGCAAGAGCTGTGTTGTCGGTGATTGGAGCCAATAAACACAATCTGCAAAATGTCACCGTCAGTATCCCATTAGGAGTGCTGACATGTGTCACAGGTGTATCGGGGTCAGGAAAAAGTACTCTCGTGATCGATGTGTTGTTTCGATCGTTAGGAAAAGGGTTTGCACAAAAAAAACCGGTCTTTGAAGGATGCCGAACCATAAAGGGGCTTCAACACATCGATAAACTCATTGATATTGATCAATCACCAATCGGACGAACCCCGCGTTCAAATCCTGCCACCTACACCGGGCTCTTTAGTTTTATTCGTGACGTGTTTGCTCAGTTACCAGAGTCGCGCGTCAGGGGCTATAAACCGGGGCGGTACAGCTTTAATGTCAAAGGCGGACGATGCGAAGCATGTCAGGGTGACGGATTAATCAAAATTGAAATGCATTTCCTGCCGGATATTTATGTGACCTGCGAAGCCTGTGCGGGGCATCGATATAACCGGGAAACCTTAGATGTGAGGTACAAAGGGCAAACCATTGCCGAAGTGTTGAATATGACCGTCGCTGAAGCGTTAGAATTTTTTATCAATATTCCCCCTATTCGGGCCCGACTGCAAACTCTTTCTGACGTTGGGCTTCATTATATCAAGCTCGGGCAATCAGCCACGACCTTATCAGGCGGTGAAGCGCAGCGTATTAAACTTTCCAAAGAGTTGTCCAAACGCCCGACTGGACGAACACTCTATATCCTAGATGAACCCACCACGGGCCTACATTTTGTGGACATTCAGCGACTACTCGATGTACTGGACCGATTGGTAGAGGCTGGCAATACCGTCTTGGTCATAGAACACAATACTGACGTGATACGGAATGCTGATTGGCTTATTGATTTGGGACCCGAGGGTGGAGACCAAGGCGGAAAAATTGTGGCCGAAGGAACTCCTGAAACTGTGATGGGAGTCAAGGACTCAAGGACGGGGCAAGTATTATCGGAGGAATGTCAATCTCACCAAGGGGCCTAGGATTTTTTCTTGTAAATATTCAGTCCAATTTTTTCTTCCCGGTTGGGAATGGAAACATTTCCCTCTGTCGAAGCAATTATGGTGGTTTTCCCCGATGAGGAAGGACCAAAATCCTTGGTGAGATCGACCTTAATCGTCAAGATCGTCCCATCAACAGTTAATTCCACGTTTTTCATCTACGTGTCCTCCCTGCAAAAATAATAAAGGGATAACTGCTTCTCCCTGAAAGCAGCAGTGTCTAGTCTGCACTTAGGCCAATGCCACGAAGAATAAAGCGATCCCACACAGAAAAGGAATCACTGAGGTATAGAGAACACATTTGCCTTGAGACCAACATTTACCCGATGCAAATTTTGGAAGCTGGCTCTTATAGATAAATTCATAGACAAAAATGATCGTGCCTATGGTGAGCACAATCGTTCGACTCGTCCGAGGCCACGTGTACAACCCAACCAGCAGATAACTGGTCAGGTGAAACCCACTAAAGGCACAGAGTAGGGGCGAGAGTATGTAGTAGAGAAAAAGGGTGGAAAATTTGTTTGATCCCATGGGTTGTGGGACAGACAATTCAGAATTGTTCATGATTGGTTTTCAGATGCCGCGACTGAGGTAGGATTGCCGGAAGCAGAAGTTGGCACGGTCGAGTCACAGTCTTGGCAAACTCGCGGGCGACGTTTGAGATACGAAATTTTTCCGCTGGCTAGACAACTGTAATGCACAAAGCGTTCACACAGACTGCATCGAGACCATCCTCCCCGCAACATCGTAAAGTTTCGATAGAGACCTTTCCCGCAGACTCCACAAGACTCAGGTTCTATTCCAAGGAGCAACGGCTCCCATTCTCCTGCTTGGTTTCGAATGCTCATAGAGGGACAGTATACTGAGATGGGGTTGTTGAAAACAAATAAGTAGTGCTGGTAACGGATTTGTTCAAAGAGTTTTTCGCTTGACCCTTCGTAACACTGTAGTTTTTGGCAATGCCAGTTCTCGGCCCGGCAACATTGGAGCATTGTCCTGACGAAATGTGCTTCATCTTGGAGAATCAAGATGGATTCCCGCTGACTACCGGCGGGAATGACTATGTAACAGATAGTATGAAGGGACGATAGTCTGACAATTGTACTGCTCTCTTCATGTTGTCTTTCATTTTCCGCTTCACCATTGATCACTCTCACTGTTTGACCACAAAAAATTCTTTTGATAGGGTCTTCAACGATTTCCTAGCCTTTTTTCATCTCTTTTCACTCTTCTGTGGACATTCATCAGTATTTAGAACAACAACGTGAGCGGGTAGACCGTTTCTTGGAGCAGAGCCTCCCCGAGACATTGTGTGACCCCCAACAACTTTACGAATCCATGCGGTATAGCCTCTTGGCCGGAGGTAAACGGGTTCGTCCTATATTGACCATCGCGGCAGCCCAAGCTCTGGGGTATCACCACGATGCCGTACTGCCATTTGCGGCATCCTTGGAATTTGTCCACACCTATTCTCTGATTCATGATGATTTGCCTGCCATGGATAATGATGACTATCGACGAGGTCGCCTGACGAATCATAAAGTGTACGGAGATGGGATGGCGATTTTGGCAGGGGATGGCTTACTCACCATGGCGTTTGAACTGTGCAGCCAAAATAAAGACACCAATGGTTTCACGCCGAGCCAACAACTCGAGATTGTTCGAGAATTGGCCTATGGCTCAGGACATCAAGGGATGGTGGGCGGACAGGTGATGGATATTCAAGCTGAAAATCAAGAGGTGGATCTTAAACACCTACAAAAAATTCATTCCCATAAAACAGGACAATTGATTCGAGCCGCTGTTCGTATTGGTGGAATTGTCGGGGGAGCGTCTTCCACCCAATTGGCGTCTTTGACTGGCTATGCGGAAAATATCGGATTGGCTTTTCAAATCGCAGATGATGTGCTGAATATGGTCGGGACGCGCGAGGAATTGGGCAAGGATGCCGGGACTGATGAAAAGCGAGGGAAACAAACCTATCCTTCATTTTTCGGCATTGATGGCGCTCGAAAACTAGGTGAGGAATGTGTTGAACGGGCCATCAACCAACTCCAAATATTTGATCATCAAGCTGACCCCTTACGACATATTGCCTCCTATATTATGTCGCGACGAAATTAGGCTGATTTCACCTTCTGAACTTCTCTGTTTTTTGCCATTCATTTGTTCAATGGCAACCTGGCTCTCTAGTCTGAGATCTCATCCGCTCATCATATGAAAGTTCTTATTACCGGCTCTTCAGGGTTCATTGGCGCTGCGGTGACTCGTGCTGTCATCGCTAAAGGTGATGATGTCAGGGTACTCGTTCGCGCGACAAGCAATCGAAATAATTTAGAAGGTCTACCGATCGAAGCCGTTGAAGGGGATTTGCAAGATCCTGCGTCGTTAACAAAGGCTCTGACTGGATGCCAAGGCCTGTATCATGTGGCGGCCCATTATGCTCTGTGGGCTCAAGATCCTTCTATCTTCTATCAAGTAAACGTGGAAGGGACCAAACATCTCTTTCGTGCAGCCGAAGAAGTGGGCGTTGAACGTATGGTGTATACCAGTACGATTGGAGCAATTGGTTTGCCCAATGATGGGGGAGTCGGTCATGAAGGATTATTTCCTTCTGAGACTCAACTGTCTGGAGACTATAAACGGTCAAAATTTCTGGCAGAGCAAGAAGTTCTGAACATGGCCAAAAATGGATTGCCGGTAGTCATTGTCAATCCCACCGCTCCCGTAGGAGCCAGGGATGTGAAACCGACGCCAACCGGAAAAATTATTGTGGATTTTATGAAAGGACGGATGTTGGCCTATATGGATACAGGGATGAATTTAGTCGATGTTGACGACGTAGCGGTGGGGCATGTTCGAGCCATGGAGCAGGGCAGAATTGGTGAGCGGTATATTCTTGGGAATCAGAACCTGATGCTTCGGGAGGTCTGTCAGATGTTAAGTCAATTAACTGGTATCCCCACACCACGTGTTCGGTTACCCTGGAATGTGGTCATGCCTTTAGCTCACATTAACACATGGATTGCAGATTTCGTCACCCATGCACCGCCGCGAATTCCCTTGGAAGGGGTGCGGATGGCGAAGTATCGTATGCATTATGATTGCTCCAAATCTCAAAAGGAGCTCGGCCTTCCGCAAACACCCGTGATGACAGCCCTTGAAAAAGCGATCAAGTGGTTTCGAGAACATGAATATGCCTGACATGTTTTTTTAGGATTTATATGATTCTCTCCGCCCAAACAACGACGAACAATCATCTTCCTGTCTGGCAATATGCATGTGCGTGAGTTATCTGTCTCTTTTATTTCTGCAAAGTCCTAGATTCTGTCTAGCGCTTGTGTTTGGACTCCCCCGTGCGAAAATGGGTGAGAAAGACGAAAGGCTCTGTAGTCCAAACTAGAGCCCTCGACCATCCAAATGTCTGTTGAGATTCAAGCTTCCGTGTTGAGATCGCTTGAGCCCATGCCCACGAGCTCGGTATGATGGGAACATGAGGGGATTTCTGATCAGATGCGGGATCACTGGATTCGCGGTGTTGTTGGCAAGCCAAATCGTTTCGGGAATTGAAATCATGAGTCTGGGGTCCGGAGTGGTAGCTGTCATCATCCTGTCGTTTTTAAATGCGATTATTCGTCCCATTTTATACCTGTTGTCTGCTCCATTTATTTTGGTCACCTTGGGGCTCTTCATGGTCTTTATCAACGCCTTCTTACTCTATATGGTTTCAGGCCTGGTAAAAGGCTTTCTGGTGTCCGGATTCTGGCCAGCTGTGGGTGGTGCAATCATCATTAGTATTGTGAGTTCCATCCTGAACATTTGGATTTCGGAACAAGGCCAAATTGAAATGGTGAGTCGCTCCCCGTCAGGTCGTAAAATCCGACACATTAATTAATGGGCACCTCTAAAAACTGATGATTTTTTCTGAGGGCAAGGAAGCGGCGCGCAGAAAACCGGAGTGTATGGGCCAATACATGAGGATTTGAGCACGACGCTGACGCTGCCATCGGGGAAAAGGACAGTTTTTAGGGATGCCCTAATGAAGGAATACTTTTCTCTCTCCTCAAAGCTTTCCGAACGGCTCAACAAGAGAATGAACCCTTTTTGCTCTTTTTGAAAGATTACACAGTCTAAATATCTTGCGCGAATAGAGAGGAATTGTTTGCATGTCCGACCGTCTTGAATCGACTTTGGCAACAAAACAACAGAGTACGCTCCAAAAAATTCTGACTTCTGCGATTAACGAAGTTGGGATGGAAGCCGCGTTGATTGCCATCATGACCCTGGAAGGGGGACCTTTGGTTGAACAAGTCTCCCGCGGGTTCTCCCTGCGAGAGATTCGAGCCATTCTCCGTGCCTTGTCGGTGGAAGAATTAAAAGGAGTCAGCCCCAGGAATGCTTCTGGAGGGCCTGAGCTAAATAATGTTCTTCGTCTCAGAATGATTACGCCTGGCAGTAAAGTCGCTCTGGCACTTCCTTTAAAATTTGGCGGACGAGTCTACGGGACATTGGTTCTTGCCAGACGGGAAAATGTGGCGTTGACGAAACGAGAGAAAACGACTCTCACCACTAATGTCAATTTTATTACTGGAGAGTTGAAAAAAGCCGGACTCTTTGGCTCTTCTTTGATTTTGGGCACTCCCGTTGTCGGAAACGAACCACTCGGGCTTCCAGATAGCAAAGAGCCTGTGGCGGTCACTCGAACCTATACGAATGCAGATGTGCAGGAACGGATTGCGAATATTTTGGCGGAAGTGAATGGCGGAATTTCCTTCGACCGGGGATGGGTGACAATTTATGACCCACTCGCCGCTTCTCTGGAGGTACTTGGGGTCATGGGAACCCAAAAACGTGATTTGAGTCCAGGGCAACAACTTTCTTTAGATGATTCAGCATCGGGTTGGTCAGTCCGTCATCGAAAGGCCAGGAGTGATAATAATCTCGCATCAACTCAGGGCCGCTTTCACGACTACAAACAAATCTACAAAGATAAATTTTCTTCCACCATTGTTATCCCATTTTTTGTGAGAGGCCGCGTGGCAGGCACGGTCATGTTAGCCTCAAAAAATCCTAACCAGTTTGACCATAATGGAAGTGATCCCAAAAGTCTTGAGCCTGTGACGGCCAAACTCGTGGAGCTATTCGAAGATCCCTCCTGTCATTTGTCGGTATTGGAATCCGTTCCTGTTCAGACAGATCGGCCAAAAGCCAAAGGCAAATCCGCGCCAGTGAATCCAACAGGAGATGTCCGCCGGGAAGAACGACGGGTGGCCCTTCAAGAAGTCAGTTCGTTTCTAGCCACGGAAGTTCGAGAACCCATTGGGTTTATTCGAGCACAACTAGAAGAAATTACCACCGATTCAGAACTGGACTTTGATTCCCAAACTCGTGTGGAAAATGCCATGCGGGATATGATCAGGATGGAGACGGTGTTGAATGAAATTTTGGATTTTGCCAAACCGTTGGAGCTTGATCGAAAAATGTGCCGGGTTCAGGATTTATTGGATGACGCGTTGTCGTTAGTGTCTACTGATTTGCGCGTTAATCGTATTGAAGTCGTCAAAAAAGTCCCCGCCCGGTTGGCCCAAGTTCGGTGGGACGAAATAAAAATGAAGCATGTGTTTCTTTGTATTTTTAAGAATGCCATCGAAGCCATGTCTCCCGGTGGTCATTTGCGCGTGGATGTCATGCTGACTCGTGCCCGAAAACCTGAACTCCAGATAGTGATTGCCAATGACGGGGTGCCTATTCCGCCAGAACTTGTGGATAAAGTATTTGAGCCATATTTCACCACCAAGCGTTCAGGAACCGGATTGGGTTTAGCCACTGTGAAAAAAGTGGTGGAAGAACATCAGGGGCAAATTCGGATAGCGAGTGAACCGGACAAGGGCACCACTGTCACAATCTTAATGCCAGCTCCGAAACCCCGGACGCCTTATCGATCCCGCCGTCCGGCCCGCCGCACGAGTGGGAATGATTCATAAGGGCAAACGGCCATATTCTTAGTCATTTCTGCTTATAGGCTTGACACCACCGCCCAATCTGCCTAAGATTCCGCTCTCCCAGTGAAAATTGAAGATCACATATACCAAATTGTGACCCTTTTCTATTGTTAACCCGTTATAACTAACAAAGGAGCGGTCTTATGAAAGCAATTGGAATTATTCTTGGAACGGTGGGCGCCAGCTGTTTTGCGGTATCCATGGCATTCGCCAACCCAGGTTTGCTACCCAAGCATCCCGGTTATCCGGCTCAAGGCAAGTCTCCGGCGACCGGCCAAGCCACGGCCAATGATCCCGGCCAGACGAACGCTGTAGGAACAAAGACTCTTCAGGAAGCTCAGAGCTATGGGGCTGACGCAGCCATGAATAAAGTCAGTGATCCAAACCGTGCACGGATTAAAAAATCCATGGGTGCTGGTCGGTTGCCCGAAACCGATACCATGAACAAAGTTCCCATTAATCCGGCAGGAGCTACCTCAACAGTTATTAACTAAGACGACCATTCGTTCGGGTTTGAGAAAAAGGGTGCCTAGAAGGCACCCTTTTTTTATCTCTTTTTCTACACATTCATAAACTTTCGATTCTCCTTTTTTCCGCTACTATTTGTCGAAAGCTTTTCGGTCTCACGACTCTTGTCGGCAGGATTTTATCTTGCAACGCCTAGATACTGAACTCGCCAGATTGTTAAAGGACAGAATTCGTGCAAAGGGTCCGATGACCTTTCGCGATTTTATGGCCGCTGCACTTTTTCATGAAACGCACGGATTTTATACATTGGCGCCTTCCATCAGTAGTTCTATAGGTCCGTTTGACACTAATGCCAAATTCCCGGCCTTCGCATTTGCTGTAGCTCAGGCCATTCATGAAGCAGCTAAAACTCTGGGAAGTCCGCTTCGAATACTAGAGCTTGGAGGAGGAACCGGACAGTTGGGATCACAAATCTCCTTGTTCCTAACTGATTCTCACGAATATGTGATTCTTGAAACGAGTTCTGGGTTGCGAGCCAAACAAGCAGAGAGGGGGTTGAGGTCCATCGCAACCTTGGAAGAACTCAAGCCGGGAAAAACCGTTGTGTTTGGCAATGAAATCCTGGATGCTTTTCCCGTCCACCGTGTGATGGGAATACAAAATGACCAAATCTGTGAAATATTTGTGGACCTTGATGACAATGAAGAATTTTGTGAACAACCTGGTAAGGTCTCCACATCAAAATTACTTGACCGTTTGCAAGACGAACAAATTTGTTTGGGGCGAGGGCACCTCGCAGAAATCTGTTTAGAATTTCAGCCGTTTCTCCAGGATCTTGCCCGTGTCACAAAGCCTGGATATATCATTTTTGTGGACTATGGTGACAAAGCGTCAAATCTTTATTCATATCATCATCGAAACGGAAGGATGCGCTACTATTATCAACAACGACAAATTCATGATCCGTTTTTTGCGGTAGGGCAACAAGATATGACTTCGGATATCGATTTTACCGCTGTCATTTCTGACGCGGCATCTGTAGGGATGGAGTTAGCAGGCTGGCAACCACAAGGGACTTGGCTGACAAACCTCGGGATTCAGGGTTATGTCGGGACAGGTAAGGATTCGGTATCCAGACAACAGGAAGTTGATATGTTAACTAGCCGTACCCGTTTAGGAAGCGCTTTTGATGTGCTGATGTTCAAAACTGATGGATTACCTCGTGGCCCTGGGTTTCATCCGATCTCTTAGTTTAATACAAATGCCCTACCGTTCAGGATAAGAGATTGTTGAATAATGATGATATCAAGAGTCATATTTCGCCAAGAAGCCGAGGGCGATCAAAAGGTTCGGGGCGGTTCAAAAAAGGCTGTCCAGCAAGGCCGCATCCATTGTTGCGCGCGGAGCGTCCTGGCATGACGTGAGCACGGAAAAAGGGCGAGAACGCTGCTGGCAGCTTTTTTCAACAGCCCCGATAAGATAAGCCATGCGCGTTCTCACCCTGTTTTCTTTCCTGTCGAACTACTATTTTGTCCTATTTTTATCCACTCAAGTTAGGAGTCAATGGGAAAGTTGTCAGGGTTAGACTGACAACCTTCAAGAATTGATTCTCACAAACATTTCAGACTTTTACCGATTTTGTGGGTTTTCTTTTTCAGGAATACTGATCCAATCATGACTTCTCCCCCTCAACAAGTATTTCAGGAACAGGTCAAGACATGAAGACATGGACTGCTCCAACATGGTCTCCACAATTTTCTATTCCTTCTGATCACCTTCCCTATCAGAAAATTTTTCAGAATGTTTTTACCCAGCTACTAGGAAATCAGAAAAAGTACCAGAGAGATTGGTCCTTTCCCCTCAGAGAATTATTCCAGAAATTGAAAGGTCCAGTGTTGTCAAAATATTAACGGGTCTGACAAAGTTCTCTACAATCCTTCTATGACTCATGGCATTATCAAGAGTCCCAAAAAAAAGATTTTTTGGTATGTGCCTTTCTATTTGTCAGAAAGTAGAAAAAAATTTTATTTTTATGTTATACACAAAATAAGCGTCTGCTCTTTTTTTTTCCTACAAAATGTTGTAGACTCCAAAAATTCATATAGGTAGATTGTTTCCCCTCTTCATTTTCCGCAGTCATACACACCTCATACTTTAGCTGTTTTTTTAATGCCCACAGGTTCTGGGCATACATGATGCACACACTCGCCTATGGAGATCATGGGAAGCAGGAGGCTTTCAAAGGAGGGAGAGTTATGAATTGTGCACGTTGCAACGGATTGATGGTGGTTGATGATTGCCTGGATGTAAAAGGAGGCATGGGAGAGCTCTGGATTCGAGCCTACCGATGCGTCATGTGCGGGAATCTAACAGATCCGGTCATTAATCGTCATCGAACGACTCCAGTACAGGCTCAAGTGATCCCGTTCCGGAAACGGCTTCGACGGGCGCCGCGGACTCCGGTTGCTCGATTAACGGCCTAACACCCGTATCCTCCACATCAGGTCTCCCAAAGAACAATTTCTTTGGGAGTCAAGCCTGTCCTGTGAGGAACAATGACCTCGTGACATCAGATTCACGAAAGGTGTCAAAAATATGATGATGCTCTTGGCATTTTTGACATTTCTTAGACGAGCCAGATAACCGTCAGGACGGCTGCTCAGATTCGATTCCACAAGCATGCCCCCTCCCGTTTTCCTTTTTCACGCCCAATCGAAGAACATCGCTGTTTGAATTTACGTCGGCAACCTGGTTAAATCACCGATGTGATGACTCTCAATGTTGTGGCAAGAGTCACCTTTTCCAGTCTCGTCTCTCTAGAATCACCCCCGCAGATTGAATTATTCAATATTTCCCTCCTATATGAATGCTGACCAAATTTTTCTCATAAGCCTTCTTGGCATTTTGGTCGTATTGTTTGTCTGGGAGCGATGGCGCTATGACCTGGTGGCGCTCGCTGGCTTATTAACGACTGTCATTTTGGGATATGTCCCTTCTGATGAAGCGTTTTTAGGATTTGGTCATCCTGCCGTGGTAACCGTGGCGGCAGTGTTGATTATTAGCCGCGGCCTGAGTAATACAGGAGCAGTAGAAATTTTCACCCGCTCTATCAAAGGGGCAACTTCCTCACCAACGTTACATATTGTCGGTTTAGCAGGAGTTGGTGGGATGCTTTCCACCATCATGAACAACGTCGGAGCCTTAGCCTTGCTCATGCCCGTCGCCATTCAATCGTCTGTTGAAGCAAAACGTTCTCCTGCCGTCATTCTGATGCCTCTGGCCTTTGGAACCATACTTGGTGGGATGGCGACGTTAATTGGCACTCCACCTAATATCATCGTGGCCAACTACCGTGCGGAAATAACCGGACAGCCATTTGGGATGTTTGATTTTTCTCCTGTCGGCGGAGTGGTCGCGGTCGCCGGAATTATCTTTGTCGCATTGATTGGCTGGCATCTTATTCCTCTTGCTCGGCGATCCCAAAATGCCCCACAGGACTTATTCCACATCCAGGAATATCTTACCGAAGTCAAAGTTCCAGAGAATTCTAAAGCCATCGGGAAATCCCTTTCCGAATTGGAATCCGCAACGGAAGATTCTGATGCTTTAATTATTGGGCTCATTCGAGCGGAGCAATCTATTCGAGGGGCAGCCTGGCGTGAGCACATTCAAGTCGGAGATGTGTTAGTCCTGGAGGCAGGGCCTCAAGGCATCAAAAAATTTGTCTCGGCATTAGGTCTTGAATTAACGGGAACCCAGGCCAAAGAGGAGATGCTTGAATCCGAACCGGCTAAAAAGTCTCCAGTCATAAAGGATGAGGTATTGTTGGAAGCCGTCGTGCCTCCTGACCGTTCTTGGCTCGTGGGAAGATTAGCCGGTACGTTAAAACTCCGAAGCCGTTTCGGCGTTTCGTTGTTAGGTGTGTCACGACAGGGAACACCGTATCGCGGACGGCTCAAAGAATTTCGCTTCAAGGCTGGTGACGTGCTACTTCTTCAAGGCGAAAAAGATGTCGTATTAGAAGTCATCGGCTCTCTCGGATGCTTACCCTTAGCTGAACGAGGCATTCAGCTGATGAAATCCGGCCAAGCTTGGCTGGCCGGAGGACTCTTTGGTGTAGCTCTGGCTAGTGCCATCATGGGATTTGTGTCGTTACCGATTGCTTTGATCTGTGCGGCGTTAGGCATGGTGCTCCTGACTGTTGTCTCTCCTCGAGATGTGTATCAAACAATTGATTGGCCTGTGCTCGTGTTACTTGGCGCCATGATTCCCATCGGCGGAGCATTAGAACACAGTGGGGCTACAACGGTTTTAGCTCAATTTCTGGTGAATGTCCTAACTGACTACTCCCCGATACTCCTGCTCGGCCTGATCATGGTGTTCACCATGTTGTTATCTGATGTCATGAACAATGCAGCCACCGCTGTGGTCATGGCCCCATTTAGTTTCGCAGTTGCCCAAAACCTTGGCGTCAACCCCGACCCCTTTCTCATGGCTGTGGCCATTGGCGCCTCTTGCGCATTTCTGACGCCTATTGGCCATCAAAATAATTTACTAGTCATGGGGCCTGGCGGCTATCGATTTGGAGATTATTGGAGGATGGGATTACCACTAGAAATATTAATTCTTGCGGTATCGCTTCCTCTGCTCGTCATATTCTGGCCACTCAGTGGGTAGTTTTCACAACAAAAAACTTCATGGCCTTTCCTTTTAAAACCAAATCGACCCCGAAGTCCTCACTTTTCTTAAGGCGGGTGGTCTACGTGCCCTCGGATCTGGACCCCATTCGTACCTTGTTGATCAGACTGGGGATGGTCTTTTTCCTGTTTGGCATGTTGATCGGACTTCTATGGCTCGATCGTGAGGGACTAAAAGATCACAGCGATGACCACATGTCGTTCACCGATGTCGTGTATTTCACGATGGTAACCGTCACCACTGTTGGGTACGGAGACATTGTCCCGGTGACACCTCGGGCTAGAATGATTGATGCCCTGGTGGTGACACCGGTCAGAATTTTTATTTGGATCATTTTCTTAGGCACAGCGTATCAACTCGCACTTCGAAAATTTACTGAGGTATTTCGCATGGCAAAACTTCAATCAAATCTGAACCAGCATGTGGTGGTCTGTGGCTTTGGCCACACTGGCTATTCGGCGGTCAAAGAATTACTCGCAAAAGGAACTGATCCTGAACATATCGTTGTCATTGATCCCCGAGACGAGCGAGTGCGAACGGCTGTCGAATTAGGAGTGGTCGCTCTTAAAGGCGATGCGACTCAAGAAGGGCTCTTACAACATGGCGCATTCTTGAGAGCAGCCAAAGCCATTATTATTGCCTCCGGCCGGGATGATACGAACGCGCTCATTCTATTAACGGTTCGAAATCTCAATACTGAATGTCGAGTGATTGTGAGTGCGAAGGAAGAAGAAAATGTCAAACTCTTCCGCCAAGGAGGCGCGCAAACCATTATTTCACCCGCCACCTATGGGGGATATATGTTAGCCGCTGCAGTCGATCAAAAATACTTGGCCGATTATTTAGAGGATTTTCTGACGGCTGGTGGACACGTCAATATCATCGAGCGAACGGTGGAAGGAGACGATGTGGGAAAAACCGCTAAAGATTTACAGCCAGACGTGTTACTCAGAGTCTATCGACATGGCTCCACTTTATCGCCCTGGGAATTTCAAGACGGGCAACAACTGGAAGCAGGCGATGTCATGTTGTTATTTCGACCCGTCCAAGACGAAAAAATTCCTTCATAATTTTTTTGCCGGGCCATCGATTCGAATCTTGCAAAATCCACCAATATACGTCTTCCATTTGACTTCCTATATTTTTATCTCACCTTTATGGCTCCAATCATCCAGTATTGGCGTTCCTGAGAGTTGCCGGATTTCGGCAAAAGGGTCTCCACTGCCAGGCTGAAACCTGGCAAGCTCATTGAGAGAAGCCGCTATCTTTTCGTGACCATAGGCTTCGTGTCTTAAAAGATAAGATGCCAGCCATTATCGAGGATTAACCCAAATCCGATGGCACCAATCAGAATCGCAATGCATCGTCTCAAATGATGAGAGGGAATAGACCGTGTTACTCTGGACCCAAAGACTAACCCCAGGACACTTCCAATTAACACTAACCCCGTTAAGAGCCAATCCAACGAGGCTAAATGCAAATGTCCGAATACCCCACCTATCGAAATAAGGGCGATAATCAAAAATGACGTACCGATTGCAAGTCGTATGGGAAACTCTAAAAGGATCATGAGAGCTGGAACAATAAGAAACCCTCCTCCTATTCCAAAAAATCCAGTGAGTAATCCTACGCCCCATCCAATTGCAGATGCCCTAAATGCACAAGGCCAGGAAAAATGTTTGGCACATCCTGACATCGTATGCTGACTCTCATCATTTTGTTGTTGCCAAAAGGTCCATACGCTCATAAAGAGCAATAAATTACCGAACAAAAATAGTACAATGGTTTCAGAAACCAGTTGATGCCCTTGCGCGCCAATCCATGCACCAAAGACTCCAGTCAAACTAAACACAAGGGCTGCAGGGATGTGAACTCGTTTGAAACGGTTTTCCTGCCACGCTCCAAACAAAGCGGAATAGCCCACCACAATTAACGACATCGCGCTCGCCTTTTGGACAGGAATTCCTACGACATAGACTAACAAGGGTATGGCTACTAAGGACCCGCCTCCACCCGTCGCTCCGAGCAGGAGCCCGACTACTCCACCTGACAACAGGGCCAGTAATAAATACACGTCCATTAGAAAAAAAGGAATCCGATTTTTGGGTGTAAAAAAGAAAGACTACAGGTTTCGTTGGGGAAGTTGTTCAAGGCTGGGTGAGATTTTCACGACGTGAAGAAATCATCCGTGTCGGGTCTCTGAATAATATAGAAGCGGTTCTGGAGAAATACTTTTTTTCGGAAGAACAGGGATATTGTATCCCTGTTCTTCCGTAAACACGAGTAGTTAAAAAATATTCCGTTGTGTTGGGAGTTTACTGGAGAAGCGAGTCACGTTTGATTTGACTGAGCCGGATATCTCGATCATTCTCATCTATCTTACCATCTTTAAAGTCTTCTTCCACCTGCTCCTTCTGATTTTTCAAATGCAATTCGTATCCTCCGGCACTTGCCGCCGCACCTCCCAACACGCCAAGTCCGACATTGCCCCCTGTGCTCCCACAAGCGGTCAAACCCAGCATTGCAACTCCTACAATCAATATTGAATAGGTGTTTGCCATAATTATTACCTCCTGGACTGAGAAAATATAAAGTTTGAGGAGGGGGTTACCTACTTATATTGTATGGGGAAAATTACTGAGGACACAAGTCAGGCGAAAATATACAAGATAACGAGGGGTCTCTGAGTAAGCGAGATGCTCCTCATATGAAGGAAAACATTCTTAATGATGGATAGTTTTAGCGTTGAGGAAACTCTTGAGAAAAAGTTCTCACATAAGATAAGACATCAACAATGTCTTGATCAGATAAGCTCCCTTTCCAAGGAGGCATGGCTGTGCCGGGACGCCCGTTTCGGATAATTCGGAGAAGTTCTTGGTCTGACTTCTTCCCTACCACGGTCAAATTAGCCGCAGGCGGGATTAATTGCTGCCCAATAGGGCCATCACCATATCCGTCAGTTCCGTGGCAATTGATGCAATTGGTGGTATAGATTGATTTGCCATCGAATGGATTCCCATTTCTTATCCCAATTGAAGGAGCTGGCGTCTGAGAAATGTTGGACTTCATCCTAAAAGGCATGATGTCATTCTGTTGTACCAAATACTGCGCCAACGGAGTCCTTGAATCGTCAGGAATCGGACAGCCGAAGGTGTGCTGCATTTTTTTGATGATCTTGGTCCATTCTTCCTGTGAGTGAGAAGGCTGGGTGTAAATATAATCGGCAGAGTGACAAATTACGCAGTACGTATTGGCGATCTCTTGACCAGAACCTGGTTGAAAGGAAAAGGGATCTGTCGGCAAGACAATCGATGAGGATGCTGGGTGAAATTCTTCTGAAAAAGAGGTCGACATGAAACTGCTGAGGCCTAGGTCTATAATAAGGAAAGCACAGGTGAGCAACCGTATCATCAGAAGGTTAGTCTTGGGTTGAAACATGAACTGTTTCCACCGCATTACGCAAATAACCACTGGGATTCCATTTGGGATGAAGCTGTTGAGATTCTCCTATGCGATTGATCGCTAACGACTGCAATTGATAGGACTGCCCAGGCTTCAAAAACACCTGAGTTTCCCACTGACGAAAAGAGAAATCTCCAAAATCTTTTCCCAATCTCGCGGCTTTCCAATGTCGCCCCCCATCTGAAGAAAATAATACTCGATCGATTCCATACCCTTGATCAAACGCAATGCCTTTAATCGGCACACCAGACCCACTGGATATATTTTCCCCACTGACTACATTTGTAATAAAGGATCGTACCTTCATAGTGGAAAGTGGAGTAGTTGCTACAGCTTTTTCGCCGGGCTCTACACAACCGCAGGCATTGTCGGGGATTCGATAGGCTGGGTTCATCCAGAAATTTCGATCTTCGTCATTGAGCACTTCGATATCATTCACCATCTTGACCCAATAGCTGGCATACCATCCAGGCACGACCAACCTCAGAGGAAAACCATTGAGCATTGGAAGAGGCTCGCCATTCATAGAATAAGCCACCAACACCTGGTCTGCAGTCGCAGCATCAAGGGGCAGTGACTTCAGAAAATCCGGTGTGGCATTGGCCACTGGACGATCCATGCCGTCGAACCGAATATGTTTGGCATCATTTTCTAATTGGGCTTGTTCCAATAAGTCGCGCAACCGCACTCCCCTCCACAGAGCATTCCCCATAGCTCCATGGCCCCATTGTCCTCCAGCAACCTGAGGGTCAGAAAACCCTCGGCTATTTCCTGCACATTGGCAAACTGCTGCAATTTCTATCGGCTCAAATTTTTCTTGTAAATCCTTAAGGCTAAAAGATACAGGTTTCTTGACTCGTCCTCTTATCGTTACACGAAATGTTTTCGAGTCAATCGTGGTAGGGATATTGGCCAAATGCCAGCGGACAAAGAACGCGTCATTGGGAGTAAAAATACCTTCATTGAAAAGAGAAAATGGTGTTTCGAGTTGCGGCGGTCGTGTGGTCATAACCATCAACGGCCGTTTTTCAGGGAAAGCCACCAGAGGTCGCTTTCCTCTCTCAAACGGCAAGGTGATGCTAGGAGTTGGTACAGCCCGAACCAGCGATTTCCCCGATGCTGTGAGCCCACCTGCAATGAGCAACGCTTGAAGAAACCGCCGCCGAGTCAATCCATTTGAAGCCATGGGTTCCTTAAGCTTAGTAATATAGTAATAGTATTTTCACTTTCGACTCAGACCCTGAGTGAGGGTAGAAGCTTATCAAGTAACTAAGTCACTATTCTATTTTCACTAGCTGCTGAAGTCTTCACCCTCATCCTAACCTTCTCCCTCAAGGGAGAAGGAACTCTGAAACCTTCCACCAATAGTGACATTGCCATGAAAAAGGAACCCTCATCTGGCTAAGGTTCGGATATACTGAACCAATTGCCAAATTTGATTGTCTGGCATTCCTGAAAAAGCCATCATCCCAGTTCCAACTGATCCGTTTTTGATGATCCAGAACATTTGACCATCAGAAATATCTTTCATGGTTTCCGCACAGGTGAAATTTCGTGGACGAGGATCCAACGCAGCCCCCATCGGTCCTTCCCCGTCTCCGTGTGCGCCATGACAGTTCATGCAAGCTAGCGGTTTTGCAGTTTGTTGATATAAGGTTTCTCCGGCCTTGATGTTCTCAGCATTCTGTGGAAGAGGGTTTTCCATGTTGCGGAATTTCCCAGGCGCACGTTTAGTCTTTCGTGGTTGCGGGCAGACACCTGAAGGGCCAGTTCCTCCAGTGGCCTTTGCCACTTCAGTACCGCCTTTGAATGTTGCTTTAAGATAAGCAATCACATCTGCCACGCCTTGTTGTCCAATGGTCAGTCCCCAATAGGGCATATTGGCTGACTTGCCCACGCTTGGTCCACCGTGGTTAATGACATTATAGAGGTACTCCATTGGTAGCTTTTCGAAAGGAATGTTGGCGTGAACGGCAGGCTTGGGACTCAAACCCGATGCCGCCGGACCATCGCCTTTCCCCTCCGCGCCATGACATTGTGAGCAATATTCTTTATAGATGACGGTGCCTCTCGCCACACTGGCATTGGCAAACTCAGGACTGGTCCAGGGTTCGTAGTATTGAAAATCTTTAACACCCAGCGTCATGAGATATCCAATCACACTTCTTAGTTGCGGTTCTGTGGCATCAGCCAAAAATTCTCCGCTATGTGGAGTGAAATCTTGGGGGTTGATCCCAAATCGGAACAACCAGTCCTTGTCATATCGATTTCCGGAATCCGCTAAATTGGCGCTTTGTGGTCCACCGACGAGTTGCCCATTTTCTTCAATGGTGTGGCAGCCGATGCAGGCATGGGCCTTATAAATAACCGCTCCAACTTCGGCATCGCGTTTTGTCACCTTGGAGAGATCAAATGCACCAACAGTGACTCGAGAGTCGATGAGATTTTTTTCGAAATAATCGGCAATGGAATTAGCTTGTGCCTCCGTCACGGTCATATGGGGATCCGGGTCCTGTTTGAGATCCCAGCGATAATTTTTCACGTACAACAATGGCTCTTTCCCGGTAAGCCAACGAATAAGCCAATCCCGCTGATACTTGCTCCCACCCCACATCAAATCCGGGGCTTTTAAGTTGAACCGGCTCTCCTCCTTCCCTTCAAATTTATGGCACGTCGAGCAAGTATTGTTTACCAATGACTCAGCTTCTTGAGCATCAGCAGCAAAGACCTGAGAGAAGCCAGGGAAAAAGAAAAGGCAAAAAGCCAGAAGCAGACCTCCAGCCCTTTCGTGAGAACACATGAATAATCGGAATACTCTCTTCATTGTGAATCCTCCATTCATAACCCTATATATGAAAAACCTATCTTTGTTGTAACACCAATGAAATTTCTGAAAGCATATTGTGGATGCCTTCCACCCAAGGAGACAAAGCTGTGAGGGGCCTTGTGTATGGTATGCGGGTAGAGGGTAAAAATACCTGAATACGAGTAAAAGCTGTATCACATCATATATCGCAATTACATTATATGTTTGGTTTTTTGATCGGCACTGTCAGATTGCCCTCACTCTTCGACGCCACAGGTGTTAATGCCAAATATGCTCCAAACTGGACAGTATCCCACTGTTCCCGTTAGTACAGAGATCGCTCCAACCACACCTAATATAGCCGTTCCCCATGTCGGTAACTGGAGAAACATGGCCGCGATTACCAACAAACCTCCCAAAATCAAGCGAATGCCTTTTTCTGTGCTACCAACATTTTTACACATGGCCCTTTCCTCCCTATTGATAATTAACCTTAATCACACCATACGTATACGCAAGCGCAATGCCATGAAAAAATCTCTGAACGAGAGTCGCTTTTCTTTACAAAAACAACGAGTTGTAGAATAAGAGCCAAAGACACAGGTCCGTACCACAAGAGAATTGTTAAAGCGGAAACGTTAACCGTTAAGCATAGCTTAACGGTTAGCCTAACTGATTTCCCCAAACCCTTAAATGGATTCTTTGGAGTTGAATCAGTCAAACAAACAATTGAAACTTCTAGGTGGGTGAATAACTGAGGATTCCACCGGTGAGATTCGAGACGTTCGTAAACCCATGTTGGAGGAGAATGCGAGCGGCAAGATAGCCACGTAGTCCGACGCGGCAATAGACGACAGTTTCTTGGGCGGGATCTAGATCGAGGAGATGGTCTCTGAGGTCATCCACGGGAACCAGGCGGGCTTGAGGTAGGTGGGTTTGTTGATATTCGCCTGAAGTTCGGACATCTAATAATTGAAGAGCTGCGTTTACTTTGAGTCTCTTATTCAATTCTTCCCCGGTGATGGTCTTCACTTCCCCTCGTAACGTATTGGCTGCCACAAACCCTGCCATGATGACTGGTCCCTTGGCAGAATTAAATTGTGGGGCATAGGCCAAATCCAGTTGTTCCAAATCCTGGACTCTCATCTTGGCATGTAACGCCGTGGCCAATACATCAATCCGTTTGTCCACTCCCTGTTCACCAACAATTTGGGCACCCAACAGTTTTCCGGTTTGCTCTTCCACCACCAATTTCATGTGGAGGGCCTCTGCACCAGGATAGTATCCAGCGTGATCCAGTGGATGGGTCACCGAAACGAAATACTGTAATCCATGGGTTTCGGCTTCCTGACCAGTCAAACCTGTTTTGGCAGCGGTGATACCCATTGTTTCAACGATAGCGGTGCCTAGTGCACCATCAAATTGCAAATCTCCTCCCGCAGCGTTCGCGCCCGCGACTCTTCCTTGTTTATTCGCTGGTCCGGCTAAGGGAATGCGTGTTTGCCTCCCTGTAATCAAATGAGTGGTTTCAACAGCATCCCCTGCCGCATAAATATCAGGATCAGATGTTTGCTGTCGCGCATTGACGGCAATTCCTCCCGACGCACCAATCTCCAGGCCGGCCTCCCGTGCAAGTTTTAGTTCTGGACGAACGCCTATTGAAAGGATGGCTAAATCCATAGGTAAGCGTCTTCCACTTTCCAATTCAGCTTCTTGGGCAAACTCCGCACCTTGATGAAATCCTGCAATCCCGTCGCCTGTGATGATTCTAATACCCTTCTCTTCTATGTGATGGGCAACGAGCCTTGCCATGTCTGAATCAAAAGGGGGGAGAATGTGTGGCGCTTTCTCGACGATGGTCACCGCTAGCCCTCGATTCGCCAAAGCTTCGGCCGTTTCCAGTCCGATAAAGCCACCACCAATGACAAGTGCCTTATGAGATGGATGTTGCTGAAGAAACGATTTAATCCTATCGGAGTCAGGAACAGTTTTGACGGAAAAAATATTCTTGGCATGAATGCCAGGAATCTTTGGCACAATTGCTCCAGCTCCTGGAGCCAGAATTAATTTGTCATAGGGGTAGGATGTCACTTCTTGTGAAAGGACATCTTTTACAGTGACCTGCTTTGTCACCCGGTCAATTTTTAGGACCTCGTGTAAGACGTGGGCTTGAACTCGAAATCGTTTCCAAAATCGCTCTGGAGTTTGCAGCAACAGGTCATCCCGATCTTGGATTGTTTCTCCAACATAGTAGGGAAGCCCGCAGTTGGCAAAGGACACATAAGGGCCTTTTTCAAAAATGGTAATGTCCGCCGTTTCGTTCGTTCGGCGGGCCTTCGCTGCAGCACTGGCTCCTCCAGCCACTCCACCTACAATTACAATTTTTATAGACATGCTGGGTAGTTTCTTTTTGTCTGGAATGCAAATGAAACAATCTTCTGAATAAACATCAACAGTAGAACTCGACAATCTCCATAACAATTGTCTCCTGCTTCATGTGGAAACTTTCTTTTCAAAAAAAGAGATGGTTCTTGCATAAAGAAACTGAGAACTCTAGCTCACAACTTCGCAATGAAACGGGAAAGCAAAGTTTGAACCAAATGGTATCACGAGATTTTTTTATATTTGATTGAAAAAAAATACATCTAACAACGGGTTATCTTATTTAACAATTAAAGTTAGAAAAAAGTGTATTAATAGTAATATATTTCTTTAATTAACACATAAAGTTAACAACATGAACATTATCCTTAACATTTAAAGGAACACTTTATAGGCCATACCCTCAATTTGGGGTATGGTTTTGACTACACATGGTGGCTATAGTTTCCGCTTCGAAAAAGTTCCCTCCCCCTAAAAGCTGAAATTTCTTCCTTGAGGTAACTCCTTTATTTTTTGTCGAAGACAAGCAAGACGGGATACCCCCTCCGATTTTCATTCCATCTTATTTTTTCGTTCGTTCATATAGAAGGGAGGCATTTCATGGTTCTATCAACTTTGTCTAGGCCTTTGGCCTGCACATTCTTATTCGTCGCCGGATGTCTTATATGCCCCAGCGCAGGGTTTTCGCAAGAAACAGATGTCACGCAAACACCTAATTCTGCAAATGCAGGGATTAAGAAATCTTATGCTGACCAAATTGGAGCGGGGCGGGGTGATATTTCAACCCCTGGCTCCTCGCTGTATATTATTAACCGTGATCCGTTTCGTTCCATTCGTCGGGGCCGTAATATTTTTCAACGCAAGTTTACCGTCGCGCAAGGACAAGGCCCACGAACCAATGACGGTGTCGGTAATATCGAAGCCGATGGTTCACATGGCGCCGGGCTGGCCGATAGTTGTGCAGCCTGTCATGGAAGACCTCGGGGATCAGCCGGTTTTGGAGGGGATGTGTTCACACGTCCCGATAGTCGTGATGCCCCACATTTGTTTGGCTTAGGGTTAGTTGAGATGCTGGGCGATGAGATTACTCAAGAGCTGCGTAGCATTCGAGACGCGGCCATACAAGAAGCCGCAGCTACGGGGAAGAATGTCAGAAGAAACTTAAGAAGCAAGGGGATTGCCTATGGCAGAATTAAGGCGCTTCCTGATGGATCAGTCGACACTTCTCAAGTCCAGGGTGTTAATGCAGACTTACGTGTTCGTCCCTTTTTTCATGAGGGCAGCACAATTTCTATTCGTGAATTTGTCGTTGGAGCATTTAACGCCGAAATGGGACTCGAAGCCTTTGATCCAGATTTAGCCCGTGCCGTAGCTGAAGAACGCGTCGTGACACCTTCGGGGATGGTGTTAGATGGATCGATCGACGACATTGAAGCTCCTCCGGCAACCAGCGTAAGTGATGATCCTGATTTAGACCGCGTCGCTAACGAAATTCCTGTCAGCATCGTGGATCACATGGAATTTTATCTATTGAACTACTTCAAGCCTGGTCGATATCAGATATCCGATCGTGCAAGAGCTGGCTTAGATATTATGAGAAAAATTCAATGTACCAGCTGTCATAAGCGAAATCTTACTATCGATCATGACCGTCGTGTCGCTGATGTCGAAACCCGATTCAATGCCAATAAAGGAATCTTTAATAGGCTTTTCGCAACGGCCACAGCACTTGCGGATACTGTGCCAAACAGTGGTAACCCTCCTCTGAAAACACCACAAGGACAGGCTTTCGTGGTCAAGAATATTTTTGCGGACTTCAAACGGCATGATTTAGGGCCTAATTTTTGGGAGCGAAATTTTGACGGCACACTGACAAAGGAATTTATGACCGAACCATTATGGGGAGTAGGGACCTCCGCACCTTATGGCCACGATGGACGTAGCATTAACCTCAAGAACGTGATCCTGCGACATGGAGGAGAAGCCCAGGCTTCCCGCAACGCTTTTGCACGGTTGTCAGATAGCAGACAGCGACAAGTTATAGAATTTCTTCAAACTCTGGTACTCTTTCCCCCGGACGATACGGCATCGAATCTGAATCCGGGGAACCGCAACGCACCAGATTTTCCTCAAAACGGGCATGGCAACATCGCGTTGCCTGTTTTGTTCAACGACCCATCCGATCTAGAATAACCACGATTCTTCCGAATTGGGCTAACCTAATGGGTAGGCCGATGAGAAGTTTCTCATCGGCCTACCCGAATCTCACCCAAAAACCTTTCGAAGATGGGGCTGTTGAAAAAAGCTGCCAGCAGCGTTCTCGCCATTTTTCCGTGCTCACCTACTGGCAGTACGCTCCGCGCGCAAAAATGGCTGCGGCCTTGCTGGAAAGCCTTTTTGAACCGCCGCGAACCTTTTGATCGCCCTCAGCTTCTTGGCAAAATATGACTCTTGATATCGTCATTATTCAACACTCCCAAGATATAAAACTTGGGGAAATTGCGATCGGTTCGACTGACTTACAACACAATCAACAGGGTTGACCGTTGAAGAGGCAGGGTTTGTAGCGGCTGACATCGAAATCTGTTTCTTCCTTGTAAACTAACTCGTTGCCATTCACCCCATCAAGTTGAGGATCGTTAAACATGGTGTGATTCCACCAATAGAATATAGGATGTTCCGGCAGATAATATACGGGATTGCCATAGGTACTTCGGATGTGGCCTTCAACTGTTCGACCCGTGACATAATCAATCTCTCCATTTCCCTTTAAAGAATACAAAGACAGAAAGAGCCGGGATTCCTGGTCATAGATTTCGTCAATGCGGGTCTCTTCATTCGGTTCTACAGGCAACGAGTGGAGGGCCGAGTTAGATATTTGGACGGAAGAAAAGACAAGCCAAGTTGATAATGCCAGAAGAGATAGCCCTGTCATAGGATTCTCCTGTTAATGACTACATGCCCAATAACTCTTACAAAAAAATTCTACCACATGCCTTTCCTAAATTCATTGAGATTGGGTGTATCTACTTAATAAAATACGCCTTTTCGAGAAGTCCCGCTGTTAGCCAAATACTCTGAACTTGAGCATTAGGCCTGCTGAATCCGTGCCGATGAGTTGTGAATTGAGGGATTGAGCTTTGATCTAAGAATTCTGATGAATAGGAAGGCGGAGATAAAACGATGTCCCGACTCCTTGAGTGCTCTCTACCCGAATAGTTCCGTTGTGTGCATCAATGGCATCTTTCACAATTTTCGTTCCGAGTCCAGTTCCTCCCGCTTTGGTGCTAATGGCATTTTTGGTGAAGAGCCGCTCTCGTACTTCCGGAGGCATACCGTTTCCAGTATCCGCGACAATCAGTTCAAGCATGTCCTTTGTTCCATTGGCAGAACCCGTCACCGTCACCGAGCCTCCTTTGGGGACTTCTGGAATGGCATTGCCAATGAGATTAAAGAGAGCGGTAAAGAGGCGTTTCCCATCGGCTTCAAGAGATGGAAGATATTCCAAGTCTTTGGAGAGCAATGTCACGCCTTTTTCTTTGGCTGAAACTTGCAGTGATTTCATGACCCCTTCAACAATTGGTGAAACCTGACATGTCACGAAATGCGGTTCACTGATGACACCTTTTACGGCATCGGCAATTTCCCTGACCCGATCTTGAATACGTTGTCCATTCTGCTTGATCATTTGGGTCAGCTCCGCACAGGTCTCTTCAATTTTCTTGCCGTCGGTCATGCCTGATTTAGTAAGACATGTGAAAAGATCTTTTAACTCATCTTCCAGCAGACTCGTTCCCGTCAACACGGGCATCAACATATTTTTAATGTCGTGACCCACATTGCCCAGCACTCTCGTCACTTCCGCTATTTTGGCCGCTTCCAGCAATTGAGCAGCAAGGCGTTTTCGTTCCGTCATATCCTGAAAGGTCACCACGGCACCAATCAGCTCTCCATCACTGTTTCGCATAGGCGTACTGCAATATTGCGCAATAAAACTTGAGCCATCTTTACGCCAGAACAGTTCATCCTCTCCAACATGAACCAGCCCATCCTTATATGCTCCATAGATTGGACATTCTTCCTTGGGGTAGGGCTTCCCATTGCCTTTGGTATGGTGCCACAGAGAATGGCTGGGTTGACCAAGCAGTTCAGAAATTTCATACCCTAACAATTTTGCCGCAGAGGGATTCACAAATGTATGACGGCCTTCCAGGTCTAACCCAAAAATGCCTTCTCCCGCCGAATTCAGCACATAGTCATTTTGGCGTCGAAGTTCTGCAATCGTCCATTCCGCCTCACGACGTACCGAAATATCTCTGAACGTGACGACCGCTCCAATGAGTCTATTCCCCTCGTCAAAGATTGGGCGACTTGAGTATTGAGCGGGAAATGATGTCCCGTCTTTTCGCCAAAACACTTCATTATCTCCATGATGAATCTTTCCATCTTTATACGCGCCGTAAATAGGACATTCTTCAGCCGGATAGGGATCCCCATTGTCTTTAGTATGATGCCAGAGGGCATGGCTGGGTTGACCCAGTAACTCGTTTGCGTCAAACCCAAGAATGCGTGCGGCAGCCGGATTCACAAAAGTATGTTTGCCTTCTAAATCAAGGCCAAAAATTCCTTCGTCTGCCGCATCTAAAATTAAGTCGTTAATAGTCTGAGGCTGAGTCACTCTAGAAATCTTCATTGCCATGGGCACATCTCCACCAATCACTCCCATCTGACCTTTCCCACCGATTGTTTGAGGATATTCAAAAACAGGTCCCCCGTCCAATGAAATTTAGATGGACGAGGGACCGCTTATCATTGAATTGGCCTAACTAAAAACTACTCAGTTCTCTTTGACCCATGCCTTTTTCCACAGCCGCTATCAACTTTTCTCTATCCACGGGTTTGACCAAATAGTCCACTAACCCTCGTTTCATTAACTCTTTTGCGGTCTCCAGGTTTGGATATCCTGTCATCACAATCAACGGCACATGAGGCCATTCTTGTTGAAAGAATTCAATGGCTTCTAAGCCGTTCACTTTAGGCATATTAATGTCTGTGATAATGACATCCAACATCACAGGATTGTCCCCTTGCTTAATTTCCTGTATGGCTTGTTCTCCGTCTTCGGCTTCAATGACTTGGTAGCCAGCTTTTTCCAAACACATTGTGGCAACCTTTCGAACATCAGCTTCATCATCCACCACCATGACTCGTCCATTTGTTTCTTCCATAACTCTTCTCCTTAAATTTTTAGAAGTGAAGTATTGAACGTGTATTCCTCTATTTCTCTTAGTATTTAGCAAGACAAATACCAACAATAAATAATATGAAAATTATTATATTTCAATTGTTTATCAAAATATTTTTGAACGCAGAGAGTGGGTTTGATAAGCCTGTTAAGTTCACGCGTTAACTGTTAACGCATTGGGTCATCCGCATGAATGTTCATGCATAAAGAATAGGAAAGTATTTGGCTGACCCATCACAAACGGAGACTCGAATTTCAGGAACACAGGTGGCTAGTGGTGGAATGCCCGTACGGGAACTTCAGAATTCATCCATTCCATTTAACGGGTCGAAGCTCGTTCAGTTAGGTTTCATGACTACTATCAGACTCAAGGACAACAAGAGCCCCGCGCATAATGGGATGAAACGAGCAATGGTAAGGATACTGGCCGGGTGGTAGTGCATCTATAGAAAAGGTGCGATTGGGGCCAAGGGGTCCTGAATCAAACGCACATTTTTCCATCTTCTGACATCCATCATGGGTAATGGAATGAAGGGTGCTGGTAGGGTTTTCCCAGGAAACTGTGGTGCCAGTTACTATCTTGGCTAATGTAGGAGAAAAGTGGGGGGAAAAGGTCTGTATAGTAATTCGAAGTCCCGGTAATGAAGCGATGGCCGGAGAGAGGACAGCAAACAAGACATAAACTAGACTAGAATGACAAACCCAATCCTTGATAAGGTCCGCAGGAAGTTGGTTGTTGGATATCGCTCCATAGTTCCGTCTTCCAATACTCCACTCTTCGTTGTTGCTCTAGTACTTTCCAAATGATCGGACATACAGCAAGACATGCCAGGCTTCTTCTTCGGTCAATACTAGTGGAATGAATGAAGCCATATCAGTGCCCGGACTACCGTTTTTTAAAATCCAAAGTAACTCACCATCCGTTCTGGCTTCTTGCCAGGCTTTGTCTGTAAAATTCCGAGGCAGCTTTCCTCGCAGGCCAGGGATATTTCCCAGCCCCTTCCCATCTCTTCCGTGGCAAGTTACGCAAAAGGCTTTTCCGTGAAAAATGAGCTTGCCCTGCTCAATATTTTCAGGCGTGGCAGGAAAGGGGTTTACCCAGGTTCGCGCTTCCTCTATTTCCGTGTTCGGTACTCGAGGTTTAAGGACGGCGGGGTCTGCGGCAAAAGAAACGGATAACGTACTCCCAGCCCACAGGATGAATCCGAACAGTACTATCGTTGTATGTGTTGGCCTGCTCTCCATGCTGTCTATCCTTTGAGATGAACGGGGAATCTGGTTGATCCCCCGCTCCTAGATGAGCTGTTATTCAGATTATTGGGGAAACGAATGTCCAAGTGATTGAGGGTAGGTCACGGTCCCATCTGGGAATTCTTTCCCTTTTTGCCAAAGATGATAAATCACCCCATCGGTTTTACCGGCAGCTTCAGCAATAGCCTTCACTTTTTCGGGATCATCGATGTCCAAAATCTGTACGCGTCCCGTGGCAATTTCTACTTCATGATCATGGAAGAACCGATGCCATTGAATAACTGGAAGTTTTCGTGAAAGATCTTTAGCCACGAAGTATTCGATGGCAACCAGCGGAGCATTGGCATCCGTGGATTCAAACAAGAGACATTGGAGAATCTTGTCATTAATCCCCTTGCAATAATGGTGGAATGGACCTCCGGGTGTCCCGTCGGGCATCATGTGGGGGGCTTGCACATGAATGTCATATCCATGAGCTGGGCCTCCTCCTTCACTCATGGCTGGAGTGGTCATACACCCCATTGCGAGAAAGCTTAAAGCTCCGACGAATAATAGGGAACGGACTGAACGATGCATTGCGACCTCCTTGTTATGAATGTGTGATGGACATGTCCGAATTCTTGATGACGGACAGAGAAAAATTATAGGTCTTCTAGCGAGTGATAGCCAGTGGGTTTCTGTGGTCTACCCAATTAGTAGACTTAGAACGTTCCGGCATCCCCTTCTCTTTTTGATCGATTCGATTTTGTAAAATCATGGAGTCAAATGTTTCTCCACAGTTGAGACAGCGCCAAATTGACAAAACATAGAGCGCCTCATCTGCATTGTAGGTTTGGTCGCTCAACAATAAGCCTTCGCATCGTGGACAATTCATGGTGAAGCTCCTTTCTTTCCATTGGTGGAGGGGGAATTCCGGATTCGGTTTCTGGGTAGCTTGGAAAGGAGCATGCCCATTAAACATGAATCCGTTAATCCGGCGTGAAGCAGTCCTGCCCCTACCATGGCAGGGAGAAGAAAGAATCCGTTATGCACCGTGAAACCTAACGCAACACCGAGTAAGATCAATCCGCCTGCTATAGCCCGAACTTGCCCTTCCAATGAGATACCCTGTTGCCCTGTGATGACAGGCTTACCTTGATCAACCCAAGCGGTGATTCCGCCCTCCAAAATTTCACAATTTTTTAGACCATTGTTGGTCAAATAGTCTCGAGCAATCTTCACTCGATTCTGTGTGCGGCATACCAAGATAATAGGGCGTTGTTGTGCAAGGGCTCGCAACTCATCTACATATAAATGTAAATCAGGTAAAGGAATATTTCGTGCGCCCGGTATATGCACACCTTCAAATTCTTGAGGTGTTCGGACATCGATATACAACGGATCACTTTTCAGGTACTCACCCTGAACAGTTGGCTGCTCAGATTGTTGCTCATGATCAAGTAATGTGGTGCTCATAACATTCTCCTCCATTTTCCTCACCGACTATATAAAGCAACGTCTATGCCATTACCATATACTATAACAAAATCTATAAATATTAAATAAATCAAATATTTATGAATTTTTATGATGGTTTTTGCAAGAGAATGTTTCAGCACAAAGGGAAATAATTTAACAGAAATTGTTAACCGTTAACTTAACATATTAACAATATGATATGCGGACAGTTTGCCGCTACGCTGAGGCAGGGGATTCGAGGGAAAGGTGTTTGAGTTTCTTCCACAGAGTGACCCGGCTCATCCCCAGAAGCTTGGCTGCTTCGGTCTTGTTGCCTTGTGTTTGCTGAAGGGCTTCTCGAATCCGATTTTCCTCAGCCGGGTCCAGAGGCGACCCAAAAGGTTTGGATGGGGAAGAGGTCTTTAATGAAGGACGTTGAACTTCCGGAGGCAAATCCCAAAGAGTGATGCAATTATCAGCCACAGTCACAAAGGCATGTTCAATGGCATTCTTGAGTTCTCGAACATTTCCGGGCCAGTGATATTCTTGAAGCCGTTTTAAAGCATCTTGTGCGACTTCGGTAATGTCACGTTGAAAGATTGTAGCATTATTCTTCATGAAATGATTGACGAGGAGTGGAATATCCGCGCGACGCTCCCGTAGAGGCGGTAGAGTAATTTCAAAGACATGAATACGGTAGTAGAAGTCTTCTCGCAAGGTTCCTTCAGTCATCAGGATTTGTAAATTGCGATTAGTGGCTGTGATCAAACGGACATCCACCTTGATGGCTCGGTCATCCCCCACCCTCCGAATTTCATTCTCCTGAAGAACGCGCAGTAACTTAAGTTGGAGTAGGGGACTAGTGTCCCCAATCTCATCTAGAAATAAGGTACCGCCTTCCGTGGCTTGAAAGACACCAATCTTGTCTCGAATCGCGCCCGTAAATGCGCCTTTCACATGGCCAAACAACTCACTTTCCAATAAGGTTTCAGGAATCGCAGAGCAATTAATCGCAAAAAACGGCTTATCCTTACGTCCACTGAGTGCATGGATAGCGCGGGCGGCTAATTCTTTACCGGTGCCGGATTCTCCTGTGAGGAGGACCGTCACATCACTTTGTGCGGACAGACGTAATCGACGAAAGACTTCCTGCATCGCAGGACTTTTGCCAATGAGCTGCTGAAAAGCTTCACGCGATTTCGTTTGTTCTTCGAGAACAGCAATCTTTTGATTATTCAGAATGAATGCCGTGAGATCGGTAAAGGTCCCCACGGCACCTGCCACATTGCCTTGTCCATCTCTGAGAATGGAAACATTGCCATAGAGGTAGAGTTCTCTCCCGTCTTTGCCCAAGACTTTACATTCTTGATTGCAAATACCCCAAGGATAGGGAGTCGGATTGTCCAAAAAGTCTGCTAATACTTGAAACCCCTTACAATTTTTCCCTTCTAAAATATGACAGGATTTTCCAATCACATCATCGCTGGAAAAACCAGTAATCCGCGCAGCCCCCGTACTCCACGCAACAATGAGACCTTTGGCATCCACGGTAAAGACGCCGTCAGCCATGACATCCAACATGTTACTGAGAATGTGAGGATTTTTACGAAAATCTAATTCCATGATTTAGTGGACAGGGTCAAGATACAAACGGGCGGGAAAGACTGACGGTCGAACCATGAACAGCAAGGCGCGAGGACACGAATCAATACATGTAGATCGTTCCTCGCAACACCTTACGTTTCACCTTTTAAGAATTTTCTGTAATTCTGTCATCCCTTTATCGTGCAGCCAATAATGCTTTGAAGGTTGGATCGGTTTGGACTATACCCTTAAGCGTGTCATTTTCCAACATATATGCCCAGCTTTGAGAGTTGGCTCCTGGAATTTTCTGGTACCATTCTTTGGCTTGTTGCAGCAGATCCAGCATGGCTTGATTGTCGCGTGGGACATGAAAGGCTAGGCTATAGGCCATTGCATAAGCAGCCGTAAATTTATTCAGAGGGTCTTCCGTGAGATCAAACGCACGCTTGGCGGCATCATAGCCTTTGCGAATATCAGGATCATCGTAATGTCGGTTCCACGCCACTTTGCCGATTCGAGCCCACGCTAACTCTAATAAGACTTCTGCACGCATTTCTTTTTGTTCTGCTGGGACTTCTGCCAACAATTCTTGTGGAGCCGACAGCGCGGCTCGTTGGTCATTATTCCATCGGTAGGTTGAAATGAGATGCATGCGATTTTCAAAGTCTCCCGGTTCAAGGGAGGCCAACGCTTCCATGACGGGAATCATTCGATACAAGTAATCGGCCGGCATCGGCTCAGATTTTCCGCCAATTTCCATACCCAACGACAAATCAAAACGATCGGTTTGCGATTGGACAGTCCAATACAATTCATTGAATCGTTGAGAGAGGCGATCATCTCCGATAGGAATGCTATTCAGGCGACTCCCATAGCTTAACAGTCCCTGGTACAGTTGATTGGCAAAGACTCTCAAGACCTCTTTATTGCCAGGTGCAATCATCAAAAGCCGGTTGAGTTGCATGAGGGCATCGAAGGAATTTGAAGCAGCCTGTGCCTGTTTGATACCAGCCACTGCCGTTTCAGTTTGATCATTCGGACCAAACCATTTCGTGGAATGGGGAACATAGCCTCCGGCATCCACCACAAAAGGTATCGTTGTCCCATGTGGGCCTTCTAATGGAAGATCAAGGATGGCTTGATCAATCGGAAACCCTAGTGATTTCAGATCCGAAAGGATAACCCATTTCACTTCGACAGATTGGATCACACGCTGGACTTTTTTATACGGAGTCGCCCAATCTTTTACGCCAGGGCCATTAGAAATTGGAGCGGTGAGCGGGTTGGGATAGGAGATAGTGGTAATGATATAGGTCGTTGGCGCGGCTTGGACTGTGCTCTCATCAGCGGAAGGGAAGGAGGCATGAGGTAATGTGCCGGATTCCCCTGCTTCAATAGTAAAAGGCTGATCAGGCTCCTGCCTGGCGATCTCATCCATCACAAAAAAGGATGGGGCTAGTTGTTCATTTCTGGTTTCCGCAATATAAAATCGTTGAAAGTCTCCGAAGTCGATTAATTTCCCAGGGCCAGGCCAAATATTATCTAAACTTCGATCGTGTTGATCCACAACCTGTTCATGCGCAGTTATCCGACGCTGTGCACACCATTCATAAATGGGGCTCAGAGCATCAGGAAAATTTCCGTCGACAAACAATTGCTGCTGCGCCATTTTCAACAGACACACAAAATCACGTTGGCCTGCGGCCACCCGGTCACCTTGACTGACGGCCTGCGCAAATTCACGTATCGTAGTCAGTGAGGCTTCAGAGGGACTGGCATAGGCTCTACTAGGCCATGAACAAATGGGTGATATGTAAAAGCAGCCCAAAACAATGACCATGCATATAGCGGTAGTTCTAGACATTGGTCTTTTAGAAACAGGGCCTTTTCTGCCTCTGCTTTTGGGGGTATCTATCGCGATGTGTTGACGAAAAACTGTACTCATGGAACCCAACTCCTCCTCACAAACAGGGTAAATAAAACATATTTAGTAAATGTGTATGTAACTTAAAACTTAAGGGGTTATGAACCCCAGAACCAAAGCTCTCACTCTACCATAGGCAATTTCTCACGCACCACGATAGTACCTCGCATCACATGGCCTGGTAAATCGCAGAAATACGGGTAGGTTCCAGGACGTATGGGCGTAAATTCGATTTCGGTCTGTCCTCGCGTCGGAAGCAGAACCCGCACAAAACCTTCTTTCGCAAACTGTGGTGCCCCATTGCCGGTGACAGTCACATGAGACTCGCTGAATAATCCCACGGGAACAAAGGCATGAAGTTCAGTGTCTAAGTTTTTTAACACCAAACGGGTTTTTCCCCCAACTCGAATCTCCGTGGTCTGTGGCCGAAATTCTCGAGAACGGATATCAATCACAACCTCTAGAGCCTCCAAGTTTGGAGTTGGCGTAAGACTGGTTGTTGTAGCACTCCATAGTGGAGAGGCGGACCCGAGGCATAGTAAACTGCTCACCAACAGGATACCCATCAAATGCAGCAATTTAGGGCAGTAAAGTGTAGTTACTTTCATGGCTCATTATACTGACAGCCTCCATTGACAAGAAAGTCGGTTTGTCGTTAAAAAGACGGCTTTCTTTTACTAGAATTACATATATTTAATTAAGTATAAAAATTTAGTGCTGAGGAATACTTCCTTATTCGAGAAGAAAAAGTAAAGATATTGAGCAACTGCCCGAAAATAGAGGGATAGAAGGAACTGAAAACATGACCCCTATAGAAGTTTTTCTCGCGAATGACTCCACAACGCTAGCGCTTGGGACCGTTTTAGTACTAGGAGTCTTTGTCTTTGGCTGGTTTGAACATCGGCGAACCTCCCGTTTACCCAACCTCGGAACCGTCATGGTCAAAAATCGGTTAAAGGGCACACCATAAGTTTCCGAGTCTCCTCTCCCACCCCTAGTTCAATAATTTAGTTGGTAATCATTTGATTCTGCTGCCTCCTTCAACTCTTTATACACTTGCCCTTAAGCAGGTTCTCTGCACATCTAAAAGCAGTATGGGGCTTTTGAAGAAAGCCAGCAGCGGCGTTCTCGCTATTTAGATGGCTGCGGCCTTTCTGGACTTGGCTTCGCCGAAGCGGCTTCGCACAGGCGAGCGGACTTTTTTGAACCGCCCCGAAGCTGTTGACATCCTATATGATCATAAGCAAGTTTGCCTCTTATGTGTTGTGTTATTCAACACTCCCGATAGGCCTACTATCACCTGCTCCTTTGTCTCACCTCCTGATCCAGACGCAGTCTATCGAATCACTGAGTCCGCGAGGTAATTGATTAGGTCGTTTAAAAATTGGTGCCGGTAACAAAAAAATTAAACTTTTGATATTAGGGTTTTTACCTTGCATGTTCTACTGCAGAAAGTTAGAATACAACCCTCTTCATTTTCAACATTTAGGGTAGTCTGTGTACGTACAACACTACATGTAACATTCATTATGCGGAGTTCTTATTTTATCTAGCCAGTTTCGGACAATCCATCTCAGTATTATCCCCAGGCTCGTCTGATTGAACCTTGTGAATAGACAAGTACGGTATGTTTCTTTATTTCTGAAGAAATGAGACGCGCAGATATGTCATGTCGCAACTTCTTGTTCCATTGTTGATAACAATAATCAGTCCAATCTTTTATTTCTTCCCCCACTTAAGCTCAATGGAGATGTATTCAATATGGCAGTAACAATTACTCTGGCCCTCTCGCTTCTGGGATTGGTCGTGGCATTTTATTATTCTTCATCAGTCAACAAGATTCCCATTGACATGGGTGTCGAAGATACAGACACCAAGCAACGTTTAGCGAAAATTCATGCGGCGATTGCAAGTGGGGCGATGGCATTCCTGAAACAGGAATATAAGATTATGGCCATCTTCATGGCAGTCTTTGCGGCAATTATTGCGTTGCTCATTGACGACCACCACACAGATTATGTGAATGAAGGGTTCTACACTGCCATTGCCTTTATTTTTGGAGCCATTATTTCGATTGCCTCCGGTTTTATCGGCATGAAGATCGCGACCCAGGGCAATGTGCGAACGACAGTCTCCGCGAATCAATCACTTTCAACAGCGTTTAATGTTGCCTTACATTCGGGATCCGTGATGGGCTTTGCCTTGGTGGGTTTGGCAGCTTTGGGATTGCTTCTGATTTATTTGGTGTTGTCGAGCATCATGCCGGAACAACTTCCCACACATGTTTTGATGGAAGTCATTGCGGGATTTGGTCTGGGCGGGTCATCTATCGCCTTGTTCGCACGTGTGGGTGGAGGGATTTTCACAAAGGCTGCAGACGTCGGAGCTGATTTAGTGGGCAAAGTGGAAGCGGGGATTCCAGAAGATGACCCACGAAACCCTGCCGTCATTGCGGATAATGTGGGTGACAATGTGGGTGACGTGGCCGGAATGGGAGCTGATTTATTCGGGTCCTGTGCTGAAAGTACCTGTGCTGCTATGGTGATTAGCGCAGTGGCCTTTTCTGGCATGGTCGATGCGTTGTTGTATCCCATACTCATTTCTGCAATTGGGATTCCTGTGAGTCTACTGACCTTGATGATGATTAAGGTCGACTCTGAGGATCAGGTGGGTCCGGCGTTGAAAAAGATGTTGATTATTTCCAGTGTCTTGATGGCAGTGGTGATGTTGTTTGTGACGAAATGGATGCTTCCGGATACGTTTGAAATTGGGGGTGAGGCTTACACCGATCTTGGAGTATATTTCTGCTTTCTGACTGGTTTGATCGCTGGACTCGTCGTGGGATTGATGACGGAGTACTATACCTCTCACGATTATGGACCCGTCCGAGAAGTGGCGAAATCCTGTGAGACAGGCTCCGCCACCAATATCATTTTTGGACTAGCACTTGGCTATCAAAGTGCTGTCGGGCCTTATCTGGCTATTGGTCTTGCCATCTATATTCCCTGGATGCTGGCAGGGATGTATGGCGTGGCGATCGCGTCATTGGGCATGTTGGGAACGCTTGTGATCGCGTTGACGATCGATGCCTATGGACCGGTTTCCGATAATGCGGGAGGCATTGCCGAAATGGCCGGGATGCCAGAACATGTCCGTCAGCGGACTGACGTGTTGGATGCCGCAGGCAATACGACCGCAGCAATCGGGAAAGGGTTCGCAATCGGTGCAGCGATTCTCACCTCTCTGGCGCTTTTTGCCGCCTTTCTCACCCGAGCTGACTTGTTGCTCAAAGAACAAAATGGCCCAGAATTTGATCTGCTAGGGACCATTAATTTGCTTGATCCCTTAGTCTTTACAAGTCTCTTTATCGGAGCGGTTTTGCCGTCATACTTTTCGGCCATGACGATGAAATCTGTTGGATCTGCGGCCTATGAGATGATCGAGGAAGTCCGGCGTCAGTTCCGGACGATTCCCGGACTGATGGAAGGTAAAGCCGAAGCTGATTATGAGCAATGTGTGGCTATTTCCACAAAAGCGGCGCTCAAGGAAATGATTGCTCCAGGAGTCTTGATCATGGGAACCCCGTTGGTTGCAGGATTCCTCTTTGGTATTCAAGCCGTAGCGGGGGTACTGGCTGGATCCCTTGTCGCAGGCGGGGTCATTGCCATTTCTTCCTCTAACAGTGGTGGGGCATGGGACAATGCCAAGAAATATATTGAGAAGGGAAATCTTGGTGGGAAAGGGACCGAAACGCATAAAGCCGCCGTGGTTGGGGATACCGTGGGTGATCCACTCAAGGACACTTCCGGCCCTTCGCTCAATATTTTGATCAAACTCTCGGCAATCTTATCATTAGTCTTTGTTCCATTTTTTGTCCAATATGGTGGCTTATTGGTCAAATAGTCTTTTATGAAAATGGCTTTCAAATGTTGTATAATCACAACAAATCATTCAGGATTCATCAGATTCAACCAATAAGTCGATGAATGACCCAATTCATACTTTTACTTTTTCTCGCATCCTCTTTTTCTATCATGTTTTTTCATATCTTCTTTCCGTTTTCATCTTCTTAACGCCGCAATGTCCTCCATTACTTGAAGGTGGGCATCCATCAGGCCGTTTTTTTATTGATTACAGATACGCGTGACGTTCCAGCATCTCAAGCTCTGAAGGATTACATTAAGAGAGTGGCCATTTTTCACTCTTTTGATCTAAACCCGTTGTTGTCGTGATTGAGAGTAGATGGTGCTTAGCAGGGGAGAAAAGCTTCCTCTAGTTTCGGTAGTGCTCGGTCCGACTTGAACAACAGAAGGATCGTATTAGTAGCTGATTGAAAGGAATGCGGATTGTATGGAGACACCGAGGCCGACTGATAAACCGCTCCTCTCTCAACAAGCAGATGAAACCCAAGAGGTCCTATCTCAGGATATGGAAACGCTCATGCATGTGATTTCTCATGACCTTCGCGCGCCCATTGTGACCATTCAAGGTTTTTGTCAAGAACTCACCATGGCCTGTGATCGCCTAAAAACATTGTTTGAGGAAGAGGCCCTCTCGGAGGCTGTCCGTGAAAGTATTGATCCGTTGGTCAAGCAGGATATTCCAGAGGCCGTACGATTTATTCGAGCGGGAGCGGACAGTGTCAATACCGTGACTTCGGGAATTCTCCGATTTATTCGGCTAGGGCAAATGGATATTCAATGGGAACGGTTAGCCATGAATCATTTGATGATGAGCATCGTGTCCTCTTTAGAGTATCAATTGAAACACAAGGGGGTCGCGGTACATATTGGAGACCTCCCAGACTGCATAGGTGATGAGGTTCTTGTGACCCAAGTGTTTTCGAATCTCATAGATAATGCTCAAAAATATTTAGATCCGGAACGACCTGGAGAAATTTCGATTCAAGGAAAGACCGTGGATGGCTGGTCCGAGTTTGCGATTACCGACAATGGCATCGGAATTCCACCTGAACACCATGCACGAATTTTTCAGGTGTTTCACCGGCTCGGGCCCCAACAAGAAAAAGGAGAAGGGTTGGGATTAGCGATCGTGCAGCGGATTATTGATCGACATCAGGGCAAGATTGAAGTTGAATCTTTACCAGGGAAGGGCACGACCTTCCATGTCTACTTTCCACGAGCGGTTGAAGTTGAGGAGGGAGGACAACATGAATCCTGAAACGACAGTTCTTATCGCGGAGGATGATGACGGGCACGCAGCACTCATTGAAAAAAATCTTCGCCGGGCCGGCTTAGAGAAAGCTTGTCATCGTTTAAGAGATGGGCAAGAAACTCTAGACTATTTACTAGGAACGAGTCAGTTACAGCAAAGTAAAATGGGGAACCGATTCCTTTTGCTTCTTGATATTAATCTTCCCCGGGTCAACGGCATCGAAGTGTTGCGGGTGTTGAAAGGGCATGAGGTACTAAAAAGGGTGCCTGTACTAATGCTCTCCACGACCGATAATCCACAAGAAGTGGAAACGTGCCATGCCATTGGATGTAATTTCTATTTGACTAAACCCGTCGATTCTGAAACATTTGCCAAGGCCATCACAAGCTTAGGCTCGTTTTTGAACGTCGTCACGGTTCCAACCATTCGTTTCAACCCACATTCAACTATTTCCCTCAACTAAGAGACATCAACCCATTCTTGATTGACACATGTTGGGAATGTTGAAAAAAGCCGCCAGCGGCGTTCTTGCCCTTTTTCCGTTGCTCATGTAATACCAGTACGCTCCGCGCGCAAAAAGGGCTGCGGCCTTGCTGAACGGACTTTTTTGACCATTCCCCTGGCATCGAAGTCTCCACTGCACTGAACATGTTTTCGTAACTTGAAATTGAATTATTGAACAGTCCCATGTTGGATTTTTGAGAGGAGAGGGCGGTTTTGGGAAAAAACTTATCGCCAACGAAGAGCTGGCCTCGTCCAAGCTTCAAGCCGGAACCACAAGGTTCACTTCGAGAGAACAGCAGACAAACGACGCGAAAGAAATGCTAGCGGTGACGCCGTGAAAGGCTAGACCACTGAGCATGACCTGGCATTGGCTTTCTCTTGGCAGGCACGCTGTTTTTCCCTTTATACTTCCAACCTAAGGCCCGCAAAATTCGGCTGACATGGTCCGGGTGATATTTTACGCCGAAACACCGTCGAATTACGGTACCCACACGCCGGCATGTCCATTGATCAGCCCGAACATTGGCAGCCCGTGGCCCTTGTTGAAGAATTTTGAGAAGCGATTGGCGTTGCGCAGCCGAAAGACGTGATGGACGACCCGTGTGGGGTTTCGATTTCAACGCATTTTTTCCACCCTCTTCTAATGCATCCTTCCATCGTTTCACAGAAGATGGTGCGGCGCCGATTTTTCTTGCCACTTCACGAATGCCTCGACCTTTGGCCAGCATACTCGCAGCTAGCCGTCGTCTTGCTTCTAATTTTTTTGCACTACCTTTTGGTCTCATACAGACATTCATCGGACAGGCAGGCAGACGACTTGAGGGGTGAATAGGAAAGGAACAAGTTTTTTCTATAGAGGGTTTGTTGAAAAAAGCCGCCAGCGGCGTTCTCGCCTGTTTTCCGTGCTCACGTATTACCGATACGCTCCGCGCACAAAAATGGCTGCGGCCTTGCTGGACGACATTTTTGAACAGACCTGAAGCCACTGACATGTGACGTCACAGAGCCGAAACTTGGCCGTTAATATCATCATTATTCAACAGTCCCATAGGGACGATCCCCTAAACTCTTCAAAGATCAGATCGAAACAAATGAATTACGAGACTACGAACAGTGGGGAAAGCTATGGAGGCGAGTATTTATTCTAGGCAGTTATGGAATGGGAATGAAATCAGTGAAACAGTTCATCAAAAAATTGTTTCATATGCATCCAGGATCTTAGATCAGCTTGCCTGTGATACCTCGCCCCTTTCAACCCGTATTGATCAGCTGAGGGATTCGTAAAACTATGTTGGGCTCCACCATAGACAATCATCTGCCAATCAATCCCTGCTGTATTGAGAGCCGTTTGAAATTTGCCAATATGCTCTGAAGAAATAAAAGGATCGGAGTTGCCATGGGCAATCAATACCTTGACGACATCAGTAACCTTCGGAGAATTGGGCGGAAGGGGCAACGAGCCATGGAAACTCACAACCCCTTTAACAGGAGCACCGCCATAGACCAGCTGCATGACTGTCGCCCCGCCAAAGCAATAGCCAATAGCCGCTAAACGGGTGGGATCCACCCTCTCATCAGCCTGAAGTATCTTTAAACCTTTTTGCGCTCTTCCAAACCATTCGTCTACTTTGCTGGTCGTCAATTTGGCCCACTCGCTCGCTTTCTCAGAATGTGCGGTGACTTTCCCTTTTCCGTACATATCCACTGCAAATGCCACATATCCCATTTCAGCTAGTTGCTCGGCACGGGATCGGGCATAGTCATTCAAGCCCCACCATTCATGGACAACCAAAATGCCGGGTCTTTTGTCCCTCACGGAGTCATCCCATGCCAGAAATCCCTCATATGCGTTGTCCCCAAGGGAGTAGGAAACAACTTTACTCTGAATCTTGGCTTCGAGGCTGTAAGGAAATGCTATGAACACCAGCAATAGAAAGAACATAGAGCGAGTTGTCATCAGTACCCTCCCTGCGTTTTTACAACCTTGAACCATGAGACGGGCCTAAGAGATAGGACAGGTTAACCGAAAATCGCCAAAAACTAAATAGGCATCAGATTTTGAAGCAGCATCTGATGTCGAAAATTACTGGCTCTGTTGAAAAAAGCCGCCATAATAAAGCGATGAATTGACGTTCTATGTATTCAGCCGATATGGCGCGTTCCAAAATCCGGATGTATTTGAACGAGGAAGGACAGGGATACAATCAAAATTGTCGCCCTAGAGTGAACGAGGAACAACGTTAAGGAAGAAGACAATCTCATATTGCAAATTATTTGCAATTTCCATTGACTACATCTTTTCTCCCTGTTAAATTGCGCTTCCGGGTTCTGAAAAGGCCAATCAAGCCATGACTGATACAAGCTCTTCCCGACTTCGACTCACCTTCTTAGTTCTGCTCCTGCTTAGTGGAGTGCTCCTTTTCTCTGTCCCCTTCGGGTTGGCCCTTGAAGTTCATCATCTGTTTTCTGAAATTGACCATGATGGACATGAACATGCCGAACATGACCTCTGTACCTGGGTAGAGCACCACATTGGGGGATCCTATGTTCAGGATTCTTACAAGTCCGGTCTCACTTGTGAACTAAAAGATTTTTCTTACCATCCTCATCGGTCATGGGTATCTTCCTTAAGCCTTCGTGTAGATGGATCACGAGCGCCTCCCCTCGCTTAATTCTTCTTAAACATTTCTATTTACCAATTTCTTTTTTGGCCTGTTGGAGAATGGTGACCTTTTGGCCCTGTTCCCCCAAATCCCCAAAAGGGAAAAATTTAAGAAAATTTGGAGGGTAGACTATGTTTCGTATAAGAAAGACATTTTCCCTATTTCTAGGGGTTAGAATGCTCGGCCTATTGCTCGTTTCTATCCTATTTTTTATTTCAACAGAAACATGGGCTGCGAGCATATACGAGAATTCCAAAGGATTACATAGCTATAGGGAAGACATTCATCGAATGCATGTATCTCAGGATGTACGCTTGGCAGCTGCCGCATCCCAAGATGAATCTGAAAGTTCCTCACAGGGGACTTCGTTAGAGAATCGATACCCAGGGGCAAAATCATCTTCAAAGCCCAAAGATTTACTTGATCGCACAGGGGGTATGCCGATGGATGTACGGCCTCTCCAGGATCCTCCTGCCGAAACTGAAACTTCAACACACGGACCTTCGTTAGAGAATCGATTTCCTGGAGCGAAGTCTTCTGCCAAGCCCAAGGATATATACAATCGAGCAGGGGGTATGCCGATGGACGTACCTCCAGTTCTGGACATTGGAGAAACACCAAGAGAAAAGGGCATTCTCCGCCGTCAACAAATTCTAAATCGTTTTAATCCAGCATTTGGGGTTGTGTTTGAAACGATAGGGGGCTATACCCAACGCCGCATGCGATTTGTCGATGGCGATGGAGACGATGCAGGTGGAGAAATCGGAACCAAACTCCCTGCTGGTTTTTCTTCTGCACTTCGAACGATCGAATTGTTTGCGGCTGCAGATGTCGATCCATTTGCCAGAGCCTATTTAATTGCCTCCGGGCATGCCGAAGGGGTGAATTCTCGCGGATCAGAAGAATTCGGAAAAGCGGTTTTCGAGATCGAAGAGGCGGCCATACAGACGACTTCTTTGCCTTATAACCTGTCCATACGCGGAGGTCGGTTTTTTGCGGATTGGGGGTATTTAGGGCGACGGCATGCTCATGATTTACCCCAAATTGATATTCCTCCAACCTTAGCCTTGTATATGGGCAATGGAAATCGAACGGACGGGATAGAGCTATCATGGCTGGCACCGACGGATACGTATTTAGCGCTGACCGCTGGATATGGGTTTAATTTTGGGTTCGTGGGGGAAGGCCCATTGAGTAATATTCGAACCCAAGTGATTCAGGGAAGTACTCTCTTTGGTTCGCTGCGTACGTATAAAGATCTCACGGATGATCACAATGTAGAATTAGGATTCTCATTTCTCTACACCCCGCAATCCCGAGTGCCAGAGGCGAGTGAACTGGCATTCCTGGCCGTGGATGAAGACGATCCGATTGATCGGCGCACCTTTAATGTGGATTTTCACTATCGCTGGTATCCTTTGGGAAGGGGGTTACGGCAAAGTCTTTCGTTTCACGGGGAAATCCTTTATGACTATGGACAAGGTCGCCGGAGTATTTTTGGAAACACGAAATCTCGCGGGGCTTGGGGGGGCTATGCGTACGTCGAATATCGGTTGAACAAACAATGGCGTCCGGGTTTCCGGTTTGATTATCACCAAATGCCGAGCGAACCTGCCCTGGTCACCAATCCTAAAACGGGGAACCCGGGCAGTACAGTCAACACCTCAGGAAGTCGAACGTCTGCTGTGACATACTCCCCCTATATCACGTACTATCCAAGCGAGTTTCACCGTTTGGTGTTGCAATATAATCATAGCCGCTACGGCAATACCTTTGATCCACAAAATCAAGTGTTGCTGCAATGGCAGGTGGTCATCGGCAGTCATCAACACGGGTTTACGGAAAGAGAGTAATTTCGATAGGAGTCGTGTTGAATCATGAAAATTTCAACATTCCCATAAGTACACATCATGAGAGAGAGATTCAAGAACCTTCTTTTGTTGTTCCTCCTGGGCTGCTCACTCGGGATGGCTGAACGCCCGAATCTTGATGAAGGAGGGAAAATTCAGGTTGTGACTTCTATCCCCGATCTGGCGGACTTTACCGCCAGGATCGGAGGAAAGTTTGTGTCGGTGGAGAGCTTGGCCAAAGGCGTGGAAGATCCACATGGGGTGCCGATCAAACCGAGTTTTGTCCCAAAACTGAATCGAGCCGATGTTCTGGTGATATTGGGACTGGACGCCGAACATTCCTGGTTACCGGCGTTAGTTGATGTAGCCAGAAACCCTAAAATTCTTCCCGGAAATGAAGGATTGATTAATTGCGCCTGGAACATCAACCCCAAGCAGGTTCCCAAATCATTACTTCGGCGTGAGGGTGATGTTCATCCACTCGGAAATCCACATTTTAACCTTGATCCAGTCTACGCCAAGGTCATGGCACAGACGATTGCTGATGGACTGTCAAAGGCTTTTCCTGTGGGGGAACCTCATTTTCAAGCCAATGTACAAAAATTTCATGCGCATCTGGACAAGAAGCTCATTGAGTGGCAACAACTTGCCAAACCACTCCGTGGAGTAAAGTTTGTCTCTTACCATCAAGATACGATTTATTTTGCGGAACGATTTGGATTACAGGAAGTCGCTCAAATTGAAATTAAACCGGGAATTGAACCGACTCAAGGGCATTTGGTCTGGTTAGTGGATCGAATGAAGGAACAGAAGGTTGGCCTGGTGTTGCGCGAACCGCATTATCCCGAACGACTTCCAAATTGGGTGGCCGACCAAACTGGATCCACGGTCGCAAAATTTCTTATTATGGTCGGGGGAAATCCAGGAATTGACACCTATGAAAAACTGATTGAATTTAATCTTCATTCTATGCTGAATGCACTCAGCATTCCTTAATCTCCTCGTAATTTCCCAATGCCAACTCCCCTTATCTCACTCGAAAATGTGACGATTGGGTATCAGGGCCTTCCGATCTTGGAGAAGGTTTCTCTTGAGATTTTTCCAGGAGACTCGTATGCCGTTTTAGGCCCAAATGGTTCTGGGAAAACGGCTTTTCTTAAAACGATTGCGGGGATCCTCTCCCCAATAGAAGGCAGGCTGTATCGTCAAACTTCTGAGGAAAATAATTCTCTGCGTGTCGGATACGTCCCGCAACGAGCGGCGTTAAATGGACTGCTACCCTTGACCGTTGGAGAGGTAATTCAGATGGGGACATATGGAAACATCAAACCTTGGCAACGGTTGGGAAGGGTCGAGCGGGACAAAATCGATTGGGCGGTACAAGAAGTAGAAATTGGGGACTTAGAACGGAAGCGGTACTCAGAATTATCAGGGGGTCAACAACAGCGCACGTTAATCGCCAGAGCCTTGGCCAGTGACCCTGCGGTTCTGGTGTTGGATGAACCCTTGGCAAGCCTCGACAAAAAGACGGTCCAAACCATGTTGCGGTTACTAGTCAAGTTGAAATCTGATACAGGGATTACCTTGTTATGGGCGGATCATTTTATTCCAGAACTTCTTCAAGTTGTGCAGGATGTCATCGAGATTGGGTATCGGACCGTGCAAACACAGCCAGTAGAACATTATGCCTGAAGTGATTAAGAGAAGGTTGTTGCCAGATATCTAAAGTGTATGGAAGAACTCTTCACCATTCTTCATCCATCCTATGTTTTACGGAATGCCTTGTACGGAGGAATTGTCACGGGGATCGTTCTGCCGCTCATTGGGGTCTTCATGTATTGTAGAAGGATGGTGTTCTTGGGGGTAACCCTTCCCCAATTGTCGACCGGTGGAATTGCCGCAGCAGTGTTTTGGCATTTGACCTATCATCAACAACAACCGACTCATAGTGATTTTCTCCTCGCCCTCTTTGGTTCAACGATTGTGACCACGGGAACCTTGTTGCTTCTTGCGACGCTGGAACGACGGGGCCATGAGATGGTAGAAGGCCGGATAGGAACAGTATACGTTTTTGCTGGAGCGGTAACCATTCTGTTACTGGCATCAGAGCGGGTTCCAGAGGTAGGCATCGTCACACTTTTGCGAGGACAAATCATCGCTATTTCCGATATGGACATGGCCATCCTTCTGTCAGCCTATACGGCCATTGTCCTGCTGATTACTCTTTTTCGCAGGGAGTTGTTATTAGTCTCCGTCGATCGGGATCTGGCCTTGTCCCTGGGCAAACGGCTCTGGGTATGGGATATCCTTTTGTATGGCCTGGTAGGATTCGCCATTTCGTTAGGAGTACTAATGGTCGGACCTTTACTTACGTTTGCCTTCCTGCTCCTCCCCACGATGATAGCCATCCGACTCGCCAAAAGGTTCTTTCTTGTCCCGCTTCTGGGAGGATTCTTGGGAGCTGGAATTGCGCTCATTGGATTTCTTGTATCGTTTTTCATGGATTGGCCTACTGGTGCCACTGATTCGTTGTTGGCTTGTGTCTTTCTAGGCCTCATAGCTCTGGGACAATGGCTACGTCGGCTAGTGTTTCACCCTATCTCGAAATAAACTTTTTGGTAGCAGCAAATACAACCTAGATGAGGCGGATTAGAGGGACGTAGTGTAGCTCTGCATGTTCATTCTTGGAGCTTTAGGGACTGCCTGTTTGCAGTTGGTCTTCGAGGTGTTCCAGTTGTTGGTGTTGTTGTTGGAGGGATTCACGCAACCCTTCTAATTCTTCATGAATGGACGAGGATGCAGGAGAAACGGTTTGGGCATTACGCTCCATCGACTTTGCCAACGTAGGAAGATGGATCGCAAAGTGAAAGGGGAAGGATGTCTGGGAAGTGGCATCCAGGTAATCGCTGGTCAAGGCCCCAATTGGTTGAAATGACATATTCCACATTTTGGGACGGCTAAATGAGTTAGACGGTCTAGAAAGTAATGGAGGTCTTTTAGAGGCCTCATGATATCCATGAACGATGACATGGAGAGTCTCATCTGCATAATACAGAGCGCCGGTTGTATATAGTGTATTCTGGGGATGACGTGTATGTATTCGAAAGACAACCTCTTCTTCTGAGGTCGCTTTTGCCAATCCATCAATCACGTGTGGGACTAAGAACTGAATTTCTGTTTCCGTGAAAGCCTGTATCGGAGAATTGTTGTTGGTCAGTGCTGATTCAAGTAGACTTTGGGTATCTTGAACATACAGGCCCTCGAGCACCCCACGTATGATGTGAGGTTCCAGGGCAACGGGGTGTTGAGCCCTTTTCTCTGGCTCGGCAAAGACTTGTAAAGCAATGGCCCCTTGTGATCCTTCAAAGAGAGGCGTTTTGACCCTGGGAACTGTCAGACAACTTGCAATACTACAGCCCATACTGATCAGAATCACATAAAGGGCACTATGCCGAAAAATAGAGCTCACGAGCATTTATCCTTCCTAAGAGAGTGTGTTGAATAATGAAGATAAAAAGTTCAGATTGCAGATGAACACTCTCTTGAGGCTTCACGGATGATGGCAATCGCAGACCGAACGAAAAGAGTGGCGATCAAGAGCCCAATCACAATATCTGGCCAGGGGGAGTCGGAGAGGTAGACCATAAGAGCCGCAACAAGCACGCCCGCATTGCCAATGACATCATTGCGAGAACACATCCATGCGGACCGCATGTTGATATCATCGCCTCGGTGCTGCCAAAGGAGCATGAGACAAATGAGGTTGGCAGCGAGTGCCATTGCGCCTACCACGCCCATCATCCCGGCCATTGGTACGAAGCCATACACAGTCTTGAAAACCACGTGCGCCAGCACACCCATACCAAATACGCCCATCATGACACCTTTGAGCACAGCAGCGCGCCCTAGCCACACCGAACCCCGTCCAATCACATACAGACTAAACCCATAGACAAGGGCATCGCCCAACATGTCAACTGAATCGGCTAGAAGGGCGGTCGAATGGCTGAGAAGACCGGCTATCGCTTCCAGAAGAAACATGCTGACGTTAATCCAGAGCACGGCTCGAACAACATCACGCTGCCGTTCCGAAACGGTGGTGACCTTGCAACATTCATCCATCGACTAACCTTAGCACCAATTCCTCCCTATTCGTAAGTAGAGAAAAGATTCAAGCCTACTGAATTCAATCGGCACTACTCGCGAATTTTCCTTGATTCCTAGCTCGCATTCCTATCCTTACTAGAATAGTGCCCCCACATTTCGTCTATTAAAAGAACCTGTTTGACTGGAAACAAAGAAGCTATTTGAAATCGAAAAAAGGGGTGCTGAGGCAGTTCCCCATCAGGCTACTAGGTGATTTCAGGTGTAGAGGATATGTTTTAGTTTAGCGACAACAAGATTGACTAATGTCTTAGTATCAGTCAACCAGAAAAATGGTGCGCCCGACAGGATTCGAACCTGTAACCCTTGGATCCGAAGTCCAATACTCTATCCAGTTGAGCTACGGGCGCACATCATCAATTACTGACCCTTTTTAGGAAAACGCTTTAGAAAAGTTGAACCCGTTATACCGTTCTATCCTAAGACCCGTCAAATTTGAAACAATCAAAGAGAAGGGGTCTCGATCGAAGGATCGTCGGCAGTTTGACTCTAAGGACATACCTTGTTTGGTACCCCGTGCCCCTTCTGATACCTCCATCAGATTTCGTTTCCCTCGAATTTCTCTTGATGGCGCCACTCTTCCGTTATTAGAGATTGTTGCCAAATAATGGGGAACAGTCCCCTCATCCGGGTAATGGTATGAAACGCTTTATTAGGGTTTACTCTCTTTAAGGCCGCAATAGCCAAGCCTTTGTAGAAAGGAGGTTGACCATGATCCAGACAGAACAGTTAGCTCCAGACACTATCGTTCTCCATGTACGAGGGCATTTTCACGAAGGGGCAGCAAAAGAATTGGCCTTGTCGGTGCTTCACTCGCATCGTCTTGGATTTAAGACGTTTCTTCTAGACCTGAGTCTGGTTTCGCTCATAGACAATGAGAGCATCCGACGGCTTGCTCTGATTGAACAAGGTTTGCAAAATAAAGGTGGAACCTGGAGAGTACTAAACAATCCTTTCGTAGAACGCCGAAGGATTTCTAGCGAAAACCTTGAAGAATTTCCCAAAGAAACTTGGAACTAAGCCACCTTCTCCTAAGCAACCCCTGCCTACCCCCCTCTAGGCTGACTCTTTAATATCCTAGTAGGAATCTGGGGTGGGCAGATCCACTTCGGATTGGGTGGCTTCTGGGACAATCTTTTCTAAGCGACGATGATAATCCCGCATACGCTGTTGCTGCTCTGGGCTAAATTTGATGATGTCTTGATTATGAAGATCCACTAGCTGTTCGACAGACTGCAACAACGGCGGGACCGCATCAAACACCTTCCCCGCTTCAAAGGCTTCAAGCGATTCCACAAAAAGGGGGGGGAGCGGTTTATAGGTTGCCCCCGCGCGGTCACGAAAACGGTAGACCACATCTTCATATGCTTCAACAGCTTCTTCTGTAGGCTTAACTCCTCCAGGCAAAGCCATTCGCGATGCCGCGGGTATTTTTTTGGCAAAGGCGCTCAGACTGGAAATCAATTCTCCTAAGGTATCGACGACCTGTCCAGGTTGAAGGGTTTCCTTCTTACTCATGGCTTTGAATCTAGTTCAAACATGGGGTTGCCTGTCAAGACTTTCCAACCCTCTGATTGGTTAGCTCTTCACGCACACGTTCCATGTCTTCTGGAAGCGGTGCCGAAAACTTCATAGACTGTTGTGTGTGAGGATGGACAATACCAAGAACTTTGGCATGTAACATAACACGGGGTATTTCGATGCCACCAATTTTCATGACTTTTTTCCCCCCGTATGTTTGATCACCTAGAATTGGACAGTCAATCGCTTTGAGATGCACACGGAGTTGGTGTGTTCGACCTGTTCCGGGAGTGAGTGCAACATGGGCGGCAAGTTTTCCAAAACGAGCAATAATCTTATAAGACGTTAAAGATTCTTTGGGTCTGGTTGTCCGTGAAGAAAAGGTCTTGCGGTCTTTCGTATCTCGCCCTATAGCGATTTCAATGCGGCCTTCCCGAGTTTTTGGAGATCCCCAGACCAGCGCTTCATACAGACGACTGATCGTATGTTGTTTAAATTGTGCTGACAAATGTTGATGGGCCTGATCTGTCTTGGCTACTACTAAGACTCCCGTAGTTTCCTTATCCAAACGATGCACCAGCCCCGGTCGTTCTCTCCCACCTATAGACGAGAGATGCCCCTCCCCTCGTTGCATGTGGTGTAACAAGGCATTCACCATTGTTCCGGTCCAATGACCTGGTGCTGGATGCACAACCAGGCCAGTCTGTTTGTTGATGACAAGCAGCGCTTCATCCTCATGCAGAACATCTAGTGGAATGGGTTCAGGTTGAATATCAAGAGGCTCTGGTCGGGGAACGACTAATACAATTCGCTCGCCGGGTTTTACCTTATGACTGGGCTTGACTGTCTGCCCATCAACGGTAATGTGCCCATCTTCGATTAGTCGCTGAAGAACCGTGCGGGAATAATAGGGATCTCGATTGGCTAAAAAGTGATCCAACCGTTTGGGGGATTCACCAGCGGTAACCGTAAATTCCGTCCGCGTCTCAACATGCGGCATGGAGTATTAGAGAGAAAGGAAAAGGTTGGCGTTGCGAAACTAAGAAAGTCTGGCTCCACCTTTTTGGCGGTGACGATCCGCAATTTTTTTCCGGAGGCGGGCTTTTTCTAAACTCACGCGGGCTTCTTCAACTTCCGAAGGTAAGCCTCCTCGTTCTACACGTTCTTCAGCTTTCCGAACAGCTTCTTCCGCACGTTCCACGTTAATATCTTCGGCTTTTTCCGCGATTTCAGCCAGAATCGTGACTTTCGTCGGCGTCACTTCGGCAAATCCCCAGAGCACAGACATAAACTCTGACTTTTCACCAATCCGGTATTCCAATTCGCCAATACGAAGGGTAGTCAGAAAATGACAATGACCTGGGAGGACACCAAAATCACCTTCACTGCCAGGAGCTGAAACATAATCAACTTCTTGGCTCAACAGAGGATGATCAGGTGTGACCACCTCCAGGAGAATTTTTCCGGCTGACACAACGGTTCCAGAATTAGCCATTACCCCTTATATCCAAGTTTTTCAGCTTTTTCGATGGCTTCTTCAATTGGGCCCACCATATAAAAGGCTTGCTCCGGTAGGTGGTCATATTTCCCATCTACAATTTCTTTAAAGCTGCGAACCGTATCCGCCAACTTCACATACTTCCCCGGAGATCCGGTAAAAGCCTCGGCCACATGGAAGGGTTGAGACAAGAAGCGTTGCAACTTACGAGCACGGGCTACCGTCTGTTTATCATCTTCAGACAATTCATCCATACCTAAAATCGCAATAATATCTTGCAGATCTTTATATTTCTGCAAGGTCCCTTGCACGCGTTGCACCACGCCGTAATGTTCTTCCCCTAAAATCATAGGATCCAAAATTCGTGAGGTCGAATCCAAGGGATCCACCGCGGGGTAAATCCCCAACTCAGCCAAACTTCGTGACAGCACGGTGGTAGCATCCAAATGGGCAAAGGCTGTTGCGGGGGCCGGATCGGTCAAATCGTCAGCCGGCACATACACGGCTTGGACAGACGTAATCGACCCACTTTTGGTTGAGGTAATACGTTCTTGCAGAGTTCCCATTTCTGTCCCAAGCGTGGGTTGATACCCTACCGCCGATGGCATACGACCTAACAACGCCGACACCTCGGAACCCGCCTGGGTAAAGCGGAAAATATTATCAACAAAGAGCAGCACATCTTGGTGTTCTTCATCGCGGAAATATTCGGCAATCGTCAGACCTGTGAGACCCACGCGAAGCCGGGCTCCAGGTGGTTCATTCATTTGCCCATAGACCAGTGCCGCTTTGGATTTAGCAAAATCTTTGGGATCAATGACCTTGGAGTCTTGCATTTCGTGCCAGAGGTCGTTCCCTTCACGCGTCCGTTCTCCTACACCTGCAAACACCGAAAACCCACCATGGTGAAGGGCAATATTATTGATCAATTCCATAATGATGACGGTTTTGCCTACCCCGGCACCACCAAACAAGCCCACCTTTCCACCTTTGGCGTAGGGCTCTAAGAGGTCGACCACTTTGATACCCGTTTCCAAGACTTCTGTTTTGGTTTCTTGATCTTCTAGAGCTGGAGCTGCGCGGTGTATAGACCAGCGTTTCTGGGCTGGAACAGGGCCATACCCATCGACCGGATCACCTAACACATTCATGATACGACCCAACGTTTCCTTACCTACTGGAACGGAAATCGGGGCACCGGTATCCACCACTTGGAGACCTCGAACCAACCCGTCCGTTGAAGACATGGAAATAGCACGAACCCGGTTCTCCCCAAGATGCTGGGCAACCTCTAGAGTCAGGGTGTCTCCCGACTCCCCGGCTTTTTCCCCTCCCACTTGAGCAATCGTCAAGGCGTTAAAGATATTAGGAAGTTTCCCTGGCGGGAACTCAATGTCGACCACCGGTCCAATAACTTGTACGATTTTTCCATTTTCCGTATCGGTACCCACCATACGCTCCTTGGTTTGGAAGAGGTTAGGGGAACAAGGTGCTGTAGACCGTTCCCTAGCAAACCTGTGATTTATTTAATAGCCTCAGCGCCTCCGACAATATCCATCAATTCTTTGGTAATAGCAGCCTGTCGAGTTTTGTTATAGAACAAGGTCACTTTTTTGATCAGCTCACCAGCATTGCGCGTGGCTCCATCCATGGCTGTCATACGTGCAGCCTGTTCCGCAGCCGCCGATTCCAACAACGTACGATACGTTTGAATCTCAAAATGCTTGGGCAGCAAGGTCTCTAATAACTCACCCTCATCTGGCTCATAGAGGTAACCACCTCCCATTGAAGGGGCATCATCTTCTTGGGCTTGGAGCGATTCAATTGGCAGTAATTTCTCCACAATCACTTCTTGCTGCATAGCGGATTTGAATTCATTGTAGACCACATAGAGATGATCAAACGTACCGGCATGATATTGAGACACCACATTCTGCCCAATGTCCAACGCATGTTCAAAGCTGAGGCGATCAAACACCCCTGGCCATTCTTGCCGAATGGGCCAGTCGCGTCGTTTAAAAAAATCAACCGACTTTCGTCCTATAAGACTCACGGATACCTGTCTACCCTGTCTTCGCTGATCTTCTAAAAATTCAACAGCCCGCCGAAGAATATTCGTGTTAAAAGCCCCACACAAACCACGATCACTTGTCACAACCAATAGTTCTAGGGAACTTCCATCTCGTCGACTTAACAAAGGATGTGAGGCACGGTTCACACGTTGACTTAAATTACCCATGACTTCCCGTAATTGATGAGCATAGGGCCGAGCCGCTAGAATACGTTCTTGCGCACGCTTCAATTTTGCCGCCGCCACCATCTTCATGGCCTTGGTAATTTTTTGGGTATTCTTAACGGAAGCTATTTTCCGTCGAAGACTTTGTAGACTTGCCATAAAGAAACTTCTTGAGGATGTTAGTCGTAGCCTTTAGATTTCTTAAACTCAGTGATGATCTGTTTTAGTTGACCACCGAATTCGTCATCGATCTTCTTTTTGGATTTGACGTCATCACGGATTTGCGAATATTTTGTTTTCACGTACCCCAAGAGCTCTTGCTCAAACTCTTTAATTTTATTAACCGGCACATTGTCAAGGAATCCATTGACTCCAGCAAAAATGGAGATGACTTGGTCAGCGACTGGCAGTGGCTTGTATTGCTCTTGTTTAAGCAATTCCACCATCCGTTCACCTCGCGCCAATTGTGCTTGCGTAGCCTTATCTAAATCACTCCCAAATTGGGCAAATGCTGCCATTTCTCGATATTGGGCCAAATCGAGCCTCAAGGTACCGGCAACTTGTTTCATGGTTTTAATTTGCGCTGACCCTCCGACACGTGAGACCGATAAGCCCACATTAATAGCCGGTCGAATACCGGAATAGAACAGGTCAGCAGCCAAAAAGATCTGCCCATCAGTAATCGAAATAACGTTAGTAGGAATATACGCTGAGACGTCTCCCGCTTGCGTCTCAATAATTGGTAAGGCGGTTAAGCTCCCAGCACCTTTTTCATCACTCATTTTTGCCGCCCGCTCTAAGAGCCGAGAATGCAAAAAGAACACATCACCGGGATACGCTTCACGTCCAGGCGGACGGCGAAGAAGGAGAGAAAGCTGCCGATAGGCTGTCGCATGTTTGGACAAGTCATCATAGACAATCAAGGCATGTTTGCCACTATCACGAAAATATTCGGCCATGGTGACACCGGCATAGGGTGCAAAGAACTGCAGGGATGCGGAATCACTGGCCGTGGCTGAAATGACCGTGGTATATTCCATGGCCCCATGATCTTCTAACGTTTTGACCACGCGGGCGACCGTCGAGCGTTTTTGCCCCACAGCGACATAAAAACAATAGACATCCAGGCCTTTTTGATTAATGATCGTATCAACCGCAATAGCGGTTTTCCCTGTTTGGCGGTCTCCAATAATCAACTCCCGTTGACCGCGGCCTACCGGAATCATGGCGTCGATGGCTTTCAGCCCCGTTTGCAAAGGCTCGCCGACTGATTGTCGCTCCACAACGCCAGGCGCCCTGATTTCAATGAGTCGAGTCTCGGTTGAATTAATCGGGCCTTTCCCATCAAGGGGCATCCCAATCGCATCGACAACCCGACCGACCATGGGTTCACCCACTGGGACTTCAGCAATACGACCCGTTCGTTTAACAGAATCACCTTCGCAAATGCCGACATCTTCTCCGAGCAAGACGGCCCCAACACTATCTTCTTCCAGGTTGAGCGCGACTCCAAAAACCCCGCCGGGGAATTCCAGCAACTCTCCAGCCATTGCACCTTCTAGGCCGTAAACTTTGGCAATATTATCACCCACTTGGATGACATAACCCATCTCCTTGACATCGACTCGTTGGTCAAACCCCTTAATTTTTTCCTTAATGATCGAGCTAATTTCTTCGGCTTTGATCTGCATGGATTACCCCTTCGTCAACTGATCCTGCATGCTGTTTAATCGTCCCAGCACAGTATTATCAAAGACTTGACTGCCTATGTGAATTTTTAACCCAGCAATGAGATCCGATTGGACTTCAAAGACCACATCGACTGCTCGTCCAAGCGTATCGGTTAGCTGGCGTGTAACATTGCCTTGTTCTGATTGATCCAAAGGCTTGGCAGAGCTGACCTGAACTTGTTGGACACCCTTTTGCTCATCAGCTAAATCCGCAAACGCTTGAGAAATTTCCGGGAGTAAAACAGCGCGGTTATTTTTTAATAGCTGGTTGAGAAAATCTTGCATCACGGGAGGAGCCTGGATGCGCTGACATAACTCCTCCAAGACCACTTGCTTTTCTTCGTATTTAAAAACTGGTGAGGCCAGGACATGTTTTAAGGCAGGGGTATCCAGTAAGCCTTGGGCTAAGGCCGCTAAGGCATTTCGTGCGGGTTCGACGCTCGATTTCTCGAGCAATTGGAAAAGCGCCGATGCATACCGGCGCCCGATTGTACTTTGATTCACGGTTTACAGAGAATCCAGGCAGCCATATATTGAGTGGAAAATGGCGTGTGTCAAGCGTATAAACCTAGCATGGGTGCTATACCCTGTCAACAGAAAAGACCTAAAGGGGGTCTGTTGAAAAAAGCCGCCAGCGGCGTTGCCTGCCGTCGCGGCTTCGCGCAGGCAGGTCTCCATTTTTCCATGCTCACGTACTGCCAGGACGCTCTGCGCGCAAAAATGGCTGCGGCCTTGCTGGACGGACTTTTTTGAACAGCCCCGAGGCCTCTGACATACATGTGACGTCACAGAGACGAAATGTGGCCGTTGATATCATCATTAGGACATCTCTAAAAACTGTCCTTTTTCCCGATAGCGGCGTCAGTGGCGTGCTCAAATCCTCATGTATTTCCAGATACACTGCGGTTTTCCGCGCGCCGCTTCCTTGCCCTCAGAAAAAATCATCTGTCTTTAGAGGTGCCCATTATTCAACTGTTGGGATTTTTCTGGATCGTTCAGATTGACGAAGGAAGGGGCGAAAGGCCGACAGATTGAACACCGGGGGAGGAAGTGTTCGCAACTGTTTTGGAGGCTTGAATAATGCCTCCACCTACAACACGTTCTCCATCATAAAAGACTGCTGACTGGCCTGGGCTGAGCGCCCTGACCGACGTGTCAAATGTGACCTTTACGGAATGTTCGTTCTCCCAGGATACAGTTGCAGGCACGGGCGGAGATCCATATCGAAATTTTACCGCGAGTCGTTGACCTTCACGTAAGCTGTCATAGGAAAAGATATTCAGATCCGCGACTTGGCAAATTCTGCTATCCAGATTTTCAGGAGGACCCAAGACCACTAAATTAAGATCAGGCACCACACGCTGCACATACATTCGGTTTCCAGTTGCTATTCCTAAACCTTTACGTTGGCCTGGAGTATAAAAGGCCACACCTTCATGCTGCCCAAGTTCACGACCCTCAACATCAATAAAACTACCTGGCTGAGAAGCCTGCGGAGCATGTTCTTTAAGGAATTCCCGGTAGTCGCCTTGAGTAACAAAACATATTTCTTGGCTTTCCTTCAATTCATCTACCGGAAGTCCCATTGCTTCGGCCTCAGCCCAGACTTGCGGCTTTTCCATAGTCCCTAAGGGCAACAACATCTTCGGAAGCCATTTGGCAGGAATACGATACAAAAAATAAGATTGATCTTTTTTCGAATCTCGGCCGCAGCCGAGAAAATACTGACCCGATTCATCACGTTGAATGCTTGCATAATGACCAGTGGCAATATATTCGGCCCCGAGTTCCTGGGCCACCTGGAACAACCCCCCGAATTTCACCCGTTCATTACATCGAACACAGGGATTGGGCGTGGTGCCCTGAAGATATCCGCCAATAAAATCATTGATAACGCCCTGCTGAAATGATTCACGAGTGTCAATGACCTGATGTGAGATGCCCAAGAGTTCCGCCACATGCTTGGCGATACCAACTTTACAACAGCCGCGTTCCTGCCAGCGCTTGGAAGCAGTCGTCTCATCCTCTTCTTCCCACACTTTGAGGGTGACGCCAAGAACCTCATAACCCTGTTCCGACAGTCGTTTGGCTGCAACAGAACTGTCTACACCACCACTCATGCCCACAACAACTTTCGGAGCTTTCGAATTGGTCATTAGAAACTCAAAGATTCCGTTTCTATCTTGGGAGACGACGATGTTGTTTCCCCACTGCCTATGACTCGATCATCCAACTCCATATCGAGGTTAGGCGCTGCACCCATATCACATTCCCCCTGGAAATACACTCCTTCTTCCATCGCAAATGTGGGTGTATGCACATCGCCAATCAGCACCGCTGGCTTGAGCAGTTGAATTTTTTTATTCGCGGTAATGACGCCCTCAATCCGCCCACTACATACGATCGTACCACCCGTGATCGTCCCTTTAATAAAGGCCGTTTCACCGATAATCAACGTATCATCAATCGAAATTTCCCCTTCAAAGTTGCCGTCAACTCGAACGGTGCCTTCAAATTGGGCCTTGCCTTTAAAATCTACCCCTTTTCCAAGAAAGGTATAAAATTCTTCCCCGAACCCAGGCTCTCTTTTCGTCTTTTCCTTTTCACCCCACATACAGCCCTCCTCTCATCCAGCGTTAGACCCTCGGGTAGCGAGCCAGGAACTCCGTGTCCACTGGGATTCATTGCCCACATTACTCAGAATCATAAAATGACCTTATTTCACTTTAACGGCTTCTTCAACCGACACGACGAGTTTTGACTCTTTGCCTTTTCGCTCGCCTTTTTTAGGCATATTGCAAGATCCATTAAACATGACACCTTCATCCATTGATAACAGGGGAGTGGTAATCTCGCCGTCAACTACTGCCGGGTTTAAGAGTTTCACGCGATTCTTGGCCAACACTTCTCCAGTAATTCGCCCTTGACACGTGACGGTGCCGGCTTCAATTTTCGCCGTGATCACCGCTTTTTGACCGATGATCAAATTCCCATCGGTATAAATTTCCCCTTCCAACGTTCCATCAACTCGGACAGTACCTTGATACCGTATCGTTCCTTTAAATGTCACCTCTTCTCCAACAAAAGCAATGATATCACCGGATTCGTCTTGATTTGTCTGTGTAACGGTGGGCGTTGTAATTTCTGGAGTTTTCACAACATCTTCAGTGGATTCGACCGTATTTTTTCCAAACATGGAGACCCTCCCTCAATGATTGCCTTGATGCTCAACTAGAACGATTGTGTTCAGTCTCAAACACCATTAGTAAATATAAATACTTAAATTCTACGAGATCATTACTTAGGAGGACCTCACCTAAAGGACCTTCTTTCAATTTCTATTCCAAAATGAGTGCCGTTACCCGATCCAGCTCTTCATGTGAATAATAGTGAATGACGAGCTGCCCTCCCTTTGCTGCCGCCTTTACCTGCACCTTAGTACCAAAATGTTTTCGTAACTGATCTTCCAATTGATGAAATGTATTTGGTTTATTTATTACGTGTTTGGAAGAACCTACACTTTTTTTCCCTGAGACAAGCTGCTCTGTTTGTCTCACGGACAGATGCCCATTCACAATTTTTTTTGCTATAAGGAGCTGGGTGTTTGCCGAAGAAACGCCGGCCAAGACTTTGGCATGCCCCAGACTCAGAGCACCAGATTCTACAAATTCCTGAACCTCTTTGGGAAGCATCAGAAGACGCAGGATATTCGCAATCGAGGAGCGCTCTTTCCCGACTGAACTTGCTACCTGTTCCTGAGTCATACCAAATTCTCCCATCAAGCGAGAATAGGCTTTGGCTTCTTCCATGGGGTTGAGGTCTTGACGTTGAATATTTTCCACCAAGGCAAGGGCCAAGGATTTCTCATCGTTTGAATTCCGAACCAGGGCAGGAATCGTCGACAACCCGGCAAGTGTTGCGGCCCGCAGACGCCGTTCTCCTGCGATGAGTTCATACACCCCATCTCCCTTCCGCCTGACGACTATTGGTTGCAAAACGCCATGTTCCTTTATCGACTGAGTCAATTCCGTCAAATGGCCTTCAACAAAGATCGTTCGTGGTTGATAACGGTTAGGGATAACTTGCTCCAGGGGGAGCATGGAGATTGTTTGCCCATCCTGTTCAACTTTCCACACGAGCGTCTTTTTTTCTGGAAGCAGAGCCTGAAGGCCCTTACCCAATGCTTTCTTTTCCATTTGCGAGAATCTCCTTGGCTAGATCGAGGTAGGCTTTGGCACCACTGGATGCCGCATTATACGACAAGACCGGCTTCCCATGGCTGGGGGCCTCCGCTAAGGCCACGTTCCTGGGAATCACGGCATGAAAGACTTTTTCTTTGAAAAACTCGCGAATCTCGTTTTCAACCTGCCTGGAAAGATTGATGCGGGAATCATACATCGTCAACACAATACCTTGCAGATCTAGATCGGGATTAAAAGAATCCCGAATACGCTCAACATTCCCCATTAACCGTCCAAGCCCCTCCATCGCATAATACTCGCATTGCACGGGAACAATCAGGGCTGAAGCCGCCACCAGCGCGTTGATCGTGAGTAATCCAAAAGCTGGCGGGCAATCAACAATCACAAAATCATACTCCTGAATTTCCTCAAGAACGGTCTTTAAAATCGATTCTCGATCGGTCAGGTTTGAAATTTCAATTTCTGCACCTACTAGGTCGCCCTTGGAAGCAATAATAGACATTCCGTGTATACACGTAGGTAAAATTGATGATTTTATGAGCTTTCGCTCCACAAGACATTCATAAATCGTGGAGTCTTGTGGCTCAACAGATACCCCGCTCGTGGCATTGGCCTGCGGATCAAGATCAATTAGCAGGACAGACTGCCCACTAGTTGCCAAAGCTGCACTAATATTAATAGCCGAAGTGGTTTTCCCAACCCCGCCTTTCTGATTCGCAATAGCAATAGTTCGTGGCATTCAGAATTGCTTAAACATGAGTTATATTCATTGTATTTGTAAACATATGATAAAAAAGAAGGTAAAAATTCACAAATTACGAACTTTTTAAATTTTCTATATGTCAGTTGATAAATCTTCGCTTCATGTTCCACGTGGAACAAAAAAGTCTGCATTAATTAGGGAACGAGTTTTAACATAGAAATGACTCTCGTTCCATACCCATAAGGTAATTCATAGGAAATTTCCTGATCAATGGTCATGCCATTAATATTCTCTTGTTTACTAATATGCTTGGAACGAAACACAATCAATTTCCCATTTTTTTTTAGTATATTTTCAACATTAGGCAGAATAGTCTCAAGACTCACGGCTTTACTGATGGCAATATCCCATTTCCCCTCTTCATTATTAAGAGTCTGACAAAAATCTAGTCTTTTTTGAAGAACGGTAATACCTGTGAGAGCCAGCTTCCCAATCACATTGTGAAGAAAAGCCGTTTTATTTCCTCTCGGCTCCATTAATGTAACGCGCAAAGACGGAAAGACTAATTTGAGAGGAATCCCTGGGAAACCTCCACCCGTTCCAATGTCTATAATAGAAAGGGAAGTATTTTTTGGAAATACCAAAGATCCAGCCAGCGAATCGGCAAAGAGTAAGACTGCCTGCTCTTTGTCTGTTTGCAAACCAGTCATGTTTACCGACTTATTCCATAATCTCAGTTCTTGATAATACAGGTGAAACTTTTCTAGAAGGTCATCTTTAATAGAAAAACCAATTTGTTTTGTGCCTCCTACAAAAAAATCAAGAAAATTATCTGTATGCTCTTGATGTTCCACGTGGAACAGATCCCACTTCTATAAATTAAGATGCTAAAATTAGAAAAGTTGGTGTACTATCCCCGTCTGGATAACTAAAGGCCGACTAAGATATTAACTAATTCTCTTATATTTTTTATACATCTCAAACCTTCTTAATGTGATGCCAAGACTACACGCTGCTTATGTATTTGCTTTAAAGCCTAGCTACCAAAAGCATCTTCAGCTATTCGAAGATCATAAAGAAGCCTGAAGATTCATCCAAAATTTTGCGCTGTCCAACAATAACTCATTCAACCTCACTGCAGTATATCCTGAATATCCTGAAATTACTCGCTGACCCTTAATAATTGCAGTAATTCGGTTGGTGGTACACCAATCACGTTGGCCAAAGATGATACTGTTAAACCGGTAAGCTTTAGAGGTAACTCAAAAATTCGTCCTCAAGAATTTCACCTGTGTACGTAGGCCTCATCTTCATCTTATTCTGAATCATTACAAGCCTCCTAATAAATATCGGTTATGTCCACATCACGCAAACAATCATTTCGACAATAAAAATAAATTCCTATTGATCACCAATCATGATACTGCACTGCCCTTTACGATCTCCACCTAGTTGCTCCAAATGATTTGCTGGTTGACCCAATAGATCAGCTAACCTTTCTCCACCATCAAACTATTACTAACTCACGTCTTACAGCCTCTTTAGAACGTAAAAATTACTTCCCTTGTTCTGCATAAGAGAATTTGTCTGTACCCTTGTCAGCAAAACTTTTAATCGTGGGTCTAGAATAAAGCAATTGGCGATATACGTAAATCATAAAAACATATTAACAAAAATGCTGCCCATATAAGTCATCAATATCAAATCCGAACAAAGTAACATATCTTTATTAAAAGGTTCCTGACACCTTTATTAGTCTTTATGGAGAGAAAATTTGAATTCCTTTTTGTCCTTAATTTTTGTTTCGAGTGAACCGAAGTAAATCATGATCGTTGGAAACAGCTTGAGGCATTTCTACAGCTCACTGATCGTCGACAGGTGATCTGACAACCGATGACCCCGTGCTTACCAATAGTATTCACAATTTGAAAAATGTCTATCAATGCCATCACGCCAAATTTTATAAGAGGACTAACCGTGAGATACTTTCTTTTTCTATTCATCCCTTTTTGCACAATCACTGTCGTAAACACGGATAACTCATTCGGGGCAACTCTGAGTGATGGTGCCACTCTTGAAAGTCCTCTTCCCGGGTCACCTCTCTCCGGTTCAAGTGTAACCGTCTCCTGGGCAAGTAATGGCACTGCCGTGCAAGAGTACTGGCTCTATGTGGGTTCAACTAAAGGGACGAAGAACTATCTCTCTTCGGGGTCAATTCCAGCAGACACAACCTCACGGACGATTTCAAACCTCCCAACGGACGGGTCCAATGTGTGGCTTCGCTTGTGGTATAAAGTCGGGGGTACTTGGGACTCGAGTGATTACCAATACGCCGCTCAAAAAGCTACCGGATCCCGTAACCCAGCCATCAAGAGCCCGGCTCCCGGGTCAACCCTCTCTAGTTCAAGTGTAACCGTCTCCTGGGCAAGTAATGGCACTGCCGTGCAAGAGTACTGGCTCTATGTGGGTTCAACTAAAGGAACGAAGAACTATCTCTCTTCGGGGTCGATTCCAGCAGACACAACCTCACGGACGATTTCAAACCTCCCAACGGACGGGTCCGACGTGTGGCTTCGCCTGTGGTATAAAGTCGGAAAGAATTGGAACTGGGAAGACTACAACTACACAGGTGGCCGAGTGACCGACTGTCGTACCGAGATTGATCCTAGTTACCTAGAGACCAATATTCGCTCCCTCATACATATAAACACGCCAAGTGATGTTTCCAATGTTCGGCAAAAACTTGTCGACTTTATTTGGAAAAATAGAAGCTTTCCTCCGAACACCACTTTGCCTACAAATGTAGAAGTGGGGGTCGTTTCTCCTGTTTCAAATTTACGCAATTTAAACCGGGTAGAAAGGCTAGAAATCGAAATGGACCTAGGATTTCGATCGATTGTCTCTCATTTTATTCCGGAGGTTGATAATGGCCGACTGGTACTCATTCATCACGGCCACTCGAGTAATCTGCATCAAAACGGAGTTGAGAGAACGATTCGAGCCTTTCTAGAAAGAGGATTCCACGTCGTCTTCTTTAACATGCCATTATATGGATCAAATACTGGCCCATCTGATTCCCACAATACCATGGCTGAATTACTCAGCAGTACGTTGAATCCAATAAAATTTTTCCTAGAGCCCATTATCATCGCTCTGAATCACCTCAAGCAATCGAATCAATTTATTGATGTTTCTATGATTGGCGTTTCAGGAGGTGGGTGGACAACCACTTTGTATAGTGCTATTGACCCTGAGATAACATTTAGCTTTCCGGTGGCTGGGACACTTCCGTTGTACTTAAGGCAGCCCCCCTGTGCACAAACAGGTGTTGGAGACTGGGAGCAGCATTATGCTGACTTATACCAGCTTACCTCCTACTTAGATCTCTATATTTTAGGTTCGCACGAAGATAATCGCCTCCAGCTTCAAGTACTTAACCAATTTGACGCTTGTTGTTTGTCAGGTGTTGGGTACCAAACATACGAAAGCACATTAATAAACCATCTTTCCTCTCTAGGAAATGGAACATTTTCTGTGTTGCTCGACTCAACCCATAGCAAGCATCAAATTTCGGAATTTGCCCTTCAGCAGATTTTTCCTCTTTTAGGCGATCCCCCTATCGTGAATTAGAAAGGCCACATCTATAAAGAGGGCCTAGGATTTTGTAGAGAAAAGGTTGGCCGTATAAGAAAGGAGCAGCATGTTGCATTTAATTCATATGTACCTTTCCTTGAACGACCAGATATCACCTCAGAATGCAATAACGACCAGAACAGTAAGAAAAATGACGTCCCTACAGTCTTCACTACATACCCGCTCAAGATTTCTTGCAGCGCAAAGACTCCACCTCACGTTTGCTGGCAGTATCTTCTCAGCCTCGACAGTGCCTTACAAAAAGGAGAGGAATTTTTAACTGGCCTTTTTGTGGCGTTCAAGGGCGACAAGGAGGAGGGACGCACTTTTTCAAGTTTCTCTACGCCTTCGAAGGGTTAAACCATACTTCAATCGTCACTTTCAACAATGTTCTGAGTCAATCTAACTGTGCTAAACACTTGTGAATTCTCATACTCATATCGCAAATATTATAGGTGGGCGTATTCATTCGGATACAGTGTTTAAGTATTATAGCTGACTCTCAATTCATCCATAGAATGACCAGCACTCTTCACCAAAACATTTTCACTCATTTGCCAACGCTCAGAATCCTATATGAATCCTGAGTTTAAATAGTTCGCCCTACTACTATTTATATGGTTAATATTTATTTTCTTTTTCCTTTTCCTTGTCTCTTCCAGAATCCAGTATTCAGCCGATTTTTTCGGTCCCAAGATTGCATGAACTGATTAGGGTAAAGGGATTTTGGTTCACTAGCTAGATAATTCCGGCTAAACGACTACAATCAATTTTTTCCTCACACACCTAAATATGTGCTCTGTTAAATGTACTATTTATTAGAAGGTACCTGTGCATCTTGAGGTCATTATCATTTTTTTAAAATTTTTTCTTTTTAGAGAGGACCTGCATGAATAAAACATTTATCGCGTTCACGTCGTCATTGCTTACTACTGCCATTGCCTTATCTGTCTCAGCTGCAGAGTCTTTCTCAGGTGGTGAAATCGATTCTATAACACCTCAGGTCAGATTGCTGTCCCCACAACACTCAATCCCAACAGGAAAGGAAATTACCGTTCGCGTTCGCTTTTCAAGAGAATTTCGCTATTGTCCAGATTGTGCAACTGATCCCCAAAAAGAATATGCCACCATTGGGCAGATAGACCTGCAAGGTCATATCCATGCCTACTTTCAGGAGATCAATGGAAATGGATTACCTAAAGATCGTGTAGCTGACGCCTTCTGTCCATTTAATTTCTTGAACCAGTCAACCAAGCAAATTCGCCCAGGAGTATTAGAAACAAAGTGCCCAGGGCTGAAAAACCCAGGACTCTATCGTGTGTGCGTCACCGCCGAGACGGACGCTCACGCGCAACGGATCAAAGCAGCTCCTAGAGACTTTCCACCCGTCGATTGTCACCAAATAGGCGTCTATCAAAAAGGCTAATATCCGCAATCTCAGGTAAGGACAACAGCTTGTGAAAATTTTGTTATAAACTATAAGACCAATGGTCGAAAACGATTGGTCTCCTGAAAATTTGCTTGAGGGACAATGAGAAGTAGGAAAGTCTTCAACAACTGAAAGTGGGGCGTTGCTTACAGCATCTTTTCAGGTAAAACCGATACGACAAACGAAAATACTTAGCTCGCTTTTTTGTGGCGTTCAAGTGCAACGAGTAGGAGGGAAATGGCGGCTGGCGTCACGCCAGAAATTCGGGAGGCTTGCCCGACCGAGGAAGGACGGACTTTCGTGAGTTTTTCGGCCACTTCGTTGGAGAATCCTCGGATGCTCTGAAAATCAAAATTCTCCGGCACTCGCCGATGTTCTAATTTTTTAAACTGTTCAATCACTTGCTCTTGTCGTTTGATATAGCCCTCATATTTCACGGCAATCTCTACGGCTTCGGTAATCTCGACATCCGTTTCCTGTTTCCCATCCAAAAAGGGATGCAGGTCTTCGTAGGAGAGTTCCGGCCTGCGAAGCAGTTGCAGAAGCGATGTGCTAATCGCTGGGCCATCGAAGGTAATAGTTGTCTGGCGTTCCAACTCAGGAATTTTGGTATGGATGCTCCCTAGCCGCTGAAGCTCTTTCTCTATGGTGTCCCACTTACGTTGGAACGCGTCGTATTCTTCCTGAGAAATGAGTCCCAAGCGATGGCCGATATCTTTGAGCCGGTAGTCAGCGTTATCTTCACGAAGGAGCAACCGATATTCCGCTCTCGACGTGAACATGCGGTAGGGCTCACGCGCGTCTTTGGTAATGAGATCATCAATTAGGACACCCATGTAGGCCTGGGACCGATCCAAAATGAGTGGTGCCTCGCCTTTTGCGCGAAGGGCGGCATTGATTCCAGCCATCATCCCCTGGGCTGCGGCTTCCTCATACCCCGAAGTGCCGTTGATCTGACCAGCGTGAAACAATCCGTTGACGAGTTTGGTTTCTAAAGTTTCATGAAGCTGGTGGGGAGGGAAATAATCATATTCCACGGCATACCCCGGCCTCAGAAAAACCGCATGTTCCAGCCCAGGTATGGCTTTAACAAACGCTTGTTGCACATCAATCGGCAAGCTGGTGGAAATGCCATTGGGGTAATACGACCTTCCACCTAACACCTCCGGTTCCATAAAAATTTGATGGCTGGCCTTATCGGCAAATCGCACCACTTTGTCTTCAATGGACGGACAGTACCGTGGTCCAGTGGATTCGATCATTCCACAATACATGGGTGAGCGGTCCAGATTGTTCCTAATAATCTCATGCGCCTGCTCAGTCGTCGCGGTCATATGGCAATCAATTTGAGGATTGGAAATATGTTCCGTTTTAAAGGAAAATGGACGAGGCGCAGAATCCCCAGGCTGTCGCCCCATCACATTAAAATTGATAGAGTCACGATCAAGTCGAGGAGGTGTTCCCGTTTTTAATCGTCCAACTTCAAAACCAAAGTCCAACATGCAATCTGACAATTGTTCTGCCGAGGGTTCACCCGCACGGCCTCCGGGAAGGTGCGTCAGGCCGATGTGCATAAGACCTTTCAGAAACGTTCCAGATGTCAGCACGACGGCTCGAGTGGCCATGGTTTCCCCAGTACTTGTCCGCACGCCAGTGACCACCCCATTGTGCGTCAGAATCCGATCCACTGTGCCCGGCACAATGGTCAAATTTTCTTGTCTGGTCAATGACTCCTGCATTTTGACCGCATAGAGATCCTTGTCACATTGCACTCTCGTCGCTCGAACAGCTGGTCCTTTTCGAGTATTGATTATCCGGAATTGAATGCCAGCCTTATCTGTGTTCACGCCCATTTCCCCGCCTAGAGCATCGATTTCTTTCACCAAATGCCCTTTACCAATTCCCCCTACTGCGGGATTGCAGGGCATCGACGCTATTTTTTGAGGGTCGATAGTTAACAGGACCACCTGACAACCCATCCGCGCCGCAGCCAAAGCCGCTTCGCAACCCGCATGTCCACCACCGACAACCACGATGTGAAATTCACTGCTCATGCAAAACTTCCTACTTTCTCCTGCACCGAAAACCTATCTCTTCAAACAGTTAAAGTACCACATTTTAAACGGCCTAACATAGTCACTGAATAGCTGTCCTCGCATATGGAGTTTGAATAAAGGGAGCAATAAAAGACTAAAGAAGAGGTCATGAGGCTGGGCAGATTATCTGGTAAGAAGTTGACCGTACTGGCTTTGGTTTCAAGATCCCAAATCAAAAATCCGAAAACACGAGAGAATATCCACCTGAATATTCTATACCCACGATGATCAAGAACCTTTTCCCGTTCACCATATTCTCAGCAAGAAAAACTAGGTGCCCTCAGTCAACACTCATGAGCAACGACGCATTTCTGCTTGTCTTATTTATTTTACCGTCTCTTTTCATGGCACTTATCGCCGGAATCCCCAAATTCCTTATCACTTATTGGAAGAAACCAAAAGAGATCCAGTTCGACAGAAATCTCTTCTTTTGTATCCTAGCTGGCGAAGTTATGATTTTTACCTTCGCGTTTTTTTACCTCACATCCGCTCCTTAATAGTTTTGCCCAAGTAGCACGAGAAGCAACTTTAATTTCTCTCATCGACTCGCTCAGTAACTACTCTCTATGGATAGCGCTTTTTTCCTTCAAAGTGTTTTTATCTAGCGCCTATCTTTTATCATTTCTACTTGCCCTTCTCTTCTTCTGGACCCCTGTCTACGCCTTCGTCTCATTTTTCATGCATAAATCGTTTGCCTCCAATTTTCAAACGGTTCCCGGATACATCTTGTATACTCTAACCTTCCCCCTAACCATCATCCTTGCAATCATCCTATTCCCTTTCATTTCGGAGCCCCACAAAGAATTCCGTCATGTTCCATTCTCGACCACAAATGAACGGAATATGTTGTTGTACCATGCAGTACATGAAGGATTGCCAAATGTCGTCAGTGGTTTGCTTGAAAACGGAGCTGACGTCAATTTTGAATATTGGAGCAACCGAAAGGGCAAAACGTGGGGAACGCCATTATTCGTCTCTTTTCGTTCAAAAAGAAACACGCTCGAGGTGGCAAAAATCCTGATCCAACATGGAGCAAATGTAAACCATAATCATGGAACTTGGTTTGATATTCTAGAAGGAAGGACCCCTGAAAGTTCTAAACACATCTTTCAGGCAACCACGCCATATTTGGTGCACCTAGTTAGGGGGAGACTTCCCATACACATAAAGGAGAACTCTCAACGATAATGGATGCTGTACAGTGAACCACATACCTATGTCCGTCTACCTTGAGTACAGCCGGGAGAGTCTGTAAATCAACCCGTCTTGGGTTTTTAATACTTTCCCACCCGGGCAAAAAGCCTTTTGAATCTCCTATTCCCAGATGCCATACAATCTGGAGAAAAGACTGCAGAAGCCCCTTAGGAGGCAACATAAGAAAAGTCTTTGTTGTTCCACGTACTGCCAACCTTCCACCACAGCCGGACCCAGATGGCCGCGCCATTGGTCGGCAGCTGTGAGACGGTTTTCTGTAAGACATTACTGGCCAAGGCCCCACTGTTGAACAGATCCTTCGCCCCCTTGCTTGTTCCCACATAAAGCCACCATTCTTGGACGTTGGTACCATTGCCTACCCACTTAAAGGTCTCGGTAGCCCCGGAAAGTGGTGTACCCTCTTCCGGATGAGTCAGGGCTGGAGGCGCTTGGGTGAATGCGACGGAGGCTTCATATCGAAGGTCGGAACTCTGCCAGCCACTCCCAACTTTCCACCACAGCCGGACCCAGATAGCCGCGCCATTGGTCGGCAGCTGTGAGACGGTTTTCTGTAAGACATTACTGGCCAAGGCCCCACTGTTGAACAGATCCTTCGCCCCCTTGCTTGTTCCCACATAAAGCCACCATTCTTGGACATTGGTACCATTGCCTGCCCACTTAAAGGTTGTCATTTCGGGAAGTGTTGTTTCAGGAGCAGGAACGGTCATGCCTGGATTGGCCAGGGAGAGGTACTCTCTATCGCGATACTCCCAAGTCCCATCCACCAACCAACTCAACCGCACCCACACAGATTGACCACCTAGAGGAATACCCGAAACCGTTTGGGATAACTTTGTAGGATTGAGCGAACCGCTATCAAAAACATCTTGCGAGCCTTGGGATGTCCCCACTTCAAGCTTCCACTGGTCTACGGCATTTGAAGCTAACCACTCAAAGGTTTGCGTCGTGCTTAACAGCTTGTCTCCCTCCTTCGGTGAAATAATCTTAGGTTCACTTGCCGTGAACACGTAGCGCTGAATCCTGTTGACGTAATCCCATGAACCGTTGACCTTCCAGAGCAGTGAAACATAGATTGTTGATCCATCAATGGGAAGGTTGGTGACCGTCGCAGACAAATCTGTGGTCATGGCACTATAAAGATTCTTACTATTTGGACCTAACGTCCCAACTCGCAACCAGTACTTCTGAATACCCGAAACCGTGTTTTCTGACCACTGAAACGTTGCCGTCGAAGTCGGAATGGCCGATTCGGGAGCTGGAGAGAGAATAATTGGCTTAAACGTGACTCGTATCCTCGCCTGAGCACTCGTAGATTCGACAAGGTGAATATCCGTTCCCGTTAGAGGATCCGAAAACGTAGACCCCGGGAGGAGAGAGGCATCTCGCACCGTTGGTGTACTTGGGGTTAAGTCGATCAGATGGTTGCCATCGTAGCGTGCTTCTGCGTAATGGAGCAGCACTCCATTGTGTTCATCATCATTGATTGGAGTATCAAAACCTGTTTGAGTTCGATGCTCTACATAAAAATAGGAATTTTCACCTGGTCTCTGAAACTTGAGTGCTTTAGGTGCTTTTCCTGGTGTTTCATAGGCTTCAATCGTGTATTCACCCGAAGTAGAGACATGGAGTATCTCAGGGCTTGCTCCTCGCCCCAACCAGCCTAGACGATCTTTCTGAATAGCATTGAAGTGCGGTTCACCAAACTTCACTTGCAAATGAGGAAGCCCGGTCGTCCCATCTACTCCTCCCATCGTATCAAGCATATCGCCATATTCTTTCCGACCGCATTGGTGACTATTGAGAATGCTCCCTGTACCGTGCATCGTAGAATCGTCCTCACACGTAAGGGAATACGAATGTCGAGACCCAATATTGTGTGTCATCTCGTGAGCAATGTCGAAGACGCTAATTCCTCGACTAAGCCAGACCTTGTATCCAGAAATATCAGCCCAAGGTTTCCCCTTGCAGGCTGAAATTTCAGGAGGGAAGACATAGATCACATGATCATAGTCACTGACATCGACTTGATGCGCTTGCGCTGCAGCCTGGTCCACTTGATCCGAAATACTCTGACTTTTACACGCCGTGAGCGAGCTACTGGGATTACCGCTGACGGTATACCAACCGAAGACATCTCCAGTTAGCCACATCTGTTGGTATGAGTTTTCCAAGAAAAACTGATTCACGTCAGTAAAGACACGGTCGTGCACTTCTTGTGTGGTCCACGGCTCCACTTCCTCTGAAAAATTCACCAAAAATACTGCGACCGTTCTTTCACCCTTTGTATTATAAAATGCGCTAAGCGGAGTTGCTGTCACAACACTGGCCATCGCATTCAAATTCCTGCTCGCTGAACGGATGGTCTGATCTGTTGCAATCTCGCCATTTCCAGGTGCTGCAGCTGCGATCGTGTCGTCGATTTTCCAACCTACAACCTCCACCGATGCTCCTGCTGAGAGATGAGGATCGTGGTCAAATAGAAGTCGGTTTTTCTTTCCACAGCTTGAAACCGCTGCCTCGCCTTCTGAAAGCAATTGATATTCGATTGCTGCCTCGGTGAGCACTCCCGAAGAATCCCGACTTCGTTCGCCCCTTGCAACCATCAGTTTTCCACGACATCGAACTTGCCGCTCAACGTAAGCCCGAACATCCGACGAAAGCGCCCTTCTCTCCGGAGGGGTGATCAGCAATTTTTGAAACTTCGCCCGATCTAGGACCATGAGTTTTTTCACCATCTCTTTTCGCGCTCTCGCTACGCCGACATTGCGGTCGCTATTCGATCGAGCTAAAAGTGTCTCCGTCGACTCTTTTGCTTGGCGATACATACCTGAAACATCTTCACTTCTGGAGCTGGTCACATACGTTTGACCGAATACCAATTGGGAGCCCAAGAAAACGAAGATTACGAGAGTGAAAACGAACAAACTGGTTTGTAAAGATTCTGGATAGTTTTTCATGAAGGGTGTTCCGTTTTTCATTAATATTGGCAAACGTATCCTTAACACCTCGGTTGTTTTCTTCAAAGAATTAAGAATGGGCCTTCACCTACATTTTCTTTGCTGAAAGCTGCCACTGTTTATTTTGTGTATTGCCATGATTGGTTAGGTGATGGCGCGCATCATCCGAAGATGTATTGATGTTTTTCTTTATCGGTATCTCCTCCAGAAAAACGAAAGGCCTATCGCCTTAGACCTTAATAATGGACCTATGAGATACGATTTCTTGTAATTAGGGTTTGACGGAAATTTACAATACGAATCAGGGTAGACATGATTTTTGCCTTCCTTTGCCTGCTCAAGGCCTAAGGCATTCGACTCCGCACAAAGGGGACGGCGCCTCGCGCGAGAATATTTTCGTCGAATACCTTTGACAGTCCGTCAAAGATAAAGAACTGTACTTGCTTTGGTTCTTGCAGCACGACAGGTATGAGTCCGCCCTGTAGAGTTATACAACCGCCGCCGCTTCCCGTAGCAGTTTAACCCTACCAGGAAAGATCCACTTATCTGCGGCCAATAGGGTTGTCGAAATGAACTCGGGGCAGTTTCTGTCGAATAGAGCGACATTTCTCTGAAAAGGCCGCTCATATTCTTATTGCTCTTACTTGCCTATACAAAATTCTTTGAAGATTTTATCCAAGATATCTTCGTTCGTCACAGCACCGACGATTTCCCCCAGGGCTTGCAGGGCCACTCGTAATTCCAACGCCACGCATTCGGCTGATTGAGTTTCATCAATCGCCGCAAGGGCATTTTGCAAACCCTCGACAGCCTGTGCCAGTAAAACTTTATGCCTCAGCCGAGAGACTAATAACGAATCGCCTGCTTCCTGCTGCCTCCCTATCGCCAACGCTTTGAGACTTCGTTTGAGCTGGTCTAGACCCTCTCCAGTCACTGCAGAAACTTGAAGATATTCCGTTGCCGGCCCATTCGGTGTTTCATCTGGTCGAACGATGGCCTGAACATCTTCCAGAGAAATCCTTGTGGCAAGGTCCTGTTTATTTAAGACCAGCACACGTGGTTTTTCCTTGTAGAGATGCATGAAGTCTAAGTCTCGTTCAGTGAGTGCCTGGCTTTGATCAAATACCATTATCAGCACATCTGCCTGCTGTATCGCTCCTTCTGCTCGGCTCATACCTTCCTGTTCTAATTCGTCGGTCGTTTCTCGTAAGCCCGCAGTGTCGAATAGGCGAATCACCACCCCATCAACCATCACCGATTCTTCCAACACATCCCGGGTGGTGCCTGGAATTTGGGATACAATGGCTCGATCAACACCCAGAATGGCGTTCAAGAGACTGGACTTGCCCACATTGGGTCGTCCGAGAATGACGGTTCTAATGCCTTCACGAATAATCCGGCCTTCCTGAGCTGACTCGACTAATTGTTTAATGGCTCCGGCCATCGTCTGAAGTTTCTCTTTGAGCTCATCCTGATTAATGAATTGAATATCTTCTTCACCAAAATCCATCTCAGCCTCCACATGGGCCAGAAGTTTGACCAATGCATCTCGATGACCCTCGATGACTCCTGACAATCCACCCTGAAGATGTTCTTGCGCTAACTTCAAACTGTGAATAGAGTTGGCTTGAATCGTATCTAACACGGCTTCGGCTTGCGTCAGGTCCAGGCGCCCGTTTAGAAACGCACGCTTGGTAAATTCACCAGGCTCAGCCACACGGGCACCGGCATCTGTGAGCGCTTCACAAATGGTTTGGACGATGAGGGGTCCGCCATGGCCATGGATTTCCACAACATCCTCTCCTGTATAAGACCGTGGCGCGCGCATCGCGACGACCAGCACTTCATCCAAAACTGGAGCTGAAGCCTGACTATCCTGGTCACCTGAGTGAAAATGACCCCAAAGAAATTTCCCCACAACCATTTTATGGGATGGTACGTCCACAAGAGATTTTGGGGATTGGAGCTTAACAACCTGGGAGGCCATAGAGAGCGCCTGCGAGCCGCTGACCCGTACAATACCCACGCCGCCTTCACCGGCAGGAGTGGCGACAGCGCATATCGTGTCGTCTAAGGCACCCATGTTCCATGGTCCCTGTCGCTAGGATTTTTTGGATTTGCCAGTTTGCTTACCGGCTTGAGGAGAAGAAGGCTTCTTTTTTCCCGGCTTGGTAGATTTTTCCGGACCAGATGATGGGGGATCAGTCTTCGCAATTTCTGTCGGCCCTGGTTTTTTGGTTGGGAGGACATAACGATCTGTCACAAATTGCTGGGCTATCGTCAAAACATTATTCGTCACCCAATATAATACGAGACCGGCAGGGAACGTCACAAACAAAAACGTCAGGCCAATCGGCAGAATTAGCATCATTTTAGCCATATTGGGATCAGCCGTCGTCGGCATAATCTTTTGTTGCACAAACATGGATGCACCCATGAGCACGGGCAAAACATAAAACGGATCTTGAACGGACAGGTCACGAATCCAAAGCATAAATGGGGCCTGTCGCAAATCAATCGTCATATACAGAATGTTAAATAAGGCAATGAAGACCGGCATCTGAAGAAACATAGGTAGACATCCGCCGACAGGATTGACCTTATGCTCCTTGTATAGTTTCATTAACTCCGTATTGAGCTTTTGCTTGTCATCTTTAAATTTTTCTTGGAGTTTGACGACTTTGGGTTGAATATCTTTCATCCCCTGCATAGATTTGTAGCTTTTATATTGCAAGGGCACGAACAATAACTTGATGCCAAAGGTCACGATAATAATGGCCCACCCAAAGTTGTGGGTATACTCATTGATAGACAACAGAATCGAAAACAGTGGCTTCGCGACAAACTTGACCGGCGCAAAGCTGTCATAAATAAACCACCCGAAATCAATCGTATCTTCCAGTCCGATTTCAAACGCTTTCAGTACATCGAACTGTTTGGGTCCTGCATATAAGCGGGCTTTATGAACCACTCCATCCGATCCTACTGGTAAATTGAGGGCAGCAGATACAACGCCTTCATTTTCAAGTTTGGCGACAAGACCCGTCGCATCTTCTGGAATGAAGACACTAGTGAAATATTTATCTTGGAGGGCCAACCATTTCACCGGACCCTCCCGGCGAAGGGTGGGATTTTCTGCATTAGGGGATTCTTTAATTAGTTCTTCCCCAATCATCCATGCCGAACCTAAGAGCCCAATAAATCCTTGGCCCCATTCCACCAACCCGAAGTTCGTCCCTAAGACTAAATCCAACTTTTCAGAAATTCCACGCGTTCGGATGTCGATATCCACCACATATGAGTCGTAATGGAACACCAGCACTTTTTCCACCCACACATCGGAATCATCCGACCTATAGGTAAATATGACTTTTCCAGTCGGGTGATTCTCATCTAATTCAGTAAAGTCTTTCTCCACACGATAAGGATTGTGCAGAAGCGTGGATGACAGCTCCTCATGACCCTCAGACCTCAGAGTCAACGGCCCTGGATATTGTCCATTTGGATAGACCAATTCAACCGGAATATTGTCTTCTGTTTGCGTGAGGAATTTCTTTAGTTCCCAAGAAGTGATGACCGCACCTTGATTGGAAAGTTCTACTCGGACCAGAGGCGTGTCTACAACAATGGTTTCTTCATTGATGGCAGAGTTTTGCGCGGCTGCGGCCTCGGAATCATTCGAAGAGTCCGAAGAATGCTCCGGATGTGGATCGGCAGGTAGAGAGGACGTACGATCTTTTCCCACATCGTCGAGCAAATCGTCTTGCTGGATCTCCTCGTCGATAATTGGCGAGTTTGAAAACGGAGAGTACCCAAGCTCCTTTAGAAGAAGGTCATACCCAAAGATAATCCCAAGTGACAGTACCAGGAAAAGAACGACGCGTTTTTCCATCTCGTTAGTTCTGGAGTCTCATACGCACTGGTGGCAAGTCAGGTCTTGTTGAATTGGGGGTTAAGGCGTTGAAATCAGGGAACTGGATCCAATCCCCCTGAATGGAAGGGATGACATTTGAGCAGACGATTCATTCCTAACCACAGTCCCTTGAAGGACCCATGTTTCTCAATTGCTTGCAATGTATACTGCGAGCAAGTTGGTTCAAAGCGGCAACAGGTGCCAACAAATGGGGAAATCCCATATTGGTAGACCTTAATGAATTTTATCAAAATCCAAGTCATTACAGCCTTATCGATTGGATCATGCCAATCTTTTTCAACATCTGAGTCCAAGCGATCTCCACGTCCTGAAACTTGGAACGAAGGATTGTGGTCTTGGGATAAGCGATACAGTGATGGCCGAAGGCCATATGAGAATGAGAAGCTCTAACCAGTTCTCGCGTGATTCGTTTCAGTTTATTCCTCGTGACAGCGTTGCCTACCCGACGTCCAACCACGACTCCAACACGAGGACTTTCCTCTTTGGGAACTTGACTATGAATAATCGTAAAAAAGGGATTCCGAGCGACGGAACCCGTCGCCTTTACCCCATTATACTCATGTTTCTTTTTTAAGAAAAACTGAGGCCCCTCCCACACACTACTCATCAGAAACAGTCAACTTAGCTCTTCCTTTTTTCCGACGTCGAGCCAAAACCTTTCGCCCATTCTTCGTACTCATCCGTTTCCGAAAGCCATGGTCTCGTTTTCTCTTTAAATTTGACGGTTTTCGCGACGTAAATGACATGATACGGTTCTCCTTTGGAGCATGTTCTTATGACCCCAACATTCTATGGGTGAATGGGATGAGAGTCAAACGTATTTTCTGACCCCGTCATTCAAATTCCTTTGAATACTTTCGTTGACTGGTTAGGGGTGTAACGATATAGTCGAATTTGGTTTTCTGGCTATTTTCCCTTAAAAAAGAATAGGAATAGTCGTGTTACGATCCGTCAAAGGGCTTAAGGATATACTCCCTCAACAGGTGCCTCAATGGCAGTATATTGAGACAGTCGCACGGACATTAGCCTCCCAATATGGGTTCTCTGAAATTCGAATTCCAATTTTCGAGTTTACCGAACTGTATGCCAGAAGTATTGGAGGAACCACTGATATCGTCGAAAAGGAAATGTATACGTTCCCTGACCGCGACGGTAGCTCGCTAACTTTGCGCCCAGAAGGTACGGCAGGCGTGGTCAGAGCCGTTCTTGAACATAAACTCTTGGATTCTCCCACGACCCGAAAGTTATTTTATGTCGGCCCCATGTTTCGTCATGAACGACCACAGGCAGGACGCTATCGGCAGTTTCACCAATTTGGAGTCGAAGCCCTCGGAATAGACGATCCTCTCTTAGACGCAGAAGTGATTTCATTGCTATGGCATTTTTTCTCATCCTTGGGTTTAGAGGATTTAACCCTTCACATTAATTCCATCGGAACAATTCCCGATCGAACAGCTTACATTGAAACATTAAAAGAATTTCTGTTACCTCAGTTGACCAATCTTTGTGGAAACTGCCAGCGGCGCTATGCAACCAACCCGCTTCGAATTTTAGATTGCAAAGTTCCAATATGCCAACAGACTATCGAAGCAGCGCCTCGCTTAATCAATTATCTCTCAGATATCTCAAGCAGGCACTTTCAAGCGGTGCTCGATGGGCTCACCGCTCTTAAAATTCAATTTACTATCAACCATCGCCTTGTCAGAGGACTTGATTATTATTCTCGAACCACATTCGAAATTTCTTCTCCGCATTTGGGAGCACAAAGTACCATCGGAGCTGGAGGACGTTACGATGGTCTCTTCCAAACCTTACACGGCCCACCAACACCAGCTATCGGATTTGCTGTTGGATTAGAACGCGTCTCATTGCTCCTCTCAGAAAACACAGTCGGCAAGTCAACGCCTCTTTATTTTGTCGCTGGATTTGGAGAAATTGGAAAACCAGCAGCCTTTACACTCCTCCATGACCTTCGACAAGGTGGCGTTCGGGCTGATACCGATCATAAAGGAAAAACTCTTAAAGCCCTGCTGCGCTCAGCTGATAAGCTGGGGGCAGACTTCTCCATCATTCTCGGAGACGATGAAGCCAGTTCAGAGAAAGTGATTCTCCGAAACATGCAAACGAAAGATCAAGAAATCATTCAAATCAACGAAATTCTCCAAAGAATTCAGAAGATTCTTTAAAGCTCTTTCTGATTGGAATTTTACCTGATTTTTTCTTGACATTTTTTTCATCCAATGCTAGGGTTTTTTCTTATTTTTCAATAGGAAACGAGAATCTCTCCGTTTATAAATTACCCTTATTCTCGACAGTCAATTTAGTAAAAAAATAGGGGTATTTTACGTATTTGACCTAAGTTAGTTATTGTATATGTCCAAACAGCTGGTTGTTCTTATTCGTGAAGACCCCAAAGAATCGCATCGGGCTGCCGAAGCCCTACGAATTGCCTTAGGGCTCTCAACTGGTCCCAATCCAATCAGCATTATTCTTCTGAATAATGCTAGACAGTTAATCACTGAAGATGCCTATGATTTACCAGACGGAGAAGTTCTCGAAAAACATTTGCCTGTCATTAAAAATCTAGAAATTCCCATTATTCTTCCAACCGGCAGCAGGAATTCCTTGGCCATTGATGATGAATTTACCATTCAAGAATCATCCTCTTCACAAATAGCCACATGCCTTGAACATGCTGACCGTGTACTGGCCTTTTAAAAGCCTGATTGCCCTATGAAGAAGATCTTCTACATTTGTACGAAACCTATTAAAAACTGGGATATTTATACGCCTGAAGCTAAGAGTGACCAGGCTCCACAAGCTATTTCTCTATTATTGCTTCATCAAAATCAGAACTTGGAGAATGTCACAGTTTCTCAAATATGGCACTTAAATGAGACCAAGAAAGCAAATGATAATCTTCAAGAAACTCTTTCCTATCAAGGATTTTTAGAAGAGATTTTTTCCCATGATTTGTCTGTGGTCATTTAGTCCTTACTTCTTTTCTTGTAGAGAAATAAAGAAATAGGCGTAGTAGTCTTAGTAGGTCTTGGGAATTGTGTGGATTAGGGTTTGTCGATGAATAGATATCTAGTGATGAGCGAAGTGTTGTATTCTTCTCTGGAAAAATAAAAAACGAGGAAAAGTTGTGTATAGAAATTTGTATGGGCCTTGGTCTGGCTGTGGATAAGATAGGGGGATATTTTCCCAGAATACATTCATCCTCTATGTCACTGTAAATTTATTAACAATTGTGAATAAATCTGTTGATAAGATGAATAATTCTAATATAAACATCAATAAGACATGGGTTGATGTTTTAGAATTTATTAGTCCAAAAGTTGGCGATGAAGCAATGGATACCTGGTTTCAGCCTCTGGAGCTGGAAAATATTACGAAGGATCATGCCTCTATTCGAGTGCCAAATAAGTTTTTTGGAGAGTGGTTAGGAAGAAATTACAAAGAGCTACTAATTGAAGCGTTTCAACAGGCTGGAGATATTAGTCCGATCGATGTCATTTTTGTCCTGAAAGAGGAAAGCGGAAAAGTTACGACCCAAACAGTTGTTTCTGGGAATAAAGAGAGTCATCGGCCACTGCAAGCTCAAAAGGCAAGGCGTCAACCTCTCCCTAACCCTAAATATACATTTGAAACGTTTGTTGTGGGAGCCAGTAATCAATTTGCCCATGCCGCTTGTCTGGCTGTTGCTGAGTCTCCTGCTAAAGCCTACAACCCATTATTTATCTATGGGGGAGTTGGACTTGGAAAAACCCATCTTTTGAATTCCATTGGAAATTATGTCGCGGATAGAACGGATTTGCGAATTGCGTATGTCACGACAGAACAGTTTACCAATGAAGTCATTAATTCTATTCGTTATGACAAGATGATGGAATTGCGAAGACGCTATCGGAATGTGGATATGCTTCTGATAGATGACATTCAATTTTTGGCCGGAAAAGAACGAACGCAAGAGGAATTCTTCCATACGTTTAATTCCCTGTACGAAGCCAGAAAACAGATTGTTCTTTCCAGTGATCGGTTTCCCAAAGAAATGCCATCGATGGAAGAGCGCCTTCGCTCTCGCTTTGAATGGGGGCTGATTGCAGATCTCCAGCAACCTGACGTCGAAACTCGGATTGCCATTCTTCGAAAAAAATCTGAGGAAGAGGGGATTTCAATTAGTGAAGATGTCATTCAGCTTTTAGCCGCGAATCTCAAGAGTAATATTCGCGAAATCGAGGGAGCCCTTATCCGTCTAGGAGCCTATGCCTCACTGACAGGTCAACAGATCACGGTGGATATGGCCAAAAATATTCTTCGCGATCTTCTTGGAGGAAAACGAAAGGTCATCACGATCGAAGACATTCAAGAAGCTGTCGCCAGCCGCTTTCATGTTAAGATCGCCGACCTCAAATCTAAGCGACGAACGAAGACGTTAGTCTACCCCCGACAAATCGCGATGTTTCTCTGTCGGGATTTAACCGATTCGTCTTTTCCAGAAATTGGGCGAGATTTTGGTGGAAAAGATCATACAACGATTATCCATGCCTGCAAACAAATGAAAAAAAATCAGGAAACGGATGCGACTCTTCGGTCGACATTGGAAAGTCTCAAAGAAGAAATTGGCAAAGCGTAAAAACGCCCCCATAGAAAACACTTATGAAAATTCACGTGGCTCGAGAAGATTTATTGACTGCATTGCAGCGAGTGCAGGGTGTAGTTGAAAAGCGAAACACCATGCCTATTTTGGCGAATATTCTCTTAGAGGCGAGAAGTGAAGGCTTAGATATTGTGGCCACGGATTTAGAAATTGGCATGCGTGGTCTCTATAAGGCCACAGTCAAAGAACCTGGAGCTGTCACGTTTTCGGCTCGGACGCTTTTTGATATTTTAAAGGAAGTCCGGCAGTCCGAAATTGAAATTGCCGTGGCTGAAAACAATTGGGTCACCGTCAGAGCAGGCAAAAGCCAATTTCGCGTGGTGGGATTACCCAGTAAGGATTACCCGGCGCTTCCGGCCATTGAACGAGACGGCCTCTTATCCATCCCTGCGCAAGGGTTATTGCAGCTTCTCAAAAAAACGGTGTTTGCCGTTGGTGAAAAAGACACCCGCTATGTCTTGAACGGGCTCCTCATTACCCTGATTCCTTCTGGTAAAAAGATCACCATACGATTAGTTGGAACGGACGGCCACCGCTTAGGCTGGGCTGAGCAAGAAGTCACTCCCGATGCTTCGGCTATTCCCTCGTCAGAAATGAAAGTCATTATTCCCAAAAAAGCCGCCATCGAAATTCGACGGTTATTAGAAGAGGACGATAAGGAGCCGCTATTAGGGTTTTCAAAAAACTTACTCATTCTGCGGAAAAGTGGCCTTGTCTTCACCTCACGAATTATGGAAGGCACTTATCCAAATTATCAGCAAGTCGTCCCTAAAGAATCTTCCAAAAAGGTGATGCTCAGTAAATCTGAATTAGAAGGAGCGTTGCGGAGAGTGGCTATTTTGTCCAAAGATAAAGCGCATGCGGTAAAATTGGCCTTTAATCAAGAGCATATTCATCTTTCTTCTAAAAGTGCGGATTTGGGGGAAGCAGAAGAGGAAATACCAGCCACATATCAGGGCGAAATGTTTTCCGCGGGTTTTAACGCGCGTTACTTTCTAGACGTCCTGTCAGTGATTGAAACCGAGCACTTGTCTCTCCAAATGGAAACACCGTTAAGTCCGTGTTTGATTCAAGAACAAGACAACTCTACGTTCAAAGCTGTTGTGATGCCCGTGAAGGTATAACAGATTTGATCACACAGACCTTTTTTCTTCCTCACCTTCGTACAGCGTAAGATTTATGGGATCACCAGAGCCACCCAATCAGGAATCTGTCCAGCCGTCAGTCTCTTCGCAGTCTGACAAACAGTATGACGCTGACCAGATACGCGTCCTTGAAGGACTCGAAGCGGTACGGAAGCGGCCAGCGATGTATATCGGGAGTACTGGGATTGATGGGTTGCATCATATGGTCTACGAAGTGGTGGATAATAGTGTTGATGAACATATGGCGGGCTATGGCAATGAAATTTCGGTCGTGCTGCAAGTTGATGGAAGTGTGATGGTTGCCGACAATGGCCGTGGCATTCCTACTGGTATGCATTCCACTCAGAAAAAGTCTGCTGCGGAAGTCGCGCTCACCGTGCTGCATGCAGGCGGGAAATTTGAAGAAGGGGCGTATAAGGTTTCTGGTGGCTTGCATGGGGTTGGAATCTCTGTGGTCAACGGTCTCTCTGAATGGCTGGAATTGGAAATTTGGCAAAATGGAGAAGTCTTTGAACAAGATTATGAGCGCGGAGTCCCCCGTGGTTCCTTGACGGTAACCGGCAAAACGAAAAAACGTGGCACCAAAGTGGTGTTTAAGGCTGATCCAGTCATCTTTGAATCTAGCGAATTCAGTTTCGATGTCTTGTCCCAACGGCTGCGGGAATTGGCCTTTCTGAACAAAGGCCTAGAAATTACGCTGAAAGATGAACGTGAGGGCAAAGAAAAGGAACAGGTCTTTTGCTATAAGGGCGGCATCGTGTCCTTTGTGGAACATCTCAACGAAGCCAAAACACCCCTGCATACACCGATAGTGGTGGAAGTCGAAAAACCAGATCTCATTTTGGAAGTGGCGCTTCAATATAACCAAGGCTATGCCGAAAACTTGTTTTCGTTTGCCAATAATATTAATACCCGTGAAGGAGGAACCCATCTGATTGGGTTTAAGTCTGCCTTAACCCGCACCATCAATAGCTATGCGACTGCAACGGGTTTATTTAAAAAAGAAACGGAATCACTCAGCGGGGAAGATGTACGGGAAGGCCTGACCGGCGTGGTAAGCGTCAAAATCCGCAATCCTCAGTTCGAAGGACAGACAAAAGCCAAGCTTGGCAATAGCGAAGTGAAGGGCATCGTCGAAGCTGCGGTAAACGAAGCATTGGGCAACTATCTCGAAGAGAATCCTTCCGTGGCGAAAAAGATTGTTGGGAAGTCTTTAGATGCTGCGCGTGCTCGGGAAGCGGCCAGAAAAGCCAAGGAACTGATACGGAGAAAAGGCGCTCTCGATGGTGGCTCCCTGCCTGGTAAATTGGCCGACTGTTCTGAAAAAGATCCTCAACTAAGCGAACTCTATATTGTGGAGGGGGATTCAGCAGGTGGCTCGGCCAAGCAGGGTCGGGATCGGCGCTCTCAAGCTATCCTGCCCTTGAAGGGAAAGATTTTGAATGTCGAAAAAGCACGCTTCGATAAAATGCTGTCTAGCGAGGAAATACGCACGTTAATCATGGCCATTGGCACGGGGATTGGACGACAAAGAGAAGATGCCGACAAAAGCAAAGAAGATAAAGAAAGTTTTAGTATTGATCGCGCTCGATACCACAAAATTATTCTCATGACTGATGCCGATGTGGATGGCAGTCATATTCGCACGCTGCTTCTCACTTTTTTCTTTCGGCAAATGCCGGAACTCTTGGAACGTGGCTATATCTATATTGCCCAGCCCCCATTGTTCAAAGTGAAAAAAGGAAAGGGAGAAAAGTACCTAAAAGATGAAGGGGCCATGAATGACTATCTGTCTAATCTTGCTGTCGAAGATGCGGAGCTTTTCCTGGCAGGCAGGGATCAGTTTGTCACGCGCGACGCCCTTTTGCCAATTTTGAATAAATTGGTTGCGTTTGAGAGTCTGCTTGCCAGGTTGGCACAAAAACATGGAGATGTTTCCCTCTTACGAGTCTTTGTGGATTTTCCATCACTCACGAAAGACCTCTTAAAAAATCGCAGCGAACTAGAATCGCTCGTCCAAGAAGCAACAGGAATGATCAATGCCATTTTCCCGGATGGAACCGCCAACATCCAGATTCAACTCGACGAAGAACATGATACCCATCAGATTATTTGTCGCTTGTTGGGCAATGGAGCTCAGAAAACATTTGTCGTGAATCATGATTTCGTTGGCTCTGCAGATTTTCGAGAATTGCAAAAACTCGCGCCCGCGGTGTTAGGCCTAGGGAGGCCTCCCTATCGGCTGAAACGAAAAGGTGTGGAAGCCACGTATTCAACGAGTGGTGAACTCGTGAAAGAAATTTTAGAGTCTGGGAAGAAAGGTCTGTCGATTCAACGATACAAGGGTCTGGGCGAAATGAATCCTGGGCAGTTGTGGGAGACCACGATGGATCCTGAAACGCGAAGTCTTCTCCAGGTAACGTTAGAGGACGTCACAGGCGTTGATGAGATCTTTACTATTTTAATGGGCGACGAAGTCGAGCCTCGTCGAAACTTTATTCAACAACATGCGCTTGAAGTGCGTAATTTGGATGTGTAAAGGGAAACTTCATACATCTATTGAAGTCGATAAAGCACACAAACACTTAACACTGAGTTTTTTACGACTCACTTTTCACTTCTAACGTCTACTTAACCTATGCCCCCTGAAGAACGCCTCACACAAATCGCGATAGAAGATGAGATGCGCTTGTCCTATTTGGACTACGCGATGAGTGTTATCGTGGGTCGCGCCTTGCCGGATGTGCGGGATGGGCTTAAACCCGTCCATCGACGTATTCTCTATGGCATGAATGAGATGGGGTTGGGGGCGGCCCGACCCTATCGAAAATCTGCAAAAATTGTAGGCGAAATCATGGGGAACTATCACCCCCATGGTGATTCAGCTATTTACGATACGCTTGTCCGTATGGCGCAAGATTTCAACATGCGCTATCCCCTGGTAGACGGCCAGGGCAATTATGGGTCAGTGGATGGCGATCCGCCCGCGGCTATGCGCTACACAGAAGCCCGGTTGACGAAACTGGCTGAAGAAATGCTGGTAGATATTGATCGGGAGACGGTGGATTTCGCTCCCACCTATGATGAATCGTCAGAAGAACCCGTCGTCCTACCGGCCCGCATTCCTAACCTGTTGGTGAATGGTGCAGGGGGTATTGCAGTTGGGTATGCCACGAACATTCCGACCCATAATTTAGGAGAAGTGACGGCAGGTTTAATTTCCTTACTCGAGCGTCCCGAGTCGACCATTCGAGAATTGATGGAATGTATTCCTGGACCGGATTTCCCTACTGCCGGATACATCTACGGGACACAAGGGATCAAAGACGCGTATGAAACCGGCCGAGGTCTGTTAACGCTTCGTGCCAAAGCGGAAATCGAAGTTGATGAACGGACCGACCGCGGACAAATTATCGTGTCGCAGCTGCCCTTTCAGGTCAATAAAGCCAAGCTCATTGAAAAAATTGCGGATCTGATTCATGAGAAACGAATTGAAGGGATATCTGACCTACGGGACGAATCCGATCGCGATGGATTGCGGATAGTTATTGAGCTAAAACGCAACGAAAACCCGACGGTTATTTTGAATCAGTTGTATAAACAAACCAATATGCAGACCACCTTCGGGGTGATTATGTTGGCGTTGGTCCAGAATCGGCCGATGGTGCTGAACCTGAAGCAGATCCTTGAAGCCTTTATTGAGCATCGTAAGGAAGTGGTGATCCGTCGCACCGCTTACGATCTACGAAAAGCGGAAGAACGGGCGCATATCTTAGAAGGGTTGAAGCGGGCGCTGGAATCACTTGATGCAGTGATTGCGCTCATTCGTGGGGCCTCGTCTCCCGAGACGGCCCGGCATGGCCTCATGGATCAATTTGAATTAAGTGAAATCCAAGCTAACGCGATTTTGGATATGCGGCTGCAACGACTCACGCAATTGGAACAGGACAAGCTGGCGCAGGAGTATAGTGAATTGGTCACTCGCATCGCACACTTACGCACGGTGTTGGGATCTGAGGAAATGGTCCGGACTATCGTGAAAGAAGAGATTCAGGAAGTTAAAGAACAATTTACTGATGATCGAAGAACTGAAATCGTTCCCGTTGAAGCCGAATTGCAAATGGAGGATTTGATAGCCGAAGAAGAAGTTGTCGTGACCATTACTCATGCCGGCTATATCAAACGAAATGCGGTCTCCATTTACCGTGCCCAACATCGGGGAGGTAAAGGCAAAGTCGGAATGGGAGTCAAAGAAGAGGATTTCGTTGAACAAATTTTCACTGCATCCACGCATGATTACCTTCTATTTTTCACCGATGCCGGCCGGGTGTATTGGCTCAAGGTGTATCAGTTGCCGGATGTAGGACGTGCGAGTAAAGGGAAAGCCATTGTCAATGTCTTAGCCTTAAATCAAGGTGAACGCGTCACGGCGACCTTACCGGTTCGGGAATTTAGCGATGATCACTATGTAGTAATGGCCACGCAAAAGGGATATATCAAAAAAACTGACCTGTCTGCGTTTAGTCATCCGCGGCAAGGAGGTATCATCGCATTGACTTTGGAGGAAGGCGACCGGCTTCTTGGTGTCGATATCACCGACGGGACACGCGATATTCTCCTGGGCACGCGTTTGGGAATTGTCATTCGGTTCCGGGAGAGTGATGTGAGACCTGTTGGTCGAACGGCGCGTGGTGTGCGCGGTATTGCATTAGACGAGGAAAATGCGGTGATTGGCATGGTCACGATCACCAGTGAATCGCAGTCTTCCATTTTAACCGTAACTGAACGAGGGTACGGGAAACGAACGCAGGTCGAGGAATACCGGACGCAATCTCGAGCAGGCAAGGGTGTCATTAGTGTCAAAGTGACAGATAAAAATGGACCGGCCATTTCCTTTCATCAAGTGTGGGATGTGGATGAAGTCATGCTTATGTCGGCTGAAGGCATGATTCTTCGGGCACGGATGACAGATATTCGTGAAATTGGGCGCAATGCTCAAGGCGTGCGGGTCATGGATTTGCCAGATGATGATCGTCTGGTCGGCGTGGCGAAGTTGGCTGAACCTGACGGAGAGGATCCGTCTGAAGCGTCTGGGGAAGATCATTTGGAATCTTCTGAGCCCGACCCCGAGATAAGTGCCTAGCCGTAGGGCAAGTGGTACGCAGAGCGTGCTTTAGTCCTTGAGTACGACAAAGGCTTGAAAACGCCGCTGGCAAACTTTTTCCATGCTCTAGGGGAGTCATCCCTCCATGTTACAATGGCCACATGAAGTCGAAGAAAAAAGGGTTAGACCCTATTGTCAAAATATGTTTAGGCATCTTGCTTGGAGGCTTTTGTCTTATAGCGTTCGGGATGTATCTTTCCCGCCCAGATCGCACCATTCCTCCCTATAGCCTTGGCGCCCAAGCAGGAACCTTGGTGGCCCTGCATGTACCTTCCTGGACAAGTGATCCCGAACTAGAAAGCTTAATCAAGCGATTTGGCAACGTTGGACGGACCACCCGCGATTTTGCCTCAATGAAAATTCGGCCTACCACACCGAAGAATTCACGAGAGCGCTATCAAACAATTCACATCATCATCTTTTCAGATCCTTCATGGACGGAGCCGGATACGTTTCAGCGATACATAGGAAGCGAAACCAAAGAATTACGAACACCAGAAATTGAAGACTTTCGCCAGCAGTTTGAAGCCAGTGTGCGAGGGGGGTATCGTGCGGACGAGGCAGGCCAAGCCGGGTGGATCGGTCCATGGAACCGAAGCCAATCAACAGACCGCACGTTAACGATGCAGTGGGTTTTTGAAGAATCTTGGTAATACGAGCTAGGGCCTAAGTCTTCTCAGGCGTAGGAGGAGCTGATTGCAAAAGGGATTTGGTAATGGTTTGAGCCAGTAACGCTTGCAAATCAGGGTCGTTCAATTGCTCAGTTAAGGCCGTAGCAAAAGGTGAAGGTAGTACAGGCGAAGCAGAAGCGGGTTGAGGAGTTGAGGGAGGAGTATGAGTTCTTTCCGGTATTGAACCGATTCGAAGAATAATGTCGGTCAGCTCAAGATCAGGTAGGATCGAATGGATCGCCTCCAGAATTGTTGCCTTCAAAAACACCAATTGCTGAAGCCAAATTGAATTATCCGCTGTCAAATACAACTTCTTGTATCGGATAGACTCGGGGTACGAATGCTTGGCAATCGTTTGACCGACCAGTCCCTCCCATTCTTGCTGTAAACGGGCTTCAGCCAGTTTCAACGACAGAGCACTGCCCTTCGACACATTTTTAAGAACAGACTGAAACGACTCGAATTCACTCATGATCATCACAGTATAGCGAATCGGACCAGTCTATTCATCTACAACTTGTAGGTGGAGTAGGAATTTTAGAGGGCTGTTTTGCGAGAATCGCAAAGTACCCAAGGCCTCGGGGGATTCAATCCCTATACCTCGCTGTCCGACGGGCGAGCGTATCTCTTGTGAGTGGGGTCTGACCGGCGGCTTGTTCCTCCATTATGGGATGTGGGTTGGGGAACTGGGCACACGGATCTATCAGCTCCAGGAACTGAATCGGAATTTGGTGGAGAGGTTAGGTGCTTGTGAGAACGCGGCGATGCGGGCTAAAGCTTTTGGTAAGGCACGGGCCGTCTGGCGTTGCAGGAATCCCTGCAGGGTCCTGACGAGATGGGTAGGGCCACTGCGATAGCCTCATCTTGCTGAACCTTGAATATTCCAGTGAGATGTCCTTCAGGTCCTAAGAAGCATTTTCGTCTCACGAATATGGTGCTAACCGATAGGTACACTCACGGACCACAAATGTCTTGCGGGAGAACAGAAATGATCCGTGAATGTGCGCGACGCTTCAGTGTTCAATGGCGAGTTGATACTATGCCTAGCATGAAAATCCAGCGCTATTTTCGCCTATTGGCTCAATTTGGTGAAACCAAAGCACCGGAGCTTTTGATTATCATCGTCTTACTTGCGACCCCAACGGCTTGCCAAGATACGGAGCAAACAGCAAACACTTCTGGCGCATCGAAATCGACGACAAGTCTTCATGGGTCTCCGTGGCGCATAATGCCATTGGGCGACTCAATAACACACGGCGATACGACTTATACTAGCTATCGTCGGCCACTTTGGAAAGCACTTCAAACGGTGGGTTTAAACGTTGATTTTGTTGGCAGCCAACAAACCAATCACGGGGGCAACCCGCCACACGTCGATTTCGACACTGACCATGAGGGACATTGGGGTTGGCGGACGGACGAAATTCTTCAGCGTATTGAGCAATGGGCAGAGATTCACAAGCCGGATGTGTTCCTCGTTCATCTCGGCTCAAATGATTTGTTTCAAGGCGAATCACCGCGGAGCACCTTAGCGGAGATGCACGCCATTATCCAAGCAGTTAGGTTATCGCAACCCATGAGTGTGTTTCTTATCGCACAGATCATTCCCACCACAGACCCAGGAGTCAATACACGCATCGAAGAAATGAACGCTGGCCTCCTTACTCTTGCGAGGGAAATGTATACGGAAGCTTCGCCAATCCATCTAGTGGATCAATACTCAGGTTTCGATCCATCCGCTCACACCTATGACGGTGTGCATCCGAACACCGAAGGCGAAACTGTAATGGCAGGCCGCTGGTTCGCCAGGCTCAAGACCTTGCTGCTATCAACACCGAAAAAGCCCTAACTTTGGCCTAGAATTCTCAGTTGGTCCCTGCATAGACTGCCAATCGAATTGAGAATAGAGGGACGAGAAATTTTAAAAGGCCTTTTTGAGAGAATCGCAAAGTACCAAAGACCTCAGGGGGATTCAAACCCCAGACGTAGCTATCCACCAAGCGGGCGTGTCTCCGGCGACTAGGGTCAGACCGGCCAATGGTCGCGAGGATGATCAACGTTCCCCCAACCGTGCGGACCGTGTTTGGTCCAGTCCTTCAGAGGGAGCTTACAATCAGTCTATAATGGAGAAAAGAGCAGACCCGTTTACGGATCGATCGGTGGTTAAGCACCGTCAATTTATCAAAGCTCAGAGGGATAACGAAAAAGTATGAGCGGCTTACTTGCCCTACTTGATGACGTTGCAGCGATTGTAAAGCTAGCGGCGGCTCAACTCGACGACATGGCATCACAGGCAGCTAAGGCCGGAAGCAAGACGGCAGGTGTTGTGATTGACGATGCAGCCGTTACCCCAAAGTATGTGACCGGGCTTCCAGCGGCTCGTGAAATCCCAATTGTTGCAAAGATCGCTGGTGGCTCGCTCTTCAATAAGCTCGTCATCCTTCTACCAGTGCTCGTGGTGCTACATGTTTTCGCACCGTGGGTAATCGCTCCGCTTCTTATATTGGGAGGGGCGTACTTGTGTTTTGAGGGTGCTGAGAAAACCTGGCACGCACTCACACATCAGAAAGACACAGGCCCGCAACAAGCTACAACCCTCGATGCGGCGCATCTCGAGGCACAACGTGTGAGAGGCGCGATCAAGACAGACTTTATTCTGTCCTCTGAAATTATGACTATTGCGCTGGCGTCTATCAGCAATGGCAGTCTTTGGGAAATGGCAGGTGTGCTTGCGGTTGTTGCCGTCATGATCACGGTTCTGGTCTATGGTGCTGTCGCACTTCTCGTCAAAATTGATGATGTTGGTTTGCGCCTTAGTAAGTCTAGCGGAGTTGAGGTGGTGCGTTCCTTCGGACGCGGCCTTGTTACTTCGATGCCAATGGTCCTGAAAGTCATCTCGGTTGTCGGGACGGCGGCCATGCTGTGGGTGGGGGGAAGTATTGTAATCCACGGGCTGCACGAAGTTGGTTTGTCTTGGCTCTATGACACGACTAAAGCCATTGCCGACGCAGGTTCAGGTCGTGCTGCGTCGGGTCCTGTGGTGTGGCTCCTCACGGCCTTTTGGGATGCGGTGGTTGGGTTTGTACTCGGATTGTTCTTGATGCCCATCGTTAACGTGCTGCTCAAGCCCTTTGCCCTTCTTTTCCCTGAAAAAAATCGGATAGCAGTAAGACATAAGTGACTGCAAGCTAGGTTAAGGGTCTTCAAACGTAGGTGTTCAACCCACGTCAGTGAATAGGAATTTTAAAGGGTCTTATCTGCCCGAACCGGCAAATACCAAAAGCTCCGTGGGGTCAATCAGCCGCCTCCGTAGGCGTTCCCTGTGCGAGAAAGTTTGGCCAGCCCCGTTTTTTTAGGGTTCAGGACTCTTTTTGGATAACAATATCCGAATAAATGGCTATTGAATCCTATTTTGACATATTGATGACTATCAAGTATGCTTTGATGTATGAGAACAACGATTCGGTTGGATGATCAGTTACTAAAGACAGCGAAACAATACGCCCATGAGCATGGCAAAACTCTGACAACTGTCATTGAAGATGCTCTTAGAGAAAGTCTTTCGCGTCCCACCCTCCAACAGAAGAGAAGACCAGTGAAATTAACCACGGTAAAAGGCGAAGGTCTTCACTACGGCATTGATCTTGATGATTCGGCCTCTCTTCTAACGGTAATGGAAGAACACGATGGTTCTTCTTGACGTCAACGTGTTGGTATATGCGCATCGTGAGGATACTCGTCAACATCAAGACTACCATCATTGGCTTAAACGCCTGATTAACTCCCACGAATCGTATGGCTTATCGGACTTTGTCTTAAGTGGATTTCTTCGGATCGTCACACATCCACGAGTCTTTAAGACGCCCTCGACAATTGATGAAGCCTTAACCTTTACCAAAGAACTTCGCACCGCCCCAAACTGTGTCCTCATCCATCCTGGTGCTCGGCATTGGGAGATTTTTTGTGATCTATGTCATCAAGCCAGAGTCAAAGGCAACTTCGTGCCAGATGCGTTTCTCGCAGCCCTCGCCATTGAAAGTGGTAGTGAATGGATCACCGCTGATCAAGATTTTCACCGGTTTCCCGGGCTGCGTGTTCGTCATCCGTTAAGCTGAAAAACGGTATCTGCTTGATGAGCAGAGGTATATCTTATTAGAGTCCTGTAGAAGGGGCTGATTCTTGCCTCAGTATGCGCCTGTTGAGGGACTACCCTGCGCCCAGAGTTCTGCGACTCCGCTCAAGATACTCCCGTTGAGGAGGTGCTCTAAATTTTCAATTTCACGATATTATCGAACGTGATTGTCTCGCGGTCTGTTGTCGTAGGGAATCAGGTACAATAGCGGATGGCTAAACAGAAAAAAGATTCGTCAAATAAAATTGTCGGCACCAATAGAAAGGCTACCTACGACTATTTTGTCGAAGAAAAAATCGAAGCAGGTTTGATGCTGGTTGGCACTGAAGTTAAAGCCTTGCGCGAAGGCCATCTGAATCTGCGGGACAGTTATGCGTCCATTTCCAATGGCAAAGCTGTCCTGCACAACTGTCATATCGGTACCTATAGCCATGGGAACCAAATGAACCACGAACCGCTACGACCGCGCACTCTGTTGCTTCACAAGAAAGAAATTCAACGATTGATGGACAAGGTGAAACTCAAAGGGCTCACGATTGTGCCTCTGCGGCTATACTTTAATGATCGTGGACGAGCTAAGTTGGAGCTGGCGGTGGCTCGAGGAAAGAAAACCTATGATCGCCGTGAAACCATTAAAAAACGTGAAGCCTCTCGTGAGATCGACCGCGCGATGAAAGATGCACGTCGCTAAGAATAGGTTTTCATCGTATGCCTCCATTAAAGATTCATTCGGCGGAATTTAAGGCTAGTTGCGCAACGGTAGAACAATTTCTCAAGCCGACTCTCCCCGAAGTAGCCATAGTTGGCCGTTCGAATGTCGGGAAATCATCAACGATTAATTGTTTGGTGAATCGCAAAGGGTTGGCAAAGGTAGGGAAAACACCAGGAAAAACACAAACCATCAATTTTTTTCAGATAGAAACCAATGGCCGTCGGTTCATGCTGATTGATCTCCCAGGCTATGGCTATGCCAAAGTTCCGGATCACGTACAACAACAATGGGCTCCATTGATCGAAACATTTTTTAAGACCCGTGATAATCTGTGTGGAGTCATTATGCTAGTGGATTCACGAAGAGCCCAAGACTCTGACCGGGCCATGATCAGGTGGATAGGAAAGCTGAACATTCCGCTCATCCTTGTAGCCACCAAAGCGGATAAAGTTATCCGCGGTAAGCGCCAGGCGGCCATCCGAGAACTTCAACGGGGTCTAGGCGTGGAAGAGGTTCCGATCTTTCTCTCGGCGCATACTGGTGAAGGCCAACGCCAGGTTCTAGATCAACTAGGGGGTGTATTGAGTTTTTAAAATTTTATCTCTATGTAGGCTTTTGCTTTCAGATCTTCGAGCCATTTACGATAGGCTTCTTCCCGTCGTTCTTTCACCAATTGGGCGCGAATCTCCTGTTCCATTTGTTCAAAGGGGTAAGGTTGAGGTTCCTTGATCTCTTCCACGGTTAGCAAGTGAATGCCAAGCTGGGTTTCAATGGGTTTCGACATGGTCCCAACTGGTAGATCTTTTAAATCCTGCGCCAGCGGGACGACTAAATCCTTTTCTTCAACCCAACCTAATTCAGTGACCACTTGCCCATGTTGTGCGGCAAGCTCTTCTAGAGGTGTTTCAGGATTCCAATTGGAATAGATGGTTTGAGCCGTGGTTTTTGCTCGACTGCGTTCTTCTTCATTCTGAGCCATCAGAAAAATATGTTTTAAACGATACTGTGGCGGTTGACTGAACTGTGTTGGGTTCGCTTTGTAATACCGGTGAAGTTCACCTTCCTCGACGACGACGTTGCGGCGCACTTCAAAGTCAAACAGTTTCTTTAACAGTAATTGCTGGCCGAACTCTTCTTCGGTTTGCGTTGGAGGCAAAGGTGTTCGCCGAATAGCCGCGTCAATTTCGTCTTGCGTCACAGAAAGTCCTTTGGCTTTGGCTTCCTGAAGTTGAAGGCGTTCATCAATGAGTCTATTCAGGACTTCTCGTTGTTTCTCCTGGTACCGGCGTTCCAATTCATGCCCGGTATACTTGGCTTTGAGTCGTCGAAGTTCGTCCTGTACGCCGTTTTGAAGATCGTGCTGAGTAATCACTTCTTTGTTGACCACCGCCACAATTCGGTCGTGAAAACCATGCCCGGTTGAGGGCAGAAGTAAAAGGCTCAATGCAAAGAGACGGCATAGATAGCTCAGCGAATATTGAGAAAAGCTGTCATGAAGTCTTAGGTGAAACATTTGGGAAAATCCTCTGTATTACATCTGTTGAACTTCAGTCTTGTTTAGAGATTGGACTAAATCCTGCAACACAGTATTAACTTGGGAATACATTTCTCCCCATTCCTGTTCATCCGTGGTGAGACGGAATGCGCGAGGAGACAGAAATTCCATCCGGTCGTTCCAAACATCCATCAAACGTCGAAGACCTTGGTCTGGTAATTTAGCTTGATCGTGAAACCGAATATTGACCATGCCTTGTCGTAGTTCAACATATTCTAATTTAAGAACCTTCGCCAGAACACGGATTTGCATCACTTCAAAGAGGCGCTCCATGGGTTCGGGCAATGTGCCAAAGCGATCGAGGGTTTCTCCATATAGCAAGGCCAGATCTCCTAGCCGTTCGCTGCCTGTCAAGCGCTTATAAAGACCTAAGCGTTGTGACGCATCTTCCACATAATCATCAGGAATAAAGGCCGAGACATCCAGCTGCAGCGTGGGTTCCCATTCTTCCTGGACCTCGTGCCCCTTGAGCTGTTGAACGGCTTGTTCCACCATTTGTAAGTACAGATCCAGCCCGACAGCCGCAATATTGCCGGATTGTTGTTTGCCCAGCAAATTACCCGCGCCGCGAATTTCTAAATCAGCGGCCGCAATGCGGAAACCCGATCCCAATTCTGCAAACTCCTGGATAGCGATCATCCGTTTCTGTGCATCCGTACTCAGTGTCTCTTCATTGGGAGTAAACAGGTAGGCAAAGGCTTGCTGGCCGCCGCGTCCCACCCGGCCTCGTAATTGATATAGTTGTGAAAGGCCAAATAAATCAGCCCGGTCCACCAGAATAGTATTGGCATTGGGGATATCTAGGCCTGATTGGATAATTGCCGAGGCTAATAAGACATCCGCTTCTTGGTGAAAAAATTGGAGCATGACGCGTTCCAACAATTTTTCATGCATTTGCCCATGGGCCATCAGCACTCGTGCTTCAGGCAACAATTCTTGCAACCATGCGCCGGTTTGCTCCATGGTTTCCACGCGATTGTGAACATAGTACACTTGTCCACCCCGTGCCAATTCTCGCCGAATAGCTTCCCGGACGACCGCGGGATCGAAGCGTAGCACTTGAGTTTCCACCGCCAATCGGCCCGGCGGCGCCGTTTCAATGACTGATAAATCTCGTACGCCAGAAAAAGCCATTTGCAAGGTTCGAGGAATCGGTGTGGCTGAAAGCGTGAGGACATCCACTTGAGTCCGAAGTTGTTTCAGGCGTTCTTTATGACGTACACCGAACCATTGCTCTTCGTCGATAATGACTAACCCCAATTGCTTAAAGACCACATCTTTTTGCACCACGCGATGTGTCCCAACAACAATATCGATCACTCCTTCAGCTAAGTCTTTTAATGTGGCTTTGATTCCTGCCGTCGATTGGAATCGTGATAAAACTCCAATTTTCACAGGGAACGGCGCAAACCGAATGGAGAAATTTTCATAATGTTGTTGAGCTAAGAGCGTGGTGGGGACTAAGACTGCCACTTGGCGATTGGCTTGAATCGCCTTGAATGCAGCCCGCATGGCCACTTCGGTTTTCCCATAACCCACGTCGCCACAGACCAAACGGTCCATTGGTTTAGGGGATTCCATATCCCGGCCAATTTCTTCGATGGCACGTTGTTGGTCTGGGGTTTCTTCATACTCAAACCCCGCTTCGAATTCATGTACTAACAAGGTGTCTTCCTGATAGGCGGCTCGCCGTGCGACTTCACGGTTGGCATAAAGTTCGACCAATTCTTCGGTCATGTCTTCTATGCCTTTTTTGACTTTGGCTTTCGTTTTTCCCCAAGCCGTACCGCCGAGCCGATCCAGTCGAGGTGAGCGCTGTTCGGCTCCCCGATATCGATGAATCTGGTTCAGCCGGTCCAAGGGTACGTAGAGCGTGTCGGTGCCTCCAAATTGCAACAAAACATAATCACTCACGCATTCTTGGACATCCAGACGCCGCAGGCCCACGTAGCGACCAATGCCATGTTGAAGGTGGACGACTAGGTCGCCTTCTTTCAGATCATCTAAGGTTGAGAAAAATTTGGCGGTTGGGGTTTTCGTCTGGGGGCGATGCCTGATACCTTTTCCAAAAAGTTCTTCTTCGGTCACAAAGGCCAACCGGCCCTCATGTGTAATAAATCCTGCCGATAGCTCACCCTCCAGGCAATAGAAAGGTAGCCGGCCGTCGATGGTTTCCTGAGGAAAAGGTTGCTGCCAGGTATTGGCAGGAAATCCGTGGTCGTGTAACAGAGCAATGAGCCGTTCGACTTGCCCCGCACTCCGCGCGACTAAAAAAATTCCTGTTTCTGCACGTAGTTGATCGAGTTTCGTCAGGGTTTCTTTAAACGGCAACCCTCGTACACCCAAGCCTACACTGGCGGGTGATTGGGCATTCAAGGGTAACGGCACATGAGGAATGGTGATGGAGTCGGGAGCTAGGCTATCCCATAAGATGGTGGGACACATGCTTATGAACAGTTTGACAGTATCCCATGATTCATACAGCTGATCTGGTTCGGCGTGTCCATGGCCAGGTTTCAACTGTTCCCAGGTTTCCAGGAGTAAGTTCCAGAAATCAGCAGCGTTCGTATTCAAATCTATTGGCTGCGAGAGCCAAACGGTCAAGGGATGTTGTACATAGTCACAGAGTGTCACGAGTTGGGGATAGTAGTGAGGGAGATCCCATTCCAGGCTTGGAGTAATGGGGGAAAGTTCCTCCGGTTGGGTGAGAGGCGGAATAAATTCTCGCGTAGGAAGGATCCAAGTTTCCTTAAGTTGAGAGACAGATTCTTGTGTGGATGGATCAAATGTGCGAATGGATTCGACTGTATCGCCGAGAAATTCGATTCGAACGGGATGATCATGGGCAGTGGAGAATATATCCACAATTCCGCCTCGCACGCTGAATTCACCAGGAACTTCTGCCAGCGAACCTCGCGAATAGCCTAGTCGAACCAGCGCTCGAAGAAGCCAACCCCGCTCAATAGTTGCCCCTACCCGAAGAACAAAGCAGGCTTCGGAAAAAACAGAAGGTGGAAGTAATTTGTGTAGCACGGCCGGAAGTGAACTAATGAGCACAGTGTTTTTGCCCTGAGACAAGCGATGTAAGGCTCGCACGCGCTGACAAATGACGGAATGCGCTGGAAGTGCCGGGTTGTAGGGAACGGTGGACCAAGGAGGAAACAATGCAAGCCCGGAGTGGTCAACATCAAGAAAATCAGCGAAAAATTTCATATCCTCGTAAAGTTGTTCAGCTTCTTTCTGCTTGGCAGTCAGAATGAGACAGGTCTGGGGCTCGGTTGCAGACAGGTGAACGTCCAATTGAGCCGACAGCGCCATTGCCAACGCCAAACAGCCGGGTTGGGTGCTGAGTACACAGGGCGGAGCTGCCGTCTCAGGAATGGTGGGCTGTAATGCCCACAACTGGTTCTTAAAAGTCTGAACAACTAAGGGGAGCTTCATGGGGGTACGATACAACGAAACGATTTAGGATAGGCCTTCTGGGGAGGTCACGCCAAAGGGTGATGGGCAAGGATGTGTTCAACAATTTTTGTCGTAGAAATATCTGGGATAAGCGGGATATTCCGTACCGATCCACCTTGGGCTTCTACAAATGCTTTTCCTACAATGTGATCTGGTGCCCAATCTCCTCCCTTCACCAGGATATTAGGCCGGATGGCTTCAATAAGATTCAACGGATCTGGCTCGTCAAAGATGGTCACGTAGTCCACGCAAGCTAAAGCGGCAAGCACTTCCGCGCGTTGGGCAGCTGTCACGATTGGGCGAACTGGACCTTTAGATAACTGTCTGACGGAATCATCACTATTGAGGCCGACCACCAGACGATCTCCAAGGTGTTTGGCTTCTTCTAAATACCGCGTATGACCAATATGAAGCAAATCAAAACAGCCATTGGTAAACACAATACGCTCCCCGGCCTCCTGATGTGCCGCAGTCTTTTGCGCCAATTCTGCTCTCGTATAAATTTTAAAAATGGTGTCAGGTACCTTTCTATTGACCCTTACAAACCATAAGGTTAAGATTTTATCATGGGACGACCATTACGTGCAGCCGCCGGTGGTATTATCTACCATGTCCTCAATCGAGCCAATGGCCGGCAAGTCATGTTTGAGTCACCACAAGATTATCAACTTTGGGAAAGCGTCCTGCTTGAAGCACGGGAATATGCACCCGTGCGGATTTTATCCTATTGTGTCATGCCAAACCACTGGCATTTGGTGCTATGGCCGCGTCAAGATGGAGAGTTATCTCGATTTATGGCCTGGCTCACGCTGACACACACCCAACGCTGGCATGCGCAACATCACTCAGTAGGGAGCGGACATCTGTATCAAGGTCGTTTCAAATCATTTCCCGTACAAACGGATGAACACTTCCTGACCGTATGTCGGTATGTCGAAGGCAATGCCTTGCGTGCCAAATTAGTGAAATCTGCTGAAGACTGGCATTGGTCAAGTTTATGGCGCCGTCTTCAAGGCCCTAAACATAGCCAATGGTTGAGCGAGTGGCCAGTTAAGCGTCCACGCCAGTGGGTGAAATGGGTCAACAATCCGCAAGCGGACGATGAATTAGAGCCTGTTCGTCGGTGCGTCCAACGCGGACGACCGTTTGGCAAAGAGATTTGGGTGCAACGAATATCCCGCAGACTGAATCTCGAAAGTACCCTCCGCCCGCGTGGGCGTCCGAAGAGAAATTAACCATAGTGTTCTCACACCTTCTAAAGGAGTAATAGAAGAGGGCCTTTTCATCCTGTCTACGTCATGTGCCAGATTTCCTAATATGTCCATGTCACGATGAGAGAAAACACATTTTTCTTGTAGTCATAGAGCGGGATTCTTGAAGAGTTGCGGATTCCCTGATACTGAGCCATAACCGAGAGACTATAGGGAAGTGGCTTCACAATTTGCACGACATGAGTTTGCTGAATATCGTTTCGTTGAGCGAAGGAGCCATCTCGATCTGTAAAGAGACTTTGAGGGCGCTTGTAGGCTCGCCAATGGATGTCATACTCATAGTTCAACTTCACGCTTCCCCATGGAAGGATGACCTGCCCCCCAGTCAAAAACCGATTTCCAGTGTACCCGAACGCAGCTCCATCTGTGTTTTCATTATCGTATTGGTACCCAATTCGCAGTAGAGCGGTATCCTGCAGGAAACGAAACGCATGAAGAAAGCCGATCATATTGTTGTGCCCATCTCGGATTTCTCTCCGGAAATTTGAGTTATGATCTCCGATTTCCCCGAAAAAGGTCTTGTATTCGAAACGATACAGCACAGTTGTGAGGTTGCCGACATTTCCGATATAGGGCAATGTAAACGAGGGACCCACAATCGCTCCAGTCAGCGTGGGCCGGTTTCGCATGAGGAACGGATCGTCCTCCAAGAAGACATAGGAAAAACTGTAGTGCAAGCCAAGTTGATAGGGGACTTGCCATACCTCTCCTCGATAATACCCTCCCAGCCCTCCTAAAAATTCACGGATATTTAATTCACTTAATCCGTCGTTTGTATTAACGGTCTGGAAAAACGAGCCGGTAGCAATCCCCTCCCATGGGCCTTGACGGAAAAACGAGTATTCTGCAAGGAGTGAGGTCAAGAATCCTGGTGAGGGAGTGGAGCGGGAACGAAGATCGTCAATAAGCTGATTCTGATTGGGGCTGGGAATCGTCCCAACCGGATCAGGATTGATTCTCACATTATCGTCGTAAAATCCTCCAACGCTGAGTTGAAGCCTCAATGGGTTCTTTTCATCAACGACTCTTTGTGCGGCCAAATTATCCCTAATACGAATGGCCGCAGAGGTGAGGGGTGAGACGGCCCGATTCTGCTGAACTTGTTCCAGTTCTTGAATGGCCTGCTGCGGTAAGCCAAGGATGCCGAGTGTCATCCCTCGGTAAAATCGAGCAAGTTGCCGGGTTTCTGGATCTTCTGTTTGCACACCTTCGAAGGCTGTGAGCGCTCCCTGATAATCTTTTTTGCGATATCGTAAATACCCCACATAGAAGCCAAGACTATCCAATTCCGGTTGCTTTTTATGTACCTCAAACAACAGTGGCGCCGCTTTGTCGTAATCACGCAGAGCAAAGTGAGCGGCCCCAAGTTGATAGCGGGAGTGGACATCGGATGGCCGAAGTTGTATCCCCTGCTCTAGATAGGGCACAGCTTTTCCAGGCTCTTGCCGAGCGAGGTGAACCAACCCCAAGTAATAGTACACACGGGAATTTTTTGGATCTTGTTTCTTGGCTTCTAACAGAAGTGCCAAGGCTTTGTCGTACTGCTGTTGGTCATAGGCTAATGTGCCCTGAGCAAGAAGCACTTCCGCGTCCGGCGGCCCAGCTTGGACGGAAGTGAACAAAGCAAGCGTAAGAAAAAACAGGGAGATTAAAAAGATGGCACAGCTATAGCCAAGCCGTGTCTGTCTTCTTCGGTGAGACATAAGGCGTGCGTCCTCTCCTGATAAAAAGGGATTAATTGAACGGTGTGCATAGTACTGACACAGGAATTGTTGTAGGTCCAATATGGGTCTGTTGAAAAAAGCCGCCAGCGGTGTTCTCGCCTTTTTCCCGTGCTCACGTCATACCAATGCGCTCCGCGCGCAAAAATGACTGCAGCCTTGCTGAACGGACTTTTTTGAACAGCCCCGAGGCCTCTGACATACATGTGACGTCACAGAGACGAAATTTGACCGTTGATATCATCATTATTCAATAGGCCCAATATGTCAGCATGCGGCCTGTGACTTTTTCTTTTCTATCCAATCGAAGTTTTCAATTGTGAGAGATTGAAAGTAGACTCGATTTGGCCAGGCGTGTATCTCTCTCGTCAGTTTGTTGGATGGGCAACACGTAAATATTTCAGTAAACTTGAATGTGAAATATATAGGTGTTCTATTAATTTTCAAGGAATATGCTTGGAGCTTAAGGCCGATACCATAGCATACTTGTTTTTCTGATTCGATATGTAAGCGCTCTCTAACTCGTTATTTTTTGATTCCGAATTTTTTTCTTGACTGAATGCCAAACTAATGGAATGATTCAAGACAATTCTTTCTGGTTCAGCCTTGTTTTCCCATGTAGCTGAATACGGTCAACCACTGTATCTCAACACTCAACTAACAGGAAGGTCGGCTTCAATGAGAATTCAAACCCAGAATGCTTGCCAAGAACTCGTGACAGGAATGGTATTAGTTGGGTTGTTCCTCATTGTTCCTGGACGAATCCCTGTGCATGCTCAAGTCCTTGCCCCACAATCATTTGTGGGCATTGTGTCAAACATGAATGGGGAGGCTCGCCTCCATTCTTCTGCATTGAGCAGGCAGCCTCAGTCTAAAGAAGTCACTCTACAGGAGACTTTGGTTTACGGTGATCGCCTAGAAACGAGGCAGAATTCAATCCTGAGTATGCTGGTGGGTGATGAGACCTTGGTCAGCATGAATGAGCATTCAGAAGTGGCCCTCGAACAAACACCGCATTTCCCCAACGTGATTCAGTTGGTGCGCGGGGAGACCTGTGTGTCTACGAAAAGGCGGAGTGGCAATAGGGCCGAAGCTGTGCCTGTTAAGACTCCGACCATGATTGTCCGTCCAAAACCTGGAGCTATGTTTCGAGCGAATGTCAGGAATCTGTCATCTGAACAAGCTGCTACCGAACGACAGCCTCAACGCATCCTTACAGAATTTGCCCGACACAACCAAGGGATATTTTCACAAGCGAACAGGGATGTTGCGGCGAGGAAAAGAGTTGAAACGATCGAGGTCCTACATGGCCGTGTGATCATCGAATCTCAATTTGGTGGATTTTCACCGTTGACGGTGTACGAACGATATCGTGTTGAGGTGACAGACGGGAAAATAGGTCCACAGTCAAAAGTATCGGCCCCATCTTGCCAGAACCAAGATTTGCAACAAACCCCGCAACATACAACAAACCCCAAAGAACTTCGGCAGTATATCGCGCAACAGCATTCCACACAGGCCAATGGGCTTGTCGCAGCCCTCTTTACGCCGGATGCCGGAATAGATTCCGCTCCCTCGGCCCCTGGTTGGACCGGCATTATTATCTCAACTACCGAAAGCGACATATCCTCCAGTATTTCAAACGAGAACGTTGTGGAAACGCGGGGTCAACAAGTTGAAAGTAATACCAGTACTTTAGTTCTGACAAACACTGACATTGGCATAGGTGGATCCGATGATATTCATTCTTTGGTCTCGGTGTCTTCTGGAGGGCTGCTCCGTGGTACGTCAACAGATCCTGTGATCTCCATACAAAATTCTCAGACGGCAACCCAATCTGCCGTGGAAATCATTGACGCCTCTCTTTTGGAGGCCAGCGCCCCTTTGATTGCAGCTGTTTCCACAAACAGTACGAGTCCTATGGCCAGTCAAATTACCACGACCGGAGATGCTGTGCAGATTACAGGGAGCCAACTGGTGGCGAGTTTGCCTGCTGATGCATTGGCGCTTGTGGAATTAAATGGAAGCAGTTTGTTCTCATCAGGGTCTCTCTTCGATGTCACCGGTGGAGGGACCTTGGCGGTCAACGGCAATTTGGTGTCACTCTCAAATGGCAGTCAGTTAGGAGCCGATAGTCTGGTGGCCCTTTCCGGAGGATCAAACTTTGGCTTAACAGGAGGCTCACTCTTATTCGGAGATGGCTCCAGCACTGCTGCTATCAATAATACACTTTGCGCCGGGGGAGGCTGTACGAATGGTTTTGTCTCCGCGCCATCTGGCAATACAATTTCGATTGCCCCAAACTTTCAACCCACACAAGGAATTGATGTCTCGCCCGATGCCGCTCTGATTGTCGTCAATGGCACTGGCAATTCGGTGGTCCTTCAATAAAGATCTGAACAAAGGAACTTCCTTCGCAATTTGTGTTCTCGTACCTCAGAGGAAAGGCTCAATACGAGCCGGAAAACCAGTTGGCTATTTCTTGGCTAAAGAATCTTACGAATGAAGAGATTCTTCTAATCTATCCTATTCCTCATAAGAGGAATTGTAAGAACGCATTGACTGAATAAAGTTTTCTGAAACCATTCTTGAGTTAGTGAGGAGGCCCCAACCATGCTCACCAGAGGTGCGATTGCTGGAAAAGTTTTTGTCCATCAAAGAATATCTCAAGCTTCATGTTTCATGGGAGGAAGTCGAATGGTGGCGAACGCCTTGCTTCAACCATACACCCGTCTGCGGGCACTCGGTGTTGCGCTATTTATGTGTTGTCTCACTTCGCTCCTGAGCAGTGTCGCTTTCGCAGAATTTGAACGCACGACCAGATTTTTTGGGCCCTCTCGAATGACGACGGAGGTCGTCATCGCTGACTTTAATCGCGACGGACACTTAGACCTTGTGGCAGTCAATCGAGATGAAGGGGAAGAGAGGGACGATGGTCTTCGCCTGTTGTTAGGTAGAGAGAATGGTACATTTCAAGATCCTGGGGAAAGCATCTCGGTACGAACGGGTGATTTAGAGCGCTCCAAACGTACATTGGATTTGATGGCAGCGGTGTCGGGAGACTTTAATCAAGATAATAACCCAGATCTTGCGGTATTAGCTCAGGCCAAACCAGGACGGATCTTGATCCTGTTGGGAGATGGCAATGGGAGCTTCCCACTTGCCAACCGGTCAATCCTGCGCTTTGGCGAAAGAACCGCTCCCATAGCCATGGCTGTAGGAGATTTTGACCAATCTGGCACCACGGATCTTGCGGTGATTGGGGATGACTCGTTGTATTTCTTTGATGATCCGAGCCGTATAAGCCTCCCCAGAAAGACCATTAAGTTGGAGAGCCCTTCGCGTTCTCTCGCTGTCGGGAATCTTAATGCCGATACCATTCCCGATGTCATTATTGCCCAAGACTCGAGCGTCTCCATTTTACTGGGGCGGGATTCCTTTGAGTTTGAATCCCCACTTCTTATTGAACAACGAGATGGAGTCAATCCGCGATCGGTTGCCATTGCCGATATGGATCAGGATGGCAGCGAGGATATCCTGGTTGCCCATAACGGAACTCTTTCCACAGCAACGATTTATTTTGGCAATGGTTTTGGGCAGTTCCCAAATTCTGTGGATGTTGGTTCGCCTGCTACGACACGAGATGGGCCCCATTCCGTCGCCATTGGGGATTTTGATAAGGACGGGAACCAAGATTTTGCGGTGGTCAATTCCAACTTTGATCGTCGAAATGTCACGATTTTTCGGGGGTATGCTCATTCAGAAGACGAACTCTACTCTGAATCGAGTCACTTGGATTTTGAACCATACAGGACAACTCCGACAACTGGCCTTCCCAAGAAAATCATTGATGGTGAGGTTGATCCGAATACTGGGGCCAATCGAGACTTGCTGTTCGATTCAGAAGACGATGAAGTACCCTACGCGCTGTACATTGAAGATCTGGATGGAGATGAAGATCTCGATCTAGTGACAGCCAATTTCTCGCATAATGGGATTGGTCTCCTTATATATGAGCGAGGATTCATTGCAAATCTTGCGGTTAGTTTCGCTGGTACCGGAACAGGGCAGATCACTGCTAGGCCGGGACCGAATATGTCGGAAACAAATTGTTTTAACGATTGCACGATTCAGTATGATCTGCTCCAGCCACCGACCTCTGTCACACTAACCCCGACCCCGACAAGACCCAACGGCGGACAGCTATCAATCTTTTCTGGATGGACGGGATGTTTATCAACGTCGGGCAATCAATGCACGGTCGAGATGGGTTCTGATCAACAGGTGACTGCGACGTTTGTCGAGCCGGTCATTGTCCCGAATGTAGTCGGGCAAACACAGGGAGCTGCCGGGAATACCCTCAGTGGTGCAAACCTCAGTGTGGGCAATGTCACGCAACAGGCCAGTGGGAATGTAGCGGCGGGCAATGTCATCAGTCAGAACCCCACGGCGGGGGCCAGCGTGGCCCCGGGCTCGAATGTGAACCTGGTGGTCTCTAGTGGCCCGGCCCAGGTGACGGTGCCGAATGTAGTCGGGCAAACACAGGGAGCTGCCGGGAATACCCTCAGTGGTGCAAACCTCAGTGTGGGCAATGTCACGCAACAGGCCAGTGGGAATGTAGCGGCGGGCAATGTCATCAGTCAGAACCCCACGGCGGGGGCCAGCGTGGCCCCGGGCTCGAATGTGAACCTGGTGGTCTCTAGTGGCCCGGCCCAGGTGACGGTGCCGAATGTAGTCGGGCAAACACAGGGAGCTGCCGGGAATACCCTCAGTGGTGCAAACCTCAGTGTGGGCAATGTCACGCAACAGGCCAGTGGGAATGTAGCGGCGGGCAATGTCATCAGTCAGAACCCCACGGCGGGGGCCAGCGTGGCCCCGGGCTCGAATGTGAACCTGGTGGTCTCTAGTGGCCCGGCCCAGGTGACGGTGCCGAATGTAGTCGGGCAAACACAGGGAGCTGCCGGGAATACCCTCAGTGGTGCAAACCTCAGTGTGGGCAATGTCACGCAACAGGCCAGTGGGAATGTAGCGGCGGGCAATGTCATCAGTCAGAACCCCACGGCGGGGGCCAGCGTGGCCCCGGGCTCGAATGTGAACCTGGTGGTCTCTAGTGGCCCGGCCCAGGTGACGGTGCCGAATGTAGTCGGGCAAACACAGGGAGCTGCCGGGAATACCCTCAGTGGTGCAAACCTCAGTGTGGGCAATGTCACGCAACAGGCCAGTGGGAATGTAGCGGCGGGCAATGTCATCAGTCAGAACCCCACGGCGGGGGCCAGCGTGGCCCCGGGCTCGAATGTGAACCTGGTGGTCTCTAGTGGCCCGGCCCAGGTGACGGTGCCGAATGTAGTCGGGCAAACACAGGGAGCTGCCGGGAATACCCTCAGTGGTGCAAACCTCAGTGTGGGCAATGTCACGCAACAGGCCAGTGGGAATGTAGCGGCGGGCAATGTCATCAGTCAGAACCCCACGGCGGGGGCCAGCGTGGCCCCGGGCTCGAATGTGAACCTGGTGGTCTCTAGTGGCCCGGCCCAGGTGACGGTGCCGAATGTAGTCGGGCAAACACAGGGAGCTGCCGGGAATACCCTCAGTGGTGCAAACCTCAGTGTGGGCAATGTCACGCAACAGGCCAGTGGGAATGTAGCGGCGGGCAATGTCATCAGTCAGAACCCCACGGCGGGGGCCAGCGTGGCCCCGGGCTCGAATGTGAACCTGGTGGTCTCTAGTGGCCCGGCCCAGGTGACGGTGCCGAATGTAGTCGGGCAAACACAGGGAGCTGCCGGGAATACCCTCAGTGGTGCAAACCTCAGTGTGGGCAATGTCACGCAACAGGCCAGTGGGAATGTAGCGGCGGGCAATGTCATCAGTCAGAACCCCACGGCGGGGGCCAGCGTGGCCCCAGGCTCGAATGTGAACCTGGTGGTCTCTAGTGGGATAAATACTACGGGAGTGAATACGTTCGATGACGGTGCTGACGCGAATCCTGGAAACCAAGTTTGCGAAACTCAAAACGGAAATGGTGTCTGTACACTTAGAGCGGCTGTTCAGGAATCGAATGCCCTCGACGGTGCTCAGACCATTACGCTTCCTTCCGGCACCTACACCATAAGTCTCCCGGGACAGGACGAAGATTCTGGCTCAACAGGCGATCTTGACATCACTGATAATCTCACAATCACGAGCAGCTCGGGGAATCCGTCTACGGTCATTATTTTAGGCGGTGGACTAGATAGGGTTTTTGATATTCCTCAAGGCAGTCCTACAGTCACCATTACGGGAGTCACCATTCAAGGGGGTAACATTAACAACTCGACTGGAGGCGGAATACGGAATGTTGCTGGAAACCTCACAGTAGAGGATAGTGTCATCACCGGTAACCAATCAGCCGGAAGTGGCGGCGGGCTGAGTCACTTAGATGGTACGCTTGTGATCAGTGAGACAATTGTGAGGAATAATATTTCCGAAGGTCGTGGCGGTGGTGTTCAGGCCCAAGACGGTACCGTCACCATATCCGGCAATTCACAATTTCTCAATAATCAGGCGAACTTTGGCGGCGGTCTCAGCACGGGTAATGCCAATGTCAGCGTGACGAATGCCTCCATGACTGGCAATCAGGCGTTAGGTGGGGGTGGCGGGATCTACAAATTCTTGCATCCGGGCGATCTGTTCCCTGGGGTTCAAGCTCCGACGGTGCAGCTTCAAGGGACGACTCTTCAAGGGAATACCAGTAATGATTGTGAGGGCTTTTTGATTAATGGCCCCAATAATATCATTGGCAACACGGCTCGCTGTAATCTCCAAAGTCCGTAAATGCACTGAGGTTGTCTTGGCACGAGGGCCGAAATTGTGTCGTGGACCTCGTGCCGGATATCTATGGTACTGATTCAATAGTTCTTATTTGAGTTACCTTTAAACAGTCTCATTTCTTCCTACTCCTTCTACATCTCTGAAGAGGAATTGGAGGCCGTTCGTCAACCCCTTCAGCGCGGTAGATCATTCGGTAAGGAATTATGTGTGCATTGTATGACCCGTCGACCCAACCTCGAAGGCACCTTCAGCCCCTGTCGCCGACCTAACATAAACGGCAAATAATAGAGCATCGTTATTGTATTCCCTCCTAACTACCTAATTGCACAAATGGGTAATTTCCCGATTCAGTAGTCTTAGTAGTAGGAGCCATATAATAGTAGTAGCAACAAGCTTACTGTTAGATTTTGGCCAAATGTCTGGGAAAGAAAAGATAGGAGCCTATGTCCCCAAGGAGATTTACAGAAATCATCCTAAAAATACTGGGTCTCTATAGTTCAGTCGAGGGTGTGGCCAAGATTTCCCAGAGCATGAGTCTTCATGGATTTTCAAATGTATTTTCAACAATTGGGCTTTTAAGATCTGATCTCCCCGCTTCCTGCCTGTTTTTGGTCTTCGGGTGGTTTTTTCTCCAACATTCTTCAGGAATAGTTAGCGAAATATTCGATCGAGGGAAGGGACAGTTTCCTTCACCCAATTGTCACATTCGAGAATGGCACATAGCACTACTCTCTCTGCGGAGCATTTTTGAGCGTCTGGAGCGTTCCAATTTATCTATCCAGTGCCACGGTCTCGGCGTCTCTCCTTTTATTAGAACCGACTTCCACTCAGATAGCCCAGGTATATACGAATGATGGTTTGTGGAGGAGATTGATATTTAATGGGGGCTTAACTTTATTTCTAGCTGGAACTTTCATGTATTTGTTATTCGATTCGAAACGACTCACTCTATACATTCTGAAACTTCAAGATTCGCACGAATGAAAAATCCTGATGATTTATAGTAAATCTTTGTAAAGAGTGAATGTCGCGGCGACAGTATATTTTTTGAGAAAGAGAAATACCTTTGTTTTTACAGGAAGTTTCAAGCACCGATGAACCAAAAACTATATACTGAGGTCGCCCTTAATATTCTGGGTTTGTATGCCTTCATTCGAGGCCTGAATGGCATTTTCAATTATTGCTCAGCGAAGATATTTTTTTCATGGTCCTACCTTCCTTTGTTTATCCCTTCTATTATTTTTTGGATTATGGCAGGACTTTTGTTTCGGTATGCCCCCATAATTGCCAGCTATCTATATAATTCTGACGAAACCTCGGAATCAACAGAGACCATTCAAATCCATGAGTGGTATAGACTAGCCTTCAGTATCATCGGAATTGTTCTATTATTCTGGATGGTTCTGCCAGGTCTAGTGCATGGGGTAAATTCCCTTCTTTTTCCTTTGGATCTAAAAGATTCTGTGAATGATCGATTTAGCTTTAGCTTTTTAAAAAGTCAAAAAAATATCTATGAGCGGCAGATCTTTGCATTTATGGGGCACCTAGTTATAGGAGGAATTGCCATCTATCTCGTTAGGAGGGCCAAACAACTGGCAAGTTTCATTGTCAGAATGCAAAACTAGACGATCTATAAATTAATAAAGGTGTCAGGAACTATTATTGTCTTTTACAAGATTCTAGGTAGGGGAATTTTATGTTTGTACTATGAATTTTCCATGATGCTTGCTACATTCCGTAGATCTTGGATTGTAGAATCTTAGTTACAGTAAATCATCGTTCTTACTCGTCATGGCCTCTATGAGTTCCTTGTCTTCTCGATCTTTAGCCAAACCATCCCCTCATCTTTTAGGTTTATTGATTGCTCCGGTTCTTGCGGGATTGATGTTTGTGTTTCTCCCAACTTCGCTTTCTGGTTCTGCGCGTACCTTGGCAGCGATATTGATGTGGGTGGTGGTGATGTGGATTACGGAACCTATCCCTCTGCCCGTCACGGCTTTATTAGGTTGTGGCTTATGTGTATTGACTGGTTTAGACAGCATGAAATCGGTCTTTGCCGCGTTTTCCCATCCCATTATTTTTTTGTTTATTGGGAGTTTTTTTATTTCCGAGGCGTTGACGGTCCATGGTCTGGATCGTCGCTTTGGCAATTGGCTCCTTTCCCGGAGATGGGTAGGTACTAATCCTATTCGAATCATGATGGCGGTGAGTTTGGCAGTGGCCGGCATGTCGATGTGGATTAGCAATACGGCGGCTACAGCAGTCATGCTTCCTATTGCATTGGGGGTGCTCAATGCCCTTCAGCAGAGTGGAAAAGATCTCGGCAAGTTTGAAACGGGCTTTTTGCTGTGTTTGGCGTACGGAGCCGGTATTGGTGGCGTCGCGACCTTAATTGGTACGCCACCTAATCTTCTTGGGATAGGACTACTGGCTGAACAAGCGAATATAACGATTTCGTTTGACCAGTGGATGTTAATGGGTTTGCCCGTGGCGGGAATTATGCTTCTCGTGATGTTTTCCTTGCTGTATTGGCTCTATGCATCTTCTTCGTTGGCATCAACAGCTAATCATTCATTTACCATGACGACGGCTCCTTCTGAGCCATGGACCCGTGGAGAATCCTACACATTTGGTGTCTTTCTCTTAGCGGTGTTTTTATGGGTCTTGCCAGCATTATTATCCATTTGGCTAGAACCAGACGATGCGTTTGTCCAATGGGTCCGAGTCCACCTTCCCAAAGAACTTGTTCCTATTTTTGCATCGGGCCTATTGTTTCTGCTGCCGTTAAATCTTCACGAGGGGACATTCGTCCTTACATGGAAACAAGCGGCCAATATTCATTGGGGAACGATTTTATTGTTTGGTGGAGGCATTGCGTTTGGTGAACTCATGGTCAAGACCGAACTCGCCCACACGATTGGCCAAAGTATGGTTGGCTTGTTTGGTATAGAGTCGGTCTGGAGTTTAATGGGCGTCGCTATTCTGACGGCGCTGGTCTTAACGGAACTGGCTTCCAACACAGCGGCCACAAGTATGCTGGTGCCCGTGTTGATTGCCATTGCCCATTCTGCAAATTTTTCTCCGGTTCCTCCTGTCTTGGGTACATGTATGGCTGCGAGTCTCGCGTTTGTCCTTCCCGTATCCACTCCGCCTAATGCCATTGTCTATGGCACAGGACGTGTGCCGATTGTGCGTATGGTGCAAGCTGGACTGTTGTTGGATGTCATTGGCGGTATCGTAATTTGGTCTCTCTTGCGCATATTGTGTCCTTTATTAGGATTGGGAGAATGAGAAGCTCAACCTAGGCAATTCTCTCAATTGAAACTTATCAAGCGTTTCGACATAATCGCCGTTCTTTGTCTCTCAACGAATCCATCATGTCATCTCACGCCACACCACTTCGCTTTGCTCTTCTGACCAACGATCCTGACTTGAAATCTCGGGTTTCTCAACGTGACCTTCAAGATCGAGTCAAGGTGGTCGATAATTGTTCATCATTAGAATCCGTCATGGATGCGGAAGATTTCACGGGCGTGATCTTAGATGAACCGAGTACGGATGTTCTGCCAAATCTCTCTGAGTTGAATGGCCAGTTAAATTTATCCAAGACATTTGTGTATGCGGGACCGTTGCCAGCATGGCGCACGTTAGGCCAGATTCCACAGGTGATGGGAGCCTCAGGAACTCAAGAGGCCTCCGTTGATCCCAAAGATGTCAGCTTAGCCAGTTACGTGGAACAAAAAATTGGGGACTTTGTCCGTGCGATGAATATGGGATCTGGAAAAAATTTGTATCCCACTTTGATGCGTGCCGTTGAACGGCCACTCATTGAAATGGCCTTACGCGAAACCCATGGCAATCAGATTAAAGCGGCTCGTTTACTAGGATTAAATCGAAATACCTTGAGAAAAAAAATTACAGAATTTGATATCTCCGTGAGTCAAGCCAAACAAACCGCTCCGGGAAAACGGAAGCGGTCGGTACAAGATCCCTCCGCTTGAGCATCTGCTTTCCCTTTATTTAACAAGGCTTTCTTGACATGGCTGCCTTGGCAGACTAGCATAAGTCGAGTAAAATATAGGCGCGTAGCTCAGGGGGAGAGCGCTACCTTGACACGGTAGAGGTCGGCGGTTCAATACCGCCCGCGCCTACCATTTCCCTGTACATTGGTAAAGGCATCCGGCTTCCTTGTGAAAATGGGAGAGGTGCCTTTTATTGCTTCAACCATATATCTAAGTCGAAGAATGACGGACACCATTCAGCTATCCGTTCCGGGTAAGGAACCCCAAGCCTTTCCCAAAGGCACGTCTGCCAAGGATGCGTTGATCAAACTTGGTAGATTTCGATCAAAGGATATGTTTGCCGTGAAAGTGAATGGCGTCGAACGAGATTTAGTGGCAGCGGTCGAGGAAGATGCCACATTGGAACCGCTCACATTTGATTCCCCCGAAGGGAAAGAGGTCTATCGTCATAGCAGCACGCATATTATGGCCCAAGCCGTGAAAGAATGTTTCCCTACCGCCCAAATGACGATAGGGCCAGCCATTGAAAATGGGTTTTTCTATGATTTTGCTTTTGATCGCCCATTTACTCCGGAAGATTTGGAAAAAATTGAAGACCAGGCCACAGACATTATTCAGCGTAACCTCACGGTGTCTCGTCGGGAATTCAAAAAAGACGAAGCTATTGAGTTTTTTAAAAACCGTGGTGAGGCCTACAAAGTTGAAATCATCGAAGGGTTTCCAGATGACGAACCCGTTTCAGCCTATTGTCAGGGTGACTTCATCGATCTCTGTCGCGGCCCTCATCTCCCTTCCACTGGCTATGTGAAAGCGTTCAAGATTCTGAACAGTGCTGGAGCGTATTGGCGTGGAGACGAACGCAATCCCATGTTGCAGCGTATTTATGGCACGTCCTTCCCTTCAAAAGATGCCTTACAACAGCATTTAGATAATCTGGAAGAAATTAAGAAACGGGACCATCGAAAATTAGGCAAAGAGCTAGACCTATTTAGTATTCAAGATGAAACCGGTCCTGGATTGATTCTCTGGCATCCCAAAGGATCGCAGATCCGCCTACTCGTCGAAAATTTTTGGCGGGCACAGCATGTGGCTAACGACTATGAGCTTGTGTATTCCCCGCATGTGGCGCGTCTAGACCTTTGGAAGACCAGTGGACATGTCGATTTTTATCGAGAGAATATGTATGCCTCCATGCCGGTGGAATCCAGTGAATATCAGCTCAAGCCCATGAACTGCCCGTTTCATATCATGGTCTATAAATCGCATTTGCGGAGTTATCGGGATTTACCCATTCGCTATGGAGAATTGGGAACGGTCTATCGCTATGAACGGTCTGGAGTGCTGCATGGCCTGATGCGTGTACGCGGGTTTACGCAAGATGATGCGCATCTGTTTTGCCGTCCCGATCAACTGGCTGAGGAAGTTCGCCAGGTCCTGAAATTTACGACCTTAATGTTAGGGACCTTCGGCTTCAGCGAATTCCAAATGTATCTTTCGACGCGACCTGAAAAGGCTGTCGGTTCGATTGAGCAGTGGGACCAAGCTACAGAGGCATTAGCCACGGCACTGAAGGAGGGGGGCTATGCTTATGAAGAAGATCCCGGGGAAGGGGTCTTTTATGGGCCAAAGATTGATGTCAAAATTCAAGATGCCCTGGGACGGTCCTGGCAATGTTCCACGGTGCAAGTCGATTTTAATAATCCGGAGCGGTTTGGTCTGACCTATATTGGCGAAGATGGAAAGACGCACCAACCCATAATGATCCACCGTGCCTTATTAGGTTCAATCGAACGCTTTTTTGGGATTCTCCTTGAACATTATGGAGGAGCGTTCCCAATCTGGTTAGCTCCAGTTCAGGTTGCTGTTCTGCCTATATCGCAAAAACATGAGGACTATGCCAAAAAGGTTGGTAAAATTCTCCGTAAACAAGGGTGCCGGGTGTCTTTGGACTTGCGAAATGAGAAAGTTGGGCTTAAAATCCGTGAGTCAGAAAAGGCCAAGGTCCCTCTTATGGCTGTGGTGGGTGACCGGGAAGCCGAAAGTGAGACCGTGTCCATCCGTCAGCGAAATAGTAAAAACCTGGGAACCATGTCTATGAATGAAATACTGCAGCTTATTTGGGATGAAACGCCCGAGGCCGTTACAAATGGGTCATTTCTGTTCGAATGACGCGATTGTCGACTCCCAAACAACGGATTAATCATCTCATAAAAGTGCCTGAAGTTCGGGTCATTGGGGCCGAAGGCGAACAACTTGGGATTCTCAAAACATCTGAAGCTCTCCGGCAAGCGAGAGAAGCAGGTTATGATTTGGTGGAAGTTGCCCCCACCGCTGAGCCTCCCGTTTGCCGGATTATGGATCATGGGAAATTTAAGTATGAACAGAGTAAAAAAGAACATCGGATGCGACTCAACCAAAAGTCGACTCAGGTTAAAGAAGTTAAATTCCGCCCACGGACGGACAAGCACGACATGGAAACGAAAGTCCGTCAAATCCGTGATTTCCTTGAAGATGGGAATAAGACCAAAGTTACGGTTATGTTCCGGGGGCGGGAAATGGCGAATCGAGAACTTGGCTTCCAAGCGATCCAGAAGGTGATTGAGGAATTAAAAGGCGCGGGGAATATTGAAAGTCCGCCAAGGATGGAAGGCCGAAACCTATATATGGTGGTCTCTCCCAAATAATCACGACGGAAGCCATGGGAAATCAGGCCACCACGTTTTTAGCCACAAAGGAACACGATTATGGCAGGATTTAAGTTAAAAAATCATTCTGGAGCCAGTAAACGGTTCAAACGCTCGGGTTCAGGCAAATGGATACGCCGTAAGGCCAAAATTCGTCATATTTTGACAAGCAAAGCTCCACGGGTGAAGGCACGTTTGGGCCAGCCAGCTGTGGTGTGCAAAGTCGATGAGTATTCGCTGTCTCGGTTGCTTCCTTATAAATAAGAACATGAGGTGGGTTTTACAAACGCCTACGTTGCAGTAGCGAAATCGTAAAAACTTTTGTGAGAAATAAAGGAGAGAAGGTATGCCAAGGGTAAAAGGTGGGCCGCAAACCCGGCAACGACGTAAGAAACGGTTGAAACTTGCCAAAGGACAATTTGGCGGAAAAAGCAAATTATTTAGGACAGCAACCGAATCAGTTGATAAAGGTCAAGCCTATGCCTACGTAGGACGGAAACAGCGGAAACGCAACTTTCGACAACTGTGGGTAACCCGAATTAATGCTGCCGTTCGGGCGCAGGGTGTGACCTATAGTCAGTTTATCAACGGATTGAAAAAGGCCAATGTGCTGATCAACCGAAAAATGCTTTCAGAAATGGCCATTCATGATCCCCAAGGATTTTCTCATCTGGTCACACTTACCCAAGGTGAAGGACAGCCGACTGCTGCCTAAGTTCTCAGCGGCATGATCTCAAACTCAAACCCGGAAGTCGGCATATCGATTTGCCAAGCTTCCAGTACTTCCGGATGAAACTCTCCGATATAACCCACTTCCTGGCCTTCACAACGGATTTGACCGACCCGGCCATCTAAGAATGACGGATGCGACACGGGTTCGAGTTCATATTGCCAGGCCATATAGTACATCAGTAGATCCAAGTAGCTATGCATTTCTGAAAAATTCACACCTGGATGTGCTCCAATTGCGGCTAGAGATAAAACGGTTCGCGAGCCGACATCCGCCTTTCTCTCCACTCTGGCAACTTCGCCAACTTCAAACAGCAAATGCGGATAAAAGACGCGGGGCGATAATGCCTCCACTTTGAGAAGACAAGGAAGAATAGAAGGCCGCAAGCAACCATAGGTGAGCGACATCACATTGTCGACTTCCACGAGTGTGTCATGTTTGGTATCGATCAAGCGCATGTGATCGACAAATTCTTGCCGCGATGCCAAGATATTGGAGAACATTTCTTGAAACCCAAACCCTATTAATAAATCACGGAGGCGGTCACTTGTCCGTTCTTCTTCAGACAGAGCGCCAACCGTAAATGTTTGGGGCATGATGGGAGTAAACGATTCGTAGCCGCGTGTAATCGCCACATCTTCGGCCACATCCATGACATGCATGAGATCATTCCTGAAGGCGGGCAGTTTGACAGAAACGGATTGCCGAGTGGCTTTGACTTGATACCCATAGGCGGCCAAAGCCGTGTGGATCGCTTCGATGCCAAGAGACATGCCTAAGGCCTGTTCAATCGCATGTAAGGTCACGCGTTGCCCATTGCCCATGTCGAATGGTGTTTTCACGGTTTTGCCCATCGTCGTTTCATAGGGATAGACAATGTCGATAGGTTCAATGATCGCGCCACGATCAGCCAAGTTGCTGGCAAAAATATTCAATGCCAAGATCACCATGGCTAAGTCTGTTCCTGTCACTTCCACGAGTAATTCCGTATCCCCGATTTGCACTTCACCCAATTCTCGACTATTGATGATGGGAGGAAAAGACAAGACTTGCCCATTGGTATCCCAGAGCAGGGGAAGTCGCTTGTGCTCAGCCACAATGCTTCCGTATTCTTGGCCCTTTGGGTGAACGGTCAGGACTTCCTGAGGCGTCATCTTTTCGTCAAATCCCAACGGCGTGAATCGCACTTCATCGGGTTTGACCAGACCATAGGTCACAGGAAATGTGATGGATGCCAAGCGATAGAGCCCGATAGAAACTGTTTCCCGATTGCGGCCAAACGCATCGGCGAGTTTTTCTTGCGTTTGAATACATTGCGCTAGGCCTTCCTCAGTCATGGAATAGCCAAAAGAGGCGCAAGCCGCGACATACGGACGGACAGTTTCCATGCCTTTCATCACTTGGATGCGACGTTTCGCTCGTCCCCGCGTAGAAAAGAACGGATAGGGTGTTTGGCCGCCAGTAAGAACCGAACGAATTTGCCGGGCTATGCCTTCTACGCACCAGAGGTCGGGACGATTGGTATCTTGTAATTCAACTCGTATCTCGCCCGTATCAGGGGACACATCTTTCAGTTCACCCTTCACAAAGGGCAGCCATTGTTCAATGTCCGACATGGAAGCTGGTTGTCCGACCAATTGGGTAAAATCTTGTTGAAAAATAGAGATAGTAGGCATGGGTAGGTCTTATAATTGTTGGCGCATATTGCGTACCGCTTCTAAGTCCGAAGTAAACAAATCTCGAATGTCTTGAATGCCTAAGGCCACCATCGCCATGCGATCTAAGCCTAAGCCCCAGGCAATCACTGGCACGGTCACGCCCAAAGGCATGGTCACCTCTGAACGAAACAGGCCTGCGCCACCAAGCTCCATCCACCCAAGTTTAGGATGACGCACGTGCATTTCGACCGACGGTTCGGTAAAGGGGAAATAGGCAGGGAGAAATCGAACTTCCTTGGCCTGGGCCATTTCCGTGGCGAAGAGTTTCAGCAGGCCTAATAAGGTCCGAAAGTTAATATCCGAACCCAACACAATCCCTTCAACTTGGAAAAAATCAGTGGCATGTGTCGCGTCTACCTGGTCATACCGAAAACAACGCGCAATGGAAAAAAATTTGCTGGGAACGGGTGGATTAGTCGCCAACGTTCGAGCCGAAACGGCTGTCCCTTGACTGCGCAGAACCAAGCGTTTGGCCCGTTCAGGATCATACGAATATTGCCACCCTTTGGATCCCGTGTTGCCTCCATTCTTATGAGCATCAGCGACTTGACTGAGAAAAGGTTCAGGAATGCGCCTGGCATGGGTGGGTTCTTTCACAAAGTACACATCATGAATGGCCCTCGCGGGATGAAATTGAGGCATAAAGAGGGCATCCATGTCCCAAAACTCTGTTTCGACCAATTCCCCTCGCATTTCCTGAAACCCCATACTCGTCAACTTGGTTTTCACCGTATCCAGAAATTCGCGATAGGCATGGCGTCGTCCCACAGCCAATCGCGGCGGCCGGAGATGGATGGAGTATTTGCGAAACGAATAGTTTCGCCAGGATCCCTCTTTTAAAAGCTCGGGCGTCAATTGCGAAATTTCTTGCGCGGCATCTTCCCGCAGGTGGGGTAACAGAGCCTGTCCTTCTTGAGTCAAGGTGTACGCTCGTTCAGTGTGGTCATCAATGCGAAATGGTTCCTGGGTATTGCCACGTTTGACCGAGTATTGCCTCAGCAAGACTTGCTGCTCACTGGAAAATGAATCCAAAGGTTGGGAACTATGATGGATTTGATTCAATAACGACCGTAAAGTTCTGACCGAAACACTTTCCTGCCCTGTCACTTGTAGCGATCCGCCTGACCCTAAGGAAATCGCCCCTTCCTTTTTCAACAGACCAAATGCCCGGCTGAGTTCTGATGGTTGAAATGTTCCCGCAGCTTGAAGATCTTTCACGGTAACCGTTTGACCATTCTGAGAGGCGGCCTTGACGGTCTGAAGAATCCACTCCGGTGGTGAAGCGGCCTGTTGAAATTGCGACCCGACTTCGGTTAACCCGACAAGAGTGGTGGTTGTTTCAGAGACCAAGCGCACGAATTGTTTGGTGAGCAGCCAGCCAACGGCCATGCTGATTTGTGAAGAGGCGAGTGCTGTCGCTTGAACCATTTCGTGATCCTTCAGCGAGTTTGATTCCGCTGCCCCAAGGGCTCGAAGGACTTGAATTTCCAGTGGGTGGAGACTATCGGTTTGGTTGGGGGAATCCATAGAAAAATTAGACAGTCACCGTTTGCCCTGCCGTGCGCAGTTGCCGAATGGTTTCCGGCATATTAGCGCTGCCAAAAATAGCGGAACCGGCTACGAGTATATTCGCCCCAGCTTTCAGGACGGATGCCACATTTTGCACGGTAATTCCTCCATCGACTTCAAGATAGGGTGAACCCTTTGAGGCCGCAATCATGGTGCGAATCTGACGAATTTTATTCAAGGTGGAATCAATAAATTTTTGTCCACCAAATCCGGGATTCACAGACATCACCAATACCAGATCCACATCGCCAAGAATTTGTTCAATCGTGGAAGCGGAAGTCGCAGGGTTTAAGCTGACTCCGGCTTTCACTTTATATTCTTTAATAGCTTGAACGGTTCGATGGAGATGTGGGCAGGTTTCCACGTGCACGGTCAACACATCCGCCCCTGCCTTCGCAAACTCCGGAATAAACTCATCGGGATTCGTCATCATGAGGTGAACGTCTAAGGGCAAACTGGTCACCTTGCGAAGAGCTTCAACCATGGGGGGACCCACGGTAAGATTGGGCACAAAGTGGCCATCCATCACATCAACATGAATCCAATCAGCGCCGGCCGCTTCGACTTGCTGCACGGCATCAGCCAAACGGGCAAAATCAGCAGAAAGAATGGACGGGGCAATAAGAGGTGTTGTCATGAGATATCAGATTTTTTTAACCGGCATGCAAAGAATCCGTCCATGTTAAACGACTGAAACGCCGTACACAAATATCCCTGCTCTGTTACGAGCGAAGACCCGGTAGAGGCCATCCAAGGTGTCACGGGTTCAGGCTGAAAATCAGGATGTTCCTGGCAAAACGCGGAGATGACCTCTGTGGTCTCCTCCGGTTCAATTGAGCAGGCACTATAGACCAAGATTCCCCCTGGTCTCAAGAGCTGGCCAACTCGATCGAGAATTTGTTGCTGCAGCATGCTGGACTCGTTGATCATCGAAAGCTGCTTCTGCATTTTCCCTTCGGGGTGTCGCCGCAATATCCCCAGCCCCGAACAAGGAGCATCAACTAAGATGCGATCAAATGGTTCATTGAGTGTGTCAGAGTGAGATGAAGAAAAATTGACCTCCTTTATGTCAGTTGTCAGGTCATATTCATGGGATTGCACATTATTTATCCCTAATCGATCACAATTTTCCCGCACTCGGGTTAACCGTTTGTTCTGTCTATCGACAGCAACAATGGCGCCCTGGTTCTTCATCAATTGAGCGAGATGAGTAGTCTTTCCACCGGGAGCTGCGCAGGCATCAAGAATTCGTTCTCTAGGTTGAGGGTCCAGCAACGGTGGAATGAGTTGGGCGGCCTCATCTTCGATATAACACCAACCGTCTTGGACGACTGGTAGTAGGCCTGGATTGCCACATTTTTGGATGGTAATTCCCAGCGAGCTCACTCGTGTTTCCAGGGCGGAAATGCCTTCGACGGCAAGGCGCTCCAATAATGCGTCACGGGTACATCGTAAGGTATTGGTTCGTAGCGTCAAGGGAGGAATTTCCAGTGTTTTTCGGCAAAAGATTTCGGCGTTGGTGAATCCAAAAGCATTCATCCATCGTTCGACCATCCAGTTTGGGCAGGCATATTGAAGCGAGAGGGCTTGAACGGGATCGGTGGTGTTATCAGGAAGCTGAGGGGCTGGTCGCCGGAGCAAGTTGCGTAGGATGCCATTTACGAGGCCACCCCAATCGTGTCCCGGCTGTTTTCGAATCAGGTTCACCGCTTCATTCACCGCTGCTGAGTCTGGGATGCGGTCCAGATACAGTAATTGATAGGCCGCGATACGTAAGGTGGTGGCGACATTCAGGGGCAAACGTGCCATGGGTTTGCGTGAAAGATGGTCGAGCCGCCAATCCAGGGTGACCGCATATCGCAAGACGCCATAAACCAATTCAAACGCTAGGAGACGATCTGGCTCCGACAAAGGGATATTTTTTGTTGTGGTATCAAAGACGTCATCTGCAAAAGCTTGATTGCGATAAATGGTCAGGAGCACGTTGCAAGCAAATTTTCTGGCGTTGGAAGGAGAAGGGGCCATGCTTTAAGGTCGTATATTTTCGTCATTCCTGTGAAAACAGGAACCTAGGTTTGATGTTTTTGAAAGATGGATACCCACTTACGACTGTGGGTATGACAAATAGAGTGAAGAAGGTGGTGCTTACTCTGTAACTTTCTATTCAGTTTGTTCCTCCGCTCTTAGAGACAAATTTCTGAGCTAACTGGGCGGCCATGGCAATGGCGTCGACTAGACTTGTAGGATCAGCCTTCCCTTTTCCTGCGATATCGAATGCTGTTCCATGATCGACGGAAGTGCGAAGGATTGGGAGGCCGACGGTAATATTGACACAGTGACCAAAGGCCACCGTCTTTAACGGAATTAAGCCTTGATCGTGATAGAGCGCCACAATGCCATCAAATGCACCAGTTAATGCTTTCGCAAACATGGTATCCGCAGGGTGAGGGCCGCTGCATGCAATGCCTTGGGCTTTAGCTCGTGTGAGAGCTGGAAGAATGAGTCTGACCTCTTCGTTCCCAAACAAACCATGTTCTCCTGCGTGGGGATTGAAACCCGCAACGGCAATCCGAGGTTTCTTGACTCCAAATAACTGCTGTAACCCCATCTGTGTTAAGCGAATGGCTTTCACAATTCTTGGAATGGTTAATGCCTTGGCGACATCCCGTAAAGGCAAGTGGGTTGTGGTAAAGACGATTTTTAACGGTCCACCCACGATCATCATGCCGGATTCTTTCGCCTGAGTCAGGTCCGCTAACATTTCGGTATGCCCAGGGTACACATTGCCTGCAAGGTGCATCGCTTCTTTGTTGATGGGTGCTGTCACAATACCATCAACACAACCGGCCTGAGCTAACCGCACGGCTGATTCAATGCAGGTGACAGCTATTCCCCCAGCCTTAGCCGACACGCGACCTAACTTAATTGATCGAATTGGGTTGGGAAAAGGATCGAAGATTGGAAGATGTCCACGTCGAAACGCCTGCCTTGCTGAAGATTCTTCATGTCCGTCGACTACCAGGGTTGTAAGAGTAGCTTTGAGTGATTGAGTCGTCTTTTCAAGAATTGCGCGATTACCAATGATTAATGGTCGGCAGATTCGCCAGACTTTTGGAACCTGCAAGGCCTTCACAATAATCTCAGGTCCAATGCCTGCTGGATCACCCATAGTGATGGCCAGAATGGGTTTGCGATGAGGTAAGGCAGCCATGTTGATATTTATCAGGAATACTTGATGGGGACCGTTGAATAATTCAATTTCAGGTTACGAAAAGGCCTTCAGAGTACTGGTGACTTCAATGCGATGGAAATGGTCAAAAAAGTCCGTCCAGCAAGGCCGCAGCCCTTTTTGCGCGCGGAGCGTCCTGGTATGACGTGAGCACGGAACAATGGCGAGAACGCCGCTGGCGGCTTTTTTCAACATTCCCTGATGGATTTTCTTGATCGCGAAGCCGACTGAGACGTGTTTGCCTCCGTAAATATGTGCCGGGCCTGATCGATAATCGTTTGAACAGGCTGATTGGTTCGTTCAGCTAGTGCCACACAATCTCGATATTCCGGAGTGATTTTCCTTTGCCCATTCCCAAGATCCGCAATTTTCACGTGAACCGATCCCTGAGGCAGGCGAACGGTTTGCACCCTACGAGGGATGACTACACGGGAGAGTTCTTGAACACGAATGCCCAATGTGGTGGTTTCGGACAGCAGAATGTTGGTCAAGGTCTGAAGGTTGTGAGGCCATGCCACGACTGAAACAATCGTGCCGGGCCGATTGCGTTTCATCATGGTCGGGGTCAGTGTCACATCTAACGCACCAGCCTCAAAAAGATGGTTCACCATCTGGTCGTACAACTGCGGGTTCATATCATCGATGTTCGTTTCCAGTTGTATTATTTTCTCTGAAGTGACAGGGGCTTCAGATTCTGCTTGTCCGAGAAACAGACGAAGGACATTTGGCCATCCTTCCGGATCGCCTGTGCCTGCGCCATATCCAATCCTCTGTGGCGTTAAGGGAGGAAGCGTTTTACAATTTTGAGAGAGCGTTTTGATCAAGGCCATCCCAGTCGGGGTGGTGAATTCTAACTCTGGCCCATTCGACAAAACGGTCATACCTTGAGCCATCTGGGCGACAGCCGGTCCCGGAACAGGAAGCAGGCCATGCATCGTAGAAACCGTGCCCGCGCCCAAGTTAACGGGAGAACAGGAAATCGTCGTCACGTTGAGATGAGCGATTCCCAACAGGGTGCCCACAATATCGACCAGCGAATCAATCACGCCTACTTCATGAAAATGTACGCGACTTGGCAGCTTCCCATGTACCTTCCCCTCGGCTTCAGCAATATAGTGAAACGTCTGGAGTGCTTGTGTACGAATAATATCTGGCAAGCGGCTATTTTTTAACGTTTTTTTTATCGCGGCTAGTGATAAGGGTTTGGTGAATCCCTTTTGAATATCTACATCAATCTTGGTTGCTCGGATGCTGCTCCGGATCACCTGCTCTTCTCGAAGTCGATAACCTTTGATTCCTAGAGCCTTTAACCCTTTTTTAAGAGAAGCAAGAGGCAAGCCTGTATCAACAAGGGCGCCAAGAAACATATCCCCGCTGACTCCGGAAAATGCATCGATGTGAAGGTGTTTGGTCACAGGATTGTTTGTAAATGGTGCTAAACTCAAGACCGTATCATACTAATACCTTTTAGGCGACTCTGGAAACGGCATAAAAGAAAGGATTTTATAGCCATAATGAAAAGCGTAGGCATTGAAATACTTCTATCTAGTGATCCGAACTAAGAGGAGCTTGTTGCTGAGATTTATTACAACGGGAAATTCATAGCACTATTAAACCAGGATGATGGAATTCATAAAATCAAAATTGAGTTTCCTGATGCTGTGGTTCTAGAGAAGGCGGTTTTGAGAAAAATGGATCTTGCCATTTTTGAAGAGGGATTAGCCTTAGCCAAAAAAAGATTGACGCAGGTTTAAGGCTATGGAATCAGTTGTAGATCACAAGCTTTGCTTTTCCTTGTGAGAGGTTAAGCAGGACTATTCGAGTTTTTCTCTAATTTGCTGGGTTTCGTCACGGGAGACGAGGTCCTTTTGTTTCGGCAAAAGGACCCAAAACCACGTTGCCCCTGTCGTGGCCCTTCGGGTTCTCTCCGCGGTTCACCGACTGCGGTGGTGGCGCAAACTCGCTGCGCTCAAACAGTGCGCCGCCGTATTTTCGAAGTCGGCTGCACGGCCACGTCAGATGCCATAGAAATCAAAAAAGGTCAAAAATTCTGGAATTTCATTGGTGTGAAGGGAAATTGTTTGGCACAATGGTAAACAGTGGTCTGAAATAGCAACAAGAGAAGAGGTGACTGTTGTTTAGAGGAATTTTGTCGAAGGTGATGGTCGTTTGTTTGGGACTGATGGTGACGGGTCTTCTTTGCGAGCCAGCAGATGCTCGGAAAAAGAGAAAGCGGTTTGTTTCTCCCATTAAAGTTGAACAGGTGAAGACCTCTCCGAATCCGTTTGTGATTGGGCAAAGTCCGTTACGACTTTCTATGATGGTCAAGGTGCCTCTTTCGTCCAGGGCCAGCAAAATTTTGGAGGTGTCTGCGCTGATTACTTCACCCACACGAAAATCCATGAGTTTTCTAAGTCAACGACTTTCTCTTGAGGAAGCCACACAGAATGGTCTACTCGGTTTCGTCCCAGTTGAGTTAGTGTGGGATGGCAAGGACCAATATGATCAATTGGTGCTTGACGGCTCGTATTTTTACGAGATTCAAGCTAAATTGATGGAAGACAAAGGAGAAGGTCCTAGAACGAAAGTGGTGTCCCACAGAGTGCAAGGAACCTTGGAGGCTTTGGCCTATGCGGGAGAAGTGCTACCTCCCCTGCCCCCTGAGCCGGAGCTGCCTGAAGAAATTGAAGCACTCCAACAGGAGGAATTGGCCGAAGGGGATCCTTCTACTTCTGAGGAAGGTGTTGGTGTTGAGGAGGAGAGCGGTCTGGTTCTGGAAGAGTCAAGTGGAGGGGAATCAGCTCAAGAGCATACGAATGAAATTATGGAGGATCTTGAGCCGGCCGAAATATCAGAAGAGATATTGCTCAAGGAAACCGATTTCATAGAACCTGATTCTGATGAGCAGAAAGCACCAGCAGGATTGTCCGACCAAAATACAGAAACAATTTCTGAATCAACTCTGGAGTCCGACTCTACCGACCTTTCTTCGCCTTCGGAGGCGAACCCATCCCAACATTGATGCGATGAGCTAAACACCCAGCTCCAAATCCATTATCAATATTCACGACGCCAATGCCGGAGGAGCAGGCGTTGAGCATGGTAAGCAATGGGGCCAATCCACCGAAGTTTGCCCCATAGCCTTGGCTCGTAGGAACAGCCACAATAGGGCGATCAACGAGTCCACCTACCACACTTGGCAAAACCCCATCCATCCCTGCCACCACAATCACCGCTCGCGCTTCATGCAGTATGGCTTGCTGATCCAATAGCCGATGGATACCGGCGACACCCACATCATAGAGGGTAGATACGTAGCTACCCATGACCTCCGCAGTCACTCGCGCCTCTTCTGCCACTGGGATATCTGAAGTTCCCGCCGTGACAACGACGATCAGCCCTTGTGGTTTTCGTGTGGTATCTGCCACTGCTACCACTCGGGCCATGTCATGATAGACTGCCTGGCGGTGTAATCGTGTGAGCCGTTTGGCGATAGCCGGATCCACTCGTGTTGCCAGAAAGGGACCATGAGATTTGAACAACTTCTTGGCAATGGTAAGAATCTGGGATGAGGTTTTCCCTTCGCACAGGATGACTTCGGGAAATCCTTGTCTGAGTGTCCGGTGATGATCGACCGAGGCAAACCCCAAATCTTCAAAGGGAAGTGTGCGAAGTTGGCTGAGAGCTTTTGGGATTGATGTGGTCCCTTTCCGGACCTCCTTGAGCAATTGCGTCAAATGGTGTTGATTCATGAATGACTAGAGGAGAAAAATGTTTGCATTCCTGAAGATCCCGCGCGTTCGACTTCACTTTTGGCTGTTCGCGACATCAGGTCACTGACAATATGGCGCGGATTGTGCCCTTCAAAGAGTACGCCATACACGCCCTGGACGATAGGCATCTCGACATGATGTTTTGAGGCCAAGGCCAAGGCTGCCCGTGAAGTCGTAATGCCTTCGGCCACCGTGCGAGTGTTCGCGCTCAATGTTGCGCGATTCATACCTTTTGCCAGTTGGAGTCCTACTTGGTAATTGCGGCTGAGGGTACCGGTGCAAGTCAGGACTAAATCTCCCAAGCCGGAGAGGCCGTAAAAAGTTGAGGTGTCGGCCCGCATTGCTTGGCCTAGCCGAATCATTTCTGTCAACCCTCGTGTGATGAGAGCAGCCCGGGCATTGGCACCCAAGTCTAACCCGTCTACGATACCCGCCGCGATCGCCATCACATTTTTCAGGGCCCCGCCTAGTTGCGCCCCAATCATGTCCCGTCCGGCATAGACCCGAAATTGCGGGGTGAGAAAGACCTGTTGCAACCGGCTCACCAGGTTGAAGTCCTGTCCGGCTAGTAAAATTGTGGTGGGTTTCCAGCGGCAAACTTCAGCAGCAAAGCTAGGACCAGAGAGAATCGTCAACCACGGATGCCATTTTTCAGGTAGATGGCTTTCCACGACCTGACTCATTAATTGCAAAGTGTCTTCTTCAATCCCTTTCGTTGCAATCGTGATAGGGACGAGTTTTTTTAAAAGAGGGCGAAGTTTCTTCACCATATCAGCCATAATATGAGAGGGCACGGCCAGTACAATCAGATCCGTGTCCTGAATACAATCCGTCAAACTGTTCATGCCTTGAATGGAATTGGGGAGGACCACATTCGGCAGATACCACGTATTTTCACGCCGCGTTTGAATGTCCGATACTACTTCGGGTTCGTAAGCCCAGAGACGGATATTCATGCCTTTTGTGGCAAGTAAGTGAGCTAACGCTGTTCCCCATGCACCAGCTCCAATGACAGAAATCACTCGGAAAGAAGAAGTGGTCACGATTGGTCCTTCAACTGTAAGTACAAGAGGAAACGATGGACTGGATAACCCAGTTGAGTAATGAGTCGATGGAGAAAAGCCGTGGTCAAAGTGAGGTGAGGTGTGCCATCGTGGTGTAAAGAAGAAGAGGAGGTGATAGTCTTGGATAAATTATAGAAATGAAAATGAAATTGGTCAAATGTTTCTTTGAGGATATACTACAGGATCGATGAGAAAATCAGGAAAATTGGATCGGCGTTCAGTGTGAATCTAAGGCGAAGTCTATCAACACTCCCTGAATGGTTAACGTTGGCTCTGTTAGGGTGTGTTGTGAAGAAAGTCGGCCAGATCATGAGTGTGACAAAACCCTGTTCGTTCTGTGGCAATGAGCTTTCCGTGAATGGTCGGTTTTGCCCAAAATGTGGCAATCGGGCAGATCGCCCGTCAAAGCTGGAGCCTCAACATGAGTCGTTGAATCTGCGAATTCTGTATATCATGGTTGGAATGTTGATTCTGGCCGTCCTCTTTCCTCCGTGGCAAACGCCATTAGACCAAACTCCGGAATTTCTAGGATTTCATTTTATTCTTTCTCCTCCTTCAGAAGGAGCGCTTCGTAGTCCCATCCTTCATACTATTCAATTGTTTACGATAGCTGTCGCAGGCTTGTATTTTTCTTGGGTCTACCGTGGAAAAGGATAACCAGGTGGAAAACTCTGAGGCGTGAAACGTCAAATGAGAGAGATTCCCCCAGTCGTAATTTCTGATTACTTGTCAATCGGGGAAGCATCAGCCTTTTCTCTGTAAGAGCTGGGAATGTTAGATTCCCGCGTTGAAGTCGTAAGTGAAGGATCAAAAGCTTGGTAACGCGAGAATGACTTCCTAGGCTATTCTCCATTTCCCACAAATCAGCTCTTTTTACTTCTTACTTTTCACTCCTCACTTACTTATTGGGCAACCTGCAAAATTTCTTTGATGGCATTGGATTTTTGTATCTTCAGCGCTTGATAGACCTTCGTCCCGTCATCCAGAACATATTGCCGGTCTTCAGGCTTGACCTTGGAACAGGGACCTGGACTGCTTTTCAGTGACACGAACCGGGTTGCCAGCAGAGGTTTTTTGGAAATGCGAAGGATGCTCACTGCGCAGGCTTCCCCATCATAGGGATGCGAGACAATTTTATTCTCATCCCATTCTTTCACATCATACACATGGGTATGGACCATCAGTTTTGGTGATGGTCCGTTCACTAACGAAGCGGTGGAATTAATACAGCGTTGAAATTCTTGCATGCACGTAATTCTTGAGGTATGCAAGACATCGTCCGTATTGCCTTCTTTGAGCATCCAACTTCCCTTCACATCGATCCATTTTTCCCATTCCTCCTTGCGAGCCTGGATAGGAGGAAGATAGGGAACAATCCTGTTGAGGACCTGATCGTCCTCAGTTAACCGTTGTAAGGTTTCAAAGTTGATGTCTCCGGTAACCGACAATCCCGTTTTTTTTTGATAGGCGGTTAAGGCTTGCTTGGTTTTCTCATCAAGTTCCCCCGTGAATGGTCCAACTCCATATCCGAATCGTCCTAAGAATATCTGTATACCCGTCACCAAGGTGCGAAATTCTTCAGGTTTCTTCCGAAGAGTGGCCAATTCTTCGTTCGCTTGACGTTGCATAGCTGAAGCAGACTGTTTAGCCGCATCTTTAGGTGAATCTGCTGCCCAAGCTGATGGTAACGCGAATCCCAATACTAGTTGGGTAAATGTGAGCATCATCAAGATCGAAATAATCATGTGTGACATGAATACACCTTTCCTTCTCAAACAAGAACGTAACAATAAAATCTAAAATTCTCAGTCGTTTTTGATCATTTCAGGTAGATGTTCGTGCCGTCAAGAGTTGGTAGGGCACAAATACAATTGAAATGATATTGTGACGGAAGCCGGCCGAGGGGCAGGTCTATTCGGTGCATCGGCTGACTGAACTAGAAAGAGAGGAAATAGGTAAAAAAACGCCGGATGGAGCACGCTCCATCCGGCGTTTTTCCAGCGCAACAGAAGAATCTACCGCTTTTTCGTAGCAGCTTTTTTCTTTGTTGCTTTCTTTCTAGCCGGTGCCTTTTTCTTGGCAGCCTTCTTTCTGGCCGGCGCTTTCTTCTTGGCAGCTTTTTTCTTAGCTGGCGCTTTTTTCTTTGTGGCCAATGCACTCACCCCCTTTCAGAATAGATGCGACTCGATGCCGCAGTAAAGACTCAACAATGATGATGAGTTGTTGTCCGTGAAACATGAACTTGTCAATGATGTATGAGACCACACTAGAGTTATTCGATTGTTCTATTGGAACAGGGCACAAACATCTTTTGCAGGGTAATGAAGAGAGAAAAATTAATTGGTAAGAATGTGTTTCGGTTGTTCTGCATCATGTTATGTGAAATATACTACAATGTTTGTTTCATTATTGCCAGAAAAAATTTAAATTTTTTTCAGTCTGTTTGAAATCAAAATGCGGGAAGAATGAAAAAGAATTTTCCCACGACATGGATTGTGAAAAAATTTTTCGTGATGTTTAGAAAAATTTTAACGTATGATTGTCATCAGCTCATGTTCGGGAGAAAAATTTTCTTCAGCCACGAATGTCATGCGGCTAAGGATTCGCCCATCTTCTGTTTCAACATCAACACGCCATTCGCCAGTCTGGACGCGTTGTTTGGTGGTGTACGAACGATATCCTGTTTCACGGCCGCCGATAATGTTGATAGGAATGCGGTCGGTCGTCATGAAGGATTCTGTTGTATTGAATGGTCGCCATTGCCAATGATGATAGATAGTTGTTTGAAGGGTGACGGGAGCAAACACAGAAGAGAAACAATAGACCGGAGCTTCACTTTTCATTCGATCGTTTGAATGTTTCCACATTGCGTACCATGGACCTTTTTCATAGGTGAGGAGGTATTCGTCCTGATGTTTTTCGATTCCATGATAGATGCCGCCGAATTTTAACGAGAGAGGAATAGGCGGAATCCAATTTAAAAAATACAAGATGATGCAGAGAGTCACCATTCCAAACGCGGGGAAACTTATCGAAAATGCTGTATGTCGTGATAGATGAGGAAGGCCTTGAAGTGTGAGACGTACTATCTTCCAGACAATGGCGCCCGTCAAGAAAGCCCCAATGACAAATATCGCACTGTTCATCAAACCCGTGAGGACAGGTAAGAAAAATGTGAAAAAACTGAGTGTCACAAGTGCAAACAAACTGACCAGCATTTTTAGACTGGAATATCGCGATTGCAGAAACTCGTTGGCAATGAGAACTCCAATAATTATTCCCAAAAAAATTGCGGTAGTAGACAACGAGGCACTTTGAAAATAAAAGATGGCATAGGCACTGAAGAGACCTCCCAGGAAAAATTGTAGGGCTTTAGCGAAATGAGGCTGTGCGCGATGAGTCAAGGAAAGGGCCGTCCAAGAATTTCTGTCAGACGCGGGAGGAATGAGACCTAACTGAAATCGGCCAGTCAGAATGATGAGGACGCCCAGGATCGCGAGATAGAGGAGAAGAATGAGATTGTCTAGGAGGCGGTCAATGCGTGTTAACGTGAGAGAATCATACGTAACACCTGCGAAAAAAAATACGGCTGGGAGGATCGGTTTCAGGACCGAGGTTTGAAGTGTGTTTCTTATGGTCGTCGCGGCTGAGTTTGTTGACGCTAAAAGTGTATCGTGGAGTTTTGAAGCGGTCTGATTCATGGTCCCCACTCAACTAGGAAATGTGGAATAATGAAGACATCAATGGACGTATTTCCTCAGGAAGGTGTGGGTTGCCAGAAGCATCGGGTCGGTCAAGAAAGTCCACCCAGTTAGGCCGCAGCCAGTTTTGCGCGCGGAATGTACCTTCAGTGCATTGGTACGGAAAACTGGCGAGAACACCGCTGGCGGCTTTTTTCAACAGCTCCAACTATGTCGTCGGAAGATTTTAGGTGGATCTTAATGAAGCAGGGTGATTTGTGACGGAATTCACTAATCCTCAAGGCAACTCCCATTCATGGTTGTCTATCATGCTAGTCCTCATACAATTTTTGTGGATAGGTCTGATTCTATTGGCCGGACCCTTGTGGCCGAACCATTGGAGTGGAAAGGGAATGATGTTGTTGGGTGGAGTGATTGGACTATGGGCTTTTTTTGCCATGGGTCTGGGAAACATTCGGGCGTTTCCGGAAATTCCTCAACATGGACGGTTGGTGGTCCATGGCCCGTATCGTTGGGCGAGGCATCCCATGTATACCAGCCTGTTGCTGATTACGCTGGCGTGGGTGCTCGCGAATCCGTTCCCGTTTCGGATGATCTTGTGGGTAGGTTTGGTGGTGACGTTGTGGGTAAAACTGAACTATGAAGAACAGCTTCTACTGATGCGGTTCCCTTCATATAAAGAGTATAGGCTACGAACGAAACGAATCATTCCCTTCCTTTTTTAGTTATGAATGTTAAAAGAGGTTAGTAATGTCTGGCCTTTTCCGTTGGGATCGAACCAGGATATGGAAAGGTGGGCCAAATTAAGATTGTTTGTGCAACTCAATCCTCCATATTTATTCTAGGACTTCTAAAATTAGGAGAAAATATATATCTATTTTCCAGAGATTACGACAAGCAAGAGTGATGGCTATGGCTAATTATTATCGAAGAATTCTGGTTGCTACCTTGGTCATCTTGTCGTTGTTCCTAGGAAGTCTCATCATTCTTAAAAGAAAGTCTCATCATTCTTAAAAGAATTGAAAGACCTATAGTTTTTTATGATTCCTATAAAGAGATGGTTCAAAAAAAGGCTTTTCAGAGTGGATGGATTCCACTTTGGGTACCTGATTTAGCAAAGAATATTCATGCCTCTCACGATATTGACACCAATCAAGTTTGGTTGACCTTTACTTATTTGAAAGTCCATGAATTTAACCTTCAAATATGTCATCCCTTGAAGAAAGAAAATGTGGTATTCCCAAGAAACAGAACGTTAGATTTGTTTTCTAGTTTTGTTCACAACATGGAAAGGGATCTAGCAACTAATCCTCATCTTAAATTTTTTCGTTGTGATAACAGCGGAGAAAGTTTCATGGCCACTAACAGACAAAATGGTACTGTCCATTTTTGGCATTTAGGGCATTGAAATGGAGTTATTCGTTCGTAAAATATAATTGCCGGGTTTCGTCCCGGCGGTCGAGGCCCTTTTGTTTCGGCAAAAGGACCCAAAACCATTGACGCCCCGTCCTGACTTATCGGAAGGGATAGACGCTAGAAAGGAAGGGCGGACCAACTCGCTGCGCTCAGACAAGGTCCGCTATGTAATGGGAGCGTCCATCCCAGAAGCGGACGGCAGGCGTCAAGAAAAGGAATCTCCAAATACGGTTAAGAGAATCGTTGTTTGGATTCTAGGATGGAGTGAGCTTGTTGGCTGGCTTCTTTGACGAGGATCCCCATTCTTGGATGGGAAGGTTCTAAGTCGACCGGGAATCCATGGTGCCGAAGTCGCTCGCTAGCTAATTGGCCGATGGAAGCGATCATCATGTGCTTCAGTACTGGTTGGAGTTGATTGCTGGTTGAGTTTTCTAGAACTATTTTCATGAGATGATCCACCTGAACGGTATTGGTAATAAGAAGGACGGGGATTTCACTTTTGAGGATTTGCTTTGCCAGGTGTTGAAGAGGTTTTAGATCATCGGGCATGGTCCATCGATAGATCGGAAGAGGAGTCACCTGGGCTCCCCGTCTTCTGAGCCCTTCTAATAATTCTGGATTGCTGACTCCATATTCTTGGACTGCCACTTTTTTCCCTCCCAGTCCGTCTGGATAATTCTTATCCAGAGCATCCAAAATATCTCTCCAAGTATTTGGTTCTGAGACTTGAATGTGCGCCTGGAGCCCAAGTGATTTAACCACTCCTCCAGGTTTGGGACCACGGACGACTATAATCACTTTCTCTAGTGCGTGCTTAATGGCTTCCTGAGAATGCTGGGTTTCTAGAATTTCTAGTAACGTTCGACAGCCGACTCCGGTCAAGAGTACAACCACATCAACTTCCCCAGAAAGAAGTGTCTTGCCAAAAGTCAGAGCTTGAGAATGCTCAGAGAGGGGAACTTCTTGCATGGAGGGAGCTACGACAGGAATGCCGCCGTGGCGGATGATGAACCGTTCCATCTCGGAAGCCATTCGGCTTTCCAACGCGCCAACCCGGAGGCCTTGGAATCCGCTCTTGCCTTGAGTAGACAACAGGATCTTTATTTAAGGCGAGGTATGGGAGGGAACGTCTTGCACACAACGAAAGCCGGTCGAATCATTTCGATCGTTGGGCAGACTTTTGATTCGAGTAAACACGCGCATTTGAGGAGTCTCTCCCTGCCAGCCAGAACTACGAACGGCTTTGTAGGTCCCGCTCGCCGGCCCTTGAGGGTTCTCTTTGGGGCTATGGGAATAGTAGTCCACCTGATACCAATCAGAAACCCATTCCCAGACATTGCCAGCGACATCATAGATGCCGTAAGGACTTTTCCCTTTTTCATAGATCCCTACCTGCACTAAGGTGGCTTCTCCACGCCAGGCGAGTTGATTAAAGTTGGCATGTTCGTTCGTGGGTTCTACATCACCCCAAGCAAAGCGCCAGTCATTGTCCCCTTTGGCAGCCTTTTCCCATTCGGCTTCCGTCGGCAACCGTTTCCCGGCCCAGCGACAATAGGCTTCGGCGTCAAACCAATCTACATTAATCACCGGAAGGTCGGTGACGGATTCCGGCATCATATTCCCTTTCCAAAGATTCCTCGTCTCATCGGTGGGATGTTGCGGGGCACGATGGCCCGTCTCTGTCACGAATTGCAGGTATCGCCCATTCGTCACTTCATAGATATCCATATAGTAATTCTTCAGAAAGACCTCGTGATTGGGCCGTTCATCGACACCGCCGTCCCGAGCTGCATGGGGAACGCCCATGTGAAAGGAGCCTTCGGGAATCAGGGCCATGGGAGCCCCATCTTTACCAGTCAGCGTTGGCGGCAATTTCGTGGAGGCGGCAAATACTTGTTCATATGAAACAAATGTGATGATGAGCAGTCCACAGGTGATGATTTGTAGGACTCGTCGGAACATTAATGTGGGCATGACCTGTACTCCTGTGCTATTCATTCTCTGAAATATGAATAATCTTTTTCTAGAGAATACCATATCCGATCTTGAACTTGCTCCCTCCGGAGGTCCTGGGTATGATGCCAAACCTTTGACAAGGAGCAAGCAGAAAGGTTTGGCGAAAAGATACTGAAAGGTAGCTACTTGATGGAACATACAGGAAAAACACGAGGTTTACGCCATCTTGCGCTTCGAGTGCAGGACGTCAAAGTTTCCCAAGCCTTTTATGAGCGGCTCTTTGACATGAAGGTGGTATGGCAACCTGATTCGGACAATGTCTATCTCAGCACTGGAGTTGATAATTTGGCGCTCCATCAAGTTCCCAGTGAAGAATTTGAGAAATTTGTGCCGTCACCTCATCATCCTCTGGATCATTTGGGGTTTTTGATGGATTCACCGGAAAGTGTCAATGCCATGTATCAAGAAGTCTCGGGGCAAGGTGTAACTATTGTGCAGCCGCCAAAGCTGCATCGCGATGGCAGTTTCTCCTTTTACTTAGCCGATCCTGATTCCAACACTATCCAGGTGTTATTTGAGCCGCAAGTCAAATTGTAGGAAGAAGTAAGAAGTGAAAAGCAGGAAGGAAGAAAGACTTTTGAGGATCCTTGCCCATTTCAATTGAAGACGAGGAACGCCGCTGACGGCTTTTTTCAACCGGCCCCCTCACGAAATAAAAAGAAATGAATCCATGGAATACCATTGATGCCAATCTCTTTGTAGGACTCAGCCCTTGGGTATGGGTTCAGCTCGAAAGTGCTGAACCGCCTGGTCCGTTTCCTTTTTTAGGGGGAGTGGACCCGGAGGTGGTGCGTAGCCTGCATCAAGTCCATGAAGTGATGATGAGTGGGATTGAGACTGCCATCAGCGATATTATGGCGAAAAGGACATCGATTGATGATGTCCAGACTCGGCGTCGTTTGGAAGATGCCTATGCTGAAGTAGTCGCCACTCGTCCTCAATTACAACAACACATTCAATGTGGGCGGAAACCTGATGGCACGTTTCAGTGGAATTATCCCAAAAACCCTTCGGCTTCAGACACAATGACCTATGGCGGATTACGCATTTTCAATGCGGTAGCCCGCCAGGCCATTCCATTCGGGTTCGATCGTCCAATTGGCCCAAAGGTCGGACATTTTTTAGGTTTTCTCACGGGGCGTCACAGGATGAGTGAAATTCAAACCGTGGCCCAAGCCAGCGGGCGAGATTTGGAATCCCAACTCCTTCGTTTTTTTACCCTGTTGCAGGACCATGATTGTCTGGCAATTTCGTCCCAATCTACGCTGGAAGACCATTGGCGTCAGGTCATTGGGGATCAAGATGTTGTCCATATTGGGCATGCGGCCCTCATGTCTCGGCACGAGGAACATTTTCTGTGGTTTGATCCGTGGCTTATGCCGTGGTTTGCTGAAGCGCCAGTGCCATCCCTGTGGGCCAACTTGCTTCCCAAGCCGTCTGCGATCTTCTTAACGCATGATCACGACGATCATGTGGATCCCCGCACGCTCTATCATCTGCCAAAAGATATTCCGATTATTGTCCCCAGTCGGCGCAATCGCAAAACCTTTCACTATGATTATCTCTCGTTACTCAGGGAGTTGGGATTTACCCAAGTTAAAGAAATGGCGCATGGGGAATCCTGGCAAGTAGGCGAAGTGGAAGTGATATCGGTCCCGTTCTATGGAGAAGATCCCTGTGATGTGGAACTCCCACGCAATTGTTATCTCATTGTGGACCGAGGACGGAATGTGTTGGTCCATGCCGATAGCGGTCCGACCAATGACGGCCGTTCTGCATTGCAAAATCAAGTGATGAAAAAATTGGTTACGAAATACGGTCCCATTCAATTAGTCTTTGCCTCGCAGCAGCAACTCAAAGAAGTTCGAAGCTATGCAGCCTACGCCTGTCTTTCCCATCCAGGGCAATGGTTGGATGTGGGGGAAAACGGATTTCTCACCAATGGCTATCTCTCGGAGTTGTGTCAAACGGCGCAAGCCAAACAGTTTGTCTCCTATGCGACCGGGGGCGCTGATTGGTATCCCGATCATTTGTCGTTTATGTTTAGCGCGCGCAATCCAGCCCGAACGGCTTTGCTGACTGCCCATTGGGATCCGCCAGAAGGCCTCAAACAAGATTTGGAACCCTTTGGTTGCCGATACCATCACGGCCAAGCGTTTGATGTGTTTCAGCCAGGCCCGAAAGGAGAGACCGTCATCCGTCATCTTTCCGATCCTTTAGCTCCCGTCACGCTTTTTCAATTGGATCATGAGACGCCAGCCTTTTTCCGAAACCAGCAGTAAAACGCTTCGTGTTGTTTGTAATGAGGGCATCGGTTCAATGGCCTTCCTAGCTTCTGCTCTTGGCCTCTTGAGGGAAGTTCGGTATGATGGCCAGGTGTGAAAACCTTGATCCTTATTGATAGAGAGCATGACGTATGGCACCTGATGAAAATCTTGAAGGAGCAGAAGAAACATACCCTGATCAAGTGATCGTGATCGGAGTAAAAGTGCGGGATCTGGGAGAGGTCAAGAAAACTCGGACTGAGGATTCTTCAATCAACGTCGGTGATTGGGTATTGTTGGACCTTGAAACTGACCATTCCTTTGGCAAAGTCTATCTCCCTCCTCAGCGTTTGCCTTTTACTCCGCCCATGCGGGCGATGCGGTCTGTAATTCGTAAAGCAAACGGAGAAGACCAACGGGCCATTGCTCGTCAGCAGCGGTTAGCTCAAGAGGGACATGATTATTGTTTGGAGTTAATCGAATCCTTGGGTTTAGACATGAAGTTGGTCGAAGTGTTTGGTTCGTTTCTGCGTCGATCGTTGACCTTTACTTACACTGCTGATGAACGGATTGATTTTCGTCAATTGGTCAAAGATCTCGCACGCCGGTTTGGTTGCCGGATCGAAATGCGGCAAATTTCATCACGTGAGGAAGCTGGGCGTATCAGTGGCGTGGATACCTGTGGGTTGGTGTTATGTTGCTCGAGTTTTTTGACGGATTTTAAGCCGGTGTACCCGCGTGGTCGTGGCGATGGTCCGATGGGGAATATGGATAGTCATCGTATTGGTGTGTGTGGCCGTCTCAAATGTTGTTTGCTGTACGAAGAAGATGATTGGACACTCGTAAGGCGGAAACCTCCTGCCCTCATTCGTCCTGCGAAACGATAAGGCCATGCTCTTAAATTATCTAAGAATCTGCTTACGTCATCCATTCCCACGTTAGAAACTGGAGTCTTAACCTTCGTGAGTCCAAAGTTTGCTAGCCTAGATAAATCAAAGTCACGGTTTGTCATTTATGCCCATAATGGTACATATGACAAGTTACACCAGGTTGCCACTTTGGGATTAACCGCTGCGGCCATGGGCAAAGATGTGACTGTTGTCTTGCTCTTTTGGACCATCAAGAAGTTAGCCGAAGGCCGCCTTAACGAATTAGATTTCCCCCCAGAATATGCTGCGCAAGCTCCCGAAGTAGCTCGGCTCATTCGTGAACGGAAGGTCCCGTTAATTTCAGACATGTTTCAAGAAGCCAAACAAGTGGGGCAGTTTAGACTTGTGGCCTGTAGTGCGGGTCTGGAATATATGGGTGTCGATGCCCAAGCCGTGAATGACGGCGTTGATGAAGTGATGGGTCTCCCTGCCATTCTGGCTGCCTGTGCCGGAGCTGAAACAACGTTGTTTATTTAAAACTCTCCCCATTTTGAGTTCACGCCTCTTCTTTTATAGCCACATAGCACTTGTTAGTTTTTCCATGGTCATAAATGCATGTGTGTTCTCTAACCGAACACCAGATTCCTCAGATATTATGGCGCAATGTCCGTCATTTGATTGGGAGACCATAAATTCCAACACCTGGGTTAAATTAGACGCTTGTGGAGAGGCGCCCATAAAAATCTTTCATGGAGCCGCGTCAATTGCGGTCGATCGTAACGAAGTGTTCTTTTTCGGCGCGGATACCCATGAGGTGGATTACGATAATAGTGTCACTCGTTTACATTTGGAAAATTTACGTTGGTCAAGGGATTATGCGCCTGATGCTATTGATACCTATTTGGTAACGCCAGAAGGCTTTCCAGTAACTCGTAATGGGAGGCCATGGGCGATGCATGCTTTTGATACCTTGGATTATCATCCACCATCGGGTCGCCTCTTGTTTGTCGGATATCCCAAGCATGCCCATCGAGCCAAAAGCCAACTTCAAAGAAGAGGGGTCAACCCACAAAGGCTCAAATCCACTACGTGGTGGTATGACCCGGATTCAAAGCACTGGGAATTACTCAACATATCTTCTCCTTTTCTCTTTTCGCATGGCTTAGTGTGGAATTCCGAAACGGATCAATTTATTGGTCACGATGGATCGTCAACGTTTCACTTTGACCTGGTGAGTAACAGTTGGAACATGTATCAGGCTTCTTCGGCCCCCGGTTGGCATCAGAGGCTTGTCTTTGACACAGGGAATGCACAAGTGTTGTCTTTTGGTAATAATAAAGGTGGTCATGATCTTTGGCGATATTCCACTTCTGAACAGAGTTGGGAACAAGTTCGGGTCAAAAACCCACCTTCACTTCCAGCCAACGGCGCGGCAATGGCCTATGATACCCACCAGAATGTCTTGCTCTATCTCGCAAATGATTCCTCCAATCCCTACAGTAACCCTTCCGGCAAGAGCATGACATTTTTGTATGATAGCTCGACGCAGTCATGGGCTAGACTCAAGATTCTCAGTCCTCCCTTATATGGCATGAACTATCTCACTCAGTATGATCCAGTTAGAAAAGTCTTTCTCCATTTTGAAAAAGAGTCCCAATCAGATGAGCACCTCGCTGTTTGGGCATTCCGTTGGGAGAAGAAGAAACTCCAATAGGTAGAATGTTGATGTCTCTTTCAGATTAGATCCTGGGAGTATGAGGATATCAAAGGCCATATTTCACTAGATAGCTCTTGGTGATCAATAGCGTCGGGTCGGTTCAAAAAGTCCGTCCAGCAAGGCCGCAGCCCTTTTTGCGCGCGGAGCGTCCTGGCATGACGTGAGCACGGAACAATGGCGAGAACGCCGCTCGTGGCTTTTTTCAACAGACCCATCCGGATTCTTGACAAAGCGCGAGAGCGGGTGCTACCTCCTGTGGATGGCTCCTGTTATGGAGAATTCGCAAATCCCAGGTAAAGCTGCTTCCACTTGGACCGGTCCCGCCCGGGAACAGGCCGTTCAGCGGATGTTTACGGCCATTGCCCGATTTTATGACCTGAACAATTCCCTTCTTAGTTTCGGCCTGCATCATTCTTGGAAACGGAAGGCAATCGCGCATATTCCCACACAGCCAAATACGCGAGCGTTAGACTTGGGAGCTGGGACCTGCGATCTGGCTATCTTGTTAGATCGTCACCTTCAATGTTCTTCAACAATCATAGCTGCTGATTTGAATGGGGCTATGCTGCGGGTAGGCCAACAAAAAGTTCGTTCGCAGAAATTAGCAAACCGAATTTCATGTCTCCAAATGAACGCGGAACATCTCACCTTTCCTGATCATTCGTTTGAGACCGTGACGGCCGGATTTTGCGTTCGCAATGTGGGCAATCTGCCGAAAGCTTTGAATGAAATATGCCGTGTGTTGAAACCTGGAGGGCGCTTTGTCTGTTTGGAATTCTCCCGGCCCGTTTCAGCAGGATTTCGCAAGCTTTATGATTGGTATTCCTTTCATCTCTTGCCCTGGATCGGAACGGTTGTGGCAAGAGATGGGACAGGGGTGTACGAATATTTACCGGCCTCAATTCGGAATTTTCCGGATCAACAACGACTATGTGGCATGTTGAACGATGCGGGCTTTGAAAGCGTGGACTATCACAATCTCACGGGTGGTATCGTGGCGATCCATGTGGCGGTGAAATAAGCTCATGGATTCCGTGCTCTATGTCTTCCTGCCTTGCAAAAAAGTTTATCCCACAGGGATTACCTATCTGGCCGACTTTATCCATCGCCGTCGCCCGGATGTTCGTCAACAGATTTTAGATCTGTCTCTCTTCCCTCCTAATCAACGTCAAGCCAAACTCCGTGAAGCGACGTCAGCATTTCAGCCTGAGTTGGTGTGTTTTTCATGGCGGGATATTCAAATCTTTTCCCCACATGAGGGAGATGCTTCGCTTGAACATGCCTTCAATTTCTACTATGCGAGCAACCCATTTAAGCGTGCGATTGCTTCTGTCCAAGGGTTACGAAACTTGTATCGCTATTACACGGATATTAAAAAAAATCTTTCCTATCCCTGGTTAGTTCAAAAAGAATTTCCTGCTGCCAAAATGATGATTGGAGGTGGAGCATTCACAGCCTTTTCGGATCAACTGATTGAAAAACTGCCCGAAGGTATCGTCGGGATTTTAGGCGAAGGCGAAGATGCGATTCTGAAAGTTCTCAATGGAGAGTCCCTGAGTGAAGAACGGTTCATCATTCGAGAACAGGGGCGAGTCACCAAAGGGACAAAGCATACCCCAGCCTTATTGGATTCCTTATCAGTCGATATTCCATATTTGACTTCGATTTTTCCTCAATACACTGAATATATTGGTGAATGTATTGGTGTGCAGAGTAAGCGCGGCTGTCCCTATGATTGTGCCTTTTGTCTCTATCCCTATATCGAAGGGAAACGTGTCCGGTATCGGCCAGCGGAAAATGTGGTACAGGACATTTCGCAGTACTATCATCAATGGGGGGCTCGTCGGTTCTGGTTTACCGATGCACAATTTATCACCGGCAAAGACGCCTACCCCCAATGCACCGAAATTCTTGAGCGCATTGTTTCAGAAAAATTAGGCATTGAATGGTCAGGATATGTTCGGACCTCCCTAATTAATGCTCAATTAGCCAAACTGATGGTGCAATCAGGCGTCGGTGATTTAGAGGTGGCAGTTACGGCGGGGTCACAAAAGGTACTCAACAGTTTGCATATGGGATTTAAGTTGGAACATCTCTATGATGGGTGCCGCCATCTCAAAGAGGCAGGATTCAATGGGCGAGTGATCCTGAATTATTCGCTGAATTCCCCTGACGAAACCGAAGAGACGCTATTGCAAAGTGTTGAATCCTATAAGATGGTCGCTTCGATTTTAGGTGAAGAGCGCGTTTTTCCCTTGATGTTTTTCTTGGGCATCCAGCCTAATACCGATCTTGAAGAACGTTTGTTGTCTGAAGGTTACCTCTCGAATGGCTACAATCCGCTGAGCCTCACGCCTTGGAACATCAAAAAAATGCTCTACAACCCTGCCCCCCTTAACAAAATTATTGCCAAGGCTTGCCTCGCCGCTTGGAATCGCAAACATGGGTCGCAGGATCCTCGCCCCTGGTCCGGCAGCCTGAGCCAACAAAGTGCCACCCAACAGCATGGCCACACCTACGCTGATACCAGCCTCTCCAAAGGATTCGAAACCAATTCGGGCCGTGATACCCTGCTCACCCTCGAAGAGATCATTCGCTCTCGCCGCCCTTCTGACTCCAAGTCTCTTTCCCAAACTCCTGCACCAAATCTGTCGCAGTAATAGCTATCTGATAAAAAGGGGTCAGACTCGAATTAATTTCATATCCAATCCTGTTTCTTTGCTGGAATTAATTCGAGTCTGACCCCTAATGCAGATAAATATGTTGTTAGTTAATGGTGAATTGCATGGTGCCGACGACATTGATGGCATGGAGGTCTTGCCCAGGCGAACCGTAGTAGATTTTGACCAAGTAGTTTCCAGGCTTCCAGCCTTCTTCAGGCTGGTAGATTTCGAAATATCCAAAGCGCTGGTTCATGTCCAATTCAATGACATCTTTGTCCACCGGCGTATCGGACACAATTTCCCCATCCTTCATTTCAAACCAGGCTGCGGCAAATTGCGCGGGGGCATCTAAGGGTTGTCCTTCAAAGACTATATAAAATGCTTCGGTCTCAACGGGAAATTCAGACACGCCAGGGTCAATGGGTCTGACATAAGCATCTTCCATAGTCCTCCATCCTGGCCTTCCCTCTGATGAATCCCAGGGCGTATCACTAAACCCTCGAGCCATAGTGATCCAGCTAAAAACGCCTTGAATGCGATTCCAGTTGACCTGATCAAACGCAAGGTCTCTGGGAGAATTGGGTTTAGGGGTCTGAGAGGTATTCCCAAAGGGGTCACCTGCCCAAGAGAGACTACTAAAAAGACTCAGAAAAAGGAACAGGGTGATACTTCTATAGAACGTAGACATAAATGATCGATGCATAGACAACCGCCTAATAAAAGGTATGGAGGATGAGTTCTTTTCTTATACCTTACTCGACCGTAAAAGTGTTGTGCAATGGAGAGAGCTGATTGGCTCAGCGAAGAACCTTGAATGATGAACGGCATTACATTATGGAGTGGGTGCGGGAACGCGTATTTTTTCCGCGCCCTGACGCCGTTCCTCGAGGACACCATTGGCGATTTCTTTGATATGTTGCTCAAGGATGAGTCGTAGGTGGCTTCCAGCTCGATAATCTGCTGGTGCCATGAAATGCACACGGTCGGCATGATGGGCGAGTTGATAACATTTTTCAAATGATCGTCTCGAATGATCCTCGGCGTTGTACACGGCGACGGCAAAGCCTCCATTTTTCTTCATCAGCGTGAAACAGGGAACATCGGTAGGACCATCTCCCACATATATCATATGCCGGAAGGGAACTCGACGGGCCTCTTCGGGCATGTGGTCATTCACGTCCTGCTCCATCTCCAGTAAGCCTTTGTTGACACGAAAGAGAAATTGAGTTTTTTGTGTGTGGCTGATCGTTCGCTTGGGAAAATTAATATGTCCATCGTCTTCGTCAAATTCACAGCCAAAGATGGCTTTAACGTACTGGGCAATCTGGCTCCCGTCCAAAATGGCTTTGAGTCCGGAACTTACCACGTAATGCTCCAATCGAATCCCCAGCTCTTCGTATTCTTCGGGACTGAATAAGGCATTGAGTTCTTCAAAGCACTCAGGGACGCCGGGGAAAAATGTCAGATTGGCGCCCATCAGTTCGAGATCCTTATTGGATAGAGATCGAATGGTCTCGATCTCCAACATGCGTTTCATATACGCCAGTTCTTGATCGTAGCCTTTTTCATTAATCAATGCCGTACAGCTTGGCCAGAATTCTTTGGGGTTGATGTCGGCGTGCCGAAGGATTGTATGGTCCTGCATGTAATGCGGGCTCAGCGTATGATCGAAATCGTACACCAACGCGATGATATTGTGAGGCTGATTCAACATAGAAGAGTGAGGAGAAGCGAGGGTACAAGGTCTCCCAGAGCCGTCCGATTACGTTGTACCCGAATCTAAAAAATGGCTTTGATCAATTCCTGAATACTTCGTTGCATGTCGAGGTCATCGGTAATAGGTCGGGTAATGGCCGCATCGCAGGCGTGGGCCGGTGTCACGCCCTGCTCAATTAAGGTTCCGGCATAAATAAGTAATCGCGTACTGACTCCTTCTTCTAACCCATGACTCCGAAGATTACGCACTTTTTCTCCAAGCTTAACCAGGCGCGTAGCCATGTCTTTGGAAATCTTGGCCTCGTGTTCGACGATACGAATTTCGGTCTCTTTTGGTGGATACCCAAATTCAATAGCCATAAACCGCTGCTTGGTGCTTTGTTTAAGTTCTTTGAGAACCGACTGATAGCCGGGATTATACGAAATGACCAGCAGAAACTCGTCCACTGCCTGAATGACCTGGCCTTTTTTCTCAATAGGTAAAAAACGGCGGTCATCACTCAAAGGATGAATCAAGACGGTCGTGTCCTTACGAGCTTCAACCACTTCATCTAAATAGACTATGGCTCCATGTTTGACGCCGAGGGTCAATGGTCCATCGACCCAGACCGTTTCTTCGCCCTTTAAGAGATAGCGGCCAATCAGATCTGATGCTGTTAAATCTTCATGGCAGGCCACCGTGATGAGTGGCCGATTGAGTTGATGGGCCATGTGTTGCACAAAGCGGGTCTTCCCGCATCCGGTTGGCCCTTTGAGCATGATAGGAATGTGATTCTTAGCTCCGACTGAAAACAGGCCCACCTCCCCATTCACCTCCTGGTAAAACGGTTCTTCGGCTACTCGAAATTGTTCAATGCCGTATTCTTGACCCTTCATGAAGTCATCCTAGCTTTAGAAATGCCGTGGGAAAAATCGAAACACAACTTCCACGCCATTATACGGGCCTGATTGAAGAGAGAACAACTCTTGAGCAAGCAAAATCAGGGCATTCAGCATCATCTTTCTTGTAATAGGTTGCGCGATATCGTTGGGCACGAGCTGGAAAGGGCGGTATGTACGTTTTGGGCAGGTCGCATTTGGGCGCCCTGAATCATTCATCGTGTTGAGGTACCAATACCGTTGAGATTCACGGCAAAATTCCCTAAACGGATAGGGAATCAAACCGGAAGGGGGATCGGCCATTTCCAGCAACACGAAAAAACCACTTACCTTATTATAAGAACTTAAAGGTGAAGAACTTACTCTTGAACGAAGCCCTCAACGGAGGCAGAGGCACAAAGACCCCTTCCAGCAAGTTGGCAAAGAGACATTACCAGCCAATCACCTTCCTCGCAGGAAGTTTGTAATATGTCTTTTCCCATGTAATGAGGTACAAAAGCAGCCAACGGACTATTGTCGCCTAGGACTGTCGATGTCAGAATAAAAGTAAGAGACAAATCTGTAATTGTGGGGTAATACTGAGTGTGCAGAAGGTTCTATAGTGAAGACTCGTGGTCTTCTTCTTGGTAGAAGCCCGTCTCCAACGATGAATGCCAACAGTTTCGATTTGACTCAAGAACAACAATTTGACTCGTCTTCTTCCTATACCAGGACAGCTCTATTTTTCCTGCCCTTGTCCCAAGCCCATCTAGGCGCATGATCTCTGTGTCCTCATAGAGGGAATTTGAGTGGTAACTGTGGAGGCTGATTTCGTTAATTCAATAGCGAATAACTAAAGAAACGAAACTTAGGAATGTGTGCTACCAGCGCAGAGTCTTTCGGAAAAGGTAACCTTCTAGCACCTCTGGAATTCCGTTATTTGGCTAGCTGAAAAGCATGGAGGTGCGGAACCTCTCTGGCTAAAAGGGGTTGGAAAGAGCTCATTTCCTGCAAGGTTTTGTGGTGTTTCTTCGCGAGGGCAGAACACAGACCCCAATAGACTTTTCTGCCAGCTTCTGACCACATCGAATCAAATGGCAATCCGTTGAAGGCTGCTTCGGCAGCTTTTTTTTCATCATAGGTTAAGGGACGATAATTTCGTGACATTGCGTGCCTCCATTTCTTCTCGAGTGATTACTGAAAAATTCTCAGGCAAGGGGTCGGACTTTGTGACTGATGAGTCTTCCTGAATGAACGATGACGGAGCAAGAGCCAAGGCCTGTCCACAGTCAAAACAGTTCACTCCGGCTTCCGTACGACGAACCAACCGAATGTGATGCGCACACCAGTTGCAGTAGAGATACCCTGGGCCTTTGAATCGAAAAGGATAGATGGGCGCGAGCGTCCCCCAATCCACAGTTTCGATAGGAAGATTAAGAAAGCTCTCGGTACGCATGGCTTTTCGTCTTTTCTTAAGCAGTGACTCTGAAGGTTAGCGAGAGTTTCTCCAAATGAAATGAAGGGAAAAGCCCCCCATACAAGCTTCAATAGTGGCCATAAGCCATAGGGTCCAATTCATAATGACTTCCTTCTTCGTCGTTCCCTTCGCGCCCTTAGTGACGGATAAAGCAACCTTAATGCCAGGTTCGGCATCACATCGCGCTACTCCCTCAAAAGACCGACAACCGCCTGATTTATTGAAGAAATTCAAGATGTTGCGGGGAAGGAGGCATGGTGCCCCATGAACAGGGAAGTATCAAAACAGATACACTCATGTATCTGATTAAAAATTCGGCAGAGATGATTTTTGGTATTTCTGGCAAGAAACATCACGCTCCCCCTCCATTGGAGTAGTCTGCTCCTCAGAGCCCAAGTTATCCCCCAGAATTTTTTCAACATGACGGGGCATGGCTCCCTCTTTCGAGCGGGTTCTATCTTGGACCTTTGAGGAATGGTCAGAAATTTCATCCTCGAAGTAGGGTAAAAGACAATCTACTAACAAGGAGGCCGTGATGAGTAAACGCTATTCCTATCATGGTGTTGGAGAACAACATTCGATCAGTCTCAGATGGTGGGTGCTGATGATTGGTGTCGTACTCTTTTGGGTAAGGAAATAATGATCACGCTGCTATGGCTGCTTGGCCTGGTGGCAAGTCTGATATTGCTAGGCTGCATCTTACAGGGGCGTCGTGCAGAGTCGACACTCGATGAGCCATGTTGTCTAAAGTATCGACTATTTCCCAATCCTTTAGAGTCATTACAACAGCGAAGACGAACGCGAAAACAACATATTGTCTTCAAGCATTTATCCCGTCTCGACTAACAAACTCCAATCAATCGCTCCGGCACTTTTTCTAGGTTTATCACTCCCAGCAGTCTAAGTTACCCATCGGCCCAACGCTATAATCGCCACGCCTTATTGAATTTCTGTGCGAGGTCTCTCGATCTCATTGAACATTCCTCTGTATTTATTGACACCAAGTTAACCCAAATTTTCATTTGTGAAGAATTACTTGGGAGTATAGAAATTATGAAAAGGCAGAAGAACCCTTTGAAGTCTTCAGAGAGACATCTTTTGTAGACAGTATTGAATAGTTCAATTTCAAGTCCAGAACATGCTCTAAGAGGGCTTGTGCCTTCAATCCGACGGTCCAGTTCAAAACAGTCCGCTCGCCTGTGCGAAGCCGCCTCGGCGAAGCCAGGGAACTCAGCTGGCGGTTTTTTTCAACAGGCCCTGGTAGGAAGGGAGAAACCTGGTAAGTGGTTGACTGTTTTGGAGTGATTCAATGTATTTCAATCATTTCTGATGATTGGCCATCCATGACTGGGCAAGCTGCCGAGCTTCTGCTATCTGAGCTTCGGTCATTTCTTCACCCATTGATGTCATCAACGATTCTGCGTCTTTGTTTCCTTGTGAGGCAGAGATGACAAACCATTTATAGGCTTCAATCTTGTCAGGATCTGTACCCATTTCACTGCTCACTGCGTAGCTCAGTCCCAATTGATACTGTGCGAACTTATTTCCCGTTTCTGCCGCCTTTCTCCACCAATGAACAGCCTCTTGCTCGTTTTCTTCCACTCCACGGCCAAGACGGAACATATTGCCCAGCATGACCTGCGCGACAGAATCTCCCTGCTCCGCCGCTAGCCGATACCAATACACAGCCTTCTGATCATCTTGCGGCACACCCTGACCCAGAAAGTACAACACTCCCAAGTTACTCTGTGCCGCAGCCAGTCCTTGATCAGCCGCAAGACGATATAAATGAGAGGCTACCTGTAAATCTTTTGGGACACTTCGACCCTCATGGTACATCACTCCTAAATTGTATTGCGCCAAGGAGTGTCCCTGTTCGCTAGCTAATTGAAACCAGTGCAAGGCTTTCTGAGGATCTCGGGTCACCCCTTGCCCCTTGGTATATAAGACTCCCAGATCGTATTGTGAACTAACATGTCCCTCTTCAGCTAAAGCCTTTAACTGTATGAGTGCTGCTGTATTGTTTCTTCGGTCATCAACATCTGGCCCCGCTGGAACATTTGCATGGGCCGAGGCAGATAGGAAGAGAACAAAGAGAAGGAGGATAAGTAGCCAGGGCGTTTGTTTTCGTTCCATTAGAAATCTCCAAATTCTGAGGTGAACGGTCTCGTGTCAGCTAGTTAGGAATCAGCTATCTTTGTCTCATGCCAAGGCGGTGGTAGATGTTGAAACCGGCCTCACAAATTCTATGGCTACACCTCGGTCTATCTGTGTCGACATAAATTTTTGAACACCCTCCACTATTGAAACTTTCTGGCATCCTGTTGCTAGAAAGGCTAATACGCTTAGGTCCCTAGCTACAGAACCAGGACACTCACGTGAAAGGGGCTATAACGTCGTTTCGGTTACCGGAAGTGAAGTCTGAAGCAAAAAATGAATCAACCAAATCCAAACCACTCGCGACGGGTTACTTACCCTGTCGACTGCTGGCCCCAAAGCTGAAGGGTTCAGCTGATAAGAGAGGGATCAGAAACTATGGGGGTTACTTGAGCTGCACACGGGAAGTCTATCCCCTTAGGCTAACTGGGATAGACGAAAAACGAACTGTCCGCTCGACGAAGAAGTTTTCAGTGGGATTCATTAGGTGCAAAAGGGTTACTTCGGAAAGTTATCAAACGCGTGAAGGCTCACAGGGAAGAACGGAAGCTATTCCCATAAGTAGGGAATAGGAAAAATGAGGGCTTCATGTGGTTTTTAAAAAAGATGGTGGGTCGTACAGGGGTCGAACCTGTGGCCCGCTGATTAAGAGTCAGCTGCTCTACCAACTGAGCTAACGACCCACCGGATCAAAAAAGTGAAAAGTAAGGAGTGAGACGTAAAAAGAATACTTTTCCTGCTGCTCACTTCTTACTTTTACCTTCTCACTTTACAAATGGTGCGCCTGACAGGATTTGAACCTGTGGCCCCTGGCTCCGGAGGCCAGTGCTCTATCCACTGAGCTACAGGCGCACACCTGTTCAGTATCTTCGAATTTTCTGATGCTTTCCCCCCTCACCCTAGCCCTCTCCCCCAGGTGGGAGAGGTGAATTTGGTGAGGAAAGATTTTGAAGCTAGCATGGTTGTTTGATTGAAGTCTACCCGAGTTTGAGGTCTAGTTTACTCGCAAGAAGGTGGTGGTTCTTGATCAACTTGATAAGCTTCAAAGACGTTTTTGGAGGCCTCCACCAATTCAGGCGGTTCGTGCAAAACCTTCGTGAGAAGATAGTCAACATCTTGCGGAGTCAGTCCATTCGACGGGGCGATAAACCGTTTGCGGGCGACCTTTCGTTCTTCAGGATCGTCGGGTTCATAGTAGCCAAGTAATTCCCCAGATTCGACCGCTTTCTCCAATCGGTCTGTCCATTGCGCAATAAGGTTCGGTGTCCAAGCACTGTCGGAAAGTTTTCCCTGAAAGAGTTCAAGTTTGGTCCAGTGAACCCACCCTACAAAGACCGCCCAGGTTTCGTTCATGACTTCCCAAGTATCTTGGTCAGATAGAAAACGCAGTTCCGTGGCACCTTTGAGTTGACGTATCGGATTAATGCGCACAAAGCGATAATGGCACGCCATTTGGCTATTGGCGAAATCAAGCACTTGCTTATCCTCAGTAGTGAGAGGTGTGTGCTGCTCATCAGCATAGAGGTAATCCAAATAGGCATGGAGGAGTTCATGATAGAGAAGCGCCAGGTCGTGGTGAGTCATACGGGCAAGGTCAGCTAAGGCTCCGCCAGCTTCATTGAATGACAGACGCATATTCAGAATCATTCGATGATCTTCAGGGTGATATTCGGCAGCGTATGTTCGGAGATCTTCAAAGGTAATATTCACAAAATTGGGATCGATATGAGTCAGAAATTCTGTGGTCAACCCTAAGCTTTTTGCTTGTTGGAGTAAGGCTGGCCAGGGATTCCTCGGTTGTGGCCGGTCTCCAGATGCAGCTTCTTCAGCCCAGGCTAATCCGCTCAGAGCGATACTGATGTATGACATGAAAATAATGCTGCTAATGGTTATTGGAAGTTTTCGCACAGGTTTATCTCCAGGAGTATGTTTGATCTTCTTCCACCAAATTCCAGGTTTCAAAATGTGACGAAGGGATGTGATCGAAAAACCGTGAAGGTTTCGAGAGCACAGCCCCCGTCATCTTATCGTACACATTTATCGGGTAGGTGAGGAAGAGATGCTGTTTCGCACGAGTAATAGCCACATACAAGAGCCGCCGCTCTTCTTCCAGGCCATCCTCGTCAGAAAATGAGTAGGCCGAGGGAAATCGACCATCCACCAACCACATGACAAAAACACATCGCCACTCGAGGCCCTTGGCCGAATGAATCGTGGAGAGAATCAACCGTTCATCATCAACGTCTGGAGCCTCAATATCTGACATACTTTCATTGGGCGGTTCTAGAGTCAGGTCCGCCAGGAATTGATTGAGGTTTTCATAGCGCTCTGCCATGACCGATAAATGTTCCAGGTCGCGAATCCGTTTGGGATAATCGTCATATTGGTCTTTGAGGAGCGGCAAGTAATATTCCAGCATTTCTCCAAGGAGCACAGCCGGGCTGAGAGGCTCTTTGGTCAATTCTGCTAACGTGGCGGCCAAATGCCGCAGGCCTGCTGCCGATCGACCTGTACTGTGTTTCAGACATTCATAACTGCCATGAGCCTGCAGAATCATGGCGATGAGATCTCTTGATTTTTTGGGCCCCACTCCTTCAAGGAGAAGAAGCAATCGGTTCCAACTCACGGTATCTAACGGATTGTGAATTACGCGCAAATGCGCGAGTAGGTCTTTGACGTGGGCGGTTTCTATAAACTTGAACCCGCCGCGCTTAATGAACGGCAAATTCCGACGGGAGAGTTCTAATTCCAGGTCAAATGCATGAAAGCTGGATCGGAACAAGACGGCGATTTCATCTAAGGCAATACCCTCTTCTCGAAGCTCTAAGATTTTTTGTGCAATGAAACGAGACTGGGCATTCTCGCCCATAGCCTGCACTAGGCTGGGTAATGGACCTTCGTCTTGCCGAGTGAACAGGGTTTTACTATATCGTTCTGGCGCAGCGGCAATAAGCTTGTTGGCCAGTTGTAGAATGGGCTGGGTGCTTCGATAGTTTTCTTCCAACTTGTAGATCGTCGTGCCCGGGAAGAGCTCTGGAAACTCCATGATGTTCCGAAACGTGGCGCCGCGAAACGCATAGATGGATTGAGAGTCATCCCCGACGACCATGACGTTTTGATGAGTTGCGGCTAAGTTCCGTACCAGTGAGGCTTGCAGGCGATTGGTGTCCTGGTATTCATCAACTAAAATATAACGAAAGGTTTGGCTAATGGTTTCTCGAGAATGTTCGTCAACGACGAGAAGTTCCAACATCTTGACTAACAGATCATCGTAGTCGACCAATTGACGTTGCCGTTTGGCCGATTCATAGGCAGTTTGGAGTTTCGTGAGTTCGTCCAAATAATTCCCGAAATGGCTGTATTCATTAAGGACGATATCCTCCAAACTGGCTAAGGTATTTGCTGTTTTTCCAAACATTTCCGCGATGGTGTGTTTGCGGGGGAACCGTTTGCCCATGTCGTTCAGGCCCAGTTGGCCGCGTAAGAGGTTCAACAAATCCTCCGAATCGACTCGATCTAAGATGGTAAAGCTGGGCTCCAAGCCAACCGGTTGGCCATAGCGACGCAAGAGGAGGTTGGCTGTGGAATGAAATGTTCCTCCGCTGACTTGTTGGCTCCGGAGTCCGATCAGAAGACCGACTCGTTCTAACATTTCTTGTGCGGCTTTTCGGGTAAAGGTCAGCAGCAAAATGGAACTGGGCGGGATCCCCAGGTCAATCAGTCGGGCGACCCGGTAGACCAACGTACGGGTTTTTCCACTCCCGGCTCCAGCAATAACGAGGGCCGGTCCGTCGACTGCTTCAACAGCAGCAAGTTGTTGAGCATTGAGTTCTTCAGCGTAGTTTCGGGAGAGAGGAGGAGGGGTGGCTTCGTCAAGCGGACGCTTGAGTACATAGGTTTTGGGGTTTGCCGATGTGGAATCCATGAATCTCTAAGGGAAATAGTCTAAGGTTCTTCGTAAAAACAGACTCACGCGATCGGGGTTGGCCGTGTATAGCATAGGCTCCGGTGTGTTGCAACGCAGGAGGAATTCTGCTTGGACAGGTCTCCGAACCCTCAGTTATAATTCGCCTTTGTTCACCGGAGGAATCATGATATGGCAAAGGCTTCGACAGAAAACTATACCGGAATTTTGAAAGATCTGGCACATACGATGATGAGTGTGTCGCGCGAATCTGTCAACTTGATTAAGCGGTCCGACCAGCAACAAGCCTTAAAACTTCAGCGAAAGCAGGAATGGGATATTTATTTAGAATTTCTTCGCATGTTGTTTAATTTGGTGGATCGGCTCTCGGCCTTTTATATTCCTATTCAGGCCCAGCGAGACTTTATGAATAGCTTAGAAGATTCTGTCTCTCATGAATTGAAGACCGTGTTAGCCCCTTCCCTTAGTTCGACTGAAGTTGATGAAATGGAAGTGATGCTCTCCGTCGGACAAACGGTTGCAGAGAGCCGCGAAGTGTATGAGCGGTTTAAATTTGTGGTGACCGATCAGACCAAGGAACGTGATCAATTTTTTCAATTTTTCTCCGAGCGAGTTGCCTCAAAGGCTGGCGCGTCTGGCAAGACAGAAATTACCTCAGCGGCGTTTTTGTGCGGATCTGCTGTTGTTCCCGCTCTCCAAAGCCTGTTCGATGATGCGATGAAACCAAAAACGGAGGCACCTTCTCCCTCAACCGGTACCGGAGATGATACATCCAAACCTAAAAAAGAAGAGACACCGACCGTTCAAGCGAGTTCGGCCACCCCTCTTGCTGCTCCGGAAGGGACTACTGGTGAAGGGCTCATTAAACTCATCAGTGTCGTCTCTCGAATTCAGGGTGATGACGAGGTTGAGACCTGGTGGGGGTTACACCCGCAATTCCGCACAGACCTGCCACCCGATGAAGCGAAAGAACTCGCCAAGCACATGAACAGAGCCACCCGTCTGGTGGGAGAGCGATATGCTGTGGTTGTGTCGCTCGCGCAGGCTGGAGCCAGTCGTCCGGTTGGAAATGCCTGACCCTCGTGTCCACCGGCAGGAGCCTTGACATCTCTTCACATTCACCTATGCTAATGGATAAGCGACTTTTATGTCGTAATGTCGCCTTCCCCTTATCCCTGATACTTTCCCTGTGAGGCATTGTAAATGGAGACTCGGTCGAGAACCTTACCGACAGAATTTAACAATCTGTCAGAACTCGCTCATAACTTGTGGTGGAGCTGGTCGCCTGCAGGCCGCTCCGTCTTTTCCTATTTTGATCAAACCTTATGGCGATTGACTCATCATGATCCCATGAAACAGTTACAAGAAATTGACCCCAACCGGTTGGATATACTTCGGGAAGATATGGTGTTTATTCGTCAATATCAGGCTGCCATGAATACCTTTCAGAACTATATGGGAGCCAAAGACCACTGGTTTCACACCATTTATCCCCAGTTACGCAGAGGCCAGATCGCATATTTTTCCGCTGAATTTGGACTGCATCGTTCCGTGCCCCTCTATAGCGGAGGGTTGGGGATTCTCGCTGGCGATCATCTGAAAGAAGCCAGTGATCTTGGGATTCCGCTCGTGGCCGTCGGGTTTATGTATAACCAGGCTTATTTTCGGCAAGTGATTGATGCCGAGGGGTGGCAAGAAGCCGTGTATGATTCGGTTGACCTCAAGAGCATACCGATTGACTGCGCCCGCACCCCTACCGGTGAGATAGTGAAAGTCCAGGTTCCTATTGGGCACCGCATGGTGACCTGTCTGGTGTGGCACCTCCAGGTCGGGCGAGTCTCGCTCTACCTCTTAGATACTGATACATCAGAGAATTCCGCTGAAGATCGTCACCTTTCAGCTCGGCTATATGGGGGCGATCATCATACACGTTTGTGTCAGGAGCTTTTGCTGGGAATTGGCGGCGTACGTGCACTACGTGCCGTAGGCTGTGAGCCGCAGGTATGGCATGCAAACGAAGGGCATCCAGCATTCCTCTTGATAGAACGCATCAGAGAAAGGGTTAAAGAAGGGCTATCCTTGGCTGATGCGGTGGAGCACGTGCAAGAATCGACGGTTTTTACCACCCATACTCCGGTCCCGGCCGGACATGATATTTTCTCAGAAGAAGTGATTCGAGAACATTGCCATTGGTGGTGGGAAGAGTTGGGGCTCACACAGGCTGATTTCATGGCGCTGGGCCGCCATCCTGAATTAGGAGCCGACCAATTCCATATGACAGCTTTGGCAATTCGTCATGCAGGGTTTATTAACGGAGTCAGTGTGGAACATGAGCGGGTCTCTCGCAAAATGTTCCAGGTACTCTGGCCCGAGTGTACAGTCGAGAACGTCCCTATTCACAGTGTCACAAATGGGGTACATGTTCCGACGTGGATCGCAAAAGAAATGGATGTGTTATTTGAAAAATATTTGGGACACGAATGGCGGGAACATTGCGATGACCCAGAGTTGTGGAAGCGGATTCACGAAATTCCCAATGAAGAATTATGGGAAACCAGACAGTTTTTGAAGCGGAAAATGCTCATTTTTATTCGTCAACGAGCTCGAATCGGATGGATGGATGGCAGGAAGGATCCGACTCAATTGTTAGCAAGCGGCACGTTGTTGGAGCCGCATTCGTTGACCCTTGGATTTGCCAGGCGATTTGCTACATACAAACGAGCCACATTGCTGTTTTCGGATTTGGATCGTCTGAAAAAGATTTTGTTAAATCCTTGGAGACCAGTTCAGATTATTTTTGCTGGAAAAGCGCACCCGGCTGACCAGTATGGTCGTGAATTAATCCATCGTATTTATCAATTTGCTAAAGCACATGATCTGGGCGGCCATATTGCGTTTGTTGAGGATTATGACATGCATGTCGCGAAGTTTCTGATCCAGGGAGTAGATGTGTGGCTCAATAACCCACGTCCACCTCTGGAAGCCAGTGGGACAAGCGGACAGAAAGCTGCATTAAATGGTGTGCCCAATTTGAGCGTGTTAGACGGATGGTGGAAAGAGGGGTATGATGGAACCAATGGCTGGGCCGTTCCTCTTCTTGATGACCCAGTGAATGATGGAAAACAAGATAGTTGGGATTGCGAGAACCTCTATAGTCTTCTAGAAAACGACGTCATTCCACTATACTACGATCGTGGTATTGATGGGATTCCTCATGGATGGTGTACGATCCTCAAAAATGCCATCCGCACCGGAGCTCCACGATTTAGTGCGCGCCGCATGTTAAAAGAATATGTGGAACGGGCCTATGCTCCCTTATTGTCGAATGCTCTGTCCCTCAGGGAAGAAAAACTTGCCTGAGAGTAAATGACGGCAGCATTCCAAGCAGCGTCGTAAGGATTCCTGTTCTTCCTTGGTTGCACCAACCTTAACCGTCGGAGGTGTTTATGATGAAGATTATTCGATGGTGTCTTCTCTTGGGTGTGGTCTTTGGCGCTGGTTACTATACGGGTCAACAACCGGATGTGGTGAAGCGCACATTGCGCAATCTGTCAGGGGAGGTATTAGAAAATACGATCGGCTTGGATAAAACCGTCAAATTGCAGCGGAAAATGCTGGAAGCCAAGGATGGGTTAATCGAAGGCCGCGCCTACTTATTGGACCATGATTTTCGAGAAGCCTCTGGAGAATTCGAACGGGCTCTTCAGCATTTAGATGAGGCCGTAGCTCTGGATCCAAATGGCGGAATGGCAGACAAGATTCAGTCTGTTAAAGAAAAAATTCTTGCTGCCCAAACTACCCTTGCACAAGGTAGGGACCTTCCTCCTTATTTACTAGAAGAACTTCGTCAAGAACTACAGACGGTAATGCCCTAACCATAGTGAAGGTTAGGCGCTAACAGCCTCTTTTTTCCAAGCCGCTAGCATACGCTCAATCCGAAGCCGAACCACAATATCGGGATCTTTCATGAGTGGTTTGACCGCTTCCCGCCCACGAGGGTCTTTGATTTTTTCCAAGGCAGAGGCGGCTGAAAGACGGGTAAACCAATCTGGATCTTTTAAACTTTCAATTAACGAATCGACACAGCTGGTATCTTTAATTTCTCCGAGCGCTAGAATGGCTTGCTTGCGAGTTGTTTCATCAGGGTCCTTTAATAATTCTAGCAGTCGCCCGATAGCAGGTTTCCCCAGTTCTGCCAATGCCCAAGTTGCGTCATCTTTAAATTCATCATTTCGCATAAAGCTAATCAGCGGGTCAAGAACGCGCTCATCATTAATTTTTCCCAATGTCTTAATCACGGATTTTCTTGCATCGTAATCACGAACGTAGCGAAGCAGGAGGTCGACTGCCGGGGAACCAATCATGGCGAGAGCTTCCACCGCGGCTTCCCGTACTTGCCAATCTCCATCCCGCAAACACCGTACGATGGGCTCAACGCATCGCTCATCCCCCATTTCACCTAGAGTGATAATGGCCTCGCGGCGTACGACCCAATCGGTTTCGTTTAACAGATCAATTTGGATATCAATTTCATCTTTGACTTGCTCTTCAACGAGTTCTTCTTCCTGTTCAACGGCTTCCTCAGCTCCAGCCTCAGCAGAAGCCACGACATCTGTCATCTCTTCGTCCGAGTCAGCCGTCAAGGCTTCAGCCACTTCGTCGACTAACTCGTCCTTGGGTATGCTCTCGTTGCCATCCAAAGAAACAAATTCTGTTTGATCTGAAAATTCATCATCAATATTTTTTTGATCCTCACGCATAGAGTTTTCCTCCAGACTTTTTATCTGTCAGCCCGTTATGATGCCTTGGCGGGGGCTGTTCTCGCCTCCCGATCAGCCTCTCGTTTTTTGGCGCTTTGAATTTTCCGTTGTGTCCGCTTTAAGCGCTTCTTCAGCGAGCGAATTGCGGGATTTCTCTCAGGGTTCTCGCTCTGTCCAGAAGATTCTTGCACTTTTGTTTTAAGGGCGGCCATGTCTTCCTGAAGAGATCGTTTGTTAGCCATGTGTTAAGCATTCTCCTAGTTGACAGATGATTCCATACCAAAAGGACAGAGAAAAATTTACCAGAGAGAGTCTAGTCAAGGGCCTTGAAAGGTGTCAATGCAGCAAGAGAGAAGGAGCAGAAAAATCCTCATTTTTCATAAAAAAACCCCCGCTGAGTTGAACTCAACGGGGGTTGGAATTTCGAAAACCTACCGCTTATTTTTTGCAGAAGCTTCTCTCATAGGCAATAACTTTCCAGCCTTCTTCTTCGCTGATCGTGGCTGGAATGAGCGGAACCATTCCGGTTCCAGGGCTACCATTTTTGATGACCCACATGAGTTCGCCCTCTTTGCGCTTTTTGTGAAATTTACAGTTCGTGAAATCTCGAGGTCCAGGATTGAGAACCTTGCCGGCAGGACCTTGTCCATTGCCTTCTTTCCCATGGCAATTCACGCAGGTACCTTTACCCTCAAAAATGGCTTTCCCTTCCGCAATAATTTCCGGAGTGGCATCTTTGGATTTTTTCCCATACGGAGATTTGACTTTTTTTGCAGCCGCTCGTTTATCAGCCGGCACACGAGCCTTTAACGGATCTTTTTCTGGCCCGGCAATAGCCAAGCCAGTTGTCAGAAACATAGCGGCTGTTGCCATCACAAGCATTTTCATTGAAAACTTCATGTAAGCCTCCTAGGTTAAACTGAGTTGATGAGAACAAAAAATTTAATTGAGGTGTCAGTCACACCCCCTGTCGCCATTTTTTCTGGTTCGGGGTATTTGAGAGGGAAGGGATAAATGTCATCCCCTAACGCCGCCCAAACCTTTTTATCATATCAACGAATTTTTTGGCCTGTCAAGAATTCCCAAAAAACCATAAATCAAAGGAAAAAGTCAAAATTTTGAAATATCTGTCCCAGCTTGGTTCACGGGACAGACGGATGGAAAAATGATGCCCTCATAGAATCAAACGAACATGTTAGGGTCGTATTCGAATATCACGTACTACCTGTCCCGGTTTTCCAAATGGGCCCTTGGATTCACCATTGAGTCGCACAGCGACTCCGGCGGCATTGCCGAGCGTCAGCAAAAATTGCTCTTTGGCTTTCCAACTAATACGCTGCCCAGGTTGCAATAAGGCCTCGTTTGGATCTTGCTGGTCTGACTGAACAACCACCCACGTTAACTGAGTGGCTTCGATTTCAAGAATCTGAAACTCAGTAGTCGTAACCTCAGTCGTGGCGACTTCATCAATTGGTTGCGTGGGTGGCGGGAACGGATCGGGTTCCACCACAAGTTCTGGTGCGGCAAGCGGCACAGGTGAAGCTGGAACAGGACTAGGAGAAGAAGAGGGAAGAGGTGTTGTGTCCTTTATAGATGTTGATTCATTAGATGTGACAGGCGGACTCTCTGTTGTGATATCTGGTTGAGGAGAGGCTTGTGGAAGAATCGACGGTTCTTTTGGTGTCACGGGTGAAGATATTTCTGGCTCTGAGCCGACAATTTGTTCTTCTTCTTGACTCTCGGGCAATCCAAACCAAATGCCCAAGATTGTGAAGACCGCCATGACCCCCAAAATAAGCATCCAATTAGGCCCTTGACGTGGAGGAGCTTCCAACGTCACTTGCGCATGAGGTTGTGGGTGATCTGGTTCGTGTTGTTCGTAAAACGTTCCCGATGCTTGGAGAAAACGCTGGAGAGCTTCTTCTTCATCCAGACCTAGGGCTTTGGCATAGGATCTCACAAACCCTTTGGCAAAGACTTTGGCCGGTAGATTGCCAAAATCTTCAGCTTCTAGAGCGAGAAGATGATGTTCTTGAATCCGTGTTTGCGACGCAATGTGTTCTAAGGACACCCCTTTTTTCTTCCGACCTTCTTTAAGATAGTCTCCTAAGGAGTCCATAGAATTTCCTGAACGTGGGTCCAAGCTTCCTAGTTAGGCCAACGATTCGAAGTGAGTAAGTTGTTTAAAAGAATAATATCTGGAATCAATTTCTTCCCTGCTCAACTGTTTCAATCGGTCAAGACTAAAGGCTTCTACGTTGAATGAAGCCATCACACTCCCGAAAATAATCGCTTGACGAAGACCCGCTTCCGAATAATTGCCGGATGCAGAAAGGTAACCCATAAACCCTCCAGCAAATGTATCCCCCGCTCCGGTCGGATCCTTGACGGTTTCTAAGGGATAGGCTGGTGCGCCGAAGATGCCCTTTTCATGGAACATCAGGACCCCATATTCTCCGCGTTTAATGATTAACGTCTTAGGCCCTTTTGCCAAAATCCGTTTGGCGACTTGGACTAAATTGGCATCTTCCCCCAATGCGCGGGCTTCTCCATCGTTAATGACTAGGACATCAACTAATTTTAGCACGTCCCATAAGGCCTCACGTTTGCTGTCAATCCAAAAATTCATCGTGTCGCAGGCGACAATGGACGGTCGTGTCACTTTATTCAACACGTCCAGTTGTAACTCCGGATCGATGTTTCCGAGGAATAGAGCTGATGGGTTCGTGTAGCGATCGGGTATTTTTGGACGAAACGTCTCCAGCACATTGAGATGCGTCTCAAGTGTCTGGGCTTCATTTAAGTGGTTGGAATATTCGCCTTTCCAGCGAAAGGTTTTTCCGGGCCGACGTTCTAACCCTTCTAAATCAATCTTGCGGCTTCGAAGAAAGTCCAGATGTTCTTCTGGGAAATCTTCGCCGACTACGGCAATCAAGTTGACATCGGTAAAGAAGCTCGCTGAGGTGGAAAAATACGTGGCGGAACCTCCAAGGACATTGGAGGCTTCGCCAAACGGCGTGCGTACAGAATCAAACGCGACCGACCCGACAACTAACAGATTTCCCATAATTCATTACCTTTTCTTGGTTTGGCTGATGGTCAATAATTGTCGATGAAGCAAAATTTTATAACGTTTTTTGAGTACCGGACTCATCCCGGTTAGTGGCGTAATCACGGCATGTGCTAATGCGGTATGGCAAGCACATGGGCCGAGACTTTTTGTCAGTTTCAAAGCATGCTGCAATACCTGTTTAGCCTTTTGGACATTGTTGTGCATGATATCCAGAATGGCGCCAACGGATACGGCTTCTTCAGTTTCATGCCAGCAGTCATAGTCTGTCACTAACGCTAATGTGGCATAACAAAGTTCAGCCTCCCGCGCGAGTTTGGCCTCCGTCAAATTGGTCATACCAATGACATCGACGCCCCATGTTCGGTAGAGCCTGGATTCAGCTCGGGTCGAAAATTGTGGACCTTCCATGCAGAGGTAGGTCCCAGGACGATGAACTTTCACAGAAACCTTCTTACTCGCCTTCCAAAAAAGAGACGACAATGTTGAGCATAGCGGGTCAGCCAGAGACACATGGGCCACAATACCCTGGTTGAAAAAGGTACTGATCCGTTGAGTCGTTCGATCAATGAATTGATCAGGGAGAACGAAGTCCCCAGGACGAATCTTTTCCTTCATGCTTCCCACAGCACTTACCGAAAAGACGCGAGAAACTCCAAGTGATTTGAGAGCATGAATGTTTGCCCGATAATTGATGCCTGATGGGGAAATGCGGTGCCCTCGACCATGCCGTGCTAAAAATGCGACATTGAGACCGTCAAATGACCCTACCATAATGGAATCTGAGGGTTTACCAAAGGGGGTTGTGACCTTCAATTCTTTGAGTCTCGTAAGTCCCTCCATATGGTAGAGCCCACTTCCGCCAATGATGGCCACTTCCGCTTTGGTTTTTCGCGTTTGTGTTCTGCTTGTGGGCACTATACTCGCTTCCTTGGTTTAATGAATAAAAGTCTTAGAAACATCTGGTTGCCTCGGAGCTTCAAGAACGTTGGCCGGATGGTAGGCTTTGACAGGGTATAGAACTAGCTTGGGGTGTTGAAAATGTACCAAGAAATTCATTAATTTTTTCAGAATACGATTTCCTGCCTGAGTAGGAATGTCTGCTTCCTCAATTGTCAGCCAATGAATACCCGGCTCTTTTCGGAACCAGGTCATTTGCCGCTTAGCAAAATGGCGGGTATCACGCTTAAGCAATCGCACCGCTTCGTCATAGGAGTAGTCTCCTGCCAAATATCCTGAAAATTGACGATAGCCTAATCCTTTCATTGACCCTAAATCGCGGGAATAACCTTGCCCTAGAAGACCTCGCGTTTCTTCGATGAGACCTTTTTCGATCTCCCATTCGACACGAGCCTCAATACGCCGATAGAGAGTTTGACGTTCCATCGTGAGGCCAATCAGTAAAAAGGGATACGAAGTCTCTTGAAACTGATGTTGCTGCTGCATCCTTGATAGGGGGATGCCAAGCTCATGATAGACTTCAAGTCCTCGAAGGACTTTGGGCCGGTCGTGGGGATGGAGACGTCGAGCAAGATCAGGATCTACTTTTTGTAATTTTTCATGCAAAAATCCCCATCCTTGTTCTGTCGCTTCTTGCGTTAAGGCCTGCCGGATAGCCCAATTGGCTGGAGGGCCCGGACATAATCCCCTTAAGAGTCCTCGAATGTAGAGTCCGGTTCCTCCAATGACAAGGGGAAGCCGTCCCTGACTATGCAACTGAGAGATTTCTTGTAGGGCACGCCGACGAAAATCACCCACATTAAACGATTGGTCTGGCTCAACCAGATCAATTAATCGATGAGGAACTCCTTGGCGTTCCGAAAAAGTGGGTTTATCAGTTCCAATGTCCATCCCGCGATAGACCTGACAGGAATCGGCTGTCAGAACTTCAGTCTCCAGTGCTTTGGCGAGTTCAATCCCAACACGGCTTTTGCCAATCGCAGTTGGACCGACTAGTGCGACTAGAGGTTTATGTGTCTGAATGAGTTCGCTGTTTTGCATAGAAAATTAGATCGTCGATTGTTTTTCTGAGGTCCTTGCAAACAGGGTATTCAATTCTTCTACTGAATGTCGAATCGCGACACGTCTTCCATGGGGGCAGGTCATAGGAAAATTTTCTTGAGCCCAATCATGAAGCAATGTAGAAATTTCAGGAAGCGCCATGGTTCGTCCAGCTTGGACAGCGCTTTGGCAGGCCATCGTCGCCAGAATCGGCCTAAGCAATGTTTCTAATGAATCTGTCGATCTCCATTCCGAGAGTTCTTCCAAGAGCTCTGATACTAGCGGGCCAACGGTAACAGTTCCCAATATCGCGGGGACTGAGCGTACCACATACGAGTTTGGCCCAAATCGTTCAATTTCGAGACCGACACGAGATAACACAGGGAGCCATTCTTCAATAAGTTCCGTTTGGTGCGGAAGGAGTTCTATGGGTTCGGGTATGAGCAGGCCTTGTTGCGCAATATCCTTTTTGTTCCATGCCTGGAGGAGGCGTTCAAACAGCACACGCTCATGAGCCGTATGTTGATCGATAATATACAGATCTTCATTGATGTGGCCCAAGAGATAGGTTCGGTGAATTTGCCCGAGGGCCATAACCTGAAATTTAGGCTGTTGGACATGGTAAGCCGATTGAGGTTCTTGGGCAAAGAGAGAGAAATGTGTCGCTTTGGTTCTTGCTGACTCAGAAGAAAAGGGCACAGCCGATCGAGGGGTGACGCCTAAGGACTGTGGCGTCGGCTTGGCTGAGGGGATTTGAGATTGAGTGGGAACCCCTGTGTTCTCCTGTATTCGCAAATCACCGTCGAAAGATGATGTGTTGACGAACGTGTGCTTGATGGCGCGTAGCACTCCAGAATACAAGAGTTCAGGATGAGAAAAGCGTACTTCTCGTTTTGTTGGATGGACATTAATGTCCAATGTTTGGGGATCAAGTTGAATGCAGACAATGTATTGCGGATGTTTTCTTTTCGGAAGAAATGACTTGTAGCCTTCGTAGATCGCATGGGAAATAGTGGTGTTTTTAATGGGTCGCCCATTGATGAAAATTTCCTGTGGCGTGCGAGAGGTTCGTGCATGATGAGGGCTAACCGTGAATCCTGTGAGTCGGAAGGGTTCATTTATTGACGCAATCTGGAGAAACCGATCAAGAAATGTTGGACCATATATTTGAACTAAGCGATCTTGAAAGGTGGACACGGTAGGGTAATCCAAGACTTTTTGGGCATGATGCCACAGCCTAAAGTGGATATGGGGATTGATGGTTGCAGCTTGTTGAACGGTATAGGAAATCTTTGAGAATTCTGTGGACACGGTTTTTAAAAATTTCAATCGGCCGGGAGTGTTAAAAAAAATGTCCTGTACTTCTACTTGGGTCCCTGGAGGCCCTGCGTAATCTTGTGACTGCCAGTTATTGCCGCCTTCCGAATACGTTTCGGTGCCAATAGGTGTATCGGCTTGTATGGTTTTCAGGCGAAATCGGGAGACCGAGGCAATACTGGGCAGCGCTTCTCCTCTGAATCCTAAAGTCGTGAGTGTGAAAAGATCGTCTTCGGTTTTTAATTTACTGGTCGCAAAGCGGTGCGGAGCCAACTGGGCATCTGTCCGATTCATTCCCGCTCCATTATCTGTCACTCGTAGAAGACGGCGACCGCCTTCTTCTATTTCAATCGTGATGAGCGAACTCCCGGCGTCTAAACTATTGTCAATGAGTTCTTTGACCACGGAAGCCGGGCGTTCAACAACTTCACCAGCCGCAATTCGGCAGGATACATCATCTGGAAGAACTTGAATTTTTCCAGTCGCAGGAAAAGGCATGGGATGAATTTACAAGGAGTTTGGGAAATCGACGAGAGGAAAGGGTGGCGTGAATCAGGATAAGTCCGCTTTTTGTAGTTGCTCCTTGGCTGTACTGGCTTCAGGGGAATCTGGATAATCCCGAATCACTTGGTTCCACAGGTCCTGCGCTTTAGACCGTTGATCGGTTTCGAACATGATTTGCCCAAGCTTATAGAGTGCCTGGCTACGGTATTTGGTATTGGGAAAGTCGGTGACAACATGCTGGAGCGCTTCTTGTGCAGGATCATAATGTTTCTGAACGTAGAGGGATTGCCCAAGATAATAAAATGCTTGCGGGGTCAGCGCTGTTGATGGATAGTGCTTGACGAATCGTTGGAATTCGCTTGAGGCTCGGTCATAGTTCCCATTCAAGTAGACTTTGTAGGCCGATCGAAATGCCGAGGCTTCATTCTCCATTTGAGAGTCTTCCGAAGTGGATCGAGGTTGAGTCAATGGAACGGTGGATGGAGTCTTCTGACCATTTTGTACAGGTTCAGGAGTCTTAATTTGCGATGCTCCAGGACGCGGACGATGTAAAATGTTATCAATTCGTGCCTCTATGGCTTTCACTCGAATGGATAAATCTTGGTCCCGTCGTTTTGTGGAAGAACGGGTTTGCTCAATTTGCTCTCTCAACATGGTGCTCGTTCGTTCGAGTTTCTCCAACAAGTGCCGAGTGTCTAAATTGGCTTCTTCTTCAGTCTTGATTAACTCTCCAACCAAAAAGTCATGTTCATCCAATTGGGATTCTATAGCCGAGAGACGGTCGCGGGCCTGCTTTTCTTCCTGCTGAGCAGCTTCTTGCTGAAGTGTCAGGGCCTGAACCTGTTTCTTCAAATCTGCCAAATTAGGTTCTGTGGCGCAGCCTCCTCCCACGAGGAGAAGAGACAAGGATGAAACCCAGAGAATTGACCGCGTCATAATTCTATACATTTCATGAATACATCATGAGAAAAAGGAATGTTCCACAAATATTCTACCAAGTGATCCATATGGATAAAAGGCCTGATTGCTACAAATTGGCTTTAATAATGGGCTATTTTGAGGCATTATATTATTTTTTTGCTTTTGCCCCCTGCAATTGATTAACCCGTTGGGCCAATTGACCCAAGCGACCCTCGTGTTCGTCCACCCGTTCTCCCAACTTGGTTCCAATTGTGGTGATGACTTCCTGCAGTTGATTCATGGTTCCGCTTAAATCATTCAAGTGTTGGGCATTGGATCGGGAAAGCTCTGCAGCATTCGGCACGCTTTGGAATTTGGTAACGGCTCTATTGAGTTGCCGTTCCTGATTTGCGATTCGTGAATTCAATTTTTCGCTGACATTCTCCAAAGCCTCCGCAACTGATTTGATGCCCTTATTCACGTCTTGAAGATGGGTTGTGGTCAACTGCGCATCAGAGTCAAGTTTCCCAACAAGGTTTGCTTGGTGGATTTCCAAATCTTGCATACGTTTCCCTAGTTGTTCGACATTCTGGCGAATCTGCTTTGAGACCTGGGTAATGGCTTGCATTTCTTGAATTTGACCCTGCGTTTCACTTTTCAGTTGCTGAAAGTCCTGAATAGATTGATTAAGGCTAGCCACGGTTTGTTCTTGTTGTGAGAGCCGCTCGGAAAGCGATTGTGTGGTTTGATCAAGACTTTGAGAAAGTGACGTTAGCGTAGCATTCACGTCGGTCAAATGGGTTGACGTTGTGTTGGTATTGGATTGAAGTTGTTCCGTCAAACTGGCTTGGTGAGCTTCCACAGAATTTATTCGTTCTGATAAACGCCCCGCTTGTTGAATGATCTCATCACCGCGTTGGCCCAGCAAACTCCCCATGACTTCTTGTGCTTCTCGAAGCTTGACCACAGTCCGCGAAAGTTCCTGGACCTGTGTAGCCTCAGCTTGAACGTGGCTACCTAATGCTTCTATATCAGATTGTAGGTCAGTAATCTTTTGGTCCATCGGAATTTGTCTGGCCTCCATGTCGACAACCACTTGATCCATGGCTGTTTTGACATCTTGTTCCAGGAAGGTCCGCAGAGCCTGAGTATCGGCGTTCAACTTGTCCTGGAGAGCGTTCACTTGCTTTTGCAAGGCCGTGAATTGATCAGCTTGTTGTTCAATTTGGCTTCCGAAAGCCGTCCCCGATTGTTCTAAGGCTTGCTTCACCTGATTCAATGATTGCTCAAGATTTCCTGAATCAGTTTGCAGAGAGCTCAGAGTTTGACCTTGGGTGACCACATCAGTTTGAAGACTGCCAATATTGGTTTGCGCTTGACTAATATCGTTTCCTAGACTCAGCAATGATTCTTTGAATTCACCGAATGCTGTTTGAAATTCGGTCATTTTTTCTGTTAAGGCCTGATTCTTTTCATCAACTTGTTGGGCAAACACATCTGCCTGAGCTTGGCTTTGCTGTTGCTGTTCTCCTTGAGCCTGTGTCGTCTTTTGAAGCGCTTGGATTTCAGCACCAAGTTTTTCTTTCTGACTGTCGAAATCCCGGCGAAGATCTGAAACTCTCTTCTCTGTCACTTCAACTTGACCGTACAAGGTGGTTAAATCCTGCTCCCGCAGAAGTTTGATTTGTTGATTCAGGGGGGCCAGGTCTCTGCGCATCTTATTCATGTCGGCTTTTTGAACATCTATCAATTTTTTAGAGTCGGCAATCGCTGACCGTGCTTCAAGAACTTCTTGGCCCAATGCAACTTTTTCTGATTTCAGTTGGCTAATCTGTTGTTCCAAATCCTTTTGGATTCTCGCAACATCGGCTTGTTGTGCCACACAACCGATCTCCAGCCCGCCAAACAAGCCAACAAGCAGCATTCCTTTAACAAGAGCCTTAGCAATCCCTCCAGGTATCACTGTGTATCTGATCCTCCATGATTGAAAGTGTGAAAGCCAAGATTCAAGGTGTCCTAATTTGCGACCAGAAGATGCCCCCGACGGTTGAGTTGATGGCAGACTTCTGTAGAATCCTGGCAGAATGGTTTATCTTTTCCATAGGAGATGACAGACATACGAGATCCGTCAACACCTAATTGTGACAGATAGTCTTGGACCGCGACCGCACGTTTTTTGGCCAACACCATATTATACGCTTGTGTTCCTCGTTGGTCTGCATGGCCCTCGATAATGAGCGTGGAGTCAGGTTCCTGCTTGAACCACCCAAGCGTCCGTTGGAGTGATTCCTTGCCTTCCTGGGTAAGGGTCCAACTATCAAATTTGAAAAAGACATCTTCTAGACCTGCCTTTGCGGCTTCAAGTTCTTCTTCATTAATTTGATTCATCCGGTCTTCCAACCCACTAGAAGGCTCGACCTTGGCGATTTGCAATGTGTCGGGTATCGATTCTAGGTTTTCTCCCGAGAGAATATCCTCTAGCCCGGCCAGGGAATCTTGAGAAACCCCGGTATCTAAAGGTTCAGAGTTCGCTGAATTCTGAAATTCGCCGCTATTTTCTGATGATTGGTTCGCTTGATCTCCCGGAAATGAACTGGATTGTGTTGAGAAACCCTTCCCCTTCGACATCGAGGGAGACGAACTATCATTTTCTGAACCTCCGGCATTGGCCAACTCATCTGCCAGGGAGGCGTCTGAAGAGTCTGAAGAATGATCCTGTGGAGAAAAGTGTGCAGGGGCATGCGCCATATTGAGAGGTTCATTCCCAATAGAAGAGGCGGTTGTGTCTGTGTTAGTAGTCTCACCATCGGGAACTTGGGACGACAGGGCTGATTCGTCAATTCCGGCAGTGTTTAAGCCAGATGTTGCTTGGTCAGCCAAGTCATCAGTCATTCCATTCAAGGCCATGTCTTCGCCAGGGGCTCCGGAGGCCGTGGAGACATGAACCCGTTTCTCTCCGCATCCCGTGAGCATTACGAAGACAAGACTGAAAATTCCTAGTAGTGAACGTACACGAATGTTCTGGTGCATACGGCGACTCCTTTGCTGAAATATCACAGAGGCTCTCATTGTTTAAGGTTGAAACGGCGACCAGGATGGCGAACTAAGGTGTGCGCCCACCGAGGAAATTTTTTCTAATCCGGCTCCTTCGCTTGTAATAATGAAGATTTGGCTTTCTCCTCTTCGAATAGAACTGAAAACGAGATGACGCCCATTGGGGGCCCATGACGGAGAATCGTCAATACTATTCCCTTTGGTAATTTGGTTTCGTTGCTTCCCATCTGGGCTGATCCGGCAGAGTTTAAATCCTTCACCCGGTATACGGCAGACATAGACAATCCAATCCCCTTTTGGAGACCATGCAGGAGCTGCGTTGTAGTCTCCGTCATACGTAAGTCGTCGGACGTTAGAGCCTTCCGCATCCATGACATAAATTTGGGGACGGCCTCCCCGATCCGATGTGAAGGCCAGATGCCGCCCGTCCGGCGACCAAGACGGGGACAAATCTGCACTATGATGAGAGGTTAACTGCTGGGAAGTTCTACTGTCCAATTCTACCTGGTAGATGTCTGAATTGCCCTCTTGAGCCGAGGCATAAGTAATCGATTGGCCATTTGGGGAGAAGGTTGCCGTGATGTTCAAACTGGCTGGCGAGACGAGCACCTCCTCCCGGCCTGTTGAGAGCTCACGTCGCATGATTTGTTGTTTTCGATCTCGATAGGCTGTGTAGATGAGGGACTTGCGGTCTGGTGACCAGGTTGGCATAAGATTGAGATAGCCATCCGCCGTGACCTGCTGTGGGTCATATCCGTCATAATCCATTACGAACAACTCTCGCCCGTTTTCCTTCTCTCCCACAAAGGCAATTTTAGTTCTGGCAATACCTTGTTCTCCTGTGTATCGGTAGACCAACTCGTCGGCCCATCGATGAGCCATGAGTCGAATGAGGGCATCTGTGGATTTGAGAGAAAAATACCGCTTCCCCGTTAAAATATCTTGGTGGCCGAGATCAAAGGCGCAGGCATCAAAGATCAATCCTTTGACACCGGTTGAGGTTCCGCCAAGACCCATTCTGCCCCACGTTGACACCGTGACTTGTTGGTAATGCGTTCCTAAGCTTGGAGAGAGACTCACGCATTTATTCTCAGAAAATCCACCTTTTTTGGTCGGCAAATCAGCGAGAGTAAAAACCTGAGAACGAACTAAGTCTTGTTTTAGTATCGATCGTACTTGTGTATCAGTCTGCTTAGACATGGAGTCGTCCTGTTCTACGGATGAAAATTCCATGACCCAGATAGGAATCTTTTGAAATTCTGAACGGGTGGCTTCGAGGATCGCGTCTTCTCCAAAAATCAACGACGGAATCATGAAGGTGAACAACAAAAGCACACAAAGAAGAAAATGACGAGGTCGATAGAGAAAAATTTTCATGATACAGACTAGGTCCTTTTAATCTTTAATAAATCGATACTGAACATCAAAGAATGAATCCGTAATCTCCGAGGGGAATGGTGGCAAGGGATTGACCGCTTGAACGGCACGTTGGGCTGCGGAGTCATAGTGAGCATGTCCCGAGCTTTCCGTAATATGAATACGTGAAATGTCGCCTGATCGGGAAATACGAAATTTCAAGACCACCACGGGGGTACTGGCCACTAAAGGAGGGGCTACCCACTGGCGGTCAATCGTATCTTCCACCATCGCCAAATACCGATTTTTCCCTGGTGAGGGTTTAGACGCAGCACCACCGGCGCTGCCAGTGGCTTGCCTGTCCAACAGTTGCAGTCGTTGCTTGATCGACTCCACTGGGGCCACCTCGGGTATAGACAATTTCGCAATTCTCTGATCGATGGCTGATGGAGGTGGCTTGGTGGCTGGGATAGTTGGCGTAGAAGATTTCGTTGGAGTCTCTCTGGGTGTTAGCGTACGCCTGGGAGTTTTAAGCCCTTCCATCAATTTTTTAACCGTCTCCGACATTTTAGGTACTGCTGGCTCGATAGGTTTTGATGGTTTGGGATCGGGAATTTTCGCCATTTGAGGAGCGGAGACCTGTGGGATTGACGATGCAGGCTTTTGCTGAGGTGATGGGCGTTTCCGAGAAACCTTCGGAATCTTATTCGCTGGAGTTGCGAGGGGAATGTCGGGAAGACTACGTTTCAATGAGTCTTTTATCTTGGGAGCCGGGGAATTGTTCGCAGGTGTTGGTGGTTGTTTTGGCTTCTGAAAGGGCGTCACTTCGCGCAAGGATGGCGGAGCAGGTGCAGGTTTCACTGTTTGCTCAACTTTCGATACTGGGACAGCAGATTGTTTTGGTTCGGGTTTCGGAGGGGCCGCTGGCTCTTGTGTCACTTTCGGCGATGCTGTCTCAGGTACTGAAGGAATTGGCACAGACTCTCCCCGCTGTAACCGCTGGGGACGCGCGATTGTAGGTGGAGCAGAAGGTAATTGCAGTTTATCTATTAAAGGGGTCTGCTCGTCAGTGGGCGGACTGTCTGGTTGTGAAGGGGGAGCACTTGAGGCCGGTGTTTCTCGTTTTTGAGGCACCACGATGGATTTAATCGCTCCACTTAACGATTCAGACAATTGCTCAGAAGCCGTCTCGGTTGGTAATGGAGGAAGGATGTCTTCAACAGGGGGAGCAACGGCTGGTGGAGTGATCGGTTTCGGTGCAGGTGGGACAACTTTTTTAGGAGTCGGTTGAGCCTTCACGGCTTTTTTCACAGGCGCAGGAGTTGGTTTAGGAGAAGGCTTTGTCTTCGGACTGACAGCCGGTTTTGGACTTGGTGGCGCTGGGGTCTGCGCTGGCAGTGAAATCAACGCGACATCAATAGCTCGAAGGGGTTGCTCGCTCTCTGATTGAAATCTTACGAACATGGCGATGACAATGATGAGGGCATGCAGAAGGCAAGAAAAAAGAAGACCACTACGAAATGATGATCGTTCTGAAGAGGTGTCAGCCGTGAGCCCAAAAGAAATAAGGCTTGAGGGTGCAGCATGTTCCATGTAACGGAATGTTAAGGGGTGACTCCGATCGCATCGGCTTCAATCGTTTCAACTTTTGGCCCTGTCACCATTCCCAGCCGTTCAATTTTCGCCCCCTTCACTTCATCCATGATTTGGACAACCGTGCCGTAGGGCACGGATTGGTCGGCCCGTAGGTACACCGAGATAAGGGGATTAGAAGTTTTGGCTGCCTGCAACTTTGCTCTGAGGTCAATCAGGCTGATGGGATCATTCCCTAGGGACAAACTATGGTCTTTCTGTATGGTGACAACCAGCCGTTCTTCTGCCTTGATATTATTGGCGGCAGAAGTTGGTAAATTGATGTCCAACCCCCGATGTAACATGGGAGCCGTGACCATAAAGATCACAAGCAGCACAAGGACGACATCGACGAGGGGAATGACATTGATTTCAGACAGAAATTGTCTTGGACGAGACCCACTCGTCATTTAGCCACTTCCACTTCATGTGATACTTCCGACTCTTCAAGAGCATTCAGAAACTCAATGGTGAAGGCTTCAACGCTAAAAGCCATTTTCCTGATTTTGGAAAGAAAAAAGTTAAACGCCATCACAGCCGGAATGGCGGCAAAGAGACCGGCAGCAGTCGCAACGAGCGCTTCAGAAACACCGGGGGCGACAGCCGCAATACTGGCCGACCCTTGTACTCCAATCTCTCCAAACGCGTTAATAATCCCTAACACGGTTCCAAGGAGCCCAATAAATGGCGTCAAATTTCCGGTGGTTGCCAGAAAGGGTAAATAGGCTTCTTGATGGGTAATTTGATTCTGAATAATGTATTGGGTGACTTTTTCCAAGTAATGACGATTGGGAATTTTTTCAGAGCCTGAGTTCTCAATCTCCTCTCGAGAGGAGAAAAGATAGGAGCATGAGGGAAGCCGGTCCGTCACACTGAGGTACACGGCTGCACTAGGGCTGAGCGGATATGTCTGGGCTTTAGTTCTTAGTGCCAGCTGATCAACGGGGTTCTTTTCATATAGTTGGAGAAATTGTGCTTCCTCCTGATTGATTTTCCGAAACTGTCGGAATTTATTCACGATGATTCCCCAGGAAATGATTGAAAACACTGACAGAATCAACAGAATAACAATTGACAATAATCCGAGGGATCCTAAAAGCTCAGAAGGGCTTGCAAATGGCATATCTTATTTTACACCTCCAGCAGGCTATTAGAAGAGAGCAACACGGGGAATGGCTCATTCAGAACAAATCAAGGTGAAATGAAGTGGCGGGGCCGACGGGATTTGAACCCGCGACTTCCAGATTGACAATCTGGCGTCCTAACCTGGCTGAACGACGGCCCCGTACTATTCTGGTTTTGGGCAAACAGCCCACGAAGTTCTTCCACAAGGGGAGTTGAGTATGATGTAGGCTAACGAGTATATCAGAGTATACTGGTGTTATGCCAAAAAAAATTGGTAGGCGGAACAGGGATCGAACCTGTGACCTCTGCCGTGTAAAAGCAGTGCTCTGCCAATTGAGCTATCCGCCTAAAATTCTTACAAATCAACAATTTCCTCATTATAACAGGGAGTTAGGCCTTGTCAACTTGATCAAAATAGTGTGGAATACGGTTTGACATGGCTTCATGACGTGAGTATAAGGCACCATCTGTCTTTTTGTGAGATGGGAGAGATCCCTAAATAAAAAAAATGCAGCAGATCCGGTATTCTGCGGAGAGGATGACCACGCGATGAGTTATAAAATAAAAGATCACTCTGGGAAATCGGCTCCCGCTGAACCAGTTGCCGTTTTATCCAGCAAAGAGCAATTTTTGTTTTTTGTTGAGGAACATCGCGGGTTAGTGTGGGGCGGAATTCTCCTGGTCGTAGTGTTAATTGGTGGGCTCCTCGCATTGAATTGGGTGACTCAACAAAAGCAAGAAGAAGCTTGGGCCTTACAAGCAAAAGCTCAGCAGATGTATTTGGATCGTCCGCTTGACGATGTCGAAAAAGGGAAAGCTAACGTCCAACAGGCATCAGCAACGTTTCAAAAGATTCTTGAGCAATTTCCTGGAACCTCCAGTGCAAAAGTTTCGTCTTTTCTGTTAGGCAACAGTTTGCTAGAAGCAGAAGATTATCAAGGTGCAATTGAGGCATACACTTCACTCATTGACATGCATTCCCAAGATCATGTGTTGGCGGGGTTGGTTCAACAACGATTAGGGTTGGCGCATTTACTAAATGGGAGTCGAGAAAAAGCCATGAGCGCATTCGATGCGGTGTTGAACAATCCACATGCGTTGAATAAGGATCAGGTACTGTTTGAATTGGCCAAATTGAGCGAATCTGAGGAAAAAACGGAAGAGGCGGTGACACGTTATCAGCAAGTCATACAGGAATATCCTCTTTCTCCCTTTTCGACCGAAGCAAATCTTCGAGTGAAGGCTTTGGCTCCGGAAGAGTCCCAAGAGACCGAAACGACAACTGGTGAGGAAGGAGAAAAGGAAACACTAGAACTCCCAAGTGACGAAGAAAATGACATGGAAGTTGAAAAAACAGACTAAGACAACGAACGTGGTTGGAAATTAATGACTGACCATTAGCATATGGCCGGCTCGAATAATACTGGAAGACAAATTATTTAAGGCCCGCAAGTCTCGCACACTCATCCGAAATTGCTGAGCAATACTCCATAAGCTATCCCCTCGTTGCACGCGATACCATTTCGAATTATTGCTCCCAGATTTTTTCGATGGGGGTGTGCCTCGCACTCGCAAGCGATCACCAGGATAAATCAAATGCGTAGAAAGATTGTTGAGCCTCTTGAGCTGACGAACCGAGGTTCTAAATCGGCTTGCAATTTTTCCTAAAGAATCTCCATACCGAACACGGTATACGGTCGTTTGATCATCGGCATAATCGTCATAGCCGCCACGCACACGTAGTCGCGCTCCAACACGAATCAAATTGCTCGACAAATTGTTCATCCTTTTGAGTTGACGGACTTTCATTCCAAATCGCCTAGCCACGACAGACAAACTGTCCCCTCGTCGTACCCGATACCATTGAGTGGGAGGCGGTGGCGGTTGAGTCCACACGGGGAAAGAAGCATGTTGCGCAGAAACGACGGAGGCCATGCCTACAGGTACTTTAAGATGATACCCAGGACCCTTTGTGGTGGGAACAATATTTCGCCGGAGCTCAGGGTTCAACCGTTTGAGTTCCTCAAGAGATATCCCCGTATGTTTGGCAATGGCGGAGAGTTGAACCTGTTTGGCAATGAGAACTTCTTCGAATATATGGTGACCCCCGCCGGGTGCGAGAAATCCATATGCGGTTGGGTTTTTAGCAATGAGCGTCGCCGCAATAAAACGAGGGACATACTCTTTTGTTTCCCGTCGAAGATACCAAGTTCGGCGAATTTTCCAAAAATCACGGGAGCCGGTTTTTCGAATCGCACGGGACACTTTTCCACTTCCAGCATTATAGGCCGCCAAAGCAAGAGGCCACGAACCAAAGCGGTCATAGAGATCGCGAAGGTGGTGCGCGGCTGCAACGGTCGACTTGATAGGGTCTCGCCGCTCATCGATATACCAATTCACGTTGAGTTTATACATACGGCCTGTGGCTTTCATAAATTGCCAAGGCCCTGAGGCGCGTGCGCGGGAAAAGGCTTTTGGATTGAAGCCTGACTCCACAAGAGACAGATACATGAGTTCGGTCGGAATTCCAAATTCCTGAAAAATTGGCTCAACCACTTCTCTGTAATGATGAAACCTATCTAAATAGGATTGAAAACGATCAGGAATACCTTGCTGGAAATATCGAAGATTCTTTGCCACTGCATCATTGATAACCAGAGGAATAGTCCCATATTCAGAGGAATGCGCAGAGTCTGAGGGTTCCCAATTCGGATTCAAGACATGGCCAAAACGAGCCAAATATATTTGAGGATTTGAAAGCTCAACCGATGGATCAAACGGTATGTGTGAAGAAGTTGTGAAAGAAGTTGGCAGGACATGCTGAGGCGACTGGATTGACCAGTCGATCATAGAATTGGAACGAAATCGGTCTATTGAAAGGACGTCCGGACTGATGGGGACAATGCTCTGTTGCGAAGCATCAACCATCTGATCGTTCGGCTGATATTCTTCAGAGGCCTTGTGAGAAGAACGCGATACGGTTTCTGGAATATCCTCAGTATGGTGTGAAACGGGTTCGTGAATAATATATGAAGGAACTTCTTCGGCTACGGTAAAAGAAGGGGAGCTGGGACCCTGCTTCTCTTGGTGAAGTTGCTCTGCAGAGCTAGATGTTTGGGCATTCAGAGTTTGAGAGAAACCAAGTTGGGCTGCCTTATCGGCCTGCGATGCAGAAGGTTGCTTGGTAGCTGAAATATTCGGATACTCACCACGAATCGCTAAGGAATAATTCAAGGTCAGGACTTCATGAGGAATTTCCGATGCTGAGCGGGATTGCTCTGCCAGGCTCCGACCTGGTACCACCAGACAGACAGCCAGAATGAGACTTCCAATTATTGGAGGCTGAAGAAAGGTCATCATAAACCGAAACCACGTATGACGAGAAGAACTTCTATCATGAGGTTCTTCCAAAGTAGCACAGATTCTAAGACTTTTCGGTAGATCCTTGGATATCTTAATAGGCTACCCAGCAACCTCAGGCTTGTCAATCACAGAAAGGGTCTGTTGAAAAAAGCCGCTAGCGGCGTTCTCGCCTTTTTCCCGTGCTCACGTAGGAACGGTAGGCTCCGCGCGCAAAAATAGCTGTGGCCTAGCTGGATGCACTTTTTTGAACCGCCCCGAAGCTGTTGGTATCCGACGTGATCATGAGCAAGCTTGTCTCTCGTGTTTTGTATTATTCAACAATCCCACACAAGAAAAATATACAACGAACACAGTAGGTAACGTAACGAAGTAGTGGCATTATCGGTGTGGATTCACAGGGAGAGCAAGAGTGAAGTACCGACCTCCTTCTTCATAAAGCAGGCGTTTCGCTTGGAGGGTTGATAAAAGATCGGCCAGCGGCTGAATCTCCGAATCAGAGTGGGGAAATGGCTGATTTTGTAAAGCCTTCCGGATTTGTTCAAAAGACTTTGGCTGGTCGTGACAATGCTCTAAAATAAACGCATACGGTTGGTCAAACCGTTCGCTGGTAGGACTCGCTCCTCGACCATCATATACCGTGAGATAACTCATGGCCTTGGAAAAAAAGAGAAAGGGCCGGTTCGGAGAGTGATATCGCTCCTTCCATTCCCGGACAAGACGAACAAAATCCTCATATATTTGAGGATCGACTTTCCAATCAATTTCGTATTCGAAATCATAGGCGATTTTATTCAAGTCCACTTTCCGCTCGTCATACACATATCCGTAAGCCAGGCCGGGTCCTGTCAGACGAATCCCATATCGCTCCGGCCATTTAAAATAGGGACTGAATCGTTCAAGCCATAATTTCGAGGTGGATTCTGGGGGTTGGAGATGCAGTATAGAGGGAATGATCTCCATTTGCCGTTGATAGTCGGCATTGGTCTCACCAGGAAACCCCAACAAAATATTCCAAGAGAGGTCAATATTGTAATACCGGCTCCATTTCAAGCATTGAATGTTTTGCAGAGGGCTCACGCCCTTGTCCATTTCTTTCAGTTGGGCCTGACTGAGGCTTTCGATCCCAGGCTGCATGCATTTGACACCACCCTGGGCTAAGGTTTGGATTTGCCGTTTATTGAGATTGCTCTTGGTCTCCATAAAGACATCAAGATCCACATGTCGCTGAGCCAGTTGGCCAAATACACCCTCGACATATTTCATGTCGATAATATTATCCACTAATCGGAACCGACTGGTATCATGCCGGCTTGAGAGATAATCCATTTCGGCAACCACTTGTGTCGGGGATTTGGCTCGGAAATCCATAGCTTGCGCATTCAACCCACAAAAGGTGCAATGATGTTTCTCACCCCACCAACAGCCTCGTGATCCCTCATACAGCAAAATTCGGTTAAGGCCCGTTGAGCCCTGGCGGTCTAACTCATCTAATTCTGCAAAGTAGTCGTCGTAGTCAGGAGGAGGTGCCCGATCGAATTTCACGACCAAATTGTCGTTCGGGGTAAAGTGAATTTGGCCATCTTTCCGGTGAGCAATGCCCGGAGGAATACTCGTCTCCTCCTTGAGCAGGATACGCTTTACCAACGGAGGGAAAGTCTGTTCGCCTTCGCCACTCACCACGTAGTCAATCCAGGGAAACGCACGAAATTGTTCCAGTCCCATTTCGCCATCAAAGTTGGCGCCGCCAAAGACAATTCGCACATCTGGATAGACATCCTTGATTAATTTCGCCAACGACAGACTGGCCACGTTTTGATCAAACGTTGAGGTAAAGCCCACGACATCATATTGATCCCACTCCACCGAGGTCAGGGCCCAGGTTAAAAACTGGGGCGCAACGGTGTGAGCAATCTCTTCCAAATGACCAATGGAACATCCGGCTTCGGCAGCCGTTTCTTCAAAAACCGGCTTGAAGATCTGTGGGTATTGCACATGTTTGGGATTGTCTCGGAAGAGCAGGGCCGAAAACAGCCATTCACCAAAGAGGCCGCGCTTTTCACACAAAATTTCATAAAGTGGGACGCCAATCTTATGGGCGAACTGCAAATTAAAGTGGTAGGTTTTGGCGCCAATACCTTGGGATTTCAAGAGCGCAGACAACGTGCCCAATTGAATAGATGGAAACTTCGAATAGGAGAACGGCATAGTCACGAGCGCGACCTTTGTTCCAAAAGACCGGAAATCTCCAGTGAGGTCAGAAGATTCACAATAAATCGATGAGTCTCCTGTCGAGACCGGCTGAATAAGGATGGGACTCGTGGCCATAATTGGTTAGGAATTCAATGGAGGCAAGGCAAAAGCCCGATCAGCTTTCGCTGCAAGAAAAAAGTCACTTTCTGTCAGCCCCTGAATTTTGTGTGTCCAGATTTCCACTTTACACTTCCCCCAGGCTAAATACATGTCGGGATGGTGGCCTTCAATTTCTGCCACATTCCCAACTCGATTCAGAAAAGCCAAGGCATCAGCAAAATTGGGGAACTCATACGTTCGTTCAATATGCCCCAGATCATTGAGTGTCCATCCAGATTCCAACTGAGTCAGCAATTCTTGTATTTTGGGGGGTTCTAATGGAGGAACCCCTCCGCGACATGGCACACAGGTATTATCCGCTAAGCTCATGACCATTCCTCCCGTAAAGAAATACAAAGAGATGAAATACAGCAGCCCTTAGGATGCCAAAAAACATCGGTAATTATAGACCTCACTCAGTTCCCTAGACAATTCATCTTTAATGACCGACCACCGGCTACGTTAGGATTGAAGGGTCACAAACGCTGGCACATTACCAAAAGATCAATTGACAAGCCGATTCTAAGGCAGGTAGATATTCCGTCGGCCCTCAAATTATTCCGTCAATATGGAAGCGGGGAGGGAGGCGTAGATGTACAAGATCCACAAGGTATTGTTGTCAGGAGTCAAGGGATGCCAGTGAATGCACTTCGAAAAAAAGGGGCGAGAATGAGCCTTCAAGAAGCTCTAGATCGTGTTGAAAAACTGGAACGGCTGTCACACAGTAGCAATCAACATGAAGCCGCATTGGCCGCCATGCGGCTTAAAAGCTTTGATGTCGAGACTGCCCGCGCTCCAAGGATAGAAACTGTGGTGGATGACACGTCTATCCGTGGCGATAATCCCAATGCCGACAAACATGTCGAGATTCTGGAAGAAGCGCCAACAATTCCCTATGAAACAATGGACGAAATTGAAATACAGCAATCCTCAGAAAAATCGAAAGTCAATTGGGATCAACTTCACTTTGAACTGATTAAGAAAGCGCAAATGATGGGAGCTGATGCGTTACTCCATATTCAAATGAAAGGCTCGGCCAACCAGAAAATTTTGGGAGCCACGGCATTAAAGTTTCTCTCACCCTTAGAGATTTTAGAAATTGAGCAAAGCCAAGCTATGGACAAAGACCAAAAGGCCTATGAGGAATCTTTAAAGGAACGACGAGATGAAGCTTCAGCACCCGGATTATAGTGAACCCCCTTGTGGGTTTTTCTGGTAACCGCTTTTCCTTGCACGTCATCTAACCTTTGGTTTCTCAGTGGCTTCGGACCGTAGAAAACAATCTGAGGAGTGTTGAACAATGAAGATATCAAAGCCCATATTTCGCCACGGAGCCCTTCGTGATCGAAAGCGTTGGGTCTGTTCTCTTGTGTCAAATGAAATGTATGGTACCGTAATTCAATGTCATGAATTGATGATGTTCGCAGGCTATTAATTATTTCACGTTGAGCATCCCTGGCGCTTAAAAAAAGTGACGACCCCAAGCTTGTAAAGAAATTTCTGCCTCATTTGTTTCTCGCTTTTTCTTATTTGCTTAATCCCCTCTTATTCTTAGATTGTGCTGATGGCAGTTGGTCAACTGTTCAATCAATATGCGTGAAAGGTAGGAGCTAGAAGGCGACTTCATCACACACATACGGTAAAACAAATGTGTATCTTCAATAGATTATCTCCTTTTATCCGCCAAATGCTTCCCATCTTGATGATCATAATAGTTGGGTTGACCCTCTTTTCGCCCATGATAGGACACAGTCAAGAACATAAAAAATTCGAGGTCATCTCATTGGGAATTCGAGGAGGCATTAACTTAGATCCCGGAGGAATTCCTCCCGGGGAAAAAGAAGATTTCCAACAATATGATGTCTTCGGCATTCTTGGGTTTCCTGGAAGTTGGGAATGGCCAAATGGATGGGAAGCTCGATTTCGCTGGTATGCTTCTGCGGGTATGATATGGGCTGCAGGAGATAAAGGATTTGTTTCCACCATGGGGCCAGATCTCGCTTTTACTAAATGGGATTGGAATCTCACCCTAGATATTGGAACCGGTGCCGTATTTGTCAGCGATGAAACGTTTGGGAAGCAAGACTTTGGCGGCCCTGTGCAAATCCTTGGTCATGGAGGGGTCAGTTATCATTTCCCAGCCAACTTTACCTTAGGTTGGCGGTTTCAGCATTTCTCTGATGCCACGATTTATGGCAGGGATAACCGCGGGGTTGATTTTCACTTTCTGGAACTCAGCTATCGTTTTTAACTCTTCTTCCTTGCTTCCTACCAATTGAAGCTGAGTCATTTTTTGCTGCTTCACCCAAGGCTCACTTTTTCTATTCGCCATAAATTCATATTGTCTCTACAGTAAAATCAAACCTTACTGACAGCCAGCCCCCATTTTGTGGTGGATAAGCCCCTTCCAGGAAAATTTTAAAATGGGTGACGCTAAAGAAAGGTTTATTTTTTTCGTTGTTTGGTGATGTCGAGGGCGGCAATGCGGTAGGCTTCGGCGAGGGTGGGGAAGTTGAAGATATTTTCCACGAAACGATCGATAGCGACATGATGAAGCAACCCCATTTGTCCGATATGAACCAATTCGGTCGCTCCTTCGCCGACGATGTGGACGCCTAATAGCTTTTCTCCTTTTTGATCGGCCACCATTTTTAGAAGACCGTTCGTCATGCCTGAAATTTGGCCTCGTGCGATTTCATGAAACCGGGCGCGACCCACCAACGCTCCACCGAATTTTTCTATGGCTTCCTGTTCACTCAATCCAACGCTAGACATCTCAGGTATTGTGTAAATTCCCATCGGAATATGCTCTGGAGCATCGCCTGGTTCCAGCCCTAATCCATGACAGACCGCCCGTCGCCCTTGTTCCATCGAACAAGAGGCCAGTGATGGCGGACCGATCACATCACCAACGGCGTAGATATGAGGCACGATTGTTTGGCAATGATCATTTACCGGAATGAGGCCACGTGGAGTGGGGGCAAGCCCAGCAGCTTGAATATCCAAATGTTCAATATTGGCCACCCGTCCTAGGGCCACCAACATTTTTTCGCTTTCCAATACCTCACCATTTTCTAGTCGCGTGAGGACTTTAGAAAATCCATCCCATTCAGCGGCTTGAATTTTTTGTTCTCCGTGATAGCGGCCCCCGGTTTTTTCAAACGCCAGACAAAATTGATCCGTGAGTTCAGGATCTAAAAATCTTAATGGCCGATCGGCCGTATCCACCATTGTGACTTGCACACCTAACAGCGCAAAGATCGACGCATACTCACTAGCAATGACCCCTCCGCCCAGGACGGTTAAAGATTTCGGCAAATAAACCAGGGATAGAATCGAATCGCTGTCTAAAACATTTTCGTGATCGATGGGAACGTTATTGGGTACCCGTGGACGCGATCCTGTTGCAATGACGAGCATAGGCGCGGAGATTATAGGCGTCGTACCGTCTATCTGTTTGATTTGCACTTCTTTCTCAGAAAGAAACTGCGCTCGGCCATGAAAACGCTGGATGCCGTTTCGGGAAACTTGTTCATTCATGAATGTGCCATGAGCACGCACCACCTTATCTAGGCGGGTCATAAGCGTCGCGATTTTGACATCATCCCGCATGCGGAATTCGAAGACATCGGTGGCTTGAAGGAATTGCACCATTTGTAATGCGCTTTCCCGCAAGGTCTTACTCGGAATCGTGCCTTGGTACACGCATGCTCCACCAACTTCGCGGTTTTGTTCGATCAGGGCTACACGCTTGCCTGCCTTAGCTCCTTGAATGGCGGCTTTCTGACCGGCTGGGCCACTGCCAATCACGATAAGGTCGTAGGATGAAGGAGAAGAACTCATACCAGGAATGCGGCAACACTTTCTTGAATGCCTTTGCGTAATTCGAAAAGAGCATCCATGTCATCTGGATAAAAATTCAAGTCTTGAATTACTGGTAAGGTGCGAAGGGTATCTTCATCCTCTGAGGAGGGACTAATGGCGAACGAAGCCAGATGATCAGCCAAACAGGTTATCATGGCGCCTTTTGTTGGTGAGGTGGCTTGCATATAGGCATCATCTGGATACAGGCGAATGGCCTCTTGCACTGGTTCCGGCAATTTCCAGGATTCGGCTAATTTGGAGCCGGCCAACATATGAAGGTCTTGAATAATAGGTTCCAGTGCTGGCCAGGAGTGGGGACTTTCTTGTTTCGATGAGGCCGTTAAGATCATATGGAGAAGAACAGGCTTGCCAATCGTATGGAGTAACCCACACAGAAAGGCGTTTTCCACATTACGCCGAATGCGGCGCGCAATCTCTTTTCCATATAGCCCTGTGGCTAATGCATGACTCCATAAGCCACGGATCTCTTTTTCATAGCCCTTAACCGTAAAAATTCCGCTTTGCACAGAGACAGAAAACGCGAGACCCGCCAACATATTCATGCCTAACCATGCTATGGCCTGTTGCAAAGAAACAATCGGAGAACGCGGGAGATAGGCCGGTGAATTCGCAATGCGCAAAATTTGTCCCGCAAGTGCTTGGTCCTGCTGAATCAGGCTGGACAATTTGTTGACGTCCGCATTTGGGTCACCGGAAAGTTGAAGCACTTGGTGTGCCACGACTGGCAGCAAAGGAAGATCAAAGTCGCCTATCTCTAACTGGTTGATGAGACGATCACGAAGAACCGCACTCTCTGCTTGTTGAGCTGGCATGGTTGAAACAAGGGTCATATCCCCCATCTTGTCGGTTTCTAGGTGATAACCTTTAGAATTGTCTGTTTGAGTTAAATTGTGTAATCAAAAAGACTCATGCGAAGAGCCTATTTGGCGGCAGACAGGTTCGCGGACTGTCGTTAGCCCAAAACCTTGATAAAGTAATATTCAAAAGGACGAAAGGCCAGGCATCAGGACAGACTATTGAGGTGGTGAAAAGGGGGAGGACCAATGAAAACATTAGCCAACGCCATGACAACCTCGTTACAAAAGATTGAAGCTAAGGCGAATATCATCACGGCATCACAATACATGCGTGATAAGAAAGTGGGATCGTTAGTGATCATTCGTCATGGGGAACTGATGCGGGATCAAGAGGAAAAAATTATTGGATTGATTACTGAAACCGATATCATTCGCCAAGCTGTGGCTCAAGAACGAGACTTAGCACATACCACCGTTGATATGGTCATGACTAGCCCGATGATTACGGTTGAAGCAACGTGGCCCATTGAAGATGCCTTAGACATGATGAAGGACAGCCAAGTGCGCCATCTTCTGGTCACGCAAAACAGAGTAGTGGTGGGTCTGGTGTCTCTGCGGGATCTGATTGCAAATCTGCATCAAGATTAGAAGACGAAAGGAGAGTCATTGCCAAAAAAGAACAGCCGTAGGAAGCTTCATTCACTGATTATTCAAAAGTTGTTCTGAAGGTAAGGTATACGTCGACGTTTCGCCTTTTCTCTCGCCTTTGTCATCGTCCATTTCATGTTCGTCTCTTTTCTCATCTTCGTTAACACCATCCTCTTAAAGAAGTGTTCTTAGAACGACGGATAGGTTTTGTCCATAAAAATATGCGATACTGTTAATCAATGATTGTCGAAGACAAAACACAGGAGCGAGTGAAGTGTTCATGACGTGGAGAAGGGTGTTTGGAACCTTGCCTTGGACGATAGCCATGCTTGTGGTTTTACTCACAGCATGGTTGGCTGTAGGAGTATTAGGATCATTTGCATCAGCCTCTCCATCGGGTTTGCGTATTACTATTAAGACCTTCGCGCCATATTATTCTCCGACATCTGTCCACGTGAATTCGAATACATCAGTTTCATGGACAAATCCCACAGCAGCACTCCACTCCATCACCCACGACGACTGTAAGGATGGACCTCGGTGCGTATTTGATTCTGGGCCATTGGGCCCCGACGGAACATTCATGCTTCACCAGCTGCCTCCGGGTTCGTATTCCTACCATTGCACATTTCATCCCATCATGAGAGGCGTTCTTGTCGTGACGGATTCAGAAAATCCAAATGAAACCTAGAATCTCTTTATTGCATGACCAAGTATTTCCTAAATTGAACTTTTTTAGTGCAAGACACCTAGAGCTTTAGGTCACCTGCCTCTCCCGCATCTTTTACCAACTTAGAAGAAGGGTCTGTTGAAAAAAGCCACCAGCGGCGTTCTCGCCATTTTTCTGTGCTCACGTACAGACAGTACGCTCCGCTCACAAAACTGGCTGCGGCCTTGCTGGATAGACTTTTTTGAACAGACCCGAGGCGTTTGGGGCCCTATGTCATCATGGGCAAATTTGCCTCTGGTGCGTTGTCATACTTCCAAGAATGGTTTGTTGAGATATTGACTCTACAAAAAACTAGTGCTATTTTAATTGCAATTAATAATGAGTTTCAAAATCATTATTAGCAGCCAATAAGATTCCCAAAACATCAACCATATTCCCGGATGACATGAAAGTTCTACTTCAAGAGTGCTATGTACCACCTTTCCCGAACGAGGATTCTCCTCGCTCGATGGAGTGGGGTGCCTTTTTCTCGTGTTGGGCATCCCATTCCAAATTTTTGCATCAACAGATACCTATAACGGAGGACACACACATGAAAATTGGGCATACCACTATACCTCAAATACGCATACCGGCTTTTGTTAAGGGCCAGCTAATGTTGCTGGATCTGGCAACCTTAGAGGGACAATGGGCCATTGTGTGCGGCCTACCCTCTTTTGATTTCGGGGACGCAATTTTTTTGAACCAATGCCATCGAACCGTTCACAACGAGGGTGGGAAACTGCTGGGCCTATTCCCTTTTGGAGAATCGTTTCTAGACACTCGCCTACCCAAGGTTAAGATTCTTCGGATTCCGGTCTTGGCCGATCCGCTACAGCGTTTGCACCGAGTTTTTGGTTTGAATAAAGATCTGCGCTTAGACCGCTGCCACAGTTTTATCATTGATCCACAGCGAGTAGTCCGATATCACTTGATTCATCAGTTAAACTGGCGCGGATTGCTCTTCCTCATTGAAATCCTGAAGCATTGCCAGGAGCAACATTCATCATCGTACGAGGCTCCCATGAGTTTTCGCGGGAAGGGAAGCTCTTCCAGTTTTTCACAGCTCCAAAAACCTACCCGTATTCGCACACCCATGAGCACCATACCACCTCATGAAAAGGAGCATACTCTACGCCAATGATTCAACTACCTTAATAGACTGTTATGGGCAAAGGGCCTTCGTTCATCATCGACCCTTCATTGCTTGGAAAATCCAGAGTAGACAAGAAGACCGTTCTCAATGGAACGGTCTTCTTGTCCCCTTCCCCGATTATGAGAAAATCGAGGTCACCCACGCCCATTTTTTCTTCTCTATTTACGTACCCACAGAATTCAGGTATGTAGAAAGCTTATGGGTTTATCCATTGATCGTGACCAGTTTAACGAGGAGGATTTTTCCCGGTTTGGGCAACGGCTAACCCACAGCTTACAGGCCCTCGAAACAATCCTTGAGCAACCCTATTTTGGCGAAGGCCCACAAACTATCGGTGCAGAACTCGAACTTTCCATTGTCAATAGTCAAGGACAGGCCTATCCCATTAATCGCACGCTCCTCAATTGCTCCCGTGACGATCATCTGCAACTCGAATTAGATCGGTTTAATCTCGAATATAACTTGTCCCCCGTTTCGTTGGCCGGTCGGCCTTTTTCCCATCTTCGCACACAGTTAACCAACGCGATCCAGTCACTCGCGAAATGTGCAGCGACACACGAGGGACGCATTGTACCTATTGGCATTTTACCCACTCTTTGCGCTGAAGAGCTGGATTCTCAGGTCATGTCTGACCTACCGCGCTATCGAGCCCTCTCAGCAGGACTGCGTCGATTGCGAGACGGCCCCTTTCATATACATATTAATGGGCCAGAACCCCTCATCGTCACATGTTCAGATGTCACGTTGGAAGGAGCCACGACGTCATTTCAGATTCATCTGCGGGTGAACCCTCTGGATTTCGTCCATGTTTATAATGCAGCTCAACTGGTCACGCCCATTGTCTTAGCGCTTAGTGCCAATAGTCCCATTTTTTTACAGCACCAGCTCTGGGAAGAGACACGCGTGGCCTTGTTTAAACAGGCGATCGATAGTCGCAAAACGCAGGATGGGGGCTGGCAGGCGCCAGCTCGAGTTTCATTTGGGCATGGGTGGGTTCGCCAAGGCGCCTTTGAACTATTTGCCGAAGCAGTGGGATTGCATCCACCTTTGTTACCAGTTCTTGGCACGGAAGACCCTCTGGAATGTCTCCACCAGGGGCGTTTACCCCAACTCGAGGAGTTGCGTCTGCACCAAGGTACTGTGTGGCACTGGAATCGCGCGATTTATGATGCCAGTGCTGACGGACATTTACGGATTGAATTGCGAAGTTTACCTTCGGGGCCTACACCCATCGACATGGCCGCGAATGCCGCGTTGCTGATTGGGCTCACCTTGGGTATGAGTGAGGACATCGAGCAGATTCTGCAACAATTTCCTTTTGAATATGCTCATCGCAATTTCTATCGTGCCGCCGAATGCGGATTGGAGACCATGTTCGTGTGGCCCAATCACGCTTCACATGGTCTGCGTGAAGTTTCGGTGCATGACTTAGCTGTAGAATTATTGCCAATAGCTGAGCGAGGTTTGGAAAACGCTGGGGTGAAGCGCGAAGAAATTCAATTCATGCTGAATGTGATTCGTGATCGCCTTGAGGCACAAATTAACGGCGCACGTTGGCAAATCGGGCGTTTAACTCTCTACGAGCAACAGGGCCATAATCGATCTATCGCCTTGACTCGCATGCTTGAAGACTATTTACAACATTCCCAGACAGACACATCCATTTCACAATGGAGCCAGCACCCTGAATGAATAACACAGACTTCATACCTCGATGGGACGCTCCCACCCAACAAGATGTGGGATGTACTGTTGAGGAATTTTTACAAAAATTGGGTGGTCCCACCTTTCTCTGGCTTCCAGGTTTAGACTCCACACGCACGAGAGCTGTGAGCACTTTATTACACGGCAATGAATCCTCCGGAGTACGAGCACTACACCGTTGGATTCGAGAAGGACACCAACCACAGGTGAACCTCTTATGTTTCATAGGATCCATCGGTGCCGCCTTGACCACGCCTCAGTTTTCACATCGATGCGCACTTGGTGGAAGAGACCTCAATCGGTGTTTTCGCGCTCCATTTGAGGGTCCCGAGGGGAGTATCGCCCAAGCCATGCTTGAAGAATTACATCATATCCAACCCGAAACATTAATTGATATACACAATACCTCAGGCCGCAGTCCTGCCTATGGTGTCACGACAAAGAATGGGGCTATGCAGGAAGCATTGGCAGGAGTTTTTTGCGACCACCTCATCGTCACTGATTTGCGACTGGGCACTTTGATGGAAGCCACGGAAACCGCTTGGCCGACAGTCACCATTGAAGTAGGTGGCGCACAGGACCCACAAGCCCATGAACTGGCCTACCGTGGTTTCACTCAGTATGCATTGGCCAAAAAGTTTTCTGATCTGTCCTCACCAGTGACGGTGGCTCATCACCCCATTCGGGTGGAACTGCAAAAAGGTGCCTCCATGACCTATGCCTCTGCCCCAGTTCCTGAAGTTGATCTCACTCTTCTTTCGGATGTGGATCGATTGAATTTCGGAGCATTACCCAAGCAAGAACAATTGGGGTGGATTGGGTCATGCGGATTGGAAGCCTTGTGGGCAAGGGATGCCACAGGAGGAAATCATACCTCTACACTTTTTTCGACACACAATGGAGAACTACGGTTGGCTCATCCCAGCCGAATTATGATGGCCACCACCAACCCAGACATTGCACAAAGCGACTGCCTTTTCTATATCCTTCCCAATTCGTAGAATGTACCTGTCTCTTATGAAACCTCAAGCGTCTCGATGTTTGCTTGCTTCCCTAACACACCATTTTTAAGATAATAGGTTTCAACGAATGTATTCTTCTCTTCCAATAAACGGGCTCCATGCGTTCTATGGAAGCGTTGAATAATACAAAACATCAGAAGCAAATTTGCTCATGATCACGTCGGATACCACCAGCTTCGGGGTGGTTCAAGAAAGTGCATCCAGCAAGACCACAGCCATTTTTGCGCGTGGAGTGTACTGGTATTACGTGAGCACGGAAAAAGAGCGAGAACGCCGCTAATGGCGTTTTTCAACAGCCCCCTATACTTTTTAAGAGAGAGGTAACAATAATCTAAGTGCCACGTATTCTTGAAATTGCCCAACTTGGTGCTCCAGTTATACGAAAGCGGTCTGCCAAAGTCACAGACATTCACCATCCGCAGGTTCAAGCTCTCATCGATGATCTGTTGGTAACCGTGGCTGAAGAAAATGGGATGGGCATTGCTGCTCCTCAAGTTTCAGAATCCACGCGTATCATTATTCTTGCACCCAAACCTAATACCCGATATCCCTATGCACCGACCATGGAACCCACAGTCATGATCAATCCTGAAATATCCTGGGCTTCCTCAGATAAGGAAACAGATTGGGAAGGCTGCCTTACCGTGCCTGGAATCCGGGGGCTGGTACCTCGGCATCGGACCATTCGGGTTCGATACCAAACTCGAGATGATCGCACAATCAAAAGGGAATACGATGGATTTCTTGCGCGTGTATTTCAACATGAGGTTGATCATTTAGACGGACTAGTTTTTTTAGATCGCGTGGAATCGACCAAAGACCTTATTACTGAGAAAGAATGGCAAAAACATTTCGCCCCAGGAAACCAGTTTTGATTCCCATTCCACCAACTGTTATCCAGCTGAAGATAATCATTGCCTTTTCTAATGGCCTCATGAATCATGAAAATCTATTCCCCTGACTCATCTCTAAGTCCCACACCTTCTAAAGATAGGGCTGCTAGATGCTCATCCATCTGATCAATAAGCACCTAGCAGCCCCTAATTTGTCTATTTGAAGCTTTTAGAACTCACAATCTTTATATCTTGATGTTTTTCCCCCCAGAACATGATGCTATTAATGATAACGAACCGTCGGCAACCGCAAGCTGCTGAGAAACGTTCGTAATGCCAATTTTTCGGGTTCAGAAAGATTTTTGAATTTAGCAACTGAGGTATTGGCCTCACTGCCTGTCCCTTCATGCATTAAAATGGCATCCGTAAGGGTCAAGGCTCGACCATCATGCATCCATGGTGCCGTATCAGCCACACCCCACAATGGACGGGTCAGAAATTCTTTTGTGGGAATCTCATGCCCACCATCTGTTTCCTGCGTAATCGGTTCTTCTAGATTGTCTCCCATGGTATGTCGTTTGAGATCACTGTAGAGTGGTACATCGATCTTTCCATCATTATGGGGGAGACGGGGAAGAGTTTCGGGCGGACCGTCGGTACGATTCAAATCTCGAGAATAGCCCTTTAAATTTAACACGATTTCATCGGCCACCATTTCCGCAGGAGCTTTTTGTTCACTAAATTTGCGTGCCTTTAGTTTCTTTTTTATCAACAATTTCTCCAAAGTCGGTGAAACACGATATGGGATTGTGATCCCAAATTTTTCCGCTTTCTTTCGTAACTTCTCTAATTTATGACTGACCTTGGTGTGAGGAAAGGCTTCTTCAACTTTGGTTTGCATTCCTGAATCCGTTCGCGGATCTCGAATTGTGGCAAAGGGACTTTCGATTGTCAGACTTGGTGTATGGCAAGAAGCGCAGTCCGCTTTCATGAACGCCTCTCGCCCTTCTTGAACCGTTAACTCATCAAGACCTTCGGAAGACTCCGTTGGGGGTCTGAGAAAGGCAAGAAAGGTCGCGACTGCGCTGATATCGCCTTCAAGGATCTCGTCCTTCAATTGGTCATCGTCATTCTTCTCTGGATTGGTTTCCAATAATTCCTTCGGTTGGACGCTAAAGTGAAAATTCATTGCATCCCTGATAAAATTTCGCAAATTGCTGGCAATTCCCCTCCATTGAAAGGGTCGCACAACGAGGTCATCGCTGATACCCACAACTTGGCTGAGATCCAGATTGCCGCTTGCATCAGCCGCGATTTTTCCAAATGAAATGCCCTTCGTCATGAGATCCACCATGACACCTGGATTAGCCTTGGCCTCCGCGATCTTCCCCTGAAGATCCCAAGTCATTTCTTCAGCCAGTGTTTGTGTGTACCCCGCTCCAAACGCATGTGGTGGGTTACGAATCACTCCATTGGTGGGATCGTCAGGATTACAATTTTCGCCAGCAGGCATACATCCAAAATTCTCTAATCCAAATGCATTGGACGCAAACCCAGCACCCCCACCCGTAAAGCCTAATTGCTTGGCGAAACGGATTTTAGGTTTCTCATCAGAGTAATTCATCTGGGGCGCAAACCCAATTGCTAAATGACATTCAAGGCACGACTGTGAATCAAGTCCGTTAAATCGAAGGAATGGATAGTTCTCTCTGTTCGCCATCATGTACTTACTTCTTCGTGGTCCTGTTGCTCCTTCGCCATAATGATCTTCCGTTGTAAAGCGATTAGAAAAGATATGTTTCCCAGCATAAAATAATTCTTCAAATGGTACGGCATTGGCGTTGATATCATCTTGACTATGACGGACTTCATCGATGAGGTTTCGCTGGTCGGCTAAAGGTTGATGAACTCTAGAGGCTATACTGCTGCACCCTGTGGCGATGATCAGGAGGGATGCCCCAATCCCCAACATTCTTGTAACTTGTCTCATAAGAATTCCTCCTTCTTTCATAAGGAACAGGAACCACGTTGACTGTATAGATAGATGAATATCTTTTGCCGCCTGCCTCATTTTTCAAAAATGCTTGGAAAGCTGCGGGAAAAGTTCAAAATCTCGAGAACGCAACTTTTGTTCCATTGCTAAAAATGAGACTTTTCTCTTACCCCCTAAAATCTAATTCGTTGGATTTCCTGACTTTTTACTCACATACATGACTTTAAACCGATATTGAAGCTCCTGGGTCAAAGAAAATTTGTTTATCCATAAAGATACGAAATGTATCTGTTTAGATATGTGTGAAGTCGGTTTGCAAGATAGGACTTTTCACTGTATAGCAAAGAGAACATGTTAGGCCTAAAACTTTTAACCTTTCTTCTTGATCAAACTAAAAAAGGCTTCTTGTGAAATACCAGGACCCAGAATCTTGTCTTCATAACTAACCAGTCTTTCACCATTCTTTGGTAAGATCTTTTTTCCTTCTCTCGCATTGTCTTTGACAAAAACAGCCTTTCGATGAACCAAATCGCTTCGCTTTAGGCGACGAAGATGGTCTCAGAAAAAATCTTAAAATTGACAATAAGTTATTTTAAAAATACTATCGCTTCTTCAAGGATCGAATTGCCTTTCCCTCAAGCAACTGTCGTTCAAAAGAGAAAGTGATGGTGAACAACAAGACTACATTGAGCAGCCTTTTCCTAGGAACCTTACTCCTCTTCACATCTGGCATCTTGGGAGTCAGCCATGGTTCGACGGAGGTGGCTGTTCCTTCAACAATGGAAGAAACTGAAGAGACCTCGGTCTTGAGTTCAGTAGTGTTACGAACTGAAGCATCCTCTCAGACGGCTCAACTAGAAACCGCAGATTCTGTGCTTATTCAAAGGACAGAATGGCAATGGAATCGTTATGTGAAAGATGTCTTGCAGCTCCCAAATTGGCTGGATTTAGGACTGGAACACCGGACTCGGTTCGAAGCCTATGATCATCCATGGCGATCCACTCAGCCCTTAGGACGAACCGACCCTCAAATTCAACAGCGCTCCCGGATGCGTCTTGGACTTAATGGCGGGCCGTTCAAATTGTTATTTGAAGGACAGGATGCCAGAGTTCACCTGGATGATAAAGACAGCTTTGTTAACACAGGCATTAAGAATGAGATGGACATTCTCCAGGCATTTGTCTCTGTATCGCTAGAAAATGTTTTCAATACAGGGCTCCGCACAGATCTCCATTTCGGACGGCTCACAATGGATGTTGGGAGCCGCCGTCTCATTGCTCGTAACCTATTTCGCAATACCACGAATGCCTTTGACGGTTTCCACTGGCAACTAGCCCATGATCACCTGTGGCGCACCCGTGCCTTTCTGGTCCAACCCGTATTGATTGATCCCACACAACTTGACGAACACTCCAAGCGAAATGTGTTTTGGGGGACCTACGTCGAAATGAACCATCTCTCGTGGCTACGCTTTAGTGCTTATTATTTCGGGCTGAACGATCAGCGTAGTTCTATTATCAGTTCCCAACGAACGTTTTCCACATTTGGTCTTCGTCTTCATAAAACTCCGGTGAGCAACCAGCTAGACTATGAATTGGAAACTGTCTGGCAAACAGGGAAACGAGGCGACACCGATCACTTCGCACACTTCCAACATCTCAATCTTGGCTATACGTTTAATCTTCTCTGGTCGCCACGGTTGGTGATCCACTATGACTATGCCAGTGGGGACCGCAATCCGAACGATAGCCGAGACTCTGCCTTTGATACGCTGTTTGGTGCTCGGCGGTTTGAGTATATGCCGACAGGCAATTTTGGATCTTTTTTTCGTACCAACATTAGCTCACCAGGATGGCGCGTGATCGTGACTCCAACTAAAGGCTGGAAATTTCAAGTGAAGCACCGAATCTGGTATTTGGCTACTTCACGAGGCGCGTTTGGCAACAACGGCCTTCGTGATTCGACTGGTGAATCAGGGACCTTCCTGGGACACGATGTGGAAGTGACTGCGCAATGGAATATGAATGAAAATGTTTCGTTTGATGCTGGCTATGATCACTGGTTCAAGGGAAGCTATTTCGACCGCCTTCCCGCTAGGGCCGGATTACCGCCTGGTGGAGAAAAAGATACGGACTATTTCTATATTCTGACAACCATCAGACTCTAAAAAGGTAGTGTTGAAAAAATCCGCCAGCAGCGTTCCCTGCCTTCGCTGGGCCTCCTTCGCCGTAGCGGCTATGGAAGCTGAAAGCGGTTTCGGCAGTCAGGTCGCCTTTTTGCCGCGCTCACGTATTGCCACTACGCTCCGCGCGCCAAAATGTCTACGGCCTTGCTAGACGAACTTCTTGCAACAAACCCAAAAACATTGCCACCCATCTCGTGGCTCAGAGCACTTTTGAACCCTTGGGCTATGAGACCAATTAAGTAGAAAGCAAAGTTAAGCCTCCTGCAAGTTTTTTAACTTTTGCTCATCTTCCGCACATTGGGGTAAACGATAGGTCCGATCAATCTGGACGACACGTTCCATACATCGAATAGCAGAAATTTTCTCTCCGCGCTCTTCATACAGATCAGCTAGTAAACGTAAGGCTCCCGCTTCTCCGGAACTATTGCCTAACTTAACGAAATGTTCAGTCGCATTATTCAAACAAGCTTCGGCTTTTTGCGAATGGCCCATGTGAAGAAACGTTTTTCCAAGTTGGCCATACGTCGTCGCTAACCCATCTTCATTCCCGACTTTTCGATGGTATTCCAAGGCTGTCTCGAAGGCCTCAACAGCTTCACTAGAATTGCCTAGATGAACTTCTTGAAGGGCAAGATTGCTATACAGAATACCGAGAGCCCGATCATTGGCAAGGAGCAGTAGCGTATCTAATGCCTCAAGATAATACGCACGAGCCTTCTCAGGTTGAAGAGAATCAGCCTTCAAATTTCCTAGATTGACCAACGTTTCTCCAATCACATTGCCTTCCTGAAGCGTCCGTTGAATGTCTAAGACTTCGCGATAACAGATTTCGGCTTGCACATAATCTTCAAGCAATGCACACACATTCCCTAAGTTTCCCAACGCATCAGACAAAGATTTGTGAGACTCTGCCTCTCTCGCTTCGGTTACAGCCTGCTCGTACCACACACGAGCTTGCGTCACATCTCCACGATGTAAAAATATTTCGCCTCGACGAGAAGCTGAACCCGGCATTGAATCCGAAAAAAGAAATAGTAATAAAGAATGATCGCGGAAATTCTATAAGCGTTGAGGATCTAGAGCAAGGATGGGCTCTGCCAATCAGAAGCTTATAACCTTAAGGGAAGTGTTGAAAAAAGCCACCACTGCTTTGAAAGCCTTTTCGTAACTTGCAATTGAATTATTCAACAGGGCCTTCAGAGAATCTCGGTCATTGGGAAAGAACTTCAGGGCCATACTTTTTGGAAGATGCGGGTATTGTTTCTGGTTGTACATGGTTCGGTGGATTACGTGGGAGACCCCTTTCCTCAAGGACATCCAAGTATTGACCACTATCATATCCTCGACTCTCTTCGACCAACTGACGTTCATCGAGAAAACGTGTACGAAAGACATTTGGCACATCATGTGTATTGTAGGTTTGACCTGAATCCTCGTTTTCATATTCCTCTAGGATTGCCTGGCCTCGTGAACTGAGCTTCCATACCTCAAAATCTTTGCGACATTGCTCCAGATCTAATTCACACCAGACGAAATGTTTATCATCCAAAGTACTCAAATAGAGATCTAATTCATTGTCATTGTTGATATATCTTTCCTGAGGTGAGGCACATCCACTAACAATGATAAATAAGGCCAGAATGAAACCCCTAATATTCAAATATCGCATGCGAACCTCCAGTTCATTTTCCTATCGGTCAAACTGAAAATCCCTGTATACACCGAATAGGGGTGAACCACCCTCCAACCTTCGTTCAATACCAATACAGACGCCTTTCTCTCCTCGCTTATGAAAGAAAGCAGCGAACCGACAGTAATGTGCAAGATTGCACAAATGACACCGAGCAAAATCGCACACCTTTTGTAATTGGTGATGACCAACTAGAGGGTAAAAGAAGTATTTTTTAAAATTATTCCAATATTATTGAATGTTTACCTAAAATTGTTCTGGACAGCCTGTGATGGCACACCCTGGAATGCCCTTTGCATTTACTGAAGGGTAGATGTGTTATTCATTTTTGAAATGAGGCAGGTGAAACAATGAATCCTATCTTTGACTTAGTGGTAATTGGCATGATCGTGGGCATGGTTCTGCTGAACCTCTACTTCTCTAGAACTGTTTCTGCCTCAAAAAATGCTAGTGCCTCAAAAGAACCCGGTAAGACATGGATTCCGTTCCAGCTTATTTCAGAAACACCTCTCTCCTCTCGCGTCTCTATTCGATAAGCTAAAGGGCTTCGAATTCAGGGCCAAACTTGGCATTTAGTTGGTCTCACGTCTCTCAATTTTCTAACCCTCCTTCAATAAACACTTGATAGCTTTGGTGCAGTCAATTCACTGATGTCCTCAAGCCTAGACCTCCCTTTTCCCACTTCCACAATCTACTTTGCCTCCTGTATGCTCAGAGTTGCTGCAAGATAAGGCCTTTTTTCGCACAAGGAGCTAGACAAAGCTGTGACTTCCAATGCACTCGGACTGGGGAATATGGCTCAGACGATAAAGGGAGATGTGTTTGGCGGACTCACGGCAGGAATCGTGACCCTGCCACTAGCCCTCGCTTTTGGGCTGCAATCCGGACTCGGTGCGGTGTCTGGGCTCTACTGTGCGATTATCCTCGGGGCCATTGCCATTACATTCGGCGGCACACGGACCCTCATCAGCACTCCCACCGGTCCTATGACCGTGGTCGCAGCGCTTACTATTTCTCAGGCTATCGCCTTTGCGGGAGACTTGGAAAAGGCCATGGGGACCATCATTGGCATTTTCATCCTAGCCGGCTTGGTACAAATGGCCTTTGGTCTCCTCAAATTTGGCGGAAATGTCAAATACATTCCCTATCCGGTGCTCTCAGGGTTTATGACGGGTATTGGGGTTATTCTGATCTTATTTGAGATTTATCCCATAGCCGGTTTGGACTCTCCCTCAACCATCTATAATGTCATCGTTGAACTGCCATCAGCCATCGGGAAGATGAATTTGGCCGCGTTGGGGCTCGGGGGCCTCACCCTTGCTATTCTTTTCCTCGCGCCAAAGATCACGACCGTCGTTCCGCCCACCCTTATTGCATTGCTTGTGGGAACTGGTGTCGCCATAGCCAGCGGCATTTCAGTCCCGCTTATCGGGGAAATCTCTCAAGGATTACCCACCTTTCATCTGACAACATTAAGTCAGATGGATTTCTCGGAGCCATGGTTTGTCATCAGTGCCGCATTTACTCTCGGGGCGCTCGGATGTATTGACACCTTATTGACTGCGGTGATCCTCGATAAATTGACGGAAACGAAACATGATAGTGATCGTGAGCTCCTGGGACAGGGTGCTGGGAATATGGCTTCTGCGCTCTTTGGGGGATTACCTGGAGCAGGGACAACCATGTCTTCCATTGTCAATGTCAAAAGCGGGGGGAGAACACGAGTAGCTGGCGTAATCTCTAGCCTGTTTCTTATTGCCGTGCTCATGGGCTTAGGCTCCTATGTGCGGTATGTGCCCATTCCGGTATTGGCTGCGATTTTGGTCACTGTCGGACTAGATATCATCGACTATAAGGGGCTCAGAGAAGTGCTCAAAGTAGATCGCGCAGAAGGCGTAATCCTCATTCTTGTCCTAGTCGTGACCGTGTTTGTAGATTTAATCACGGCCGTAGGAATGGGCATGACCTTCTCCGTGTTTCTCTTTATGAAAAAAATGGGATCGATTGGTGAAGAGAAAATCGCGCTATTCCCGCTGAAGTTCCTCAAGGTCAGGAAGCCTTGCGACTTACAGGAAGAATTTATTTTGCCGCAAGAGACGTTAGACCAGGTGTATATCAAAACGTTCTCAGGGCCAGTATTTTTTGGATTTTCCCAGTTTTTGATCGACAGCCTGAAACAACTTCCTTCCGTCAAGATTCTCATTTTTGAAATGAATCGTGTGCCATACCTAGACCAATCGGCTGCCCATGCGTTAGAACAAGGCTTTGAGTATATGCAAAAACGAGGCATTCGAGTCTTGTTGGCAAATACCAATAGTCAACCCCTTGCGATGTTGCGTGCGGTTGATTTGGTGCCTGGAGTCATTCCAGAAGACCATATTTTTGAAGATATTTTTGATTGTGTGCGATGGCTGGAAGAAAAGTTTGTTTTCGAAGGAGCCGACCAACCATCTCAGAATCCATCTATTTGGGGCCACACAACCAGCGGAATCGATGGCTACCTCTCTACTGAAACCTAATTTCTTGCAGCTATGACCAGTCGATTGCTCCACAAAGTGAGCTATCAACATGACCAACACCACTTCAAAAGATAATTCTCAATTTTCTAAATCCTCAATCGCCTATCTCGTTGCTATGATTGCCAGCGCATTGGTGATTTCGATTGTTGACGGCATGCTGCCTCGTGGTGTCTCGATTGGAGAGGCTTATGCTGTCCTTGTCCTCCTGGGACTCATGGCCAGGGATCGGCGTCTCATCATTGGCGGTGCGGTCACAGGAACGATTCTCACACTCGAAGGATTTTATATTTCGGATCCTGGCATCCCCTTATGGATGGTATGGACCAACCGATTGTTGGCCATATCGATTATTTGGATGATTGCTATTTTGGCGCTCGCTCAATTGCGGTTCCTGGATGCTCAAAAAGAATCGGAAAAAATGAAAGTTGCGTATGATCTCTTGAAACAAGAAACCATCTTTTTAGAACTTAATCAGGAAATTGCGGTCATCTCGAATTCCAATGATCCTGTTGAAGACGCATTGAAACAAGCGATGCAGAAAATTTGTGACTCAACCGGATGGCCGGTGGCCCATATGTATATCCGTGACGGAGATCATGAAATCCTCAGTCCGAGTAAAATTTGGGTTCTCCGTGACTGGGCAAAATTTGAGAGTTTTCGACGTGTGACGGAAGACACCAAATTTGTTCCCGGAGTCGGGCTGCCGGGTCGGGTCTTAGCAAGCAGTAAAGCGGCATGGATTAAGAATGTCACTAAGGATTCGAACTTTCCTCGGGCCAGTCTGGCCACGGACATTGGATTGAAAGCCGGCTTCGCGTTTCCCATTTTAATCGGCACGAAAGTTGTGGCCGTGATGGAATTCTTTTCAGAAGAGGTACTAGAGCTTGATGGCAAACTATTACGAGTTATGGAAAATATCGGCTATCTGTTAGGGCGGATTTTTGAACGTGATCACGCCGGCATGAAAAAGGGGGAATACGAGGCTCACCTGCGACGACTATATGGACGAATCAAAGCCGTGCGTGAACAAGAAAACCTTGCTGGAACCGCCCCTCCAATTGCAGAAGGGATCCATGAAGAATTACGATAGAAGTACATCCAAGGTTTAGAAGTTTGCTTAATAGCCTGATCCTCCATCTATTTGAATGTCGAAATCCCTTCTCAGCCCTCACCATTCTTCACCTAATTTGTTGTCACTATTTTTCACTTCAATTACTGCAGCAGTCTGTCTGAGTTTAATGTTTGCAGCATTAACCTTTCCCCAAGCTCATGTCATTGAATCCGAGGATATCGTCATTGAACGTGCCACAGAGGCGTGGCTGGATGGTTCTCCTCCCCATGCATTGGATATTGTCGAAGAAGGGCTTTTGGAACATTCTCATTCTCTCGCCCTCAAAAAATTGCGAGGCGATATCCTGGCCACATCCCGTCGCAATCAAGAGGCCTTAGAAAACTATGAAGCGATTCTGAAAGACTCCCCCGAATATTTGCCGGCTCGTTGGGCTAAATGGAGTGTGCTTACTCGGTTGGGACAAGGGGACCGGGCCATCGACGAGCTAGAACGTATCGCTCAACATACTCCAATGAATCCCTTGGTCCTCTTACGCTTAGCGCAAGACCTTCGGAAGCTCGATCGGTTAGAAGAATCGGTCGAATGGTACAAGAAGGCTGTCACCCTGGCGCCAAAGATGCAGGGGTGGCGCCTGAATTTGGCGCGCGCGTTATTTGATGTCTTGCAATATGATGGCGCCCGAAAAGAAGTGCAGTCTGTATTGAAAAATGTCGAACCTGGATCTCCGGTGGAAATGGCAGCGCGAAACCTTCTGATGATTACATATGGCGCAACAAAAGAGCGTGGCCGACGCTATGAACCCATTTTTAGTCCAGGGGCGACTGCAGAGGAACGAAAACGGTGGGCATTGATTCGTCATCAAGGGTGGGAATACTTTGCAAAGGGCCGCTACAAGGAAGCCGAGCCAATTCTAAAGGAGCTATTCGCGCTCAAACCCTCCGATTATCGCGTGACCTACGAACTAGGAAGCACGTTGATGGAATTAGGGCAGCATGAGGAAGCCGTCGAGCTTCTTCAAAAAAGCATTGAACTGGGGCCAGGCGGTGACAATTTCAGTGAGATTTTTCTGAATTCGATCTTTCGAATTGGGCAGAGTTTAGTCGCCTTAGAGCGATGGGAAGAGGCCTTACTCCACTTTGAAATTCTTCAAGAAATTGCCACGGTTCCTCCAGAAAGCCGAAATACCCCACAACCTTCAGCGAATAACCCAGAGCCAAAAACTCCTGATTCTGAAGAAAACGCGGACTTGATCCCCAACACCGTTAGTGGAAAGATTATTGATGAAGAGATACTTGCACCTTGGTTTGAAACAGTGCGACGACATCTCCCACAGGAGCAAAAGCCTGTGGAAGACGCCAATGAGACCTTGCCTGCCGCAGACCCCACTAATCCTCCTTCTGATTACTATACACAGCTGGCCGCCAAAAAATTTAAGCCAGACGAACTCTTTCATACCCGAGCCTCGTTAATGGGACGCGATGCCGATTTTAGCTGGTTTCGCTTTGTCATTCCCTCAGATGGAGTGCTGCGGGATGACCTACAAGTCGGCAGCCATGAATTCATTCCCATTGACCCCAATGACACATTTCTCGATACCCAGGAAGAAATCTACTTAGTCTTTGCGCTTGTGACGGCCTCCTATGATGCCGTTCCACTTACCGCCCAATGTGATCTTGAAACATCGCCTATTACTTGGGGCGGGGATCCGTTGATTCAGGATCAAGTGATTATGTCGACAAACGAACAAACAGGATATTTTGTGCTCTCTCCACCGCAAACTGGATGGACGCCCGGACTGTATCGCTGTGGACTATTTGTTGGAGACACCGTGTCTGCTTATACGCAATCCGACGAAGTTCGGTTTCGAATGCTGCCACCCAGCCAACCCTCTTAAAATCCCCATGTCAGTTGCAAAGCCGTAAAATGATGAGCAGTTTGAGGGTTATCAAAATCATCAAAGGCAAATCGTTTTTTATAATGGCCGTACAAGTAATCTACTGAGACAGTAATGCTCTCCCAAGGAGCCCACGTTACCGACACTCCGGTTTGCCATGCCGGTTCATCGATGAGCTCTTTGCTATGTTCTATCCGCGTGGCAACTTGAATAAATTGAAAGGGGAAATATGCGACGTCTATATTAAACGCAAATGGTTGATCGGCGTTTTTAGGGAATTCACGAAATGACCGTGTGGCTCTCAGAATTTCTGCTGTGATTTCAAAGTTCTTCAGTCCTATGAGCGCATAAGCATTCCAGGCGGGAACCCGACGAAGAAATGTATTCTTAAAATCCAAGAGCAATTCGTCTTCGCTTTCAGACAAATCTGAAATATAGCCTGCCCCCATTCGCATCGATTCGTCCTCTGAAACCCATTCGAGGCTGATGCCCCAATCGACTTCATTGTGATCCTCACGCTTATCGACTTTGCTATCGAAGGCATAGGCCGCCAGTTCTATCGAATCAAACACGGTATAATCCATAAGAATGGCGTCGCCCCGTGTTTGTGCGAACTCAAGTAAGGGTCCCGAAATAAAGTGGCTATAGTACGCCCCAAAGGGGACGTAGAGCCGGCCAACTTTCATGCCCCAATCTCCAAGATTCACTCCAATCAATCCTTCATCTAATTCCTGATAATGGCGGCGACCATTGTCTTCAATCGCAAAGAGCACTTCAGCTTCAAGCCATTCCTCATACTCAACCTCAAAACCCAATTCAATGGCGAGTTCCGTATCTGGGTTCTCGGTATTATCCGGACCTGTAATTTTATTTTTCTGCCATTCCTTTTCAAGTTCCACAACCCCACCGAACCTCAACCAATCGGTAACCTGTGTGCCTAAGCTAGCCTCCCTGCGCTCCTCGGGACTTCGATAAATCCTCACCGATTCGGGTTTCTCGAATTCTTGACCGCTAGAAGATGGCTCTTGGGCCCAACTCTGCAAGGCTCCTATTGCCAGAATGACAAAAAGTAGGCTCACAATCCTTAAACAGAGGTTCATAACTGAACAGAGCTCGATTTTCGCAAACAGATAACGAATCATTTCTGAGCGAATTCCAAATACGAGGGCACGATTATGGCGAACCTGCCTAGTGTACTGCGAGAAGTTCACCACATCGTAATGTCTTGATCTCGAATTTATAGGCTATAATCCACTACAGTCATTTCATGGACATACTGGGAGTGTTGAATAATGAAGATGTCAAGGGCCATATTTCGCCAGGAAGCAGTTTGCGATTACCAGCCTCGGGGCTGTTCAAAAATGGCGAGAACGCCGCTGACGACTTTTTTCAACAGGCCCATACTCGATCAGCCTCTGCCATGAACATTTAGAACCTTGACTTTATAACCAGGCACTCATGCAAGATACTTTAAAGTGAAGTGTATGTATATCAGAAATTTCTTCCATGAAGATCCTACTAATTGAAGACGACCAGGTCATCGCAGATTTCATTCAAAAAGGGATGAAAGAAGCCGGTTTTACCATTGATCATTTCGATGACGGATTAATTGGACTCCATGCTGCTATGACCCATGGTTATGATGTCGGTATCTTTGACGTCATGCTGCCCAATCTTGATGGTCTGTCGATCATCGATCGTTTGCGAAAAAAAAAGAAAAACCTCCCGATCATCATCCTTAGCGCCAAACGGTCAGTCGATGACCGCATAAGTGGTTTGCGTCACGGAGGCGATGATTATCTCGTCAAACCGTTTTCTTTTAGTGAACTCCTGGCACGAGTCGAATCACTTCTTCGTCGGACTCAGCATGTGGTTGAACCCACAAATCTTTCTTTTGAAGATTTGACATTGGATCTGTTAGCAAGAACGGCATCCCGCGCTGGAACCAAGATTGACCTTCAACCTAAAGAATTTGCCTTGCTGGAATATTTGATCAGGCATGCCGGACATGTTGTCTCGAAAACGATGATTCTAGAACGGGTGTGGGATTATAACTTTGACCCAGGCACTAATGTTGTTGAAGCCCGAATGAGTAAACTTCGAGAAAAAATTGACAAGGGCTTTTCTATGCCTTTGATTCATACGATCAGAGGCATGGGATATGTCCTGAAAAGCCATGACCATTAAACTCCCTAATACCCTTGGCTTTAGGCTCACCCTCTGGTATGCCTCTGCCTTTCTTGTTTGTTTAATTGCCGCATTGATGACACTCTACCTCTCCATTCAAACACTGTTAAATAGCCGCATGGATAGTGATTTACGGGAAGACATTGCAGAGTTTCGTGAATTACTCATAGAAGAAGGCATGGACGAGGTCACCCGGGAAATTGATCGTGAGATGAACTCCAGCGATGAGGGTGAAGTTTTTTTAAGGTTATACAATAACGAAAGAACCATTTTGTTTAGTTCCGATATGTCCGACTGGGAAGGCCTAGACACTCCTTCTCCTCATCTCCCCGTTGTGCAGTCACAGTCTGCGCCTTTTTTAGAAACCATAACCCTCTCAAGTCAGGAGTATCCCACTCGAGTGATTTCTGGCCTGATTGGTCCGGATATAACTCTCCAGGTAGGAGAAACCCTTGGGGGCACTCAAGAGATTATGCAAGTCCTCGTTGCGGTCTTTGGGGGAATGCTCCTACTTGGTATTCCTATTGCCTCAGGAGTCGGTTGGCTTATTGCTCGAAAAGCCGTGAGTGGAATTGAAGAAGTCAGCCAGGCCGCAAAAGCCATTGAGCAAGGTGACTTAAATCGTCGTGTGTCGGTCGGGGCACAGGGCGATGAAATCCAAACGCTGGCCAAGACATTTAATTCCATGGCCTCACGGATAAAGAACGTTATGGATGAAATGCGTGAGATGACCGATAACATTGCGCACGATCTACGTAGCCCACTCGCACGAATCCGAGTGATGTCCGAAGGGGTCTTAACGAATAAAGATTCAAAGAAAAACTCTTCACAAGTCGCGACTGACGTTCTCAAAGAATGCGATCGACTCATACATCTCATTAATACAACTTTGGATATGGCTGAGTTCGATGCTGGTGTCACCCATATTGGTCATGAGCAAATCAATCTTTCTCAACTCATTTCGGACCTTGTGGAATTATTTCAACCAGTAGCCGAGGCTAAACACATCACCTTGCATCACCAGCTCGCCCCACATTGTGAGATAGTTGGGGATAAACACAATCTGCAGCGCATGGCCGCCAACCTGCTCGATAACGCCCTCAAGTATACTCCTGACGGAGGTGAAGTCAGTATTGAATTGAAACGTTCGTCCAAAGACTTTCAGCTCACCATAGCCGATACGGGCATAGGAATTCCTACTTCCGACCAACATCGAATTTTCGACCGGTTTTTTCGCTGTGACCATAGCCGCTCACAAGAAGGCTGCGGCCTCGGGCTAAGTTTCGCTCGTTCTGTAGCTCGAGCACACGGTGGTGAAATTACACTACAAAGTGACCCCGCTAAAGGCAGTGTCTTTACCAGCACCTTTCCCCTCGGTTCCTGACCACAATAGTTGTCGCTCTTCGGCGTTTCTTATCAGTTGGTAATTCTATGGCCAGCTTCTCGTAAGCTTTCCCTCGTATGCTTAGCGGAAAGTCTTAGTCCAGGCTTTCTCGATGTTGTTAGGGATTCACAGCCAATCACTGGCAGAAAGGAGGGAAAAGAAAAACTGAACAAGATGAACTCGATAAATCACAAAAACTCCCTGAGTTCAGTACGAAACTGATGGCCTTGGATTATGACGAACGAAATAGCCAACACTTCACTTTTTACACATGCAAGGAGAACACACCATGAGCAGACGAATCTCCACATACTCTCTTCTTTGGGCCATCGCTCTGACAGTATCGCTGTGCAGCATTGGAACCATAAGTTGGGCAGAAGATGAGAACGAAATCCCGTTTTCAGAAGCGCACTTGTTCTTTGAACTCAACAATACTGATGGGGACCTTGGCATTCATGCACTGATCGATGGAGACCCTTGGAAAAAATTAGAGATCGAAGACCCAAGCGAACGAAAAATGCTTGATATTAAAGTCAGCGGCCGATTAAAGCGGCAAGGTTTAACAGAAATTTTCTTTGAAAGTGCCGAACCAACATTTGATGAACTGTCTCCTCAACGGTTTTTCCGTCGATTTCGGCAAGGAATTTATGAAATCGAAGGCAAAACCTTGAGCGGGCAAGAACTTGAGAGCGAAGTGGAACTAACACATGTCATGCCAGCACCGGCAGAACCGACTGTCAATGGACTCCCTATGTCACAAAACTGTGACGAAGAAGACCCAGGATTTGACATCACCGTCACGGAAGCTCCCGTCACTATAGCTTGGCCACCGGTCATGAACTCCCACCCGGATCCCAATGGGGGTGGCGCAGGAGTGCAACCACCCGTCCCAGTGAACATTCACAACTACGAAGTCGTGGTCGAAGTTGAAGTGGATGTTGATGGAGAGAGTTTCCCTTCAGTCATACATGTCACCCTCCCACCCGGAGAAACTGCCATTGAAATTCCAGCGGAATTTCTTGCTCAAGGCGACGAATTTAAGTATGAAGTCTTGGCACGAGAGGCAAGCTACAATCAGACAGCCGTTGAAAGCTGCTTCAAGGTTGAGTAGCTTCGCTATCTAAGTTCAGCAATTTACAGCCCTCGTCGGTCAACTCCGACGGGGGCATCCTATCAATTGTCAAAGTCCTAAATTAATAACCCCGTGTTTTCCATAATAGATTGGGTTTAATGCCGGTGAGAAACTTTCAGACCAGGATTTCTTCGGTTACAATTTCATGTTGAATGAAGCCTTTTCCTCCGCATTGGGGGATTCCCCCTAGAGATTTGTCGACCAGACTAGACCCAGATACGGTCCATGTGTGGCGTATTGTATTAGATGATTCGCCTGAGCGGGCCGCTCGGTATCAACTCTATCTATTAGAGGATGAAATAACTCGAGCTGACCGGTGCCGTATTCCGCACCCCCAATATCAATTTATTATCACACGGGCAATCCTTCGAATACTGTTGGGCCGATACTTGACGATCTCGCCCAGGCAACTCTCGATCGAAACCCAGCCCCAAGGGAAGCCTATATTGAATATCAATGGCGCACAGCCAATTCATTTTAATGTGTCCCATACCAAAGGCTTGGCCTTCATTGCGTTCAGCCCTCAACATTCTGTCGGTGTCGATGTGGAGTGGGTAAACAGGAAAATTCAAAACCAGGACATCGTGCAGCGCTACTTTTCTCAACGCGAATCAGACTATTTGGCCTCTCTGCCTCCAGAGGAACAAACTCGGCAATTCTTTTCCTACTGGACTGGTAAGGAGGCGTATCTCAAAATGCAGGGGAGTGGAATTTCAGGGGGATTAGCAGATTGCGAAATGACGCTCAATCCGAATCAAGCGCGAGTAACATTGGTACCATCACAAAACCAAAAAGAACCATGCTCCTTATTTCGCATAACCGGTAGTTCTGAACATGTGGGAGCCGTAGCCATCTCCTGTTCAGAAACCAACGTGTGCTATTGGAACTGGAGTGACGATCTTCCCTATCTAAAGGAATGAAATCTTCCGATACTATGAAAAAGTTTGTCGAAGTCTTTAAGAAAGAGTTCTGAGATTATTCACTCACCGTAAGCTCATGGGCACGAGCTGCCTCCACCCTGGCTGGCTGGAGTGAAACAACTCTGGAAGGTTCTCCTTGAAAACGAATGGCTTTTTCCCCTTGGACATGTTCCGGGGTTACCCAATAGTCTCCCTCTAAGCTCGCATCCCAAACCGATTGGGCCACCTCTGTGTTCCCGGCTGTCAGAATATATGCGAGGCTGCCCATAAATCCTCCTAAGCCTGCATACACAACTTTGACAGGGGTATAAAGGACTGAAAGGGCACCACTAGCAATCTGGACTCCCAAGTCTGAGTGATTTTCCTGTGAGGAAGTTCCATCTGTTTCAGATTGAGAAATTTCCTCACGAGGTGGAAGCTCTTCTGAATACATTGCCCCACCTCTCGTTGATTCCCGTGTGTAGTCTTCTTGAACCAACTCCTCTTCAAGAGGAACACGGGCCGGTTCATTCCAAGCTTTTTGGAGCGCTAAACTCGTAAGGTCTTGTACGAGATCCTCAGATTCCACGAGAGGCTTAGAATTCCAAGCCTTTCCGCCAAACACGACATCCCCAGTTTCCGCTTTCATTCCGCGGATTTCCACGCCCATAATTTTCAGAGGTTGCTCGGCAAAATTTACAAGGTCAAATTTTCGGCCAAACTGATTTCCCTCCACCCTCGTGAATAAGACGAGGGGAACTCCTGCCGACTGGGCAGCTGTTAACACTTGTGCCTTTTGTTCTCTATTGGTTCGACGAAAAAACCCTGGGTCCGTCAATTTCCCTTCAATTGTTGAGGCATCCACGCCAAATATTTGGTGTTCATGCAACCACCGCAATGTGCGTGTGACAGCTCCTGAATGATTTCCCCACACCGCAACGCGAGCCCCGGCCTTCGGCAAAGAAGCTTGAAATCCTTCTCCCATCAATGGCTCCTGCATTGTCGAAGTACTCGCACATCCAAACAACACACCAAACAGTCCGAGTATCATGATCACGTTAGTTAACCTTCGCCGGGATCTACATTTCATAACTCTGCCTCCTTCACTCATATTCTTCGTTGCATATATTGTAGAACACAATTAGAGATTCTACAATATATTGAAGATTATTTGGGAAGCTTTATTTTCTGCGCTTCAATCGTCTGGACTTCACTCAGTAGGTGGAGGAATTCGATAGAATTTACAACTGACATATCAGGACTTGATCGAAGTATTCATCTCTGCCTCTCTATTGTATTCGTCAATATGCTGATACAGTAATAGCATGTTTGAAAATTTTACTCCCCACAGCAAGGTGTTGTTCAACCTGCTCAATGTCATTTCTTTTTTAATCTTCAACCACGCGTTTTAGCTGCAATTGTCCTCATGGCCTTACAGATCATTTCTTTTTTCAATGAAGGTGTGACTTGGCGAGTGGCCCAAACTGCTGATGGCTATTACCATCGGGAATTATCCGGCATGCCCGAGTGGCGGCCGGGTCTGCCTGCCGACATAACCCGTGATGTTGTCGAGAGCACCTTTCAACAGTTTACTTCAACAGATCATTCCCTTGACCCCTGTCATCTCACTTTCAAATTGACCTATAAAATCGGCGATTCGAATCTTGAATGCTTCATTTTTTCCTCCCCTGAGGGCGATCCATTTTTGGTCAAAATTCCCCCTAAAACCTTTGGCTCTCTGCAGGAAGCCTTCCCTTCTGAAGTTATTCCCCGCATGCGCGTGGCTCGCCTCGTCGTGGAACAAGCCATCCAGTTAGGCTTGCCAACTCTCGAATTGCTTCCGGCAACTCCTTTGTATGAGACCATACAATCTCAAATAGCCGAATCATTTCACCCATAAGCCGATCTTTACTCGTTACGCCAAGTGAACACACCCGAGGCCGCTGACATGGTACGTTGCAGAGACGAAATTTGGCCGTTGATATCATCATTATTCAACAATCCCTTTTGAGGGCTTGCTTGTCTATTTTCGCTTGCTGGTTGGCGAATACGTGGCCTGTTAATGAATTGAATGTTTTTCCCTTCAGGCTGCTAGAGAAGTTTAATTGATAATTCATAAATTTCATTGACTTACGAATATCTCGACCAATCCCCTAATTCTGTTGATAAGATTGTGAGTAAAGAAGATTCTTCCTGCAAGGTTGGTCCATTCATAGACCAATCAACACTTTGCACAATTATTAAGCATTGTGCTACCAAAAACCCCACTCCACAAAATATACGGTAAGGGTATTCCCCAAGGCGTAGTACGTATGTACAATACCTCAGATTTCAGAATAGTCCGGGTAGCTGACCCTAGGGCATCATTCAAGATAGTTTGATGCAGGACAGAAGGGTCTAAAAGGGACAAACTTGGTGACGAATAATCCCCCTCAGATTGGACGACATGTTTTGATCGTCGATGACGAACCGGCTGTCCGCCATATGGTCCGCGGCGTCCTTGAATCGTCTGGCTTTGACTGTGCCGAATCTGAAAATGGGGCTGCAGCTTTAGAATGGTTACAAGACCATCACGCTGATATCGTCATTGCCGATTACCAAATGCCTATTATGAATGGACTTGTTTTACTCGAAAAAGTGCAGAGCAGCCTGAGTTTGAATGGGTATACGCCCCGTGTCATTATGCTTAGCGGACTCATTGATGAGAAAGAAAAGCTCAAGGCCCTTGACCTCGGTGCTTATGCCATTATTGATAAGCCCTGTAATTTTCGTGAACTCGTCGCCATGGTCAATGAAGCCGTGACTTCCTAACTCCTCCATTGATTGTTTTTCATGTCCACCGTCGTCATGACTTTCAGAAAGAGAGTTGTTTACACAGTCATGCCATGCTTCAATTTAACGATTTAAGATTTTTCTTCACAGCAAGACCACCAAACTTCTAAAAGTTTGTCTTTTTTACTTCTGTATAAATTGAGTTTTGCAAAGCCTAGCAACCTGTTCATCGAAAAAAGTATGAAATCACATTCCACTCTCCTCCATGCTGTCATAAAACTTGTTTTCACGTTTTTCCTTGTTGGAGTTCTTGAGTTCATCCCTTTAGCCGCCAAAGGAGAAACGCCTGCACCCTCGATTCATTGGGGCGCCTTGTCTTACCCTGATCAAGCACCTCAACTATCCTTGGGATTTTCACTCTTTCGTTTTACTGAGTTTAACGGAGAGGGTGAACGATTCAATGGAATTCGTGAGACCATGGGAATAAATTTCATCACCCTCAGCTGGACGGAACATTTCGCAAACACCTTTGAAAACTGGAGTACTAATCTCACATTAGGAATTGGGCCAACTCGCAACCAACCCACAGAGTTCCTACAAAACGACCTGATTCATGATGGGGTTTGGGGTATTCCTACGGTCCCAGTCGAAAAAAAACGAAATCAAACAGATTTTGCCATTTCTGGATCCCTCACTCGCTGGTGGGGCATCGCGGGGCAAAAACGCATTGTCTACCTCAGCGGTGGAGGTCAGACCGGGAGTTTATTTCATGAACTGTTTGCACGATCGGGATTTCGTCGATGGTCTCCCTTAAAGACCATTGAATATCTGAATGGGGATAAGCAAGGATTGATTGCCAGTGTCTTTCGTCCACTCCGGTTTTCCGGTATGGTGAGAGCCTCGCGCATTGGGACAGGAGCGGCCTTTCATGATCTAGCCCATGCTTCCTATGCTGCCCAAGGTTCGATTAGCTATGGGTGGTATGACGAACAGACGCTTCGCCCGTGGTTTGAGCTGGAACTTGGGGCGACCATTGATTCCGGAATTTTCAACGGGGAACGCGGAGATTCGTTGGAAGAGCGGTTTTGGACAGCGGCTCTGCGCGCCTACCCTTTTACTCTAGAAACCTGGAATGATCAACTCAACAGTAAAGACTTTGGGCCGACCTATGGCGGCCGGCTCACCATGGACCTTTACTTCCTTCTCCCTGATTCCTGGACAGGCCACTAACCTTCCACATTTCTTGGCTTCGAAACATTTGAAAAAGGAAATGGTGTGGGTAACCTGAAGGCCTGACTTCTCGCTCTAGCTTTCCGTTCTTTTTTCTACGCAGAATTTAAACATTTCTCCGGGTCTTGTGATCGGAGAAGGCAACGCGTTCTGTCGATAAAGCGTGGTCGTTTATAACCCTCCAGCGAGAAATGGCGTAGATCAAGAGGCCAATGGCTACAATCATTTCTCGATGTTCACTTATTCCCCAGAGAAAACTATCATAGATGGCTCCAGCAGGAAGCATAGATTCAAAAATACTTTTCGACTCTCGATACAGAGACGCGACAACAATTGTAAACACAGACCCAAAGTCAGGCATCGCCGGAGCAAGATTCAGAGACAATCCTATTCGGCTCTGGTTCATCCACAAGATTGGAAAGATGACGAACATCGCCAAGAGAAAGACGCCTCCCCAATGGGTCAATCGAATACTATTGGCGTGCTCTGCACGACTATTATGAAAATTTGTTTCACGACTAATATATTCTCCCCACCACTGCGGAGTGTCCCATTGGAAATAACTCTGTCCCCAACTAATTTCTTCTCCAGCAAAAAAGACAGTTGCCAAAGCCAAAATCCCAACCCAGATTGCCGCCTCCACAGAATGCAGGACCCAAAACTGATGCGTCACGTAAATCAAAATACCACCCGCCAACGCAGCCGATACAAAAGTCAGAATTTCAATAATTTGATATTCCCGGTTGTTCTCTTCCAGCATATACGTGAAATAAAAATTTGGTGAGACCCAAAACGCCAACCAGATAAGTGCAAGAAAAATAATAGGCATAAGAGCCATGAGTGATTCTACCGATGAAATGCTGAGATTTCCCGAAGACAACAACCAAACAGTATTTGAACGTTCGGAAGACAGTGGTTGCTGGGGCCGGGCTCTCAAAGACTCACTCATCTCTTAACAGGAACAATACGAGAAAACGGAGGAAGTGCGACTGAACATTGCCAGGGGGGGGTATCAGGTAAATCCAATGGAACTGTATTTTTTATTTCATAACATAGAATGAGGATACGTCAATTCATCTCCCTTTCCTGGTGAGCTGACATGGATCCTACCTAGAGATTGTCGCTTTTTCTCGGAATTTCAGCGAACGCTATGAGGATGGTGAGGCAAGGACAAGAGGCAAGCGCTTCCAGGATTCTCCCCCGTTTTCACTGCGATACAGGCCTCCGCCATTTGTCCCAACATATAGGACCTGAGGGTCACTTGGGCTAATTTGCAAGCTACGGATACTCGTGGCATCTAACCCATTGACTTTCGGTTGCCATGTCACGCCGGAATCTTCACTTTTTTGCACACGATCGCTCGTGGCTAAATACAAGGAGGACGGTTGAGTAGGATCTAATTGAATGGCACTCACATAGGAATCTTGAACACTGCCCTCAAGCTTCGCCCAATGCTCACCTTGGTCGGTGGATTTATATAGACCTTTGGTCGTACCGGCATACACAATATCACTATTCGTTGGATCAACGGCCAACCCATTAACTCCCAAGGCCATCGATGCCATTTTGGCATCCGTCGCCACCATCCCATGAGATTTCTTTTCCCAACGCTCTGCTCCATCAAGCGTGCGATATACCCCACCGGTCGTTCCTGCATACAATACATTCGGACGTTGTGGATCCATCACCAGAGACACAACAAAACTTACTTCATTCATCCCAACCATCCGTTCTGCCCAATTTCGTCCTCCATCCAAGCTTCGAAATACCCCAACCGTCGTGGCGGCATACACCATTTCTGTGCCGCGCGGATTAAAGATGATCTGATTGACGATGGCAGAGATCGTCCCTTTCTGAATACCGGCATTAAATTGGTGCCAAGTCCGGCCACCATCAGGGCTTTTGTAAGTCCCATCCCCCATGGTCCCAGCAAAGACTGTCGCGGGCAATTTTGGATCAATCGCCAAACTAATGACACGGGTCCGCGTCAGTTCTCCTGCAAATCTGGTCCACGTAGAACCGGTGTCACTGGATTTATACACGGCTTCATCTGTGGCGACATAGATAATGTTGGATTTCGTGGGATGAAGGGCTATCGACACAATCGTATCACTTCGCTGCCCGCATGCAACAAGGCTTACCATCAGCAAAAAAGATACAAGTGAAAAGTAAGGGGTAAGGAGTAAAGAGTAAGGAGTAGGTATAAAGGGAAGCGAAGGAGAATAAACGACAGGAAATATTTCTTTCTGGCTTTTCACTTTTTACTACTCACTTTTCACTGAATACGGTTCCGCATACCCTGTGAGTTCCACATACCCCTGGCCATGAACATTTTGGCCTTTCCACACACCAACAGCATCGACGGCACCTTCCCAATACGTCACACCAGTACTTTGTGTGGTCACGAGTTCTTGATGAGCCATGAGCGGAGACAGCTCAAGAGTAATCCCTTCATCAGGAATCGCCAACGTCCATTGATTGGGATATCGTGCGTGGCTCACAGGACTTTTCCAATGCCGTGTCACAGAGATCTCTAGGTCTTCAAGGGAAATGTTCTTGGACGAACTATCAGGAAAGATCAACGTGCCGCTTGAAGCCGTATCAAATGTTCCATCGGCATGCCGCAAACCATATGCCATCAGTTCATGCTCATTGTCGAGTTGGATACTAAACCAATCCCATCCCACCAAATTGGCGGCTAACTCTCCCGAACCAAATTCATGATCCATCCAGCTTAGACCTTCAACATGTATGGTCATCCCATCTACTTGGACAGACCCTGTTGTCTCGAGACGTGTGAGTGAATAATAGTGCGAGGTCTCGCCAGATTGTTGTCCCTTGTAACTGACTCCATTTGTTCCATGCATGACCGGAGGCTTCCGAGATTTGACAATGAAGTCAATTGAAAAACCTTCTGCCTGTGCTTGGATATGAAATTGTTGATGAGCTGGGCTCACAGTCACAGCCTGCCATCGATCGATCCACACATCTAATTGATCAGGTTTCGCTCCAGCCTTGCCAATGCCTGCCCGACTGATTTTCTCGGCAACTCGAAATTTCTTAGTCTTTTCATCTGTCAGAGCAAAATGTGCCAAGTACACATGCCGCATGGCCCATTCCGAAGGATTCTTCCACACATGTGGCGAATCAATCCCACGCCGGAAAAAGGTTAACTCATATCCAAATCGGCGTCCCGACTCCCCCTGAACATGTCCTGTAAAGTACCACCATTCGGTCTGAAACCCATCATGGCTTCCATGATCCCGCGGAAAGACATATGTATAACCAGGCTTGGCAGGGAAAAAACGGGAGGGCGAAGGAGCCGAGTCTGCCGCAAAGAGGTCAGGACCCATGAAGGACAGCAGTATAGCCAGGATAGCTCTCATGAGTTTGTTGAAAAAAGTCGTTAGCGGCGTTCTCGCTATTTTTCCGTGCTCACATAATGCCAGTATGTTCCGCGTGCAAAAAGAGCTGCGGCCTTGCTGAACGGACTTTTTTGAACAAACCCGAGGTTTCTGACATGTTGCCCCTCAGACACGAAATGTGGCCGAGGATATCATCATTATTCAACAGTCCTCTCATCATCTGGATCGTTTATACCATGATGCCTAAAAACGCACAAATCCCTTTTCCCACAAGCATTTTCTCATGTTGTCCATTAGGCGTATGTTAGAAGATTACGTTGACTTTCAAGAAAATCCTCGGCTATCGTACCGCATGTCGTTGCATTTTTCTTCAGTGGAACCGGAAGCTTTTCCTGTACCGGATATTGTTCCGATCTTTCCGCTACCAACGGTTGTCTTTTTCCCTCATACCTATCTACCGCTTCATATTTTTGAGCCCCGTTACCGGGAAATGGTGCAAGAAGCTAGCGCCAATGCGCAGTGCATTGGCATGGCACTTTTGAAAGATGGGTGGGAAGACCAATATGACGAGGCGCCACCGATTTATTCCATTGGATGCGTTGGCCGAATCATTAGCTCACACAAGCTGTCCGATGGGCGATACAATATTGTGTTGCAAGGTCTCTATCGATGTACATATGAAGAACAGACCGTCATAACGAATTACCGACAAGCTAAGATCACTCCACATAGACCAGAAGCTTCTCTGTCCTTAACTTCGGACGTCCGCCGTCATCTGGAAATGACAGCGCAGGAATATCTCACCTCCAAGAAAGCCAATGAACTTTGTGAGATCATTAGCTCCTCAACACTCACAGATCCTATTCTGGTGCACAATCTGTCGGCTGGCCTTGATTTGTCTCCTCTGGAAAAACAGTTCTTGCTCGAGTCCGATAACCTTGCACAGCAAGCACGCCGTCTGATCGATCTTATCCGTTTCAAGATTGCGGATCTCCAAACACAGGGCTAACAACACGATGTCTGCTGTCGCCATTGAAGTCTCCAACCTTGGCAAGGTCTATGATGCCGTCGAAGCCGTTAAAAATCTTTCCTTGAGCATTCAGCATGGTGAAATTTTTGGGCTATTAGGGCCGAATGGAGCCGGAAAAAGTACGACGCTCAGAATTCTGATCACCACCCTCAGCCCAACCACCGGAATCGCAACTATCCTTGGGCACGATGTTGTCAAAGAAGCCGATACCGTACGCCGGCTCATTGGGTATGTCCCGCAGGAACGGGCTATTGATCGATTTCTGACAGGTCGTGAACATCTTCAGTTGTTAGCCGATCTATATCATTTAAAAAAAGACGAGGCCACTTCGCGCATTACGCAGCTCTTACAATTGGTGAGCTTGGAGGAACATGCGGATCGAGTTGCTAAAGGATACTCGGGCGGGATGAAGCGCAAACTGGACATTGCCTGCGGATTATTGCCAAATCCCAAGATCCTTTTTCTGGATGAGCCCACGCTCGGTCTTGATGTCCAAAGCCGTATGAATATTTGGGATCATATCCGACAACTCAAGCAGCAGGGCATCACCATCGTCATGACCACAAATTATTTGGACGAGGCTGACCAACTTTGTGATCGAATTGCCATCATTGATAAGGGAGAAGTGCGGGCAACGGGATCACCCAAAGACCTCAAGGCCAGTCTGGGAGGCGATGGAGTCTGGCTGTCGCTCAGCGAAGCAACCCCTGAAGCCTTAGAACAGTTGACGAAAGCCCTGGAATCGTTACCTTTCGTCCGAGCCATTCGTCCAAGAGAAAATGGATTAGATATTCGGGTGGATGGTCCGGAAAAAGCGCTGCCAATCATCATGGAAAAAACCAACACTATTGCAGGTTGTCGGTTAGATGGTATTGAATACCATCGCCCTCGTTTGGACGACGTTTTTGTGGCGCATACCGGACGCTCACTGAAAGACGAACCTCCTGCCCCGACTGCAGCATAACTTTCTAATAAAATTTACTCGCTTTTGGAACAATTTCGCTATGAATGAACAAATACAAGAAGTTCTTGCCCTGACCAACCGATGGGTCAAACGGCTGAGTCGAGAAAAATTCAGTATGCTGTTTACGTTGATTCAGCCCATGCTCTTTTGGCTGATTTTTTTCGGCAATTTGTTCCAGCGAGCAGCCGACGTCCAGGTTGTCCAGGCCCCCAACTATATGAGTTTTCTAGCCGCAGGCGTCGTGGTGATGACCGTGCTTAATAATGGCTTGGCCGGTGGAGTCGATTTGTTGTTTGATAAAGAAAACGGATTTCTCGAACGCCTGATGGCCACGCCAATCAAACGCTCATCAGTCATTCTCAGCCGCTTTCTCTTTGTGATGGCAATTACCGGCATGCAAATTTTGGTCATTCTCGGAGTAGCGTTTCTCTTTGGTGTCACCGCAGAAACAGGCATTCTGGGTATCGCGGTCATCCTTATTATCGGGATGTTGTTTGGCATTGGGTTAACCGCCATTTCAATGGCAATGGCCTTTTCCGTCAAAAGTCATGGAGATTTTTTTTCGGTATTGGGCTTTCTTTCGTTGCCTATGATTTTCCTGAGTTCGGCCTTAGTGCCATTAACAGCGATGCCAGGTTGGATGCAGGTCTTGGCGTTCTTTAATCCTATGACCTGGGTCATTGATGCCGTCCGCCCACTCATTATTTCGGGGTGGGGCCAAGCGCTTCCCCAAGTGGGCATTGCACTCGTGGTTCTGGCGGCTTTTGACGCCTTATGCCTCTATGGCGGAGCTAAAGCCTTTAAACGATCCGTTGGTTAGTTCTGTATTCAATAATAAAGAGTAAGAAAAGCTCCTCGGATACCTTCTAAAGAGTCGCCTTCCCCATCCGATATCAACATTGTGAGCCTTCCTCCCGCTAGCACAATCCAGGCACTCCTTCGCTTACTGTCCGATCCTAACGAACAGGTCGCGAAGACCATTCAAGATCAGCTCGCACATCTTGGGTCCGATGTCCTCCCTTTTCTTGAAAAGGCTGAAATAGACGATGCCAAGTTACAACCACGAGTGATGGCAATCAAAAGAGAAATTCGCTTTGGACAATTACATGATGAATTCAAAAAGTTCGTCTCTCAGAACGCCCGCCGAGGAGATTGGGAACATGGAGCCTTTCTTATCGCTAAGTTAGCCTATCCCGACCTGGATATTTCTCACTATGTCACATATCTCGATCAATTGGCCGAAGAATTCCGGACGAAATGGCTTACCTCTGAATACCCATCAGGAAAAGCCGCCCGCCTGCTCAGCAGTTTTCTGTTTAAAGATAAAGGTTTTTCGGGGAATCGTGAGGAATACTACGATCCTGATAATAGCTATATAAACCGGGTGCTAGACACACGCCAAGGCATTCCCATTAGCTTATCCGCATTGTATGTTTTTGTGGGAAATCGGTTGGACCTGCCACTTGCAGGCATAGGAATGCCTGGACATTTTCTGGTCAAGCTCGAAGAGGAGACACCGCCCCAATTCGTGGATTGTTTCAATGGCGGCACAATTCTTCGAGAGCAAGACTGTGAAAAATTTATTACGGCTTCCGGATTGGCCTATGACCAAAAATTTCTAGAAAAGAGCTCAACCCCAACTATCTTAGCCCGCCTGCTCAGAAATCTGTTGGGTATTTATGAGCAAGATCCTGAAGAACCAATAGCCCGTCGGGTCCGAGCATTCCTTGAGTTGCTGGAAAACCAGTAACCCGACTATGAATTACCCCACTAGTTCTCGCTATAGCTTAACTCACACCAACCACGAAAATCTCCGCAAAAAGCGTTCCCCTCTATTGCTCCAATTCTTTTGAGTCTTCTAAGCCTAGCGATCATTTGAATCATAGCTGGCAAACCCGTAAAGAAGGGCTTGTCTTTCAAGAAAAGGTCCCATGAACCATCCCAATACGGCATACATGAAAGTTCCACCGATGAAGTCAATTAACCCTCACAACATTTTCCCACACCTGAATTCCCAGCCAGTCGACGTGAAACAAAAGAAGGGTTATAGGAAAATCCACAATAACAAGAATTAAAAGGACAATCCTCTCGGCTATGAATATCAAATCGATAGCCGATAAGTGGAACAGAATGCCAAAAGTGGCTCCAAGAATTCGGAATTTGTACTGCTGCCAAAAGGTTGTCACCGACATTCAATTCCTAGTGGGAGTAGCATTACTCCAATCATGATTGGGTCAAAGAATCGGCTGGTCTATTATTGAAGCTTGTGTCCGCCTGCATTTTTATTCTACGCCATATACTGTGGATTGACCTTGGTGCTTGGAAGAGCCGGTACTCGGCCCGGCATCCGAGGCCCTTTTATTTCGGCAAAAAGACCCAAAACCATTCCCACCCAAGTCGGCATATTAAATCGTTCCACCGCAGGTAACGGGGGAGCGGCCCAACTCGCCTGGCTCAAACAAGGTCTGCCCATGGGTTTGAGCGTCAGCCCGCTTGGCCGACCTGCAGGCGGTAGATCATAAAGATTAGATCACCTTGGGTGCCTTTCCAACTTTTAAGGTCAGAAGATCTTTTCCTTTCACGATGGGTCCTGAAAAATGTTGGCGGGCTTGGGCTACGACATTGGAATGGTCTGCGGTTTGGTAAAAATGGGAAAGGATTAGTTTTTTTGCTTTGGCTTTGTTTGCCACTTTTCCGCATTCTTCGGCATGCATATGCGAGCCACCTGGCTGATGTGACGAAAAAGAACAATCCAGAATAGCCACATCCGCATGTCGGCAAAGGCTGACCAAGTTCGAAGAAGCCATCGCATCCCCCGAAAAGGCTGCAGACCGCTTCTGATACTCAAGACGGTATCCTAAACAGGTCTGGTTATCCGAATGCGTCATTGGTAGTGGTGTTACTTGAGTGCCGCCAATCACAAAGGGCTGATCTTTCACCTCCTTAAGAGTTACCCGAAATGGTGGGTCCGAAAAGTTAGGGAACGTTCGGAACATCATCCGGAAAAGCCGTTTGGTTCCTGGAGGACCATAAATCGTGAGGGTTGGCCGAACCACTGAGAACATAGAATGGCAGATGGCATCAAAGAAGAATGGTAGAAAATCTGAGAAATGATCCGCATGGTAATGGGTAAAAAGTAAGTATTGAATCGTATGGCGGTCGGCACCGGTTTTGAGTAAATTAGAGAGTGTTCGCGGTCCAAAATCCAGTAGAATGGGCCGATCTGTCTGGATGAGATAGCCGGCGGCCGCCCGAGTCGGGTGAAGATTGGTTCCAGAACCTAGGATGGTTATTTTCATGGGAATAGTCGAATTATGGTACAGGCACACCCACTTGTTAATGTTGACTTACCGTCTTCACCCTCACCCCAACCCTCTCCCTGCGAGGGCGACGGGGTGCTGAATATAAGAACAAAATTGATACTTGTCCATTGAAATTGATGCCGAGCCGGACCCAAACCCAGCCAGGAGAAACCAGTCGCGCAATCAATCCCTTCGTCGGATTGCTGGGGCTTGGTCTGATCGTAGCAGGCATTTGGGTCTGGAATCATCTTAACTTTGATACGCAGGATTATATCGTTGACGAGATCATCCCGATCATCGGAGTGGTCACCGTCCTGAGTATCGGTGTATTCGTCATTTGGCGAAAATGGCGCACCCGTCAGGACCGGCTCCAGCTTCGCGACCGCCTGATCCAACGATTTCAAAAAGAACCATCTCCACAAAAACAGCGTGATCTTGCCTTTACACTTGTTGAAGTGAATCAGTTCGAAGCTGAAGGATTAGAAACCATCGCTGAGCCTATGGCGAAACTCTTTACTTGGACGACGAAGACTGCCCTAGGGGATAAGCAACATCGTGTTCGAGGAATGGCTGTCAGCTACTTGGGCATTCTCAAGCATCGTGAATCTATTCCGTTACTCATTCATTTCTTAGAGGATGATCATGCGCATGTGAGGGCCTGTGCCGCGTTGGCCTTAGGACGAATGCGAGCTCACGAAGCCAAGGAAAAGCTGGAAGAAAAAATGAAAGAAGACTGGGATCAAACCGTCCGAAGCCGCTCACGTGAAGCGCTGGAACGGATAAAGTAAGAAGTCAAAAGTAAAATGTGAAAAGCCAGAGAGAACAAACGTTTTTGATCCATTTCCGTCTTGATCCTTACATTCCCTTCTTACTTTTTCCTTCTCACGTTTTACTTGATGTTATTCTAGCTCCTGATTCAACGCCGTTTGATCGGCCTTAGTAAAGCGATAGCCTTTATTCATGAGAGTCTGCATGCTGGTCATCAACACCGGAAATTGCATCTCTAGTCTATTGTGATCAAATAGTCCAATCAGTTGGCTCACATATTGATCAACCGATTGCCCGCTACGATAGGTGCGGCCAAATGCATCTAAGACATCCTGCATTTCTTGATTGCTGTAGGCATGGTCATCATCACCATCGCTCACAAGCGCCATCTGAAAAAACGTCAGGCTAAACGATAATCGTTGCTGAGTATTGCCAAAAGCCTCTCGTGCAGATTCCAAACCCTTGGGATATCGCTTCGCACAATCGGCATCAGGATCTGATTGAGCCATGGGCACAAAACGGATTTTTTCTGCCTCAGGAACGGGCGGGCGCTTCTTCTTGGAATGTTTATAAAACCAGGCGGTACAGGTATCAGCCTCAGCAAATGCTGACTTATCTTTGCCAATTTGCGCACTGATGTGTTGAGTAAATCCCTGAAAGACTTCCGTGCCAGGTGCTGCATGCGCAAACTTCCCTTCAACCCCAAGTAAGCCGATGATGATCACACCTGAAAATAGCAGTCTTACAATCTCGTGTGTTTGAATATTCATTTTTACTCTGCCCCAAAACACTCCCTCAGTATATCATTGGTCGCAGTATATCATTGGTCGATATCGCTTTTGAATCCACCTTGGGGTTGTTGAATACTGAAGATATCGGGGGCCATATTTCTGTAGGGACCCGTTGACCATGAGAGCTTCGGGTCGGTTCAAAAAAGTCCGTTCAGCAAGGCCGGAGCTATTTTCCCGCGCGGAGCGTACTGGTCCTACGTGAGCACGGAAAAATGGCGAGAACACCGCTGACGGCTTTTTTCAACAGACCCACCTTCTTTCTTGAGAGGCATTAACAGAGATAAGTGATACAATACAAACATGGTTTCCCAAACCGTTACCCTTCAGGGACATATCATCGACTCACTGATTCTCGCCAAAGTCTTGGACACTATTGTGATGTTGGGAGGGACTTTTACTCTGAACAATGTGAAAGTCGGGACTAATCGGGAAGATCTTTCCGAAGCGAAAATCTGCATTGAAGTAGCAAACACGCAGCTTTTGCAAGAAATTTTGGAAGCCATCCAGCCGCATGGAGCCATCGTTGAAAATGAACAGGACTGTGCTCTCACTCCGGCCCCTGCTAATGGGGTATTGCCCGAAAATTTTTATGCTACCTCCCATCTCCCCACACAAATCCGATATCAAGGCTCCTGGCTTGATGTGCATCAAACCGAAATGGACCTTGCCATTGTCGTGAACTCCGCACCACTATCTGCCAGGATGGTCCCAATGGGGTCGGTTAAGAAAGGAGATCTCGTGGTGGTGGGTAGAGATGGCATTCGCGTGTTCCCTCTGGAACGTCCTGCGGAACGTGATGTGTTCGGTTTCATGGAAGCCCAAGTCTCGTCTGAACGACCCTATCGTCATGTGATAGGAGATGTCGCGAGGCGAATGCAAATGATTAGGGAACGCCGGTTGCGAAACCAGGAACCCCCCAAAGTGCTATTTGCAGGAGGACCAGCTATCGTTCATGCTGGCGGCCGAGAGGCGTTAGCTTGGATCATTCAAGAAGGCTACATTCACGTGCTTTTTTGTGGAAACGCCCTGGCAGCCCATGATATGGAAGCCAACCTGTATGGCACGTCCCTCGGCTACAATTTAGGAGCTGGACGATCGGTTCCTCACGGCCATGAACATCATCTGCGCACGATCAACAAAATTCGAGCAATAGGCAGTATCCGAGCAGCGGTTGAACAAGGCGTCATCACCGATGGGATAGTCGCAGCTTGTGTACAACAAAAGGTCAACATGGTGTTGGCTGGCACGATTCGTGATGACGGACCTCTACCCAATGTCATCACCGATTCCATTGAAGCACAGAAGGCGATGCGCGCCGCTCTCCCTGGTGTCGATCTGGCCTTGCTCGTCGCGTCTACCCTGCATGCCGTAGCTACCGGCAACTTGTTACCAGCGACCGTGCCGACAGTATGTGTAGACATTAACCCTGCCGTGCCGACGAAACTCAGTGATCGTGGCAGTTTTCAGGCCGTTGGACTCGTCATGGACTCTTCATCTTTCCTACGCGAACTTGCACATGAATTGGGATGGCAGGGATAAGGTAATGAGCCGCCTGTTAATGTGCCCCCCGGATTATTTTGGAATTGAGTATGAAATTAATCCTTGGATGCGACTATCTAATAATTCCAACTCTACCTTCGCACAAAACCAGTGGCACATGCTCAAAAAAGTATTGGAAGAAGACGTCGGGGCAAAGATTGAACTCATGGACCCAGTCAAGGGATTGCCAGATTTGGTGTTTACCGCCAACGCCGGAGTCATCTGGGATGGGAAAGCCGTCCCTAGCCGTTTTCGGCATACCGAACGTCAACGGGAAGAAGAGTATTTCATCGACTGGTTTGCCAGGCAGGGCTACGAAGTGATTGCCTTGGATTCCGCATTTTACTTTGAGGGAGCCGGGGATCTCCTGGGTTTTAAAGATGTCTGGTTCGCCGGATACCGGCAGCGCAGCGACATTGGAGCCTATGATCGTTTAACCGAAATTTTTCGCAAAGAGATTCTTCCATTAGAACTCATTGACCAACGGTTTTACCATCTGGACACCTGCTTTTGCCCATTAAGCGGGGGAGAACTGCTTTATTTTCCAGAAGCCTTTGATTCTTATGCTCGACAAGTCATTGAATCCCGCATTCAGCCTTCTCAACGCTTAGCTATTCCTCCGGAAGAGGCTAGACGATTTGCCTGCAACGCCGTATGTGTCAATCGCCATGTCGTCCTTCCCACCGGATGCCCGGTGACGATGAATTTACTATCCAATAAAGGGTATCAACCTCACCCTGTTGAACTGGACGAATTTCTTAAAGCAGGAGGCTCCGCGAAATGCCTCACCCTTGCCCTCGACTAAATTTCTTCAAGGGGCTGTTGAAAAAAGCCACAAGGCTTTGGGGAACCCACATCATCATGGGCAAATTTGTCTCTGGTGCGTTATAATATTCAATGCTCTCCTCAGTGAAAACTTCTGGTTCCCTTTCTGCCAAAAAGGGTAGAATTCTCCTTTGCCCCTAGAGGCGATGAGCCCCAAAGCCTAAATTATGACCAAAAAAAATTTTTACGACCTAGGGGACGACGAAACGGTCCAGCGCCATATCAAAGTGGAGCGGGATAAAGCCAGAAAGCTTCGGAAGTCTTCTTGGTGGACAGCCCAAAAACAAAAAAGGATTTGCCATTTTTGTGAGCAAGTAGTTGGACCCGACCAGCTCACGATGGATCATCTCGTGCCATTAGCGCGCGGTGGAACGAGCACTCGGGGGAATATCGTCCCAGCTTGCCAAACCTGCAACAAGAACAAGCAACTGGAAACTCCGGTCGAAGCACTGTTGAATCAAATTAACACAGAAACTGACTCACAAAGTAGGTAGCTCTGGAATAGAGCAAGATCGAAGATGATCATCTCAGTCTCAAACGTGCATGGTTGAATGCACGTTTGAGTGCTTGAGATTTTTACTCGCATCCTACACGATTGATTGTGGCTTTTCCCATCACCGTCACACCTTTATCGTCCCCACCACCCAAGACGGTCGTACCATCTTTACTGGAAGCCAATTGCGCATTGCAGTGCAAATTGATGGTCGTGGAAGACATCACATTGACCTTCGAACTCAGGCAGTACCAACCATTGGGATTCATTAAGGTCATGCTGGATCCGGTCATGACGCTGACGTTGGGCAGGATCAAGACCAACTCGGGGTCATCAGTGGCAACTGATTCATTGATGTCTTCGCCAATCCCAAAGATTTTGAACTTCCCGGACACTGTTCTATAAGAAGGATTTTGTCCATTAAAAGGATGATCTTTCCAGGATAACAAGCAGGCTTGCACGGCTTCGAGGTTGCCTGCGGAGGCTAATGCTGGTGAAAGGAGAATACAGATTAGAACAGAGTAAAAAGAGATTCGTTTCATGTTGTGTGCTCCAAGTTAGAGTAAGCGTCAATAGCATTGCGTTTTGCCGCTTACTGATGTGTGGTTGATTGGAAAAGGACAGGGTTAGGATACCGAACTGTGAAAGCAGAGTGCAATCTGAGCACAATGCTTGGCAGGATAAATGGGGCAGGGTGTTACGATTAGCGGCGGACGAGGCGGATCCACCGCCACATGTTGACCAAGCTAAAAAGCGAAGAGGCAACATAGGTTAAGGCTGCGGCTTTGAGAATCCGCCTGGCCCCCTCCATGTCCGTTGGCGCTAAATAACCCCCTCCTTCAAGTATTGGCAGGGCTCGACGGAAACTAGCATTCCACTCTACCGGCAAGGTAATCAGATGAACCAGTGCTGACACACTCATCGTGCCAATAGCAACCACAAATACCGCAAGGCCCAAGGCAGGAATCCGTGTCACTCCAGCAAGAACAGGCATGCCTAACATCAAATACGACCCGACTTTTTCAGCTTTCTGAGCAAATTTGATTAGATGCGTTCGACTCTTCAACAGCTCATACCCATCATGATCTTGCAAAGCATGCCCGACTTCGTGGGCCGCGATGACAGCAGCCGTGAGGGATCTCCCACTGTAATGTTGAGGTGAGAGCCCCACCATTTTGGTTTCCGGGTTATAATGGTCGCCCATTGGCGTGGGTTCAACCCGAATCTCTTGGAGGCCAAACCGGTTGAGTAGATGACGCGCTAGTTCGCCCCCCGTTCCCGGCCAATTTTCACGAGGTTTTCGGTATTGCCTAAATACCCACCACACCCACAGCTGCGGTCCCAGCACCAGTGCAATGAAAATAATAAAAATAACGATGAGTCGCATATGGAATGTAGGATTCGCCTGCGTGGGTTAAGAGGAACAGCTGACAATGATTGAAGGACTTCCATCTGGAGCTGGACAAGAATACGACTCCATCCCTAGCTGTTCCAGAAACGGATCATGTAACAATTTCAGCAGCCGATCGATTTCCGAATAGTCTTTCTCCCGTGTCGCCAATTGAATCGCGCGTTCAGCCAGATGATTGCGGAGCACATACTTGGGATTGACCTGATCCATGCGAATTTTTCGTTCGGCATCCTGACTTTTTTCGGCTAACAAACGTTCACGATATCGGCTGGCCCAATCATCAAACACGTCACGATGAAGAAAGAAATCACGAAGTATTGAATTGGCTGCAGGAGTATCCTGCTGAAAATTTCCTAGCGCTCGAAAGAATGTGGTGTAATCGGTGCGACTGGAGTCCATCATGTTCAATAAATCTGTGACTAATTTGTCATCGCCAGCATGATTTTCTAACAATCCAAGTTTGTCGCGCATGAGTTCCGCATAGTGTTCTAACATGGCTTGTTCATACAGTTGCGGCGCCAGTTTTAAGGCCTCCTCATCTACCAACACAGACAAGGCTTGGGCCAACGCACGGATATTCCAGTAGCCAATATCCGGCTGATGTTGAAAGGAATAGCGCCCCTGATGATCGGAGTGATTACAAATAAATTTTGGATCATACCGTTCCATAAACCCATACGGGCCATAGTCCAGCGTTAAGCCTAAAATCGACATATTGTCCGTATTCAGCACGCCATGCGCCCAACCCATGGCCTCCCATTGGGCCACAAGATGGCCTGTTCGCATGGCTACTTCATGCAACAGACGGGCATAAGGATTCTCAAGCTCGCGGACGTGCGGGTAATGGTATTCGATCACATAGTCAGCTAATTGTTTTAGATACTCATGTTGACGCCGATAAAAAAAGACTTCAAAAGACCCAAAGCGAACATGGGAGGGCGCCATGCGAAGCAACATCGCTCCCGGCTCGGGCAACTCCCGCAACACGATCTCTTCACCAGCCACAATACAGAGACTTCGCGTCGTGGGTATGCCTAAACCATGCATGGCTTCGCCACATAAATATTCGCGAATCGTAGACCGCAGCACAGCTCGGCCGTCCCCATCACGCGAAAACCGTGTGAGTCCCGCACCTTTCAATTGCAATTCCCAGCGTTCGCCTTTTTCTGTTTTCACTTCCCCAAGCATAATGGCTCGTCCATCACCAAGCTGCGGCACATAATGCCCAAACTGATGCCCTGAATAGAGCATCGCAATAGGATCACTGCCAGGCAGCAATTTGGCGCCACAAAAATACTCCGCAAAGTCAGGCCTTGCCAATTCACTCGGATCTAGATTCAGTAAATCTGCCGCACCCGGATTCACGCTCACGACATAGGGATTCGGAAATGGCGTGGGTTTCACCCGCTCATAAAACACCTCGGGCAACCGGGCATAGGTGTTGTCAAAGAAAAGTTCTTCTAACTTGGCCATCTCGATATTATCCCTGGCATTGACCTCTTCCACAAGGCACTCTCAACATAAGACATAAATTTACTCCAGATATACTGATTTCTATGGAGGGGGAGGACTGAGCTAAATGAAAACCCTCGTCATCATGAAGAGTATCCTATTGGAAGGATTCAACAAAAAACTTTCGATTGGCGATGCCTAAAAATGTACAGAATCTAAGTATGAAAGAGGAGAAGACCAGAATAAATTTGGGAGCTGATTGAAGTAAAGGAGAGAATTGAAAAACGAAAATGGCTGGGGGACCAGGAATCGAACCTGGGTTCTTAGAACCAAAATCTAATGTCTTGCCCCTAGACGATCCCCCAACCTTGGCTGCACTTTAAAACGGAGGCTGGCAGACCGTCAAGATCCGGGCTACTAGTATACGCGCCCATAGACAATCCAATGCCGATCATCAGGCACATCAACCATCAAGCGGCTTAAATTTAGTTCCGCTAGATGTACAGCCACCTCATCTTCGGTAAACGCAGCGAGTAACGAATGATAATAATCTTTTCGTAATTGTTCTGGTTCGTCAGCTGCATGTTCATCGACAATAGCCTGAGCGGTTTCAGGATTGTCGGGGCGAAGTAGATCCATCACCAAGACAGGAGCACCTGGCTTAACCCATGTTTTCACGCAGTACCAAAACCGTAATGGGTTCGGCACATGATGCACCAGACTATTGGAAATCAAAGCACCGGCTGGAGACGGTAAGCTGACATCTTGAAAACGTTGACAAAGAAATTGAATACGATCTTGGAAGCCAGCTTGTTGGACCACGCGTTGGGCATAATCAATCATTGGCTGAGAAGCATCGATGCCTGTAATGGTGCATGTGGTATGACGGCGAGCGACACGAAGAGGAATATCTCCTGGACCACAACCTAGATCAACGATATGAGGATGCTCCAAATCAGGGTACAGCGTAAAAAATTTGTCAACGAACCCTTGATTTTCCTGTTCGAAATCGGCTTGGGCGTAGGCCAGGACTTGTTCAGGATCGTCCATGACTTCGGGTTCCAGTACACGCTCCATCATGACATCTTCACCTCAGACAGTTCCTCTAAGTATACAGCGTCGCCTTGTTGCACAGACCCCTCTGTAAGAACACGAGCATATAATCGGCTCCACCCGGCATGCTGCCGTTGATCGATTCGGCGATAGTTGCCCTTGTCAAACCATTGCGCATTATGTCGGCAAGGGTCGCAGTAACTCATCAACTCGATCTGAACCTTATCGCCAATTTTCATACGATCTCCAGGTTGAATCTTTCCCCAATCCAAGCCAGCCAGTGTAAAATTCTCTCCCGATGCTCCTGGATAAATCGAATGCCCTTCTCTCCGCAAGACCTCAATCGCCTCAAAGGAATAGAGGCAGATGGCGCGATCCGGTCCACCATGCACGACAGTATTGCGCTGACTATCACACCGTAATCCTTGAAAAGATACCCAGGTTTCAGACACTGGCAGTTTCGGAAGTCCACCTTGTGATGCGCTTATTTGATAGAGATAAGGAGCAGATTTCATTGCAAACTTGCAACCTTTAACAACCGCGAATCCTAGCCATGCGGAATTAATGGGTCAAGCTAAAGCTAGAGGGGTGCCTATAGGCATCATTCATTCTTTTGGGTCCGTTGAAAAAATCCGCCAGCGGCGTTCTCGCCATTTTCCCCTGCTCACGTAGGACCAGTCCGCTCCGCGCGCAAAAATGGCTGCGGCCTTGCTGGACGGACTTTTTTGAACCGACCCGACGCTGTTGGTCGCCAAGGACTTCCTGACGAAATATGGCTTTTGCTATCTTCATTATTCAACACTCCCCTTTTGAATAACACGATGAATGAACGCTTGGATTGCTTGAAAATAGGAATCCCCGCCAACAAACGGCACATTATTATGTTCAGCTCCGGCGACAACAAACCACTGTTTAGGTTCACGCGCCGCATCAAAGACCTGTCTGCCTAACGCCAAGGGGACAATGGAATCTATCTCTCCATGCATTACCAAGATGGGAACTTGGAGAGATGCAACTTTTTGTGCGAGATGAAATTCCACATCCATTAACCATCCTGCTGGCAGTCCCATATAATGGTGGTCAGACATCGATTGGATCGACGGAAATGCTCCCTCTATAATCAACCCGGCTGAAGAACGTTGAAGTGCAACTTCCCCCGCCACGGCAGAGCCTAATGATCGGCCAAACAGAATCAGGTGCTCTGCTGAAATCTTCCGCTTCTGCAGGAGATAGTCGTAACTGGCCAGCGCGTCCTGGTAGAGTCCTGCCTCTGAGGGGGTTCCGGTGCTGCGGCCATACCCTCGATAGTCAAAAATGAAGACGGAAATACCGCGCTGGTATAATTGCCAAATATTTTCTAGCCGGTGACTTACGTTGCCGGCATTGCCATGACACCAAAGCAGCACGGGCTTACCCGGTCCGGTATTGACGAACCATCCAAAAACAGTTACGGCGTCATCAACCGGTAACCACACTTCTTCTAAAGGCAACCCGCTGAGTTGTGCCCAGTTCCGGTCTTCCCAGGGCAACGGTTGAAACACGAAGACATTCTCGAACATCTGCTTCTGTCCTCAACAAGTAAAGAGTAACGTATCCGATAGAAATTTTGTGTGCAATCAAACTTGAGGTACAATTTGCTGTCGTTAGGGTGACACAGAGAACGGGTCTGTTGAAAAAAGCCGTCAGCAGCGTTCTCGCCTTTTTTGAACAGCCTCGAGGTTGTTGATCGCCAAGGGCGTCCTGGCGAAATATGGCTTTTGATATCTTCACTATTCAACACTCCGAGAACAGGACTATCATGGCAACATACGCAATCGGGGATATTCAAGGCTGTATGGGCGCATTGAACCGCCTATTGGATCATATTCAATTTGATCAAACCCAAGACTGTCTTTGGTTTGTCGGAGATTTGGTCAATCGTGGCCCACAATCACTGGAGGTGTTGCGTTTTGTCAAACAGCTAGGGGAATCGGCTGTCGCCGTTTTGGGAAATCATGACATACATCTTCTGGCCTTATGGTGCCAAATTACTCAGCCTGGCCGGAAAGATACGTTGCAACCTATTCTCTCGGCGCGTGATGCTGAGGAGTTACTCCACTGGTTACGATTTCGTCCCTTGCTCCATGCCGAACATGGAGTGGTGATGATTCATGCAGGGATGCTTCCATCCTGGTCGATGGCCCAGGCAACTGACTTGGCCGAGGAAGTTGAAGATGCCCTGCAAAGCGACAATTTCCAAGAAATCTTGCCATCGATTTACTTTCGCAAAAATCTCCATCCCTCTGCCAAAATGAACAGGGAGGAGCGCTTGGGGTTTACTGCGAATATTTTGACACGTTTGCGAGTCTGTACCAAAGATGGGGTCCCAGAATTTTCCTTCAAAGGTCCGCCAGAAGAGGCTCCTTCAGGCTACCTCCCATGGTTTCGAATTCCTAGCCGCGCGACGCAAGATGAGACCATCATTATTGGCCACTGGTCCGCCTTAGGCATTATCCAAGAAGAAAATCTTGTGGCATTAGACGGTGGATGCGTATGGGGACGGGAAATGGTAGCCATGCGGCTTGAGGATCGCCAATTCTTTCGTGTTCCTTGTTCCCAATAACTCATCCTTCCTCATTCCTTCTTGACCAGGAATTTGTCATCTCGCTGAAAAAATTCACCAATACTTTTTGGAAAACGACTTTTTCTTATCCAACCTCAAAATGTATCTAAATAGATAACAGGCTGTATCTGTTTAGATAACTTTTCTGGATCTCAGTTCCTCCATATTTTCCTCCGCTTACTCCGTAAAAAACACGGAGAATCCAGTATTTTTCGCCATTTCCATTCAAAAAAACTCAGGGGCATTAGTCTTGCTTATCCCAGTCGAATAATACGAACACCTGAAATGCTCATTCTCTTTTACTGGGAGCTTTAAGACTATGAAAACTCAACAACATCCCCTCACAAACTCATCGAAACAAACTGGAAAACCAGGACGAAAAAATAAACGACGCCATACCCGAATTCACTTAGATGCCTTACGGCCGAAACCAATGATTTTCCCAGAAGGCTCTCCTTCGAATTGCCCGAAATGTCAAGGACTGGTTTTTTATGAAGCCGGAGAAACCATGAGGCAAATGGTCATCAGATGTCTGAATTGTGGTTGGCAACCACATTTTCAAACTCCGATCATTCAAGAAACTCCAGAGTCCCGTGTGATGCGAAACCTGACCAACCAATTTGTTTCTGGATGCGATTGGGATCGGCTCCCCGTTGGGTGGTAAGAACATCTCTGAAATTTATATAAAGAATCCGTTTCTTGAGATGAAGATCATGGAGTGACATTCCTGGTCTGCCAAAATCCCCTTCTTCTTTGCCACATCTCGGCATGTTGACCTCGTGTCAGCAACAGCTTTTTGCATAGACGTTTCTCGATTGCCTCGACATTAGACCCCCTCTACCAAACCAGGTACCATCCTTGCTTCTATCAGCAATAAAGAGGCATGGAGAGGTTTGCCCTCTAGCCGGGAGAAGGTGAACCGGCCATCTTCGTCAGGAATGAGACAACTCGATAAGAGAAATGGACACCAGCACGTTCGTCAGATCTGTGATGACATGAACCGATCGTTCTACGGGGAGCAAGGATTGCAACTCTTGGCAAAAAAGGTCTGGCTAGCTCTTGTGCTGGGACTATTCATCACCTTACCTCAAATAACCAGTGCCGAAGAAATCGCCATTCTGAAATCTGCCGATATCGGGGCATACTCCGAGGCAATTGACGCGTTTAAAAGCGCGCTGCCGCCATCTTCAGACGTGACAGTCGAGTACAACCTTCAAGGCGATATGGCCAAAGGACGAAGCCTAGCCCGAAGGATTCGCGCGTCCGATGCCAATGTCGTCTTAGCCGTAGGCCTCAAAGCCGCTCTCGCGGCCAAGCTGGAAATTCTCGATATTCCCGTCATCATGTGTTTGGTCCTCAACCCGGAAAAATATGGCCTTCCGTCCAGGAACATGGTTGGCCTCTCCTTACACATTCCCTTTGGCACACAGCTTAAACCCCTTCAAACGTTAGTCCCGGAGATCTCACAAATCGGTGTGCTGTTTGATCCCGAGAAAACACGCGACTTACGCGATCAACTACAAGAAGAGGCCCACAATCAGGGCATCACCGTCATTTCAGAAGAAGTCTCGGATGAGAAAGAAGTCACAAACGCCTTCAAAGCGCTCGACCAAAAAATTGATGCACTGTGGCTTCTTCCAGATAGCACGGTGTTGACGGAAAATACATTGGATTTTCTGATCAGTACCACATTAGAGGCCAATATTCCCGTGGTGGCCTTTTCTGCTGGCCTTGTCGGAAGTGGCGCAGTCACAGGAGTTTATTTTCATTACGCAGACCTCGGCCGGCAAGCGGCGTCCCTAGCATCTGAGTTGTTAACGCCAGCCGCGTCTTCGATTATGGGCACAATGATTCCACCAAAAGTTACCCACAAATCGATCAATGTTAAATCAGCCCGTTATTTAGAGCTGCCGATTTCACCAGAAATCTTGAGGGAATTTGATGAGCAATTTTAAAGCGCTCTCACCCAAACAATCGACTGCTACTTCAGACGGCTCTCTGGAAGACCACCCAAGATTCCTAAGCCTACGGACAAAATTTTCTCTGTTCGTGAGCCTGGTCATCATTCTGATTTGCACAGGCCTCAGTGCCTTTCTCATCCAACAAGAAACTGAAGTGATGAAACAGTCGTTATTCAACACTGGCCGGATCTTGGTCAAAACATTAGATAAGATTAGCCTCAACCGTCTGATCATTCATGATCAGAATTATTTACAACGAATGTTAGAGGGCGCGTTGTCAGCCCCGGAAATGGTGTACGCTATTGTTCGAGATCAGGATGGACACATACTCGTGAGCCAATCAAAGGGGGTTCTCCTAAATGCTTCTGAAGTCATTCGCGATAGCAGTCAACCACTCCTTCCCGACGAAACCCATACGATGCCCTTGTATTCCCAAACGCCATATTCATCTGATGTCACTCAACCATTGGTTACCGTTCTTCATGCCTTAAATTCTGACGGTATGGTTTCGCTCCATCCAATAGCGAAGGGCCTCTCACGACGTTCTGCGGCCACTTCTTACGAACAGATTTATGACTTTGCACTCCCAGTCTATCGCGCACAACCAAGTCCCACGCCCATCGATCTCCTTTCGTCAGAAACGCTCGACGATTCCCCAAGAGAGTCACTATCACAATCGATCATTGTTGGCGTCATACAAGTGGGCATTTCCACGGCCCATATGAAAAAGGCTTTGAACCAAACGGTATGGAATATTGGCTTGCTCACGCTCGGGATCATTCTGCTCGGAATTGGACTCACAATTCTTTTGGCCAATCGAATCATTAATCCCATTCAGCGGTTAGCAAAAGCGGCCTGTCAAATTGCTGAAGGGGATCTGCAAGTTTCAGTCTTGCCAGATAGCCAAGATGAAGTCGGGCAACTCACACAAAGCATCAACCAGATGACAAAAGGCCTTCAACAACGCGAGGTGGCCATTACCACGTATTTGAACACCATTACCAAACAAGTTACACAGCTTAGTACCTTACACCAAACTGGTACACTCATTACGTCCACGCTGGAAATGCAGAAACTCTTTTCCACTATGCTCACGGTGCTTCATGAGAATCTAGGATTTTCTCGTATGATCCTTGTTTTAAAACAGGATGATCAGAATGAAGCAGTGATTACAGAAGTTTCAGGTGTTCCACTCGAATATGTTCCTCTATTAGAAAATCAGGCCTTTCCTATTGCTCCGCAATCAATAGATGAAACCCTCTTAATCAAGGGAGAGCCCGTTTTGATTCAGGATTTGCGAAAAGTCAGAGAACATCTGAATCCAGTCGTTCGATCAGTGGCAGATATTTTGGGTGTGACCTCTTGTATCGGCGCCCCTCTCATTAGTCAGAAGCGCATCTTGGGATATTTGGGGGCAGACAAAGGTGGAACATTGTGTACCCAGGAAGACGTAAACCTCTTAATGACGATAGCCAGCCACGTCGCTGTCGCCATCGATAACGCGAGAACCTACCAAGACATGGAGAACCTGGCCCAAGGCTTGGAACAACGCGTGACTGAGAGGACTAAAGATTTACAGCTGGCCAATGAACGGCTCCAAGAATTGGATCGTTTAAAATCGGCCTTTGTCTCGATTGTCTCTCATGAGCTGCGTACACCGATGACCTCTATCAAAGGCTTAGTTGAAAATATGATGGATGGCTTAACTGGGGGGTTAAACGAGCGGCAAACCTTTTACCTAGATCGCGTCAAACACAATATCGAACGCCTCACCCGCATGATCAACGATCTCTTGGATCTCTCCCGTATTGAAGCAGGCCGTATGGAGCTGCAAACGAATGCGATTAATATTGGCAACATCGCCAGAGAAGTCGTTGAATTGTTGCAGCCGATGGCAGACGAAAAATCCCTGACGATCACCACTCACATCGTAGAGCCAATTCCCTTGATCCAAGGCGACCGGGACAAGCTTATCCAAATTTTTACCAACCTTACAAATAACGCCCTTAAATTCACACCCGCCTCTGGCACCGTCACGGTCAAGATGGAATGCCAGACTGATGGGTATATCCATTCCTGCGTCATTGATACCGGCTGTGGAATTCCTCTGGATGACCAAAAGACAATTTTTGAAAGCTTCTACAGAAGCCACTCGACTGAACTTAAAGATCGAGGTGCCGGTCTTGGACTCGCCATTACCAAAAGTTTAGTGGAATTACATGGAGGAACAATTGGTGTGGAAAGTGTCTTAGAGCAGGGCAGTCGATTCTGGTTTACTATTCCCGTTCAACCCCCAGAACCCCGGCAATGAGTAACAACACAAATAGCCATACTACCTCTCCTGTGGGTAAGCTCTCTTGAAACAGAGGTAGCCACCCTGCCCCCCAAATCGTATCTATTTAGATAAATAAATTATCTAATCAGATACACCAATCCGTGCCTCCTAAAACCTACATGCTTGCTAAAACAACAAGTTAGGGAAGCCTAGAAATTACATGGTTCCCATCAGAAGGGGGTATAGCCTCCTGAAAGGTCTCTCTGCTTTTGGCTTAAAATGAGTCATTGTGAATAAAGTTGAGTGGGCCATCGCGGGCCAAGAAATAGAAAAGAAAGAATAGAGCTTATGCCTTCCAATCCTCGAGTATTGCTCGTGGATGACGATCCGGATATTGGCTTAGCCTTGGCCGATTATTTGCGCAATGAAGGGTTTGAAGTTGATGTCGTAGAAACTGGCAACGCGGCTATCGAGAAGGGTACCACGCAATCCTATGATGTGGTCCTCTTGGATGTTGGCCTTCCGGATCGAGATGGCATTGAGGTGCTGGGAGAACTGGCCGAACACAAGCCGCAACTCTCTATTGTGTTACTCACCGCATTTACGTCGCTACGGAAAACAACACCCTCCGACAAGCTCAATAAAGCCTTTGCGTATTTGACCAAGCCCTATAGTCGAGAAGAAGTGAAAGAAGTCCTGTATCGATCAGTCATCCGCCCGAGGGAATCAGCCAAAGACGCTCAAGCTGGATTTTCAGAACAGAGACTGCCTTCTAAGCCGGTAGCAGGACCTTTCCCCTCCATTCTCCAACTCAGTCCGGCCAGGGGAGGGAAAAAGACCCACCGCGATAATCCGTTCACTCTAGAGGAATATCAGCGATTAACCCAAAACGTGCAGCTCATGCAATTTGCATTCGACCACATACCTGAAGCGATCCTCGTGGCCGACACCAACAAACGATTGCGCTTTGCCAACCAAGCGGCCCTCCAATCACTTGGCTATACGAAAGAAGAGCTCGGAAATCTGCATATTCCAGATATCGCTCCATATCATGATCATCAACGCTACCAAGAACATCTCAAAGAATTGCGGGAAGGAAAAACCTTGTCCTACTACACCACGCACCGCACCAAACAGGGACAGGAAATACCGATTACCGTCTCAGTGTATCTTTTCAATTTTCAGGGAAAAGAATTTACATTGGCAATTACCAAGCCATCGAAGCAAACAACGGACACGCCGCCAGAGCTGGAATCGAATCCTATCCTTCGCTCACAAAAAAAGCCAGAAAACGATTGAAGGAGCAAAAAGAAAGTTCTACAATGCGGCCAATCTCGGTATTCAACACAACAGAGCCAAGTCAAAGGAGCAGGGGCGTTGCAGAAACTGTTGAAAGAAAATTTTTCTGTTCTCATAGTCGTCCAAAGTAAACATGATGAAGGGGGTGCAATTGACGGAACAAAGACGAAATTGAGGAGCCGGAACCGAGTACCGTTAAAAATTGACACTGAGGTCTACGTGAAAAGACCGTCTTACCGAGCAGTCTGAAAAGAAGCGAGGCTAGAAGGCAATGGGGAAAATTTATACGTAATCATGAGTCTAGATTAATTTTCTAAAGACAGCTATCCCAGCCCTTTCCTTCCACCCTCTCTCTTTACCACACTTCCCGGCAGTCACGAACCTTACCCAGCAGGTTGTCTAAATCCGTAGATAGCCCAGTTGACCAGCGTTAGCCTGTCCTGTACTTCGAACAGAAGGGTGTGGATTCCAAGAATGGAATTATCCCGTCCCTTATAAGCAACGTTCGCTACCTTCGGACGCATTAGGCAAAAGGCTAGATGTTGGGGAGGTAGGTGAAAACTCGCAAAAACTTCTTATCTAAATGAATCATCATTTTGCTCAATTCTTCTGCCTGAGTCTTATAGCCAGCATATTCTGTCTTTACTTCGCTCCCATCCTACATGGGGCTCAAGAAACCCGAGGCCAAAAGATTCCGGCAGCCGTGGATATGGCGTTTATCCAAGAAGATTTAGATTTCCTCAAAGAAGAAACGGTCAGCATCGCCGCGCTTCACGAACAACCTATTTCCCAAGCCCCATCCAATGTTTATGTCATCACAGAAGAAGACATTCGCCACTCAGGCGCGATTGACGTTCCGACGCTTCTTCGCAGTATCCCGGGGATGGAGGTGATGCAAACCACTGGAGCCGACTTCAATGTCAGCATACGGGGCAATAATCAGATAGGAGCCAACAAGCTCCTGGTGCAAGTCGATGGCCGCTCGATCGGCGTCGATGCACAAGGCAACGTGTCCTGGAAATTAATTCCCGTGACCTTACTCGAGATCAAGCGAATCGAAGTGCTCAAAAGCCCAGCCGGAGCCACTCACGGGTTCAATGCCTTTGATGGAGTCATCAACATAATTACAAAGTCTCCGGATGAAATGAAGGGCAGCACCATCCAGGTTGCCGGTGGAGAACTTGACACTATCAGTAGCTCTGCCATCTATGGAGGCCGGCGCGGCAACTTCAGTTATCGGTTATCGACTAGCTACGATCAGACCAACGACTGGGACGATCGAGACAAGACGGCGTTGCAAGCCTATAAGGTCAATGTTCAGACCGAATACCGTTTGCCGGCTCAAGCCAAGCTACGGTTGGCCGGCGGAGTCGTGGACGCAGACGATTCCAACGCACCGCTTAACAGCACTGGGAGAAGCGCTGGAGATCTCTTCCAGCCGTATGCACTATTGGAGTATGCAGACCCACACCTACTTCTCCGTACCTATTGGAACAGAACAGACACGAACACCCAAACAATTCCGCATCTGACCCTAGCCAGTATCTTACAGCCTTCTGATACAGATGGTAAGACGACCAATAATTTTCTGCACGACTCCTACGATGTGCTAGGTCAGCACTTGCTCGAATTCGGAAGCGCCTCTCGACTGATCTACGGTGGGAACTACCGACACAATCGCACATCATCCAATTTCCTTTCCAAAACGACTCACGAAGATCGTCTTGGATTGTACGTGCAAGGTGAATGGACGGGCATTGAAACCCTCACTGCTATAGCAGGATTCCGATTTGATATGGACACCTTTATCAATCCCACCTACAGCCCCAGAGTGTCCCTGGTGTATGAGCCGATCCCAAACCACACCTTTCGCACCGCGGTTTCTGTGGGCTATCGGCCGCCCACAGCCTTTGAACATAATTTGGCCGTCATGACGCAGGTGAATCTGTCCCCCCCTTTTGGCCCCACTGTGACTCAGACCAGGGGGTCAAAAAACTTAGACCCAGAAAAAATCGTTTCCTATGAGCTGGGGTATCAGGGCTGGTTCCTGAAACACCGCCTACGGCTCCGCGTGGATCTGTTTTACAATCATCTTAAAGACCTGATCCAGTTTAATACCATATCTGCTGGTAACTCCACTGCCCCGAGTAATGGGGGCCAGGGAGACATTTATGGCGGAGAGGCTGGGATTGAGATTCTATTCACCCCTTGGTTGAGTGGTTTTGCCAATTATTCCTACCAGGATTTCGATCAAAGATTTAAAGATCTAAGTCGACGTACTGGAGCCCAATCCAAGGTGAGCGGAGGGATGCGAATTGATATGGAGAATGGCCTGAATGGAGAAGCATTGCTGCACTATGTAGGTCCCACGACGTTTCCAATTTCTTCCGCCTTTCGATCGTTCTCACCCCTCACGGGTGAGCCTGAACCAAACTCTCGTGTTGGAAGTTACACCCTACTGAACGTACGCTGTGCCTATCGTTTTTGGGAAGAACGAGCCCCAGATGGACATCGGAGACATGCCGAGGCCGTCGTCTCTGTCTTTAACGCACTAAATGATCGGCACAAGGAACACCCCTTGGGCGAGACAGTCAAAAGCCGAGTACTGGGTTGGATAACTCTTAAATTTTAGTACGAGGATTTATGGGCTAAGGAAATGATCTAATACTTTAGAGAAAAACTCACGAACTAAAAGGCTTTAGATTGATTCATCACAATAGCCATCCCAAGATTAGTCTCCCTTGAAATCCGGCTCATCATTCACGTTACGTCGGTGCTTTGTTGGATGTTTTTTTGTTTGACAATGCGAGAAAGATAGGTTCGCTGCAACCCTAGCAACTCGGCCGCTTTGGTCTGACTCCAGTTGCTTCGCCGCATGGCTCGTTCCAAGATATGTTTGCTAAAAAGATCGAGTGCTTCATGATAGGGCAGATTGTCAAGATTTTCCATCTCATCCCTTTGGCCACTTCCAAGTCCGAGTAGTTCAGGAGAGATTTCTTCTTCCACCCCCAGAACAACGGCTCGCGCAATCGCATTATCAAGTTCTCGAATGTTCCCCTGCCATAGACTACAACGCATGGCATCAATGGCCGCTTTAGAAAATTTCCGTTTTTGGCGTTTCATTTCTCGGACATGGCGGTCCAGGAAATATTCGGCTAGAGGAATGATATCTTCAGGGCGATCTCTCAGCGGCGGCAAAGATAGACTCACTACATTCAGCCGGAAAAAGAGATCTTCCCGGAATGTTCCGGATTTGACAGCTTGCTTTAAGTCTTTATTCGTGGCCGCTATAACACGAATATTGACCCGCACTAAGCGGGTGCCTCCCACCCTGGGGAATTCATGATCTTGCAATACGCGCAATAGTTTCGCTTGGAGACCCAGCGGCATATCTCCAATTTCATCCAAAAAGACGGTGCCTCCATCAGCCGCTTCCATCTTGCCTTTTTGCATGCTGTCCGCGCCTGTGAAAGCTCCTTTTTCATGACCGAACAATTCATTCTCAAGCAGGGTTTCGGTAAGGGCCACACAATTGACGATGCTAAACGGCATTTCTCTTCGGTCACTCCATTGGTGAATTGACCTGGCAAAGAGTTCTTTCCCCGTTCCACTTTCTCCCAGAAGCAACACTGTGGCATCAGTCTCAGAAGCACGTTTAGCCAATTCCACCGTGGATCTGACTTGTGGACTCTCACCCACAATTCGGCTATACCGACTTTCTACTTCTGTCCTTAGCGACGCCACCTGTCGGCTCAGGGCTTCCCGGGCCAGCACTTTCTTCAGGACCAGGGACAAATGATCTAATTCAATTGGTTTGGTCAGAAAATCATAGGCACCAGCTTGCATGGCTTCGACCGCTTTAGATATCGTCCCGTGGGCGGTCATGACCACTACGGGCAGAGACAACGCCTCTCCGCCAAATATCTTTGACTCCTCCTTGTCATTTTTTTTTGCACTCATTTTCTTCAACTCATGTAACACTTCCATCCCGGTCATTTTAGGCATTTCCAAGTCCAACATCATAAGATGAGGGGAATGCTGATCAAGTTTGTCTAAGGCTTCCTTCCCGTTTCCAGCCTTGATTGTTTCGTAATTCAGGGCCTCCAGGCGATCAGCAAGCATCAGCACAATGTCGGGATGATCATCGACAATCAGGATTTTCTTTTTCATAAGCATCCTCTAAAAAGCCACATGCGGCTCATGACAAATCGATAAAGACATCTGAATGGTTAGGATATTTTCAGTGTTTCAGTCCTTCTAATACTGCCGCAGCCAACAGGGGAACCATTATTTCATGATGTCCGACCAAATTAAACCCTTTTCCGCCTTTTTGAGTTGGCCGTTTGACGACATTAGTCATAGGGCGATAATGCGGAAGAAAATCCATATTGACGGTGGTAATGCGGTTGAGCGCACGCCCTAAATTCCTCCCCAAGGTTACCGTTTTCAAAAAAACTTCAGGGAGAAGAACTGCGGAACCTAGGTTAATATAGACGCCATTTTCCATCTTTGAGACCAATGCCGCCAACTTACGAAAATCTGCCAATGACCCACCACCAATCGCTTCGCCATTGGCATTGGGATGCATATGAATAATATCCGTTCCAATAGCCACATGAACGGTGACTGGAATGCTCAATCGTGCACCGGTCGCGAGCACACTTGAACGCCGATGGGGAAATTGCCTGGGATGCGATATCATGTAACGCCCCACCGATTCTCCTAAGCCCAACCCCTTTTGCCACCCATTGACAATGGCTTCGTTTAGAATACGTCCGGTATCCTCCGCCATGCCAAATCGTCCGGTGTCAATTTCCGTTTCGACTTCTTCTGATGTGTGTCCTTGATAGGCTAATTCAAAATCATGAATGATGACCGCTCCGTTCACTGCCACTGCGGTGATCACTTCTTTACGCATTAAGTCAACAAGAATAGGATTCAGCCCAACTTTTGTGGCGTGCGCTCCCATTCCCAAGATCACAGGTTTCCCTCGCTGCCGGGCCGTGACTATTGCGGACACCACGGCGTTGAACGTTTGTCCTGCTAAAATATTGGGAAGAGTTTGAAGAAATTTCTGAAATGCACCCCCACGACGCCATGGAGTGGCACCATCTTTCATATTCACTTTGGAATGTCGAGTCTGGAGGGGATACGTACGCAGCCGAGCCAAATTTAGCTTGGGCCCGATGGGAGAGGATGATGATTTAGTCTTGGTCGCCAAAGAGTCGCTCTTCAATGAATTCGCACAACACATGGCCGAGGGTGATATGACATTCCTGAATGCGTGCCGTGACGGAAGAAGGCACCGTAAAGCAATAGTCCACCACATCAGCCAGTTTTCCCCCGCCCGCGCCTGTCCATCCCACGACCGTCATTCCACGTTCATGAGCAGTTTCCGCCCCTCGGATGACATTCAAGGAGTTCCCGCTGGTGCTGATTGCTATCGCCACATCACCTTTTCGAGCATGGGCCTGGATTTGGCGGGAGAAAATATCAGAAAAATCGTAATCGTTAGCGACACAGGTTAAGACCGCCGTGTCGGTACACAAAGCCAGGGCAGGCAACGGTTCACGATCTCGACGATACCGGCCCACAAACTCTGCTGCAATATGGGAAGCGTCCGTCGCACTGCCTCCATTCCCAAACAGCATGGCTTTTTTACCATCGCGGAAGGCCCGAATCAGCAATTGTCCAACTTCGACAACGCGTTCAGCATGTGTACGAATAAACGCATTTTTCACATCGGCACTTGTTTCAAATGCTTCAATCACGTCCTCAATTTCCATAATGCTGGGAGTGTAGCAGGATAGCAGGCAAATTTCACATGCACAGGGCACGGAACGAAGGGAACAGTAGATTCAGAGTCACATTCCTTGCTGCCTTCTTCAACCAATGATATAGTCAGATGCATTGTGAGTGCCTCTCTACCAACAAAAGCACTCCTCTTGGCCGTTCAAACCGATCCGGCACCCGCCGTCACCATTCTACAGCGGCTCAGCCCTGAGATGGTGTGCTTTTTTCTGCACGACTCATCCAAGCACGTAGTTGAAACTGATGTGCATCCAGCCCTTTCTCGCATGCCGAAACGCTGGGATTGGATTTTGACACCTGATGATAAGAGTTTTGCCGCATGCCACAAAGCCGTAACAGAGGGTTTGCCTCCTCTGTTAAACACATGGGAGATTTCAGCAGGGGATCTGACCATTGATTTAACGGGCGCTTCTGTCGCTATGGCTTCCGCCATGACCTTGGGAGGGTTTCCCTTCTCTACTCAGATCTTCTTGGATACCACATCGCCAAATCAAGAAGACGGATCCGCTCCCTCTTCTGATTCATCCGGCTCAGAAAACCCATGGGATGCCGAGGCACTCAGAATTCGCCAAGAAGCCTGCGAGTTGTTCAATCACGGATGGCATGAAGCTGCTGCACGAACCTTTCAGACATTGGAGCATCGTGTAAGTGGAGGCTCAAAACCGTTCTATCGCGCCCTGGCAGATATCGCCAAAGGTTATGGTTTTTGGGAGCAATTTCTCTATCGTCAGGCCTGGGAAAAACTGAAAAACGGGATCAAGGCTTTGGAACTGGCTTCCGTATGGGGCGGGCCGCCTGGTATGGACCGCATGATCAAGTCTCTCAAAGAGAATATGCGATTTCTCGAATCTATCGTCCTGGATGCCAAGGAAATCAAACCTTCTCTCATGCGCGATCTCTTGGCATGGGCAAAACGCCGGAGCGAGAGAAGCCGTGAGATAGAAGTCGCTACCCGAGTACTTCGACGCGCGCTTGAAGCTGCGGCACAATATCAATTGTTTGAACACCATCAATTAAAAAGTTGGGATATCAACCTCGAGAAACTTCCCAAAGACCTGCAAGAAACTTGTCGCACCTGTTACCTCAACGACATTGATGGGAAATATCGTCTGCCACCCCTGGCTCAATTTCAAGCTTTGGCCGGACTGGATGATCCTTTGGGCCAACGTTTTGTGAACGAATGGCCAAAAATGAAGTCCTTGTTTGATGCGGCCGATCATGCAGTATTGGGTTTTGGGTTTGAATCGCTTAAGCCTGAACGATTCCACCAATTCTTCGAGCTGACCATGAAGATGACGGGAACTGTTATGGCAGACCTTCCAGCCTTTCCCACATTAAAAATCTAAAGTCGTCGATACCCTTACATGGAGGTACGAATTTATTATGAAGACACTGATTGTGGAGGTGTCGTCTACTATGCCAATTACCTCAAGTACTTTGAACGGGCGCGAACGCACTTTCTCGAAGAACATGGGTTGTCCGTCACCGAGCTTATGCAGCAGGGAACAGAGTTCCGCGTGACCAAAGCGGAACTGACCTACCGTTCCGCTGCCGTCCACGGTGAAACATTGATTGTGGATACGACCGTTTTGGCTGATCGCCGTATCTCCATCACCTTTTCTCATACGATTCGAGAGCGCACCAGCCAACGCTTAGTCGTAGAAGGTTCTGCGACCCTGGTTTCCGTAGATTCTATGGGTAAGGTCAAACGCATTCCTGCACAGATTTTGGAGGCCTTAAAAATCACAGCAGAGACCTCGTCTTCTTCCAACTAACTCGCTATTTTCTTTCGATCTATGATGCGAGAAAATCTGCCTCAACAGGGCACGATACTTTCCATCCCTTCTCTGCCTTTTGCCGAGGGTCTTCAACTTCAACAGTCATTGGTTGAAAAGCGGTACAACGGGTCCATCCTCGATACATTAATTCTCACAGAGCATGAACCAATCCTCACTCTTGGAAAAACCACCAAACCCGAACATTGGAAACCACATTGGACAGAACTGCAAAGACAGGGAATCGGATTACATCGGACAAACCGAGGCGGCTCGGTGACGTTCCATGCTCCTGGTCAGGTTATTGGCTACCCCATTCTCCAATTGCACAACTTTTGTTCTGGCCCCAAAATCTATGTTCAGAAACTAGAAGAAGTATTAATCCGAACGTTACAGGATTGGGGAATTGAGGGATGCCGGCATGAGAAGTTTCGAGGTGTATGGGTAAAGGACAGAGAAGATCATATAGAAAAAATCGCCTCCATCGGCGTACGCATCACAAAAGGCATCACCATGCACGGCTTTGCCCTCAATGTGAACGTTGATCTCCAGCCATTTTCGCTTTTAACCCCATGTGGCATTGAACATTGTACTATGACGTCAATACAGAAAATTCTTGGTCAACAAGTAGATTCAGGACAGGTGCGAGAACAAGTCACAACACATTTTGCTGACATCTTCAGATTAGAATGGACCGGAAAGAAGTCGAGATAACGCGAGAAAGGAATGGAAATTTCGATTGCCTGGAAATCATACTCAACCGAATGAGCTCTCATTCGGCATTGAGAGAATTGGTCGGGCTCTGAAGTCATCAACATTCCGTTTCAAGAATCAGATCTCTCAACTTCAGTATCCATAGGAGTTGCATTCCAAGACCTGACCTTGCTTGCATCGTGGTTTGCGTGAGGACTATTCTACCTTATTCCGTAACTTTTGCAGAGAGTTCTAAAGAGAATGGTCGAACCTGGATTCCTGCCTTCGCAGGAATGACGAAGATGAATAGAGATGGCGGAATTAAATAATCAACGGGGTTGAATTCTCTTAGCGGTAAAGTGTCCTGATTTTACGGTTCACTGTGCGAGTGCGCTTCTTCTACAAAATCCAAAACCAGCAGTAGTTTATGACGTAGTTCGTTGAGGTACGCCTCAGGTAGCATACCTAGCTTACGCCGAAATCGTTGATTATCAATTGCTTTGATTTGATCGATAAGAATGTCTGAGGCCGCGTTTAAGCCTGAGACGCCTTTCGGCACCGCTACTCGGAGGGGAGTCTCTTCTTCATCAATTTGTGTCGTTAGCGGACAAATGAGCGTAGAGAGGTGATACGGATTCAAGGCATCAGTTTGAACGACGACCACCGGACGAATTTTTCCCGGTTCGGTTCCAAACCGAGGATTGAGATCAGCCAAATAGACATGGCCGTAGCGAGGCGTCATATCTTTTCAGGCAGATCATCCAATAATTCTGTTTCTTGTAAATAGGCAAGATGTCCAACGGCTAATCGTTTGGAGGCTTTCTGATAGTCTTGTGCTAAACCTTTCCTTGTATATAAGGCGTTAAAGTGGTCCAGTGCTTTACGAATATAGGTATTGCGAGGGAGTTTAAGACGTTTCCGAATCTTTTCAGTTTGCTGAAACTCTGTCTCATCTAATTTCAGTGACAATACTTTACTCATCAGCTTGCTCTCCTTAACATAGTAATACTAAAAGTATATACTAATATTATGCGAATGAGAAGGCTCAAAATTCCTGAAAATCTTGCTGACCAGATAAAAACATTTGGTTTCAGGTCTTGTCATACAACGTTCTATTTCTCCTTCGACAACGCCTGCTGTTTGACCCTCGGGGCGGACACTCTTTGAATTCGATGGATCTTTTCTGAGCCAAGTGAGTTAATCCGCCCTCTGTTGGCTTGCGTCCGCCCTACTTAAACTTCACTGAACAGGGCGTCTATGAGTTTTGGCTACTTTTACCGAAACCCGGCGTCACAATATATAACTTGAAACCGAACTGAGAAACTAAGAGGTAAAAAAGTTGCCTGTCTTGTGAATGTGCGATACAGTAATATAAGATATATTCTTATAAATAGGAGAGGTCATGAAACAACATACTATTACCTTTGAACCCAGTGACCAGGATGCACAGTTTATCGCAGGGCAACTTCAAGAAGGTAGCTACAAAACCCAATCAGAGTTGATACGGGCTGGCATCCGACGACTGGAAGAAGACGATACAAAACTGAAAGCCCTCCGCCGCCTAATCGAAGAAGGCGAACAAAGCGGGGAACCTGTCAGATTTGCCTTGGAGGAATTCTTGGGAGACATGAGAAAAAAGTATTATGTCGAATAGGTCGATTCAGTTACGGCCGAGAGCGCTACACGACTTGGAAGACATTTACAGATACAGCCTCGAACAATGGGGCGTTGCTCGCGCAGAAACATACCTTTCGGAGATCAACAGGGCTTTTGAATCACTGGCAAATCATCACCAACTCGGGCGAGACTACAGTCGAGTCAGCACAAATCTTCATGCTTACAACATCGCCGCCCACGTTATATTTTATACTCCCTCTACTAACGGTATTCTTGTTATTCGGGTTCTTCATAAATCTATGGACTATGTACGTCACCTTACATGAATCCCATAGATGAATCGTCTTCTGACCACTTTGAGAACGCGAATTTCCTTGAATCTTGTGAATTCCACATTTGAGTGCATACCTTGAACATGCTTTACCTAAGAACAGTTTAAAAAACCAAATAAAGATGGATTCCCGATAAAAGATTTCGGGAATGACTGACATTCTTGCACCGTTGTATCGCCTTAGATTCCCCGCCGCTGAGGTGTAGGTTGGCTCCCGTCACATAACGAGCATCCTCAGAAAGGAAATACCGCACAGCTTGGACGGCATCATAAACGCCACCGATGTAGCCGGCGGGAATTTTCTTGAACTTGGAAAGCTCTGATTTCTGGGAATACCCTATACAATCTTGTTGTAATCACTGTGGGTACCAATCCAAAACCAAATACAGGTTTCTCCCGAAAGTACACATAAGGCTCTGTACTCTCAAGTGATTCTCACTGACCAATACTTACCAACAGGTTTAAATGAGGGGAAAGGTGACGGGGATCCGACTTCCAAAGTGTATATTTTTCTGTAGCGAGAGTTTGAATATCTTTAGGCAGGTTTTCGAAGAGCTTTCGAAAATCGGGTGACCGAACACTCTTCATGGAAATTCGTCACAATTGCCAGTACGAAAATCCTTCAATGCTTGGTCTGACAAAGCGTCAAACTTTCTGGCTTTTGCGTCTAAATCCATCTGAAGATCCCAATCATCATAGGCGGGATGCCACCAAGTTTCCAGTTCTCTTCGCTGTTCATCTGTGAGTGTCTGAATAGCTCTCTTTATTTCTTCAACGGTATCCATAGAAACATGATAATTTTTATCGGTATTTTTTGCAAGTAACGTCTTCCCCCATCATAAGACGGGTAAGCCAAAACTTGCGGAAGGTTTATCTGGACAACCACATTCGATGTACATTGTCTACTACCGATTTTGGAGACAAATACACAAGATAGATTCCCGATAAAAGATTTCGTGAATGACTGACATTCTTGCACTGTTGATCGCCTTAGATTCCCCAGCCGCCGCTGAGGTGCAGATTGGCTCCTGTCACGTAGCGAGCATCCTCAGAAAGGAAATACCGCACAGCTTGCACGGCATCTTGGACTCCGCCGATGTAGCCGGCAGGAATTTTCTTGGTCATTCCGGCTAATTCTTCTGGCGGAGCGCTGTCCGAATCTACAAATCCTGGGGAAATAGCATTGACGGTAATACCATGCGGTGCCAATAGCTTGGCCAGTGTCCTCGTGAGAATGAGGACGCCGGCTTTGGCGATATAATGTGCTGTGACATGGGGTTGGGCTTCCATCTTGTCCGCATTGGCCATGCCAAACGAAATGATTCGTCCGTATTTTCTAACTTGCATTCCTGGGGCTACAGCCTTAGCTAGATAAAAAATTGGATCGAGATTATTCGTTAACATTTCTGCCCAGCCTTCTGGAGTTTCCTCCAAAAGCGGAACACGGTGATACGGTCCAGCTCCATTAATAAGAGCATCAATCCGGCCATAGGTCTTTTCAACCTCTTGCACAAGAGCGGTGGCTTCCTCTGGCTTTGACACATCAGATTGAAGGGCCAGAGCTTTTCCACCTTGCTCTTCAATATTTTTCGTGACCTCTTGAGCTTCTCGCTGGCTCGTGCGGTAACAGATAGCAATCCTCCAGCCTTCCTTAGCGAGATCCAGAGCGACTCCACGGCCAATGCCTCGGGCTCCACCAGTAACTAAGGCTACGCGTTCAGGCATATTTTTTATCCTTTTGGTTCACAGACACTATCTATTATAGTGGCGGACTTTTTTACCCTCACCCAAACCTTGTCCTCTCTTCGAGGCCAAGCCCTAAAAGGGAGAAGAGGCCAGATTACGTGTAAAGCCGGAATATTTACTGACGGGTGGCAACGCGTTTTTCTAATTCTTGTAACACCTTCTTAGTCCGGTCAGAGAAAGTCTGGTTCTTTGGATGTTTTGAGTCTTGAATAAAAACATGGAGATCTTCTTCCGTATCCAAGTCGCGCAGCTTCGGCAGAACTTTTAGAGATAGCCCCAATGCGTGAACCTTTTCTTGCGTCACAGAAAAGACGGTGTCTGTGGACCATGCAATATTTTCAAACAGTTCTGGAACGTCCTTCTTAAGTCCTATCATGTAGTATCCGCCATCTTCCGTGGGACCCATAACGACGTCATGTTCTTCGAGGCTCTTGAATGCTGTCGACAGCATTGAGACGGTGATACCGGGGATATCAGTGCCAATAATGATACCCGACCGATACGGATTTCCCAAGGCTGCCTGAAAGGCTTGTGCCATTCGCGCCCCTAAATCATCTCCTCTTTGCTCCCAGATTGGAATCTTAAACCGGGCCTTCATCGCACTGAAGAAGGGATGCATTGAAGTTGGAGTCCTAGCCAATATTTGATCGCATCCCTCAAGTAGTTGACATCGTTCAAGTACATCCAACACAAGACTTCCATGAAGACTAGCCGCTTCATCTGGCGTGAGGGGCGGGCAGAGCCGCGTCTTGACATCCCCTGCCACGGGAGCTTTGGCAAATATAATGAGAGCGGTTGAAGCAGGCAGCCGAGATGGATATCGTCTATTCTTTCTCCGCGGCGAGGAGACAGACTTTCGAGTTCGTGCCGACTTACCGGACATGATGATAAAACTGTTGAAGACGATGAGGATCCCATCCGATCCAGTAGAGAAAGCGTAGGGTCCACATTTGTAAAATGGTTCGAAGCGGACCTTGTTGTTCCCACCGTCGAAACGAGGTAATGACCTTTTCCTGTATAGCCACGACCTTGCCTCGCCGTTTCAGCCGTCGGCTGAATTCGAGGTCTTCCATCAAGGGAATCTCCGCAAAGCCTCCCATGGATTCGAATATTGAACGGCGCACGAACATGGCTTGGTCCCCTGTACACATACCTGATAAGCGGGAGCGAAGATTCATCATTCGACTCACCACCCATGCGTAACCGGTATCTTGAGGAAACCGGACATCAAATCTACCGCCTACTATCCTAGAATTTGACAGAGCTTCCGCAATCAAACCTTTTGCATTGTGCGGCAATTGCGTATCAGCATGTAGAAAGAGAAGAATGTCGGCTGTAGCCTGTGCGGCGCCTACATTCATTTGCCTGGCCCGCCCCCTTGGCCCCAAGATGATTCTAAAATTAGGATTCCCCAACTGATTCAAGCAGGTCTTGGCCGCTTGCATCGTTCCATCCACACTATCACCATCGACGATAATGATTTCCTGAAAACTCAACGGAACGAGTGCATTGATGAGAGAAGACACCACTTCCTGTTCATTGAAGACAGGAATAATGACCGCGATCCTCATTCAAGGCCTGTTGAAAAAAGCCACCAGCTGCGTTCTCGCCATTTTTCTGTGCTCACGTACTGCCAGTACGCTCCACGCACAAAAATGGCTGTGGCCTTGCTGGAGGGCTTTTTTGAACAGCCCTGAGGCGCTTGGTGCTCGACGTCATCATGGGCAAATTTGCCTCTGGTGCGTTGTAATATTCAACGCTCTCATTCAGAAAAGACTAGAGAGGGCTGATACCTCTTGACCATTTCTTGAGGCTAGGAATTGGCTGGTTTCTTTGGGGTTTGGAACATGAAAAAGACCACCATACCGACGGTACCCCAGTAGATCATATATTTGTGCCAAAACAACACTTCTCCGAAATGCATAAACGCCATCCCGCAGAGCAGTGATAGCGCAATGACGGTATACTTAATCGCAGGCGTATCTACCGAGGAATAGGCCCACAGTGCCATCCCCGAAAAATAAATGATCATGGGAAAGATGCTGATTTCCGCGCCCGTATTCACGGAAAGAAAGACCTGCAAAAACCCGATGAAGACCATGGCCGACCCCACCATCTTCATGGCTACCATGAATTGACGGTTTTCTTGTTCTTCCACATCCTCTTCGCGTACCGGCGGCGGCGCTGGCGGAATCACGGGATCGTCAGAAGAAGGCTTTTCGGATTCTGAACTCATCGTTACCACTTAAAATGTTTGCTCAATGTCAGCCCTTGCTGAGAATAAGATGACCCCATTGATGCACCATAAAGCTGCGTGGGTATGGTTTGCATATGCTCATACATGACCTTAAAAAATGTTTGCCCGTCTTGAATACGAAAAGGTACATCGTGCGGCCGAACCTCTAACACCACTTGTGTGCCTTTCCGTGTCGGATTGGCATAGCCGAAGCCCGGATCAAAAAATCCTGCATAATGCGTACGCAATTCTCCACAGGCTGCTTCATACGCGACCATCTCAGACGAATACCCTGGAGGTACCTGAATCCGTTCTTTTGAGGCCAAGATATAAAATTCCTCTGGCTCCAACAGCATCGTCGCGGTGCTATTTCGATAAAGGGGTTCCCAATAATCAGCGGCCGAATAGTGGCCGGTCTTACTCAGGTCAATGATATGGCTATTTTTTTTGGCCCGGTAGCCAACAATGGATTGACCTTCGTCAGTTTGACCTCGTAAATCCACGCGAAGAAATAACCCATTATCAACCCTCAAATCTTTCAGCGGCAATGGCCGGTCAGATTTTCCATCCTCTCCGTTGTGACACAGCAACGGCGTTTTGCGATGAACTGTCCGTAAGGCAGAGTCTGAAACCAGTGGTTTCCCTGACATAAGCCGTAATTGATTTAAGGCCAGCCCCGCGTGGACTCGAATGGTAAAGGATCGAGGGACAATCTCCAAAAATAATGGGCCCTCATATCCCGAACGAATTTCATCAAAGCCAACATGAAGATCCGTCACCACGCGGGTAAAAACATCCAGCCGGCCCGTCGAACTTTTAGGATTGGTCCGTCCTCGAATATCTTTGGGGAGTTTGAGTCGTTCCATCAATGGGACCAAATAGACGTGGCCTTTCTCCAGAATTGCGCCCTCGGTTAAATCCATGTCATACATCACCAAATCTGATCGATAGAGGTCATCAATGGTGAATTGGGATTGTTGATCAGAAGGTTCGGGAAGAAAGCTACTGAGCAATCGATAGACTTTTGTACCCAACCGCAAATCTAAGCTGGCGGGTTGAATCTGTTCCGGGGTTATCGGCCTATCGGCACGAATCGCACCTTGGCGGACTAAGGTACGTAATTGCTGGAAGGGAAGGATGCCAGATTTACGAGAAGCGGACATTAATGGGCACCTTTACAAACTGAGGTTTTTTTCTGAGGGCAAGGAGGCGGCGCGCGGAACACTGCAGTGTATGGGTCAATACATGAGGATGTGCGCACGAGGCTGACGTCGCCATCGGGGAAAAGGACAGTTTGTAGAGGTGCCCTAATGATCATCCATGGCCCCCGCGCTGCACATATCCCGCGAATCGGTCGAGTTCACCATGGGCAGTTCCCGACTATCCGCTGTTGAGGGTTGCGGGTAATGATAGGTCTTGTTTTCGTAATTCTTGAGTACCGCCCCCTCTTCATCCAAATTCAGGAGATACTCATTGGGTAGTAAGGGGATTTTTCCGCCACCGCCAGGTGCATCAATCACAAAATGCGGAACGGCCATGCCGCTGGTATGGCCCTGTAGGGATTGGATAATTCGGAGGCCCGTTTCTACCGTAGTTCGAAAATGATTAGTACCCTTGGTGAGATCCGCCATGTACAAGTAATAAGGTTTGATTCGGGCCAACAGTAATTGATGCATGAGGCGTTTCATGATTTCAGGATCATCGTTCACCCCTTTTAATAAGACCGTTTGTGCTCCCAATGGAACGCCTGCATTGGCTAACTGCCCACAAGCCGATTTGACTTCAGGGGTCAATTCATCCGGGTGATTGAAATGCAAATTCATATAAATAGGATGATAGCGTTTGACAATCTCACACAATTCCGGCGTGATGCGTTGAGGGAGCGTTCCTGGCACTCGAGTCCCAAATCGGATGAGTTCCAAATGAGGAATTGATCGCAGGGCTTTGAGAATCCGCTCGATTAAATGATCGGGCAACAACAAGGGATCACCGCCAGACAGGATCACGTCCCGCACTTCGGTATGTTCTTTGAGATAGGCCACCGCTTGATCCAGCTCACCTTTTTTCAGAAATCCCGGCTTGCCCACCAACCGCTTGCGGGTACAAAACCGGCAATAGATTGGGCACTGGTTCGTCACCATGAGTAGCACCCGGTCGGGGTAGCGGTGAACGAGATGTGGGACGGGACTATCCGTATCTTCTTCTAGCGGATCATCAGGGGCCTCGATATCATCTAATTCAACGGCCTCTGGAACGACTTGTTTCCAAATGGCATCGCCTTTTTCTTTGATGGTTGAAAGGACGGTTGGGGTAATCCGCATGGGGTAAGGGCCCACTACATCTGCCACTTCTTTTTCATCAACCCCCAATTGTTTAGCCAAATCTTTGGGCTTGGTAATGCTTTGAGCCAGAACTTTTTTCCAATCCTCCATAACTTAGTCCTTCCTTTCATCCTGAGAACTGAGGGGTGGGTTGGAGTGTGCTCCAGGTTCATGCCCATTCGGAGTGTATGTGGTTAAGTATTTCATAATCTCTTCGGTTTCAGTTAAGACGGTTTCTCCATCAACCAGCACTGGAACATAATATTGCCCGGAGACCTCATAGACCGATTTTCGGAACGGACGGACGTCAGGCACAATCTCATCCTCATAAGACACTCCACGCTCTGCCAATAGTTGCCTGACGGCTTGGCATTCTGGGCACCATTCTGTGTGGTAGAGTTTCATCGTCTTTCAGTTCTTCGGACATTGTGCTGTCATATTGTAACAGTCTCAGTTCATTGGCGTCTGTTTCACCTATTTGACCCTTTACGGCTCTTTCTTGACTCCACAAGGAACCATGACCGCATCACGCATTCCATGAATAATCTTTTTGTCTTTAGGGCAGATTGTCGCCAATACCCCGCCCAATTGGGCCTGGCCCTCCACCACGAAATAATAGGGTGATAACCGCATCCGTCCTTCCATGCGAGTTTTTTTACCAGACTTCTGATCATAATATTCAACCATAACCACACGTCCTTTGTGAAATGACTGAAGAATTGACGGTGCCTCATCAAAGGATTCAAGTGCATGAGAAAGGGTTTTCCGCCATTCTTGCTGCGACAGATCATGGCCAATGGACACCCCACGACTGCCCCAGGCTAATTCGGAAAAACCTGACACTTTCAACACATACTGTCGTTCTTTTTGTGTAGCCTCGCCTAACCAATCCCAATTTGACACGGCATGATTTCGGTGGCGAACCCCTGGAATGATGGCCATAGGGGGAAGTGGGCGGGGATCCAGGACCCATGTTGAGGGAATAATCGACTGGAGACATTCTCTCGCCTCCGATGAAAGTGCCTGTTCCCAAAATGCGGCTAACACGGGATGGTGGAATAGCGCTAAGGCCAATTTTTCTTCCATCCAGGGTTTATAGGGAGGCGTCATCACGACTCGCCCTTTTTTGGCACTGTACGTCATCAATTCAATTTTGGGAATGTTTTTCAGATCAAATAGTTCAAAAAATCGGTATATGAGAGAAACTTGATGATCTTTGCCGTCCTGATGAATAAAGAGCCCTTCTTCCGTAAATCGAATGTCTTTGGGATGCGCGCAATAGGCTTCCCATCCGTTTTTAGTCAGTTGTGTAGCAACCCACCGCATTTCTGCACGATAGGCATCGGCTTCATCAGAGACCACAATCGCTATGCTACACGGCTGGCTCTTGAGAGCCCCTTTCAACATGCTGGAAAATTGTGTGACGAAACCATCTGAGCTCGGCCATACCTCGGATCCTTGTTGCGCATACAATTGGCTCAAGCAGCCGGTTAACCCTATCCCACCTGGAACGGAATCTAATTCGGTCAGCACCATCCCGGAATTCGTGGGGATCAAATCTGGACGAATAACTCCCGGCAGATGGCTCTTGAAACGATTCATGCGGGCGAAGTCCAGTAGATCTTGTGGTTTGCCTATGTCGAAATACTCATGTATCCAGGCTGGTTGCGAACCCTTCACGCTGTCTAGATACAAGCGATTGGTTGCTTGATTAAAGGCCAAAAGATGCTGGCCGAGCTCTTTTAGAAATTGAATCTGTTGTGTAGAGAGTGCAAAAGGCTGACACCCAATACGCCAAGTATCTTCTTTCCCCTCTTCAAAGAGGCCATTCCGAAGGAGTTGCGTACGAAAAGTTTGGTGGACGTCAGACATACCGAGAGAATGCTCCTAAATAGATACTTTAAGCATAACGAAATTTGTGCGTTCGAGTACGAGATTTTTTACGTTCATTGGCCGGGTGTAGATTGCTGCTGAACGGAAAAATAGACTCTCAAATTTTCTCAACAGGCAGAATATCACGAAGCGCATCAAACTCTGGATCACTGGTCAAGAGGGTGGCTTGTTCATGAATGGTGCCCGCAGCCGCAAAACAATCCACATAGGACATGGCATAGTGCGCTTTCCATTATTCAATAGCTCACCAGAAATTGGATTCTGAAAAAGGCAATATACTGATCGGAGGTAGCCCAAATTCTTCCTTTTCCGCTGAGCCAATTCCTACCAAGAAATCCTTGGCAATACTATTTCACCAAAATTCAAAACATGTAGCAGTGCCTGATAGTGCCCTGTGGCGGCCTCATTCATGAACGCGTCGACGCGATCGACTCCGGGCTTGTCTTGAAGCCAACGAAGAAGCGCACAGGCATCAAAGTATAAGTTTAGCGTGCTTTGGCATTTTGTCGGACTTCCCTGCGATGTTCTTTGATGAGCTGATCTGCTAATGATTTTCGACTTTTCAGAGAACCACGAAGAATTTTGATGGGATTACCATGTAGTGGATGAACTCTAAGGGTCTATTGATCGCTAAGTGGCGAAATATGGCCCTCTTATCCTCATTATCCAGCGCTCCCTCTAGGTGTTCAGTAGCAGTTTTCACTTCAACCAAACGGCCTGGTTTTAGACAAACTTGGTCACGGATGTCTATTAGAATAATAATTCGTCCTTTGGACCAGCTCCTGCCGATTTGAACTTTTTACCTCACCATAAAAGAAGACGTTTTTATTAAGTCTTACTCAATATTGCTTTGGGGGTCAACGAGTCCCATAACCTGAATACTACTTGAATTCAAGCTTTTTTGGTGTCTTCCTGGCAAGACTGGAATGCGGTCACGTCTGGAAAAAACAATTCCTTTCCTTATGGTCGCGCTCCAATAATTCGCCCTTTGGGCCAGCATTCCTATTTGCCAATCCCTTTGCTGGACATAGAGCAAACGAAAAAGCCGGCAGTTACGCCGGCTTTCTTATGCTGTTAGAATGTTTTTATTGGTGGAGGTGAGGGGAATCGAACCCCTGTCCGAGAACATTCAGCGCAACAGCCCTACGTGTGTAGCCGATGATTTAAAATTCGCGGTTGCCCACGCCCACCGACCGGCTTAGAGCGCCCACTAGCCCAGAACGTTCTCGTCCGCCGCCGCTGAGCACCAGTTTTGGACCAGCCTGCAAAGTGTCGCCTCTTCCCCTCCCGCAGACAAAGAAGAGAGAGACGTCGCAGTCAATTAAGCTGCGAGAGCCAAATTATCGTTGGCAATTAATGGTTTCCCGAAGGTTTAACGAGACTCCGAGAGCTCGACACGCTCTGTTGACCTCCTGCTTCCCGTCGAAGCCAGTCACCCCCATTTTGTTGAAGTGTTTACAATCCATTTTTACAAAGAGCTACTTCTATTCTACTCTGAGATGTCTTTGAATGCCACACTGTGTGGTAGTGATATCTTCTTTACGAGATAATCACTCTTGACGTGATTTCAAGGGGAATGTGTTAGGGCTATATGGAAAAAGACAAGAAGGGAGCGACTCTGAGGGTATCTGATCTTTGGAAAATTTAGAGTACTTATCGTGGATGGATGGATTTTGGGTTTCTGGCTCACCTTTCTAACAAGGAGGCATGCGCTCCACGGCGGTCTTACTTAAAATGCCCATGCCACAAAAGTATAGCGCTCCCCTTTGGTCAATTCTTTCACGGCATGGGGATACATGAAGTTGGATGGAAACACCATGATGTCCCCCGCTTTCAATGGCACTTCATAATGACCAAAGAACAGAAATTCTCCACCTTCGTAGCCTTCATTTAAAACTCCTAAGATAGTGAGGATGGGAATACCTTTTCGCTGGCCGTCAAAAAGGGAGTGGATATGATCATAGTGCTCGCGCATCATAGTCCCTGTGTTGTAACGGTTAAAACGTATTGGGGTAAACGTTTTAACAAAACTCTTAATTCGATCGTCTTCTTGAGGATTATGCTTGATCATATATTCTTGGAGAGCCTGGAAAACAAATTGGCCAAGCCCATCTTGTAACTCTTGTGTCGTATTTAATACGTCGAGTTCTTTCTCCGGCTTGGATTCATAATCATTGGCTCCATAGCTGTACCAGGAATGTTTTGTCCATTCTTTATCTCGAATTTCGCTCAGTACAGCTTCACAGACGTGTGGGGGAATGACATTTGTGATATAAATGTAGTCGGTGACTTTGTCCATTGAGTTTCCCTTGTTACGAAGAGAAAATTCCACCCACCTCAAGGTTAAATGGAAAACTGGAAATCGGTTGAAGATGCTTTGGGTTCCCCAAGAATCCCTTTGAGTCTTAAAGTCTCGAGGATTTGTTGTGAGCAGGCATCGAAATCTTCAGGGCCAGCGAAGATCAGATCTCTATCTGGTTGAGGTCCGGTCTGGTCTTTCGCCATATGTACGGTGAGGACAGGAATTGGGTTTGTCAAGGTTTGGACGGTTTGGACAATGCCTTTGGCTGTCGGTGGAAAAGCGTTTGTCGTGGTGATCACAAGAGAGCCAGTGTCTGTCAATAACCGGACAACCTCCCCAAAGCGACGGACCACTTCGTCGGGTTTGATATCATGAAGGTCAGCATCCAATCCACGTTGCAAGTTTTCCGCAGCCAGCAGATAGGCGTGATGCCCTTCGGCGACCAGCACGGACTCTAATTTTCGAGCTAAGAAACTTTTGGCAGTGGTATCTGGGCCTGTCAGGAGTACCACTGCTGCACGGTGCCCATAGCGTTGGCTTCGATTTTCGGCGTTCACGTCGCCTTTCACCCAGGCCGAATCGCGTTCACGGGCTTCCGTTCGAAAACCTTCTTGCTGGTCCTTGACCAATTCTGTGATGATCCCGCCGCCAGCCACGTCATAGTTATCTACCAACACAAAGCGTCCGGTCGTTTCAAAGTTGGCATAGAGATCAAACGCCAAAGGCGATTTTGCCCGCAGGGTGATATCTGCGACTTCATTTCGTTGTACGGTCGCCTGTGTGTGGCGGTCGTCTAGGTTATTGGCATCGACAATGCGATGGATCTCCACAATTTCACAGGGTACTTCACGGGTGGCGAGCCGTAATGTATAGGTTCGCTTTGTTTCTAGTGGACGATTGCCAAGCCAAAATAGATTTGCGCGAATTTGCGTTGAGACTAAAGGACGGTTTTCCTCATGCGTGGCGACATGGCCTCGCTCGACAAAGATTTGCTCATCTAAGGTCATGCCAACTGATTGCCCGGCCACGGCATGAGTTGGCGGAGGGTCAACATTAAAGGCTTCAATGGTTTGGACGGTTGCGGTCTTATTCGTGGGTGAAAAGACTAATCGGTCGCCGATTTTCAGTTTTCCAGCTGTAATACGCCCAACTAAAATGCGGCGGGCATCAAACTTATACACGTCTTGCAGGGGAAGCCGAAGGGCTTGTTCGCTCTGGGCGGTTTCCAGGTGAAAATGGGACAACGAATCCAAAACCGAAGGGCCGGTGTACCAGGGTGTTTCGGGACTGACCTCAGTAATATTGATGCCTTGTTTGGCGCTGGCTGGGATGATGTATTGAGGAACCACATTCAATTGGGTCAGAAATTCACGATACTCTTTCTCAATGGCTTGAAAGGTATCTTCTCGATACTTCACGAGGTCCATTTTGTTTACTACCACGGTCACTTGTTTTACTCCTAACATAGAGAGTAATAAGCCATGGCGCTTGGATTGATCGCGCACCCCTTCCAGTGCATCAATGATGAGCAGTGCCGCCTCGGCACGCGCCGCACCTGACACCATATTTTTTAAGAATTCTTTATGCCCTGGCGCGTCGATGATGATGTATTGGCGGCCGCCCCAGGTAAAAAATGTTCGTGCGGTATCAATGGTGATGCCCTGTTGTTGTTCTTCTAAAAAAGCATCGAATAGGAATGCATATTCAAACTCCTTGCCCTGCTGCCGGCAAATAGCTTGAATCTTTTCAATCTTGCCTTCGGGAAGGGTTCCGGTGTCGGCATACAGACGGCCTAGCAACGTGGATTTGCCATGATCCACATGCCCGACAATCACAATATTCATACGTTCTTGAATGGTATCGTTGTTTGTCATGGCTACATGTATCCGTCTTTTCGTAGCTGTTCCATCCCCCGTCCTTCATCCTGTGCCCTACCGGCTCGTTCAGCCACTTTACTGTTTCGCAGTTCAATGATGACATCGCCCACAGTTTTGGCAGTGGATTGAATGGGCGTTGTGCAGGGAGCACAACCGAGACTGCGGTACCGGGTGCCGGTCCCCTGATCCAAATATAAGTTATCTAAAAATGGAATATTTTCCAGTTGGATGTATTCCCAAATATTAATTTCTGTCCAATCTAGCAATGGATGAATGCGAATATGGGTGCCTGGCGGAAAAGAGATCTTGTATTGGTCCCACAATTCAGGCGGCTGGTCACGGAAATCCCAATCGTTGTTCTTGTCACGAGGAGAAAAGTAGCGTTCTTTAGCACGAGTCGCGTCTTCATCAGATCGCACACCCAAAATAATGCCGGTGTAGCCTTTTTCTTCAAGCAAGAGCTTCAGCCCTTCGGTTTTTAAGGCCGTGCAGCAGGTAATGCGGCCCTTTTCATGGTTCATGCCTTCAGCCAACGCTTTCTTGTTTTGCCCAACGACCAGATTGAGGCGCCATTCCCGAGCGAGACGATCACGGTATTCGATCATCTCGGGAATTTTGTAACTGGTATCCACATGCAATAGAGGAAATGGAACATGACCAAAAAACGCTTTGCGTGCTAGCCACAACAAGACTGTAGAATCTTTCCCCATGGACCAGAGCATGCCGAGATTATCAAAGTTTTTATAGGCTTCCCGGAGGATAAAGATACTTTGGTCTTCTAGTTGCCGAATATGGTTCATGCGTTCACCAAGGGAGAGGTAAGAGAGCCAGGAGCCGTTGGCGTCTGGTTGTTGACAAAACTATGGTAAAAGTTTGTGGCTTTGCCAGAGTCTAGTGCCTCAATGGCTACAGGAGTAGCTTGGGCTACAGATGACGTCAGACCGGCTGCGTAGATATATAAAGCCGCATTAAAAATAACCCAAGCTCGTCGGTCGCCCCGTTGACGATTTTCCAACAATTGGAGAATCACCTGAGCTTCATTCTGTGGGGTGGCTGTCGCTGTCATTTCGGCTTGTTGGCTGACTTTGGCGCTCATGGCTTGGAAACGACCAAGGCGTAATCCCACATCTTCAGGACGGAATGTCAAAGGCGAAATATGGCCATTGCGTAGTTCACGGGCAGATGATGGTGCAGATATTGAAAGCTCAGGAAAACCTTCAACGCCTTGAATGATGAGCGCCCGTGATGTTCGCAGCATGTCCAGCGCTTCGGCCATTTTATTGAGATAGGGTGGATGCGCAATGCCAATGACCTGCGAAGGCAATTGGGCAGGGTTGAGCAGTCTGGCAATTTGATGCGAGAGATTTTGTAAGCCAAACTCCCGGCGTAGATCTAAGAGTTTCGTTAGTGGGGAGTGGTATCCTGCTAGATCCATATACACCCAAGCATGTTGAGCTGCTTGGCGCGTCGCTTCATCTGCGGACAGGGCAATGGGGAGCCTCAGCTCTTGAAGAACGTGTTGAAGGTGATAGCCCAAACTCGGATTTTCAATCCCATGCATAAATATTCCGGCGCCAGCAGCACCGGCGACAAGAGAAGCCGCAATTACGATATGAATCGTATGATGTTTTTCTCCATAAAGCGGGAGATCAACTATATGAGTAGAATTAGGAATGTGAATGGGTGAAACATACTGCCTGGCCGTTGCAGTAAACGCGGCCAATTCCCCGATAGATTCAGTTTTTATCCGCATGGCCATCAAAAAAGCCCCAATTTGGCCTGGGGTTGTTTCCCCATCAATGATCGCATTCAGGGCAAATTTGGCTTCTTCCCATGAGAGGTCCTTGGCGCCTTTCAGCCCCTTGCCAATTTTGGCAATCACATGGTTCATGGAGTGGCTTGGTGTCAAAATGTCAACACCTGGTCTGCGGGAACGACAGCTTCTTTCCAAAAGGCTTCGGCTGTTTGGACCTCGTCTAGTTCTGCAATGAGCTCTTCAGGCCTAAGGGCAAAATAGCGCAACGAATCTTTACAGATTGAGAGCTTGAGATTTCCATCTTCTTTGGCCTTTTGGAGTAATGCTGCCAAATCAGCTTTTCCTTCTTTTCGCAGGAGATCTCGAAGAGCAGCCTCGCGTCCTTTATATTCTTGAGACATTGTCAGTTCTCTAATTTTCCCATTGGTCATACGGCTTGCTGCTTCATCCCGGAAATATCCACTGACCTCCATGCCCTCGGAGGCTGCCAGGACCATCCATTCACAGGCTTGCAAAATGTTGTTGAATCCTCCTCGAGTCACAATCACCGCTATTTTTTTCACAATGTTCCTCTTATTTCTCTCCCACCTCTGCAATCAGCATGGTAATAGGTGCCCAACTTTCTTAACGATGGAGCCCGCATTCCGTCTTTGCCGAACTTTTCCATCGGCCAGATCGGGGATCGTCGCCGGGCACGACAGGAGCTGTACAGTGCGTACAGCCAATGCTGGGAAAGTGCTGATCGTGGAGTTCGTTGTAGGGCACATTTTTGGAATGAATGTACTCCCACACTTGGTCCCATGACCAGGCAGCAAGCGGATTGAATTTCACCAAACTAAATTTGGCGTCCCACTCGACAAAAGCCGTGTTAGCGCGAGTGGGTGATTGATCTCGCCGAATTCCTGTGATCCAAGCATCATATTGCCGTAGGACTTGGGTTAACGGATCGATCTTGCGGAGTTGGCAGCATCGGTCAGGGTCTCTCAACCACAGACCTTCGCCATGCTGTGCAGCTTGTTCCGCCGGAGTGAGCGACGATTTCATGTGGATGATTTGTTCATCATGTAACTGATACTGCTTGATGATGTTGTCACGCACGGCCAGTGTTTCTGGAAATAAAAAGTCGGTATCCAGGTAAAAGAGCACACTGTGAGGATTGATCCGAAACATCATATCTGCCAGTGCGACATCTTCGGCTCCGAAACTACAAGCCAAAATAATGCTTGACCCATATTGTTTTAGGGCTGTTCTTAGGATGTTCTGCGGAGTCTGTCCATCAAAGGATTCATTGAGCTTTGCCAGTTCATCCGAGGAGGGTGGAGTATTGAGCGAGGTCGACATCATGAATCCTTTTTAGTCTTCGACTTTCTCGACAAGGACTTTAAAATGTTGCTCGTCCGCATCCATCGGGATTTGCTGGAGCACTTTATGCCCATCATTTTTCAGACTAACTGGAACGTTGCGAATAGGGTCGCCAGCATCAAGCCAGACTTCCAATTGTTCCCCTTCGTCCATCATTTCGAGCTTTAACTTTGTCTTGACATAGTTCATAGGACAGGCCACACCGCGTAAGTCATAAACTTCCGCTTCTCCAGCTGAGGAGGATGGTGCCTCTACTTGAGGCGGAGTACTGGGTGTTGGCGCAGTGTCATCACTTCCCACTTCAGTGGGTGTGAGCTTGAGATCTTGCCCGATTTGCTCTGTGACGGTCCGGCAGGCATCCACAAATCCTTTGGCAAAGGCGATTTTGCCTTGAGTGAAGTCTGCAGACGCGTCTTTTGTCCCCATCTCACCAAATTTTTCAGCTACGTGGTGATATTCAACAGGCAACAACCCTTTGTCCTGAATCATTGTGTCAAATTCCAATAAGGTATCAGCATCGGTGTTGGGGTCAATTCCTTCAGTTACCAGAATAGCTTTGGCGCCCGCGACCACGGCTCGATACGCTTTATTGATCGCCATGGCATATTGGTGCTTTTCCACCAGAATGCGAGTCTGATAGAGCTCCTGTTCGGCTTCAAGAATTCGGTTGTCGATCATCTCTAATGCGCCACCGGCACATTCACCAGGCCCTAGGTCCTCGACAGAGAATTCTTCGTCGCCCTCCCAATCAAAATAAAACTTCTGATCATCTTGATACGAAGGAAGAATCGTATACGGGATGAGTTCATCTTTGAGCGCGGCTTTGCCTGTACGGGCAATAAAAGCCGGAAGCGACTCTCCCTCGTTTCGTGACCGGCGATACAGATCCAATAAATGCTGGACCGCAGCGGGCACATTTTTCGCTGGCACTTTGACGATCAATTGAGCAATCTTTGCGGTGCCATTCACCTGCCCTCCTAGGTGTAGCTCATACACTGGGGCGACGTGGTCACCAACACGTTTGCCGACTCCATGGAGCCCAATGGTGGCAATATGATGCTGCGCGCAAGAATTGTGGCACCCACTAATTTTAACGTCGACGCCTTTCAGGTCATCAGGTGTTTTGCCAGCGGGAAACACTTCGGCTAGCGCCCGGGCCAAACCTTTTGATGAGGTGATGCCGAGTCCACAGGTGTCGGTTCCGGGACAGGCCACAATGTCTTCTACCCCTTCGGCACCTGGATCGCCTAACCCGTGTGTGACGAGCTCGTCATAAAACAGAGGTAGCTGACTATCTGGAATCCACCGAACCATCATATTTTGGTTAATGGTGGTTCGAAGATTTCCGTTGGCATAACGTTCGGCCAGATCAGCCAGGACAAACATTTGTTCGGTGGTCAGGTCACCGGAGCGGAGCCGTATGGCCGCGGCGTTGAATCCTGGCTGCTGCTGGGCGATGACGTTGCTCGCGCGCCAAGCATCAAACGCATCAGGGGAGGAAGATACATTCCCGTTCTGTGTTGAGCCATTCCCATGTACTGATGCGCCATTGCCGTTTTTAGTAGGCATAATCAGTGGAGGATCATCAGGATACACACCAGGGATGAAGCCCAGTTTGGTTGCGCCTGATTGGATCATGGTGTCGTAGGTTTCTTTCCACCGTTTAGAAAATTCCTCAAAACCTAATTTGTCGAGAACAAACTTCATGCGGGCCTTACTACGGTTTTTACGATTGCCCAAATTGTCAAAGACTTTCAGTATAGCCTCAATGGATGGAATCAGTTCTTCCATTGGGACAAACTCTCTCAGTGTTTTCGCCAAACGCGGAGTGGATCCTAATCCACCGCCGACGACCATGTTAAACCCGACCGTGCCTTCTGCGTTACGGGTGGCTAAGAGTCCAACATCGTGGATGGGTGTAAGGGCGCAGTCCTGTTTACACCCGGAAAAAGCAATTTTAAATTTTCGTGGCAGACTTTGGTTCAATGGATTCCGTAACAAATGATAGGCCACCGTTTTCGCATACGGGGTGACATCAAAGACTTCTCCTGGGCAGACGCCAGCCAGTGCACAGGCCGTAACATTTCTGACGGTATTGGCACAGGCTTCCCGGGTGGTTAAATCCACCTCGGCTAGTTTCCGCATGACGGTGCCCACATGCGAGAGCGGGACGAAATGCAATTGTATATCTTGCCGTGTGGTGACATGCCCGACGCCGGTAGCGTAGGTGTCAGTGAGTTCAGCAACTTGCCGTAATTGATTGGCAGTGATTCCCCCAAATGGAATTTTGATGCGCACCATTTGGACATCGGGTTGCCGTTGTCCATAGATCCCATATTGCAACCGGAAGGGCTTAAACACGTCTATTGGCGTATCGCCGGATTGAAGCCTTGCAACCTCATCTTCGAATGTTTCGATTTCCTCAATAATTTCTTGAGGAATCGGAATGGTCTGTATGGGGGGGCGGGTTTCAGTTGGTGAGGTGCTCATGGTTGTTCTCCAATTGGCAGATAAGAGTCAGGCGTCTTGCTGATGGTCTGTATCGTATTTATTAATTTCCGGGACATTGTGAAACCTCTCATTAATAGCGGAACTAAATATGATACATCAAGCTGCGCCGGGATTCGAGCGTTTGATATTGCTCGACCAGGGTTTGCAGGGAAATCATTCGGAGAACGGTCTGTTCGGCTTCCTGAACTTGCTTCCAAATCTGTGACAGGAGGGCAGTGGAGACCTGTGGATTGTCAGAGTGCACCGCTGATCCATTGCCATTGGCGGAAGTAGGATCAATGCCTTGTATTGAATTGACTAATTCAGCCAATGAAATGTCCTGAGGGTCCTGAACGAGGGTATACCCGCCTTGGGCACCTCTCAAGCTTCGAATAATCCCTGCCTGTTTCAGCTGCTGAAGGATTTGTTCAATAAATCTGGAAGGAATCCCTTGTCGCTTGGCAATGGTTTTGGCTTGGAGGGGGATTGTCCGGTCGTGGCAGGCCAATTCAATAGTGGCCATAATGCCGTACGTCACTTTGGCAGGAAATCGGTTCATTTTTAAATCATACTAAATCGATAGGAATAATATATTTAAACAATATTGTCGCAAATTGTCAAGAAGATTCAAAATGATCTTGAATAAGCCATTCCTCGGATTTGTCTATTGGGAGTGTTGAATCATGAAGATATCAACGGCCATATTTCGTTAGGAAGTCCTTGGCGATCAACAGCGTTGGGTCGGTTCAAAAAAGTCCGCTCACCTGTGCGAAGCCGCTTCGGCGAAGGCAGGGAACGCCGCTCTCGGCCTTCGTAGCCCATTGAGTTACTCCAGCGGGGTAGGTGGCGGTTTTTTTGAATAGATCCTTAAACGAAGTCTCCCAAATTCTTGTGGTTGTTTTTGAACCTCTTCCCATCTGCACGAGTCTCCTTCTCCTGATGTCAGCAAATAAACATTTCGGCCTGTTGTGCCATTCATAAGGTATAAGATAGGGTTCAAAAATGTTCAATTCACCTGTCCTGTTTCAGAGAAGACGCCTATCACGCGTAAAAATAGATAAGCGTAGCAGACATTTTCTATGCCCTAAACCGATTCTATTACCTAAAATTCAATCTTCAGGAGGAATTCATGCCGTCAGGTACATCATCAGGTAAAGGAAAGAAGCCAAGCTCTGGTGTCTCAAAGACAGGGACAAAGACAAAGGGTCCGACGAAGAAGACCACAGCAAAGAAATCAGCAACTTCTGCGACCAAAAAACCTCGTGCTTCCACGGCAAAAGGAAAGGCTATCGTTTCGACTGGAGGATTAAAGGTGGGAAGTCGTGCTCCGGCATTTTCTTTGCCTAATGATAAGGGGCAAATTGTGAAGCTGTCTGATCTGAAGGGGAAGAAAGTCGTGCTGTTCTTTTATCCCAAAGATGATACTCCGGGTTGTACGAAGGAAGCTTGTTCGTTTAGGGATGGTCTACAGGCCATTCGAAAAAAAGGCGCTGTGGTATTCGGGGTGAGTGCAGATTCAGTTGATTCTCACCAAAAGTTTTCCAAAAAATTTTCGTTGAATTTTCCTTTATTGAGCGATGAATCGAAGGCGACGATTCAGGCTTATGGAGTTTGGAAGGAAAAATCTATGTATGGCCGTAAATATATGGGGATTGAACGCACCACGGTATTAATTGCTAAAGATGGGACGATTAGTCATGTCTTCCCCAAGGTGAAAGTGGAAGGGCATTATTCTGAAGTGCTTGAAGCTCTAACATAGATTCGCAGGAGTGATTGAGCTTCTGCCATGCCTTATGCTTGAGAGGAATTGTGTTCGTCAATATCCCCAATTTCCGAAAAGCCTCGTTCTCCGAAGATGGCATTCGGGTTGAAATAGTATTTGAACTCAAGGAGGTTATGAGAAGGATCTTTGAGGAAAAATGTTAGATGTTCAAGTGGGGTTCCAGGGAATCGGCGACGTGGCTCACGAAAAAATTCTAGCTGATTGTTTTTGGCGCGATTCTGCCATGTATTCCATTCTTCTTCCGATTGACAGACCAGGCCAAAGTGTCGTGGGTAGATGCTAGGTTGGGGTTTCTCTAAAACGTTGGTCACATGGGCCACTATCTGATGCCCATGAAAATCTAGGGTGATCGCCACAGCAGATTGTCGGCCGATGCTACAGCCTAAGCCCGAGACATAAAATTCTTTCGTCGATTCGATGTCGCGAATAGGAATGGACAGATGAAATATAGAAGCATTCATTGTGGAAGTCCTGGCGCCTTATCGCATGTTTCGTTGCTTGGGCCCGTTGTCGATATGGCTGTACGATATAGTAAACGAGAAGAGAAGATATAGAAAAGTGATTGGGGCGCTGGCAGATGTTACGCTGGCTGTTCGGTCTTCATCGTGTGGTAAATCGTATACTGATTGCCGCCGTGTGTTTTGGAGTAATAGACAGCTTCATCTGCATGGTGTAGGAGATCCGTGACATTGGAATAGGGGGCCTCTGGCGTATGTGTGGCCATTCCAAGAGAAATCGTCACAGTTAGGCTTTGCTTGTTGGCTATCTCATGCGTCGTGGTGCGAAAGGCTGACAGAATTCTTTCAGCCACGGTTTCGGCTCCTGATGTGGTCGATTTTGGCAGAACAAGGACAAATTCTTCGCCCCCAAAACGTCCTACGACGTCTGTCGTACGAAGATTGGATAGCAGCAGGCGAGCTGCAGATTGTAGAACCATATCTCCTGCCTGATGACCATAGGTGTCATTCACAGATTTAAATTTGTCCAAGTCTCCAAAGATCAATGTGAGGCATTCACCATTGGCAAGAGCTTCATCGAAAGATGCGTCCAAACATTTATCCAAATGGGCTCGAGTTAATGTTCCAGTCAGGGCGTCATGCCGGTGGGTCTCTTCTAGGTTCAGGAATTGAGCTTCCATGTTGGCGTTGTTAATTCTGAGTTCCTCGACTTGTTGTAACGCCTGGAGGTTTCGGGTTAACAGTGACTCTCTGGCGCTTTCCAAAATAACCTGAGGATTATTCCAGGTTTGTAAATCGGTTTCGAAAATACGCTCAGTGTGAGGTAGACGATCTTTGATGGTTTCTAAGATCTCCATGAGCGTTTCGGGCGTGAGTTGCAACAGAGACCTCGCTTGTTCTTTAACTTTTTCCAGGTAACTGTCATCAGTTTCCCGTAAAAAGATTTCTGCCAGCATTCCCGACAGGGAGACGCAGTACGTGAATATCGCTCGCTCATCTAGAGCGGGAACACGCGAAGCATCATCGCTTCCGGCCACGGCTAACCGCAGACGATCCGGTAGATTCCATTGAGCAAGAAGCCAGCTTCCTACGGCCCCATGGGTGATCCCGAGAGTTTGCTGTTCATGCGAGACCAGGCTATCATGGTGACTTTGTTGTCCCGTATAAGTCGCATAAAGCTCAGGGAACACTTGATCCAGAGCCAGCATGCCTAAGTCTTGTAGTAGCCCCGCCAAATACAATTCTTCGATTTCGGGAACCTGGCAGACACTTCCCATAACCTGACAGGCCATTCCAGCCAGCATTGCTCGTTTCCAGTACAGAGAATAATCCAGCCCTGCTCCTTTTGTGGTTTGTAACGACTGAGTTAAGGAAAAAGACAGAGCGAGAGAAATGGTGGCGTTGACGCCAAGCACCATGATCGCTTGGTGAAGATTTTCAACTTTTTTGACATAAGGGTATAACGGGGAATTCGCAATCCGTAAAATCTTGCTGGCTAAGGCTGGATCACAATTTAGAAGCTGAATAATTTTCTTGAAATCAATCTCCGGATCGTTCGCCAGTTCAATAACTTGTAGGGCGATGGTCGGAGGGCTAGGGAGATTAGGGCAAGACTGGAGCTTTTCTTTGAGTTCCGGAGTCATACGATTGTTTCAGGAAGAAGCCTGGTTTGAGGTATCCTGAAGGCCTCATGTCCCGACGATTTTTACCCTCCTTGTTCAGTGGGACAGGCAAACAAGGATGTGACGTATTTTTCTTCTTATGTCATTTCGGCATATTCTGTTCGTTCTGTAGCTGAATCTATCAAAAAACATCATTTTTTCCCTTGTTGTCACAGTCTGATCATGGATGCGAAAGACCTTGAGCTTGAAAACGCATGTACCATGTTGAGCAAACAAGTAGGATTAGAGGTCGGACAATGCTAGCAGAAGGGATTCATTGGGTTGTTTTCTTGAAGGTTGTGTGCAATTGAAGATTGAAATCAGTTCAGCCTCAAATTTTCAATGGTAGAGAATGGTTTTAGCTTGTTGAGTCGATGAATCTTGGAATCGGTCAAGATCTAGGCGGACAAATCCCAGGCCAGCGACACAGAGTTCAAAATTGCTCGACAAGGTTTGGAACAAGGAGGGAGGGTTCTTATCGTGAGGGTCTTGATGTGTCGCGACTATCCCGTAAGAGCGTTTTCCAGCTTTGACGTAATCGACCAAGAAGTCTTTATGATGAATAAGTCCTGAACATTTAATATGGCTGCAATACTCGGGGAACACTCCAGCGAGAAATAAGGTTAAATCGCCAATGTGCCGGTGAATATCACATTCTTTTTCGACGGAGGAATGCTGGCTATGGCTTTCCGCTTCGTACAATAGTTCCACCACAGTTTCAACCGGCTCGCCTTCGTGGTTTTTGATGCGGGTGAGTTGGTCGGTATGAATAAATTCTAGAAGAAGATTCGAGACATAGTTGGTCACTTGAAAATCCGGCCAGCCCAAGGCTTCAGAAAAATTTCGTTCGGTCAATCGACCAAATAATTGCTTCAGCGGATGTTGCTCAGGGATAGGCGTGGTCATGCTCTTCCCTCCTCTTCTCTCATTCCAAGGTTCTAAAGATAGCGCTGTTATAGTTCTATCGGCCTACAGGCAATGGTCCTTAACCCTTTTCTCTCCTTTCTTTGGCTCGGCTGTCAAGAATCAAGGTGACAGGACCATCATTTTCCAGGCTGACGTTCATTGAAGCACCGAAGCGTCCGCTCTGAATCACGATGCCTAACGATTGGAGCTGCTCCAGCAGGCTCTGGTACAGCGGTTGTGCCAATTCCGGAGGAGCGGCATATTCAAAGCTGGGGCGCCGCCCTTTGGTTGTATTGGCCAATAGGGTAAATTGAGAGACCAGGAGCAGTTCTCCCTTGATATCTTGAAGAGAATGATTCATGCGGCCCTGCGGATCAGAAAAAATCCGCAATCGAGGGATTTTGTCAACCATGAACTGAACATCGGGTTCGCCATCCCCTTTTGAGATCCCGAGCAACACCAACAGCCCTTGCCGAATGGATGCAAGGCAGAAATTGTCTACCATTGCAGAGGCGCGAGTGACTCGTTGAATGACGGCAATCATGAAGATGAAGAATATGGTTATTGAGAAGATTGCTTCGGCAATCTTCGGCGAAGCATCAGTTTTAGATGTGTCAATTCATCAGAATGCATGAGATAGTGAATGCCAAAGTATCCAAGAGCACTGCCTCCGATGGTGAGGCACAGCCAGGCTATTTTTAGTGGAATGTGCTCGGCTTCTTGCCATAAGGGAAGAGAAGCGATCCAATGGCAAAGACCAACTACAGGAAGCAAGGCAAGTCCTGTTCGAGCAAGCGAGGCACCTAATTTGGACCACAATAGACCCTGTAGCCGTTGACCTAAAATCGCCGCCAATATGAGTGCATTCCCAATAGCCGCTATTCCGGCGGCCAATGCTAATCCAGTATGGCCAAGTGGCGTCATGAGCCATAAAGATAGTCCAATGTTGAGTCCAACTGAGGCAATAGCTACGGCTGCTGGGGTTCGGGTGTCCTGCAACGAATAAAAAGCCATTGCTAAAATTCGATAGCTGGCGAAGGCCCACAATCCCACGGAGAATCCTAACAAAGCTGAAGCCGTGCCAATGGTATCCAGCGCTGAAAAAGCTCCATGCTCAAAGAACAGATGAATAATTGGCGTTCTCAGAAGCATGAGTCCAACCATGGAAGGCAGAATGATAAAGAACACCATTCGCAAACCAAAATTGACCGTTGCTCGCAGTTCATCATGTGCCCCCTTTGCGGCATGTGTGGACAAGCTTGGCAAGATCGCCGTGGCCATGGCCACACCGAATATTCCCAACGGAAATTGGATGAGCCGCATGCCATAAAACAAGTAGGTTGGCCCGCCCTCAAAATACGAGGCTAAGATAGTGCTAATCGTTAAGTTAATTTGTGTGACGGCTAACCCTAGAAGTGTAGGAATGAGCAGGACGCCCATTCGTTTGACGCCTGGATGTGTCGGATGAAAATTCCAGGAGAGTAAGAACCCTTTTTTGTGTAACCCCGGTAATTGCATAAGAAATTGCGCCAATCCTCCCACGACAATTCCCAGGGCCACAGCCAGAATCGGTTGTTCAAAGAATGGAGAAACTGCCAACGCAAAGACGATCACGCAGACATTAAAGAACACTGGAGCCAAGGCAGGAATGGCAAATGAACGCAGCGCATTGAGAATGCCCATGGCGAGCGCCGCTAGGCTCACAAACAGTAAGTACGGAAACATGATTTGTGTCAGGAGCGTGGTGGTGGCCAGTTGTGCGGCGTTATCATGAAGACCCGGAGCCAACAGCCAAACGAGGCTTGGAGCGGCCAGAACGCCCAGGAGCGTGACAAGGGTGACAAGTGTTAGGAGCGTGGTAAAGGCCGCACTGGCCAGCTCCCAAGCTTCTTGTTTCGATCGTGTGGAATGATATTCCGTAAACACGGGGATAAAAGCCGAAGACATAGAGCCTTCTGCGAACAGTTCCCGTAATAGATTTGGAATACGATAGGCGATGTAAAAGGCATCGGCGGCGGCATGAGCCCCAAACAAGCTGGCTAAGATCATGTCGCGAATAAAGCCCAAAATGCGGCTACAGAACGTGGCGGCCCCGATCAAACCTGCGGCTCGACTAATCTGCTGTGTTTCTCCTTGCTGGTTTTGAGGAGAGGCTGAATTTGATGGAGATGAAGGGGATTGGGTCATCCGAGAAAGAATGTTACCGAATTATTGATAGGAGTTCCATCTTACACAGCGTTGGAATTCTTGCGGAATCAGAGAGTTGGAGAGAAAAATTTCATTCCATTCAAAAATCGGCATATGGCGAATTGACACCCTAAAGGTCATGCTTTAGCATCATTTCCCTTTTGCCTCTAAAGCCGTATATAGAATGACAGCATCTCCTCCCCTCAAATCCTCTTCCCCTATTAGCCTACCACGATGGTGGTGTTTTGCGACGGCATTTGCGACCGGTGCGGTGGTGATGGGGCTGGAAATCGTCGGCAGCCGTTTGCTGGCGCCGGTGTTTGGCAGTTCGCTTTTCGTCTGGGGAGCGCTTATTGGCGTTGTGCTGGCCGCTATGAGCTCCGGGTATGCTGCAGGAGGATGGTTCGCCGATCGGTTCCCTCCCCAGCGCGTGTTGGCGGGGCTATTGTTGGCATCTGGCAGTTGGACGCTGCTCTTGGCATGGGCCGGGCAGCCCGTCGTATTTCAAGTCTTTCAATGGATTCAAGATCCCCGCTGGGGTCCCTGCTTTGGGGCGAGTGCGCTATTAGCCATTCCTGCATTTGGGTTAAGTGGTGTGTTGCCTGCGCTCTTACGCCTTGCGATTGCTGATATGGGGCATCTCGGCCGTCATACGGGCGGGATGATCGCCGTTTCTACGATGGGAAGTTTGGTTGGGACATGGGGTACCTCATTCTATTTATTGACCTGGATGGGAAGCACAACTCTCGTGGCGGTTTTAGGCGTTGTCTTAATGATATTAGGAGTGATTTGGACTCTGCAAAGCCGATTACTTTCTCTTGGACTTCAAGTGGCAATGTTCGCCGTCGCGGGAGGAATAACCTGGATGGGCTTTCACCCGGTGATCATCTTACCTCCGGCGATTCATCAGGAAGATAGTCCCTATCAACAAGTCCGGGTGAGCGAGAATGATTTGTTTCGTTATCTCATCTTAAATAACACGTTTCATGCAGTTATGTGGAAGGCGGAACCGACATTCTTGGCGTTACCCTATAGCCAGGTGATGATGGGAATCTTACCAATTCTGGAGAAACCTGCCCGAGGACTGATTCTCGGTCATGGAGGCGGTTCACTTGCCAAATGGTTGGCCAAGCATTGGCCCAACCTGGAGTTAGATGTCGTGGAAATGGATCCTTCGGTGGTGGATGCGGCGGCAGAGTATTTTGACTATGCCCCACCTGACAATCATCATGTCGTGGTGCAAGATGCCCGGACCTTTCTCCGTCATAATCCGACTCGTTATGATGTCGTTTGGGTGGATGTGTTTGCCAGGCATTTGATTCCCTTTCATGTCACGACTCAAGAGTTTTTTGAAGAACTGCGTGACCATGTTCATCCTGACGGTGCGATTGCGGTCAACCTTGCCTCTTCCGATGCTCCCGCGAATGTTCGACGGGCAGAAGCCGTATTTACAACAATGGGCTTAGCTTTCGAGAATATTACCACCTATGGCGTAGCTGGCCCTGATTGGTTGAAAACCAAAAAGGGCTCTGTTAACTTGATATTTTTTGCGGGCAAACCAGTGAAAAAAATGCAGGCATCTCAATTTGTTAATCTCTTAATGCGTTCGATGAATCAGAATCAATTTCCAGCCGAAGGGTTAGAGTATTTCTTGTCCCATACTCCCGTGCCTTTGAAACCCGGACAGATTCTTACAGACGATTTCTCTCCTCTAGATTTGCTGCAGGGTGAAGCCTAAAGCAGTCGGCCTAGACAAACAGACCATTGAGCCCATTTCGGGTTTTTCCGACCAGTTTAAGATGCATCGCTAATTAATTCTATGGCGAAATGATAAGTATAAAAATAGGTGATCTAGACTGAAAGGGTTCAAACAATGTGGCCACGGGTTCTTCCATTTGCAACCTATATGGGATTCATTGCGGTTAGCAGTGTCTTGCCGGCAGGTTCAGGCGCTGATCTTTGGCTCTACCCGATTAAAACGGCGATTGTCCTCGGGCTATTGATATTTTTCTGGTCGTCATATCAAGAATTACAGCGACCTGTGTTTCTAGATGCTAAGGAAGCAGCCTGGGCGGTTGGTATAGGGGTATTGGTCTATTTCCTATGGGTTAGGATGGATTGGTCATGGGCCATTCAAGGCGAGGTATCCGGCTATAATCCGTTTCAGGAAGGCTCAGGAGTTGGATGGGGCTTAGCAGCGATCCGGATATTTGGAGCCTCCATTGTTGTTCCTCTGATGGAAGAACTCTTTTGGCGCTCATTTTTGATTCGATGGGTCGTCAACCCTGATTTTGAAAAAGTCGCGTTCGGGACATTCACGATTGGATCATTTGCAGCCACGGTGGTGTTATTTGGATTAGAGCATAATTTATGGTTAGCTGGAATGATGGCTGGAGTGGCGTATAATGGTCTGTATTACCAAACGAGACGTTTATGGCCCTGTGTGGTCGCACATGCCACGACAAATTTTATCTTGGGAATCCACGTCCTGATGACGCAAGAGTGGCAGTGGTGGTAAGGGGAAGGATTGAACAGGCTTACTAGGCAATGCAAAGAATCCCCATCAGATAATCTGATGGGGTGAGAGCGGGTGTTTGAAAGTTTACTGGTGGACGACAGTTTTTGGCCAGAATTTATAACGTATTTGTGGAAGTTGAGCCCCGTCAAAGTTGGGTATGTCATAGAGACAGCGGTCAATGGTGGCGACTTCTTCGGGTGAAAATTCAAAAACCTTCCGAGTTTTCCAAAATTGGTCCAATGCATAGTAGTCGTTTGTCGCCGGTTTTTCCTTCACCGCATTTTGAAGATCTTGAAAGACTGGTGTATCAACCCCAGGAACGCGACCATTATTACGAGTCACGCACCACTTCACGATTTCTGCCACGCCATACATGCTTAAATCGATCTTTTCTTTTCCCGCAGCCATAATTCCTCCTTACAAAAACACGAAAATAGTCCAAAAAAATTCTATACCACAAAGCCGTCATGCTCTGCTAGTAGATTTTTGCGCTCGGCTTCGGTTCTTTTCAGTCAACCGAGAATAGATCAAGAGGATAAATCCCTCAGCGCCTTCTTTCTGTGAGCTGTTTTACAAGATTTAGGGAAATCCGTATACTCGGGCCGAATTTTGGGATTTTTTTCATGTCAGTGATGGTTTCTCTTTCCTGTGGGGAAGGCGGTAAGTTTTTGGGAATGTTGTTTCATAGTTTTTACAGGTTCCTCTCCCTGATTGTCTGCCTCTTTCTCTTAGGGCTAGCGGGATGCCAAGAAAGGGAGGACTATACCCCGCCAGATCTTATCTACCATTATAAGGATTTTCATGTAGGTAAAAATCCAACGTCAATTCGTAGTGCGGATTTCAATGGTGACGGATTTGCGGATTTAGTGACGACAAATATTCAAGACAATTCCCTCTCGCTCCTCATCGGTACTGGAGATGGAGGGTTTCAGGATCATCGAGTTATTACCGCTTGCCAGGAGCCGCGAAATGTCGCGGTTGATGATTTCAATTTAGATAAATTTTCAGATTTGGTGGTGGCCTGTTCCGGAGACAATCATGCGCTGGTCTTTCTAGGACAGGGGAACGGAACGTTTTTAAGAGGTTCTCAATATATGGTTCGCCGAACCCCGGTGAGTATTACGACCGGGGATTTCAATGAAGACTTTTTGCCAGATATGGTCGTGGCACTCCGTAACGACAAGATCCAAGTCTTCATTGGCATGGGGGATGGGAAATTTCGGGTCGGACCTCTGTATGAATATGGGGATACTCCAACCTCGGTCGCATCGGCCGACTTCAATGCAGATAATCATTTAGATATCGCGGTGAGCAACGGCGGACCGATGAGCCACGCGGTGTCTATTTGGCTGGGTATCGGCGATGGGACCTTTTTGTCTCCTACAGACTATCGGACAGGCAAACGGCCGCTTAGTGTGTCTTTTGCAGACTTTAATAGTGACCACGCTTTGGACCTGCTGGTGATCAATGGCGAGATGAATACCATTACGGTGTTTTTAGGCAATGGCGATGGCACGTTTCAAGAGGGGAAGGACTCCGGGGGCGATGCTGGTCCGAATCATGGCGTCGCACAAGATTTTGATGGCGACAAGATTCCTGATGTGGCCGTTGTCAACATTCAATCCGGGAGTATCTCACTCTTGTATGGAAAAGGCGATGGAACCTTTCTCTATCCTCCACGGCATTATGCTACCCCTCATGCTCCCTTTGCCTTAACCACCTTGACCATTGCCACGGGGAGAGGTGAGCAGCCTGGGTTGGCTGTCGTCAACAATGCATCCAGTAATGTGTCGATTTTTTTGCATCATGGCCTCAAGACGCGCACGGATGAAGACCTTGCTTCACATTCGTAAAGAATCATTCTCAGCTAGTTTGACATCCTGTTTTACCTCTCAGTACAGTTGGTGCGCCCAATGAAAGAAGCTAGCATGCGCGTGGGTGTCCAAGTTACCTGAAGTTATTTGAGGAGACGGTGAGAACATTCGCATGGTGGTTTGGGATGGGCTCTCTGCTGACCTTGGCTATCCTATTGGTCCAGGGAGGGATGCGAGATATCATATACGGATCGTCTTCATCCGGAACCTGGGAAGGGGTTCTCTCTATGGGGCTGACCATTTTTGGGGGTGGCGTGCTCGCCGGCTGTGTGGCGGTGATTCTCAATCGTCTTCGATAAGGTCTTAACTATTCATTGTCTCTAGGAAGTGTTTGGCCAATTATTGTGTCGTGAAGTCGGTGTGATGCTCTTATGAAATGTATACGATGCCAAGGTGCCATGCTGGTGGAGCGGCAGTACACCAAAGTGTCGCGGCGGTTTAATGCCAAGTGCATAAATTGCGGCTTTTGGTTCGACTTGGCCGATGTCTTGCGATTTTTTAAGCATGTCCTCGAAAGTGGCTATCAGGGTCAAAAAATTCGCGAAACCCTCTAACCTGTCCTGTCTCTGACTTTCCAAATCTTCATCTAACGATCTCTTCACGAACCTTTCTATATCTTGTAGGGTTTTAGGTCTCACGACACTGTACCCTGTACATGGCATCATCAAAGATTTTTGCTACACTGAACGCCTTCTCTCTCATAATGGTGTCGTGTGGAACTGGCTCCCGAAAAGCGACAACTCCATACTCAGCAACATGATGAACGTGCAGAGATCCATGACGCCCTCAAGCAATTAGAAGCTGATTTTTCTAAAGACCTGGAACGGATTCGGCAACAGGTGCGCAAGAAGTCGTTTGTCCAGGAAATCACTCGGGCCCGGCGCTATCATGAAGAAAAAAGTGTGTGGGAATATCTCAATAATATCGTCGAAAGTATTCATGGATTTACCTGGGAAAAGACAGCCACAGCGATCTGTACAGCTGACTACCAGCAAAAACGTCTTGTACTTGAACGAGAACTGCGAGAGTTAGACGCTCAACATCGAAAAGAACGTATTATTCTTCGCTACGATTGTCCTGTAGAAAGCGGAGTTCATGGTCAGGACAATCAATCGTCAGATCCTCATTGTACTGTATCATAAGGAGTTTACTATCTTCATAAAAGGTTCCTGACACCTATTATTTAACGCACTAACGAAGCTACTTAAGCGATGGAGTAGGAACTATTGTGAAAAGCTAGGATTTTTTCTCAAAATGATTCTCGACACTTCATTCTAACAGTCTTTCAATTTTGACTTTTGGTTCCTTGGTTGTAAAGGTGAAAATAACTGATCAGAAACTGTTGAATTATGAAGATATCAAGGGCCATATTTCCCCAGGAAGCTGTTGGTATTCGATGTTGTCGTGAGAAAATTTTCCTTTGGTGTTTTGTGTTATTCAACACTCCCGGAATTGCTTCTCTATTGGGGCTGTCGAATAATGATGATATCAACGGCCACATTTCGTGTCTGAGAGGTAACATGTCAGAGACCTCGGGTCTGTTCAAAAAAGTCCGTCCAGCAAGGCCGCAGCCATGTTTGCGCGCGGAGCGTACTGGTCCTACGTGAGCACGGAAAATGGGCGAGAACGCCGCTGGCGGCTTTTTTCAACAGACCCCTATCTGATTAGCCTAAAGCCCGTACTGGCAACGGTGGGGGGATATTGCCCGAGCTTTAAGTGCCAGTAGGTCCATGACCGTGAGTCAGTGATTCCGGGGGGAGCTTTTTCTAGGGCTTCGCGTAAGTCATCATCGGACATATATTGTCGGACGACTTTTATGTCCTCGTGTGTGCCATACGTCATGGCATATGTCGCAAAGCGAACTGGATCAGCAAGGGACTCTTCTGGTTGCTCAAACCAGATTACCCGTTTGGCGACCTTAACGAGCTCAGTAGTGGGTAAGAGAGGTTTCATTGGCTGCGGCCATAGTCCTTTGCATTGTGCTGGATAATCATTGGGAGTCGATCCAAGTCAACAGTTCGTATGGCGTTCAGCAACCGTTCTTTGTGTTGGACTGGCACAGTATGAAGATTGCCATCCCCATAGTAGGATAAGGCTTTTAGAGTAAGTTCGGGATTAAACTGCCAACTGTAAATTTTTTTGGCGGCGGGTCCTATACGGAAATTTGATCAACAAACGTCACCGTTGTTGTGGCTGGTCGCCGACCGTGTTTGCGTTTCACTACAATTTCAATTTCCTGATCGAGTTTATTGAGTAAACGCAATAAGCGATCAACGGAGAATCCACTCAACCCTCCATGGGCGAGATCAGAGACACGGGATTGTGTAATGCCTAAAATCTCCCCTGCCTTTTTCTGAGTCAGTTTTCGCTGCTTAATGATGGCATTTATCTGACTCACCAATTGGGCTTTGGTTTCCATTTCTTCAGGGTTCTCAAAGCCAAGATCCGCAAAAATATTACCTGATCCTTTGGTAACTTTCTCTGTCATAATTTGGTCTCCTTTTATAGTCCTCTTCTGCCAATTTGAGGCGTGATTTAATCAGGGCTATATCCTGTTTTGGTGTGGCAATCCCTTTTTTCGATTTCTTCTGAAAAGTATGCAGAACATAGACCGCATTTGAGAACCGAATCGTATAGACAGCTCGATACGTTGATCCGTCATGATCTTCTACAACCTCTAATACACTTGCGCCATAAAAGCCTTTTAACGGTTTCGTATTGGCGGCTTTTTCTCCTCGCTGCGCCTCATAAAGGGCATACCCGACTCGATCTTTTACTTCTTCCGGAAAGCCCTTGAGCGCTGTTTTGGTATTACCGAGAAAATCAACTGGCTCATAGATATTCTGCGTTATCCCTATATCCTAATAATAGGATATGCCACGCAAAAGTCAAGGACAAAATAAAAATTTCTCTCCCTCCTCTCTGCTTTCTTCTTGTTCCGTCATTGACGATAATCTTTGTGAGACGCCCACCCGTCTTTTTAGCCGTTCGCACAAACTACACCATTTTCCAGAAAGCGCTACTATTGGTCTGTCCGTATTTGAGAGAAGCTTACAAGTTTTAGACCAGGCAGTTCTTCTTTTCCCTACCAATATTGGATTACTACATTCCTTAGAGAAAATAAGAACTTACCCTTTGGCGAGTTCTTTGAGGGTGGTGCGGATGAGGTCTTCCAGTTCGTAGGTTTCCTTCATTTTGGAGGTGGCCAAGTTCATGGCTTTTTTCACTTCGGGGGCACGGTATCCCAAATTGATGAGGGCGGAGGTGGCTTCTTCTTGTACAAAGTTGGCTGGTGCTGTTGGGGAGGCTGAAGACGGTGGTGAATCAGTAGTCATGATGCGGTGAGTTTTGTCTTTCAGTTCCAGCACAATTCGGCTGGCCGATTTTTTCCCCACGCCTGGAATCGAGCCCAGGGTTTCAATATCACCTGATTCAATGGCGGTGCATAAGTCAGGGACCGAGAGCGTTGATAAGGCGCTCAGGGCTAGCTTGGGCCCGACGCCGCTGATGGTCGTGAGCAGGACAAAAGCCTCTTTCTCCTCCTGAGTACCAAAGCCGAAGAGTTGAATCGTGTCATTTCGGATATGGGTTGAAATAAAGATCTGTACGGAGGAATTGATATCTGGAAGGGTGAAAAAAGTCGACAGGGCGATGAACACATGGTACCCGACGCCCTGGACCGAAATGATTGCTTCCTGTGGAGTTTTTGAACAGAGCGTTCCTGAGAGAGAAGCAATCATTTGTGAAGCGGAGTGGGGGGCTCAGAGACAGAGGCGACCCAGTGTGTGGAATAGATTAAGAATTGACCAAGAAACAGAATTGGAGAGCGAAAAACTATTCAAACGACTTAGGCACTTTCGGCGGCCATTTTTTCCATCAATTCCTCAGATATCTCAAAGTTGGCATGGACCTTCGCGACGTCTTCGTTCTCGTCTAAGAGATCCATGAGTTTGAGAGCCTGCTCCGCATCCTTGCCTTCGAGTTGAATGTGGTTCTGCGCCAGAAAGGTCAGATCAGACAAGCTGGTTTCGATCTGAGCTTTTTCAATCGCTTCTTTGACGGCTTCGAAGTCTGCTGGTTCCGAGATGACTTCAAATCCGCTCGGAGTTTGTTTGACGTCTTCGGCTCCGGCATCCAAGGCCACATCGAATAGTTGTTCTTCGGTGACCGGTTGGCCCTCGATCACGACGAGCCCTTTCTTTTGAAACTGCCAGGCCACAGCGCCAGGTTCGGCCATTGTGCCATTGTTCTTGGTGAGAATACTTCGAACGTCGGCCACAGCCCGATTGCGTTTGTCGGTAGAAATTTCTAAGAGAAGCGCTGTGCCTCCAGGGCCATACCCTTCAAGCATAAATTCTTCGAATTGTACGCCAGGTAATTCACCAGTTCCGCGCTGAATAGCGCGTTTGACGGTGTCGGCTGGCATATTCACTTCTTTGGATTTGGCAATGGCTTGGCGTAGAGCTGGATTGCCATCAGGGTCACCACCATTTCGCGCAGCAATGGAAATTTCCCGGATCACACGTGTGAATATTTTTCCACGCTTGGCATCTTGTGCGCCTTTGTGGCGCTTAATGGTTGACCAATGGCTATGTCCGCCCATGTCTTGATCCTTTTCACAAGTGGAGGGAATGAGAATAGCAAGGCTATCTTCGAGTGGGCTTCTATCACAGTATTTCAAAAGGAGTCAATGCGGTCAAACGTGAAGAGCAAAAGGTCCGGAAGATCAGCACGAGACTTGTTGTTCTTCTCAGGTAGAGGGTATATGGTATCTGTTGTTCCCTTCTCGGGGGAAGGTTGAAACCATTTGAATTTGAGAAATTAAGCTATGCGTGTCGTCTTCATGGGAACCCCGGCCTTTGCGGTTCCGACGCTTCAACATCTTATCGACTCTGACTGTTCTGTTGTTGGAGTGGTAAGCCAACCGGATCGGCCAAGTGGGCGAGGAAAAAAAATGAAAATTGGTCCGGTGAAAACGCTTGCGTTGGAACAGAACATTTCGGTCATTCAACCAGAAAAAATGAAAGCTCCGGCATTTCTAGAAACCCTACAATCTTGGAATCCTGACGTGATCGTAGTTGCAGCCTTCGGACGTATTTTGCCGCAGTTGATTCTTGATCTTCCTCCAAAAGGGTGTCTGAATGTCCATGGTTCGTTGTTGCCAAAATATCGCGGAGCGGCTCCCATTCAATGGGCCGTCATCAATGGAGAATCCGAAACGGGCGTCACGATTATGGTCATGGATGCCGGTATGGATACTGGCGCTATTCTGGAGCAAGCTGTATTACCCATTTCCCCAGAAGATACCGCAGGAGACGTTGCAAGTCGGATGGCAGAAATGGGTGGTCGTCTCTTAGTGCCGACGTTGAAGAAATGGCTAGCTGGGACAATTGAGCCCCAAGCCCAGAATGAATCTCAGGCTACGCTAGCTCCTATTCTCAAGAAAGAAGATGGTTTGCTAGATTGGAGTCAGTCTGCTGTGGCTTTAGCCAACCGTATACGGGGATTATCCCCTTGGCCAGGGGCATATACATTTGTGAAGGGGGAGCGATGGGGAATTTGGAAGGTACAGGTTGAGGAACCTGATGATGCTTCTATGCTGCCATCTGTCGATGACTCTACCACTCCTGGCAAGATTATCGGCGTTTCTAAACAGGGCATTCGGGTTCAGACAGGCCGCGGTGTTTTACGGCTTATCGACGTTCAACCTGCGAATAAGAAACGCATGACGGCGGCACAGTATCTGGCTGGCCATCACCTAGAAGTTGGCGTGCAATGTGGGAGTACACGCAAGTAAGAACATGTTGTTCGTGCTCAATATGTACAGGCAAAGGAAGAGAGGAAGCGAATGAGTGGAATGAGTGATGAAACCTCAGAGCCGTCAGAATTGTTGGCCTATATTCATACGCAAATAGATGAAATCACCACGATTCATGCGGAAGCCGAGAAGGCTATCAATGCTGTGCAGGGGAAAGACCATGTGACCAAATGGAAAAGAAAAGTTGTTGAAGGCCTTGCTCCACATGTGAGTTCGGAATATCTTCGACACATCAGGAAAGAATGGCTAGAAACGACATATTTTGTCGGAGATGTGTTTGATGAATTAGCTGATGAAGTGGATATGTGCCGCCGTCATCTCAAAAAACTGGCCAAAAATATTCAGACTACAGGCATTCCTTAACATTCCCGATCTCCCGGTCCAATTGTCGTCTTATCTAAATTTCTTTCTCATCTCTTCATGACCAATCTCCCTCCTCATCCACGCAAACGGTTGGGGCAACATTTTCTGGTCGATCCCAATCTACTACGAAAAATTGTCAGTTTGGCGGACATCCAATCTGCTGATACCGTCTGCGAAATTGGGCCCGGTGGAGGCGCGTTGACGGGGTTTTTGTGTCAGGCCGCGAAGCAGGTTTTAGCCTTGGAAGTCGATCCGCGAATGGTGGAATTCTTGAAGACCGAAATGGCAGGTTTTTCCAACCTCGAGGTCCAAGAACAGGATGCGCTCCACTATGCTTTCACCGATCTTCCAGCGGGCACGATTATTGTGGCGAATTTGCCCTATAACATTTCGACGCCCATCATGTTTCGACTATTGGAATCGGAACAGAAAATTTCCCGCATGGTGTTGACGATTCAGCTGGAGGTGGCCCAGCGAATGGTGGCCAAGCCAAGCACCAAAAACTACGGCGTACTGTCCGTAATGATACAACACTTAGCCGATGTGAAGTTTGGGTTCAAAGTTTCTCGTCAATGCTTCCGCCCAGTTCCTGATGTAGATTCCGGCGTCGTGCGGCTAGATATACGTCAGGATCAACAGGCCAAATCGGACGATCTGGCCCATTTTCAGAGGATTGTCCGTGCGGCATTCGGGCAACGCCGTAAAACACTTCTGAATGCCTTCCGATCAGTAGGAATGTCTGATGAATACTTGCGACAGATTCAACAGGACACCGGCCTATCCCTCGCTCGTCGGGCTGAAACCCTCTCTGTCCAAGAGTTTCGGCTCCTGGAGAAATTTTCCCCTGGCTTCTTCCGCTGAAAACCAGAAAACGCTATTTCCAGTCAGCTCCCGCTTCGTCTTTTGGCACCAAATAGGCTTTCCCTTCCGATGAGGTCTCTACCCATTTCCTTCTCTCGCTGTGTTGGGCTTCGACGAACTCTGGTTGTTAATCTGCTTGAATCAATTATTTGCCATATCCTCGAAGTGTGGCTGCATTAATGAGGCTTTTGAAAAAAGCTGCCAGCAGCGTTCTCGCCATTTTTCCGTGCTCACGTCATGCCCGTACGCTCCGCGCGCAAACATGGCTGCGGCCTTGCTGGACAGCCTTTTTTGACTTCCCGAACCTTTTGATTGCCCTCGGCTTCTTGGCGAAATATGATTCTTGATATCGTCATTATTCAACACTCCCATTATCTAGATGTTGGTTTGGAAGTTAGCCGAGCTCTTTGCCTGGACAGATTTTAATATACATGGTAGATTAAAGAAAAAATGGAGGATTCAACCATGGCGGTCAATATAAAAAATCCACGAGCAGAACAGTTAGCCAATCAGCTTGCCAAAAAAACAGGTGAAACGATTACGGATGCAGTGATCCATGCTCTGGAAGATCGGTTAGAGCGTTTGGAAGGGTGTCGGACCAGTCCGGATCTCGTAGAAGAAATTATGGGTATAGCAGTTCGATGTAGTCAGTTACCTGTGTTGGATGGTCGGTCACCTGAAGAAATTTTAGGGTATTCCGAAATCGGGGTTTTTCGTTAAGGGGAAATGTTGAAAAAAACCGCTAGTGGCGTTCCCTGCCTTCGCCGGGCCTCTTTGCCTCAGTGGCTACGAAGGCTGAAAGCGGCTTCGCGCAGGCAGGTCGCTCTCTTGCCGTACTGACGCCCAGTAGTACGCTCCGCGCGCAAAAATGGCTGCGGCCTTGCTGGATGACTTTATTGACCATTCCGTCAGTTTCTGATTGTCAAAAATTTTCTCTCGCCTCTACAAGCGATTGTCTAGAATTATTTACTAGATCTCTTGTCTGACCCGTCGTATGGTGATTGATTCATCAGCGTTAGTGGCCATATTGACCAAGGAGCCTGAGGCTCTTGCGATGGCCAAAGCGATGGCTGCAGATTCTAAACGCCTGGTCGGTGCCGTTTCAGTGTTGGAAACGGGGATCGTGATTGAGTCTCGTTTTGGGCCAGCGGGCGGGCGGGAGTTAGATTTGCTTTTGCACCGATGTCATATTGATATTGTTTCTTTGAGTCCTGAATTGGTGGAATTGGCTAGGGAAGCGTATCGTCAATTTGGGAAAGGTACGCATTCGGCTGGATTAAATTTAGGCGATTGCGCAACCTACGCGCTATCACGTTCCACAGGAGAGCCGCTTCTTTTTAAAGGGAACGACTTTTCCCAAACCGATCTTTCCCTTGTTTCCTACCAAGTTAGTTAACTCGCCTTTGTTTTGTTGTTCCTTTTGTTCAATCTCCTCTGTAAACTAGTGTAAGGGTTGTTTGCTCAATAGAAACCCTTATGGTACGATTTTTTGATGAGTATTTTCCCCAGTAAGAAAGAAGGGAAAAAGAAGAAACCTTCGAAGGGAACATCTTCGTTAACCGTTCAAATTACAGGAGTTTTCCTGTCGACAGTTGGACTCCTGTGGTTGCTCAGCCTTTTGACGTTTTCCCCTGCCGATCCCGTTCTGCTCTTTCCCCATTCTTCATCGCAAGGGGTGCCTGATAATGCCGTTGGACTGGTAGGTTCGACCGTGGCCTTTTCTTTGCTCTCGATTGTAGGTGGAGGTTCATTTGTCCTGCCCGTGGTCTTGGTCGGTTTTGGGCTCACGGTGCTCTGGTCGGAACAGTTTCAGGTGAGTCTGGTTGGCGTGGTGGGTTCTCTCTTAGCCATCTTGTCCGTGAGTGCTCTGCTGCATTTGCAGTCGCTGTCTTTGGTGGCGACTGATGGAGTGGGTGCTTCTCCCGGCGGAGTTATTGGACAGGGCCTTTCGGAAATCTTAGGGACTTATTTTGCGGCGACAGGGGCCATGATTATTTTATGCGCGATGTTGTTAGTAGCTTTTTTGTTATTAGTCCCGGTCTCTCTCGGGCAAATTGCTCGGGGGTGTGTTGCGTTAGGTGGCGGACTGTGGGGTCATGCAACGGCCTGCTTTCTAGCCATGAGGGAGCGGGAATGGTGGGTACACGATAGGGAACCAAAAAAGAATAAATCTATACGAATTAACCGAGAGATTACGGCTCGTGGAGGGATTGGAAGTTTGGGATTGGATTCCATCTTGGAATTGACCAAGGAAGGAAAAACATCTCAAGAGACAAACTCGAATCTGCTCGAAGCCGAACCACGTTTGGCGTTAACCGACCAAACGGATGAACAATATTTATCGAGCCAATCGGTGTCGGAATCCTATGAAATGCCGTCACCTGTGGATCTTCTGGATACCCATGCGTCTCGGGCGGCCCACCAGACCGATTCAGTGCTGAAATCACAATCAGAAATTTTGGTGCAGACGCTGAGTAGTTTTGGAATTGAAGGCAGCGTCACCGATGTGCATCCTGGTCCAGTGATTACGATGTATGAATTTGCGCCAGGACCCGGGATTAAGGTGGCACGCATTGTTACCTTGTCAGATGATTTAGCGATGGCTCTGAAGGCGCTGAAGGTTCGTGTTGTCGCACCTTTGCCTAATAAATCGACAGTGGGTATTGAAGTGCCCAATCCTCAGCGGGAGACTGTCGGCTTGAAAGATATGTTGACCTCAGAGGCGTTTGGGAAAGCCCGGTCAAAATTGGCGCTAGCTTTGGGGAAAGATATTTATGGACGGCCGGTGGTGACCGACTTGCGCACGATGCCTCACCTGCTCTTGGCGGGAGCCACAGGCTCAGGAAAGAGTGTGGGGTTAAATTGTCTGCTGTTAAATATTTTGTTTACCGCGCATCCCGATGAAGTAAAACTTCTGTTGGTCGATCCCAAAGTCTTAGAGTTGCAAGTGTACGATGGTATTCCTCACCTGATTCGTCCGGTGATTACGAATCCAAAGGAGGCCGCCAGAGGATTGAGTTGGGTGGTTCAGGAAATGGAGCGGCGTTACCGGGTGTTGGCTGAAGTGGGAGTACGGAATATTGATGCCTATAATCGGAAAGTCGCTGAGTTGCAAGAGGCCCCATCGGCAGGACGAAGCAAAAAGAAGTTGAGCAAAGGCCAGTCGATGGATGTGGATGATCCGCCTGAATTAGAAATTCCGATTGAAGAACGCACCAGGCTACCCTATATCGTGGTCGTGATTGATGAATTTGCAGATTTGATGATGGTGGCCCCCAAAGATATTGAAGATCGTATCGCTCGACTGGCGCAGATGGCGAGAGCTTCGGGCATTCACTTGATTCTAGCCACGCAACGGCCTTCGGTGGACGTGGTGACGGGGATCATCAAGGCCAACTTTCCGGCGCGAGTTGCCTACCAAGTATCCTCCAAAATAGATTCGCGAACCATTTTAGATGCCAATGGAGCCGAGAGTTTATTAGGAAAAGGTGATATGCTCTTCTTAGCCTCTGGAACGGGACGGATTGTACGACTGCATGGGCCATATGTTTCGGATGAAGAAGTCCGAAATGTCGTGGAGTGGGTGAAGGCGCAGGCATCTCCGGTCTATGATCAGGCCGCCGTAGCCGCAGTACAGGAATCTGCATCAGAGGATCAAGCGGCAGATGAGACCTATGAACGAGCTCGAGAATTAATTATGACAACAGGGCAAGCTTCGGCGTCTTTTATTCAGCGACGCCTTCGCGTCGGTTACCCTCGGGCGGCTCGAATGATTGAACAAATGGAAGAAGAAGGTTTGGTGAGCGCCCCGGGTCGTGATGGGCGGCGGGAAGTGTTAGCCCGTGGAACAGCGACAGCGGAGATTGGATGAAACGATTGACCGTGTTGAGCTTCATTTGGTCGGTGAGTGTGATGGTGTGTCTGAGTTTGAGTTCTGCGGCTTTGGCATCCGATGTGGATGATGTGGTTCGCCAGGTAGATGATCGATATGCCAAGACTGAAGATTTACAGGGCACCTTTACTCAAGAAACAATTATTGAAGGATTCGAAACAGGCTTTCAATCCGCGGGGAAGTTTTATTTGAAAAAGCCCGGTCTCTTGCGTTGGGACTATCTCGAGCCGTCCAAGGAGCATATTTATGTCGATGGTGATGAGGTGATGATGTATGTCCCCGAGCATCAGCAAGTGGTGAAAGGCGCGTTAACGCAAATGGCGGCCTCTAAAGGGCCTCTTGCGTTGCTGTTGGGGGTCGGAAAACTGGCGCAGCAGTTTACGATTTCAGAAGCGGCGAGCGATTCTACAAATTCCGCCGGATTGCCTCGTCTGACTCTGATCCCCAAGCCAGATGGGGATACTGCTCCGACCATCAAAAACATTGAACTGCAGTTACTCCCTGACTCTTATCTCATTCAAACCATTACCCTGTATGAGACAAGCGGAAATATTTCTCGAGTACGTTTTGAGGATCTTCAGGTGAATCAAGAACTTGCGGCTGACTTACTCAGGTTTACTATTCCACCTGATGTCGTTGTGGTTGATTTCCCGACGTTTTAAGAAAGCAAGGTGGCGTTGATGCGAAGGATCCGTGAATTGCCAGAAAGGTTATATGCCAATGGCTGAACGTATCTTAGTCGTTGATGATGACCAAGGTGTGCGGGACGCTCTCTCAGAGTTCTTGTTGTCCTTGGGGTATACGGTCGTGGCCGTAGGTAATGGGGAAGAAGGGCTGTCTGAATTTGAGAGATGTGAATTTGATGTGGTGATGGCTGATTTGATTATGCCGAATATGGATGGCATGGAGTTGCTAAGAAGAATTCGTGAAATAAAAAACAATGAGGTCATTTTTCTGATGATTACAGGCCATCCTTCAATTGGAACGGCGGTGGAGGCTATTAACCGTGGGGCAGATGACTATATTACGAAACCATTTCATTTAGAAGATGTGAAATTGCGTATCTCGAAAGCATTAGAAAAGCAAACTCTGAAAGGCCGGCTGAAAACTGCACAGGGACTGGCCTGGGGGCTTATGCTGTCCATTCCTCTCTGGCTGCTTCTTGGCATCATTCTGGTTATCCTCTTTAAGGGCTAAGGCCTGGTTCTCCTCCTCCGTTATTCTCTCATGATTGTTATTCAGTAAGGTAGGTTGGGAATAGTCGTACAATAGTGTATAAGGGATGATTAAATTTCTCCTTTTGATGATAGTCTGGGCTGTGCTTGTTAGTGTATCGCCTTCTCATGCCTTTAATCGACATATCACCGAAGATCCCACAAAAACATTACGCAAGTTTTTGTCATTAGATAAAAAAGGCGTACGGTTAGAGGCCTCTTCTTGGCAGGTGATTGTTCCCTATGTGAACTGGAAAGAATCTCTTCCTTGGGGACACGTGGTGGTTATCTCAAAGTTTCAGATTGAAGATGATGTGACCAAATGGGAGATTGTGAGTGGACTGGAAGCTAAAATCCCTGTTGTATTTGATGTTTTAGGAACGATGCATTGGGAAAGCGTGACATTTGTTCCTGATCCCCATCAGGAATCGTATCTTTTTCATATCAAAGCGGTCTATGATCGATGGCAAGTGGTTCACCCCCAGCTTCCCCCGCATGTGGGGCGGCAACGGTTAATTGATTTTGTACGGTGGACAGAGTTAAGCGAGTCGGAAGCAGAGAAGAAGGCGATGTTTGCCTCATTACGTCGACAACTGAAGGTAAGAGAACAGAAAGATTTTCAGTGATGACACAATGGCGTGCGGAGGTGCTGCTTTTTGATTTTGATGGAACCCTGATCGATTCAAAAGTGGATATTGCCACAGCGGTAAATTTAACGTTGGGAGACTTGGGGTTACCTCTTCGTTCTGTGGAAGAGATTTTTACTTTTGTGGGTGATGGCGTGAAGCGCCTGCTTCGTCTTTCTGTTGGCGAAAACAATCAAGCGACCTACGATAGGGCCCTTGAAGTATTTCGAAAACATTATTTAGAACACTGTGTGGATACGACTCAGTGGTATCCAGGAATTTGGGAGGTGCTCCACCATTACAAGGATCGGAAGAATGTGATTGTGACGAACAAATCTTTAGAATATACAGTGTGCATTGTTGAGGGGTTGCAGGCGCGTGACCTCTTCACGCATATAGAAGCCCCACGAGACTCCACCGAATTGAAACCGGAACCTGTGATGTTAGAGCGAGCCCTAGAAGTATTAGGAGCGGCCCCCGAACATACTGTGATGATCGGCGACAGCACCAATGACGTTCGGGCGGCTCAAGCGGCAGGCATTCGGGCATGTGCCGTGGGCTATGGATATGGTAATCGTGATAAGGTGACGGCTTTAAAGCCTGATTTCTATTGCGAAACACCCCATGACATTCTTGAGTTATTCTAAAACCCCTTCTTGTCATGACAGAAGAGTCTGTTTTTTCACCACGTGATACTGTGTGTGACTCAGTCGATCCCTTCTGATTTTTTTGTTGTGACAGAGTCCAGCTTTCTTTTATGATCAGCCGAAGCTGTTAGGCCAAGATTACAGGTGTTTGTAGATCATGAATTCGAGGAATGAATGTCTCAACCGGTCGTGACATGTTTGGATATGGAGGGAGTCTTATTTCCTGAAATTTGGCTAGGGCTGGCTGACAAGGTTGGCTTGTCGGAATTGCGACTGACGACTCGTGACATTTCTGATTATGATGTGTTGATGAAGAAGCGTTTAGAAGTACTTCGGACTCACCATATCACGATTCATGATATCCACGAAGTGGTTCGGACGATTGCTCCGCTTCCCGGCGTTCCTGAATTTATGTCATGGTTGCGGGCTCGTTCGCAAGTTGTCATTTTATCGGATACCTTTTATGAGTTTGTGCATCCGTTTCTCATGGAGCAACTTCAATTCCCGACAATTTTTTGCCATACGTTGGACATTGACTCCGATGGTTTCATTGCAAACTACTTTCTTCGACAACAGGACCAAAAACGAAAAGCTGTTTCGGCCTTGAAATCTCTTGGGTTTAGAGTCCTAGCCGGTGGGGATTCCTATAATGACGTTTCCATGTTACAAGAAGCAGATGCTGGATTTTTTTTCTGTCCCCCCGATTCCATCACACAGGAGTATCCGCAATTTTCTGTAGCAAAGTCTTACCCTGAATTGCAGAAACATTTAGGGCAGGCTGGTGGGTTTTCTTGATAAATCGTAATGAAATCGTTGATGGGATATTGTGAATGGTGTTTTGTTCCTCCTTCCAAGGCCTAGAGAGTCTTAGCCAGGTTAATTGTCTTTGAAAATGATTCCCAACATTCCTAAGTGAAGAGGGGGTGCTAGGGATAGAATGGCTTTAATATGTTAAAAACGAAAGGAGTCGTTGAAATGATGCGTGTCTCTTTCTCCCGATCGGTTACCGGTATGGTCGTCATTCTGGCTTGTCTGACCTTAACGGCTTGTCTTGGTAACCGAGATTGGCAATACCCGCCCTCTTCAACGGGATCCTATCTTTCAACTAAACCTACTGCGCCAATTTCTGCCAATGCCATTGTTCTTCCTTTAGAGGACTTACGGGGAACAGAAGTGAAAGAAGAATATTGGAAAGCGGCAATTCCGCTTGTGCCTTATGGAGACACTCTGTATGAACGCCCGGAAAAAGCTGAAAAGCCGGAAGAAGTTGATGTGGTCCAATTTGACCCCCCTCATGATTTTGCCAAAGCGATTGCTGCTGAACTGAATGAAGCAGGTATTTATTCATCCGTGAAATATGCCAAAGATGCTCAGCAGGAACCTGCCGACGTGGCCTTCCGAGGACGTTTACGCTCTACCGAATGGAAACGACGGTTATATACGTATTTATTGGGTCCTGTTGGGGTCGTATTCTGGATGTTGGGACTGCCCATGAGTGAAACAACCACGGGTCTCGAAATGGATCTACGATTGACTCCGGTTGATGACCCAACCAAAGTCCTGTGGAATATGACGATGGACTTCGAGGGTAAGCAAATTGATGGCCCATATTATGGGCTGGAAAATGCCGTAGAAAGTTATCCCCTTGCCCTTCAAGAGGCCCTAAAACCGGCTATTGCTGATTTAGTGGGATTGGCCAATCAAGACCCCGGGAGACTGAGCCCGCGCTAAGTTGTTGGAAATATTGAAAACTCAAAAAAAGGTATGATGATGGGTTGATCTTTGGCTTCCAGAAGATTATTTTTAACCTTCAGATAACGACAAAACGACCGATAATGATCAAGAAAGGCAGGTATTGAATACATACATTTCAAGCTTGATCATTGGGAATTGGTGCTCTTAGCTGGGCGCTGGGGGATCTTGGAATGTAGACCAGTGGGTTATGGACGAAATAGTTGTGTTAGTAACCGTGGGATCCGAACCCGAAGCTGAACGTATCGCTAACAAGTTAGTTGAACAAGAGTTAGTAGCCTGTGTGAATGTCCTTCCCGGGATTCTGTCGGTCTTTCGGTGGGAAGGCAAGGTGAGCAGAGAACGGGAGGTTCTGCTCATAGCTAAGACAGTCAATCAGCTATTTGAGCGTGTTGTGAGTGTCGTAAAGTCATTACATAGCTATGATGTCCCGGAAGTCATCGCGCTTCCGATTCAACATGGACTTCCGGAATATTTGAGTTGGGTTCGAAATGTGACGAATCAAGCTAAACAGTCGGTATGAATATGGGTTCATGCTAGAAAAGTCTGACGTGATTATTCTCAATATTTTTCTTCCAACCACATTGGTGACCGAATGAAAGAATCAGAAGATAGCCTGACAGTCATTATTTTTCGTAGTGCGCGAGCCAATCCCTGGCGTTTAAAAATCCCTAAAGCGTTTGTGAAGTATGGATTAATTTTTGGGGTGACCTTGCTTTTTGTTCAGGCGGGCATTGTCACGCATTATGTGTACCAGTGGAACCAATTGACTGAAATGGAAACGATTAAGCAGGAGCTCATGTCCTCACGCATGAAAACAGGGACGTTTTCAACTGAAGTGAATGGCATGAAAAAGCGTATGCTAGCTTTGGAAACGCTTAATCGTAAGCTGCAAACCATGTTTGGACTTGAGCCTGATGACATACAAGGTTTGCCATCGGGAGTGCCTGGGCAAGGGGGCGAAGAATTTCCCTATGACTCGATGACAGAAGAGGCTTCTCACGGATCAGAAAGCCTGGCTAAAAAAACAAGTATGCCACATGGGGTATCTCAGGATTTTTTCTCCATGGAAAGGAAAATTACTGAAATCAAGATTGGCCTGGATTGGTTGAAACAGCAAAGTAAATCGGAAAGCCAAATTCTTGATGAACTTTCCGCAGTGGCTGAGAAAAAAGCGGTGCAATGGGCTTCGACTCCATCAATTTGGCCTGTCCATGGATCAATTACGTCGCGGTTTGGTCCACGAGTTTCACCGTTTACTGGGAAAAAGGCGTTACATGCGGGGGTTGATATTGGGGCTCGTACGGGTACGGAGGTTCGCTCTCCGGCTTCTGGTAAGGTCGTTGTGGCGGCTTATGATGGTCGAATGGGAAAATTTATTCGAATTGATCATGGCTATGGTATTGAGACCACGTATGGCCATTTGTCAAAAATTCATGTGAAATATGGAGATCGTGTGCAACGAGGCGATCTCATTGGGCGGGTTGGGAGCACAGGAAAATTCTCAACAGGACCTCATCTTCATTATCAAGTAGCGGTCAATGATAAAGTCGTTGATCCCCTCCATTATATCCTCGATTAATTCACTTCTCCCGATGAGTGAGGGAAGGTAGTTTTACGACTCCTCACTTCCCTTCCACTATCAATCTCTGTTTTTAGCCCGTTTGGGACAAAAGACCTAAGACCCGGGAATGCCTCATGGGTCTTCTTTTTTATGTCGTGGGCCTTCTTTTGAGTTGAATTGTCAGTGAAATTCACCTAGATTATCTACTTCAAAAATTGATACAGTTAAGACTCTCTGTTAGCTTGACGAAAAATTTTGTATTTTCACTTGTTTAGAGGAAGATACAAAAAACAATTCTCTCAAAAAATTGAACGGCTGTCCTTCGGATCGTTTTTTAACAAGGAGGAGACAAGGTTATGAGTCTCGATTATGTGAAATTCACCCCAGGTTTTGGAAAGTTTATGCCTAAAGAATATCGCGATATGGTCGAGAGTGGCCCCTTTGGCAAAAAGACGGCAGTTTCTCAAGTTGGAACATTTAAAGAAATCTTGGAAGAACATCCTATGTGTGCCGGATGTGCCATGACGCTTTTTATTCGTTTAGCGTTTATTGCCTTTCCAAATCCTGAAGATACCATTACGGTGGGAACGGCGGGCTGCGGCCGATTGGCGATTTCTCAAGCCGCTGTGCCTTTCGTCTATGGAAATTATGGTGACCAAAATGGGGTGGCGAGTGGGTTATCGCGCGGACTTCGTTTGAGGTTTGGAGATCGTCCCAAAGATGTGGTTGTGATGGCGGGAGATGGGGGAATGGCGGACATCGGATTTGCACAAACTCTACATTCGTGGTTTCGAAAAGAAAAATTCACAACCATCATGTTAGATAACGAAGTCTATGGAAATACCGGTGGACAAGAAAGCGGAATGACCAACAAAGGGCAGGTTTTGAAGATGGCGCCTTTGGGGAAAAAATTTGAAAAGATGGATATGGTTGGGATGGCAAAAGTGGCTGGATGTGCTTATGTGGCGACGGTGGTTCCCAACAATCCAAGGCGGGTAGAAAGCGTGATTAAGAAAGCTATCTTAATTGCACGGGAAGTGGGTCCAACCTACATCCAAGCCTACACATCCTGTAACATCGAATATGCGATCCCAACAGATCAAGTCATGCAAGATGCGAAGGATGTTGAAAATGATCGCTATAAATTTCAAGAATATATAACGGACGAAGCCAAAGAACATTTGGCTACCCTTTATGGATATAAAGAATATCTCCCGAAGCCTGCTGCTGCGGTGACGAAGGGGTAAATTTTTGCGTTGCGTAGTAAGGGTTTAGCTGTTTACATTATGATGAGGGAGGTGTAGAGATGGCGATTCGTTACAACATTCGTATGGCAGGCGTTGGTGGCCAGGGTGTGGTGACCGCATCCCACATTTTTAGCACGGCGGTCATCAATGCTGGAGGGGAAAGTACCATTGTTCCGTTCTATGGGTCTGAAAAGCGGATGGCTCCCGTAGAAAGCTATGTGCGCGTCTCGAATGAACCAATATATGAAATTGGAGAAATTACCTTCCCTCATATCCTCATGGTTTTTCATCCGCAGTGCATCACCCATGGAAAGAGTTACACGAATCCTTTTTACTATGGGTTAAAACAGGATGGAGTCGTGCTGATCAATAGCAATACACCTATGAATCTTGAGCCGGATCAAGCTGCGGAATTAAAAGACTTAAATGCAAAAATCTATTACCTCCCGGCCACCCAAATGTCGCTAGACGTAGCGGGAATAGATTTGGCCACGAATATGGCTATGGTTGGCGCGATCGGTGCAATCACGGGCCTTTCAAATTTAGAGGCTTCCGGCACGGCTGTGAAAGACCGATTCTTAGGGAAAGGTTTTGTCGTTTCTGGAGGAACTGCTGCGTTGGATAGTGTGGTGGAAAGAAAGTTTAAAAAGAAAGCGGAGCTTATTGAAAAAAATCTTGCGGTCGTCAAGGCAGCTTGGGACTATGCTGTTGATCAAGGGTGGTCGGCTGGAGGTTCCTCAATGGCCGATCAAACAGCTGCTGCAGCAAAGGCTCAAGCCTAAAGAGGAAATTGAAAGGGGAACTCGATGTATCTTGTCGCAAATATTGATCAGGAAATATGTGCTGCCACGAGTTGTAAGTTGTGTACGCAATATTGTCCGGAAGCCAATACTATTCAATATGATACGGAGGCGGGAAAAGATAAGGGTTTGAAGTATGGGTCTGCCTATGTGGCGGTGGATCGTTGTAAAGGCTGTGCCCAATGTGTGTGGGTGTGCGACAACATGGCGAAGCATAAAGCCATTAAAATGGAAATGATTGATCAGATTGGTGATGCAGCTCTCACCCCAAATATTACTTACAAAGAAAAGAATACCAAAGCGGTTTTAGCAAATCCGTGGCAGGGTTAACCTCGATCACTTTCTTACTGATTTCGTAATTACTGTAAATCGGAGTCCAACGTGGAATTAACGCAAGAACTAGAAGACGCAATCGTGGCTCCTGGGCCACAAGGGTTCCATCCCCCATCAGCTGCAGAACTTGGTGTCCTGACGCCGGAGAAGGGGAAAGGTTTGAAGTTTGGCCATTTGGTTGAGGAAGAGCTGGCAATGGAAGCGATGGCGCGTACAATGATGACGCGTAAGAATGCCACTATTTTTCCGGGTCCGTTGGTCTTGTGGAATTGGAATGATCATGCGGCAGATAAGGCTAAGGCGGTATTAGAACTTGCAGCCCAGCTACCAGATGTGCTCGTTATTCCGATGCCGGATTATCGCCCCAAGTACCCTAAGGTCGAACCGGAAGAAGTCATCAATCCGAATCATCCAAATCTGACGATTTGGGGGAATAAGATTGAAGCTTGTATTTTTATCGGTGTGCATTGTCACTATGCCAATCTGACTCTTAAGATGATTCGAGCCGGAACCAACTGCTGGACTTCAGCCATCTGTGCCGAGCAAGGCCATGAAGATGCCATGTTCACGGTAAGAGACTCTGATGCGGCAAAGATTAGAAGGGTTGTGGCCGTCTTTAAACGCGTACGCGAAGAAATGGGAATTAAATTACCAGAAAATGGAGAGAATGTGCGCTTTACCGGGTTGCAGTCCAGGGTTCATGGTGGGAAAACACACACCAATCCACTGGATTTTGGTCTTGCAAGCCCGGCGGACGGAAATGCAGCAGCCTTTGGTCATAAAGCTGAACACATGCAGAGTGAAGCTTAGGTTTGTGAGAAATAATGTTCACTATTATAAAATTAGGGGGATCAAGCCATGAGTGAAGGTTTAGAAACAGAAGTCAAAACCAATCCCCAGGGTGATCCAATTACGAGTGCTCCTGCAGCCGCTCCTTCCACCAATGGTGGAAGAAAAGACCCTCATGGGGAAGCCAAACGTCAGAAGGAAGTATCTCCTGAATATATGTTTTTTGAAGCTCCCCGTGAACGGGAATTTATTACAGGCAGCGAAGCTGCCAAGGAAGCCGTAAGACGATCAAATGTTGATTTGTCTGTGGCCTATCCCATTACTCCCCAAAGTGAAACCTTGCAATTAATTGGGGTTTTGTATGGTGAAGGGTATGTCAAGGAATTCTATCGAGGCGAAGAAGAATATGGAGTGATGTCGGCCATTGCTGGGGCCTCCCGCGCTGGTGTTCGAGCCTTTACCGCTACAGCTGGTCCTGGAACATTACGAGGTATTGAGCCCATTGCCTCGTGGGCTGGGCACCGTCTTCCTGCCGTTTGCATGTTTACGTGTCGAGTAGTCAATGCTCCTCTGGCTATCCAACCAGATAATATTGAAGTTGCCTATCTTTTAAACAGCGGGATGCTTGTCTTTCACGCAGAAAATCAGCAGGACTTGTTCGATTATATTATGAAGGGGTTTATCATCAGTGAGAAAAATGACGTTACGCTTCCGGTAGGTGTCTGCTGTGATGGTTTTTTTGTGACGCATGCTCGAGGCTATTGTGCAATGCAAGATCGAGGATTCAAGCTCCCAGCTCGTGATACGTACCGTGGGGCCGTGCCGGTTTTAGATGCCGAGAATCCTCCAGCTCGATTGTCTCGTGATGCTCCAGTTCAAAAATCTAATTTTATGGCCTATAACATCCACGCTGTCTGGCAGCAAGAAGTCTGGGCTGGCGTTGAGCGATCTAGAAAATATATTGATCAATATATGGATGGGTTGTGCGAAGCTCAGGATGTGGAAGACGCAGAAGTGCTTCTTATTGCTTCGGGCAGTGCAGCGGCCCAATCCCGGGAAGCAGTCCGCCAATGTAAGGAAAGAGGTATCAAGGCAGGCCTGATCAAAATTCGTTCCTTGCGACCGTTTCCAACAAACGAATTGAGGAAGCTTTGCGGCAAGGCCAAGCTGATTGTCATTCCTGAATTCAATTACATTGGTTGGTTGGCTAAGGATGTGGCTACTGCAATTTATGGGTTCTCGAATGCAAAAATTGTGGCTGGTCCACATGTCTATGGGGGTATGTCCATGCCAGTAGAAATGATTACTGATGAAATAGAATGTGGTCTGACTGGAAAAAAATCAAATACCGTTCCGCCCTCAGCTATTATGGGAGCAACAGATCCAGCGGCCATGGCCGAGTTTATGAAGAGTATTTAAGCTATTTGTTCGTCAATTGAGTAGATTGAAAAGCCCGTCCCAACTTCTTTGGGACGGGCTTTTGTTTATCAGCTACAAACCAATACAGTATGCCTTCTGTCCAATCGAGACGAATTCTGGTTACCAATGATGATGGTATTCATGCGCCTGGCATACGTGTTCTGGCGAAGGCGCTGAAAACATTAGGAGAGGTGTGGGTTGTGGCGCCTGAAAAAACACAAAATGCCGTGGGGCGAGCTATGACCCTGCATAAGCCATTGCGGCTAAGACAAATGCGGACTCGGTGGTTTGCGGTCAATGGCACACCTGCTGATTGTGTCACCTTGGCGGTTTGCAAGCTTTTAGAAGTTGACCTGCCGACGTTGGTCGTCTCTGGAATTAACAAGGGTTGGAATTTGGGAGATGACGTCACGAATTCGGGTACGGTTGCCGGGGCACTAGAAGGCATGCTTCATGGCATACCGTCCATGGCAGTCTCTCTAGAGGATAGCTCTCGGGCTTCCTACACAATAGCTGGGCACTATGCTGAGAAATTAGCGGGAAACATTCTAAAGTGGGGTCTTCCTCAAGGGACCATTCTAAATGTGAATGTACCAGACCAGAAAAAAGATAGGATAGCGGGTATTCAATTCACCAGTTTAAGCCAGCGTCGGTATCATCAACCCGTTGTGGAAAAAATTGATCCGAGGGGAGGGTCATATTTTTGGATCGCAGGGAAAAAGGAATCCTGGGCCCGAAAAAAGCCTTCTGACCATGAAGCAGTGGAAAAGAACATGGTTTCTGTTACACCCCTGCATTTAGATTTAACGGATTACACCGCGCTCAAATCGTTAAACAAATGGGGGAAAAGTCTTTCTAGAAAACAATCAACTTCTGCATCATCTGGTCGTAGAAGAGTGAAAGTCAACAAATCGTGAGAAGCGTCTAGCGCTTTTTGAACATTAATCTTCAGCAGACTCCGTATCCAAACAAATGGACTGGGCAAAACAATTATACGACTGGATGCTTTCGTGGGCCGATTCGCCCTACGGGGTGCCTGCCCTTTTCGGTTTAGCCTTAGCCGAATCCTCGTTTTTCCCTCTTCCTCCTGATGTGCTGTTAATCGCTCTTACGCTTGGAAATCCTGCCGATGCCTGGTGGTATGCCACGGTGGCGACAGTCGGGTCAGTCATGGGAGGTGCCTTAGGCTATGGTATTGGTTGGTATGGTGGGCGGCCCATAGTAAAAAAAATTATGGGACAAGACCGCATGGATCTCGTACACCAGTATTTCCAACGCTACGAGGGCTGGGCCATTCTTATTGCAGGATTCACCCCCATCCCATATAAAATTTTTACCATTGGGGCCGGAGCCTTTTATGTGGATTTCAAAATCTTTATGGTAGCCTCAATTCTCAGTCGAGGGGGGCGCTTCTTTCTCGTGGCTGGAGCCATACAGTTTTTTGGTCCTTGGATGAAAGAGGTTATCGAAAAATATTTCAATGTTTTTACCATTGTCTTTGTGGGTTTATTAGTCCTGGGTTTTTGGATCGTGAAACATCAGGGACAAAAAATCAGTCAAAAGACATCTACGCCAGAGCACTAGACGATGTCAATTACCCTCTATAACACAAAATCCAGGAAAAAAGAGGTGTTTGTCCCACTAACTGCTAGGAAAGTCAGGATGTATGTTTGCGGTGTGACGGTGTATGACGATTGTCATTTGGGTCATGCGCGTAGTGCCCTCACTTTTGACATGATCAGACGATATTTGGAATTTTCTGGATATCAAGTGACCTATGTCAGGAACTTTACTGACATCGACGACAAGATTTTACAGCGAGCCGTCAAAGAAGGCGTGGCATGGAATGAAATCAGTGACCGCTACATCAAACATTTTTACCGGGACATGGAAGCACTCGGTATTTCCAAACCCACCGTAGAACCCCGAGCGACCGAACATATGCAGGATATCGTGGACATGATTGTCGGCCTAGAAAAAAATGGGGTGGCTTATCAGCTAGAAGGTGATGTGTACTTTTCTGTCAAGAGGTTTTCTCTCTATGGGGAGCTGTCAGGGAAAAATCTAGAAGAACTTCAAGCTGGTGCAAGAGTCGAAGTTAATGAGAAGAAGCGAGATCCAATGGATTTTGCGTTATGGAAAGCGGCGAAACCTGGTGAGCCAGGATGGGATAGTCCATGGGGACAGGGACGTCCCGGGTGGCACATCGAATGTTCTGCCATGTCAGTAGCTGAGTTGGGTTCGACATTCGATATTCATGGAGGAGGAAAGGATTTAATCTTTCCACATCATGAAAATGAAATCGCGCAATCTTCTGCTTATACGGGTAAAGAGTTTGCGCGTTATTGGGTCCACAATGGGTTTGTGACGGTAGACAAAGAAAAAATGTCCAAGTCGCTTGGGAACTTTTTTACGATACGAGAAATTTTAGACAAATCTCCCGTTTCCGATTCTGAGACGATTACTGGTGAATGTCTCCGTTATTATTTGTTGTCGACTCATTATCGAAGTGATTTGAATTTTTCCGAAAAATCTCTTCCTGAAGCCAAAGCAGCCATGGATGCTATCTATAGCCTAATTCAGCGGTTAGAGGAACCTGATACAAAAGAGAATAAACACGGTGACGCAGAATGGAAGCGAGTCTCGAAGAAATTTGTGAATAAATTCAATGCAAGTATGGATGATGATTTCAATACGCCAAAGGTACTTGGGGCCTTTCATGAACTTCGAGGAGAAGTGAATAAACTTTTAGTGGAAGGATTGTCTAAGCAGACTAAAGGAAATGTCCTAGAGGATCTCAAAAAATATGGACAACCTTTGGGGCTTTTTCAGATTTCTTCAAAAGAATGGATTGGTAAGAGCGTATTTCTAGCAGCCTCACAGTCAGTAGAAGGCACATTATCCTTGAAGGTAACTAGTTCAAATGATGAAGTTGGTGTTATTGAAGAAAAGATCCAAGCTCGCAATAAAGCACGCGCAAAGAAAGATTTCGCGACTGCTGATCGTATTCGAAACGATCTCGCTAACCAAGGCATTATCCTTGAAGATCGACCTGATGGCACGACACGCTGGAAACGATGAGCCCGCCAGTGTGATGTATGGGTTCCATGCTGTCACCGAAGCCCTACAATCTCCTGGCCGTGTTATCGAAAAACTCTGGTTAGCTAAATCTGATGGGCGCTTTTTTCCTCTTACCCGTCTCGCCAAAGAACGACATATTCCCTACTCAGTAGAATCCCGTGATCGACTGGATCGTTTAGCTGGGGATCGCCATCATCAGGGGGTTGTCGCCAGCGTGGCCGCCAAGCAGTTTTTGGAAGGGGAGGAACTGTTAGATGAAGTGGAGCAATGCTCCACGCCCGCGCTACTCGTCGTGTTGGACCAGATTCAAGATCCACATAACTTGGGTGCTATTATCCGAACAGTAGACGGAACAGGAGGACATGGTATTGTCATTCCAAAACATCGTGCCGTAGGCTTAACGGCAGGGGTGGCTAAAGCGTCTGCGGGGGCCCTAGAACATGTGCCGATTGCACGTGTGGCCAATACGGGTAAATTTGTCGAACAATGTCAAAAACGGTGCATCACTACGATTGCCCTGGATGCGGAAGCGAAGACTTCCTATGTCGATGTTGATCTAACGCAATCGCTGGCCTTGGTTTTTGGAAGTGAAGGGGAAGGGATTCGTCCAATTGTACTCAAGAAATGCGATGACCGTGTGCAGGTCCCTATGCTGGGAAAGATGAATTCGCTGAATGTCTCAGTAGCCGTTGCGGTGACATTGTTTGAGGCGGCTCGTCAACGAGCACAAAGGGATTAGAAAGCAGAGAGGGTTACTTGATCTGAATAAGGCCTTCTTGAATGGCGGCATTAAGCAACTGAGCGGCATTCGACACGCGAACCTTTTTCATCATATTGGCACGATGAGCTTCTACCGTTTTCACGCTAATTTTTAGCTGCTGTGCAATTTCTTTATTTTTCAGCCCGGACCAGATGAGTTGAAGGATTTCCTGCTCCCGTTGGGTCAGGGCTTCGGGGCGCTTGCGTTTTATGGGTGGTTCATCGCTTGGTAATGGTTTTGGTCGTGTATTCATCGGGTCCTCGGCATCCTTGGCTAGGCAAATTATCTAAGGGAGAATATCAGGTCATTTTGGTATTGTAAACTGGAAATATACGTAAACTCACCCTAGTCGAATTAACTACGGAATATGTGGCATTTATGGCTCACTGGATTGTTTGGCCCAGCGTCTTTATTCTGGGAACAATCATTGGCAGTTTCCTGACCGTTTGCGTCTATCGCATCCCAAATGGGCGATCAATCGTGACTCCCCGGTCAGCCTGTCTTGTTTGTGGCAAACAAATCAGCTGGTACGACAATGTGCCGTTGTTAAGCTTTCTTTTTCTCAAGGGGCAATGCCGTGACTGCAAAAGTTCCATTGCCCCACGGTATCCTGTCATTGAGCTGGTGAACGGTCTGGGATACCTCTTGGTCGTCTGGCGATTTGGACTGGCCTGGACGACAGTGGTGTATGCGGGCTTGTTCTCGGTGTTCTGGGTGGTGACCTGGATTGATTGGGATCACAAAATTATTCCGGATGTGATTACTCTACCGGGGATCGTGATTGGGTTTCTTTGTGGGTCCCTCTTACTCCCAACGGGGTGGGTCAATTCACTCCTGGGTATTGTCGTCGGTGGAGGGATTTTGTTGACCTTAGCTTGGATCAGTCCCTATGTCTTTGGCAAAGAAGGGATGGGAGGCGGTGATATCAAATTTTTGGCCATGGTTGGGGCTTTTTTAGGCTGGCAGCAGGCATTTATCACGCTCATGGTGGCATCCGTGTTTGGGGCGGTGATTGGCATTGTGCTTTTAACACTTAAGGTGATGGAAAAAGGCCAATATATTCCCTTTGGCCCATATTTGGCCCTGGGAGCCCTCATCGCCATGCTTTGGGGGATAGACCTCTGGCAATGGTATTTTCGCGGATTGGTCTGAATGCTAGAGATGGAACAGTTGGTGGATCGAAGTAAGGACGGTAGAGAACATGAGCATGCCTCAGGTCGCTATAAAAGGTTTGACTCTCGTGGAATTGATGATCGTGCTTGGCATCATCAGCATTACCATTATGTTCACAAACATGTGGCTCACAACTCAATTGCCTCAATGGCGATTAAATGGTGCCGTTCGCCAGGTCATGTCGGATTTAGCGGCTGCAAAAATGAAGGCGGTTGTCGAACGAAATCGTCATCGGATTTTTTTTCAAGATGACCGGCACTACCTCATCCTGGATGATCAGAATAATAATGGGTCTATCGATCCTGGTGAACCTCAGGAATTGCGTGATATCCAAGCCAACTATCATGATGTCACAGTAGCAGCTTCAAATAACCCTTCGTTTTTACCTCGGGGCACGGCCATCAATCTGGCCTCGATCACGCTCACCAATTCTGCAGGCTCAAAAAAAATAACGGTCAGTATTACTGGCCGGGTCAAGGTGAAATCGTAAATGTCAAGTTCGACAAAACAATTGACGTTGTTTTGGTTGGACGGCAAGTCTCAACGGGGGTTGTCGCTGCTAGAAATCGTGATCGCGTTGGCGGTTGTCTTTTTAGCATTATTAGGATTCGCAGGATTTTCCGTGGTGGCACACACTGGCATGAGTGCCAGTGAAAAAATGACGCGGGGCGTCACCTTAGCCCAGGAAAAGATGGAAGATGTGAAGCGAGAAGGCGTACCGTTGCACTTAATAAGTCCGCTAAGGACGACCGAATCTTATGGATCCATTGCTGGGGCGCTTCAGCACCAACGAGTTTTGACTATCATTCCCAATGATCCGATGCCAGGGTTGCATACGATCACCGTTACTGTGCAATGGGATGATGGAACGCATTCGACCGCTCTGACTTCCTATCTGACAACAGATTAGTAGGTGAATCGTGTGTTGTTTGCGCCAAAAGTTTCCTCAAGGCTTTACACTCATTGAAATGGTTGTGGCGCTAGCCTTGAGTCTGGTGACGGTGAGCGCGGTTTACGCGTTGTACGTCAGTGAACTCAAAGCTCAACATGTGCGCGAAGATCGGTTGGAGATGCAGCAGCAAGCTCGAGTTGTCATTGATGTGATAAGTCGTGAACTCTTGATGGCAGGATATGATCCGAGTGGAGTGAATCATGACACAAATGCCAATAATGATTTTTGGGGATTACCTATGATCCTGTCCGTTTGATCCTCAAGGCGGATTTGAACGGAAATGGCCTGATTGCAGATGCAAATGAGTCCATTACCTTTCTGTATGACGGCAGAACGCATACGCTACGGCGTAATACGGGTGGAGGGAATCAACCCTTTGGAGAAAATATCGAATCATTCCTGGTTGAATATTTCGATGAGGAGGGAAATCCAACCGTTGACTCGGCGAGTGTTCAGCAAGTGCAAATCACAGTCACGGCTCGTACGGAACCACCTGATCCTAAATATCTGTCGAATGGTGGATATCGAACAGTCACGCTGCAGTCTCGTATTACGCCAAGGAATCTCTAAGCATGAAAAAGGGAAGCATGAGTGGAAGGCAGAAAGCCTTGTTGGGAATGCTGAATAATGAAGATATCAAAGGGCATATGTGCCCATCGTGACATCAGACACCACGAGCTTCGGGGCGGTTCAAAAAAGTCCATCCAGCAAGGCCGCAGTCATTTTTGTGCGCGTAGCGTACTGGTATTATGTGAGCACGGGAAAATGACGAGAACGCCGCTGGTGGCTTTTTTCAACAGCCCCTTGTTGAAAGGGAGACAAGGAAGTGCTCTCATTGCCGCGCTTGTGCTGGTGGCCATATCAGGCATCATGGGCGCTACGATCTTATTTGCCACATCGACTGATTTACAGATCAGTGGTAATTATCGACGAGCTATCCAGACTTTTTATGCAGCAGAAGCAGGGTTGGCTGAAACACAACGACGATTAAGTGGAACGCCCGCGTCGAATCCCCTCGTTCTTGGAGATCTTGCGTTACCGTATCAATCAAATTGGTCGGCCTATGTCTTTTCCCACGATGGGTGGCAGCCAGAAGACGATCAGGCCTACGATGCGCTTCTGACCAATTATATCCCGCTCTCAGGAAATGCCGCGAATACCCTTATCCAGGCTAATAGTGTGCAAAGTAAATTAGTGTATTGGACCAAGGCGTACCACAAGAGGGAGTACGATGCCGAACAGGCTGGACATCGGAAAACCACCCCGCATTATGTGGATGGTGATGGTGAGACAGCCTTGCATTCCATTAGCAATAAGGGTGAACTGGTTCGATATGGCTATCCCTCGGGCTTGTCTGTAACACCGCAACAATTCACCACCATAGAGCCAACGTTGTATCCGCCTGTTGAAGTTATTCTCAGTCATGGCCAAGTTGAAGGGGCAGAAGCGATTCTTCAGGCTGATGTCATTCATCCGACGGGTCCGCCAGTCTGGGCTCCGGTTTACGTTGGGAAGGAAGTGGTGATGTCAGGAAGTAGGGTTACCATTGAGGGCATGGATACTTGTGGGCTGTTCCCTTCAGGCCTTTCTCCAATCTCACTAGCTCCTTTGGCTTCCTTGGTAGGTGTGGCTAGTCTGAACGGTAATCCTGTGTCTCCTCAAATGAGTCCTGCATCGTTGGAGTTGGAAGAACAGATTGATGAGCTAAAGAGGGGGGCAACGCCTGTGTTAGCTGATTTAACTGGAGCAAATATGGGTTCAGCCGCTTCCTCTATGTTGCTATATGCTGAACCTATAAATGGTCCTCTTGTAGTTTCTCAGGTCACTGGATATGGCATCCTACTTGTCAAAGGCAATATACAAATCGATGCTCCCTTCCATTGGGACGGGGTTGTAATCGTATCTGGGCAAGCCACATTTTCTGGAGGAATCGGACCCTCAATTCTTAACGGTGCTATCTATGCTAATCAAGTGCATATACTTCACGACGATGTCACTATCACGCTCGACACCTGTCCCATTACCGCTACTCTTCGTACTCTTCCCGTCCAAGTCCTCACCTGGCGCCAATTGCTCTAGGTTCTTTGTTGCAAGAGCGGATTCACAGAATTCAACTGATTGTCAGAACTCTGATCGGTGAAAAGGATTCCATAAAGTGGCGTTCCTATATGCACGATGAGGTGTAGATGGGAGTGGTGAATAACAACGATATCAAGAGTCATATTTCGTTTGGAAGCCAAGGGCGATCAACGGGATCGGTGGCGTGCCCCCTTTAAACGGCTCCGAGGCCTATGTTACAGGCTAGGGCATATAAAAAAGGAGGGTATCATGGCACGTGTGAAGTACTCGGTTGAACAAATCATTCACAAACTGCGGGAAGCGGAGGTCCTGTTGGGGCAAGGGCAGACCGTCAAAGACATTTGTCGGAAGTGGAATATCACCGATCCCACCTACTATCGGTGGCGGCAGGAATATGGTGGACTGAAACTTGATCAGGCGAAACGACTCAAAGACTTGGAGCGCGAGAATGCCCGCTTGAAGCGAGCCGTGGCAGATCTCACCCTGGATAAATTGATTCTGAAGGAAGCAGCTGAGGGAAACTTCTAAGCCCCACCCGACGCCGCCGAGCCGTTCACACCATTGGGCAACGACTGAGGGTGGCGGAACGGCGGACGTGCCAGGTGCTGGGGCAACCTCGATCGACACAGCGGTATCAGGCTCAGGTCCGAGGGGACGAAGAAGCGTTAACTAAAACGATTGTGCGGCTGGCTCGAAAGTATGGGCGCTATGGCTACCGACGCATCACCGCGTTGGTTCGAGTCGAGGGCTGGCACGTGAATCATAAACGCGTGGAACGGATTTGGCGGCGGGAAGGCTTAAAAGTGCCGAAGAAGCAACCCAAACGGGGGCGACTCTGGATCAACAAGGACTCCTGTGTGCGGCTCCAGCCTCAACATCCAAATCATGTCTGGGCCTACGATTTTGTGGCCACGCGGACCCATGATGGTCGCCCGGTACGCTTGCTGACCATTGTCGATGAATATACCCGAGAATGTTTGGCTATTGAGGTCGCTCGGCATCTTCGAGCCGATGATGTGCTACATCGGCTGGCTGAGCTGTTTCTGCAGCACGGTTGTCCGGGATATATTCGTTCGGATAACGGCCCAGAATTTACCGCGAAGGCTGTTCGACAATGGCTCGCCCAGCTAGGGGTCGGCACCTTGTTTATCGAACCAGGCAGCCCCTGGGAGAATGGCTATAATGAGAGTTTGAATGGCAAACTGCGGGATGAGCTCTTGAACGGGGAAATCTTCTATACGCTCCGGGAAGCGCAAGTGCTCATCGAATGGTGGCGGCAACACTATAAGCAGGTGCGTCCCCATAGCGCTTTAGGATACAAACCACCAACCCCTGAGGCATTAATTCCAAAATGCGCTTAAAGCTGCATGCACACTGGAACAATCACTGGGGGCACGTCAGTGTACGCAAATAGCCAAAAATACCGCCAAATGCTCAGATTTAGTGCGGCGATATTACCAACAGATTATGTGTTTGGTCTCAATGGTACTCAAGTAGATTATTTCTAACGACACCTCGTTCTTAAAAGAAATGGCGGACATGAATCTTTCGCGTTCATCAGATGTGGCCAAATTCATGAAACATCCATTTTTTGAGCGATTACCCCCAATTATTTTTGACAACCTTCAGCGTCTTTCACATCAGTGCCAAGTCAATCATAGTGAGACGATCCAGTTATTGCGAAAGTCGATACAATGTCTGGGGAAAGCCAAGCTGGCCTCGAAAAATATCAAAGGGGTTGGGACGACGGCTCAATATTTGTCGTTGTATATTAAAGTGGAAGCGGCGTACCTCTCTGAAAAACAAGATAATTTTAGTAATTTGGCCTACACGCTCAATGAAACAATCGAGCGGCTGGAGAGTAATTTTAACAACATGAAAGATGCCATTGCTCAAGGGAGCAATGCGCTAGAGGTTTTGGCCTGCGGGAGGAATGTATGAAAAGTCAGGTTATTTTTGAACAGAACGGTCATCAATGGATAGTGTTAGGCCGGGACCCGGAAAAGCATCCTGATGTGACTGATACAAATGAACTGGTTATTGTCAGTAACGGTGAGGCCATGTTGCTTGATCCGGGTGGAGTGGAAATTTTCCCAACCGTGTTAGCAGAACTGACGAAATATGTGCCCATTCAAAATATTCGAGTGTTGTTTGTGAGCCATCAAGATCCAGACATTATTTCCTCATTGCCCATTTGGTTGGATTTAGTACCAGATGTCAAAGTGTACCGTTCCTGGTTATGGACAGGGTTTATTTCCCACTTTGGATCCGGGAAAAAATTGGAATCCATTCCCGATGTCGGCAGAATGACGCCACTTATTTTTGAGAAAGTTAATTGAGGGCCAGTCATTCTCTTGTAGACTCTAAGATACTTCCGATGTAAAAGGTCACTTCCAACTGCCTGCCAAAGAACAGAGCTAAGAGTTTCTCCCAGTTGTATGGGGCTTGGTTCCGATGAAGAACCAAGTAATTCGGTGGAGTAGAGGGACACAGCTACGTAGTCCTGCCATTGTTCCACTAGCTCCAATAGCCTCGTAGCGACTGGTGTTTCTACCTCCCCTGGCCCCTCCTTACAAAGGGGGTTGCCTCAGAGACTCAGCTCCATATTGTTACCCAGGAAAATGCGGGATGCACCATAACAAAGCTACGACCATGTTTAGGTGAAACACATTAAGAACTTTGGCAAGAATGCCGAATTTTATGGTAGAGGCGATAAATAGTCATTCCAAGGGTGATCTTTGTCCAAGGACTGATATGTCACTATTCGTGATCAAGGATGATGAGCGTTGATTGACCAGGCGCAACACGTAGACGAATGTCAGGATTTATCGACAAAACTGACTGATCCCAGGGTGTCAGTGTCGATTTCCAGCGACAGACTTCAGGCTTTATTGGCGCTGACACCAGTAGAGGGGGCGGACCCCATTACTTTGGACGAAACCCTTCAGGCCATTGCCCAAGCTGGGATTGTCGATTCGCTCATTGATCGGACCGTGCTTGCCGATTGTGTTCAGAACCAATCGGCGACCAATGTGTGCATTGCCCGAGCGCGCATGTCTGAAGACGGGAAAGATGCGGAATTTGTTTCACTTGTGAAAAGTGAAGTCATTGCTCCGCCTGTCGTCGATGAACATGGTGTGGCCGACATGGGGTGGACCCATCAATTTTTGGTTGTCGACATCAATACACCTCTCATGAAACGCGTGCCAGCGACTGCTGGCAATCCAGGCATGGATGTCATGGGTGAAACCATCATGCCAAAGGCGGGGAAAGATGCGGAATTTGCTAAGAAACTGACGGGCGTGGTTCTTTCGCCAGAAGATCCCAACCTACTCCTTGCAGAGACAAAAGGGCATCCCGTCTTTGTGAATCATGGAGTCAACGTTGATCCTGTTCTTCATGTGGAGAATGTTGATGCTCATACGGGGAATATTACATTTGATGGCTCGTTAGAAGTGAAAGGCGATGTAGCTTCAGGTATGACCATTAATGTCACCGGCGATGTGAGTGTGCGGGGAGCTGTCGAACGGGCACATATCAAGGCGGGGAAAACCATCCGCATTGGCGGGGGTATTTTGGGTGAAGATGGGGCTGCCACTATAGACGGGGAAATCGTGGAATACGGTATTGAAGCCGGAGAGAATATCGAAGCCAGTTTTGTCAATGCCTCAACGATGAACGCGCACAATAATATTGTGGTGAAAGAATATATTATTCACAGCGTTGTGAAAGCAGGAAATCAAGTCCTGCTTGGGCATCCCATGGAAAAGGGGTTTTGTTTGGCGGCATCTGTGAAGCGGGGAAACAAGCCGTGATCAAGCAATTAGGAAACGAGAGCTATGTGCCGACACGATTAGTGGTGGGACAACTGAGTAAATTATATGTGGTCTATCAAAAACTCAAAAAAGAATTAGAGACACGATTGAGCGAAATTGTCCAACTCCAAAACATTCTTGAAAAAGTTGAGAAAAACAAAAGCACAGTTCTTGGAAAAACTCCGGTAAATAAGGTGACAAAGATTGAGAATACGATTATGGCTATCAATGAAAAGATAACACGATTACGTCAGCAGTTGTTAGCGCTTGAACCTGAAATCGAACAACAGAAAAAAGCTTCAATAAAAGTATCAAGAACGATTTATCCTAACGTGGTGATGACGATCAATAATATCAGTACAAACACTTCAGAAAAGATGACAGGCCGTACATGGCGACAATTAGGTGATGAACTCGTTGAACAGAAAAGAGGATAGGATGATGCTTGTGACGAATATTATGAGTGAAAATGTTCATTGTGTGTTGCCGACCGTGACCTTGGGAGAATTACGGGATATTTTCAGCCGCGTGTCCTATCATCATCTACTTGTTGGCGAAGAGCAGAAATTGCTAGGCGTCATTTCTGATCGAGATGTCCTGAGGACCTCGAGCCCTTTTCTGGGTACCGGCAAAGCCAGCGAGCAAGATCAGGCCCTGCTCAAAACGGTGGCCCACGATATCATGTCGATGAACCTCATTACCGTGAGGCAAGACACGGCCATCGATACGGCTGTCATCTTGTTGTTGGAACATAGTATTTCGTGTTTACCAGTGGTATCCGACCATGATGTGATCGAGGGTATTCTCACCTGGAAAGATATGCTCAAATACTATGTCTATATTCGGTAAGGTTTGCTCTCACGTTTTTGAGGAGATGGCTCAAAAGTATTGGAAACTTAACAGAATTTTAGATTTTTTCTTTCCTAAATAAACCAATTTCTCAAATCACTTCTCCTAATCTGGGTCTTTAGTCTCTCCCCCCCGTCTGGGCCTTTCGGTTGATTGTCCAACTGCCGTTTTCGTATTACACTTTCATGCTTTGTAGGGTCAGAGATTATTTCGTTTCCCATTTTTCAGGAAGATCAGTTTTTCAGTTGTCTAACCTTTAGGAGGCCAATCTTATGTCTGCACAGCCTGATATCATTTACACAAAAGTGGATGAAGCGCCAGAACTGGCAAGTGGGTCGTTCTTGCCAATCATCCAAGCTTTTGCCGGGACGGCGGGTGTCAACGTCGGCACCAAAGATATTTCCCTAGCTGGGCGTATTATTTCTCAGTTTCCGGAAAGGTTGAAGCCGGAGCAAAAACAGCCGGATGATTTAGCCTTGTTGGGTGAGATCGTGGTGACGCCGGAGTCCAATGTCATCAAGCTTCCCAATATCAGCGCCTCGATTCCTCAGATTCAGGCCTGCGTGAAAGAATTGCAAGAACAAGGATATGACATTCCAGACTATCCGGAAGATCCGAAGAATGAGGAAGAGAAGGCTATCAAGGCCAAGTTTGACAAGGTCAAAGGCAGTGCGGTGAATCCGGTGTTACGGCAGGGCAACTCTGATCGACGCGCTTCATCGTCTGTCAAGCAATATGCCCAAAAAAATCCCCACAAAATGGGGAAATGGGCAAAGGATTCAAAAACTCATGTTGCCAGTATGTCCGGCGGCGATTTTTTCGAGAATGAAAAGTCCACGACGATTACCGATCAAACCGCTGGAAAAGGCCGGATCGAGTTTGTGGGGGCCGATGGGTCCACCAAGGTGTTGAAAGATGACGTCACGTTGGAAAAGGGTGATGTGGTGGATGCCACGAAGATGAGCGTCAAGGCCTTACGGCAATTCTTCAAGGATCAGGTGGCCGATGCCAAGAAGCAACCAGATGTCTTGTTCTCTCTCCACATGAAAGCCACCATGATGAAAGTGTCGGACCCCATCATTTTTGGCCATTGCGTGAGCGTGTATTATGAGGATGTCTTCAAGAAGCACGAAAAGGTCTTTAATGAGCTTGGGGTGAATCCCAATAACGGGATTGGTGATGTGTACGCTAAGATCGGATCGTTGCCCGACGCTCAACAGAAAGAAATCAAAGCGGATCTTGAAGCCGCCCAAAACAATGGCCCCAAATTGGCGATGGTAGACTCTGACAAAGGGATTACTAATTTGCATGTGCCGAGCGACATCATCATCGATGCCTCAATGGCGGCCGCTCTGCGGGTTGGTGGAAAGATGTGGGGACCGGATGGCAAAGAACATGATATGAAGGCGATGATCCCCGATCGAAGCTATGCCGGCATCTACCAAGCCGTGGTGGATTTTTGCCGGGAAAACGGAGAATTCAATCCTGCCACGATGGGAACCGTGCCCAATGTAGGGTTGATGGCCCAAAAAGCTCAAGAATACGGATCACATGACAAAACCTTCGAAGCTCCGGGTAATGGAACCATTCGGCTCATTGACGGTGCAGGGAATGTCTTGCATGAGCAAGCGGTAGAAACAGGTGACATTTTCCGCTCCTGTATCGTGAAGGATATTCCAATACGGGATTGGGTGAAATTGGCCGTCAATCGAGCCAAGGCTTCTGGTATGCCCGTAGTGTTCTGGTTGAACAAAAACCGGGCCCATGATGCACAACTTATCGAAAAATTGAATGTCTATTTGAAAGATCATGATACGAGCGGATTGGACATTCAAGTCATGGCTCCCATCGATGCCATGAAACATTCCTTGAAGCGAGCCAAAGACGGGCAAGATACCATTGCGGCCACGGGGAACGTGCTCCGGGATTATCTCACCGACCTGTTCCCGATTTTGGAATTGGGGACGAGTGCCAAAATGTTGTCAATCGTGCCGTTGATTAACGGCGGCGGGTTATTTGAAACTGGTGCGGGCGGATCGGCGCCAAAGCACGTGCAACAATTCTTGAAAGAAGGGCATTTACGATGGGATTCGCTGGGCGAGTTTTTAGCCTTGTCGGAATCGTTTGCGCACCTCAGCGGGTTCAAGAACAACAAAAAAGCGCAGGTGTTGGCGGATACGTTGGATCGTGCAACAGGAAAACTTATGGATAACCGCAAATCACCAGGACGAGTCCTTGGAGAATTGGATAATGCGGGAAGCCATGCTTATGAAGCTATGTACTGGGCCCAAGAACTGGCCGCTCAAAATGACGATCAGGAATTGAAGGCGAAGTTCGCACCAGTTGCGAAAGAACTCGAAGCGAACATTGATAAAATTCTCGAAGAGATGAAGGCTGTGAAGGGCAAACCAGTGGATATCGGCGGCTACTATCACCCGGATCCGGCCAAGGTGGCCACGGGAATGCGACCCAGTGCCACCCTTAACAAGATTTTGGCGACTTTGAATTAAGCGAGCAGAATATTTAGGTCGATTGAATATCTTGGCTTTGAAAAGGAGCCGGGCTCCACATAGGGCCCGGCTCCTCTCATTTTGAGATATGGGGTCTGTTGAAAAAATCCGCCAGCGGCGTTCTCGCCATTTTTCCGTGCTCACGTACTGCCAGTACGCTCCGTGCGCAAAAAATGGCTGCGGCCTTGCTGGACGGACTTTTTTGAACAGCCCTGAGGCCTCTGATATGTGATGTCGCGGAGACGAAATGTGGCCGTTGATATCATTATATTCAACAGCCCCATATGGTATGTGGGCTTGTTCAAACCGCTCTCTTCGCATAGACTCAGTGTATGAAAGTGTTCCCGCCAGTTCAGCCTGATTTCCCGATGAAGCTGTTGCCTGCGTACACAGGTCTGAGCACATTTGAGGAGATCCTTGAAAGTCCACGAGCTGTTCGTCTTTTGTGGTTAGAAATTCTTGTGAATGAACATCTTGACCTTACTCCATGGAAAGAGCCTCCAGCGGTGCAACAGGCTTACGAAAAAGCGTGTCAGTGGTATACCTCTTACACGTCTCTCATTAATCAATGATTGCCCGACGACCGCTTCCGTATAATCCTCGCCCCATTGACCTTCGGGAATACCGAACTTTTGGCGAAGCGCTTCGATTTGCAAACGCTCACCCCTAACCAAATCGTTCAGGACTTGGCCAACTACCACGGTCAAACGCTGTAGATGATTTATTGCACTGTGAGTTAGTAGGCGGCGAAATATTGTTTGTAAAACTTAGGCAATTCTATTTTCAGTGGATCGTATCTTATTGAAGAGAAAACCTCTTCAATCACTTCGCGGGAATTTCATTCTCGTATTTGCGTAACACATATTCCAAGACTTTGGGGGCATGTTTCACGATGGTTTCCCGTGCCAGTCGATCATGACATTGTCCTGCAAGAATCCATCCTAAGGCTTCTTCTTGGTCGCCTTTTTGATATGATTCGATGGATTTTTCTATACAGGTACGGCCTGATACATTTCCTCGAAGAATTTTGATGGGGTAGGCTTTCACAGTAAACTTCATGCATGTGGGCCCTTGCCTAGCTGTCGGCTTTGTGTCATTCCATATCCAATCAACTTCTTCTTGAAACGCACAGGCCGTCATTGCTCCTAGTCCAGGGAACGACATGATGAGTACGAGCGGCAAGAAAAATCGAAGCATAGGTGACTCTATCAAAAATTTTCTTCACCTGCGTTAGCGACTCGAGATAGAATACCTGTTATACCCGTGTTTTTTGAATATTCATGCTTCACAAATGGAGGACTCCTATGCGTGGATTCACCTGTGTCTTTCTCGCCGTAATTTGTATTGGTTTTGGTGTGTCTCAACATGTGTTGGCAGGAGAACAGCTTGATGTGCATGATGGGTCTGCAATTACAATTACCTCTCCCCAGAACGGAGCGACTGTTGAGAGTGCGTTTGACCTCGCCTACTCTTTTCGAAAAGGCATGATGGCCGATCATGTCCATGTCTTTCTAGATGGAGAATATCAGAAGGGATTCAAGGGAAAGTTCAGTGATGTCCCTCGCGGTCCTCATACGATCACGGTCAAAGTGGCTACGCATGACCATGATATGGTGACGGTTTCGGACTCTATCAATGTGGTCGTAAAGTAATTGTGCCTGGGCGATGAACCCTCAATAATGGGGGATTTATGCGCGAAACTATCGTGATACAGACCTCTCAGCGAGAGGAATTGATCGATATTACCAAAGCCACACGAGCGGTTCTTGAACGAAGTAGGATTCAGAATGGCATTCTCCATGTATATGCACAAGGAGCGACGGCCGCCATCATGGTCCAGGAAAATTGGGATGAGAGTGTCCCGATGGATGTGGTCAATTTATTGCGCCAACTCATTCCGCCCGGGGTGTGGCTGCATGATGCTCAAGATGGCAATGGCGATTCACATTTGAAGGCTGGTCTAGTCGGGCCATCAGAGACGATTCCGATTATTGACGGCCAATTGGGCCTATCCCAATGGCAAAATCTCTTTTTCTGTGAATTCGATGGTCCGCGCACGGAACGTCGAGTTGTCTGTACCGTAATCCAGGATTATGAGGAGAGCTAAGTTGTTTTGTATTACGCCAATACCGGGTCTGTTGAAAAAAGCCTCCAACGGCGTTCCCTGCCTTCGCCGGGCCTCCTTCGCCACAGTGGCTACGAAGGCTGAAAGCGGCTTCCGCAGGCGAGCGGGCAGACCCGAGGCCGCTGACATGGTACGTTGCTGAGACGAAATTTGGTCGTTGATATCATTATTATTCAACAGTCCCCTACCTGTAGCTTTGATGAATGGCTGTTACTTCAGGATCCAGCTACGGAGTATGGCCGCTTTTTAGGGTGAGCATGTAGCTTGTGAGGTCGTTGAGTTGTTTGTCATCCAGTGGGAAGATTGGCATGAAGGATCCAGGAGAGACCGATTGCGGATTTTTGAAATGTTGGATGTGCCAGGCCCGATCAGGCCGCCGATCTGCCACAAACGAGAGGTCTGGAGCTAGGTTGCCGCCCTCACCATGAATTCGATGGCAGGTTTTACATCCAAATTGTTGCACTAAACCCACTCCTCGTTCGATGGATGGATCTTTTTTCGGTACGGCATAGAGTTGTTTAAGTGATGTTCCCAACAACACAAACATAATGATTAAAAATCCCATGCCGACAGTTAATGTGATGGGCCGGCTGGAAGGATGTCGCTCTGGGTTTCGGTCCCAAAAGGGGAGCAGAAATAGTCCGGTAAAAAACAACAAAGGGAGGAGCCAGGTGGCAAGAGGACCGAGAGCTCCTGGCGCATATTTCAAGAGCTGGTAATGAAAGAGGAAGTACCATTCTGGCACTGGGATAAAGGAATGGTCAGATGGGTCGGCTCGATCAGCCAGTGGAAACTCAATGAAAATAGCCAGCGTTGAGACGACAACAAAGACACCCAGCATCACGATAGCGTCCATATAGACCTGCCGTGGGTAAAAGGTCTCGCTGCCCTTCTTGGCTCTGGCTTCATCATGCGGCCCGGCAGGCCCAACTCGCCGAAGAATAAAAAGATGCAGCATGATGCCAAGAATAACCGCCGCAGGTAGAAACGCAACATGAATGGCAAAAAATCTTGAAAGGGTGAGAGCCCCTAGCGTTTCACCGCCACGAAGCACTTTGACAAGAAAATCTCCAATCAATGGTACTGACCCCACCATATTGATGCCTACTTGTGTGGCCCAATAGGCATTCTGGTCCCAAGGCAGCAAATAGCCCGTAAAGCCAAATCCCAACATGAAGATCAGCAATACGACTCCAACAATCCACATCATTTCGCGTGGACGTTTGTATGAGCCATCAAAAAACACCTGAAGCATATGCAGGCCGATGGCCATCATGACCGCCGAGGCTCCCCAATGGTGTAAGCCACGAATAAACCAGCCGCCCCAGACTTCGTCTTGAATGAAGCGCACCGTGTCATAGGCATGATCTGTGGAAGGGACGTAATACACCATGAGCAGCATGCCGGTGAGGACTTGTAACCCAAAGAGAAACAAGGTGGCCGACCCAAATACGTAATTCCAACTCGCCCCTCCGGGGATGGGTTCGTTGAGCAGGGTTTGCTCGAGGGGTTGTAACTTCAGTCGGTTATCAATCCAATCATAGAGACGCGCGCGCATGGGGTTATAACTCCACCTTGTCTGGAAGGCCCGATTTAAATTCCTGATACAGAACCAGCAATTCTCCGTTTTCTACTTTCGAGGGGAGCGTATCTAACGGTCGAGGCGCAGGTCCCGCTTTCACGGTTCCCTCCATGTCATAGACACTGCCATGGCACGGACATTTAAACAGCCGCTCTTGGTTTCCCCAGCGATAGCCGCATCCTAAATGTGGACAAATCGGTGAATAGACGGTGACGTGGCCATCTTCCCGTTTTACGGCCCAGATGCCTTTGGTTGATTGGCTGTTTTGCCACCCATCTTTCACGGTCATGGAGTAATCCAAGGCTGTTGGTGTATCCGCAGGAATATCATCGATCTTTCCCACCGAAACCCATTCCTTGGGTTGTCGACGAAGAGCTGGTGAAATGAGGTAGCCGACAATTGGAAGTGCCAATGAGATGCCAATGAAGGAGGAGATGGCTGTGGTGACTTTGACGAAAAATGACCGGCGAGTGCCGACGGGTGTCGATAGACCTTCTTCCATATCGAGGCTCCTTTATAGCCGTTCTCCAGGGCAGTTTGCCCCAATTTGTTTTAGGAAAAAATGCTAATGACCGGCTTTGATTAATCAACAAAAACTGGAATAAGTGCGACGAAGAGCCTGTTGTGGTGGATGTTGACTTTAGAATGAAAGGAAAAAAAATGGGCTGTCATGAATTGATTAAATGGGTAAAAAAAGATGTCTTTTAATGAGAAAAAGCTCTTCAGGGTCTGTTGAAAAAAGCCGCTAGCGGCGTTCTCGCCATTTTTCTGTGCTCACTTTCTGTGCTCACGTAGGACCAGTACGCTCCGCGCGGAAAAATGGCTGTGGCCTTGCTGGACGGGCTTTTTTGAACAGACCCGAGGCCACTGACATGGTACGTTGCAGAGACGAAATTTGGCCGTTGATATCATCATTATTCAACAGTCCCCTTCAGTGAAAGTCTATCAGGAAAGAAGAAGACGTCAAGGACACAGAGAGAGAGGCAGAGGAGAAATGGATCAGCTTTAGGGAGATCCGAAGGAAATCAGACGGTAGTATTCAGACTACCAGGAACGAGGGGAGCCTGTATCGATGTGAATAAAGCCCTGTTGAGGATAATACCCGACTCCACCAAGTTGCAGTTTCCTGGCTGTTCGTCGGATGATCGAAAGTCGGACCCCAGGAATGGAAAAGTCCATCGCTTGTCCTTTCGTATGGAAGCTGTTCACCACGGCGCCTTTTTCATGAAGCACCAATAAATTATTGTAGGCGAGCGAACGATAACCAGAATGAATGTGGACTTCATTTTTGCCACGTCCTACGTTCTTTACAATGGCATTCATAAATTCTATCAGGCGGATATCCATCCTATGGACGTTCTTGGAATGATTGCATCGAAGCAGATAATTGATATCTTTCAGTGCTTCTCGATCATATCGACCCGAACGAGACCGGTATTGCACGTTGAGTCGTTCATCTGTGTGGGTATTGTAAAGGTGAAGCTTCCCCTCAGGGAGAGAGGAGGAAAAGGCAAAATCAGGAAGAAGAATCCGGCTTCCAAGGAGGGTAGCACCTGCAAGGGAAAACTTCAGAAAAGAACGCCGCGACCATTGCTTTCTTGATGGGTTGGTATCCATGGCTTTTCCTCGAAGCAGCCTGCGGGGATAGCAAGCAACGATTCTAAGTATTTCTACCAAAATCTGATAATGTGGTCAATTAGTCATAAGTGTAAGGGTAAAGCATTGGCTAATCAACCACCTTGCTGCGTCGATGAAATCGTAAGACAATCCCAGGATCAGGATGGAGATTCACCTTGGATTCGCCTTTGCCGTCATAGGGAAGGGTGCTCAGCACATGGCGAATGGCTTCAAGCCTGGCCTTTGTTTTGCTGTTGGCCTTCACAATGGCCCAAGGCGCATAGGAGGTATGCGTCTTACTAAACATTTCTTCTTTATACGTGGTATAGAGATCCCAATGTTCTTGGGCCTGGTTATCAACAGGGCTAATTTTCCACTGTTTTAAGGGATTGGTGACGCGGCGTTTAAAACGGCGTTCTTGTTCACTCTTTGAAATAGAGAACCAAAATTTAATGATTTCAATATTGTCTTCATACAACATATGTTCGAACTCTGGGACCTGTTGCATGAACACTTCGTACTGAGATTTTTTACAAAATTTCATCACAGGTTCGACGACGGCGCGGTTGTACCAGCTCCGATCAAAGAAGGCGATTTCCCCAGGGTTGGGCAGATTCTTTACATAGCGCTGAAAATACCATTGGCCTTTCTCCACCTCAGTGGGTTTGGGCAGGGCCACTACTCGCATCGAGCGCGGATTCAGGTGTTCAGTGAATCGTCGAATCGCACCCCCTTTACCTGCCGCATCACGACCTTCAAAGATAATAGCCACTCGTCGTCCTGTGAGTTGGACATCTCGTTGTAACTTTACCAACTCAATCTGGAGTTGCCGTAACTCTGCTTCATAGCGCAGAGTGGCTAAGGCACTTTTGGGGTTAATGCTTTTTGACTTGAGGAGCTTCATGAGTCCCCGCTTTGACGACAAGGAACGGAGATCTTCCTGAGTGAGCGGCTGAGGCGTTTTTGGCTTAGGGACGGCCTTGAGTTTCGGGTTCATGGTCATTGCGCTCATGTCCTCCTGTTAACCTGGTTGCGGCAAAAGAGACTTCACTATCACAATCTAGCTTAAAGGCATGTGACAATGCCAATGTAGATCGTGGCTGAACATATCGGCGAAAGATTTTTTCAGGGTAGCGATCAGTGAACAACAATGTATTATTCATGACGGATGTTTCATGAGGGCACCTCTAAAAACCGTCCTTTTCCGCGATCGCGGCGTCAGCCACGTGCTCAACTCCTCATGTATTCGCCCATACACTGCGGTTTTCCGGGCGTGGCTTCCTTGCCCTCACACAAAAATCCTGGTTTTAGAGGTGCCCAATGAGTCATCATCGAGTCGTGACGCTTCCACAAATTGGAGATGTTTCGATTGTCTGCAAGACAAAGCGGGATATTTCTGGAGAAATCCCTTTGGATAAACGCGATGATGAATCCCTTGGTTGGGGATATTGGGATCGTATTTGGCCTTCTTCCGTGGCATTATCAGAACATCTGATCCAACAGTATTTCCCAAGCGCGCTTACAGGATTGAGGGTTCTAGAAATTGGCTGTGGCACCGGGCTACCTGGAGTTGTCGCGGCACAGCTTGGAGCATTCACCATATTCTCCGACATGGTGCCCATTACACTGGAAGCCGTCAAGGAGACCTGTCTCTTAAATTCTATCACTCATTTTTCTACATGCACGTTGGATTGGTCAGAAACTATAGAGTTGAAAGATTGCTATGACATTGTCTTGGGTAGTGAAGTCTTTTATGACGAAGAGATCTTGCCCCATATTGCTAGGCTCTTGGAGCAGGTACTTGCTCCTGAAGGCAAAGGAATTTTTTGTGATCCGAATAGACTGGGATTAGACACCATACAACTCGCATTCCAAGAGAAATTTCATTTGTCAGTCGAGCCCATCCCACTCAGCTGGCCCCCCGGAAAAAATGGTGGAAAAGAAAAGCTTGTATACTGTTATAAATTTACCCGAAAGGCCAGACAATTTTTTTAAAGAACAATTTTTTCTAGCTATAGCTAACGTTTGTCCCTAAGAACAGAGTGATTACGCATAGGCGGGAATCCAGATTCGACTTTTCTTCGACCTCGATGGATTTTGCTCAGGATGAGAGAAGACAAATTCTGGTTTGTCACTAACCCTATAGACTTAAATAGCCTTGCAAGTTCCATATAATTGAGCTGCATGGCTTCCCCCAAAGAGATGCATCGTTCCTTGTCTAGATAACACGGAAAAAAAGTTTGTGGTTCCAGCCTGGTAGTCGTCAAAGACCGAAATAATATTATTTGGAATTAATCTGTTTTTGTCATTGACAAAATAAAATGTTAGTTCCCAAGGAGAACGGCTCATTTTCACATATTCTGTACTTCCTCCTAATCGCGCTTTCCCTAACTTATGGTCGATTAAATCAAATGTATAAAATTCTTTTTCGAGTTCACCTTTTTCAGTGATTGGTCCTTGGGCTGTCCATCTTGTTGCCACTCCCTCCTTAAAAGTGCAATGTAGTTTTGTGGCACTCATCAAGATTTCATTGGGATTCAGCTCCCCAAATGCGAAGTGTTTAGGAAAATTAATGACTGAGAAGAGAATGAAGATACAAAAGCAATGAAATTGCAATAGTTCTTTTCCCATAAGTATAACTCCCCTCTGTTATCGATGATAATCCTAATTCTATCTAAAATCGAGGCAGCTATCTTTCGTGCGATTACTTGAATAGCTATGAAATACGAGTAAGTAGGAGCATGAAAAAATCCAGTAACTACCCTCTACCGATCTACTTGGATTTTCCCAAAAAATTGACGGGTTCTAGAGGGCAAAGTACAATTTTCTCTATGTTTCAAACACTTGCAGAATATTCAGCAGCATCTTGGAAGGGATCTGAGGAATACGATGGCCTGGAAGCTGTTGTGGCTGGTATTGCCGAAGGGGCTTCCCAGATTCAAGCCAAAGTCCGTGCGGCTGTACTGGCTCAAGCAGTCGGGACCACAGGTGAGACCAATGTACAAGGCGAAGTGGTCCAGATTTTGGACACCTTCTCTTCTGACGCTTTAGTAGACACCTTGAAACAATGTGGCCGAGTAGCAGCCATTGGTTCTGAAGAAATTGAAGAGACGGTCATTGTTGGTGATAGTTCCACACATCAATATTTGGTGCAAATGGACCCATTGGACGGATCTTCGAATATCGATGTGGCCGTGAGTGTGGGCTCGATCTTGGGAATTTGGAAACGGGAGGACGATGAAAAAGTTACGGATTCATTGCTGTTGAAAAAAGGGACTGAACAAGTTGCAGCGGTATATACGGTCTATGGGTCCTGTACGATGATGGTGGTGGCCACTCGGGAAGGCGTTCAAGGTTTTACGCTTGATCCGGCTGATGGAATATTTCGGCTTACCAACTCCAATATTCGTATTCCAGAGAAGAACTCGTGTTACAGCATTAATGAAGGGAATTTTAAGGGGCTGGATTCTGACACTCAAAAAGCGGTGGAAGAGCTGCGCAGTGCCTATTCTCTTCGATATGTGGGATCTCTTGTTGCCGATTTTCACCGGAATTTGCTCAAAGGCGGGATTTTCTTGTACCCCAGCACGAAGAAAAGTCCTGAAGGAAAACTGCGTCTCATGTATGAAGCCAACCCCCTAGCTTTTATTGCTGAACAAGCCGGTGGTGCCGCCTCCTCAGGTAAGGAACGAATTTTGGATATAGAGCCTAAAAAATTGCACCAGCGCACAGCCCTCATCATTGGCAACAAAGATGTCGTCGAACGAACGGTGGCAATTATGAATCAGTAATACTGTTTGAAAAGGTAGGTTTGCCTAAATCGTAGGCATTTTAGAAAATTGCTATCGAAGTTTTCCTTTATCACTTAGCTTTCCTGACTGTCCTCTCATCCTTTCTCAATTGGCTCAATGCTATATTGTAACTTTTGAAGTTACTTCGCCTCGCTCCATATTTTCAAAGTCCATTTCCTAACATATTGGTTTATACACTGCCATTCTCGTATTGGTTGCCCCCTCAGGTCAATATGATGACCTGAAGCCTGCGATTCCTGAGGGAATAGGATTTTCAAAGGGTGTTTTGCCGAAACCGGAACGTACCAAAGAACTCTCGTGAACGGCTCAATCTCCGGACTTCACGGTCCGACGGGCGAGCGTTTCTCTTGCGAGGAGGTCTGACGGGCTCATTGTTCTTGGATCGGGCCAACCTGGTGTTTTATGGTGGCGTGTGCGGGTGGGCACTGGGCAAAAAGGATCTGTCGGCTCCAGGAACTGAATCGGAACCCGGGGGCTTAGGCGGTCTGGCTGAACGCGTCGAGGCTGTTGGTGGGGCGCGGGTGGGTACCCACAGGTGGCTGAGAATCTTGACGATCACCACGGGATCTTCGATCGCGATTGGGAAGGTTAATACTCACCTCTAATCAGAAGACCACCGCTATGAATTTAGGTTTGTTTTCTTTACTTCCCAGAGAACTTTTACCCTCAATATTTCACCCCTAGATTTATTTCACCGTTTTTGCCAGAGTTTTGCTTAAATGGTCTTGACTGGCCTCTAAAAACTTTTCTGCTTGCCCATTAATACTATTTATTTTTCTTGTTCCCTTTCAATTAGATTCAAAAGGGGAAAATATCATGAAACTCTTCAGAGCCATAAGCAAAGTTCCCTGTGGAGGTAACTCAATGAAAGCTTTAGTGTTTCTTCTATTAGCAACAGTATTTAGTTTTGGATGCTCCTTATTTGACCCCTCTAGCCCAGATCCGGATATTCCGGAAACCGCTCAATGTCCGTATCCTTGTTTTTGTCCCACGTGTAGGGGAGGTGAAGATCCTGAGATCAAAATGTAAGCTTCCCCTAAATCCGAACAGACCAAAAGTAGAGCGTTCTGGCAGAATGATCCCAGGAGGTTCTCATGAAAACGAGTCGATTCAGCGAAACCCAAATCGTCGCCATCTTGAAACAAGGTGACGCCGGCATCAAGATCAAAGACTTGTGCCGGGAGCATGGCATCAGTGATGCGACCTATTACAATTGGAAAGCGAAGTACGGGGGCTTAGAAGCCTCGGATCTGAAACGCCTCAAAGAAACAGAAGGCGAACTCTCGAAGCTTAAACGGATGTATGCGGATCTGGCCTTAGAGAATCGGGCGCTGAAGGATTTGATCGAAAAAAAGCTCTAACGCCGGCGGAGAAACGGGAGGCCATTCAGTCCCTACAAGAGACACATGGCGTCTCGATCACACGAGGGTGTGTGGCTCTCAAATTTTCTCGGTCGGCGTATTACCAAGCGCCCGTTGATTGGCAGATCCGTGATCAGGAAATTATTGAGGCCCTGAATCAGTTAGTGGAGCAGTACCCGCGCTGGGGCATCTGGAAATATATCCGGCGATTGCGAGTCCTCGGACATGTCTGGAATCACAAACGGGTGTACCGCGTCTATCGGCAGTTAGGACACAATCAGCCTCGTCGCACCAGACGCCAGCTGCCCAAGCGTCCTTCCTGGCCGGTGTTTGTGCCAGAAGGTCCCAATGAGGTGTGGTCAGCCGACTTCATGAGCGATACCTTGTATCACGGCACGCGGTTTCGCACCTTCAATATCCTCGATGACTTCAATCGGGAGGTCTTGGCGATTGAGATTGATACCTCTCTAAGAGCTGAACGGATTATCCGCGTGTTGGACCGCTTGAAGACTGAGCGGGAGTTACCTCACATGATTCGGGTTGATAACGGACCAGAATTTCTCTCACAGGCACTAAAAGATTGGGGAAAAGCCAATCGCGTGTTGATCTATCACATTCAACCCGGTTGTCCCACACAGAATGCATTTATTGAACGATTCAATCGCACCTATCGGAATGAAGTGCTGAATCTCTATCTGTTTCGGAGTTTAGAGGAAGTGCGGGAACTCACGTCCGAGTGGATGACCATCTACAATGAACACCGCCCACATGACGCGCTACGGGGAACACCGCCCTGTGCCTATTATCAACCAACACCAGAACACTCTAGTTATGACCTGTCCGCTTGACGGGGAAGCTTACAAAAATCCTTGCCCCAAATTCTGAATATAGTTCCAACACGAAGAAACCGCTCTACAGAGTTTGGTATGGAACTAACAGAAAACCAATTGATGACTACGATGAATCTTTAGGATTTTCCAACGAACGAGATTCTATTATTCACTATGGCACGTGTATTGTGGAGGTTCCTAAGTCCCATAATTTCGGTTCAACAGGGTCCTCTTGGATTGTGCGCGTAGTTACTCGGACAGACGAACCCCTTAAACTGCGCCGTATTTACCCTTATGATGCGAACAATTTTTTTAATAGCATGAATAATAAATTAAAGACCAGGCCAAGTGGCAAAAGAACCGCCTTAGTTTATATTCATGGCTACCACGTGTCTTTTGAGGAAGCGGCGGTAAGGGCAGCCCAAATAGGGTTTGACCTGAAAGTTGAGGGCATCACTGCCTTTTTTAGCTGGCCATCCAAAGAAAGCTTCTGGAAGTATTCTGCTGATGAGGCCACTATAAAGATAAGTGAGTTTCGAATAGAAAAGTTCCTTAGAAAACTTGCTCTAGAATCTGGAGCAGAGGAAGTGCATATCATCGCCCATAGTATGGGCAACCGTGGATTACTTGGCGCAATGGAAAGACTTGCCAAAGATCCCTCATTTGATCCCCCATCGCAGTTTGGACAAATAATTCTAGCTGCCCCAGACGTGGATATGGATACCTTTAACGAATTAGCTAGCGCTTATTCCCACATATCCAAGCGAACTACTTTATATATTTCATCCAAGGACTGGGCCCTAAAGCTCTCAAAGTTCTGGCACGACTACCCACGGGTAGGGTTTTTCCCTCCCATTGGAATTTTCCCTGACATTGATACGGTAAAAGTTACTGGTATAGATCTCACTATACTGGGCCATAGTTATTTTGCAGAGGCTGCACCTGTCTTATATGACATGCAACAACTACTCCAATCAGATATAGACCCAGGAAGTCGAGCTAGAACTGAGACAGTTTTTACATCAGATAATCAAAAATATTGGGAAATTCGGAAGTAACTCGGGGAATAGGATTTTCAAAGGGCCTTTTTGCCGAAACCGGAATGTACCCAAGAACTCGTGAACGACTCAATCTCCGGACTTCACGGTCCGACCGGCGAGCGTTTCTTTTGCGAGGAGGTCTGACAGGCTCATTGTTCTTGGATTGGGCTCACCTGTTGCTTTATGATGGCAAAGGAATCGGTCGGCTCCAGGAACTGAATCGGAACCCGGGGGGCTTAGGCGGTCTGGCTGAACGCGTCGAGGCGGGCCGGGGCTGTTGGTGGGGCGCGGGTGGGTGCGCTGTCCCTTCTATTAATTCATCCCTCAGCTAAATATACATTTCTTCTTATGCCGCTCGTCGCGTATAGCGGTGGTGCAGGCCCCCACGGTCTGAAACAAAAATGAAGATTGGAGCGGTCGGGGATGAGCAATGTTGGGCCATGTCTTTAGAGAGGCAGTCTCGAATAAAAATTCTGAAAAATCTCTGATTATAATCCAACTGAAAGGTTATTTCGTGCCTGACCCCTAAATAGCCTCATTCTTCCGCAAAAAAATTCTCGATGTCCATTTCCTTATGTGGAATACCGATGATGTCAATTCCACTGTCATGGATGAGATAAAATATCAAATGCGCCCTTGAGGGAAGCTGTAATAGCCCTGTTCAATATCTGGACGGTGTTTGCCGGTCGTTGGTCTTTCTGCCAGCTATGCAAACCGCTGATCCAGAGCACGCAAATAGTGGTTCCGTTGTGCTTTTCCCCATTTATTCATGGGTGTAACGGCCGATATTTTCTACATCACGGTGCGAACGAGGGGTGATTCGAAAATGCTTCGTCATTGAGTCTGATCTAAATTGGCCATGACATTTTCTAAGGAATAATTTTCGACAAATTCTCCCTTTCGCGCCTGGGTTGCTCCTTCAGAAAGATGCGCGCGCAAGGCTTCAAGCTTACTTTTGCGTTCCTCCATGCCTCGTAAGGCATCCCGCACTACTTCGCTTGCCGAACCATACCGCCCGCTTGCAATTTCGTTTTTAATAAATACTTCCCAATGCTCTCCAAGGCTAAGGCTCGTTGTGGCCATGGCATGCCCTCCAGTTATTCATATTTAATAAATGTGAATATATCACAACCATTCAAATATCAAAAGCTAGGTATAGGCTTTACCCCTTTGACGAGGATGTCTTTTTGTAACTTAGCTCTGGGACTTTCGTGAACTGCGTCATGGGTCTTTTGATTGATTGCAGACTTTAGGGGCCATTCGTACAATGCACGTTCTCACGAACAAGTGGGATAGTCTGATTGTGTCTTTCACATTTTAGTCCCTGACGGAAGGGTAGGATTATGGCAAAGGTCCTTGAAGGCCCAGGAATGGGTTTGCTGCGAAAATGGGGAATAGCAACCCCGAACTATGTTGTTGTGACGTCAAATGATGAGTTTGAAGAGCTCTCTAAAGCCAATGATTGGTTGCAAAAAAGTAAACTGGTCGTCAAAGCGCATGAAGCCTTAGGCTCGAGGTTTAAACTAGGACTGGTGAAGGTCGGATTAGATTTGGCTGAAGCCAAATCAGCGGTGAAGGAAATGCTTGGCAAGCAGGTAGAGTCCGTGACCATTCGAGAAGTGATAGTCTCAGAAGCCATCGATCACAAGGAAGAATATTATGCCTCCGTCAAATCCACCCGCGAAGGCGTGGATGTGATGGTGACGACCTATGGCGGTGTGGAAGTGGAAGCTAACTGGGAAAAGGTTCAAAAGTTGGCAGTTGAGATTGGGGAATCGCCGACAGATGCCCAATTAGCGAAATTGTCGAAAGACGCTGGGTTCACAGGTAATACTGCCACAAAAATGGCTGAATTCTTGAAGAAACTTTATATCTGTTTTGATAATGAAGATGCACAATATCTAGAAATCAATCCAGTTGTACAAAACTCAAATGGCGACTTAGTCGCACTTGATGCTGTCACTCTGCTTGATGGCGATGCCAAGTTCAGGCATAAAGATTGGACATTCCCCTTTGCCGCAGAGTTTGGTCGTGCCTATACCACCAACGAAGAAGAAGTGATGGCGGTGGATGCCAAGGTGAAAGGTTCTGTGAAGCTCATTGAAATTCCAGGAGGTAATATTGCCATGCTCCCAGCCGGTGGAGGGGCAAGCGTGTACTACTCGGACGCCGTCGTGGCGCGTGGAGGCAAATTAGCCAACTACGCGGAATATTCTGGTGATCCGCCCGACTGGGCTGTAGAAGTCCTAACCGATAAAGTCTGTTCCTTGCCGAATATCAAACATATTATCGTTGGTGGAGCCATTGCGAATTTTACGGATGTGAAAAAAACCTTTGGCGGCATTATTAATGCCTTCCGGAAAGCCAAGGGTGAAGGTAAGTTGAATGGTGTGAAAATCTGGGTGCGGCGCGGAGGCCCTAATGAATTACAGGGGTTAGCGGCCATGCGTGCCTTACAAGATGAAGGCTTTGATATTCATGTGTACGACCGCACGACCCCATTGACAGACATTGTCGATATGGCGATGGCGGCAAAATAAACTACTTGAACTTGAGAAATTAGGAGATCGGATCAATGAGTATTCTTGCCACGAAAGATACGCATGTCGTTATTCAGGGTGGTGTGGCTGGTGTCAATGCTGCCCGTCGGATGGCGGAGTTTCGCTATATGATTAAGCAACCGTTGAATGTCTCTGCCTTTGTGTATCCGCCAGATGCTGGAAAAACCAATGAAATTGTGTGCGGCACAGAATTGGTGGCTATTCCCATTTATAAAACTGTGGCTGAAGCCACAGCTAATCATCCTGAAATTAATACCAGCTTGGTGTATATCGGTGCGAATCGAGCCTACGAAGGCACGATGGATGCGCTGAATGATCCCAAAATCCACACAGTCTCTATGATTACCGAAGGAGTTCCTGAAAAAGATGCCAAACTTCTTGGAAAACATGCCAGGAAATTGGGAAAAGTTTTTAATGGGCCCTCTTCTATCGGTGTGGTGTCTGCTGGAGAATGTCGCTTAGGTGTGATTGGTGGGGCATTTGATAATCTGACAGCCTGTAAGCTGTATCGTCCTGGCTCCTTTGGCGTGATTACAAAATCAGGCGGACTATCTAACGAAATTATCTGGATCTGTTCTCAGTTTGCGGATGGGATTACGACGGCTATTGGAATCGGTGGCGACGCCTATCCAGGAACTGATTACGTCAGTTATTTAGAAATGTTTGAAAACGATCCGCAGACGAAGGCCGTCGTGATTGTTGGAGAAATGGGCGGGGATTTAGAAGAGCGTGCTGCTGAATGGTACGGCGCCAAGAAACGCCGGATTAAACTGTTGGCGGTGGTCTCAGGTTTTTGTCAGGAAAGCCTGCCGAAAGGCATGAAATTTGGCCATGCCGGTGCGAAAGAAGGGTTAAAAGGCGAAGGGTCGGCCCGTGCAAAATCAGAGGCGTTAAAAAAATCTGGTGCGATTGTTCCAGAGACCTTTGGGGCCTTGGGCCCTGCTATTAAAGCCACCCATGAAGAGTTGTTGAAGACTGGAGCAGCCAAACCCATTCCGGATTTGGCGCCTGCCGATGTGCCACGGCTTCCGAAAACGGTCGCCGAAGCGAAAAAAGACGGTGAAGTCTTAGTGGCGCCTCTTATTCGCTCCACGATCAGTGATGACCGTGGGGATGAACCTCTCTATCAAGGGTATCCAGCTTCTGAACTGATTAATGCTGGGTACGATATCCCGCACATTATTGGATTATTGTGGGACAACCGACTCGTTTCCAAACAAGAAGCCGAAATCATTAAGCGGATTATTATGTTGTCCGCTGACCATGGACCCTGTGTCAGTGGTGCGTTAACGACCGTCATAGCAGCCTGTGCTGGCATAGGCCTCTCGCAAGCCGTGGCGGCTGGAATGATCATGATTGGGCCACGTTTTGGCGGGGCGGTCACCGATGCAGGCCGGTGGTTTAAATATGCGATTGATAACAAGATGGCGGTTGATGAATTTCTTGTTTATATGAAAGCGAATGTTGGTCCGGTTCCAGGTATTGGGCATAGGGTCAAAAGCTTGAAAAATCCGGATAAGCGTGTGAAAGAACTGGTTGGCCATGTCAAAAGTCTTGGAATCAAAACTCCTCATCTAGACTTTGCACTGGAAGTTGAAAAAATCACCGCCGCGAAAAAAGATAATTTGATCCTGAATGTCGATGGCACAATGGCTGCGGTATTGGTGGATATTGGGTTCCCAGTCGACAGTTTAAACGGCTTCTTTATCTTGGCTCGAACAATAGGGATGATTGGTCACTGGACAGATCAAAAACGTCAAGGCAGTCGGCTCATTCGTCTGTTCGATTATTTAGTCAATTATGCTTCACCCAAGCGGCGAGAAGTACCAAAACTGAAATAGGAGAGACAGTAAAGCCGATGGTGTTTATTCCTCGGCTTGAACATTGAACTCAAATCGGGAGAACGCTTATGTCAGTAGATATGGTCAAAAAACTCTATGCTTCAATGGGGCCAACGGTGGAAAAAGCCCGAAAAAAATTCGGGCGGCCTTTAACCTTGGCGGAAAAAATTCTGGTCAGCCATGCGGATAATTTTGATACCCAAACCTGGGAACGTGGAAAAGCTATGTTGGCGCTTCGCCCTGACCGAGTGGCCATGCAAGATGCCACTGCCCAGATGGCCATGTTGCAGTTTATTCAAGCTGGGAAGAAGAAAGCAGCCGTCCCAAGCACGATTCATTGTGATCATCTCATTCGGGCTGAAATGGGCTCCGAAAAAGATCTCATGGTTGCCAATAACGAAAACCGCGAAGTCTACAATTTCTTGGAATCTGCAGCGAAGAAGTATGGCATTGGATTTTGGAAGCCAGGAGCAGGGATTATTCACCAAGTGGTGCTTGAAAACTATGCGTTCCCAGGCGGACTCATTATCGGAACTGATTCTCATACACCCAATGGCGGCGGATTAGGCATGCTCGCGATTGGTGTCGGTGGAGCCGATGCAGGTGAAGTGATGGCCGGTTTGCCGTGGGAAGTGCTGCATCCCAAATTGATCGGTGTGAAACTTACGGGAAAACTCAATGGGTGGGCTTCTCCCAAGGATGTGATTCTCTATATTTGCGGAAAACTGACCGTCAAAGGCGGGACCAATAAGATTGTAGAATATTTTGGTCCTGGCGCAGAAACCATCAGTGCTACAGGGAAGGGCACGATTACAAATATGGGTGCTGAATTGGGTGCCACGACTTCCGTCTTTCCTTTCGATCAAAAGATGGTGGAGTATTTGAATATCACCGAGAGAGAGGACATCGCGAAATTAGCAGAAGCCAATAAAGATCTATTAGTGGCTGACCCAGAAGTCTACCAATCACCAGAAAAATATTATGATGAGATCGTCGAGATTGATCTCTCGACTCTGGAACCACATGTCGTAGGGCCGCATTCCCCAGACCTTGCCCGCCCAATTTCGAAATTGCGGGCAGAAGCCAAAGAGAAAGGTTATCCTGTCGAACTCAAAGCCACCTTGTTAGGAAGCTGCACGAATTCTTCCTATGAAGATATTGGACGTTCGGCGCATATTGCCAAACAAGGATTAAAGGCTGGACTCAAAGCGAAGACGGCGTTCTTAGTTTCGCCTGGCTCAGAACGTATTTTTCATACTATGAAACGTGATGGGTTCATGGAAACCTTTGAGCAGATGGGTGCGACCGTGTTGGCGAATGCCTGTGGACCATGTATTGGACAATGGAAGCGGGCGGATGGGGTCAAAGGCAAAGCTGATTCAATTGTGAGTACCTTTAACCGAAATTTCCCTGGACGGAATGATGGCATCCCTGACACGTTATCGTTTCTTGCTAGCCCTGAAGTGGTGACCGCCTATGCTTTGACTGGTGACTTAGGTTTTGATCCTGTGAATGATACGATCAAGACGGCTGACGGCAAAGAAATTAAATTAGAAGCGCCTCAAGGGGACGAATTGCCCAGCAAAGGATTTGCCAAAGGTGAAGAAGGATTTGTGGCGCCGGCAGAAAATGGTGAAGGTTTGGAAGTTGATCTTCCTCCGACCAGTGAGCGGCTGCAGTTACTGCAACCATTTCCACGATGGAATGGGAATGATTTCGAGAAGCTCACCATTTTGCTGAAAACGAAAGGCAAGACGACCACAGATCATATTTCTCCTGCAGGTCCATGGCTCAAGTTCCGTGGGCATCTCGACAAGATTAGCGACAATATGTTCTTGGGCGCGAATAATGCATTCACAGGTGAAGCGGGAAAAGCCAATAATGTGCGCACCGGAGAAAAGAACTTGGCGCCCGCAGCGATTGCGCGTGATTATAAAGCTAACGGCATTGGATCTTTTGTCGTCGGGGATGAAAATTACGGGGAAGGGAGTAGTCGAGAGCATGCCGCGATGAGTCCTCGTTTTCTTGGCGTCCTGGCTGTGCTTACCAAAAGCTTTGCCCGGATCCATGAAACGAATTTGAAGAAGCAGGGCATCCTTCCTATGACCTTTGCGAATCCGGCAGACTACGATCAGATCGAGCAAGAAGATCAGGTGAGTGTCACAAGTCTAAAGGATTTAGCTCCAGGAAAACCCGTGTCGGTGATAATTCATAAGAAAGATGGGCAAGACGTCACAATTCAAGCGAATCATAGTATGACCGAAGCCCAAATAGCCTGGTTCAGAGCCGGCTCTGCGCTCAACGCGTTAAATTAAGCGTGAATATACCTGAGCTCCCTCCTTTGTAAGGAGGGGCAAGGGGAGGTAGAAGCGTAAGTTTGGCGCATAGCGCTTCCTTAGCCTCGTTGTGCTTATTTGTATGACTCTACTCCACCAAATTACTTGTCTCCTCTTCGGAGCCAAGCCCCTTACAAAGGTGAGGAAACTAAGGACTACGAACGTCGGGAAATAGCTCCATTGTCTAAGCAACGATCCAAAAAACTTTGTTAAAGTAATCATACTATGGCGAATGACTCTCATAAGCCTCAACAATTCACTGAGCAAGCCAGCGAAATTCAACCGGAAATGGTCAAAGTTGAAATAGAAGGCAAGCCTTTTCAAGTTCCGGCTGGCATCACATTGATGAAAGCCATGTGGTATGCCGGAAAAGAAGTGCTGCGAGGGGCAGGGTGTTTGGGTGGCTTTTGTGGTGCTTGTGCCACCTATTACCGAACAAAAGATGACCCTAAAGTCAAAACCTGTTTAGCCTGTTCAATGGCAGTTGAAGAAGGCATGTCGTTTTCATTCATGCCAGCTTTTCCCGCACGAAAGGCAACCTATGACTTGCAAGAACTGAAAGATCCAAAACAGGATTTGTTCGAACTGTATCCTGAGGCTCCATTGTGTCGAAATTGTAACGCCTGCACAGAGGCCTGCCCTCAGAAAATAGATGTGCGGGAAGGTGTTTGGAAAGCGGTGTTTGGGGATTTTAAAGCTGTCTCAGAAATGTTCATGGATTGTGTGATGTGTGGGATGTGCACACCGGTCTGTATTGCCGATATCGCTCCCAATCTTGTAGCCGTCTATGCTAGCCGTGCTCAGGGTGTGCATTTTACAGAGAAACCCGAAGGCCTGGCGACTCGGATCAAAAAAATCGCTGATGGGGAGTATCAGGAAGAATGGGATCGGATTCTGCAACTCTCAGATGAAGAATTGCAAAACACTACAGCTTCTACCAATTCCTAATTCCTCTCCTCCCCTTTGTAAGGGGCTTGGCTCCGAAGAGGAGACAAGTAATTTGGTGGGATAGAAAGCCCAGGATAACGAGAGTCATCAAGAGTATCGCAAGACGTTATTGTAAAAAGTTTACCATCTCGCCCAATGGATATCACCGCGCAACAAGATCTCGTTCATCAGACACGTGAGGCGCGTCGCGCGATAGACTTTCCGAAGCTCTCTCCATCTGAACGAGATGCCCTCATCAAGAAATATCATCCTGATCACCGGGCTCATGCCTACCGGCCAATAAAATTTGGTCCCAATGCTGGCCAGTCAACCGTTACGGAAGTCGCGACTCTTCTCGAAGGAGATAGTCCTATTCCTAGCGATTTTGATTTGACACCTAAATATTCAGTAGATGTGCTGGTGGTAGGTGGCGGGGGTGCAGGTTGTGCTGCAGCGCTCCATGCACATGCTGCAGGTTCAAATGTCTTGTTGGCCACAAAGTTGCGGTTAGGCGATTCCAATTCCGTGATGGCCCAGGGTGGCATGCAAATCGCGGTTGCGCCAGATGATTCGCCCGTTCAGCATTTTCTGGATACCTTAAAAGGTGGTCATATGAAAAACGACCATGACCTGTTAAAGGTGATGGTTGAAGAAGGGCCTTCTATTGGACAATGGTTGTTGGAGTTAGGTGTGTTATTTGACCGCCAAGCCGATGGCAATTTGCATGTGAAAAAAGGTGGCGGTAGTTCAAAGGCTCGTTTGTTGACCTGTTCGGATTATACCGGACTTGAAATCATGCGGGTACTAAAAGACGAAGTCATCAATCAGAAAATTCCGCTCTTAGAGTTTGGTGCAGTGGTAGAACTGTTGAGTGATGGCAAGGGTACCTGTACGGGAGCTGTTTTACAAGATTTAGATAATAAACGGTATGTGGTTGTTGCGGCCAAAACCGTCATTCTTGCGACGGGTGGAATTGGGCGATTACATATTCAAGGATTTCCAACGAGCAACCATTATGGGGCCACCGGAGATGCCTTGGTCTTAGCTTATCGGATGGGAGTGCCGCTGATGCAGATTGATACGTTTCAATATCATCCATCAGGGGGTGTGTATCCCGAGCAATTAGTTGGCGCATTGGTGACGGAAGGTATACGTTCCGAAGGTGGGCACTTGGTGAATGCTCAAGGCGATCGTTTCGTGAATGAGTTGGATACTCGTGATGTTGTCTCATCCTCTATCATCAAAGAATGTGAAGAAGGCCGTGGTGTCCGAACGGCGGCCGGACGTGTGGGTGTGTGGTTAGATACGCCCTTGCTTGATGTGGCACATGGCCCCGGCACCTTGGATAAGCATTTTCCTGCCATGGTTCGGCAGTATGAGCGGTATCAGGTGGATATTCGTAAAGATCCAGTCTTAATTTATCCCACACTGCACTATCAAAATGGTGGGGTCAAAATAGATGTGAAAGGCGAAACACCAGCCCCCAATTTGTTTGTTGCTGGTGAGGCATCCGGTGGGCTGCATGGACGTAATCGTCTGATGGGGAATTCCCTCTTGGATTTGATGGTGTATGGTAAGCGTGCTGGTCAGACGGCTGCTGAGCGAGCGAAGTCAATTTCGCAAGGTACGTTGACTCTTGATCATGTGAAGGAATTTCGGGCAGAAGCCAAACGTCATCATGCGTCTAATGGATTGACCTCGCCGATGGTGTTGCCTGCCTACACGCGGCAAGTTTAGAGATAATATTTCCCTCCTTTGTAAGGAGGGACAAAGGGAGGTAGAAACTCGAAGCCTTGCAACACTCCCAAAAACACAAAGGACGATTATGAATATTCATGAGTTTCAGGCAAAGCAAGTATTTGCGCAGTTTGGCATTCCGGTACCCAAAGGTAAAGAGATAAAAAATGTCCGTGCTGCTGAAAAATGGGCGGCAGCACTTGAGACACCTGTCTATGTTGTGAAGGCACAAATTCATGCTGGAGGACGAGGAAAGGCCGGTGGAGTCAAGATCACGAAAAATCGGGATGAGGTTCCAGGGCTGGTGACCGAGCTTATTGGAAAGACGTTGGTCACCCATCAGACTGGTCCGAAAGGGCGAAAAGTTAGACGATTGTTGATAGAAGAGGGTGCCGGCATTGATAAAGAACTATATCTTAGCTTGTTGGTTGACCGGGATTCTGGATTCCCGACGTTTATTGCTAGTACAGAAGGCGGCATGGATATTGAAGAAGTTGCCGAACAGACCCCAGAAAAAGTTCTCAAAGAATCCATCGATCCAGCCATTGGGTTTCAGAGTTATAATGGGCGCAACCTTGCCTTTGGGTTGGGTCTGCCCGATTTAGAGCCATCCGTCGTCAAGCCCTTCTTTCAAATGTTGGATAATTTGTATCGTTTGTTCATGGAGAAAAATGCGGCGTTGGTCGAAATTAACCCCTTGGTGATTACCACCGACAAGCGTTTGATTGCGTTGGATGGAAAAGTTTCGTTTGATGATAATGCGCTCTATAAACATCCAGATGTGCAAAAATTCAGAGATCTCCATGAAGAAGAGCCCATGGAAATCGAGGCTGGCAAACATAATCTGAATTACGTCAAATTGGATGGCGACATTGGTTGTATGGTCAATGGTGCGGGGTTAGCCATGGCGACGATGGATGTCATTAAGCTTGCTGGCTCAGAGCCAGCCAACTTTCTGGATGTTGGTGGAGGCGCCACTAAAGAAACGGTCGCGGCTGGATTTCGTATCCTCCTGAAAGATAAAAAAGTCAAAGGCATTTTCATTAATATTTTTGGTGGGATCGTGCGTTGTGAGCGTATTGCTCATGGTGTGATCGAAGCGGCTAAGGAAGTGGGCATCAAGTTGCCCGTGGTGGTTCGGCTTCAAGGGACCAATGCCGAAGAGGGGCGAAAACTGCTGGCTGAGTCAGGCTTAAAAGTTGAAGGTGTGGCTGACCTGTGGGAAGCCGCCCAACGCATTGTGGCGCTGCGAAAAAAGAAAAAATAACATCTCTATTCTTATTGGAATTATATCTCTGATCGGTGAAAGGTGACGTCGTATGAGTATTCTGGTCAATAAAAATACACGAGTGGTTGTGCAGGGGATTACGGGCAAAGAAGGATCGTTTCATGCGACGCAGTGTAAAGCCTATGGTACTCAGGTTGTCGCGGGAGTGACACCCGGAAAGGCTGGGCAGGAAGTCGAAGGGATCCCTGTTTTTAACTCAGTGCGTGATGCGGTCAAGCAAACGGAGGCGACTACGTCGTTGATCTTTGTCCCTCCCCCATTTGCAGCCGACGCGATTTTGGAAGCGGCTGAAGCTGGAGTGTGGCTCATCATCTGTATCTCGGAAGGTATTCCGGTCAATGATATGGTAAAGGTGAAACGTGCTCTCCATGGGCGAGCCACTCGTCTTATTGGTCCCAATTGCCCTGGGATTATCACAGCAGACGAATGCAAGATTGGCATCATGCCAGGCTTTATTCATAAAAAGGGTCGCGTGGGCGTTATCTCACGCAGCGGAACGTTGACCTATGAAGCGGTCAATCAGCTCACGAACTTAGGACTTGGTGAAACCACTTGTGTGGGAATAGGTGGCGATCCTATCATTGGCACTGGCTATATTGATCTATTACACATGTTTGAGGAAGATGACGAAACCGAAGCTGTAGTGATGATCGGAGAAATTGGTGGAGATGCTGAGGAAAAAGCGGCAGCATTCATCCAACAAGAAATGTCGAAGCCTGTTGTGAGCTTTATTGCAGGAATCACCGCACCTCCCGGCCGTCGCATGGGCCACGCCGGAGCTATTATCACCGGTGGCAAAGGAACGGCTGCCGATAAGATGGCCGCGCTGGAAGATGCAGGCGTCACTGTCGTAAAAAACCCTGCCGAAATCGGCGTGGCGGTACAGACAGTCTTGAGTTGATTAATTCCGTCTTTCCTGGGCACTCTCTTATGTGTGCCCGTTTCCTTGTCCTTTGAGCGGAAATTTTTTCCGATACCTGGCTCAAAGAACAGCAAGATTTCCTTCAGCTATCTTTTCCAGAAAAACTAAAACAATTTTGGTTGTGTGAAAATCGTCAGGAGTCCGGTTTTGTCATGATGTTGGGTTGGTAGCCCTCCATTTCACCTGTGATTTGAAGCTCATTGACTGTTTATATTGATAATGGGGTAACATTTTTCTGATTTCCGAAGTTGTTCAATTCAGCACAATTGAAACCATGCCCGTGTCTATACGGTTGGGACGCGCAAAGGAATGATTCATGTCATGTGGAGGACAAAATTGATGAAACGAGAATTATGGAGGGCTCTTCTTAGCATCATTTTTACATCTCATATTTCATTGGCCATTTTCCTTGAGGTATCCATAGCGAAAAGCCCAGAACATGAGGAAAATACTCATGGCTTAAATCTTCCACCAAAAGTGCAGCATGTACAGAAAAAATGTGAAAAGGGAGAGGCTGCCAAGTGCAACGAGATGGGTATTATGTACCATGAGGGTAAAGAAGTGTCCAAAAATCTAGTGAAAGCTGTACGGTTTTACGAGAAAGCCTGTGCGTTAGAGAGTAATGTTGGATGTAGTAATCTGGGCACTATGTATGCGATTGGCGATGGTGTGAAACAAGATTCTTTAACTTCGATAAAGTTCTTTCAAAAGGGATGTGATGGAGGGTATGGTGGCGCGTGTGTGAATCTGGGGGCCATGTATGGCAATGGTTATGGGGTGCCTAAAGATGAAGGGCGTGCGCAATCGTATTTTCAGCAAGCATGCGAAAAGGGATTTGATCCGGGATGTACTTATTTCGAAAAATATGGCCAAAAGTAAATATGTAGTTTTTTGCATGCAAAGAAAGAAGAGTCGTTCACGTGTGCCTAAGAATCGAGAGATTTTTTTCTTGTAGATTGCCTCGTTCCTTTCAAGCTGTTTTGAGTAGTATATGCATGGTGTAATTTTAGGAGATAAGGAAAGATGAAAATGAGTCGGTTGATTGTGATGGTGTGGTTTGTTGCTGTCTGTATGGATTTTGCATTTCCGACCGTAAAGACCGGTTTAGGCGAAACTGGGTTTCGGAAACATGAAAGCAGCGGGTTGTCTTTCCAATACTCATCAGAATTGAAAATTATGAGTCCTTCGAGTGCCGAAAAAATTCGAAGTATGCTCAATGCCCAAATAAAAGGTATGGGGAATTCTCAATCATCGGTCATCGCTCTTGATGTGTTGTTGGATCTCCCTGCATTTCGAGTGCTGATATCGAAAGAACGTTTTGTTGCAGAACCAACGCCCAACTATTTAGTTCAGGAAAAAGAATACTTTTTTGCCGACGCAAAAAGGCGGGGTGTAATTAAATCCTATGGAAAGATACAAGAGAAGAAACGAAACGGACACCCAACCATTGAGTTTAAGGATATTGATAAGGGAGCGCAGGGGTACGGGAGCAATTTTACGATTCTCTGTGGTCGGGACACCTGGAATTTTTCATTTACGGGCAATAACAAAGAAAACTATGAAAAACACTGGGAGCATATGAACCAAATTATCAGCTCCATTGAGGTTTCAGGAACGTGTAAGAGATCGAATAAGGTCTTGTCGTAGAAAAAACAAATGACAGAGGGAGAGCACTTCAGGGGTGAGAATTTCTCAAAACCTGTCTCTCGCAGTGGTAGCAGGACAAGATTTCTACTCATGTGAGGCATATAGTTGTGATAAAGCTAAATAGTGGCTGCGTCTGGAAGACACTGCTCCTAAATTATCCTAAGAAATCTTCCCGGTCATTTAATTGGGAGGAAGGTTTATAAGGCATGTTCCGAAAATATTTGGCGTTTGATATCGAAACGGCCAAAATTTTGCCAGAAAATTTTGGTGACTTGCATGATCATCGCCCGCTGGGGATTACCTGTATGGCCACATGGTGCAGCGATGAACCTTCGGCCAGAACGTTTTACTCTAAAGACCAAGATGGGAATCCTGCGCCACAAATGACTAAAGCAGATGTTGCGGCTTTCGTCGAGCATCTCAATACCAAAGTACAAGAGGGCTATACCATCATCACTCATAATGGCCTCGGATTCGATTTCGTGATTGTGGCGGAAGAATCAGGGAGAAGGAATGAGTGCCGTGACTTGGCAATGACTCATGTGGATATGATGTATCATTTTTTTTGCGGGAAAGGGTTCCCCATTAAACTCAATGCTGCCGCGAAAGCCATCGGCATAAGTAAGCCCGAAAATGTCGATGGATCCGTTGCGCCGAAGTTATGGAAAGAGGGGAAATATCAAACTGTACTAGATTATGTGGCGCAGGATTGCCGATTGACATTAGATGTGGCCCTGGCAAGCGAACAAGCCAAAAAAATTAGTTGGATAACCGGACGCGGATCAGTTTCTCATTTTGATCTGCCCAACGGATGGTTGACGGTTGAACAAGCTTACCTGTTGCCGTTACCTGATACGTCTTGGATGGACAAGCCTTGGCCGCGATCAAAATTTACGGAATGGTGGTGAGTAGGCCAGGGGAATCTTTGGGCATAACTGATGATTCATTCTCCTCCTTTGTAAGGAGGGGTAGAGGGGAGGTAGCGTCTTTAGACTTTTCAACAACTAAAGCGGTTATGACTAATACGAAAAAATTTTTGAACGACTAATTTCATACTTTTCTTGAAAGGAAACAGAAATCATGCCGTTATTGATTGGTAAGAATTCAGTTGTCAGTATGAACTATACGCTCACCGACGATGCTGGAAAGGTGTTGGATCGTTCTGAAGCATCTAAGCCTTTAAAGTATCTACATGGTGCAGGAAATATTGTTCCTGGATTGGAAAAGGCCCTAGTTGGGAAAGCAGAAGGGGACTCTCTGAAAGTCAGAGTTGAGCCAGCAGAGGCCTATGGAGAGGTTATCCCGAACGGTGTGAAGACGATCGAACGCGCGGCATTTGAGGGGGTCGATGTTGTGGAAGTAGGAATGGCCTTCCAAGCGCAGGCGCCGGACGGCTCTACTCAGCACATAGTGGTAACGAAAGTGGAAGGCGATAACGTCACCATTGACATCAATCATCCTCTCGCCGGTGTCGCGCTGAATTTTGATGTCAAAATTGTGAATGTACGGGAAGCGACCAAAGAAGAACTGGAGCATGGGCATACGCATGAAGGTGATGGGCATAGTCATTAAGTCGTTGTAGCCGTAGAATGGTGGTTAGGTAATCAAAGATCTGTCTCAAGCTTCTTCCAGAAATTTTTAATTATTTGATAGATGCCGGGTTTCGGCCCGGCAGCCGAGCTCCTTTTGTTTTGGCAAAAGGACCCAAAACCATTGACGCCCCGTTTGGCAAGATCGGAGGGAGAGAGTGTGGACTTGAGGAGAGCGGACCAACTCGCTGCGCTCAAACAAGGTCCGCCAAGTGCTAGGAGGTTTACTCCTTTGGGCCAAACGGCAGGCGTCGAACTCTCGGGAATTGAGTTAGAGATGACGTCATGAAGGTAAGCGATCAATACCTCAAGATTGTGGAATGGTCAGAAGAGGATCAGTGCTATGTGGGTACATGCCCTCTAAAAAACGCTGATCAAACGGTCACTCAACATTTCAGAAGTCGGGATCATGTTTTGGGGAAAGGCGCCATGTACCGCTTGGCAAATATGAAGCCTAGCAGGGCTTGGGACAATCAAGGGTGAATTGGTTGCACTCCTGTTGTGCTAGCGAATTGAATCCAAGATATGAATAGATCAAATAACTTTTGAGTTAAAGAATATGACTTCTGACGATATAGCTAGTCTCATTGCTGTTGAACTCGAGGAGTACCATTACAAGGCTCCTCCCTCTGGCTCGACTTTGGGTAAACCTTGGTCTTTAGACAAAGTCACCGCGTACGTGGAAAAACTCCGTAAGGCTTTAGTTAAGCCGTACCTTCATAAGTTTGTATTAGATGATACATATGAGCAAATGACTGCAGTTGAAAAGCAAGTAGTGGAGTACTGGGTTGTGGCAGAGGCCGAATTGTATTGCGAATTCTATGATCCAAGTGCCAATGATTTCGGACTAGCTGAGCCACCTGTTTCTGATCGCATCTCGCGCACTTCAGGTGTTCGTGGGGACCTCATCGGCGTTTTTTGTGCTATGTAGGCACTTAAATCAAATATCAGTAATTTCAGACCCATTTTAAGAAAGGTTGAAAATCTGAAGAATGCTGGTCAACCTTGAAGTGATGGATATCTGAAAATATATCGAAAGCATTCATTGCTTTGTTTTTTTATGAAGGGCGCGGAGAAGGCGGAGTTGACCGTAATCATAGACGTCGCCAAGGAGTTCTTTGGCGCCGGTGAGATTTCCGAATCCGATTTTGGCAAAGGCTGCGGCAATCTGTGTGTGTTGTTCAGGCGTGAGAAGCTGATTGATCTCTACGGGTTCATCAGCTTGGATGGCTTGTTCGAGGTGCCCATAAATCGTGCTGCTGACTAAGCCACGTTGAGTGGCGATATGTTCGACAGAAAACCCGCGTTGAAATAAGCGCAGTGTTTTTTTGACGGTGTCGCTGAGCGGTTTTGCCTTTTTTGAAGTGAGTAGCTGTGATCGAGGAGACATATCTGCGTTTGAGAAGTTTTGTTGGGGGTTGCTCTCAAGATATTCAGTAATGGCTGCAATAAAGGCTGCTCCAAATTTTTCTAATTTTCGATTTCCCACGCCGCTGATTCGCAAGAATTCTTGCTTGTTCCTAGGGTAGTCCCGTGCCATTTGCCGCAGTGCCACATCTGAGAAAATGACATAGGCCGGGACATCTCGTTCATCCGCCAAGGTTTTCCGCAGTAGCCGTAATTTGTTGAAAAGTTGTTCATCATAGGCTACATCAACAACCTGAGCCATTTGTCGTTCTGGTGTGGGCATGGGTTTGGTGAGCATAATGGTGTAGCGCTCTTTGATAAAATCCCAGCCCTGTTCGGTAATTTCCAACACCGAAAAATTTTCGGTGTTCTGTCGAAGATAGCCGAGACGAATGAGTTCACGGGCCATGGATGCCCATGCAGGTCGGCTGTAGGCTTTTCCTTGGCCGTACATGGGTAGTTGGTTGTGGTGCCATCGGCGAATTTTCTCGGTATTGGCGCCGGTTAATACGGCAATAACATGATTCAGACCTACGCCAAACCCGCTGTGGTCGTAGATGGTTTCGATGCATGAGAGCAAGGTCTCGGCGATTTCTGTGCCATCGAAAGTATCATTGGGTGACAAACAGTTGTCGCATGCCTCACAGTTTTCTGACGTAAATTCCTCTCCAAAATATTGGAGTAACTCGACTCGCCGACAGGTTGAGCATTCCGCATATTGGACCATTTGCTGGAGTTGTGCTCGTGCAATCTCTTGTTCCTGCTGGCTCGGCTTATCATTGATGAAACGCTGCTGTTTGATCGTGTCTCCAGCGCTGAAGAGCAAGACGCATTCACTAGATAAGCCGTCACGACCGGCACGGCCAGTTTCCTGATAATAACTTTCCAAATTTTTGGGAAGATCATGGTGAATGACAAATCGAACATTGGATTTGTTGATGCCCATGCCGAATGCGATCGTTGCGCAGATAATCTGAACCTCATCCCGTAAAAATAACTCTTGATGGCGTGATCGTTCGTCTTGCGACAAGCCGGCATGATAGGGGAGGGCGTTGATGCGATGTGCCTGCAATCGTTCTGCAAGGAGTTCAGTGGTTTTACGGCTTTGGCAATACACAATGCCGCTATCATGGGGGTGGGCTCGCAGCAATGCTAAGATTTGGTTAACGGGACTGGCTTTGGCTAATACCCGATAGGTGAGGTTCGGACGGTTAAAGCTGGCGACGTAAGAGGCAGGGTTGTTCAGCTTCAGGAGTGTATTGATGTCGTCCCGTACTCGAGCTGTGGCCGTAGCGGTTAACGCCATGATTGGTAGCTGAGGAAATCGCTCTCGTAATTCTACCAGCCTGCGATATTCCGGCCGGAAATCATGGCCCCATTCACTGATGCAGTGAGCTTCATCAATAGCTAGAAGATTGACCTGCCATCTCTGCATGTCGTTCAGACTTTCGGGTAGCATGAGCCTCTCTGGTGCCATGTAGAGTAGTTGGTAATGCCCGCGGTGCACAGCTCGTAATCGGGCCTGGATTTCTTGGACGTTGAGCGAAGAGTTGAGAAAGGTTGCGGCAATACCATTGGAGTGAAGAGCATCGACTTGATCCTTCATGAGCGCAATGAGGGGTGAGACGACGAGGGTGAGGCCAGATCTGGCAAGCGCTGGCAATTGATAGCAGAGAGACTTGCCCCCGCCAGTCGGTAACAAGGCGACGACATCCTTGCCCGCTAAGACATCGCGCATGATTTCTTCTTGCAGTGGCCGAAAGGAGGTAAAGCCAAAGTGTTCTTTAAGTAGCGAAAGTAACGTGGGCTGTTCTGCGTTGGTGGCAGATGTTGAAGGCATGAGAGGACTACAATTGGGGTGTGATGTCGTTACAAATAAATTGTGACGATGACTTGCTGGTGAATGGATGTGAATTCGTGCCGTATCCTTGGGGTCACATTCTGCATTAGAAGAACCGTCTCTATCAACTGATCATCTGTCCGTTCTATCTGATAACAGATCGGTAGTGGGTATACGCTCTGTGCGCAAATGGGCTACGCTTTGCTGGCTGGCTTTTTGACTTTTCTCATTGCGTTCTGAGGTGGAGAGGTTTCTCGTGCCTCCATGAGCCTATCGCGAGAAAAGTTCAATTGCCGCTTAGTGCATTCCTCACCAAGTTTGTTGGATGGTTATGCGTGTTATTGAAAAAATAGTCCAGATATTTCTCCTTATACGTAGTTTCGTATCCTACTATCTTGGCATGGCATATTGCCTTAAACTTCCTCGATCCGGATACAAGATGATTATTTAGCAAGAAATGCGTAGATGTGCCGATAAAGAAACACGAATGAGGATATCTGTATGCATGTGGAAGAAAGAATACAAGATGAAACGCTGGTCCTGACCATTTCAGGGCGAGTCACGTTTTACTCCCGAAAAGTTTTCCAAGCAATTGTCAATAATGCTCGGCAATCAGGGGCGAAGCATATTATGTTCAATATCCAAGGAGTTACTTTCATGGACAGTACAGCCTTAGGAGGGTTGGCATTGGCCTATTTGAATTTGAGAGAAAATGACTTAGTGATGAGCCTCGTGGGTCCGCAACAACCAATCAAAACTATCCTCGATCAAGCAAATTTTCCTGCCTTGATTCCGACATTTTCGTCTGAGGAATCTGCGTTTCAGTCGATTCATTAGTTTCTCAGCCTTTCTCAAATATTTTGCCGGTTCAGTCGGAAAGATCATTAGAGAATATGCTATTCTCATGTCGGGTCTGTTGAAAAAAGCCGCCAGCGGCGTTCTCGCCATTTTTCCGTGCTCACGTAGGACCAGTACGCTCCGCGCGCAAAAATGGCTGCGGCCTTGCTAAACGGACTTTTTTGAACAGACCCAAGGTCTCTGATATGTGACGTCGCAGACACGAAATGTGGCTGTTGATATCATCATTATTCAACAACCCCATGTCTGAATTTGTCTGCCTGACAACCCAAAGTTTATGTTCAGCAACCCTAGAAACATGACTCATCCGCAGATCGCATGACTCAAGCACCACTTGAAGCGCTCAGACTAGAACTCCAGCGTCAACATCTTACTGGATTCATCGTGCCTCATGCAGATGAATACCAAAATGAATACGTGCCCCCATGCGCTGAACGGCTAGCATGGCTAACGGGGTTTACGGGGTCAGCGGGTACGGCAATTGTGCTTACCAAAGAAGCCGCGATCTTTGTGGATGGGCGTTATACTCTTCAAGTTGCCGATCAGGTTAATCAACAACATTTTGACATCAACAATAGTGGGGACTGTTCTCCTTCGACCTGGCTGGGGCAGCATGGTGTCGCATCGGATCGTATTGGGTATGATCCCTTGCTGCATACGCCGCGTGACCTTAAACGTTATGAGAAGGCATGTGACCAAGCCAGGATTCAGTTGATCCCCTGTTCTCCTAATCCCATCGATCAGATATGGAGCGATCGGCCTTCGGTTCCTATGGGAGTGATCCAGCCACATCTCATTGAGTATTCCGGCAAGAGTTCCCTAGTCAAGCGTGAAGAATTAGCTCAAAACTTGCGACAAGATGGCATTGATGCCGCGATTATTAGTGCGCCTGATTCTATTGCCTGGTTATTAAATATTCGTGGGAGCGATGTCTCGCATACGCCGCTGCCCCTCTGTCAGGCGATTATCTATGCTACCGGACGAGTCGCTCTGTTTGTCGATTTACGAAAAATCAGTCCTGGCCTGACTTCTCATCTCGGTTCTGACGTTTCGCTAGAATCGCCCGAGGTCTTTGAAGATGCATTGCAGCAACTTGGACAGCAGAGTCAGCAGGTGCTGTGTGACCCGATGAAAACGAATGTCTGGATTTTTTCGACGCTGACTGAACATGGAGCTCATATGACGAAAGGGGATGACCCCTGCGCCCTCCCCAAGGCCTGTAAAAACGCGGTTGAGATACAAGGAGCCTATGCGGCTCATGAACGGGATGGTGTGGCCGTCTGTCAGTTCTTAGCCTGGCTGTCTCGTGAATCACCAAGTGGACAGGTGACAGAGTTACAAGCCGCCGCCTATTTAGATGAATGTCGTCAGAAACAGGCAATGTGGGAAGATGCGAGTTTCCCTACCATCTCAGGTGCGGGTTCGAATGGAGCCATTGTGCATTATCATTCAACGCCGAAGACCAATCGGTTGCTAGAGCCCGGAACGTTGTATCTTGTGGACTCAGGTGGGCAGTACCTTGATGGGACAACGGACATTACACGCACGGTGGCGATAGGAGAACCGATAGACGAGCATCGTGATCGTTATACGCGTGTCTTACAAGGCCATATTGCCCTGGCGACAGCCAAATTTCCCGAAGGCACAACCGGCAGTCAACTTGATGTCTTGGCCCGCGCACCTCTTTGGATTGTGGGGCTGGACTATGATCATGGAACCGGGCATGGCGTGGGAAGTTTTCTGGGTGTCCATGAAGGCCCGCAACGCATTTCGAAGGCTGCGAATGATGTGGCCCTGAAGCCCGGCATGATTGTGTCGAATGAGCCGGGCTATTATAAAACCGGGGCGTATGGAATTCGACTCGAAAATTTAGTAGTGGTCAACCGGGAAAAGACGATCCAGGAATCCACCCGTGAGTTTTTCGGGTTCGACACCTTGACAGTCGTGCCATTTGATCGAAAGCTCATTGATGTGGACCTTCTGTCTACGTCTGAACGGGATTGGGTGAATGCCTATCATGCTCGTGTGTGGAAATGTTTAAAATCCAAAGTTGAAGAAGAAACACAGGCGTGGCTGGAAGAGGCGACTCAGCCTCTCGCCTAGCATGGTCTCCAACGAAACCGGAAAAACACGCTCATATCTTAAAGAGACGAAGAAAGGTCTAGGTCGTACATGCCGAAGACGGATGAAGAAATTGCGGAAAAAATCAAAGCGCAGATGGGAGAGAATCCTGATGTTACGGGACTTCAAGTCAAAGGCAAACTCCTGCAACTACATGTCACGGAAGCCTATTTCAATCGGCTCTCCGCTGATCGGGAACGTGGACGAAAAATTGTACTGGTGCTGTTAGAAAAAATGAAGGAGCTGACGGGATTAGAGGATGTGGCGGTGTGGGTTTATTCAGAAAATAGGAAAGGGATTGAAGGAACGATCAAGCCTTGGGGTGGAGGAAATGTGAATTTTCTCTTTGATCTGTAAAGAAGAAGCTCACCCACGTTTCTATTCTTTCTTTTTCAAACCAGGCCAAGAGCCCAAGCTTGATGGGAGCCCAGGCTTCCAGGAGCCCACTCGCTTACCGCCCATGCCAATGGGACAGGACCAGATGCCATTTGAAGCATGATTGATTCGCCATCGAGCTCCATCGGAACTTAACCAAATCCACGTCGAAGACCGTCGCGGGGCTTCTTCTTTTTCTCGTTCCATATATTTTTGACCATGAAAAGGGGGAATTTTAACATTCATAGCCAACTAAAGAGAAGATTTGAATGTTGGAAACGTGGATGAAGCGAACTTCCTGCATCAAACTTGAGGGCACCTCTACAAACTGTTCTTTTTCCCGATGGCGGCGTCAGCCGCGTGCTCAAATCCTCATGTATCGGCCCATACACTGCGGTTTTCCGCGCGCCGCTTTCTTGCCCTCAGAAAAAATCTTCAGTTTCTAGAGCTGCCCTTGACAAGTTTATTGTCTAATATGCCAAGGTGTGTTTATGTCAGATATGGATGATTCCTCACCCGATTCCGCACGAAAATCTCCTGCAGATCTTCTTGGGCAGTATGAATCCGATGTCACCGTTTTGACTGCGGGCGACAAGACGATTATTTTGGTTGGCACTGCGCATGTGTCCCAAGAGTCTGTCGAATTAGTCAAATTGGTGATTGAGCAAGAGCAGCCTGACGGCGTCTGTGTGGAATTGGATGCCAAGCGTTTTGAGGCGATCTCTCATCCGAACCGCTGGGAATCACTAGACCTTAAACAAATTATTCGGCAGCAGCAACTCAGCACGCTTATCGTCAATTTGGTGTTAGCTTCGTTTCAAAAACGGTTGGGCGACAAGCTAGGTGTCTTGCCGGGAACGGAAATGCTCGAAGCTATTCGAATGGCTGAGAAACACAATGTGCCCGTGACCTTAGGTGACCGTGATGTGCGGGTGACCATGCGCCGCGCTTGGCGTAACACGCCCTTTTGGCGAAAAAGTTTGCTCGTCTCTTCATTGATGCTTGGCATATTTGATACCACAGAGGTTTCTGAAGATGAAATTCGTAACCTCAAGAAGCAAGATGTGCTATCAGAGATGATGAAAGAGCTGGGTAAAGAAGTCCCCACGTTAAAAGTGGTGCTCATTGACGAACGAGATCGTTACCTCGCGAAAAAAATGGTGGAGGCTCCAGGGAAAAGGACGGTGGCTGTTGTCGGAGCTGGCCATGTCGCCGGCATTTGTCATACTATCGAACAGCAAAAGTCAGTTGATTTGGAAGCCCTGGATTATGTCCCGCCCGTCTCTCCAGTCTGGAAAATGGTTGGTTGGAGTATTCCTTTGCTCATCGTCGGATCAATCGCCTGGATTGGTTGGCAAAAAGGGGCGGAAGCGGCGGGAGAAAATGCGTTATTTTGGATTTTGGCGAATGGCATACCCAGTGGTATTGGAGGTATTCTGGCGATGGCTCATCCGTTGACGATCCTGACCGCGTTTGTCTCGGCGCCATTTACAAGTCTCACGCCAGTCATTGGTGTAGGCTATGTCACGGCCTTTGTGCAAGCCTATTTGCAGCCCCCGCTCGTCAAGGACTTTCAAACAGTGGCCGAAGATATCGCGATCCCAAGACGATGGTGGAAGAGCCGATTGCTTCGGGTCTTTCTCGCGTTTCTCCTTCCCACCATAGGAAGTATTATCGGAACGTGGGTCGGCGGCACCCGCATCGTCTCCAATCTCTTTTAAGTGACCTCTAGGATGTTTCCCTGCTTTGTATGGACGGGGAATGTTTCCGAAGAAGGAACATTCGAGGGGTGGAGTGATCCACTAACCAGTAAAGATCTCAAATGCAACAAGAGAGACTAGGACGAGGTTCCGACCTGCGCTTTAGACGTATGCTGGAAAATGCATTTGGGGCACGTATAATGAATAAAGCGGCCTTCTCCCACCAGCCGTTTCATCATGGTGGTTTGACACCATGTGCAGAGACGATCAGGAATTTCTGAGGAAGATGCGGTTTGAGCCGAGGTAGAATTTGATGGACTCATTGTGGAAGACATTTTCAAAAACATCTGAGGGGTTTGTCAATGTGCATGAATGGGAGTGTTGAATAATGAAGATAGCAAACGCCATATTTCGCCCAGAAGTTCTTGGCGAACAACAATGTCGGATCTGTTCAAAAAAGTCTGTCCAGAAAGGCTGCAGCCATTTTTGCGCGCGGAGCGTATTGGCAATACGTGAGCACGGAAAAATGGCGAGAACGCCGCTGGCGGCTTTTTTCAACAGATCTATGAATAATAAATCACCAATAAGGTTGTGTGGGATTCTTGTTGGGCTCTTGCTGGTGATGCCAAGCCTTGGATGGGCTGGCGGAGATGAACAGGAACAGCCACGCTTAACGGTCTCTGCAGAAGGGAAAATGAATGTCCCTCCTGATAAGGCTGTATTAAGTTTCGCTGTGGAAACAGTTGGAAAAGAATTGGCGAAGGTTCAGAAAGAAAACCAAGAGCGAATGGCTAGGGTGCTTGAAGAATGTCAAAAGTTAGAAATTGCGTCGAAATTCATACAAACAACATCCTTCAATGTCATTCCTGAATATCCGCCTCCTCCACGACGGTCATCTGGTGGATCCTTGGAGCAGAGGATTCCCCGAATTATCGGTTATCGGGTTGTCCATCAAATCAATGTAGAAGTTCGAAATTTAGATATCGTTGGTAAAGTAGTGGATCGTGCCTTGAAAGTAGGAGCCAACCGTTTTTCTGGGATTTCCTGGGGCCTACAAGACGAGCAACCCACCGAACTTCAAGTCTTACAACGTGCTGCCACCAAAGCCAAGACCAAAGCAGAAACATTAGCGCGGTCATTGAAGCTGAGGCTCGTGCGAATCATGAAAGTGATGGAGGGTGGAGTGTCGGTTGTCGCCCCAGCCCCAAGGTATCGAATGGCGAGAGCAATGTCCATGGAGAGTGATGGAGGCGGCTCCTCTGTCTCGGCGGGTGAAATCTCCGTGCGCGGCACCGTTACATTAGTCTATGAAATAGGTTCACAATGACAAGCGCCACAGTTTCTCCTGGCCGGTCAAACTTAGGACTTGGCGTGCCTGCTCTGGTTGTCTCAGGATTTTTAGGCGCTGGGAAGACCACACTCGTCAAACATCTCATCATGGATGCCCAACAACAGGGACTCAAACTCGCCGTCGTTTCCAATGAATTTGGTGAACTAGGTATTGATCGGGCGCTGCTTCAGGAAGAAGGCGGTCCGGGATATGTGGAGCTTGAGGGCGGTTGTGTCTGTTGTCAGCTATCTAATGAGTTACTAGAGACACTCCAGAACTTATGGGAGACGGTTCGTCCAGACCGGGTCGTCGTCGAAACCTCGGGTGTCGCATTGCCTTTCGAAACGCTGATGACGTTTTGGAGAGAGCCAATTACAGAATGGGTTGGCGAAAGTCTGGCGGTGGTAGTGGCGAATGCTGAACAAGTCGCAGAAGACCGGGATCTGGAAGGGACATTCGAACAGCAGGTGTCTTCAGCAGATATTCTGGTGCTGAATAAAGTCGATTTAGTCGCAGAAAATTCTTTGGGACAAGTAGAAGGTCTGCTTCAAGGTATGGCTCCTGATGCTCCGTTCATTCGAAGCATTCAGGGAAAGATTGATACAGCCGTGGTTTTTCCACCAACTCCTCTATCATTGAATGCTTCAAAGCGTACGCGTAAACCTGAACATGTTCCTCATACGCATGAAGCCTTTGAAGCACAAGAACTCTCCTTCCCCTCTAGTATCACACCAGAACTGCTGCTTGAAGAGCTTCAACCTCTTCAGGCTCTTCGTATCAAAGGTATCATCAATACATCCGAAGGTCTCAAGCTTGTGCAAGGCGTGGGTCCTCGCATTGACCTGAGTGCGCCTCCCCCTAATCTTCCCCAAGAAATGATTGGCCGTCTGGTGGCTATTCGCCGAAAATAGGTTATCAGCTTATTTTTTAATTCTTGCTTCTACCACATAGTTGCGAAGGTTGCCGACTTTGGTCATGAGTTCATCGTATTCCTTGTGAGGAACTTTGAATTCTTTTAACGTCTCACCTATATAGCCTACGACGATATCAAATTCTTTATCAGTAATACCCAAGCCTGCATGTGTGATTTCTAATGGGCGATTAATTTTTTTGCAAGGGCCTCCGGTATTCGCGCATATCAAGTTCTTATTCTTTTGCCGCAATTGGTTGCGGGTATCTGTGCCCATGCCCACAAAAAAACGACCGACGATTGGGTCCTCCCATACCTTCGTGAGAAAGACGTCGACAACGGCTGAGATCGCATCATATCCACCGAGACGTTCATATAATGAACGCTCAGTTTCTGCCTGACTCAAATTGGAAGTCGTGCTAATAAGAACAAAAAACATCATCAAAGGTAGGGCCTTGAAGAAATGTATAATGCGATGTGTTTTCATTCGTTCTCCTTTATTATTAGTTAACCTATCCGCATTGTAATTCCCCAGACCCTCTTTGCTCACGGCCTATTTGACATCCACAGCCATGATGACAAATTCCTTGTTTAACTGGCTGCCTTGATGAGGTTCATAATAAGTTCCATCATAGTAATACCATTGCAACGGCTCCATTTTTCCCAATTCCTGGGGATGGCGAGGCATCTTGGTGACATCAAGTCCGTTTTCGATAAAAGTCGCAGGATTCAGGAAATATACCACGTCTTCCTTAGTTTGTTGGGGATTCTGTGAAAAATGGACCATATTGTGCTTACTTACAGTCTCCAACATGCACATTTCACCGCTGGCCTTGGTTGCGTCCACCGGAATCATCTTCGAACCAGGGCCAAGGATGTTGGCGATGGCGTTGATTTCTTTTCGAGCTTTTCCCTCTAACCGTAAGACCGGTCCAAACTGTTCTTTGATATCCGCATCAGAGGGGTCCGCGAAGGCTAATAATGGTAATCCTTGAATAAACATTCCTACGCCAACTATTCCCAACAGCATTTTTGTAGAAAATCGATGTTGTTTCATGATGTCCTCCGTGTTGATGAATGGCATGAGTCATAATCGCATGACAAACTACCCTTGCTCACGATTACTCAAATTACAGGTATTGGGCTGGAATTTATATTAATGGAACTTGGAACTTACCTATAGAATCATGTTGAATCGGGAGTCGAATATCTTCGACAAATAGAGACCAAAAAGATTAAGTATGTGATACTGGAAGGAGTATCAAGGATTTTTTGGCTTTGAAAACTGTGGAAAAATGACTTAGCTGATTAACCCATGCTTGCTGGCATAGAGTGTTAAGTCAGCATTCGTTTGGACTTGCATTTTTTCGAGAATGCGGGATCGGTGAGTACTCACGGTAGTGACGCTTATACAGAGCTCATCGGCGATATTTTTTGTGGGTTTGCCAGAAGCGATCATGCGAAACACTTGAAATTCTCGATCTGAAAGCCGTTCATGGACGAGTGGGCAAGGATCGTTATCTAAATTCATGATCAGCTGTTTGGCTAGGCTAGGGCTGACGTATTTCCCTCCCTGTGCGACCGTGCGGATGGTCTCTACGATCTGTTCAGGAGCGCTCGTTTTTGACAGATATCCTGAAGCGCCGGCTTTTAAAAATCGCAGGCCGAACTGCTCCTCTGGATAAATGCTCAATATAACAACTGGCAATTTGGGATGTGTGCATTTGAGCTCAAGCAAGACATCCCATCCGGTTTTTTGTGGCATTTCCATATCCATCACCAGAACATCAACGGCAGTCGTACGCAATTTCCTTAGGACTTCTTTCCCTGTCGCTGCTTCTTCTGCAACAACTATGTCCTACGTTTTAGAAACGATTTCGTTAAGCCCTTGGCGAACGACAGCATGGTCATCGCCGATGAGAATTCGAATCGATTGTCGAGCAATGGTATTCATGAGTTTCTTCGAGGTATTCTGACGTGAATTTCCGTTCCCTGGTTCGTCCAACCTTTGATGGTCATGGTGCCACTCAAATTAAGGATCCGCTCTCGCATTCCAATCAGTCCTAGTGATTGAGAATCTTCAATCTGATGAGGTGTGATACCGATTCCATTATCCTTCACGACTAAGTCGATGAATGCTTGCTCATGAGCTAACCGTATTTGGATAGCTGTCGCTTTTGCATGCCGTGCAACGTTAGAGAGGATTTCTTGAAAGACGCGAAAAATGGCAACTGTTTGAGATAGCCCTAATTTGATCGGCTGAAGATCAAAAGACCTCGCACAATGAATACCTGTGCGTTTTTCAAAATCTTGTGCCTGCCACTCCATGGCCTCCTGGAGTCCTAAAAGGTCCAGGATTTTTGGGCGTAGTTGAAAACAAATCCTCTGTACTGAGTGAACTGTCTGATCGACTAAATGTGACATAGTTTGAATTTTCTCATGACATTTCTTCGAATCGTTTTCCAATTCTTTTTCAAGGAATGTGAGATCCATTTTGAGGACAGTGAGGGCTTGTCCCAACTCATCATGAAGTTCACGGGCAATATGGGTTTTTTCTTCCTCTCGTACTGATTGGAGCCGATTGCTCAAATTCCGTAGTTCTTCTCGGGAGCGTTGGGCTGTTTGTTCGGCTTCTCGTCGATCAGTGACTTCTTGTTGAAGGCGTTGATGAGAGGTCTCAAGTTGCGTCATCAGTTGCCGGTCTCGTTGAAGGTAGTAGACAGCTAAGGTCAAAAGAGAAGCCAACATAATCCCAACGGAGAACACCACCGCTGTGATCTCTGCTTGTACCGTGGTATCGAGTGGCCAAACACAACAAGAGAAGACCAGCAGGCCGATGCCGACACATCCAAACCCAAGAGCCGTAGGAATGGCCATTTTGGTGAGATAGCCCCATCCGTAGGCTGGTTGAAGCTGTAAAAGGTATCCCATTAAAGCAATAGCACCGAAGGCAAAGATGCTCGCTCCTAATATTCCAGAAGTCAGAATTTGGTGGATTGAATGTTGTGGGCTGGCACTCACCAGAAAGGCCATGGCCGTTAAGATAAAACATAACGCCGTATTGGGAGCCATTCGTCCTGGATGAGATGTGCCAACCGTGATGTGGTGTTTTATGAATAACTGGTCTATTCCACAATCGAACTGCGTTAAATATTGAAAAAGGGTCAGCCCTCCGACGATCAGAATAAAGGCACTGGCGATTTTGACCCCCTGGATCTCCGAGAAACTCAAGAGCAACAGCCCAATTCCGCAGACCAGAAATCCCAGGGCAGTGTTAAATTGCATGGGAACGAATTTCGGATGCAGCTGAACTAAATAAGGATTACGGATATACCACCCAACGATAACGAACCCTCCCATAAAGAGAGGAAGAAGTCCGCAGATCAGAATGATAAAAGCGGGATACGATTCCATCGTATCTAATGATAAATCCTGAATAACTCAGAAATCGAGGGTAAAAGCACTGTACTAAGTTTTTTAAGCGTTTTGCATCATGTATCTTGGGCCCTCTTTCTTTATAAGGCTGTCCTTATCCGAATCGGTCTGCGACAAATGGGTTCCCTCTTCCATTCCAATGTCCTGCGATCATATAGGGCGTGACATGACGTATGGCAAACTGTCCATTAGGTCCAAGCACGAGGCAACCTGCTTCTCCTTGGACTCTTTTCACCAACGATTTCAACGCATTGCGTGAGGCTACTAAAGGTGTCTGACCATTCTTCATCTCCAACACTATATGCTTGGCCATGGCTAGTCGTATGATGCCTTCACCTAGTCCAGTCATGGAAACAGCCCCGGCTTCATTATCTGCGTACACTCCCGCCCCAATTAATGGGGAATCTCCGACTCGTCCCGGTAGCATTATCGACACTCCACCTGTCGATGCGCCTGCTGCGAGTGTTCCGCATTCATCAAGTGCGACAGCGCCAACGGTATCATATGTAGCCATTCTTCTATAGAGGGCGAGTGTTTTAGCATTTTTCGTTTGAATGACACTTGCTCGATGTTGCCTTTGGGGTTTTCTTGAATTTTCTACTCGTTCAAGACCGAAGTGTTGGGCAAGCATCGAAGCATGTGAGCTGATGACTAGTACATGGTCGGTTTTTTCCAATACCACGCGCGCCGCTGAAATTGGATGACAGATACCTTCCAATCCAGCAACAGCGCCAGCTTGTAGAAGGGCTCCTTCCATCAAGGCTGCATCCATTCTTTGGCATCCGTCAAGTTGTTGCTTTGAACCGATCCCGGCGTTAAAGCGCCCAGACACTTCAAGGTACTGAATCATCATCTCTACAGCATCTAAAGCCGACTGCCCCTTTTGCAATAATTTCATCCCTAACGTGAGTGTGTCAGAGATACATTTTCTTTGAGCGGTAGTTGACTGCCTTCCTCCAGCCCCACCATGGACAAGGACCCTAGTTCGTTTAGATAAACTCACTAATTTCTTCATGATTGTGGTTCTCTTAAAGAATCTCTAGCCAAAGTATTGTACGGGATTGCGACTAAACCTTAAAGGAAATCTAGGGTATGCCTTAGGGCAGATTTCTGTCTTGGGTAAAATGAGGGCAGGAGAGTATGTTCGAAAGATTGAAGGTAGTTCTTGTGGGAATGTATTTGATAGAAGCTTTAGCCCTTGAAGAGAAAATCAGGAAGGTTTTGTGAGCTTTCAGTATGTAGGCTTTCTCTTGGAACAATGCTGACTTGATCGGTAGTTGGCCTTTAAAAGTACAGTACTCCACGTTATGGGAAAGGCATGAATAGCAATGTCTATATAGAAATGAATGACAATACTAGAAATGCTCAATTCCTTCGACTTGTTCTTTTTTACAGGTGTATCAAGTTTTTCGGGTAATTTCCGATATATCCCTGTCTCTATACGATATTCGTTTAGTCTAACACCGACAACGAACCTTCTTTCCCGAAAAGGCTAACCGTTGAAAGACGGGACGCAAAACCACGGATCAGGCCTGAATAATTCCTGACAGCCGGGTTGCCGAAGGAGAGATGAAGCTCCTATTTCAATAGGGTTTTTCGAAATGAAAATCCCTACTATCCTCTGAGGACCTTCTTCGCCGCCCTTCTGCTCGCTTCCTGATCTTTTTATAAGGTTTTTAGATCTTGCGGTGACGAAATAGTGAATGTCATAGGCACGAACATTGCTTATCTCCCATTAATCATAAAAGAAAGGAAACAATGATGAAACAGCATGTTCCACAGAGCAAGACCTTACTGGAATGTCCAGTGTCACAGAAAAACTGTGAGGTCACTTTTGAAGTTAACGTATTTCGTGGCGCCGAGCATGGCGGCCTTGAAGCAACGAGGTGCTCCGACTGCTCCCCAAACACTCCTGTTGAAACCTGCGAACAAAAATGTATTCATACGCAAGAGGCACAGCAGATTCACAAGCAAACCATTCGTCAGCATCAAGATGAACTCAGCGCCATCGGCCCAAATGTGATTGGGTAAGACCATCCTAGGAGAACAGGTCTATCAATCACGAATAAACATTAGACACTTTTCTAAAGGAGAATTTCACATGATTAAAGACTTCTGTAAGATCTTCGCATTGGCTACGGTCCTGACATTTTCAACGAGTCTTGTCTCGCTTCCAATGGCGTTAGCCTCATCATCAACATCTCAACAAATTGATCTCGAATTAACTGTTCGAGTCAATCAGCAGGGATTCCTGGATAAAAACGGCAAAGTTTATGGTCCAAAACATGTGCTTCAGTTACCTCAAGGCAAAGTTGTCCGCATCAATTTTGTGTTTGATGAAAAAATGGCTAGCCTGGCTTATGGCGATACTCATCAAGTGGCCATAACGGGAGATGGATGGACCAAGGAGTCAGAAAAGATCTGGATGTTTAGTCAAAAAACCAGCATCGCCTTTCAAATTGGTAAAGAAGGTTCTCAATATCGTGCTTATTGCATTCTCGACTGTATTGGAATGGAACATTTAAACAATTTAGTGATGCAAGTGGTATAATACCTTCAAGCTGGTTTGCTGTGTTGGGCCTCAGGTTCCCGGCTGAGGCCCTCTTCATTTCTAACTAAGAAAAATTGGGGAGCTGATGGATATACCGCAAAAAAAAATTTCCTTAGAATCATCAAATCAACCTGGGTTTTCTATGGAGCTTCCTTCATCGGCAGACGAGTTCTTTGGAGATACAGGGTCAGACATTCATCAAAAGCACAACTTCCTTTTTCAACAACATAACAACGGGAAGACAAGACCGCCCACGTTGTTTGTTATTTTTGGTGCGCAAGGAGACTTGACGAAACGTAAGTTGATTCCGGCCCTTTATAATTTGGCCGCTAGCGGGCATCTTCCACAAGAATTTGCTGTTTTGGGAGTCGATGGTATTGCGATGAATACCGAAGACTTTCGGATAAAAATAAGTCGCGATATTCAGGAGCTTTCAATTCGGTCTATTGATCCCACAATCAAAGAATGGCTGCTTGACCGGTTGTATTACCTATCGGGAGATTTTCGGGACCCCCAAACTTACCAGCTGCTACATGACACGCTCACAGAGTTAAACGGGCGATATGGTACCTGTGGGAATTTTCTCTACTATCTGGCCACCGCTCCCGCATTTTTTGGAGAAATTTCCGAACAACTGAGCGCTAAAGGATTAGTCAAGCATGAGAAAGAATATTCTCGACGCATTGTGATCGAAAAACCTTTTGGACATGATTTGGCGTCGTCTCAATCCTTGAACCAGACGTTACGAGCCGTCTTAGACGAAAGTCAGATTTATCGCATCGATCACTATTTAGGAAAAGAGACCGTCCAGAATATCTTGGTCTTTCGATTTGCCAACGGTATTTTTGAGCCAATCTGGAATCGACAATATATTGACCATGTGCAAATTACCGTGGCTGAAACGTTAGGGGTTGAACATCGTGGGGCTTATTACGATAAATCAGGTGCCTTGCGGGACATGGTGCCCAATCATTTACTGCAGCTTTTGGCTTACGTGGCAATGGAACCTCCGAATGAGTTTGATGCTGAAGCGGTGCGTAATGAAAAGGCCAAACTGCTTCGTGCCATTCAACCCATGAATCCTGTGAATGTCTTACATTCTACGGTCGCTGGCCAATACGTGGAAGGCTTGTGCAATGGGCACCACGTTCCTCCATATCGGTCTGAAGAGAATGTCTCCCCAAATTCTCTTAGAGAAACCTACACCGCCATGACGTTATTTATCGAAAGTTGGCGCTGGGAAGGGGTCCCGTTTTATCTCAGGACAGGAAAACGAATGAATAAACGGGTCACAGAAATTGTCATTCAATTCAAGTCAGCCCCACTCATGTTGTTTCGCAATACCCCAGTCGATCGGTTGACGCCGAATGTTCTAGTCATTCGTGTCCAACCCGATGAAGGCATTTCATTAAGTTTCGGTGCGAAGATTCCTGGTCCGCAAGTGCAAGTGGGAAATGTGGACATGGATTTTCAATATGCCAAATACTTTGGTGATGCTCCGAGTACTGGCTATGAAACACTGTTGCACGATGTGATGGCAGGAGATGCCACGCTCTTTCAACGCAGCGATAATGTCGAGTTAGGCTGGAGCGTCGTGGATCCCATTCTCAAAGTCTGGGATAGCTTGGGAACTCATGCCATCCATAATTACGCCGCAGGGTCTTGGGGCCCATCTGAAGCCGATGCCTTGTTAGCCAAAGATGGGCGAAAGTGGCACAATCACAGCTAATCCTCATTCTTTCATTTATACCATCAAGAACATAGATTTGCGTACTGGTTGGTCCCGCTATTCAAGGTCTCTATATCGAGGGCAAGGATATTGACCGGGTGAATGAATTCTTTGGCTTCTCGTGAAATCTGCTATCTATTATTCTTTTCGTATGCTAGGCTCACCCAGCTTATCATATGGGGCTTTGGTGATACGCCATGAACTGTTCAAAGCCCATCATCGGTGTTGTTTTGCCCGAGAAAATACTCGGAAGTATTTAACCTCAGTCGCCTGAATCTTGCTTCCGCGGACTACTCCTTCCTAATGGTTTACTCTTCTCGAGCCTTAGACACTATCATTTTTTCACAAGGAGGAGCCCCATGGGTTCAAAATTGTATGTCGGTGGATTGCCATACTCGGCAACACAAGTTGAATTAACGGATCTGTTTTCGTCACACGGAACGGTCCAATCGGCCAACGTCATTAGTGACAAATTCACAGGCCAATCACGCGGATTTGGATTTGTCGAAATGTCGTCTAACGAAGAAGCGCAAGCGGCCATTTCCGCCCTCAACTCAACGGAGTTTGGTGGCCGAACATTAACGGTGAATGAAGCCAGGCCCCAAGCTCCCCGGACAGGCGGTGGTGGCTATGGTGGTGGAGATAGAGGTGGCCGGGGCAACCGGTTCTAACCAAAGCGCCAAGGTTTGTATTAAAAGGGCGAGGTTTTTGGGGCCTCGCACTTTTTTAATTTCGAAATATTTTTAGCGTTCGTTGAACCGGTTCAGATGACAGTGGAGGGAAGATCGTCTACTTGAATTTTCTCCCCTCTACATTGATCGAATGCTTGGTAAAGCGCTTGTTTCAGTTCATCCACATTGCCAGGCCATTCGTAGGCACAGAGTCGATCTAAAGCATTTTCTTCTATTTCTTGAATCCTCCACTTTCCGGTCCTGACACGACGGTGGGCTAAAAATTGTGTACAGAGGAGAGGGATATCTTCCTTCCGGTATCTTAGGGCGGGGATTTGGAGCCAGTTAATACTTGTTTGACAGAGAATATCGAGATCAAGAAAGTTTTTAGCCACTAACTTTTTGAGAGGGCAGTTGACCGCCAAAACCCATTGCAGAACATGTGGAGTTTCGGCAATACTCTCTGATCGTTTTGCTTTCATCCCCGGAAAAATTTCTCGAGAAAAAATTTTATCATCATTCTCCAAAATTTTTTCAAAGGATTTTACGAAAAGAGTCCCTTCTTTAGCTTTTTTGACGCATATTAAATCGTGAAGCGACCACTTCTCTTGTAACATTTCTGTAGAGTCTGACTGTCTGGCTTTTAAGCCTCTCTTTAAAAAATCTTCAGGTTTTGACAGGATAAAGGGAGCTTTTTTGCGAGGACCTGCGGAATGAATGGCCCGCGCTACCAATTCTTTCTCAGTGCCAGGCTCACCCTCAATCAAAATCGTTTTCCCTCCAAAAGCAATTTCCTTGATTTGAGAATAGATATTTTGCATCGATGGACTTTTCCCGATTAAATCAGGTCCATCGTAATATTTTAATTCAACTTTCTCGGGTTCACTTCTCTTTAAGAGAAGTGCTTCCCTCTGCTGTTGTCTTCCACGCCGAAGTTCGTCAAACTCCCAACCCAACTTTTTGATATGGAGAAATTTTTCTTGCCCAATGAGAAAGGCAGTAGCTTCTAGGCGCATATTACTTCCCATGAATTTGGGTTCCTGCAGCGGACCGGACCTCCATTGGCCATCTTCTTGCCGATTCCAGAACTCTTGCGCCCTCGCGAAAGCATGTTTAAGGAGATGCGATTGCTGTATAAATTGTAGGGGTGAAAAATTATGATGAGGATCTATTTGAAACGAAGATAGCCATTGAGGAACTTTCCCAACAACCTGCAGAATGCCGGGGGGATCAACCCACTTGAGGGAGAGAAGGTCTAAGTCTGGGAAGATGTCGTCTGACAGATTAAATATGATGTGAGATTTTGTATCAGATTCTTCCATACAGTGAATCACTCTTTACCAAGAAAGTGACTATTGGTGTTCGAAATCTTCTGTTTTCAATTTTATCCGACAGGCTACTCTGTCCTTTCTCGAACATGCGACGTTCTTTAGAATATTGGAAATTTTCATATAAGGGAGAAAACGCGCTGCATTGCTTTTTTGTGTTCCACTTCTGTGCTTTCCCGAAGTTCCCACCCCACTTGCTTTGAAAAGCTAGTACTGTCTTGTAGTTTATGAATCCAGCTCTCTAATCATTTTTTCCATTGAAGCCTTGACAGGGTCCACCACCTCACCATGGTTTTTTGCCAATGCCATGCTGTGTATAATTTCTTTCACCAAAGCTCTCATGGCTTTTACTAATCCTTCCCCAGATTTCGCACTGGTTTCAAATATATCCCATCCTTCTTTCTTCAGGATATTCACCGTCTTTTCATCTATCTTCCAAAGATTTCTTAGATCATACTTATTCATCAAACACACAAAAGGCACTGCATTTCCAAGTAAGTTTTTTGCCTTTTCGAGGAGTAGGGTTGCAATCTCGAGCGTCTCAATACGAGTTCCATCGATAACTAAAAAATACCCATGTGAATCTTTAAGGTGGTCTAACCTAAGCGCCTGAAAACCATCGTGACCTTCTGTATCAATTAAATTTAAATGGACTTCCGTTTCCTCATCTTTATAGATGTACTCATCTGTAGCTACTCCAATAGTCGTAACATAATTCGGATCAAAGTATCCTGTTAATAGCCTATGAAAAATAGCTGTTTTTCCTACCGCAGTTGCACCAATAAGGCATACCCTATATTTAATCATAGAAGTAAGTACCCTAATTCTGTTCTCATTCTTGAGTGAGAACGTGAAGTGAAATTCTTCGGTTTGTCATAAAATTCTTTTCCTCACCTTTCTCCCTAAACTTTTCTAGGAATTGAGTACCTTTTGCTTTTGTCCGAATTTCAATATTTTGTAGTTCAAAAAGGTTGAGCGCATTCTTCAAATTCTTGGCTCTTTGCAAACTGATTCGCTCGTTAAGTTCTGAGGAGCCATCTTGGCTCGCATGCCCATGAATCTCTAATACTATTTTCCCCTTAATCTCATCAGCGATCCTATCAAGGTGCACGATATTTTTTGATAAGGTTTCAATCTGTTGGTCTGAATCTCGATTGACAATGCTCTCTCCCCGAGGAAAATATAATTCAAAACTCTCAATAGTCTTCTTAAGTTCAAGCATTTTTCTTTGCCCTCGATAATGGAGCTTTTCTTCTTTTATCGTGGAAATTCCAGGCAAGTACTTTGCCCGGGTGCGAAAATCGTTTATCCAAGCCACACTTGCCACTCCAGATGCTTGTAAAACCCCATCGTTTATCACCAAAAGTTTGACGGAATCAGGTGGGGCAAGAAGTGCTTTAGCCAATCGCAGAACATATTCAGGTGAAAGAGGGAAAAATGGTGTGAAATTAAAATCAAGGGAATGGGGATTTATTCCGACGGATTCCCCAATTTTTCTAATACCTGTTTCCAATTCTTCTCTTTCAAATGATGGAGCCAAAAATCCTTTGATTGAGAGTTTGTCTTCTGCATCTTTTCCCACGGTGGTAATAAATAAACCTACCTCATTTTCATCAAAATCCTGGACAAGTCCTACGAACTTGTTCCAAATATAGTTGTTATAAATTCCTACTCCAATCCAATACCCCAACAGTAGAATGACTCCTGCCACAGCTAGCCAGCTTTTTGAAATTTTCTTATTCTTGAAAGTTTCATTTTCAGAGTTTCGTGGACTATCTAATATTTGTTCGAGGAAAGGAGTAGTTTGTTCATACCCATCCATGTTTCCGTTAAACTTTTCAAGCTTAGAACCAAATTTCTGGTGAATAACTCTAAGGGTCTCCCGTATTGTTTCTCTCCATTTTGGAGGAGGATCTTGTTTGATCACCACAGCTATAAGAGCATCTTGCCCCATTTCGATATAAAATCTTTTCTTTTGGAATTCTAACACTTGGAGTCGATCATTCTCATTTGGATCTGTTTTCTCTCCAATGTCTTCAAGGACTTTTTTTACGGCCCCTAACATGCTTGCAACAATGTCTTCACGTAGATCTGTCTCATCACGCCCTGATATTCTATTTAATAAAATCCCAGTTTTTGCATGGATGAGGAACACATGCATCACTTTGAAATGTGCAAATAAGTAGGCCTGACGAATATCCTCATAAGGCATTCCTGTGCAGAAAGCTTGCCATCGCCATTTCAACCGTTGAATAGGGGACTCCTTTTCCAGGGCTTGGTTCACGGTTTGGACCAGTTCACCAATTTTCGATTGGGACACTACTTGAACCTTTTCTTCGATTTGTTTCTGTATCCATTTTCCCAATGCTGACATGATGATGGGGCTGACAGCTTCAGCCAAAGCGTTTGGATTCTCTTTTACTGCCCGCAGGAATGTTTGAGGAAATTCTCTTTGAAATTCTTTATTCAGAGTGGGTACGAGTATTGGGGAGACAGCGTCCGATATGATGCCAGGCGTTTCTCTAACAGAGCGCTTAAAGGCTCCGGGAAATGTTTCGCTAAACTCATCTTGTATGATAGGCGTCAGAGAGTCTTTTAGGTCATTATTCTTTTGAGACTGGTAGCGGATAGCCTCTGATAAGACATCACCAACTTCGGTAGGCCCTATGTTGAGCGCATCAAGCCGCTCTTTCATCTTTCCAAGTTGTGCTTGCTCCGGAGCCAGAAGCAGCTGCCGAAGTTCTTCGAGGGCCATGGCGGAAGGAGAAATTCTGGCAGAAGCCCTATCTTGGCCTATTTCTTTTTCTGGGGTCTTGGCCATGAACAAACGCCCTATCTATTTTCAGGAGGGGGCAACATTGGCCAAATTAAAAAGATTCAGGTTTTAGGAAAGCAAAGAGAATCCCAACTCAGCCATATCAAGGAGGCATGGGTATGCTTTAAGAAACTTTAACCTTGTCATTTAAGTCTGCCGCCAAATTCATGAGCAATTCAGCCAACAATACTCGACTTACTTTGACGTCTTTTAGCTCCTGATTGTCCTGAGCAAGCGACTCCTTCAAGGAATTGTTTCTGCTTTGAATTTCGTTGGACAATGTTTTATTTTGATCAAGGATTTGTTGCCGAAGTTCCTTGTGTCCTTTCAATGACTGTTCCTCAACATAGGTAAATTTACTTCCTACAAGTTTCTGCAATTCCTTTATTTCCTTCGAGAATTTAGTCTCTAAGTTTAATCGCTGTGCTTGTTCCGCCTTCGCCTGTTGTGAGACCATTTCCAATTCCTTCTTCACAAAACTCTCCAATGCATCAAGACGAACCTTCAGATCATCTTTAATTTCTTCTGCTTCACGATTTATTCTGTCTTCTAACCGTTGGAATTGGTTTTCGAAATTCTTGGCCTGAGTTCCAAAAAGGATCTCTCTGACCTTATCTAGACTTTCAACTTGTTCATACTGCACATTAATTCCTTTTGAGGCGTCTTTCGAATCGGGGGAATTGGCACTTCTAGACTGCGAGCCTGATTGAAAAGATGAAGTAGGATTTTTCATTGGCAGAACTCCTCAACGGGGTTTCTACTACAAAGTATATCGGGATATTTAAGGCCACAGAGTTATCATTGAGGTGAGTTGCATACCTTAAAAATGAACTAAACGAGAAAAATGGTAGCATTTTGTTTAAATATAGACAAGAAAGGGAGCGGCGGTCGAATTTCCCAATTTATGAACTCCTTGCTTTTCTCAAATCAACGGATTTTCTTCTTGAACTAACAGAATAAAAGCAACATTGCTATTATTCGCCGACTTTCCTAAGATTTCTCCATAGAAATGATAATGAAGTGATTCTACTTCAAGAAGTTTCTTCACCCTCAAGACACGGAGGTCATCCCATGCGAAATCTTTTCTTTCTGCTAGGTTTTTCTGCAGTCTTATTCTTTTCCTCTTTTTTTCTTGGATGCGAAAATCTTCCTGGACTTCCAGTTGGAGGAACATCCAGTTCCTCTGAGTTGGGATCAGAACTATTGGGGAAAGCTGGTAGCCAGATGCCTCCGTCTTTATTGTACAAATTGGGAAATGCTTTCTATGATATGGAAATTTCTGATCGCAAAAAGGCGAAACAAATTGAAGAGGATAAGAAGATTGTGGAGCAGATCAAGAACATTTTTGATCAGCTGAAAAAGGTTGCTAAGCGCAATTCGAAGTATGCAAAGGTTGCCAAAGATTTTGATTGGCGACTCAATATTATTAAAGATGATAACAAGAAACTCGCCAAGGCCTTTTCAGGTGGCGGGATTGCTGTTTACGAAGGTGTATTTAGGACTGCCGAAAACGAGGGAGCTCTAGCGGCGATTCTTGGGCACGAAATTGCCCACACCTTGGAAAGACACGAACTTAAGCGAATTAGTAAAGATACGGTCGCAGCTCTGGGAGCAGGTGGGATCATGGCTGGGTCTGCCCTCAACCCTAAAAAAATGGATCCTAAGATCATGTTACCCCTAGCCGGATCATTGGGGGTAGGGTATGTGGTGGGATCACGTATGGTTTGGGACAAACAGGATGAATTGGATGCAGATTGTATTGGGTTAGAGCTGGCGGCTGAGGCAGGGTATGACCCTGAAAAAGCCTTAGGTATCTGGCGCCGTATGCAGAAAGATCCTGATAAGAACAATAAAGAAATTGACTTTTTGGATGAACATCCCATTAATGAAGATCGACTAAAAAATCTTAATGACGTTTGTCTATCCAATGCGAAAGACATTTACCTTAACTTAGAACAGTCTGAGCGCCAGAGTGCAAGTCGACCTCTGCCCGGGCAAGAAAGTCCAGTTTGATTTGCCCATTCTAGTTTCTCCGAGAGTAAAGCCCTGTTCTTAAAAAGAGGGGGGCTTTCTCTCGAACGGATAAAAAGAGGAGGGATCAAACCTGAGTTTAAACCCCGTATGTTGACTGGGAGAAGCAATCAGAGTGACTTGGTAAAAAATATGAAGCTCCAGAGACGTACTGATAGTTCTGCTCCCACGCAGAACGGGAGTGTCTTTTTCTTGTGTATAGATCAGGTGCTTAATATCGATGCCACCTTTTAATAAAGCAACAACCCCTTTTCTTTTTATCGCTTTGAATCGATGGGCCTTTTTATACATTTTTTCTTCTTTAATCCTCATTCTTGCATTGCCAGGAACATGGGGTTGTACTGGAAAGGCTTTCACGACACAGGCGGTGGGGGAAAAGGGATTGCAAACGGGTCAGGCCCTCTTGGTGGGTAATGAGCCGGAGGGGCAGGGATACGGACTTTATAGTTACCTACTCTTAGAAGCTCCACCAACACAAGAGAATTTTAGACTCTTTCAGTCGGTCTTAGCAGCATGCCTTCGAGAAATTCCCAATGTAGAAAGGTTGGAGAAGCTGGGGAGCCCTCGTGAGAGTTTGAATGTTACGTATATACCTATAGCAGAGGAAATTCCTCAAGCGCCTTCGAAGCGAACAACAAAAGAAAACTTGAGGTGGTGGAGTCAGTGGGTTCTGGATCATTATAATTATAATCGGGCCCAAGCTATTCTAGCTAAAATTAAGAAAAATCCTGGAAGAGGACCCTATATAATTTCAACCCTTTCCCCTGTCTCCAGTACTCGTACTGATACTTCACCCATTCTTGTTCAAGATCTTTCGGACCTACCGAACGAAAATACTCAGATAGCCTATGAATGGGTGTTGGATTTTGTTGATCGGGTGAGTAATCCACTAAATGAATCAGGAGGGTGGAACAAGCCTTCTCTTGTCCAATTCACATCAAGCTTTCGTAATTCTAGAGCATTATCACTTGCTGATCATAAGATCCCATCCACCCAAGTAGAGGTAAATCGAGCTATTCAAATTAGCGATACCTGGGATGATGTCAGAATCCAAAAATACAGGATTACAGGGCACTTTCCAAAGACTGCTTATTTAGGGTTTTAGCTGGCCATTCCGGTTATTTCTTGTATGTCATGTCGAAACTGGATAGGAGTAGCTTCTTCAAGTTTCCCAAGCACCATTTGTGTTTTTTTCATTATCCCAATATTGGGGTTAATGTATTTTCCTTTCTGAAAGGCTTTTTTGGCGAAATCGGCATGAGACTCATCCCTTTCTATTATAGACAATCCAGAATGGGCAATTCCTTTTCCAAGCCATGCAAGATAAAAACGCGGTTCTCGTCTCAACATCTGTTCTCCACAAGTAATAGCTTTATGAAATGAGTCTTTTGCCAGGTCATTTTCCCCATGAACAAACGCAACAATTCCTTGGATGCTCAGGGCATAAAAATCAAACCCTCTTATTTCATACACACAGGCTTCCCGTAAATAATCACTGGCTATCTTGATAGTTCCATTGTATAGATGCGTTAGAGCCAATCCCACCCTGGATTTCTGTTGGAGTTCAGCTCTCTTTATCGTGTCAGAAAGTTGAGTGGCTTTGTTGAAGTAAGTCATTGCTTCAGAAAACTTTTTTTGAACAAGATTCATTTCTCCTAGATTGATTAACGCAGCCCCCTCACCCAACCGATATTCTATAAGATGTGATAATGAAAGTGCTTCTTGAGAGTATCCTACGGCTTTCTCAAAAGCACAGAGTTCTCCATGATATAAACCAAGGTTTGTCAGAGCTAAGGCCGCTTGCCACTCCGATCCACAAGATTGTGCCAGACTTAAAGTTTTTTCACATGCCTCTATAGCCTGAGAAATCTCACCTATATTTCCTCTGCAGTCACTTAGTGTATTTAATACATGAGCCTGCTTTGAGGTATCTTTCAACTCTTGGGCAAGATGTAAAGACTGTCGGCAATAGGCAATTGCAAGATCCAGATCACCACTTTCTTTATGGCAAATGCCCAAATTACTTAAATATCTAAATTCAGCATTTCGTTTCCTCTCTCTTTCTTTCAAATGCTGCGTATAGTTCAACCCCTTTTGATAATAAGCAATCGCTTTCTCCAACTTACCTAACCGGTGGTATATGTTACCAAGTTTATTGGCATATCGAAGTTTGGATTCACTTTCCAAGCATTCCTCATTTATCTGTGAATAGAGTTTAGCAACGGTGTCATCTCGCCCATTTTTTAAAAGCCAATTCTCAATTTCAAATAAGATTTGTACTGCATCTTCGAAGATACGGCTTTCTATCAATAGCTCAAATTCAGCTAAATAACAGTCTAAATCGCTAAAAAATTTCCATTGCTCTGGAGGTACCCGATTGCTCCTATAATACTTGCGCGCAAGGCGACCCAAACCCTCCCTTGTAAAATCCTGACTGCTCTGATTTTTGGAAGTTTGTCCAAAAACATTTGGTATAGTGGAAAGGACATACTGACGATCATCATAGTCTAAGGAAAAACATTTTGTGGTCATTTTAACCAAACGACGATTCACCAGAGAATTAAGTAGGTCGGGTAATACATCTTGGGAGATATGGGAGCGGAGAACCCATTCAACTGCCTCTCTGGGGATAGGTTGTCCAAAAATTGCTATGCTTTGGAGCACCATACGACTATGCGTATCTAAGCTTCTAAATACCTGCCCAACTAAGTCATCCAGTATTTCTTGAGGAAGTAGATCTTTTGTGTGGTTACTAACATCACTCAACCTCATACTTTGATTCACCCGAAGTAGAGTCGTTAATTTGATCAAAGCTCTTGGATTTCCTCTTAATCTTGTGCAGATTTCTCCAATGACTTGTGGATCTGCCTTCTGGAGCCCGATAGAGCCATCGTGATCAGAGTCTCTGAGCATGGTTTCCGACTCAATCTCACCAAGGCCATCTTTTAGATTAATAAATGCTTGCCGTGAGGGCTTAACCATGGACAGTTTCGTCAACGGACTTTCCAAAGTTAGGATAATTTTAATTCTGTGCCCATGGGTCTCCAGAAGAGTTTGAAGGGCCTCAGACAAATCGGGATCCCGAATACTTCCATTAACCTGATCGACCATTGGACCAAAAGGATCTATAAATACCACAATTCGTTTTTGCGAAATAATCTTTAACAATTGTTCTATTTTTTTTTGAAGAGGGATTTCCTGTATCTGAAAAAGTGTTTCCCATTGGCTTTTCTCTTGATCTGGCAAAAGGTTTTGTATTTCTGAAAAAATCGTCAACCAACTCACAGGCTGAGACTCTCGATTTTTAACAAACACTATCCCGTCTATAGAAGTCCTCTCTTTGCTACTATGACTTTGGCTATCCTCAATCATCGTTTGTAAAACCTTGCAAACAGTCGTCGTTTTACCACAACCTTTTCTCCCATAGACTGTTAGCAAACAGCTTACATTATCTGCCAAATGTCTTTGCAAAACATCCATTTCCTTGGTACGGCCATAAAATTTAATCGGCACTTCATTTGGAAAGGTATTGATTATTATCGGAGCGACGGGTTTGTCTTCCAGTTCTGATCCTTTAGATTTTGAAATGGAAGGGGCTATAGGACGATCAGTTTTTTCCCTATCTTTAAAGTGATTCGTCACAGCGGTCAGCACAAGGGTTGCTAGCTGATTGGGTGATGAAAATGTGCTACACAGCTTCTCTCTCAGCAAGTTCTGGCGCAAGGCTTGAATGCGTTCGCCCTTGTCCTCAGCTGTGTGTGCGTCATCAAATGTTCGAGCCCAAGGTGTGGTGTTGTCCATCACAAATGTTAAGCAAGGTTTGTTGAGGTCTTCGGCTCGCCGGAGTTCCAGTTCGGTAATTGATAAATTGTTCGCGTTGCCATGCCCCTCAGGAGGCACATAACCATATCGAAAGGCAAACAGGCCTACGTAGAGATCGGCTTCCTCGACGTCCCTGAGACATTGATCCAGGGGTCGCCGATCCGAGGCCACGTACTCTTCCATGGCCTTGACTTCATACCCGCTTTTTCTCAGTGTCTCGAACACGATCTGCCGATAGTCTTTCAGGTCTTCGTAAGTGGAGGAGATGTAGATGGTAGGCATTTTTTAGTGAACAGAGTGCTAGGGGTGATCTGTTCCGTTGAATGAGCCTATTTGGCCACAATGGACTAAAAAATTCAACCCTGTAAATTAGTAGGTAATTAGGGCGTTTCGTAACCAGTGTGTGCTAGAACAGGCGCATGAGCACTGGACGAAACACGGTTTTTAGTTGTGCGGCCAACTTTTTGCGAGGCCGCAAGTGCATTTTTTGTGGCTCCTAGGGTCCTGCACACCAGTTGCGGGTATGTGAAATGCCAATAGTGTGGGAAGAGCAAAAGCCTGAGTCGTCTGCGTCGAGAGATTGCCATCTTGCAGGGCTTCTATCAACTCTGACCCACCTTTTGGTTGGCCCAGGATTTGGGCGTGGATGTCAAAGTCGTCACAGGCGTCTACCAATGACTGCGAGAAGCCCTGTTTCATCTGACCGAGTTGGAGGGGGGTAAGCTCAAAGGTGAGATTGAACTGGACGAAGCGTACTTTAGAAGAAAACGGAAGGGCAAACGTGGATGAGCTGTGGCCGGGAAAAGCGTCGTGTTTGGGCTTCTGGAGCGGGAAAACCTCGTCTACACCAAAGTCGTCGAATCCATCAGTGCGGATGAACTGATGCAGCATATTCAAGCCAAGACACAGAAGGGGGCGGTCTACTACACGGATGCCTTTCGAGGGTACCAATCCTTGAAACGCTATGGAAAACATCATACGATCAACCATTCAAAGACATTCGTCAGTCGCCGACGGGTCAAGAACCACATTAACCGGATCGAAGGATCTTGGAGTTACGCTAAACGCACTCTCTATCACTATCGGGGCGTCTCGAAATATCATTTTCCGATTTACCTAAAAGAAATCGAATATCGCTTTAATCATCGAACGGAGAATTTGTTCAAACGATTTGTAAAGATCTATTTTGGTTACATTTTGTCTTAATTACTAAATCTGCCAGAAAGCCCAATTTGAAATGGTAGTAATAAATGGCAGTCCAGATCGAAGCGAAGGCAATAAAGTTTTTAACGAGGAAGGTTCACCGGGGCGGACGAGGTTATATACAAAAGAAAAGGAAAAATCTTCTCTACATTTATCAAATAGAACTTGAGGTGAAAGGAGGAAAATTTCACGGACCTTATTTGGCCATTTCCACTGGATGATCAGGATAATCGACACGAAAAGAGGGTAGGTAGTGTTTGTTAGTGGGCAGCGGAACAGCGTTACCGATTCGATATATGAGTGAATGAAATCTGTCAAGTTGGTTTGGCATAATAATATTCGTAGTTCAGTAACTCACAGCATATGCTTCTGCTCTTGCTAGGCGCTTGTCGATCTCCTCGACTATCGATGCATAGCGGAGATCATTCACGTCACCGTAACGGCTTTTGAAAGCACTCTCGGATAGACCCTCTGGAAGATCGAGAAAATGGGGAAAAAATGTTTTTTCATCTGTCTTGCCAGCAAGAACATTTATGAGATGGAGCGCACCGCTATTTGGACCAGTCGCAATTTCTGCAAAGCGGAGACCAGCCCTGTCGGCGGCGAGATCAACAAAACTAAACCCCGTGCCTCCTCTGTCAGAATCAAGCAGCTCTTTGAATTCTCCGATGGCCATGGCAACGCCTTGATCGCTAACCAATTTTAACCCGGCGGAAATGATGAAATGTAATAACAAGTCACGACGTCCACCCAAACGAATCCCTCGATTGCGAGGAATGTGGCCTCTTAATGCACCCTGGCGAACGGGACCCGTTAACCGCTCGAAGCGCGCGTCTCCAAAGTACAGCACCAAGGCTAACAGCGCAGCCTGATTTTCAGTTGCCGGATCGTCGAGCTTGGAACGGTCTTTCACCAAAAGGAAAAGCGGTCCCAACACATCTGCCAACGAGGCCGTGTCAGGTTCCCTGCCAATGTTGTCCAGTTCGACGAGCTTGGCATAATAGAGGCCAATGACTTCCTGGTTTCCAAGAAGCGCCACTTCATTGCGCACCTTGGCCAAGCTCTTTGAGAGGGCTTTTAACCGACCACGCAAATCTGGCATGGGTTCAATCTGAAACTTCACCATATCTCGTTCAAACTCCACTGCCGTGACAGACTGGATGAGTTTCGACCCGGTACTGTCGCCGAGTGTAAGGTTGACGCCCTGTTGGATTAGAAATGTCATCAGGGGGCCAGGGACTGGGATTTGGCCAAGAGACGTTGTCTCGAGATCAAGGCCGGTCGCTGAGGGCTTGAGACCAAAACGAAGATTCACATAGTTGCGAAGTGGATTCCTGGGTAACTGAAACGTCACGGCCGCGTCCAAGCCCTGGCTGGAAATGGTGGCATCACCAACCAACCTCGGCACGGCCCGGTTCATCAGGGCAAAAATGCCATCCACATCTTTCTCGTTTAACATGAGGGTTGTTGTAGTCGTAGCATGAAGAACTTCTTTGATAATCCGTTTAGCCAAAGCCCGAGCACGTGTGGCATCGTCTGTGGTCACGGTTTTCACCGAGGTGACTGCCGGTTGGTTCTCCATGCCGAAATAAACAGTTCCTAGAACCACAAGCACTGCCACGATTGGCACATAGATACAGGCAATACGAAAGATCCGTTTCAAGTGACTTCTGTCTTTCTTTGAATAATTAGCCTTCCGATTCTAAACAATTTTCGGCTTCTGACTAACGTCAAATATTGTGGTGATAAATTTTTAGGACCGTTTAGAGCTACTTTGCCGTTATAGGAACGTTGCTTCGAAGAGGGATGTAAAATTGGTGTAAGATTGAACGGTTCATAAAATATAAGAATACTATATCATGAGCCTTATCTCGTCCTGCTGATAATGAATGCCCTTGGGAACCTCGAAAACTTGGATCTTTTTTTCTCGGAGGACGAAATATCGTATTGATCTATTCAAAAAAAAAGCCCTTGTCGGTGACCCCGACAAGGGCTTGAGAGTCAATTCTATGTTCTTGGTTGCGGGGGAGGGATTTGAACCCTCGACCTTTGGGTTATGCGTACCACTACAGCTTCCGCTGCCTGAGTGATCAGTTTGTGGTCTGGACTTTCCCTTCACCCTCGGCCAGCCATCGCTGCCGTTAGGGTGCCTGCCATCAAGTCTCTACACCTTCTCTCTCAGCTGTTTGCACTAAGAGAGCTTGGCTCGGGATTACCCCGCTAGTGGCTTCCCCGAATTTGACAGGTGTTCATACAGAAGTTTCCTTCTGTACAGCCCAATGTAGGATGAGATCCCAAGCGTTACGGTATTTAGCGGACCGTGGCTTTCTTTGCCGCTTGTCAGTTTCTACCAGGTGAATTTCACTGGCATAACTGATGAACACTTCAACGGGGAATATATAGAACAGGTCAAAGTCTTGAAGGTAGGCAAGGGCAAAATCAAAATCCGATGGAAGATATGGCTCACGAACCATGTTCCTACGGTTTGTTTTTGTTCGACGAGTGTCCACAATAAAGTTGCCGCGACTTTCATCGAACCATGCTCCTTTGACTTGGACCTTCACCAACGTCCCACCAACATCAGAGACCAGATCATAAGGCAATCGGTCTCCTAGTGGTTTTAGAACGCCCCAGCCATGCTTCAGAGCGTGAAGTACGGCTGTTTGTTCTGCGATGTCCCCTTTGAGCTTTGTGCTCAAGATTATCCTACGGAATGAGCCCAACGAGCTACCAGACTGCTCCACCCCGCGGATCGATACTAGTAGAGGCATCACATGGAAGTCAATCAAAGTTCATGAATTTCTTGCGTGTGGTCTCAAGGTTTCGTGTGATATGTTTTGAATCCTATGTTGCTTCCCAGTATTTTTGCTCTGGTTATGGGTTTGGCCCTTGTCATTGGTGACTGGTTTCAATTCACCACGCTGAAGCCCTGGGCCTGTCGTTATGGATGTCCACTGGCCCGACGCAAAGATTTACTTCCCAAGCCAAACAATTCCTTTCCTCGAATATTTAAAACAAGCAGTACCATTCCGCTTCCTCATGGCGTGGCTCGATGGGTGGCGGATCAGCAAGCCATCGTCATTCGCCCTTATTACAAAATGTTTTCTTTACGATTTCGAACGGCATGGCCCTTGAAAGGAACGCTGGACTATCGCTTCCAGGACGATCAGCTTGAACTTCAATTATCCAAACGAATCCCGTGGTCTTCTGCAATTCTGACGTCCATTTGGCTTCTTTTTGTGATTGGGGGCACGCTGGGATTTCTAGCCATGTATGCGATTGATGGAGGATTTGGAACAGTCGGGGGGATATTTTGGGGGATGGGAATGATAGCCTTGGGTTTACTCGTGTTGGTAGGTGGCGTTATCCTCCTGGCTTTCGCCTATCGCTTAGAAGATTCGCGTTTGATGCAAGTGTATGAGGAATTGCAGACCGCTTTAACAGGTTCGTCTGAACAAGATAGTTAGTTGGCACACAATAGTTTTATGGTGTTTTACATCCTAATTGCGTTTTTACCCTCGCCCCAACCCTCTCCCTAGAATGGCGAGGGGGGTTTTTAAGAATTTGCCTGTTATTCTTCTTTTGAAATGAGGTCTTTTTTCAATTTGGAGAAGTTTTCGACTTTGAAGGAGGGGAGCACATAGGCCCAGTTTTTGACGCGTTGATTGATTGATTCAATTTCTTTTTGCACGTCCTCTGGCTTTTTAAGGAGTGATTCTTTCTTAGGAGCTTCCGTCGCCGTATCGTTCTCATTTGTCGCGGTTTCTGCATCATCAGCTTTTTCGCTGGCTTCTGGTTTGGGATCAGACTCTGTGGGTTGAATGATGTTGCTATCAAATTCAGCCGAAACCTTAGCCAACACTTTCTCATCTTGCTTGGTTGTCTCCACATGCAGGCGTAACCCATCAAAGGTTTCTAAGACTGCTGATACCCCTGGATTAGCAGAAAAATCTACCTCTGCTTGTGGCTTCACATCTTCTAGTTCCAACTGTACCAATGTACCCACGACATTATTCACATTAAACTGCGAAGAAACCTTAAAGCCGTCAGGAACTGAGTCTAGGTGAAAATCTAAATCCTCCGGCTTCGCTTTAGACAGATGAAGGGTTTCTCCTTTTGGGTGTGTCACGGTCACCTGATGAACACGTTTGGTCGTCAATGCTGTGACTTCTTTGTCCAGCCATTCACCTGAAACAGTCTCTAGCGGCAGATTGCCTGTTACCAACCATGTTTGCGGATCATCTGGTTTCCGTATATAGATATCACTCATACGCGGATTACTTTTCGCTGGCTTTTGGTTCCCCACGACAATTCTGGCTGCTTCGGGATTGTCAGTAGTCTTCAGCGTGACCATCTTAGATAATGAGCCTTCTTGATCCGTATCTTGTAATCCCAGTCGTTCATATAATTCTGGGGTTTTGGTTTTGGGTTCAACAATGCGTAACTCTGCTAATCCAACAATAACGTGTTTTACCTTTTCAAAATTGGCGCGATAACGGGCTTTCTCTTTTACGCCCCAGGTCTGACCGTCGCGCTTTAATGTGACGGTTTGTTCTTTGGTCTGAATCACTACTTCATCTATATCGTTCACAAGGTTTGTTAGTTCAGGAAACAGTTTCTGCCCACTTTGAGAAATGGTGGACGAAGGCTCACGGTTTAGAAAAATCGCTAAGAGTATTCCCAGGATGGTGATGCCGGCCAAGAGGCCTATCGTTTTCGACTTCATAGCGTTCCTTTAAGCATTCTAAATATTTGTTTGACTGTTAGATAGCTACGTCAATTCGATATGTCTTGATGAATGAATCGTTCTACCCAGATTTTTTCCGGAGGCGGGACGAACTCATCCATACTCCGACAATGCTAATGACAAGCGGCACAAGACCGATGTTGATAAATTTTACCCAGCTTTCAACGCTTTCAATATTTTTGCCTAATTCATGCTGTACGCTCCGCAATTCTTTTCGAACCTGGACTAAATCTTGCCTGAACGTGTTCATGGCGTTCTGTTGTTCCACACTCATGATCATCGCGCTGCCTTCGGTCTTTTGACTTTGCAATTCTTGAATTTTGCCTTCAGTGGCTTTTAAGCGTTCTTGCAGAGCTTGTTCTTTTTGGCGGAATTGCTGTTCAGCATCCTGCTGTAATTCACGCAATAGGGTAAACGGACGAGAATAGCCGGCCCGGCTTCTGACGCTGATCAAATCATTGCTTCCCGTCAGATTATCGAGGGCATTCGTCACGAATGTCCCATTTCCCGAGGTGGGAATGCCGATCCGTTGGCCAAAGAAATTTTGTACTTGTGCCCAAAACTTATCCTGTAAAATATCCGTATCAGCCACCACAATCACGTTAATGGCATCTTTCGATTCAGCCATATGAGGCTTGGGCAACGACGAGTCATCTGAATCAGAAGAAGGGGCAGCGTTCGGGGATTTTTCCTGTTCAGGCTCTTTGGGCTTGCCATCAGGAAAGGCGGTTTTCACTTTTCCGGTCACCCGGGCTGCCACGATCATTTTTTCACCTTCGGGTTGATAGCTGCTGAGAATGCCTCCAAGATCTGGCATGAACGATAAGCGTGAAGCATCAATTTTCATAGCGGCTTCATCAGATTGGATTAATGGCGAGAGTTCTGTCCCCACGTCTCCCTTTTTTTGCAGGATGCCAGCAGAGGCTACGGTAATTGTTGGCACTTGTGCGGTCACAATATCATCCGCGCTAAAATGTTCGGGCCGAAAATCCACCCACACGGGATAGTCGACGACCTGCATTCTGGACTGTTGCGGGATTTGCACTTTCTTAGCCAACGGCAAATCGCCCAATACTTTCCCCTTTACCATTTCCAAACCCCATGCCTCGAATAATTTCGGGAGATCCGATTTTCCAGGACCTCCACCGCCCATGGGATTCATGGGGTTCCCACCACTTCTATCGGATTCGGCGAGTGGATCCACGAAAATCATGGCGTGTCCACCATTGAGGACAAACTGATCAATGGCATAGAGCGTGGGGTCACTGAGGGTTTTAGGATGCACCACCATCAGAACACTCACGTCTTCCGGTATGGTGCTCACAGTCGGTTCGATTTTTTTTATCTCAAACATCTGTTCGATATGAGTCACAATCAACCAGGGCTGGCTGCCCCCAGGTTGCTGCATCATAGGCATCGCCCCTGCTCCATCAATGGGCAATGAGCTGATTAACCCCAAAAACTTTTTCTTGGGGTTGGCTAGGGAATGAATCATTTTCGTAAGATCATATTCTAAAAACTCTTCCCGTTCTGGTTGGAAAAACGGAATGACTTCTAACTCATCGGTTGAGCTGCTTCCGGCCAAGCCAAAGTAAAATTGGGTACTGCCGTTATCTAATGGGATCCCTTGTAAACCATAAGCCACGGCGCGATCTTCTTCTTCAGAGAATGGTTCGGGGTCTTGCACATGCAGCACAAGTTGGCCGTCTGCGACTTGGGCATATTCTTCCAACATTTCTTGAACCCGCGTGGCATATCCCTTAATCCCAGGAAGGCCGGTCGCTAACTTTTTCGACAGATAAAAACGCAACGTGATGGGTTCGGCCAAATTTCCAAGCACGTTTTTTGTGCCCTCCGACAAGGTATAAAGTTGATGTTCTGTTAAATCAAAGCGGGCCGAACGTAAAGCCGCATTACTAATCATATTGAATGCCCCAAACAACACCGCGGCCAGGGCAATTCCGGTACCTGTCAACAATCGTTTATTCATAGATCCCTCATAAATTGATTAGTCATTTCTTGGGCCATAGGCGGCCTTACACCTTACTCGGCCTTTTTCATATCAATGACGGTTGCTGTTGCAAATAACCAAAACGCAATGAGTGAGAGGAAGTAGACAATATCCCGCAAATCCAAAACCCCTTTGCTGATAGACTGGAAATGCGTCAAGAAGCTAAATGAGCTAATGGCACTGAGCAGAAATTGTGGTGCCCACCCGCTAAAGAGTTCTAGAACGAGGGGGAAACCACTTAAAATAAATCCCAAGCAAATCACGACGCTCACCACAAAAGCGATCACTTGATTTTTAGTCAGAGCTGAAATGCAGGAACCAATGGCGAGAAATCCACCAGCCATTAGCAGGCTGCCGATATAGCTGGCAAAGATAACTCCATTATCAGGTTCGCCTAGCAAGTTCACGGTAATCCACATTGGAAAAGTCAATGCTAGCGCGATGCCTGTGAAACACCAGGCGGCTAAGAACTTTCCCATGACCGCTTCCCACATGGTGACCGGCAACGTGAGCAATAATTCAATCGTGCCTGATCGTCGCTCCTCCGCCCACAGGCGCATCGCCAGAGCCGGAATGAGTACGAGGTAGAGCCATGGATGAAAATCAAAAAACGGAACTAAATCGGCTTGTCCCCGGATAAAGAAGTTGCCCAAGTAAAACGTAAAGGCCCCACTGAGCATCAGAAAGATGACAATAAAGACTGCTGCAATGGGCGTGGCGAAATATCCCGCTAATTCCCGCTTAAATATCACTCGAATGCGTTCCACAATACCTCCTTGCTGGTCTCATTTATCCTGTCACGTTTTAAGAAAGTGCTTGTTTTGTCGTGGTCAAAAGACGAAAGACATCATCTAATTGTCCTCGATCATGATAGAGTTCTCGTACGTCCCACCCTTGCTCCCGCGCATATTGGCCAACGTCGGGTAGAATCCATTGTCCATCCTCGGGGTAAATTCTCAGCTGTACAAGATCACCATCTTTGCCCTGATCTTCCACTTTTTTTACTCCCTTCACCGTCATGAAGCGTTCGCGGGCTATTGCTGATTCCACTCCACTCACCGTAATCAGAACCGTATTATGCGTGGGTGCTTGTCCTTCCAATTCAGCAGGCGTGCCGTCAGACACGACTTTCCCTTTCGCTATGATCATGGCCCGAGAACAAACGGCATGCACTTCTTCTAAAATATGCGTGGAAAGAATAATGGCTTTCTCTTGAGCCATCGCGCGAATCAAGGTACGGACTTCGTGCTTTTGGTTGGGGTCTAACCCATCGGTGGGCTCGTCCAAGACTAGGACATCCGGATCATGCAGTATAGCTTGCGCCAAACCAACGCGGCGTTTAAATCCTTTTGAGAGTGTTTCAATTGGCTGATCCAAAACCGATTGCAGATTCACCTTTTCCACGGTTTCATGCACGGTACGCTTGAGAGCCTCCCCACGATGGCCTCGCATCTCTCCTACAAAAGTCAAAAACGAAGCAGGCGTCATATCTTGGTAGGCCGGAGCGCCTTCGGGTAGATAGCCAATACGCGTTTTTGCAGCTAGAGCATCATCCTGCACATCATGGCCGCAAATGCGTACCGTACCACTAGTCGGCGTCAGAAACCCTGTAATCATTTTCATCGTTGTGGATTTCCCTGCCCCATTCGGACCTAAAAACCCAAGGACTTCTCCCTTACTCACATTGAAGGAGACACCATCGACGGCAACAATCGGCCCAAAGGTTTTTTGTAAATTGCTGATCTCAACCATACTTGTCATATCTACCTCTTCATCTCAATCTAGAAATAACACAATGAGCCTTCCAAGTTTTCCATCAGTTTTGTATCTCATCAATCATTTTGTTCACCGTTGTGATCAATGCTGGAATATCGTTTTGACAAATATCAAATAGTTGATCGGCATTCACCTGAAAGTACCCGTGGGCTAACACATCACGCACTCCCATGACACCACGCCACTTAATATCAGGGTATCGGCTTAATAATTGTCCTTCAGTTTTTTGATCAATATTCTTAATCTCTTCTCCTGCTGCAATAAGAATCATACAAATAGCATCCATACGGTCGATTCCTTCATCACTAGAAGTAAAATCTTCAGGCCTGGCAATAACAGAAAAGCGACGTGGGATGCGCTCTAAAGCCTCAAGCAGAGTTTGCAGCTTTTCCACAAGCAACTCTGAGTCATACATAGATTGCTTCCCTCTCGATACGCGCTTTTAGTCTTGAGTTTGTCAAGCCGCGTAGTTGAAGCACATCGACGGGACGACCTATTGTTTCTTCTAAGTCTTGTTTCAGCATGACAGTCATGTACAAGTTTGGGGCATCCGTATCGAAGACAATATCAACATCGCTTTCAGGCGAAGCCACGTCACGGGCATACGAACCAAAATAGCCTAGGGCACGTAACTGATAATACTTTCCATGGTCTTTTTTGAACTGTTCTAACAATATACGTAACCGTTGCGGAGAAAGACTGGTATCCGACATATTCACTCCAAAATGAGAGAGCCGAAAAATTTCCGTAAACCGCCAATCTCAACCATGCTTGTCATATCTATCTCTTCATCTCAATCTAGAATTATGCTCAAGACAGCACTACACGTATCTCAAAGCTAAAAGTATCTTGCAGTCTCTACCTCCCCTAGCCCCTCCTTACAAAGGAGGGGAATCCTATCAATGTGTTAGTGCAAATATAATTCTGGCAATGATTCGTCCGTGCTCTTCACTTTTTGGGGCTTTGCCGTGATAGCTGGTTGGATGATTTTCCAGAAATGTTGGCCATCCCATGTCTGCTGTTCGGTTGTAGTATACAGGGTTCGATCTAAGTTCCAAATGGCTTCTTCCAAACCTGTATTATCTGGAACAGGCTCAGCCAACATTCGAGCTGCCGTTCCCAGACTTAAACATGGTTTTCCTTGTTGTTTAATCGACGCCCATTTTATAAGAGCTTCCCGTGTTCTTGGTGCTGATTGTTCAAGACATGCTGCCTGTACAGCTTGGATTGCTTTACGTTCGGACTCCACAATCTTCTCAACCTTTGTCGCCACTTCTTCGTTGTTTCCCTGGTTTCGTCGACGCCGATCCCACCACCAACCCAAGAGAGTAAGAACCCACACTCCCATGAACCCGCTTGCAATCCATGCCCATTGATTCGATCTGTGAATGATGGGGGATTGATCTGATCCAGCAAGCGAAATCTCTATTGGATCGTGTTCTACGGAATCAGCTAAGTGAAGAGGTTCAGACGCTCTGGTTCTAGATGATTGCGGGGGCATATCTCCGACCACCGTTAATGTTCTGGATGGTAGTTGGGCAGTTTCCCATTGTGCACGTTCAATATTCCACCAGGGAATACTGATACCTGGAATGGTCACCGAGCCGGGTTGCGTGGGAACCAAGGCATATTTTTCTTCCCGAGTTCCCACTACCCACCAGCCATCAAAATCTGTCTTGATTGTAGGCTTATCAGGATAGTTTTTGATTGATCCATAGTTGGGTGTTGGCAATTCTGGCAACTGTTCTCCGCGCACGCCCTTTGCAACCATCACGACTGTTCTGGTGAGAGGCTCGCCCATTTGGATCTTTGCCGTATCCTTAGACCAGGATTCCCTAATCATGAATTCCTTAGCGGGAAGCCAAACCTTGCCCTGTACATTCGAAGGCACATCCTTGACGGTCAGAGAAACTTTTGGGCTTAAGACATGAATGGGGCGCAAAGTTTGAAAAAACGAGGTGAAAGGACCACTGCTACGATTTCGCCGACGGTTGCCAAAAAACTGATCGAGCGTCGAGCCCCCGGATTGTTCATCTGGAATCGATCCAGACAACAAGACCGGTGGAATAACTTGAGCTCCAACTTTTTGAGGCGTGATGGCATAACGACGCTCTGTCACCTGGTAACGCCGACTATTTCGGGTCGTTTCATACGAGGTATCTTTGCCCACACGTTCTACCATGCCCCATTCTATTTCAGGATCATCCAATTTTCCCTCTTGCAGGGAAACCGCCGACACCAAGCGAAGTGTTAGCAATACTTGTCCCTGTACGTAGGGGACATGTGTGTCGACTTCCGCTTCAAGAAAGATATCCCGCTGAGTATCATTTCCAGTTGCCTGAGTCGGTTCCTTCACCGTGATGGACAGAGGAAGAGTTGAATGATTCCCGACTTGAATGGCAGGAATAGTCAGCATCCCGGTTCGCTTAGGTGCTAAGGTGGTCGTCCATCTCGTTACAGAAGAAGTGCGACCATTGATGATACTCATCTGCTGACTATGGCTGGTACCTAGTAGCGCAAAGTTCTCTTCCAACATGCGCAAATCTGGTTCACCACTGGATGACACGCCTTCTCCTTCAACCACCAACCGAAACGTCTCATCCACCATCACCGGATTCCGATCCACATAGGCCTTCACCGATTGTCCCCACGCTAACGAGGGACCACTCAACAGACCGAAGATCAGAACCACAATTGCCATCTTAAAAAAGTCTCCCAAATCTTTCTACCCGATTATTCTGGTTATTTCTCAGCTGAAACCTTTTGCACCTCTATCCTGGATTCATCCACAATCGACCGTCTCACCCGTCACCCTTCCCTCTCCCCCGAGGGGGCGAGGGTTGCAAGAGAATCTGGTCTTGTGGCGACGCTGAGCAGTGCAGCCGATACCGGAGACAAAGCGTGCATTGTCTGAGCGTAGTGAGTTTGCGCGCCGCCGGTGTCGGCGAACCGCGCAAGGCACCCGAAGGGCCACGCCACGGCCAACATGGTTTTGGGTCCTTTTGCCGGAACAAAAGGGCCTCGGCTGCCGGGACGAGACCCGGCAGCACAGAAAAACGAGTAGACATTATTGTTGTGTAGAGGCATTTGATGTGTTTCATCTACAAACGCTTTGATTGCCAATAAATAAGATGGATTCCCGATAAAAAATGTCGGGAATGACGGAAGCAGAGGAAAAAGCATAATCTTGTTTTTTCACCATGCCCTCCCTATACTATCCACTGCCGTCCCTGCCTCCATACGTCGCCGATGTTCCAAAAGAAATTTGCGCCGCAACAACCCTCCAGGGTCATCGGGAATGCGACGAAGCCATTGTTGAAGAGCCTGTTGGGATTTCTGATCCTCCTGCGTCTCTTCTGACTCAGAAGCCGAAGCCTGCTGCTTCTGGAAATCATTATCTTCTGTGCTTTCTCCCTGATTGGCTTGAGCGATATCCGATTGGGCCTTATTCTCTTCCATATCTTGAGCAGGGGACTGTGCTTGAGATTCTTCAGATTTGTTGGAGTCGTCTGAAGAATCTTGACGTGGTTCTGATGCTCCTGCCTCATCTTGGCTTGTATCATTTTGAGAAGCGGTCTGTTCTTGCTTGTTTTCTTGCTCGCTTTTCTCAGATTCCCCTTCCTGACTCTGTTGAGCAGATCCTTCTCCTTCGTCATGTTGTTGCTGCTCTTCCGAAGAAGAATCAGATGGCTTGGAATTGTTTTCTTGAGAATTTTGTGACTGTTGATTCTCCAACATCTTTTTGAGAAGGTCTAAGTTATGTTGTGCATCTGCATGGTCAGGTTGTTGCTTTAAGGCGGTTTGATAAGAAGCGATGGCTTCCTGGTACTTTCCCAGTTTGGCTAAAGCATTGCCTCGATTATAGTGTCCATCTGGTGAATCCATACCCGAAAATACTTGCTCCGCCTGATCGTACTCACCGGCACGATAATGGGCGATGCCCTTCCAGTCAGGTTGTTCAAACAGCGCCGCAGCTTTTTGAGCATCGTGTTGTTCTAAAGCCTTCATGGCCCGTTGATCAGAACGTTCCCAGATACTCTCCCATGAAAATGCCTGACTCACTTGTGGCAGAAATACAAAGATCAGCAGGGCGCCAATCCATCCACGACGAAACGCGGGAAGGGTGACTAGGAGGAGAATTCCTATCAACCAAGGCCCCTCCTCCCGCCAGATGTCGGTGGTTCGTTGATCCTCCTTTGTTGAGGTAGACAGCGTTGAAACATTTGTTGTGGGGACAACATGATCCAGATCCTCATCATTCAGCGTGACGGTGGCATATCGGCCACCGACCGTCCGAGCCACCTCATGCAAGGAATCAGGATCTAATTTTGGGACGACAATCGTTCCGGTTTCATCTTTGACGAATCCGCCCTGGTCGGGGATCGGGGCTCCATCCTCTGTGCCCACGCCCAGAATAGCAATCGTTCTATCTTTCTGAGCTACTTGTTTCATGATGTGTATGGCAGCGGAATCTACTTTCCCATCTGTGATGAGCAAGAGGTTGCCGCCCGGAATTCCAGCTTGTACCAGTAAGTCATGACCGATAGTGAGAGCTAAGTCAGGCCGACTTCCTTGCACTGGCATCAGACTGGTTTCGAGGGTTTGCACCAGTGTTTTCATGGTCCGGGCATCATCGGTCAGTGGGGACACGACAAATGCGTCCCCTGCAAATACGACCAGTGCCGTCTGTCCTTCTTTTCGAGTTTGCAGAATATCCAAGATCTTATGTTTGGCACGGGTGAGTCGTGATGGGGCGACATCTTGTGCGTCCATTGAGCGTGAGACATCTAAGATGATGACCAATGCCGATTCAGTACGAAACACGGGCTGCGGCAACTTCGACCATACGGGACCGGCTAATGCCACGAGGGCCAACGTCCATCCCAGTCCGAGAAGAACGACAGGACCGCTGGATTGTTTTCCGGGAGTGCCCATCAGCACATGTGGTAATAAATGTGCATCACACACCGACTCCCACAACTGGGCCGTGGCTTTGTGTTTCGTGAGGACAATTAACAGACCCGTTAATGGCAAAAATCCCCACAACCATTCAGGCCGAAGAAAATGGAATGTGGCCATCTTTATGATCTCACCAGAGTTTCTGTCGTCATGGGTTGTGTGGGCCGCCTCACTCCAATGCCCGCACTATTCCTCACCAAAAAGAACAGTGACATAAACACAGAGCATCCCAGAGCCAGTCCCAACGGCCAGATGAAGAGTTCTGTCCTGGGACGAAAGAGTTCAACATCCGTTGAAGCTGGCTCCAGGCGATCCAGTTCGCGATACACGTTGGCCAACGCCTCGGTATTCTTGGCCCGGAGATACAACCCTCCAGTTGCTTGCGCCAGCTCTCGGAGCGTATTTTCATCTAAATCACGCGAGGGATTGACCGTTCGAGACCCGAATAACGAATCCACTTCCATGCGGTCTGCCCCCACGCCGATTGTATAGATCCGAAGGCCTTGCTCTTTGGCTAACTCACCTGCCTGTTTAGGTGAAACTTCCCCAGCCGTGTTGGCTCCGTCTGTAAGTAACACCAAGACACGATTGCCGGCTGGTTGTTCTTTGAGTCGCTTGACAGCTAACCCAATCGCATCACCAAGGGCTGTTTCTTTTCCGGCCAGACCAATTTCCATTTCGCGTAGCATGGTGGCAACCGTCTCACGATCAAAAGTGAGGGGTGTCTGCACATAAGCTTGGGACCCAAACACAATGAGGCCGATCCGATCGCCTGTTCGGCGTGTAATAAACTCACTGGCTGCGCGTTTCACCACTTCTAGACGCGTCACTTCTTGCCCATTGATGGCAAAATCTGGGATGGCCATGCTGCCAGAAATATCTACGGCTAACATCAAATCCCGTCCGCTGGTAGGCAAACCCACAGGTTCTCCAATCCACTGAGGCCGAGCGGCAGCTAACACTAATAGGAGCCAGATCACAATGCTGAACCAAAACATGGTAGAGGGTCCAGGTTGTTTCGTTCCAATAGGTTTTCCGGATTGAAATCCGATCAAGTCTCGAAAATGGGGGACACGCAAGGCGGCTTTGGCTTGTTCCGGAGCCGGAGGAGCCCAGCGTCTCACAAGCCACGGCAATGGACCGACTGCAAGTATCCATGGCCAGAGTAGCGAGATCATGACACAAGTTTCCCTTTGTCGATGCGAACCTGTTGAATCCATTGTTCCACCAGGGGAAGGAGTTCAGATGCTGAGGTGGATACCTGGGCTTGGTAGGGGCCAGACTGCAATGATTGTCCGGGGCCTTCAGAAAATTGGTTCGTGCAGCCCGTATCATCCAAAAATTTCAGCCAGGCTTTCCCCGATAACCCAGCCACATCAGATCGGGAAAACACCGAAAGGGCATAGCGCCTCAGAAGATGGGAGACTTCTCTGATTGTCCATTGGTCATCTGAATCTCGCGCATATTGTTGTTTCACGCTTTTAAGTTGTGCGAGCGCAAATCGTCGAGGTCGAGTACGTCGGTAATAGGCCTTGGCCCACAGAAGCAAACTCACCGCAATGATGATCAGAACCAGAATCATCCACCATCCAAATGCGGGAGGCCACCAGGAAATCGGATCTGGCAGATGCACATCCCGCAGGTCTTGTAACGGATCAGGAACGTTAGGCATATCAGGCGACTCCCTCTCTCTCAGGCAATTCTACTATCCCTGAACGGTTTGCACTTCGACCATCTGCTAATGTCTGGAATCCTTTTGTGAGTTGGGTGAAAATATCTTGATGTGTAACTAAAGGAACAAACCCAATTCCCCGTGAATAGCACAGATGGCGAACATCTTCATACCGCCGACTAAATGCCTGTCTGTACGCTTCAATTGTTTGTGCCGAGTATGTTTGCAGGAGGCCGTAGGATTGACCATCTGTAATAGGATAGGAACCCGGAGGTGGCGCCACTTGTTCGATCTGATCATAGATAAACAGAGACACAACTTCATGATGTGCTCCAAGTCGGCGCAAAGCTATTCGGGATTGCTGATCCCATTCGCGGAAATCACTCAAAATAAAGATAAGACTTCCTGGGCGAGCAGCCTTGAGGACTCTATTGAGCGCTGATCGCAAAGCTGTCGTTGAAGAATCTGGTTCAAGCCGATGTCCGGAGGGTTGGCCAGTACGAGTAGCGAGGACATTCAGCAATTGAAGGATTCCTGATCTTCCACCTTTAGGACGGAGTTCCACATGATCCGTTTCCGAAAATACAATGCCGCCAACTCGATCACCCCTGTCGTGGGATGCCCATCCCAATAGAGCTGCGGCCTGTGCAGCCACGACTGATTTAAAAGCCACTTTGGTTCCGAAATGCATAGCCTGTCGATCATCCACCACCAGAAAGACCGGACGCTCGCGTTCTTCTCGAAAAACTTTCAGATAGGGTGTATTCGTCCGAGCCGTGACACGCCAATCCATTAACCGGACATCATCTCCGGGCTGGTACCGGCGGGATTCTTCGAAGTCGATTCCGCGTCCTTTGAATGGCGACCGTTCCCCACCAGCGAGTAGGGCATGAGACCGGGTTTGACGCTTGACGGCTAACCCAGAAATGTGATGGCGCGCCTGAATAAGGTCGTTGAGGTGTACATGAACTCCTCGGAAGGGGCTTGAATCCGATGGGCTGGCAACGGTGAAAGGCGCTTGTGCGCGGTTACGGAACGGCCACATGGTTTAATATTTCAGACACCACATAATCAGGGGTGATGCCTTCGGCTTCGGCTTCGAAGGTCAATAAAATTCTGTGGCGGAGCACATCATGGGCCATGGCTTGAATATCTTCGGGCGATACATAGTCTCGCCCCTCCAGCCAGGCATGAGCTCTCGCACATCGTTCTAAGCCAATGGTGGCTCGTGGACTGGCTCCGAAGCGCACCCATCGTTTCAAGGTGTTACTGTAGGGAGCTGGATCCCGTGTCGCGACCACCAGTTGGACGAGATATTCTTCTAAGGTTGGGGCAAAATGGACATTCCAAATGTCCTGGCGCGCGGCGAACAAGACTTTTTGAGGAATGGGCGAGACCTGACCAACTGCATCCAATGGAGTAGCCTTGGCTTGGTTCCGAACCAGTTTGGCAATGCGTCGTTCGCTTTCCACAGTTGGATATTGAACGCGGACATAAAGCAGGAATCGATCCAATTGGGCCTCAGGAAGCGGGTAGGTGCCTTCCTGTTCAATGGGATTTTGTGTGGCCATAACCAAGAATAATTCTGGAAGAGGATAACTGCTCCGGCCAATCGTGACTTGATGTTCGCCCATAGCTTCCAGCAAGGCCGCTTGGACTTTCGCTGGCGCACGGTTGATTTCGTCTGCAAGCACAAGGTTGTGAAAAATGGGCCCATGTTGAAAGCGAAAGGAGCTGTCTTGCGGGCGGTAAATATCTGTACCGGTGATATCAGCTGGCAGCAGATCAGGCGTGAATTGAACTCGGTGAAAATCAGCCTCTAGGCCCGTGGCGAGTGTTTTTATCGCGGTGGTTTTGGCGAGGCCCGGTGCTCCCTCTACCAGAAGATGCCCATCTGCTAACAGGGCAATGATGAGTCTGAGGGTGAGACCTTCTTGGCCGATAACCTGGTGATTCAGGTAGGCCCGAAGCTGAGAGATCTGTTCGTGTTCAGATCCAGACATATACCAAGGTCTTGAAATGAACCCGATGAGTGATACGGGTCAAAAATTAAGTGGTTTTCCTAAAAGCGAACAGGTTAGTTGGTGGGAGTACCAATCTCGTTCCTCGAAAAGTATCAAGGACAAAGACCTTCCCACCTCTTATTACATAGTAATTCGCCAATTTTGAGAGTCAAGAGGATTGAATCCAAAATACTCTTTCATTTCTTGTCTCATCATCCCTTAAAGGCATGAATGCCCATGACTTCTCAAAACAGCGTATAGATAAAGGGAGCCACGGCAGAGCCTTCGCTCAAAATAATAAGACCGCCTAAGAGTAAGAGCATAATAATGATTGGGGCTAGCCAGAACTTTTTTCGTTCTCGCATAAACTCCCACAGCTCTCCGAGAAAACCTGACATCAACGATTCCTCCTTTAAAAGGCTTTCAAGACATGATTGGCCGCACGCGCTTCTTTAGGCACTCGATACGTCTCTGCATTGGGATCAAACTTCAATTGTAAAGGGCGTTTTCCCAGTACCACCATGAGAAAAGAGATGGGGGTGAGCAGGGCATAGAATACCAGACCCAATAAGATGCGTGAATTGAGCCATCCAATTTTTTCTCCGAAGAACATCCAGCCTCGATAGATGGGCGTAAGGCCAGTGGGGAACACCATTCCTAACACCGCAAAAGCGCCAGCAATGATACCAGCCCACAGACGGATGCCTTCGCCGCGAAACACTAATGGCCACAAGCTAATGATGGCAAAGAACCCACCCATCAGCCATCCAAAGTGGCGGAGTTGTTTGACAGGAATATCTTTATGTGGTGTCGAGGTATTCATATTGAAAAACTCTTGAGTTAATCCAATTCAAACTCTTTCATCCATTCCGTGTCTTTCGGAACTGGTTTTTGTTGTTCTTTAACCAATACGCAATTTTCTAAGACGAGCACGTCCATTTCGGTACGCATAAAACAACGATAGGCATCTTCCGGAGTACAGACAATGGGTTCGCCTCGAACATTGAATGAGGTATTGATCAATACTCCGCAACCGGTTTTCTTTTCGAATGATTGCAAGAGTTGATAATACCGAGGATTGGTGGAGGCCGTCACGGTTTGCACTCTGGCGGAATAATCCACGTGGGTCACAGCGGGAATATCTGACTTGGGCACGTTCAAGAGATCAATGCCCCAAAGTTTTGCTTCGTCGGCTTTTAAGGCAACCCGCCGCTGTTCGGCTACCGGTGCAACCAGCAACATATAGGGGCTATCGGTATCCATCTCGAAATAGTCTGCGACACGTTCGCGTAAAACCGATGGCGCAAAGGGCCGAAAAGATTCCCGATACTTTATTTTCAAGTTCATGACCGACTGCATCTTCTCGCTGCGAGGATCACCTAGAATACTGCGGCCGCCCAAAGCCCGAGGTCCAAATTCCATTCGCCCTTGGACCCATCCGATGACTTTTTCTTCTGCCAAGTAAGTTGCCACTCGATCGTAAAAGAGCGAATCTTCCAGGCGTTCATAGGGTGCGTCCAGCTTCCGTAAAACCGCTTCAATCTCTTCATTGCTCCACGAAGGTCCGAGATAACTGCCGCGCATCGAATCTTCGGTGTCTTGACAAGTTCTTGGTTGATCCAGGTAGTGATAATGAACAGTGAGCGCAGCTCCGAGCGCGCTCCCCGCATCGCCAGCGGCAGGCTGGATCCACAGCTTGTCGAATGGGCCTTCGCGTAGAACACGACCATTGCCGACGCAATTCAAAGCTACTCCTCCTGATAAACATAGGTTTTTGATACCCGTTTCTTTGTGAAGACTATTAGCCAAGCGCAACATGACAATCTCGGTCACTTCCTGTACGGAACGGGCCAAATCCATTTCTCGCTGAGTTAATTCACTTTCCGCTTCACGAGGAGGGGCGCCAAACAATTCGTCAAATTTATCACTGGTCATACGAAGACCGGTGCAATAGGCAAAATACTCCATGTTTAAGCGGAACGTGCCGTCCGGTTTGACATCGACCAGGTTATCTAAAATCGTTTTGACATACTTGGGTTCACCATAGGGCGCCAGGCCCATGACTTTATATTCCCCTGAATTGACTTTGAAGCCGGTGTAATAAGTGAAGGCCGAATAGAGCAGTCCTATAGAATGGGGAAAAGGGATCTCCCACAAAGGAGTCAGTTTGTTATCACGTCCGATCCAAGCAGATGTGGTTGCCCATTCTCCGACGCCATCCATGCACAGAACGACGGCTTCCTGAAAAGGGGAGGGGAAAAAGGCCGATGCCGCATGCGATTCATGGTGCTCTCCAAAGAGCAGAGGAGGGAGCGAGTCCGTTTTCTCAAGACCCCCAATCTGGCGAAAAGCTTTATCCAGTAAATTGCGCAAAAATAGTTTTTCTTTGATCCAGACAGGAATGGCAGTGAGAAAGGACCGTATGCCTTGAGGGGCATACGACAAGTACGTCTCGAGGAGTCGTTCAAATTTGATCAGAGGTTTGTCATAAAAAACAAGATAATCCACATTGCCAATAGTTAATCCTCGATGGTTTAAGCAAAACTCAACGGCGTGGTAGGGAAATCCTGCATCATGTTTTTTCCGGGTAAACCGTTCCTCCTGAGCCGCGGCCACAATTTGTCCATCTTGCACCAGACATGCCGCACTATCATGATAATACGCTGAAATGCCAAGGATGGATTTCAATGCGTTACCCTTTCGCCTGAATAGGATAGGAGGAAAATTTTAAAGAGGTTACCAGCTTACAATCGTATATCTTACCCGATATTTTGAATAAAGAACATGGTTTTGCAACCAAACGGCATAATTTTCTTTCCGGGTTTTGCCTGATTCAACTGCTTGAAACGCATCAGCTTTCTATATAGGACTGTTGAATAATGCTGATATCAATAGCCACATTTCGTGTCTGAGACATAACATGTCAGAGACCGCGGGTTTGTTCAAAAAAGTCCGTTCAGCAAGGGCGCAGCTCTTTTTGTGCGCGGAGCATACTGGCAGTATGTGAGCACGGAAAAATAGCGAGAACGCCGCTGACGGCTTTTTCAACAGACCCTATATTTTTCTGAAACTATCTTGAAAGAAATAGGTCCCCAAAAAAAGAGAAGAGCAAAAATGTAGAGAGAGTCTCAGGATTGGGACGGATTTAGTCACTAGTCGGGGTATGAGAAACCTCTGGATTGTTCATGCCGTAAAAAGAAGTGGTGGAGTCTGCTCTAGAGAAAATTTCTGAAGAACGGATGTCGCTATAGGCATTGACTGTTGAGATCGTCAATCCGGAAACCTTTTCATCAGAAGAAAAACTGATGGCAGCCGACGAGTTTTGGTGAGTTGGAGTGCGCCAAAATGCAAATGCTCCGAAAAAAGGAATGTACTGGTAAGGTCTGATCTCGATTTCAGAGTCGGCATAGCTCAGAGATTCTATTGGAACTCCTTCTCGAGTAGACATTTGCTGGTCCGTAGGATTTCCAAATCTTCTGATGATTTCTTGTTTTGTTGTGATACCTATCTGTATTGAACCCAGTTGTTGTGTTGGGGCGGTATGGGAAGACTGAAGCTGCAGCAAGGATCCAGAGAACTGATGATGGGTGTTCACACAATTTGTGAGAACCAGACAGAAAATAGGCAGTATTCTTATCCAAGCAGAAAAAGGATGTTTAGGCATATTGGCGTACCCTTGTTTTGTGCACCACTCGTTGGAATCTATTTTGGTACCATCAAATGTCATAAGAAGACCATTCAAGAATTGGGAATGCATGAAGAGAAGTATCTGATGCTCCAGTTCTACTAGGATCTTATTTTAAAACATCTCAAGAGGTGTATCTATCTTGGATAGTTATACAGGATTTGCCGAAACCTGTGCTACATAGTGAAAATTCTGAAAGTTCACTCGGAACAAGAGGGTATACAGAACTGGCACTACGCCAAGTGTGAGTACGGTAGCAAAGAGTAATCCAAACATAATGGCAATGGCCATGGGTTCCCACATGGGGCCGCCGCCGGTATAGAGAGGAATGAGCCCGCCGATTGTGGTGATGGTCGTGAGAAGAATGGGACGGAGACGATGTTGGGCTGACATGATAATGGCGCTGGCCAAATCTCCACCATTTTCCGTGGCTTCAATGTTGATCCGATCAATGAGCACTATGGCGTTGTTAATGATAATGCCTGCCAATGAGAGTACGCCTAGCATGGGCATGAAACCAAAGTAGAGTTGAGTGAGGTGAAGGCCTATCACCACGCCAATTAAGCCTAACGGAATGGTCATCAAGATGATGATGGGTTTACGAAGGGAATTAAATTGGGCAACTAGCAGAAACAGGATAATGAGCCCAGCCACCGGAAGTTTGGCCCCAATAGATTTGTTGCCTTTTCCAGACGTTTCGGCTTCTCCGCCAAATTCCCAAAAGTAGCCAAGACTCCAATCTTTCTCTTGTTCCTCTAGCCAAGGTTCAAGCAGAGCGTTGACTTCCATGGCGGTGGTGCCAGCTTGGAGGCCGGCTTCCACTGTGATGGTGGGGAGTCGATCGCGTCGATGGATTTGTGCTGGCTCCCACACGACCTCCAGGTCAGCGACCTGCCTGAGCGGAACTGACTGTCCGGAAGACTGAGCATAGACATTGATGCTTTCGAGTTTACTCATATCCTGCCGCTCGGCGCCAACCGAGCGAAGGATTACTGGGATGAGTTCATCATCTTCCCGGTATTGGGTGATATCTAAACCTGTAAGGTATGTTTGTAGGGAAATGGCAATATCTTGACTGGAGACGCCGGCACGGAGCGCTCGTGGTTGATTGATTTTTACCATAAGTTTCTTGGATCTCGCTCCCCAATTATCGTCGATGAGTTTGGTGCCTGGTATGGACCGAAGTTTAGCTTTCACCTTTTCCATAATGTCGAATAAGATATCTGTATCCCGCCCGGTCACACGGATTTCAACGGGGGGATAAGTGGGCGGGCCGGTTTCCAATGGACGAATCGTGGCCTTGAGGTCCGGAAAGTTTTCTAAACAAAAGGACTCGAGTTGGGGTATGACGTCAGAGAAAATTTCTCGAGAAGTCGTGTTGACCAGGAGATAGGCAAAGTTAGGGCTGGCTTGAACCGGAGAAAAAGGCAAATCAAAACGCGGTGCACTTTCTCCAATAAAACTACTCCAATTCACAATGCCTTGATCACGGGTTTGATTAGTTTTGAGGTTCGTCTGAATGAAACGTTCGACATGAGTCACCATGGCGTCAGTCTTTTCAATAGGTGTTCCATTCGGGAATTCTAACTTTGCCGTAAATGTGGGTTTGTCGTTGGCTGGAAAGAAATACACAGGCAATTTCCCAAATCCATAGAGCGCACTCACGAACATAATGGCAACAATTCCCATGGTGAGCCATGGCCGCTGGACTAAGGACACTAAGAGATCTCGATAGATTGTATAGAAATGAGATTGAAAGGGATCACCAGAGGCCATGGGAAGGACGCGTAAAAAGAGTACGCAAAACCAGGGAATCATGGTTAAGGCCAAGAGCCATGAACAGAGGAGCGTGATGGTCACGACTTGAAAAATGGGAGCGGTATATTCTCCAACACTCGATTCAGCTAGATAGATTGGCAAAAAGGCCGCCGCCGTTGTGAGCGAGGATGTGAGCAGAGGAATTTTTAGTTCATTGGCCGATTGAATCGCGGCTTGGAGGGCTGGTTTGCCGGCATTCATTTGAACCATGGTCGACTCGGACATAACGATGGCGTTATCTACGAGAAGCCCAAGGGCGATAATGAGGGCAGCCAGGGACATTTGATCTAATCCAATGTGAAGTAAGGACATGAGAAGGAGGGCCATGAAGATGGCCATGGGTATAAGGCTCGCCACAATTAAACCTGTTCGGACACCGAGAAAGAGCAGCATGACTCCCGTGACAATGACGACAGCTTGAAACAGACTATTGGTAAAATTTTTGATTTTTCGATCCACCACATCCGGTTGAAATTGAATCACCTCAAAATCGATACCGATGGGAAATTCTTGAAGAGCCTGATGAAGGACGCCCCGTACTTGTTCTCCTAGCGTGATAATGTTGCCTCCTGTCTGCATGGAAACGCCGAGACCTACGGCTGGTTCACCGGTGGACCGTAAGAGAGCATCAGGTGGATCTATATAGCCTCGAGTGATATCAACCAGGTCTTCCAAAAATAATACTTCTTGGGTCTCGGGCACACGAACCACTGTTCTACGGACTTCATCAACTGACTCAAAATTACCGGATGGCTCTAAGACGATTTTTTCATCCTGGGTTCGAATGTCTCCCCCGGGCATCACGATATTTTGTGATTCGAGGAGTGTGCTGAGTTGGCTGGGAGAGAGCCCAAGTTCTGATAATCTCGCGTTATTAAATTCAATGAAGACGCGTTCTTCCTGATCTCCATAAATTTCGACTTTCGCTATTTCACTTTGCCGTAAAAGTTCGTCTCGAACATCATCGGCGACATCCTTAATCTCACGGTAGGTAAAGCCGTCACCCGTGATGTTCACAATAATGCCAAATACATCACCGAACTCATCATTCACAAAGGGGCCAACAGTCCCGTCGGGAAGATCAGGCGTGGCCTTATCAATCTTTCGACGGAGATTGTCCCAAATGGGCCTCATCTTCTTGAATTTTTCTAAAATATTGACGTAGATAAGTGAGACGCCTGTTTTTGATTCACTCTTCACAAAATCTAATTCCGGAATTTCTTGAATCGTCTTTTCGAGTTTGTCGGTGACGAGTTGCTCGACTCGTTCTGGACTGGCTCCTGGGAAATAGGTCAGGACCAGAGCGGTCCGAATGATGAATCCGGGATCTTCATTGCGAGGCAGGCCTTGGTAGGATGAGATGCCTGCGAACAGAATAATGAGAAGGGCAACCGCCGTAATGCGGCTGTTTTGGATCGCCGATTGGGTGACGTTCATGACTGATGAGGGGACGTCGTCATGATTCGAACGGGTTGACTATCGTGAAGTCGTCGTACTCCACCTGTCACAATGTGAGCTCCATTTTGAAGACCATCAACAATTTCTAGTCCTTCGGGTGTGAGTTCACCCACGTGAACTGCCTGACGTCGAACAATTCCCGTTCCATCCTTTTGGTCTTCTAGAAGGTACACAAATGGTCCCTCCTGATCTTCCCCCACAGCCACGGACGGGACCAAGATTCGAGGCTCCCCCTTTCTCCCTTCAAAGGTGAATTGTACGTCAGAGGCAAGACCCGATCGAAAGCCAGGTACGTCTGTTTGCAGCTGAACCGTAACAGGAAATGTCGTTCTATTTTTTCCCGCGCTCACGCTCACTTTTGTGACGACAGCAGGAAAGCGATTGCCCTTGATGGCATCAAACGCCACCGTGACAGGCATTTGAGGTGTAATCTTGGCGATAAAGATTTCTGGGACGCCGACCTCGACTTCAAGATGAGAGCCACAGACGACTTCCACAATCGTTTGGCCAGCTTGTACGTTTTCGTTGACTTCAGTGGGAACAGAGGCAACTGAGCAATTTGCGGGAGACAGTAAGCGAGTATAGGTTAATTGAAGCTTGGCTAACTCTAGACTCTTTTGTTCTGATTGCACTTGAGCATTTGAGGATTCTGCCGTCGCACGAGCTTGATCCAGGTCATTTCTAGAAGCGTTTCGGTTTTCATACAATGCACGGACCCGAGCATATTCGGCTCTGGCATTTCTTGAAGCTGCCTTGGCACTCGCTAACGCAGCTTCCGCCCGCTGAACCTCCAAGCGAAAATCTTTAGGGTCAATTTCGGCCAAACGTTGATTTTTTTTGACTTTGTCGCCAACTTTCACCGGCAAATGTTTCATCGTTCCGGAAACTTTAAAGCTTAGGCTAGCCTCTAATCCTGACTTTGATACACCGGAAAACGTTCGGATCTGTTCTGCATTGGAAAAGAAGACCGTTTGGGAGCGAACTGGGCGGAGAACGTCTGGTATGACTGGATCTTCGCCTTGGCATGAGGCAACACTGAGCATAATCCCAAGTGAGCTCACCAGATAATAAGCGTGAATGCATCTAAAGGACTGACTCAGTAGTGTGTTCATCGAAAAGGACTCCTGACTATCTCGGTTTTGGTGTCGATACCCTGTTCTAGAAAATAGGTTTCTAATCGGTTGTGCCAAGATTCGAGTTCTTCTGATGAGTCAAAAAATGGGAAAGAACCTGCCGCACGATGAATATTAATGATATCAATGAGAAATTCGTACACAGCGTTGGCGGCGTTAAGGTTAGCCGTAAGAGCCGCATTCTGAGAATCGAGAAGTTTAATGATATCCACGGCTCCCCGAGAATATTGATCGCGTACGAGTTGTAAATTTTGTTGGGCAGCATGAGAAGCTTCCCGGGCGAGGCGAATAGTGGCCGAAGACGCTCCGGCTTCTATATTGGCGGATCGAATTCGTTCTTCAATTCTCCCAACTGCGGCCTCGCGTTCAAGTTGCAATTGGCGAAGAGTTTCAAGGGCCTGGCTCTGAGTCGCATCTTTCGCCCCTCCGGAAAATAAGGGAAAGGAGAGACCCAGTTGAAGATTCCATGTTGTTCGATCTTGAGCCGGCACCCCGGGAGGTATGCTCTGTCCAGCACCAGCTTGAGCAATTCGCTGATTCACATCACTCTGCAGCACCAGGTCGGGTGCCCAAAAGCCTCGTTCGGCATTCAATAGTCTCCGTTGTTGTGCGGCGATGCTGGCTTCTAATCCATGGAGTTCAGGAGATAATCGCAGGCCTTCGCGGACCTGAAAGTCTCGAAATATCTGAAAATTTCTCGGATTATTCACATAGACAAAAATTCGTTCGACATCATGAAATAAGATAGGGTCTTCGAGACCGGCCTCCGTGGTTTCAAAGAGCTCCTCGAGGGGACGATACAAGGTGCGATTCAGACTGATCGCGGCTTGTTGACGTTGGGCTTGGGCATTCAGCACGTCAATGCGACCGTTGGCAATTTCACTTTCCCATCGAAACACTTCATCACGTGCGGCTGCTCCAACCTGTTCTCGAATGCGCGCTAACTCCAAATTGGATCGTGTTAACTTGAGGTTTTCTTTTCGAATGGATTCAATGGTTTTGGTCCTGAGAACGTCTAAATAGGCGAGGGCGGCTTCTTGTGTCACATCCAGTTCGACTTGTCGACGGTTCGCCTTTCGAGAATCTTGGTTGCGTTGTTCGACGGTATAATTCGTCCAGGCTGTATCTGAATACAGCAATTGCTCGAAGGAGCCTTGGGCAAAGGCAGCTTTTTCGGGGTTATTCCCAAACCCTCCTGTGGCCCGATCCTCGTCTATGAGATTGGCCGAACTCCCGATGGAAATTTGTGGGAGCAAGGCCGAACGGGCATTCTGCACCGCTCCAATGCCAGCAGCCACCTGCCTATCGGCTGCAGCCAAATCTAAATTCACATGGGCTGCTTCTCGCACAACGCTATAGAGAGAGAGTTTCCTCGGAATCCCTTGCGATTCCTCGTTCAACAGAGTGGCTTCGGTCAGGATACGGAAGCTAGGCCAGATGTTAATGGCTCGAGCAGTGGCCATGTTGATGGTGAGTTGTTCGCCATCGGAAAACGTAACAGGAAGATCCTCAGCTGGTTCCCCCAGTAAAATTCGGTGCACGTTCAACGCAATCCGTCGAGCCATACGGATAGAATCAGTTTCGGGTGCAAGGCCAGAGAATATTCCACGCTCCACTTCACTTCGTCCGGTGAGGGAAAAACTAGGAAGCCCTCTCTCGATAAAGCCTTGGACCATGGAATCAAATTCTTTGCTTGGGAGTCGAAAGAGGGGGACGACAAATACGGCATCGGTTTCTGGTGGTAATTGTTCCCAAAGAGGTTTGGTAGAACTGGTCACTCGAATGGGATAAATCCTGATATCATTGGCGCGGGCCGCGCGGTTAATTTTTTCCAATATCTGCGGAATCGCTTCTGGGATCACGGCATCTTCAATCAGTGCGAGATGCTTGAATGACACGAGTTCCATAAATGCTTTCAAGTCTCGTTCAAAACTTTTAAATGAAGTGAGGTACGTGAGATTAGGAATACGACTTTTCCCTGTGGCCAAAGATACGCCTTGGAGTTCCGCATCGATGACAAAAGGGGCAATGACTGGCTTCGAAAATCCTTTTCGGTGGAGTGCGGCATTCGTGCCAAGGAGGCCTAAGGTCAGAACCATATCGACAGAGGGTTCCTTTACCAACGCTGTCAGAGCTTGATCGACTTTTTTGACCGACCATCCGGCATGAATTTGATATTTTTTAGGAAACTGGACATCAAATTCTCCCCTGGTCAGTGAAAGAATTTCTTTTTGGATAAGGCCCTGCCGAATAAATTTCCCCATCCCTAAATCGGAATGTGGTCCATCATACAACACGGCAATTCTCACAACTGGCAACGAGCTAGCAATGGATGTGGACGACGCGAACAGAGATAAGGTCCAGACAAGAACGAACGTGGCAAGTTCATGACTTTTCACCCGACGCCAACTGAGTGTTCTAGGGTTATTAGTCTGGATTGACATGTTGGTTGAGTTTTCCCGAAGGGGTAGAAAAAGGAATGGAGCAGCGAATTTTCTTATCAGGGTAATTAGGATACTCAGACACTCTTTATCTTGTTGCAATGACTTGTAGTCGAGAGAAAATAGTAGCACTCCTAGCCCAGCATGGGAAGGCAACTGGCCTCAAACTCAATTTTCGACAGTTGGCTTACTCTGATTGGTATTGAATATTGTCAGGTCCGTATCCATTTCCGCAAAGTTGCTCCAGCGCCTCTGTGTAGATAGCAATTCTGTTTGAGAGATGTGTATGTTCTCGCTAGATGCATAGGATACTGGTACCCCTAATTGAGGCGCCCGGTCGCTCGAAGACCGTCACGCATATTGAGTCCTATCAAGGTGAGATTGCCCGCGCCCGCAATCAACTCGATGGTTTGTACTGCGTAGAAAGAAGTCCCGAACATGCCCTGAGAGGCTAGGGCATTGAGGTAGATGGCTGCGGGAAGGAGTACGAATAGCCCGTTTGGACCAATGATCATCATGCGACGTTTTTTTGCCGAAATAAGAGGATCATTTTCCTTTCTCATGAGACGGAACCCACTTCCCCCCACGGCCGCCATCGCTGGAACGAGGATCAGCATGCCCCACAGGATATTGCGCTTGACGGTAGCAATCATTTCTTGAGTCCCAAATAATTCTGACCATGCTGTGGAGATCCAGAACGTCAGAATAGTGAGAAAGCCTAGGATACCCGCGATGGCGTGAACGCGTTGAATGATCATTCCAGTTTTCATGACCGCTTTCCTTTCAACCGCTTGCTGAGTGTTCGCAGCACGTCTACGGCTTGCCGCAAGTCACGTTTTGGTATTCCCGCCGAAATCTGATTTGCCCATTCGACTTGTATCTGTTTGACCTTGTTCAAGGTTGTGTGGCCACGTTGGGTCAGTTGCACAAGTTTCGCTCGTCGATGATGGGGATTCTCGACATACTGAACAAGCCCTTCAGAGGCAAGAACGTTGGCAAGCCGTTGAACACTTTGGCGCTGTAAGCCCATGTTGCGAGCGATCTGAGCCACTGTCAGCGGAACCAGTGCCAGATCAATGGCTCCCATCACTTGCCACCGCGCACTCGTCAAATTCAGATGATGAACCAGGCGATCACCTTCGAGGAGTAGTAATCCATTCAGTTTGAAGGTTTCGAGGAGAAGTTCGGTAAAGGCTGCTCCGCCCGGTGTATGGTGTCGTCCGAAATGTACTCCTTTGGTCTGTGCCATTATGAAAGTAATATGTCATAAAGACAGTATGCTGTCAATATGCATAATGGAGTTGTTGAATCAGAGGTTAAGGAGGACATATTGGGCCAGGAAGGGAGTTGCAGTCAGAAGTAGCAGGTCAGTTCGAAAAAGCCTGCCCTGAGTTGATTGAAGGGTCGGCTCGCCTGCGCGAAGCCGCTTCGGCGAAGCCAGGTCCAGTAAGGCCACAGACAGTTTTATCCGCGGGGCCTACCCTATGTACGTGAGCATGGAAATCTAGAGATAATGCTGCTGGGGGGCGGGGTAGCTCCTAGTAGCAATTTAGAGGGAGAGAAAAGTGAGGATCTACGGCCTGGCCTATTCTTCTGCTAACGTCCCACTAGACGCTCAATTCCATGGCAACTAGTGCTCATAGTGAAACTTTGGGAACCGTCTTCAACTACTTAAGTTCATGCTCCTTAACAATGAATGCCGAAGATTGAGTGTGATCAATAAAATTCCCCTCATCTTCTAGTAGTGCGGCACCTAGTTTTTGCCCCTCCGGTGAACTCATTGCCTCCATGAGATCGTTTTCTGATTCAAACCACACCTCTGCGACACCATCATATTCTGGCAACATGCCTCTAGAATTTCTCAATCCTTCGTTTATAGGGGTATCGATCGTAAGAGATTGCACATATTTTTTTGCTCGCATCGCGTCAGCATTTTTCATGAAGAAAGGGCCATGTTTGTTCGTCCAATAATCTTGAAACTGCTCACGAGTCATACCTGGATGCCGGCGCAAACACATCACAAATTTGATCATTTCACCATACTCCTTATTAAGATAGACGGCCGAACTTTCTAAGCATGTTCTCATTATTTTTAGCACAACTCAATGACTGCGAACTCGCCGAGAATATCTGTTCGCCAATGGAAATGAATTCTAGGGCTTCGATGGTCCCAACCTGATCCAAAAGCGGACTAAAGATGGTTTTGGTTTGTGATAGTCTTCCCGAATCTTCATGACCTCAAGCATAATATGAACTTTATTATTCAGAGGATCTATCCATGATAGAAATTGATCGCTTGGATCATTTAGTCCTAACGGTTGCTGATATTGAAAAGACCGTAGCTTTTTACGAAATGGTTTTAGGGATGAAGCGAGTTTCATTTGGTGAAGGCCGCATAGCCTTATCATTTGGGAATCAGAAAATTAACGTACATCAACTTGGCAAAGAATTTGAGCCAAAAGCTGGGAAGGTAGGGGCGGGTAGTGCTGATCTATGTTTTATTTTAAAAACGCCTATAGAGGAAGCTAAAAAACATCTTGAGCTATGTGGGGTCGCAATTATAGATGGGCCTGTAGCACGAACCGGAGCGGTTGGGAAAACAACATCACTCTATTTTAGAGATCCGGATCTGAATCTAATCGAAGTCTCGAAGTACGAGTGAGCAAAGGACGATAATTGGTCCATAGTGCCCTATGACGGTTGGTGCTCTGCATGAACAATCGACGGTATTCGGATACCGCAATGTCGGAAAAGCTTGAAATCCGTGAAAGCAGACAGGGCGATTCGGTGGCGATTGAGTCACTTTATCCGAACGCGTTTCCTGATGAAAATCTGCTTCCCCTTGTGCGAAATCTTTTGAGCGAGGCAGCCGTTGCCTTATCGCTCGTCGGAACGATTGACAAGCAGATTATAGGGCACGTGATCTTTACGAAATGTGGCGTGGATGGGACTAATGGCAGTGCTGCGCTACTCGGGCCACTCGCTGTCGCGCCAGCGTGGCAAAGGCAGAGTATCGGGAGTGCGATCGTGCGCGCAGGCTTACGACGGCTAGAAGACAAGGACGTAAATTGGGTCTATGTGCTTGGGGATCCTGCTTTTTACGGCCGTCTCGGGTTTCTTCCAGAGTCTTTAGTGAGGCCGCCATTTCCCTTGTCAGTTGAATGGGAGGGCGCATGGCAGTCACAAAATTTGGGAAAAAGTATCACGCCGTGTGCAGGAAGACTATCTGTGCCCCGACAGTGGCTTCAACCGACGTTGTGGATTCCGTGAAGACTCCGATTTCAGTAGGTTGCGATCCAGAGCCGTCGCCCACCTCGACTATCAGGTTAGGGTGGCCGTTTTGTCGGCGGGATATTTTTCTGCCGATCTAGTATCCACTCACCGAGAAATCTGAGGTCCGCAGGAGTCCTTTTCGACTTTGGGCCGAGTCTTATGAGCCGGCTACGGCCATCATCTGGATTCGACTCTTCGGCTATCCTACCTGTCTCGACAAGACCAGCCAGGGCACGGCTTATGGTGCTCAAAGGTATGCCGGTGTCCTCATGTATCCACTTCACGGTACACGAGTAGTCAGGGCCGTTCCGATAAAGGCAGGTCAAGACCGAGTGAATGACTCGTAACTGGTTGATGGTCGTTTGTCCGCCATACTTCTCTGAAAACCTGCGGGTTAATTCAGCGCCGTACTCAATGATTTCCAAAGGAGTAATGCCGGATCCGGAACTATCATTGCTATTGGTTTTCATGCCTTTTATCTTAGCACTGCGAGTGAGAGATCCCAACTTGTTCACCTAGCAGACGAAGGAGAGGAGGGAGACCCAATGAGTCGCAAAAAGGAACACGCGATCGGCCTGTACCTCGAAGGCATTCGAGACGGGAACCTGCGCGAGGCGCTTGAGAAATACATAGGCGACCGCTACACCCAACATTCCACAGGTGTCGCTGATGGGAAGGCAGGGTTCATGGAATTCTTTCGACCATTTCTCGCGCGCAACCCCGTGCGTGACATTCAGGTGGTCCGTGCCATCGAAGATGGCCGAAAAGTTTTCGTCCATGTCTATCAGAGCTTGAATAAGGGCGAAACCAAATGGGTCACCGCCGATCTGTTTGATACTGATGATGAAGACCGGATGATCGAACATTGGGATGTGCTCGCACCTTACGTTGAGGAGACAGTTTCAGGCCGCACGATGGTTGATGGGCCGACCGAGGTTGAAGACCTCGATAAGACCGATGGGAACAAGGCGATCGTCCGGGCCTTTTTCGATGACGTGCTGATGGGTGGCAAGTTTGACAAGGTGACGGATTACATCTCTAGCGAACAATGCCACCAACACAACCCCGAAATTGGGGATGGGCTGGAGGGGATTAATAAGCATCTACAAGAGGTTCGCGACAAGGGTGCGAGATACCTCAAAGTCCACCACTTGATCGGCCAGGGCAATTTTGTGGTGGCCTTGAGCCATACGCTAGTAAGTGCTGAAGACTGGGCCTTCTTTGATATCTTTCGGTTGAAAGACGGCAGGTTTGTTGAGCACTGGGACGTGCAGGAGAAAATCGGTCCAAAAGAGACTTGGAACAACAGTGGAAAATTCTGATTTCACGACAGTGCGTTACTACATCCCACATCATGTAAACTATTTATCCGCAATCCAGAGATTTTTTCCTGAGACAACGTTGGGGGCTTGCGGCGGATGCATGATTCAGAGCGTCGCTTAGCCGCAAAGAACTCGGGCCTTCTGCCCAAGGTTACAATATTTAGAGAGACCGTTTTTCCTGCATTCACTACAAGCCCAACTAGGAGTGTCGTATGAAAACAATAATTGTCGCCAGTTTGATTACATTTGCATGTACGAGTCACGTGTTCGCGGAGGAAACACCAGGAGATACGTCGTTAGCAGAAGCCAGGCAAGAGGCGGAGGCAAGGCAAGCCGAACATTTATTAGATGGGACCTCCATGAACTATTATTATCAAAATGGGGGAGGAATTCATCTAGAGCTCTATGATGGAATGCTGAAATATGAATGGATTGTGGGACCAAGAACAGGGCATAAGAATCAAGATCTGCCCTATCAATCTCGAAAAATTGGTGAAAGGCTGTATATGGTCAGTTGGTTAGAAGAGTCACATCCTGACTATACCACCTTAATTTTCAATTTTACGAATAACGTGATGTATTCCTCCGGCATCTTTAGGTTTGGCTCCAAAGACCAGTTTATTCGGTTTGATGGGGGAATTATCGAGAATCTCCATTTAGTAGAAAAATAACCGGAGCATCAGGGCGACAGAGAATCAACCCACACACTAAACTATTTTCTTGGAACCGGGCCTTTTGTACGACACGGATAAGAGGCTCGTTCTTTTTGTATAAAATGTAACCGAATATGGGATTCGGTTACATGGTACTCCCAATAAGTAATCTAACAGGTCTTTTAAAACGCTCAACAGTTCATTCTATTGTGCTCGCTTTTGGCCGGCTCTCGACCCACAGTGGACATTAGGAAAGCTTGATCCAGCTTAATTAGTTTATTCACCAAATTCCTCCGTCTTAGCTTTTGACTATGATCACTGAAATTCATGATTGAGAGTTTTCTAGAATTTTTCCACATTCCATACAAATCCAAACATCTAGCGATTTTCCTTCATTTGATTTTAAACTATTTACCAATTGCCTATGTTGACACGTCCTGCCCTTATAGATCTTTTTCCATTTTTCTCTTAACTTCACAGCATCCTCTTCAGTCATCAAAAGTTTCCGTAAAAAGCCAACACATGGCTCAAATCCCATCGAATTGGCCATTTATTGATCAACAGGGATTACATAATTCGCTATCTATGCGGTCAGAAAATTCAAAAGACATACGTCCCAAAACGATAGTCCATTCGTTGAGTTCATATGAAAGAGAGAGGATTAAGATAAAAATTCAAAGTAGGTTCAAGGGGAAGTTATTGTGATGATCGCCGTAAATCACAGGCAATATTCTCTTAATTCCAGCTATCTCTAGGGTTTGCAGAACATGTCCCTTAGTCACGATAAGTACAATGGCAATCTGAAGTTGCCTTGAGCTAGTGTGCGCTGATGCCAACATACCCACGCCCACGCAATCAATGGAAGAAACTTCGACAAGGTTGATATAAATTTTCTGGGGTCTCATGCATTGAGATTTTTGTATCTCCTTTTGAAAATCTTGTTTAGCATTCCGATCAAGACGTCCGATCAGAGACAGTTCAATTGAGAGGTCTTTGTAAACGAATTTATTTATTTCAAACATTCAAAATGGCAGGACAAATAAAATGGCTAAGACGATTAAAATTTCTTTCAAATATGTTCATGGGTAGAACAGAATTTCTGTTGCCAATCTTACGTAAACCTCTTGAAATTATTATTAGAAAACGAGGCTCCTTTTGCAAGAATTCAAAATGGACAAAATCCGATTAATATTGTCAATTAGCCAAAATATTGGAGTAAACGCACCGTAAAGTCTCGAGGAGTTATTGTTATTTCCCATGAGGTTAGGTAGTTTGTTTTTTGTGAAAACTGTTGGGATTTTAGTCTTAGATCAAGTGTTCGATTCGGCTTTTTCCTTAACCCATGATGTTCTTCGCATGGGTGCCCAAATGGCTAAAGGAGACTCCGGGTTTTTGCCATTTACTCTACAAATAATTTGTGTTGGGAAAAAACGCATTACGACTGGTAGTGGCCAACAGATTTTAGCAGACATAACGATTCAGGACGGATTGCTCGCAGACGTTATTGTTATACCGGGCTTGGAGTTATTTGATGGGCAATCGATGAATGCTTCTCTTGGGGAAAAAATACGCGCGCTGCTATTAGGTGGCTACTGCACCAATATGAAAACGGGAGCAGCATTGCTGCCTCCTGCACTTCTACATTTATTCTGGCCGAAACTGGTCTTCTAGATCATCGCTTAGCAACCACGTCTTGGTGGTTGGCAAAAGATTTTCGAGATCAATACCCCAATGTTCGACTCCAGCTTGAGACCATGGTGACACAGGAAGACTCGCTTATTTGTGGGGGCGCGGCCATGGCCCATATGGACTTGGCTCTAACGTTATTAGGACTTTTATCTGGCCCCAACCTAAGTGATGCGGTCGCAAAGTTCTTGCTTCTTGACGGGCGAAACTCTCAAGCACGCTTTGGGGTTTCTCATTTTTTGGCCAGAAGTAACGACGAGACGCGAAGAGCAGAAATTTGGATAAGACAGCATGTAGAACAGCCAATAACGGTAGCTCAAATAGCGAGGGGAGTTGGTGTGAGTCCAAGAACGTTGGCTCGGCGCATGATTGAGGCAACTGGAATATCTTGCAATAAGTTTATCCAACGTATTCGCGTGGAACGTGCAATCCAACTTCTTCAGACAACCAATCTTAACTTTGAAATAATCTCCAATCAGGTTGGTTATTCACATCCAGCGGCACTTCGTCAACTCATTCGACGACACACAGGGAAAGCCCCTTATGAATATCGATCTTCCAAGCCACTCCTACATTCCAGCACAAGGGCAGAATGAGCCACAACTAATTCCCCCATACCGACAGTGTCAGTAAGAAGCACAAATTAACATGTCCGCTATTGGCCCAGACTGTGTGAAAACTCGGTGGGAGAGTATAATAGGGTTTTCCTACGGAGGTGTCATGAATGAGCGGATTTGTTCAAGGGACCGATCGGCATCAAGCGACCTTGTTTCCCGAACGATTGGATGAGTACATTGCTGAAGACAACGCCGTTCGAGTGATCGATGTCTTCATTGACGACCTCGATCTCTCCGGGCTGGGCTTCGAAACCCATTCGAAAGACACGGGTCGCCCAGGCTACCATCCAAGGACCCTGCTCAAGCTCTATGTCTACGGGTATCTCAACCGAGTGCAGTCCAGTCGTTGCCTGGAACGCGAAGCCCACCGCAACGTGGAGCTCATGTGGCTCACTGGCCGCTTAGCCCCAGACTTTAGGACCATCGCTGATTTTCGTAAGAACAATGGCGCCGCCATCCGCTTGGTCTGTCGCGAGTTCATTCTGCTGTGCAAGAAGCTCAATCTGTTTGCCGACGTCTTCGTCGCCATTGACGGCAGTAAGTTCAAGGCCGTCAATAACCGAGACAAGAACTTCACCGCCGCCAAGATGAAATGTCGGTTGCAACAGATTGATGAAAGCATTGCCCGGTATCTGAGCCAGATCGCCAGTGCGGATCGCCAAGAAGCGACTGTGGCCAATGAAAAGACTCAACGGCTCGAGGACAAGATCACGGCCCTGAAGACAGAAATGGCCCGCCTCAAGAAACTCGAAGTCCAGCTACATCACGCGCCAGATCAACAGATTTCATTAACGGACCCGGATGCTCGATCAATGAAAGCGCGGGGCACCGGCATCGTCGGGTATAACGTCCAAACGGCCGTGGATGTGGAGCACCATATGATTGTGGCGCATGAGGTGACCAATGCCGGCAGCGATCGTCACCAGTTGCACCCCATGGCACAACACGCGAAGGAGGCCATCGGAGCGGAAACGCTTGAGGTGGTCGCTGATCGAGGATACCTCACCAGTGAAGAACTCCTGGCCTGTGAGCAGTCCCAGATCACGACGTATCTCCCCAAACCTCAAACATCGGGAAGCACCAAAAAAGGCTTGTTCAGCAAACGCGACTTCATGTACCACGCAGACGAAAATGAATATGCATGCCCGGCTGGTAAACGCTTGGTCTGGCGATTCGAGACAGAGGAGAAAGGCTTAACGCTCCACAAATACTGGTCATCCCACTGTCCGACCTGCCCTATCAAGTCGCAATGCACGACCAGTCAGTACCGGCGAATAACACGCTGGGAACATGAAGCCGTACTGGAAGCCCCAGAAGCCCGCCTGGATCGAGAACCGGAGCGGATGCGCACGCGACGACAAACGGTCGAGCATCCATTTGGCACCTTAAAAGCGTGGATAGGATATACCCACTTTCAAACCAAAACCCTCAAGCAGGTGCGCACCGAGATGAGCTTGCATGTCTTGGCGTACAACTTCAAACGGGTGCTGGCGATATTCGGTGTGACCCCGCTCCTTCAGGCATTCCAGATGTGAGAGCCACCCTCCTATCACACAAAAATTGGCACATGAGGGCCACGGGTAATGCATCAGGTGGCTCGTAGTGGCACAAAGCAAAAACGCTCGTCTCAACGCACCACTCAAGAGGAGATGGGCTGACGCGCCTCCTAGCGCGTGGCAATGGGAGGGGGAGATAAGTTTTTACACAGCCTGGGCCGGATAGCGACCTTGTATCCAAGGCCGCTAGTCATCCTTTTGTTCAAACCTCGGTCTGTTCCGCCATTTCCGGTGCATCTCCACTTCTATCCCCAGATAACGAAGGGTACTTTCTAGTTTGGTGTGGCCTAATAAGAGCTGCACCGCTCGAAGATTTTTCGTTCGCCGGTAGATGAGCGTGGCTTTTGTCCTTCGCAATGAATGTGTGCCATAGAGTGCGGAATCAAGGCCCATCATTTCGACCCACTTGTGAACGATTCGGGCCTATTGTCGGGTGAAAAGATGATGCGAACGATTGATGCGACTCGGAAACAGATAGTCGTCTGGTCGATAATGATGGGAGCCCAACCAGTTGGTGAGAGCCTCTCTGGTTTGTTCCGTGATCTCAAATTGAACCGGCTGGTGGGTTTTCTGCTGTAGCACCATGGCTCGCGGAGCAATCCTATGGCCATGAAAGACATCTCGCACCCTGAGGTGCACGAGATCACAACTGCGTAACTTACCGTCGATGGCCAAGTTAAACATGGCCAATTCTCGTGGATCGTTCTTGAGCTGCAGTCTGATGCGGATTGCCCTGATCTCCCGGAGTTTTAAGGTCGGTTTTTGCCCAATGAGTTGGCCTTTATTTCAAGGCGCTGACGCTGGTGCGGCTTGAGAGAAACTAATCATAATTATAGCCCCCTTTTTAAGTGGGGAATGATTAGGATCGAGCTGGGAGATGTTCGCTATTCGACCCAAAGCGGCCAGGGTGAATTCTGTGTGCAAAGAAATAAGGGAACAAGACCTGAAAGCATAACGGCTCATTCAAGTAGATCATTCGCGATTACTGGCTGAACAACGGCGTGCCTCATTGCTGATATTAGGAATACAACAAGTTAACAAATGATCGGTATTCCAGTAGCTGTTTTATCAAAATCGAAGGATCATTGAGCGCTCTCGAGACGACGATACCACCTTCGATGATCGTTGAAAGCATATCGGCTAGATCATCACTGGTGGTGTCGCTATTTGCTGTATATCTTGCATTGATTTTATCAAGTTGCTCTCTGAATAATCTTCGCCAATCCATCACACTGTCTGCTGTGATCTTGTGAACTTCGTCGTTCACTTGATGACTTTCGTAGTAAACGAGACCACAAGGCAGCCGGGGTTGAAGCCCCTCAAGATTCTCCATCATTTCAGCCAGTAATTTGACAAACACCAGTATTTGCTGGAGTGGATCGTCGGTCAGTTCTTCGGCACGTTTGAACAGGCCACTGAATAAAAACGCGTCTCGCTCTCGGTATCGTTGCATCAACGCATAGGCCAGGGCATTTTTCCCATTAAAGTGATAGAAGAACCCTCCCTTTGTGATACCGGCTTCCTTAATCAAATTATCTATTGAAGTGGCAGCGAAACCATTCTGAAGGATATGCCGCTCGGCTATATCCAGTAATCGATCTTTGGTCGCTTCACCTTTTGTGGCCATATTTACTTTACCCCGAGTCAAGTTTCTAGCAGCACCGAGGTCCTTAGTGGTTTACGTGCCTACTTATCAAGTCTCTATCCCCTCGTCTTTAGTGTAGTTTATTAAAAATATGAAAAAAAGTAACGGCAGTTCACTAGAAAAATTCAGTCCTAAGACTAATCTGATCACATTGAATTATTCACTCTATGCACACCATCTACTCAAAAGAAGGACAATGATATGGGAATCACCACACAACAATTACCGCAGCTAGATGACAAAATCTGTATTACCGATGGCGGAATGAAAACCGATCTAGTTTTTCACCACCAACTAGATTTACCCGAACTCGCTGCTTATGATTTATTGCGCCATCAACAGGGTTATAAAACCCTATCTAACTACTACAAAACTTACGCTGAAATGGCTCAGAGCTATCAACTAGGGCTTATCCTTGAGACACCAACCTGGAGGGCAAATAAAGATTGGAGCTATAAAATTGGCGATTCCCCACAAGTCCTCGAGAGCTTTAATCTTCAATCCGTCAAACTGATTGAAGATATTCGAGAGGGATATGAAAATGGGGATACACCGATTGTGATCAGTGGCTGCCTCGGCCCACGTGGTGATGGCTACATTCCCTCACAAAAAATGACGGTGGCTAAAGCACAAGACTATCATTCAGCACAAATCGCTACGTTCGCCAAATCTAATGCGGACATGATAGCTGCCCTCACGCTGAATTACGTTGAAGAGGCCATTGGCATTACCCTAGCCGCTCAAGAATATGGCTTACCCGTGTGCATTTCATTTACCGTCGAAACCAACGGCAAGCTTCCAACAGGTGAATCACTAGAACAGGCAATACATGCCGTCGACCAGGCTACTGATCGTGGTCCGGCTTACTATATGATTAACTGTGCGCACCCCACACATTTTTCGTATCTTTTTAACGCACAAGATAGTTGGTTAAATCGTGTCAAAGGATTGCGGGGCAATGCCTCCTGCCCTAGTCATGCGGAATTGATTGAATCAGAAACCCTTGATGAGGGAAACCAACACAATTTGGTGCAGAGCTTGCCAACTTAAAATCCCTCGCCCCACATATAACCGTATTGGGAGGCTGTTGTGGAACCGATTATCGACATATTGAGCAGGTATGCAAAAATCTGACACACGAGTAGGAAGAACGATGGTTACTGACTTTATCAAAGTAAGTACTGACATAGATATGACGACAATTCTGCGGAAAATAATGTCTCATACTCAGTACAAGCAACCGGGACTGCTTTACGGCAGTTTCTGTTGTGAACAATGATTGTCTGTTTTGCCTTCGTATCAAACAAGAGCAATGGCTGCTTCTGGCCGAACTGTGACGAATAGCCGAAAAAATTACCGTCGGTCAACAGGCGCTCTGGCTGGACGCTCACTCCAGCTTTGCGCCCATATTCGTCATTGACCACTCTGCCATCGCCCTCAATACCGGTTTTAGCGATCGACCCATCGGGGTGAGCGAGTACTCTGTCCGTGGTGGTACTTCGGTATAGACTTCCCTATAAATGAGCCCATCGTGTTCAAGCTCACGCAGATGTTTCGTGAGCATTCGTTGCGAGGCGTCTGGAATCGCTCGCCGCAGCTCTTGAAAACGTTTCGTCCCTTTCAGTAACTGATCAATGATCGGGCACTTCCAACGCCCTCCAATCACCTCAATAGTGGTTTCGACCGGACAGTTTGTTGCCGAAGGCAATTTTGATCGGATGTGGGCTCTCGCTGTTTTTTTCATGGTTCCCATAATGTACCTACTTACGAATGTGTTCAACCCTATGTAACAATCCTATTTTACACATCAACCTCTTGAGGAGATAGGACTATGAAAAAGGCCAAAGCGAGTGATGCGGCAATGATTCTGATCGATCATCAAATTGGCACCATGAACTGGATCGGATCAATCGAAAAATCAATTGTGGAAGCCAACACACGAGCATTAGCGAAGGTGGCGGTGGCTCTGAACATGCCGCTGGTTTTCACCAGCAGTCAGGAAGATCACATGCAGGGGCCGTTAATGCCTGCTCTTGAAACGATCGCACCCGACGCGTTTGGCGCTCGGATTAAACGACCCGGTGTCGTCAATTGTTGGGATGATGAGCGATTTGCGCGGGCGTGCCGCGACACGGGCCGTAAGCAATTGCTCATGGCCGGCGTGACCACCGACGTCTGTCTGGACCCGCCAGCGATCAGTGCCGCTGATGAGGGATTTGAAGTCTACGGTGTTGTTGATGCCTCCGGTTCTCCGACCACGTTGACCGATGAAATGGCCTTTCGTCGTATGGAACGTTCTGGCGTGGAATTGACGACGACGAGTGCCATCATTGCCGACCTCGCGGTCAATTGGGCGAGTGAAGATGGTGGCAAGCTCATGAAAATTCTGGGCGAAGAAATATTAGGTGGTGGCCATTAACAGGAGCATTGACTTGAAACGCGATACGATTTTTTTGCCAGCAAACACCAGGAAATTTGAAGATTTTGGGTTTATGCAGGCACACCTCTGTTTTAAGCCGAATTTCGCGCCAGAACGACAGAGATTCGGCGCACTGATCACCATTGATGATGGCGTTTTGCAGCCCGCCGCAAAAGGATTCGGATTTCATCCGCATCACGATGTTGAGGTCGTGACCTTCATGGTGTCAGGGGAAGTTAACCACATTGACCCCAATGACGCGTCTCATAACGGATGCCTCCAAGCCAAAGGTATACAAATTATTACAGCGGGAAGCGGCATTGTTCATAACGAAGAAAATAATTCCGAAACCGAAACGATGCGCGCGCTGCAAATATGGTTGATACCGCGAGCGAAAAATCTCCCACCAAATTTTAATCGCAAACACTTTGAGCCAAGCGACTACGAGTCCCATCTCGTATGCGTCCTTTCCCCTGATGGCGTTGACGGAAGTTTGGTTGTCCAGCAGGACGCGTATATCAGTTATGGAAATTTTCAAGACTCCAAGAGCCTGAGCTACCAACCCAAGTTAGCGGAAAACCATGCCTTTGTGTATATCATCGATGGGCAAATGACCGTCTTGGGCCAGCAATTGGTAAAAGGCGATGGTTTTGGGATACGAGACAGTCGAGAATTCTCCCTGGATATTTCTCATGGCTGTGAATTCCTCGTGTTTGACGTACCGACGCGATAGCCAGAGTTGAGCGATGTTTTCTCCATTCTGAGATGAAAAGCAAAGGTGTGGAATTGGCTATGCGTTCAACAGGTGACAGGAATTGTGAGCTATTCCAGGTTTGAGAAAGGGAATGTTGAAAAAAGCCGCCAGCGGCGTTCTCGCCATTGTTCCGTGCTCACGTGGAACCAGTACGCTCCGCGTGCATAAAGGGCTGTGGCCTTGCTGGGCGGACTTTTTTGACCATTCCCGTCGCATTGAAGTCACCATGCTCTGAAGGCCTTTACGTAACTTGAAATTGAATTATTCAACAGACCAAGAAAGAAGGGTCGAAAAAATCATGTGACTTTCTTGTCATTCCCTCATTTCCCGATTCCCTATCTTCTAAAAACAGGTTTCTTTTTATCCTCACACCAAAATAGCCTCTTTGTGGGCTACATCACTTTCAAGGTCGAGTTCATGCCGCTTTGACTTCTCGTTCTTCCTTATACAGAGACATTCGGATGTGGCACCAGGTTTTTGGTTAGATCTTGTAATGCGACAGGGTGAATGTCTAGACTGCCCCTATGACTCGGGCATTAGTTCTCACAGTCATCGGTAAAGATCGGCCTGGACTGGTTGAATCTCTGGCGGATGTCATCGCGCAATATGAAGGGAGTTGGGACGAAAGTCGTATGGCGCGCTTGGCCGGACATTTCGCGGGAGTCGTCCAGATTCATCTACCTGAAAATCAGACGGAGAGCTTCATGGCGGCTCTTCCCATGCTGGCTGACCGCGGGCTTTCCGTGAGTGTGGTGGACAGCGACTGGTCATTGGCCAGTGTCGATCATCACAATTCGTTACAGCTGGAGTTAGTTGGACAAGACCGCCCTGGGATTGTACGAGAGATCTCGAGTAAGTTGGCGGCTCTTGGCGTCAGCATGCAAGATCTTCGGACTGTTGTCGAAAGTGCTCCTATGTCAGGAGAACGAATTTTTCGAGCCGAGACAGAGCTCGTCCTCCCTACCCAGACTGATTCCGAACAGGTCCGCACTATTCTGGAGCGCCTCGCCGACGAGATGATGGTTGATATCACTTTGAAAAATACCAATAGATCGTAGAAGGCTCTTGCGTTCTTGTTATTTTGCCCAAGTCAAAATTGGTCTCGATCTATGCATGGAAAGCTAATCCTTGGTGAATCAATAGCTGACTGTTTAGCGTTCTCCTGTCGTTAGATTTTTAATATCTTCAGCATGTCTGCGTTCAGAGACTCCTTATATAACCTCTACTATGGAACGAGTAAGACATCGGTCTACTTTCGTTTTGGGCTGATTGCGTTCGATATCATTACCATCAGTTTTTTTATTGTGACCTCCATGGTGGAGTTATCTGCCTGGATTATCACCATTGACGTTACGATCGCGATTGTTCTGAGCTTAGATTTTCTTGCGAGATTGTTTCTTTCTGGCAATCGCCTCAATTTCCTTATTCAGCCGATTTCCCTTCTGGATATCGTGGTCATCCTTGCGTTGCTAGCTGCGGCATTCATTGAAAACCTTGCATTCTTACGAGTGTTTCGGTCCCTCCGGTTATTGCGGTCGTATCATCTTCTTAGAGATCTCCGAAGTCAGTATCGGTTTTTTGCCCGAAATGAAGAAGTGATACACAGCGTTATTAACCTCTTTGTGTTTATTTTTGTGGTCACAGCGCTGGTTTATGTGTTTCAGCATGATGTGAATTCGCAAATTAGCACGTATACGGACGCCCTGTATTTTACGGTGACAACCTTGACGACCACTGGCTTTGGCGATATTACCCTGACGGGAGACATCGGGCGATTATTAGCAGTCGTGATCATGGTATTGGGCGTTGCATTATTTCTCCATCTCCTCCAGGCCGTCTTTCGACCGGCTAAAGTGGAATATGGTTGTCCCGATTGCGGACTGAAACGACATGACCCCGATGCCGTGCATTGCAAGCACTGCGGGAGAACCATCCATATTGAAACAGAAGGTGCGTAGTTCTACCCCATCTTCAAATAGTTTCCCTTTACACATCTGAATTTTGTTGGCCCGTATAGTCAAAAAACTTATCTGACTTTCTTAGCTTTCCATGATCTCCCATTCTAAACACGTTTTAAAAACAAATTTCTCCCACACGACCATCAATCAAAAATTTGCGCCGTGAAAGATTTTCCCCCCTATGTCCTCTGACTGTCGAGTAGTGTGTCTCTCTATACTCAATTTTGCGATGCGTGGTCTTATCTCTCTCCACAAACCTCTGCAACGTGGTACGCATCGACCATGAAAGAACCATTCGTCTAATTTATTGGCGAGGAACTTCTGTGGAGACAATCGGGAATCTGAGCGTGAATGTGCTCCCGCGTCCAGATTGGCTTTGTACGGCAACCTCGCCTCCATGCGCAACCATAATTTTCTTCACAAGACTTAGCCCCAGACCATACCCGCCCGTGTTTCTAGTTCGCGACGGGTCTATCCGGTAAAAGGGTTCGAAAATGCGCGACTGATCCTCTACTGGTATTCCTATGCCGTGGTCTTCTACCGAGACAAGAGCCTCGTCTCTGTTGACGTCAAGTCGAAGTCTGACAGGACCTAACTCAGGACGAGAATATTTCAGGGCGTTGTCGATGACATTTCGTATGGCGATCTGGACACGATGAGGATCGAGTGGTAGGCGGACATTCTGTGGTGCTGACACAAGCTGAGCACCTGGTCCAACTGAGGCGTAGGATTCAGCCAATTCTTTCACGATAGGGACAAGATCTATCGGAGTTAACGTAAGTCCGCCAAGCTCACTGTTAAGCCGTTCTGATTCCAATAACTCAGTCACCATGGCTTCTAATTCTCGAATCTCCAGCTGAAGGTTCCCCTTGGCAGATTGATCTTCTAGCATTTCAATCGCCAGCTTCATCCGTGTTAAGGGCGAACGGAGTTCATGGCTCACATCCAGTAACAGCCGGTCACGCGCTTGAATCATCTCGTTCACGTGTTGTGCCATTTCATTGAATGCCTGTGTTAGTCGGCCAAGTTCATCAGCTGATCCTACGGGGACCTGATGTTCGAATTGTCCCTTGGCAATTTTCTCCACCCCTTCGTTCAGCCAACGGAGTGGTCGAAACAGGCGATGAACTGCCATATAGCAGGCTCCAATAATGAGTCCGACCACACCCGCTAACCCTAAGAAGCTCCAAGCTGGGAGTTCTCCAAAGGGGCGGTGAAGAAAAAATAAGGCATACTGGATGCTATCTTGGTTGATGAGCACGAAAGGATGTCGACGATAGCGTCCAACCTGTGTGGTGGAATTGGAAAAGCTCTCCTCAATCGTCAATGCTGACATAGGAGGAAGGGTTGGATCCGTTGACCATGTTTCTGTACTGCTCTTCATGCGAAACTGGACGCCCAATTCATTGGCTAGAGCTCTTGCCCGCTTCTCATCCGGCGGAGTCCCGATTTCTTGGACGAGTTGAAGGGAGTATTTAGACAAGTTTCTGAACAAGTCCACTTTGAAACTCTGACTTTGATCAAGTCCAATGAAAAAAAACCCGCGGATGACGAGAACGAGGGCAACAGCGGTAGCCAGAAAAATGAGAAGGAGTTTGACGAAAATGGAACGTTGGCGAAGGAGTCTCATCACTTTTCATGAACCGAGCCAGGCGGGAACTCCATATCCACAGGACGTGGGATCGGCAGAAATTGATAGCCAGCACCCCAGATGGTTTTGATATAGCGTGGTCGTTTGGGGTCATCTTGCAACTTTTGGCGTAGACGACTGATCGCCACATCGATAGAACGGTTATAAGCTTCCCAGTCGATCCCACGGATGCGGTCCATCATTTCTTCTCGGCTTAGTACGGCCTCAGGATTCTTGAGGAACAGGGCTAGGATTCAAATTCCATGGTAGTCAGATCCAGAGGATGGCCCTTTAGTAAGACTGTCTGCTTACGAAGATCGACAGTCAATTCGTCAACTTGGATCCGACCAGCCGTCGAATGATGGCTCACTTCGACATCGCTCCGTCGCAACACACTTTGGATTCTTGCGACGAGCTCTCGTGGTTCAAAGGGCTTGGCGAGATAGTCGTCAGCCCCAATTTCGAGTCCCACGATACGGTCGGGAAGATCGCCGCGGGCCGTCAGCATGATGATCGGCACGGTGCTTTCTTTCCGGATTTCCCGACAAACGGTAAAGCCATCTTTTTCCGGAAGCATCAGATCCAGAATAATCAGCGATGGGTTCTTTTGCCGGAACAGGGTCAGGCCTTGATTAGGATGTTCTGAGGTCAATACCCTCATTCCAAAGGGACTGAGGTAGTCTTTCAGCAACTCATTAAGCTTGTGATCATCATCAATGATTAAAACGGTGATGGGCATAAGAGCTTAGGGCTACAAAAATGATGGGGAAGGCTTCAGCCTTCCCCATCCTTCTTTGGCATTAAGTTTGAGACTTTCTCCGATTCTCAAAGCGGTCCTTCCATTTCTGTAAGAATTCTGCCGCTTTGGACTTTTGTTCCGGAGTTAAGACGGCGTGAAAGTCAGCAATCTTGGCGGTTACCTCTGGGGTGAAGTCCTCCACAATCGCTTGATGCCGTTTCACGATGCCTTGGACGCGGCTCTGGTCGAGCGTGTCACTGGAAATCAGATCGAGAACCTCATCGAAGGTTTGAACCCTGGCCTGGGACATGACTTGACGGGCCTCCTGCAAAGACTCTTGCACCCCCTCAAGTTTGGCCTTCTGTGTCTCGTTTAAATCCAGTTTTTCTGTGATGCGATCAATCTTACGTTGACCATCGTGACGTTTTCCCCAGTGAGACGACATGAAGCCTCCGTCATGTGAGTCGCACCACCCGGAATGGCTTTTCGATGCACCAACGGCAATAACGGTACCAAGTAACATCAAGCCCGCGATGCTGAAAATGAGAATTCGTTTTTTCATGAGATCTCTCCTTTGTGTGATGATGAATAAATCATTGTGATCTGTCATCACACACGCTACCATTCACCAAATTGGAGATCTTCTCACAATCGTAAAACTTTGTAACAAAGTGTAACAAGCCCACGGGTGCAGTAGGGGGCGACGTTTTTTGTGGGGCAATAAGCAAATTTCTAGATATTTATCCAAAATAAATGGGGGAACTGTTCGTTTAAAAAGATATGCGTAGCTCCTAGGCAAAGAATTTATACAGCGTATCAGCCTAGGCAGTTGGCGATTCAGCTCTTCTCGATCAGCATTTCCCTTGCTTCAAGCCAAAGAATTATTAAAATATCATGGGAATGGATAACCTGCCTCGACATTTGATTATTGCCTGTCAGGATTGTGATTTGTTGCATCGACAGCGGATCCTGCGAAGTGGCCAACGAGCTCTTTGCTCTCGATGCGGAGCGGTACTCTATCGAAAGAGGTCCGATAGCTTGGACCACACACTCATTTTTTCACTGACGGCAGTGATTTTCTTTATTCTCGCCAATGTTTTTCCCTTTATGACATTTAAATATGAGGGGCGTGTGCAGGATAGCGTCCTGTTTTCGGGGGTCAACGCCTTGTTTAGTCAAAATATGTGGGCCGTGGCGACCTTGGTCTTGCTAGTCAGTATCGTGATCCCGCTTCTCAAAATTTTAGGGTTGTTATATGTGCTGATTCCGATAAAACTGAAACAGCGTTCCTGGCATGCCGCGAAAATCTTTCGGATTGTGGAGGCGCTGCGTCCATGGGCGATGGTTGATGTCTATATGTTAGGGGTGATCGTGGCCATCGTCAAAATCAATGATTTTGCCACCATTGTTCCTGGAACGGCTCTTTACTCTTTTGCGGCCTTGTTACTTTCAATGGCCGCCGCAGGAGCGGCACTAGATCCCCGGCAAGTGTGGGAACGATTGGAGACGGGTGAATGAGTCGTCGCACTGGTGATGTCAGCCAAGCGGCTCTGGTGAGTTGTGGAACGTGCCACCTTGTGAATCGTCTTCAGGCGTTACCTCCAAAGGCCTATGCAACGTGTCGGCGATGTGGAACACGGCTCACTCGCCGGAAACCGAATAGCTTAGCTCGCACCTGGGCGCTGATTCTTGCGGCTTATATTCTATATATTCCTGCAAACGTGTATCCAATCATGACCGTTATTTCCTTTGGAGCAGGAGATCCTGATACGATTTTGAGTGGCGTGCAATCACTGTGGGAGAGCGGTCTTTGGCCATTGGCCGTTCTGGTATTCTTTGCCAGTATTACCGTTCCATTGATTAAACTTTTTGGTTTAACGTTTCTCTTGGTGTCCGTCCAGAGAAAATGGCAGTGGCGTCCGAGGGCGCGAACGGTTATCTATCGAGTGACCGAAGCGGTCGGCCGATGGTCCATGATCGATATTTTCATGATTTCAATTTTGGTGGCCTTGGTGAGACTGGAAGCCATTGCGACGATTGAACCAGGTCCTGCCGCTACCTCGTTTGCTGCGGTGGTCATCTTGACCATGTTTGCGGCGATGAGTTTTGATCCACGATTAATTTGGGATGCTCTAAAAACTTCTGATGTCTGATAAACCAGTTGCTCACATACCGCTTGAGGAGCTGCCTGAAGTAGCGGTCACTTCTCGCGAGGGATTTTCCATCGTATGGATTATCCCCTTGGTGGCTGCATTAGTCGGTGGGTGGTTAGCCTATAAGACTATTTCAGAGGCGGGTCCGAGCATCACGATTACATTTAATAATGGGGAAGGATTGGAAGCTGGGAAAACGAAGGTCAAATATAAGTCGGTTGAGATTGGGACCGTTGAGACCGTTCGAATTAGTGAAAATCTCTCCCAAGTAGTCGTGACGGCCAAAATGGACAAAGAAACGGAGACTCATCTGACAACAAATACTCAGTTTTGGGTAGTCAGACCTCAGATTGGATTGAGCGGCATTTCAGGATTAGAGACCTTAGTGTCGGGTGCTTACATTGATGCCGATCCTAGGCCAGGCGACCCAACCCTAGAGTTTATTGGGCTGGAAAATCCTCCTGGGGTTACGGCCTTTGAGGATGGAAGCCAGTTTCAATTAATTGCTGAGCAGCTTGGTTCCTGCTATCCCGGGGCACCAGTATTTTTACGCGGGATCAAAGTCGGGCGTATTTTAGGTCATGAGTTGTCGAAAGATAATCAAAGTGTGTTTATCGATATTTTTATACAAGCCCCCTATCATTTGCTGGTTCAGGATACCAGTCGATTTTGGCAGAGGGCGGGCATTGAGGCCTCGATAGGGGCCGAAGGCATTGACGTGAAAATGGAATCGCTTGCTTCAATAGTGGCAGGAGGGGTGGCGTTTGATACGCCGACTACGGCAGGTGGAACGGGCAAGCCAAGCAGGCCGGGAACGATGTTTGAGCTTTTTGATAGTTTCGGGAGTATTGGGGAAGCCAAATATGTTCGTAAGGTTCCATTTTTACTGCATTTTGATGGATCGGTACGTGGGTTGAGTATTGGAGCTCCCGTTGAATTGAAAGGCATCAAAATTGGAATCGTCACAGATATTGCGATGGAATTGGATCCCAAGACGTTGAATTTTGAGGTACCGGTCGCGATTGAAATCCAGCCAGACCGTATGTTGACACCAGATGTGTTGGAAGCCTTGGACCAAATTAATGCCGAAGAGCCCTACTCAGTTGGTCGTCTGTTAGTGGAGAATCATGGAATGCGGGCACAATTACAAACTGGCAGCCTCTTAACTGGACAATTATTTGTGGATCTGGATTTCTATCCGGAACTTCCTAAAACCACACTTGTGATGACCGGTAAATATCCCGAAATTCCAACGGTGCCTTCTACGTTGGATGAGTTTCGACGAACCGCCACTAGTGTCTTAGAGGAATTGCGAAAATTGCCATTAGACAAGATTGCCCATGAATTGTTGGAGACGTTGAAAGGAACCAAGAGACTGGCTAATTCGCCAAGTCTAACCCAAGCCGTGGAATCATTAAGTGCCACGCTCGAGGATGTGCAAAAACTCACCTACGATGTAGACCAGACCGTTCAATCCTTGGCAACCAGCACTGAAAAAACGTTGGCGGCTGCCAGGGAAGCCTTAGAAATTGCCGACCCAAACTCTCCAACCGCGGTGAATCTGACTAATACTTTAGAAGAGTTGGCTGCTGCCGCTCGATCCATTCGGGTGTTAGCCGATTATCTCGAGCAGCACCCGGAATCTTTGGTACATGGAAAGGAAGAGTGAGGGGGAAAACATGGGCATGCGAAAGTTTCTGGGTTGTTGGATTGTGACGGTCTGTCTTGTAAATCTTTGGGGATGTGGTACGACTGACCCCACCCATTTTTACCTGCTGCGAGCGATGGAAGTGCCTGTTGGTGCTTCGATAGGAGATGCTGGACAGCCCGGAATGTCTTTAGGGCTGGGACCGATCAGTATTCCGAAATATTTGGAACGTCCTCAGATTGTGACCAGAGTTAGTCCACATGAAATCGAGCTGGCAGAATTTCATAAATGGGGTGCTCCCCTCAAAGAGAATGTGAGTCATGTTCTGGAAGAAAACCTTTCAGAGTTGTTGGACACTGAAAAAATTGTCACGTATCCTTGGAATCGTTCCAAAATGCCTGACTACCAATTGTCCTTGGATGTCATTCAATTTGATGGGATGAACAACCAAGAAGCGGTCTTTAAGGTTCGGTGGGCATTAGCGAAAGGGGAGAGGAAAAACGTATTGTATAAAAAGACCAGTCAGTTCTCCGAAATTCCGCGAGGGGTCGACTATGAAGCTCTTGTTGAAGCCATGAGCCGCATGCTCGCCGCCTTCAGCCAAGAAGTCGCCGATGTCCTCAAGGTCCGTTCGCCTTCAACTGGAAAAATCTCCACCCCCCGAATGAAGGAAACAACTCCTCTCAAATAGGGTCCCTCCAAAATTGCGGTTTAACCCTATTGTTTTTATGAGATTTTATCCTGCCTCCCATCCTCTCATTTAGGGTATACCCTATTTGAGAGATAAATGATTGACTCTGTAGTTGAATTCTTGGTGGATTGATGGAGAAGAAAAAGAGGAGGATGCATGCTCTGAGCTAGGTGAGTTTGATTCCTAAGTCGGCTGCTGTCGCTTGGAGGCCTCCTGTCTGATCGATTTCTTTGAAGAGACCTTCTGTGATTCCAACGGCATCTTTTAGAATGATGACTTGGAGGCTGAGTTTGCATGCATCCACAATCGTCTGCTTGAGGCAACGATGCGTTGCTGGCCCTAATACAAACACTGTTTTTACATCTAGGTCTTCTAGTCGATCTGCCAAACTGCTTCCTTCGAAGCCCGATCCCGAATCCTTCTTAGCATCTGTGCCTTTGGAAATGACCATCATGCCGGGAGGCATGACCAGATCCGAGTGAAACTGTGCGCCGCGTGATCCTTGAACGCAATGGGTTGGATGGGGTCCACCTTGGTCAGTAAAAGAACAATGATTGGGTGGATGCCAATCTCGTGTGGCCAAGATCGGCCAGCCGTTTCGGCTGAAATGTTGAATGTAGCTATTGATAACTGGAATGAGACTTGTGCCTTCTCGTGGACTCATCGTACCACCCGGGAAAAAATCGTTTTGGGGATCCACAAGGAGCAGCGCTGATCGACGATCAGGTTGGGGGATGGATCTCCGTTCAGAAGACTCGTCTTTGGTGAGTTTCATGTTGTGTAAGGTTTGGTGATGGGGAAATCCCAAACCCACAAGGCTCAGATGGATTCCCGATTAAAGATGCCGGGAATGACGGAGGCAAAAAATTCTCTCCTACGTCTACATAAAGAGCTTAGGCGACGATTTCCGTGCCGATACCTTTGTCGGTGAAGATTTCTAGTAAGACTGCGTGAGGAACTCGTCCATCAATGATATGAGCTTTTTCTACGCCGCCTTGCAAGGCCGTGAGGCAGGCATGCACTTTTGGGAGCATGCCTTCGTTAATCACTTTTTTCTTGACCATTCGCTCCATGTCTTTTCGTGACAATGTCGACACATGTGTTCCTTTGGCATTCCGGATGCCTTTCACATCACTTAACATGAGCAGTTTCTCGGCTCGGATAGCTGCCGCTAAACTTCCCGCCACGAGATCGGCGTTAATATTATGGGTGTTCCCTTTTGCATCGACTCCAATTGGGGCAATGACGGGAATGTAATTGGCATTTTGAAGGGTGAATAATAATTCACTATTCACCTTACTGATTTCCCCGACTAGGCCATAATTTTCTGATTGAAGGGCTTCCGTCGATCCGCTGTAGCGATGGATAAGACTCTTGGGATTAAATGCTTTGGTGGTGAATAACCGACCGTCTTTTCCTGTGAGTCCGACGGCTTTTCCCCCATGTTGATTGAGTAGTGCCACAATCTCTTTGTTAATCCGGCCACCTAAAATCATCTCGACTACTTCCATCGTGGGTTCGTCGGTGATCCGAACGCCATGAATGAACTTGGCTTCAATCCCGAGGGTGTCGAGCATTTTATTAATTTGTGGGCCACCTCCATGGACGATGATTGGGTTGAGTCCAACATATTTTAGCAACACCACATCTTCTGCAAAACCTTCTTTGAGGTGTTCATCAGTCATGGCATGGCCGCCGTATTTAATGACGATGGTCTTTCCCGCAAAATTACGAATGTAGGGAAGGGCCTCAATCAGGATATTGGCTTTTTTAATAAGTGTGTCCACGAGTGTTGCGAAATTCCGAAGGTTTATAAAATAAACCGGCTGAGGTCTTGGTCTTTGACAATGTTTTGTAAATGATCTTTGACATATTGAGCATTCACGACCACATGTTTTTCTGGAAGATCTTGAGCTTCAAATGACACTTCCTCTAAGAGTCGTTCAACAATCGTGAAGAGACGACGAGCGCCGATATTTTCGGTGCGGTCATTAACCTCTACTGCGGTTGCGGCAATCTCTTCGATGCCATCCGTCGTGAAATCCAGGTTGATGCCTTCTGTTTCAAGGAGAGCATGATATTGTTTAATCAGTGCATTTTTAGGTTCGGTGAGAATTCGGATAAGATCATCTTTGGTCAGGGGTTCCAGCTCAACGCGAATGGGAAACCGGCCTTGTAATTCTGGGATCATATCGGCCGGTTTGGAGACATGAAAGGCCCCGGCGGCGATAAATAAAATATGATCTGTCTTGACCAACCCATGTTTGGTGTTGACAGTGCAGCCTTCCACAATGGGTAACAAATCACGCTGCACGCCTTCCCGGGAAATATCTGGGCCTTGATGTTTTTCTTTTCCCGCAATTTTATCAATTTCATCCAGAAACACGATGCCTGACTGTTCCGTGCGTGAGATAGCTTCCTTGGTTACCTCATCCATATCAATGAGTTTTTGGGCTTCTTCCTGGGTTAGAAACTTTAAGGCCTCGGAAATTTTCATCCGGCGGTCTTTCTTTTTTCCTGGCATCAGGCCACCAAGCATTTCGCGGATGTTGTGTTCCATATCTTCCATCCCGCCCATGTTTGAGATGATCCCGACGGGGATTCCACCCTTATCTTTCACCTCAACTTCTACCAGACGATTATCGAGCTTGCCTTCCTTCAGCTGAACCCGAAGTTTGGCGCGGGTAGAGTCCTGCGAGTCAGGTTTTTTGAGGGATGGAGTGTCAGAATTTTCTCCCTCTGTCTCGGTGTTGCTGGAATTCGTTAGTGAAGTCGAGGGAGAGGGTGGGAGCAGAATATCCAACACTCGTTCCTCAGCCATTTCTTCTGCTTTGTGTTGAACTTGTTCGAGATAGGCTGATTTCACTTGATTAATAGAAATATCAGTCAGATCCCGTATGAGGGACTCCACATCTCGTCCGACATAGCCTACCTCGGTAAATTTGGACGCTTCCACTTTGATAAATGGAGCATCAGCAAGTTTTGAGACACGACGGGAGACTTCGGTTTTCCCAACGCCAGTGGGACCAATCATAATGATATTTTTCGGCACAATTTCCTCACGGAGCTCTGGGCTGAGTTGTTGGCGGCGCCATCGATTGCGGAGGGCGATGGCCACCATCCGTTTCGCATCCTTTTGCCCAATGACATAGCGGTCAAGTTCTTCCACGATTTGGCGTGGGGTGAGGGAATCAAGTGTTGGTGTTGAAGGCTCTGATAACTGTTCCATTGGTTATTTCGGCAACTCCTCAATAACAATTTGGTGATTGGTGTAGATATCAATACTGCCAGCGATTTGCATACTTTGTTCTACGATGTGTTTGGGATCAAGTGTTGTTTGGGCAAGAAGAGCACGTGCTGCAGCTAATGCATAGGATCCACCTGAGCCAATGGCCAAAATACCATCTTCGGGTTCGATGACATCGCCGGTGCCAGAAATGATAAAAGACTGTTCGTGGTTGGCCACGGCGAGCAGGGCTTCGAGTCGTCGAAGCACGCGATCGGTTCGCCAGTCTTTTGCCAGTTCCACCGCCGCACGGGTGAGCTTTCCCCGATATTCTTCCAGCTTAGCCTCGAATTTTTCAAACAGGGTAAAAGCGTCGGCTGTGGCTCCAGCAAACCCTGCCAACACTTGGCCTTGATGCATTCGGCGGAGCTTCCGTGCATTACTTTTCATCACGGTTGTACCGACTGTAACCTGACCGTCAGAGCCCATGGCCACCACTGGCCCCTTCCGCACGCAGAGAATGGTCGTGGAACGGATGATCATGATTTGCGGTGATCTCCTTCTGATGATGTGTTAAGAGAGGACCCTGATCTCGGGTGAGCTTGATCATACACGGCCATCAGTTGATCCGTCGCCACATGTGTATATTTTTGTGTGGTGGCTAATGAGGCATGCCCGAGTAATTCTTGGATTGCTCGTAAATCGGCGCCCTCATCGAGTAAGTGAGTGGCGAACGAATGGCGTAGCGTATGAGGGGTAACCGACTGAGAAAATCGGGTGCTAGATTGTTGCTTGACCATGCGTTCAATGCTTCGTGTTGTTAAGCGGCCTCCTCGTGTGTTTAAAAATAGAGGTTGCGACCTTGAAGAGGAGGAATGCCCGTGCTGCACGTTCTTCCGTGTGGATTTAGTGACAGCAGGCAAGAGTTGCTGATAGTGGAGGAGGGCCTCTATGGCCACGCCTCCTATTGGGACCCTGCGTTCTTTTTTGCCTTTTCCCCGTAATCGAATGAGTTGGGCGTCAAGGTCTACATGATCCCAGTTTAGACCGACCAACTCTGAAACTCGTGCCCCACTGGAATAAAGAGTTTCCAAAATTGCATGATTTCTGGCCTCAATCCACGTCGCTGCGGGAGGGCTATCTAATAACGTGGTGGCTTCGTCTTTTGTCAACACCGTAGGCAAGCGTGTACCCAAACGAGGGGAGCGGACAGCTGCGGCTGGATTCTGTTTAATCTGGCCTTCCTCTACCAAGAATCGAAAAAAACTTTTCAGGCAGGCCAGCTTGCGAGCCAGCGATGTTTTGGCTAAGCCCTGGTCGCTCAAATGTTTTAGGAAGGATCTGATATGGAATATATCAATATCCTTAGGTTGCGGGGCTACGTTGTCCCGAAAGTACTGCGCTTGGAGATGTCCCAAGAACTGTTGAAGATCAGACTGGTAACTATGATGCGTATCTGTCGACACGCCACGTTCTAATTGTAAATGGAGGAGAAAATCTTGGATTGCGTCATTCATGTTGAAAGTCCGGATTGTGTGGTCCAAGATTGAAAATCCGACAGCGCCCGTTCTTGAATGGCCTGCCGTTTTTTCTGTTTTTCTCGAATTGGTGTATCAAGTGGTGGAAACAGGCCAAAATTGGTATTGATGGGTTGGAAATGTTTGGGCTCACAGGTTGTGATGTATTCAAGAAGAGCTCCATGAGCGGTGGTTGGCGGAGGTGTGAAGAGTTTCTGCTCTGATAACATTCGAGCTGCATTGAGCCCAGCAAGACCTCCACTCGCAGCAGCTTCCACGTAGCCTTCGACGCCAACTAATTGCCCGGCAAATAAAATGTTCGGATGTTTCTTTAATTGCAATGTCTTATTCAGGAGAATGGGGACATTAATAAAAGTATTTCGGTGGATGCTGCCGCAGCGAAGGAATTCGGCTTCCTCCAGCCCTGGAATCATGCGAAACACACGTCGCTGTTCAGGATACGTCAGTTTGGTTTGGAAGCCCACAAGGTTATAACAGGATCCATGATGATTCTCTGCTCGTAATTGTAACACGGCATAGGGTTGTGTCCCGGTTTTGGGGTCGATTAGCCCAACTGGCTTGAGAGGGCCGAAGGCCAACGTTTTTCGACCTCGATCCGCCATGACTTCAATAGGAAGACAGCCCTCAAAGTATGGAATATTTTCAAAGGCTTTGGGTTGGACGCGTTCGGCTTGGGTGAGGGCATCATAGAATTGATTATAACGTTCTTCGTCCATCGGGCAGTTGAGGTAATCGGCCGTGCCTTTATCATAGCGGGAAGCACGGAAAATTTTGTTCATATTCAATGAGTCGGTATCCACGATGGGGGAAATGGCATCAAAGAAGTAGAGATTTTTGGACCGTGTGAGCTGGGTAATGGCTTCAGAGAGTTTGGGGGAAGTGAGAGGGCCTGTTGCGATGATACATACGGCGTCTTCAGGAATGTCATGAATTTCTTCTCGTAGGATTCGCACATTGGGATGTTCTGTCAGAGCCTGTGTAATTTTTTGAGCAAATTGTTCTCGGTCAACGGCTAAGGCTGCCCCGGCGGGGACCGCGACATCATCAGCGACCTTAATGATGAGAGACCCAAGCTGTCTCATTTCTTGTTTGAGGATGCCAGGTGCACTGAGCGGATCATTGGATCCTAGCGAATTGGAACAAACGATTTCCGCAAGATGTTCGGTCTTATGAGCGGCGGTTTCAGTTTTCGGGCGCATTTCATAGAGGGTCACCTTTGCACCTAAGTTTGCGGCGTGCCACGCAGCTTCGGAGCCGGCCAAGCCGCCTCCAATGATAACTAAATCCTCACGCATGGAATGGACTCTTGAGCAATTACTTAAGTCTGGGAAACAGGCAGGTCGATTCTAAGAATCGCCAAAAAAAGGTGTCAACCTTCACATGAGACACATGAGCCCGTCAAGGCGTCAATGACTTGTTGATGACAATCTTTTGTACTTCCGACTATACCATGCACATTGCGAATTTCTCTGCCATCGTATTGGATAGGGTTTCCATGCACATCGGTGAAGCAGCCGCCGGCTCCTCGTAATATGGCTTCCGGGGCACAGGCATCCCAGGATTTTGTATAAGGTCCTGGTTCCATATAAAGGTCGGCTCCTCCTCGAGCAATGAACCCAATCTTGAGTCCCACGCTTCCCATGGGATGTTCCTCTTGAATATTCAAGGTTTGTTTGATGCCAGAAAGTTTTGGAGAACGATGAGATCGAGAGGCCACAAGAGTGAGAGCTGACAAAGATTTAGCGTGTGTGGCTTTTAAAGGCAGGCGGGTTCCTTGATGCTCCATCCAAGCTTCTTGATCTGCAATGCCTGCGAAGAGCTGGTCTTCTGTGGGGCGATAGACAACGCCCAACTGCGTTCTTCCATTGACTGTCAAACCAATCATGATGGAAAACTCACCATTACGGGCAATAAATTCCTTTGTTCCGTCCAGCGGATCGACATACCACACGCGATCTAATTGTTGTGTGCCAGTTGGCAAGGGACTTTCTTCAGCTATAATTCTGTCTTGAGGGAAATGCTTGGCCAGTCGCTGAACAATAAGGGTATTGGCTAGTTGGTCAGCCTCTGTGACCGGATCATTGGTTCCTTTATAGGATATGGCAAAATCTTGTTCGTAAATGTTCATAATGACTTGTCCTGCTTCTTTCGCTAACGTTGAAGCGATCTCGACTTCATGCGACCAATCTATCATGATCTATCCTCGTGAAAAATTGAAAGAATTCTTTGGTCCCGTCCGATATAAAAAAATGAGAAATGGTCTTTCTGGGAAGTGGAAAATAGTTTTCAGATGTGAGCCTGAAATGTGATGCTTCGTATTGCCCTGTTCTTATTACTAGCGATCCTCATTCTCACAGCGGTCAGTTTCCCCAAGTTTCGTCGAGTTTTGGGAATGACGGTGGTCCTCTTAATTGGGGCGATTGGTGTCATTATTTGGCAGGATACCGAGGAACGCAGTTTAGAGTTTGAACGGATTTCTGTAAACCAGGCCCAACTTTCACAAATGAGGGTTCGATCAGGGTTAAATTCTCGATCATTTGTCGTAGGGGGCCGTATTCAGAACTTAGCAACTGACTATACCATACTGTCGGTTATGCTTCAGGCGACAGTCAAAGACTGTGAGTCTGGGACCTGTGAAACCGTAGGACAAGAACAGAGGACGTTTCCTATAGAAATCCCTCCGGGCCAATCCCGAGATTTTTCTGTGACGATTCCGTTTTCGGTTGCGCCTCAAGTACAAACCGATCCAGTTTGGGACTATGAGATATTAAAAGTTCGGGCTCGGTAATCTCCTTGCGATTCGTGTATGAAATTGACAATGTTTACTAGGGCTTCATATACTTTTTATGCTCTTTGCGTCGTATTCAGAGGCTGTAGGGCCAAAGACTCATCAATCCCTTGCCGAAAAGTCTAAGATTACTGGTAGCTGGGTCTTTTTCAGTATTGAGAAATTCCCCAGACCTCTTTACCATATGCCCTCCAAAAGTAATCACGGGTATTTTGTGTCATTTTATAAAGAATGGAGATTTGTAGCACAATGACGACTACTTATAAGGTGATGCCTGGCCCCGAGCATTTTTTGCCTCCGGCGGCATCTTCAATGGGCGTTCGGTTGCCGGACCCCGGGCAAGCACATATCCATGGGGCCATTGTTTCTGAGGAAGAGGCCATGGAGCAGGCAGCCAAGGAATTTCTTGCGGCTAAAGTTCCAACCGTGTTCCCAGGCCCCTTGGTGCTATGGGCGTGGAATGAAAAAGCTGCAAAAAAGGCGAAAGCCGTTCGTCATCTCTATGAAACTATTAAGGAATGTGTAGACCCTAAACTCCAACAGGCCATGTTGATCCCGATGCCTGATTACCGACCGAAATACCCCAAGATTAATCCTGAAATTGAAATCAACCCAAATCACCCCAATCTCACCATTTGGCATAATAAAATCGATGCCTGCATGTTTGTAGGCGTGCATTGTCACCAAGCCAATCTTTCCCTCAAGATTATTCGAGGGGGAACGAGTTGTTATACGGTGGCGATGTGTGCGCAGGCAGGTCATGAGGATGCTATGCTCTCGTTTCGGGACGCTACGGCCGAAAAGATAGGGAGATTGGCTGATTGGGTGAAAAAGTTGAAGGGCACAGTGCCTCCGCCGGCTCCCTGATCGGGAAGCAATGGTTCTTCCGCCTACTATCGCAAGAAAGAGCGATAGATTAGAATATGAGAAAATACTTTTGAGCATCATTCACCTGAAGCATTAAAGAAGGAGGTCTTGACATGGCCACTCAAGCTTCGTTCATAGGACAAAAGAATAAAAAAGGACAGGTTTACACTGATCCTTGGAAGATGATGTATGAGGCGGAGAGAACACCCTCCTTTTTTACTGGCAGTGAAGTGATTAAAGAGGCTATTCGCCGAGCTTCTTGTGATGTCATGATTGCCTATCCCATTACCCCGCAAAGTGAAGCAGCAGCCTTAATCGGGGAACTTTTTGGCGAGGGATATATTGGCGATTATTTCCGAGGCGAGAGCGAATTCGCGGTGATGTCGCAATGTGCGGGGGCAGCTTTTGGGGGGGCGAGAGTCTTTACGACGACAGCTGGCCCAGGGACGATGCGGGCGATGGAAAACTTTCCCATGTGGGCTGGAGCTCGATTGCCTATTCAGATGATTGTGACCTGCCGTGGCATTAATTCGCCGCTCTCGATTCAGCCAGATACCTTGGAAATTTCCTATCTCATGCAAACCGGTATGCTGGTATGGCATGCGGAAACTGCCCAAGATTTCTATGACTGGATCCTGAAAGGGTACATGGTCTCAGAAGAGCCCGACGTTCATTTGCCCTTGGCCTTATGCTGTGATGGGTTTTTTGTCACGCATACCAAGGATATGGTTGATTTGACTCCCGCCGATATGTGTTTGCCACCGTATGATCCCTATCGGTCTCCGGTTCCATGTATGGATATGGAATGCCCTCCTGTACGGATGATGAGAGACCCGTTTGTCATGAAAAGCAACTATATTAGTTATGCGACTCATGCAAGCTGGCAGCAAGAGGTGTGGGCTGCGGTTGAACGGTCACGAAAGCATACCATTCGTTGGATGGATGGGTTGATTGACACAGAAAATATCGATGCGGATGTTCTCGTCGTTGCCTCGGGAACGGCCGTATCACAGAGCCGTGAAGCCATTGCGATGTTAGAAGACGAAGGCATTACGGTTGGGCTTGTGAAGGTCAAGACCTTACGGCCATGGCCTGGGGAAGAAATCCGGGAAGCCACGAAACATGCGAAACATATTATTGTTCCAGAATTCAATGTCACGGGCTGGTTGGCCCGAGAAGTCTGTGCCACCATCCCACATAATGAACGGGTGCATGCCGGCCCACATGTATGCGGCGGGATGACGATGCCGCCTGAAATTATTGCTAGTGAAATCAAGACGTTAATGGGAATGAAAGTGGAAACGTTGTCGGCTCGTGGGAGCTGAGAGGGTGTTGCATTGAGCCTGTCTGCCTAACCTCTTCGTAAGGAGATCGATTATGAGCAAAGAACGCATAAAAATAGCCGAAGAAATGTTTGATATTATGCCTGTCGAATATCAAGATCTTGTCAAACGAGCCACGTTTGGTAATGAAACACGGGGGTGGAAAGACATCGGAAATGCCAAGGAGCTCATTGAAGAGCATTCATTGTGTGCAGGCTGTCCTGAATCCATGGCATTTCGTTATATTTTAGCGTCGCTCCCTAACCCTGAAGATACAGTCATGGTTGGTTCTACAGGCTGTACCAGTTTAGTGTTTCCCCATGTAGCCGTTCATAACATTCATTCCTTGTTTGGCAACCAGAATGCCATTGCCTCGGGGTTGAAGCGAGCGTTGAGTGTGCGTTTTCCTGACCGGACGAAGGATGTGGTGGTGTTGGCTGGAGATGGGGCCACGGTGGATATCGGATTGGACATGACACTTCAAGCTTGGTTCAGGCAAGAGAAGTTTACGACGATTTGTTTTGACAATGAGTTGTATGCCAATACTGGGGGGCAGGAAAGTGGGCTCATGCAAAAAGGATTTGTCGCAAAAATGGCTCCTGTTGGGAAGTCATTTGAAAAAGTTCGACTTCCAGAAATTGCACGTGAATCGGGATGTCACTATGTCGTGAATTGTACTGTGAGTAAGCCAAACCTTGTGGAAAAAGTCATTAAGAATGCAATTCATGTCGCGCGGGAAATTGGCCCAACTTACCTTCAACTCTACACTCCCTGTATTTTGGAAATTGGGAAGAATAGTATGGAAGGGTTGCAGGAAATGCGGGACTCTGAAAAGCCTTCTGAACGGTTTGCGTACAAAGAATTTGTCAGTGAGCCAGCAAAAGAGTTGTTAGCAGAATTAGCGGCCAAAGAAAAAGAACGAAAAGCCGAGGCGAAAAGGCAATTGGCTGCGCAAAACGCTTAAGCAACCGGATATGTGAGAGGAACAATATTATGATATTACGTCGAATCAACATACGAATGTCTGGTCTTGGCGGACAGGGTGCGGTGACTGCCGCCCATGTCATGGCTATGGCGGCTTCAAAAGATGGTAAATTTGCTATTTCCAATCCATTCTTTGGTGCTGAAAAGCGCATGGCACCGGCCGAAAGCTATTGCCGAATCGGATTGAGAAAAATCTACGATCGTGGGGAACTGGTATTTCCCGATGTCATTCAAGTGTTCCATCCTCAAGTGATCACGATGGGGAAGAGCTATACCATGCCTTTTTACTCAGGTATCAAAGAGGGTGGTTTGGTGATTATCAATACCGACATGCCTCTGTTGGCGGATGAAGATGTGAAGCACCTCAAAGATATGAATGTGTCGGTCTTTAATATTCCTGGGACAAACATTGCTATGGACATCGCAGGAACTGAGTTGGCAACCAACATGACCATGATTGGTTCGGTGTCTGGGATTACCAAGTGTGTCTCAATGAATGGCTTAGATTTAGCCTTGCAAGAACGATTTGGGAAAAAATTTGTGGCTTCTGGTGGAACCGCAACGTTAGATGAAGCCATTAAGAAAAAATTTGCTAAGAAAGAAATGTTATTAAAAAAGAATTTGGAGACTGTGAAACGAGCCTATGAAATGGGAGCTGAATGGGCGGAGAAAAACAACGTCGAAGTGATGGTTGGAGAAACCGCTGCGGCGTAAACAGTGGTTTTCAGCGAAGGACCAAAGATAAAGGAACAAAGATAGATGTATAATGTTGCTCAAGTGACGGATGACAAATGTGTTGCGAAAAAAGGCTGCCGACTCTGCATCATGTATTGTCCGGAAGCGAACTGTCTGGATCTGAATTCAGACAAGATGGTGGCGGAAGTCGCCATTGATCGGTGCAAGGGATGTGAATTGTGTAAGGTGGTCTGTGATGCGGCCAAACATCAGGCTATTGATATGGTTGCCGTGAATTCTGATGGGACGTTATTGGATCAGGCTGGAGAATCTGCGGAGCTAGGGCAAGCCTATCAAGGATAAACGGTTTTGTTTGAAAAGCCCTGCGATATGTCTCTTAATAGAGGTAGATCGCAGGGCTTTTTTTATTGTTGCGCATGTCGTGCTTATCTCAAATAATGGACCTTGCATACTTTTTATCAAAGGGGCGCACTCATGAATGATGATCTCCGTAAGCAAATGGATACTCTCACTGATCACATGACGAATTTCCATGCTTCGCTTGAGGTTAAGGCTCGAGAAATGGAAATGGGCGGTGGAGATCCTGAGGTTGTCAGTAAGCTTCTAAACGGCGCTGATGCCATGAAAGACAGTGCCAATATCTACTTATCATGGGCGCGGCATTACGTGAACCTCTCAGAAGGAGGGGCCTCAGAAGCAGATGAAGGGGAAGAAGATTCGGCCGATTTTCAATTTTAGTACCTAAAAAAGAATCAAAAACCTTTTCTTTGTTCTTGAAGAAAATCGACAGTCGGGCTAGAATCATCAAAAACACGAACCATTTATTTATATAAACACTTTGTTCCTCGGTAGCTCAGTTGGTAGAGCGTTCGGCTGTTAACCGAATGGTCGCAGGTTCGAGTCCTGCCCGGGGAGCCAATATCTCTTAAGAGCCTCCTGTCTCATGAGACAGGAGGCTTTTTTATTATTTTCAGCGAAATGTACAGTAGATGGGACTGTTGAATAATGATGATATCAATGGCCATATTTCGCCAGGAAGCTCTTGGTGATCAGCAGCGTCGAGTCGGTTCAAAACAGTCCGTCCAGCAAAGCCACAGCCATTTTTTCGCGCGGAGCATACTGGCAGTATGTGAGCACGGGAAAATGGCGAGAACGCCGCTGGCGGCTTTTTTCAACAGACCCTAGATTGATGTTGAGAGAAAACCTGAGGGATGGTCTAAGTTGTATTTATTCAGTTTTTTTTGCATGATGTTTTTTGAAAGATTCATCAAGTGGTGTTGAAACAATATTTTTGTATAACCCCGAAGAAGCAATGAGCTTATCAATTCCGAGACATGGGCGTTTTTATGAGAATGTTGCTCTATGTATCCTACTCAACAATTTAGAGTTGCTGTTGTCTTGTTTGATGGCCAGTCAAGTTTGGTAGCGAACCTTTAGAAGTATAAGGCGAAGTTCCATGATTAAGAGTAAACAAATATTATTACTTGAAAGCCAAAGTTCGTGAAAATCAGAGTCCTTGGATCGCATGGGTCTGACTTGTGCGTGAAGGGACCGACTGGCTCAATGCTTTGCCGGAGTGTGGGATTTCTTGTCAATGGAGAGGTCATGGTGGATGCTGGAACCCTAGCCTCTTGTCTTACCTTCGAGGAACAGCGACGGGTAAAACATATTCTCCTTTCCCACCTTCACCACGATCATATTAAGGGAATCCCACAGTTGGCGGATAATCTTTCGGACTTGGTAGATCATCAAGTAGTTGTAGCAGGTTTGCCCTCAGTGATTCACGGGTTGCGAAAGCATGTTTTTAATGATTTGGTCTTTCCAAAATTTTTCCATCGTCAAGGTTCGCGTCATGCCATTTTGCATGCTCGAGAGTTGGAAGCCCAAAAAGAGATCTCGGTGCCAGGTGGTATCCGTGTGACTCCGGTGCAGGTCAATCACACCGTAGAAACTGTTGGCTATGTCATTCGTGATGACACCGCTGCTTGGATTTATAGTGGGGATACCCATCTTACAGAAGAAATCTGGCAGGTCGCAGCCCATACGTCTAATCTTCAGGGCATTTTCATTGAAGTTTCTTTTCCGGATGCCATGATGGATATTGCCATTCAAAGTAAGCATCTTACCCCAAAACTGCTTGCCCAGGAATACAGAAAAATTGGAAAACCCGATCTGCCGGTTTTTGTCTACCACATGAAACCTACGGTACGAGCCCAAATTATAGAAGAAATTGCTGCCCTTGAAATTGAAAGAGTGACCGTTTTGGAGGAAGGCCAAGACATAGAATTTTCATGAAATTATTTTTTGTCTGTCGTATGATCAAATAAAAGTTGTTGGAGGATTTTATTGTAACTATTTGCTAACATTTTTAGTCTCCATCATCATAAGGGGCTTACCAACGATACAAGCATGATGGAGATTGATTCTAATATGTGAGTGAGACATGAATCCTTCCACCCAATTGAGTCGCAAAGAACGGGAGCTTGAAGCGGCTCGCAAAATTAGTGAAGCACTTTTTCAACACCTGAGTGTCGAAGATTTGGTCGAACAAGGGTTAAAGATTGCTTTAGATGTCCTCAATTGCCAAGCCGGGTGTGTGTTGTTGGCCAATTCAGAAACCAAAGAATTAGTATTTTCGCATGTCATTGGAGATCGAACACCTAAAATCGGCACAGCATTTCCTTGGACTCATGGCATTGCTGGGACGGTCTTTGCTACAGAAATGCCAATTGTCAGCAAGGATGCTAAAGCAGATCGTCGCCATTTCCCCGAAATCGATCACCTCACGGGATTTCATACTCAGGACATGATAGCCGTTCCCCTCAAACGTTGGGAGGGACATTCAATTGGCGTCTTGGAGGTGATGAACAAACGGGATGGCCAGTTAAATCATGACGATGTTGCCATTCTCACCATCATAGGCGCCTTCACTGCGCTTTCCATTGAACAGGCAAGGTTATTTCAGGAAGCGAAGTTAGCAGAGGTTGCACGAATACTCGGAAACATTGGCCATGATGTGAAAAATATGCTGATGCCGGTGTTATGTGGGACGTCGCTTCTGAAAGATGAGCTCAATGAAGTCTTTGCCGATCTTCCAACGTTTGATCCGAACAAAGGCCAGGCTACTCATCAGACATGCCTAGAGGTCATTGGGATGGTGGCGAACAACACCAAACGGATTCAAGAGCGAGTCAAAGAAATCGCAGATTGCGTAAAGGGATTGACGAGTCCACCACAGTTTGCTCCTTGTAAGCTTCAGCATGTTGTGGCTTCGGTTTTTGATACGTTGATGCTGGTCGCTCAGGGCAAGGATATCACCCTTCTGCATGAGGGAATTTCGGAATTACCAGAGATCTATGCTGATGAATCGCGGTTGTTCAATGCATTTTATAATTTGGTCAATAACGCGATTGCCGAAGTTTCGCCAGGCGGCTCAATTACGATTAACGGGGAAATAGAATCCTCAGGAAAGACGGTTCATGTGTCCGTCAGCGATACCGGACGTGGAATGCCAGCTGAAATTCGAGACACGATATTTACCTCAAGGGTGAGAAGTCGAAAGCGGGGTGGAACGGGGTTAGGAACGAAAATTGTGAAGGATGTGATCGAAGCCCATTCGGGGGTCATTGCGGTCGAAAGTGAACTGAATGTTGGAGCTATTTTTCATATCCATTTGCCAATGGAGGGGTCAGCTGATCTGCCATTGGAAAAGGTCTCTTCCTGAAATTCTGTCTTGAGGTTTGAACAGGTTGTTCCCTCTTCTTGTCTCAAAATTGAAAAACCGTCTCACTGTTGATCGTAAGATAACAAAAGATTTATCCCCGTTTCTTCCTCTTCTCTTTCAGTGGAAGTGTTAAGGGGATACCTGTGGACCATCCTTTTTTTCGTTCTCAAGCATTTCAGATAGGCCTTATTTCTGTTCTAGTCTTTCTGGGCCTCATGGGTCTGCGAGGCCAAGGTCTTCTGGAAAGTTTGGAACTTCAAGCCTACGACTGGTCTTTGCGACTTCGTCCTCACCAAATTCGCGAAAAGCCACCCATTACGCTGGTGACAATAACGGATCAAGATATTCGTCGAATAGGCCATTGGCCTATCTCGGATGAAATTCTTGCCAAGGCACTCACTCAAATTCATGAGCATGGCCCGCGAGTAATCGGTGTCGACATCTATCGCGATTTAGAAGTTCCACCGGGTCGGTCTGTGTTGAATCAGGTTCTCTCGCAGTATCCTGAAATTCTGATAGTCAAGAAATTTGGTAAGCCGGAGCAAGGTGGGATTCCTGGGCCGGCTATCTTGCACGACACGGAGCGGCTGGGTTTTAGTGATATGGTCGTGGATCCAGATGGCATTGTCAGGCGTGGGTTACTATTTTTAGATGACGGAACAACTTCCTCTCGCTCGTTGTCCTTTCTGCTTGCGTTGAAATACCTTGAACATGATGGCGTGATGCCAAAACCTGCCGAACACAACCCTCTTTGGCTGAAGCTGGGGCAGGCAGTCTTTCAGCCCTTCGAATCGCAAGATGGGAGTTATGCGCAAGCCGATGCCCGAGGCTATCAGTTCTTATTGAACTTGGATCGCGGAGCCCATACGTTCCCCACTTTTTCATTGCAAACCGTGTTAGAAGGAAAGGTACAACCAGAATTCATCCACGATCACATTATCATTCTAGGAGTCGTATCTGAAGGCGTCAAAGATTACTTCTACACCTCACAATGCGACCGACTTATGCGTTGCCCACACATTTCTGGTGCTGAACTGCATGGCCATATTGTGTGGCAACTCATTCGTGATGTGCGGACAGGCGTGGTCTCTATTGCCACGCTCACCGAATGGCAGGAAGCTGGATGGATTGGTCTGTGGGTGTTGGGGGGTGTCATTGTCGGGGTCTGGGTGCGGGGTGCCTGGCGGTTTTCGGTAGCAGTTCTGTTGGGATTACTGGTGCTGGGGAGTATCGTGGCAGTAGCGATGAGCTATCACTGGTGGATTCCGTGGGTCCCGCCTGCTTTAGGATGGGTCGTGAATGGCATGGTTATTACAGCCTTGATTTCCAATCGAGAGCAAAAAGATCGTCGAGCGCTCATGGTATTATTTTCACGGCATGTTTCCCCTCAGGTGGCTGCCGCTGTTTGGAAACAACGTGCACAATTTTTGGAAGAGGGACGATGGCGCCCACACACACTGGTAGTATCAACGATGTTTACAGACTTGGAGGGATTTACCACTGTGGCGGAACAGATGCCTTCTCATGAGTTATGGGAATGGCTTAATATATACCTGGATATGATGGTGAAGATTATTGTCGCCCATGGGGGTTTAATTGATGACTATTATGGGGATATGATTAAAGCCGGTTTCGGAGTGTTGTCCAAGGACCAAACAGATGAACAGATTAACTATCATGCCAGACAGGCGGTGCAATGTAGTTTGGCAATGGAACAAGAAATGATTCGGCTCAATCAGATCTGGCAACAACAGGGTTTAGGGTTGATAAGGATGCGAGTGGGAATTAGTACCGGACCAGTCATGGTGGGGAGCTTAGGGAGTGAAGAACGCCTGAAATTTACCACCATAGGCGATTCGGTGAATGTTGCTGCTCGTTTAGAAAATCTGGACAAAGATGCCTGGAAAACGGAAGATTCCAACAAGGTATGTCGTATTCTCATCGGTGAAACCACAAAGCAATGCCTTGGATCGCATCCATGGCAACTCACAGAAATGGGCCCGATCCTGTTGAGAGGTAAAACTACTAACCTTCCGGTCTATCGACTGTACTCAACAGCAGGCGAGAAATGTATGAAATGAAGATTTTTTTGTCTATGGTGGAAGTTATCCGTAAGAATTGGCAAAATAAGAAACTGTTTTGTGGCATAATATGTGCTTCTATAATTTGAGTAACTGACTACTGGTCATGTCGTTGACGTCATCATTGAAAAAATCTAGTAGATGCTAAAAGGCAAATTTTCAGTTCTAAGCAATACATGGTTCGTCATAACAAAGAGATGACAAAGTCCTATGCCCACTAGATCTCAAACAGTAGAGCGTTCATCAGAATCCAGACCCTCTATCAGCCCATTTATCATGCGTCTCAACGAAGAACCCAGCTGTCGAGTCTTTTTCAAGCTCATACGGGACGAAGCGTGTCGGCGGTTAGACGCCGAAATGGCCAGCGTTTTTCTCTTAGATCAGGCCCGACAAGAGTTATGGTTTCCTCTACAGGAGGATGGGAAGGTGTTGCGACTGGACGCTCGATTAGGTATTGCGGGGCATTGCGTCTCATCTGGAAAAACTCTCAACATCCATGATGTACAATCAGATGACCGGTTTTTCTCAGGGATTGATTTGCACACCAAACGGCGCACTCGGACATTGTTGGCGCTTCCTCTACAATTGCCTACAGGAGAAATCTTTGGTGTGTTCGAGGCCGTCAATAAAAAGGGCCGCACCTTTTCGCCCAAGGATGAACGTAATGCCCAAGCCTTTGTAGATGAAATCGCCATGCCTTTGCAGAAACGGCAGCAAATGAAGCAACTGGAACAGGAGCGAGCACAATTAGAAAAGGAAAATGCCCAGTTGTGGAAAGAAGTCGAAGGGCGGTTCTCCACACAAAACCTCATGGGGAACAGCCTCCCCATCCAGCGGGTCGTCCGCGTGATCGATCAAATCCATGATAGTTCGGTCGATGTCCTGATTACCGGAGAAAATGGAACCGGCAAGGAATTGGTGGCCAAGGCCATACATTATTCGAGTCCGAGAGCCCGTAACCCGTTCGTGGCTATTAACTGTGCAGCCTTGCCAGAAAATCTTATCGAAAGTGAATTGTTTGGGATTGGCCGAGGCACCGCTACAGGAGTGGAAGCGCGAATAGGGAAATTTGAGCAAGCGCACAAAGGCACCTTGTTTCTGGATGAAATCGGAGACTTAGGCCTCAAAGCACAAGCCAAGGTGTTGCGGGTGTTGCAAGAACGGGTGGTCGAGCCGGTAGGGGAACGAAGGCCCATTCCTATTAGCATTCGTGTGGTTGCGGCAACCAATGCGAATCTAGAAGCAGCCATCAAACAGGGAACCTTTCGCGAAGATCTCTACTTTCGACTAAAAGTCGTCCATATTCAGACACCAGCCTTACGAGAGATTCCGACTGATATTCCTCTGCTGGCCAACTTTTTTCTGGATCAACATTGTAAGGACATGGGCAAACCTCCCAAAAAACTGACGTCTGAAGCGATGCGCCGTCTTGCGGAGTATGATTGGCCTGGTAATATGCGCCAGCTTAGTAATGAAATGAAGCGCTTAGCAGTCATGGTACGGGCGGCCAGCATCAGCGAAGAGGCTCTTGATCCGGCTATCAAAAAACGTTTGGCGAAGGGCCCTGCAGCGAGTGAGGGTCAGGAACGAAAAAGCCTACCGGAGATTTTAGGTGAGCTGGAGGAGCAAATCATCAAAGATACCTTGATGGCCTGCCAATTCAATCAAGTCCGGACAGCCGAGCAACTGGGCATCAGCCGCCAGGGCCTCATTAAAAAAATCAATCGCTATCATATCCACGTCAAAGAATTGCGCGACGAAGTTTACGAATCCCTCTAGTAGATATCATTCCCGTGAAAACGGGACTCCAAGCCTTCCTGCATAGTTGAAATGACCGTAAAACGTTTAACTCGAACATTGCAACACTCCACCGTCCCTTCGAAGGCTCGTTCTATAAAGGGCCGAATAGTTGTGATGAGAGAGAAACCTTTTCCAATAATTTCCAAACGGAGCCACTGCTCTTGCAATTCCTCCTCTCGTCATTTTCCTGAACTACTCTTGTCAGCTCCGTAGGTAGTTAGCGGAGATCCATACGAGTGACCCTCTAAATTCGTTCTTCAGATCTTTCTTCAGTTTTAAGCGCTTGTAGGCACAAATCAGAAAAATTTTCATCTTTCGTATCCAATTCGATACAAAACGTATCTAATGAGATACAAATTGAGAGTATCCCCATCACACCCACAATAACTCTCAGGCCCAACAGAGCCCTTTGAATAAAGGCTATGGCCAAGTAGTGAGGGTTTCTTTAAGACGGCATTACAATTGCTCTAATTGCAATTGTTAGATGGGTGGAGTAATAATCCGCCAAATAAGATAACCTGGGAAGGAGGGCGGATTATAAAAGAAGAGAAAGAAAAAGGGTGTGAGAGAAAAAAGGGAACAGAAGTTGTTCAAGCACAGCAATACTAATAATCAGTTATTTTTACATTCCTGGTATTGCTCATCACGGAATCATAGTTTATCCCCCATTTCTCTTTCTCCAGTTTGTTAGGGTTAGAGGTCGCCTTGAAAAAATGGAACATCCCTGATGGGAACCGACTTTCAGGCTAAATGGTCTGGCTATTACTAGGAGTCATGATCCACTTGTAGAGAAAAAGAATCGAACGGAAACACTATGAAGTTCAACACCACCTATCTCTTATTATTTCTTCTACTCGTGATCAGCCTTAGTGCAACTGGTTGTGTCAAGGCACGGGTGCAATTAACTCGTGGAAACAGTAATCCTGTGATAAAGGAATGCCAAGGCTCATTGATACCGTTCATTCCTTGTCGCATAACAATACCTCATGCGGCTGGTTCCGATTGACGGCAGGTCTCAAGATTAAATGCTAAGTATAATGCTAAAAACACAAGATTGAATTACTACATATAACCGGTGTGGCTAGATAATGGCCTATTAAGTCGGTTTTAGTCCTATGTAATGATTTACTTCATTGTTGTGGTAGGAGAAAGAAAAGAGGGAGTTTAATGAAACCTAATCACTGGGTTGGCTTAATACTATTTTCTTTATCTTTAGCCATGATCGGTATGGTTGGCTGTGTGAAGGTAAACGTTCAGACATCTCCGAAAGGGGAAGTGACGCCAAAGGCACTTCCCTATTCGGAACAATCTTTGATTAAGGAGGAAATCAGTCTTAGTCGGTTTAAAGATAAAGACACCAAAATTGATAGTAAGGAGGCGACGGAAATTTTAGACTACGCTTCATTGGTAGCCAAATGTGGTGAAGGTAATGTTGATTCACAGTGTGCCAAAAAATTTACCGACATGTACAAGGATTTCGGATGTAAAATCGAATTTAAACTGGGGAATGCTCCTAGTACCAACGCGAGAGACGCTTGGCCTCCCACCTTCAGTTTTTCAGAATCCAGTCGTGGAAATGCTTCAGATGATCCACTCAATTGTCTGGCAGACGGAGTTATTTGTTCACAGAACGATTTAGAGGCTGTATGGGGACTTAATCCTACAAACGATGGGATTAAGTTAGTTAGACATATAAACTTCTGTGAAAATAGCCTAGGTACTTGGGTCGCGTGTGCCCAATTTCCATGGTTGGGTCAGGCTATTGCTATCAGGAGGAACCTCGAAGAAGACAAAAATGACCCTTACGCAAGAGATACTCAGCTACAAGGCATTCTCTGGCTTCATGAATTCGGACACACCAAAGGTTTGCACCATACACCAAATGCACTGAATAGGGATCCCAGTGCCGTCATGACAGATTACGTGTGGGAGGAACAAACAAAACTAAATGGCCCAGAGTGTTTCAAATTGCGTGGAGGCCGTCCATAGAAAAGACGCAATTTGAAAAATTAAGAACTTTTTAATTGGATGGTAGAACAGTTATGAATAGACGAAAATCAAGGTTGGTAATTTTTATAATAATTTTGATCTTAGGGATGACTGTAAGTAAGGTTCTGCCAAAAGAGAGTCAGACATATACACGGTCTAACTCTAGCCATGGTTCTCCTCAAAAAATTGTTGAAAAATTCTTCTCTCAAGAAAAATACTTGAACGGGTTTCGAGGAAATCCGCCTGTATCTGAAATAAGGGAAAAATTTAAAGACAAGGCAACCGTAGGGGAACTTATAAAACAGTTTCAATCCGATTGTGGAAAATCAGGCATAGCCGCAAGAAGAATAACCAAGGCTAGGCATACTTTTTGTTCACGGGCGGTTCTTACTCTGGGTGTGCTGGGGCTTGAAAATGCAAAGGGTTTAATCATAAGTTTTTTAAAAGAAAATACCAACTCTAACCCGTCAGCGAGGAAAGCTGGATTTTTAGCACTAGGATATTTGGAAAACACACGGAAGCAAGAACGTGTGACGAGCATAAAATCTCAAAGTCGGTCTGACCCTCAAGGACAGACATATCCCCTTGCTCCAGCCCCACCATCAACGTTAAGTATTTCTCGCGAAATTATTAGGTGTCTACCAGAATCTTTGCTTCCACAAGGCCATAGTAAGCAGAAGAATACAACGGACCAGTGTAGATTACTACAGGAAGATCAGAAGCGAAAAGAATGGGATGTTAAGAAGCAAAGTGAAAGGGATGAAATTCGATGGGGATTAATCAGCTTGGCCAAAAGCGGCAGTTGTGAAGCTAAAGAGGTGTTAGAAAACTTAAAGAAAGGTTCTGCTGAAGGTACTTCCCGACAAGCTTTTGTCAAAGAACTTATTAAACTCTATGAAAAATCTGCTGGGATATATGGCCTTTGTGGCTGAATAAGCCAGAAAGTGCTGTTTGTCAATGATGTACGATAAAAACTAATTAGTTTTAAAACAAAACAGGATGGAGTGAAAACCTACGAAAGAGTTTGCGTGTAGATGCTTTAATATCATATGTCAAATGCCTATTCACGTTTTTAAAAAATGCCTAATTTAAATATTGAAAAGGGGGACTTTATGAGAAATTTTCAAACAAAAATGGCATTATTGGTTTTCTCTTTCTTTTTTGCCGGCTGTACAACGCCCTTCGTGGAAGTTACAGTAAGTGATGGTTTTTCGGCACCGCAACAAGATGGTGGTGCCTGCCCTTATCCATGTTTTTGTCCCACGTGTGGAGGGGGAGGGAAGTTTAGAAGTAGTAACGGCCATGAAGCTAAAATCCTCCATGTTGAAAAGGCCCAAGTTGTATACACTTTGGAGGATGGTGAGGGGAACTTCATTCGACTAGTAAATCCTACTCCGCCTTATGAAGGTGTTAAGATAGGTGATTCGGTAAAAATTAAGAAAGAGGGCACCGTATGGTCTTTGGCAAAATAGGTAACCACAGCTGACCTACCAATGGTTTGTAAACTAAAAATGAGTTCAGATCTGAGCAAAGTCAGTATTTGTAATTATTTGTCCTCAGGGTTGAATATAAATTCAGAAAAGTGAGACCCATCATGGGGAAGTATATTCTCACATTTTGCAGGGTGATAATTTTATTCTTAACCTTATATTGGTCTTTCTTTTCTATCGGCAGGGCTCAGATGGTCATCGTACCTGATGGGTCTATGGGCACCCAGGTGAACCAAAATGGCAACATGCATAATATCACTGGTGGGACTAGGCCTGGAGGTGGCTCCAACCTGTTCCATAGTTTTGGGGAATTTAACGTTCCAACGGAGGATACCGCCAACTTCTTGAATGATTCTGGTTTGCCAACGTCAAATATTCTCAGCCGCGTGACTGGGGGTAATCCCTCTAACATTCTTGGGACGATTCAAACTGAAGGATTTGGGAAGGCCAACCTGTTCCTCATGAATCCGGCCGGGATGATGTTTGGGCAGGATTCCACATTGAATGTGGCTGGTGCCACCCATTTCACCACGGCCGATTATTTACAGCTTAGTGACGGGGTTCAGTTCGCCGCCCTCCCGAGTGCGCAGGATTCCTTGTTAAGCGTTGCGTCTATTGCAGCCTTTGGATTTCTAGAGTCTAACTCGGGCTCTCTAATGGTCGATCGCAGCATGTTGTCCGTTGGAGAAGGAGAAGTCTTATCGCTAGTAGGTGGGGATATCGAATTTTCTGGAGGAAGCCTGAAAAGTCCTGACGGACACATTAATCTTGTGAGTCTAACTTCTCTTGGGGAAGTTTTAGTGGATGGGGGGACCAACATTCAGGTAAATGCATCACAACTCGGACAGATCGAATTAACTAGTGGTGCTTCGCTCAATGTTGACGGTGAGTCAGGGGGAACCATTGTGGTTCGGGGCGGTAGCCTCATGGTGGAGGGTTCTCAAATCTCCGCCAATGCCGCTGGATCTTCTAGTGCTGTCATGGCGGAGTTTTCCGAGAACGGTATTGACATTGAAGTTTCTAAGAATGTTGTTTTAGATAATGAGTCAAAGGTATCGGCGGATGTCAATGGTTCAAGAAATGGGAGATATATCAGAGTAATGGCTGGTGGAAATTTGGAGATTCGTAACAGTGTTCTTCGTACCGCAACTTTCGCAGTTGGTAATGCCGGCAACCTAGAAGTACATGCTGATGATGTTTTGTTTAACATGGATAGATCTGGACCAGGAAGTGATATATTTGGAATTTCCAGCCTGACTTTAGGCGACGGAAATTCTGGGAATATCCAGTTACAAGCCAATAATTTGCAAATGCTTGGAGGTCTGCTGACTACAGTTACTGATCGAGCAACAGGACAGGCAGGGAACATCAATGTGATGATCGAGAACGATATTTCAGTTATTGGACGTACTCAAGGGGGTGGGTTCATCGGAGCCAATGCCCTTTTTGGAAGTGGAAATGCTGGTGATATCCTAATTCAGGCCAATAATTTTACGATGAGGGGCCCAGCAAACCTCCAAGCTGTCACGGCTATAGGAGAAGGGAATGCAGGGAATATCACGGTTATTCTTCGAGGCACTTTTGACCTTCGCGAAACTGCCTCAATTGATAATTTTACGTTTAGGGGTGGAGCCGCAGGTAACATTTCCATTTTTGCAAAGGATATATTCCTAACTGGGGTACCGAATCCGGTATTTCCAACTGGACAGACGAGTATCGGTGCCTCAAGCACTGAAGGGGGACCAGGAGGGGATATTAATATCGTGGCAGACGATCGTCTGGTGGTCGATAAAGGAATTTTAGTAACTCGTACTACAGGATCCGGAGTTGGGGGAAATATCATTGCCTCGGCTGGAAATCTTACTTTCACTAATGGAACCTCTGTTACGGCGGAAAGTATTTCGGTTGCAAGCGATGCAGGAAATGCCGGAAACATAGACCTCAAAGCCAATGGCACTATTTTCATAGACGACAGTACTGTGACGACACAAGCTGATAATGCAGTGGGTGGAAATATTAAACTCGATGCTGGAAGGCTTATTCAATTGACAGATACTCAGGTTACTAGCCGTGTTCAGGAGGGCTCGGGGGAGGCAGGAAGTATTAACATAGATCCGGAATTTATCGTGGCTCAAAATAGTCGGGTTGACACGAGTGCCGATGTCGGAGACGGTGGGGATGTCACCTTTGTGGCAAGTTCAGCCATTCTTTTTGACTCCCTTAGCACCATTGACGCGACCTCTCGTTTTGGCGGCGATGGCATTGTTGACATTCAAGCCCCTATTCAAAATTTGAGCGGCACCATAGCTCCACTGCCAGAGGAAGCTGTTCCGGTGAATGCGCTCTATAGTGCGCGTTGCGCGGCTGGACAGGGTGGGCATTTCAGTACATTTGTGGATTCGAAGGCCGATAGCCTTTCCCCGAGACCTAGTGTTTTCTTAGCCAGTCCTTTGCTAAGTCTTTCGTCCGAGGCCAATGCTTCCGCCGGTCTCCAAAGCTCAATAGCACTCACGGCATCCATTGCTCCCCTGCTGCTGGGACATGCAGGTGAGCCTACGACGGCTTGCCCATAATTATTGAGTTAATCTTTTCCTCGTATCCCGATCCGGTCATTCTTTTTTCCCTTTCAGTTCATTTCGAACGTGGTCTCTTTGATGGTAGGGAAAGTCTATGTGACACCGTCTGCGAAATTTCTGATGAGCCCTTACGATTATCCCAATCCCCTGTTCCTTTTCGGAATGAAGATCTAGAAGGGCGAGGGAGGTGCGACACAAAGTAGCCGTTCCACTTGAATCTCTTTACGAAACAAGCTGTGTCATTCCGGACTGATGTTTTCGAGGATTAGGAGCGTTGAATCATGAAGATATCAAGGGCCATATTTCGCCAGGAAGCTGTTCACTATCAGTTCCATAGGGTCGTTGAAAAATGTCGTCCAGCAAGGCCGCAGCCATTTTTGCTCGCGGATCGTACTGGCACGACGTGAGCACGGAAAAATGGCGAGAACACCGCTGTCGGGTTTCTTCAACAGATCCGGGATTCATCTCCCTATTACGAAGCTACCACATTAGTTTCTAGACGAGGGGTTGCGGATCAAGGCTAAGATTTCTTCATAGACATTCCGACGGGGGCCCACAAAGATCACATCTACGGTCCGGTCTTTTTCATTCAACTGATAAATGATTTGATAACTCCGCACTCGGTAAGATCGATAGCCAGAGAGTTCATGGTGGAGGAGATGGCCCTGCAGGGGAGTTTCTCGCAGAATTTTGATAGCCTCTCGAATATCTTGTTTGACTTGGGGATGGAAAGTCCGAATATACCGGGCTGCTTCCGGTGTGTAACGGACGCGGTACGGCTTCACGATTTTCCATAACCGAAAGCCGATGTCTCAGTCATCCACTGATGCGCTTGAGCTTCCTTCATGGAGCGTCGAAGTCTTCGCATAGTTTTCTGATCACTCAAGATTTCCAGGGTTTCCATTAAGCCCTCAAAATGTTCCATGCTGAGAAGCACAGCAGAGGGGACGCCATCACGTGTAATGGCTACGGTCTCCTGACGTTTGGGTAACTGGCGCACGAGATCAAGAAGTTGTGCCTTGGCTTGCGTGACGGAAAGGTACTGATCAACGTTGGCCATATGAAATCCTCCAATAGTTGAATTTCTAACCATTATGCTGACTATATCTTGGATGTACAAGATAAGAGAGAATCCGTCTCCACGTAGTCTGCCTGGCAGAGAAATAGGAAAGGTTGAATGCCCATTGACAGCCCGAAGACGATCTTAATGGGGAACTGCAGAGATGGCGACGATGAGTGTGCGCGGGGCGATGATGTAGAAGCGACTGTGTGCCTGACAATAGGCAAGGTCGAGTTGTAAGAACCAATGGAATTTTGTGGACTCTTTGCTATCCTTACTACCGCTTCTGTATTAAGAAAACATTTCCTGTAAGACAGCTAGAGTTTTTTCTGCCGCCGTAGGATGAATGCTCCCAAGTTTTTTGACTAGACGTGACCGATCAATGGCCCTCATCTGATCTAAGGCGACATCACCTTTCTTACCCTGAAAGGTTGTTCTCACTCTTGATGGAAAGTTGCACAGGGTCGTTGTCATTGGTGCAACCAGAACCGTTTGTAACGTGTGATTCATTTCATTGGGCGAAATCACCAAGGCCGGTCTTGTTTTTTTGATTTCCGAATTTTGTGTGGGATCTAAAGAAACCAGATAGACTTCGAACTGCCTCACCATATCCATTCGTCCTGATCAAAATCATTACTCATATCATGGATGAGGAGTTTTTCTTGGTTGGCTCCAGCTTCAATAAATGCTTCAGCCCATCCTTCTCTGGGTTTTTTCGCTTTGGAAATGACGAGAGTATCATTTTTGATTTCCAGAGAAACTTCCTTAGTAAACCCGCATTGTTTCAAAAGGTGTGAAGGAATAATGACGCCTTTCGAGTTGCCTATTTTCGTTACCGAACTTTTCATGGCCATCTCCTTGTGTTATTACTATGTTATAACATGTGGAAGCGCGAAGGGCAATTCCGTGCCGACGGGGGCGAGGATAATGGTGGATGACAATAACGAGGGGTGAGATGGCGATGGCGTGTTTTGATGATGGGGCTGTTATTTTTTATTACGATTGCTGAGAAGCACGTACCAGGCGATGCCCAGGATGATGAAGCATAGAAAGCAAATACCTAAAAAAATATATTGATAGATGTCGGAGAGTTGCACTTGGAATCCCTTGAAAAGGGGTATCTAATATACTAACTCGTGGCCCTGAAGAGTTTCTCATCGGTCAAATAGAGCAAGCTTAGTGCCTTTCTCGCTCGCGCACCCCTGAATTCTTACAGTCCTTTACTTTCAATAGGTTATATTGGCTCCGCGCCTAGAGAGTCTCGTATTTTCATAAGACTAGTGAAAAAATATGGAAACAAGGTTGTCAGTCTGTCTACGTTAGGAGCAGTCAGAGCGTATGTTGTAGAGCCGATTAGTTTACGTCGGCAAAAGCTTGTAGTTTTTGGATGAGCAGGGTTTATAGAAGATTGGAGTTAAGAAATGTTAGGGCTAGAGGAGGCTAAAGAAGGCGTGCTCTCGAAGGGTAGGAGACCGACCGGGTAGATATGTTCAGCGTCAGGGTCATTGGACCCTGAGTCTTTGTTAGAGCCAATTGTTGATGAGGAGAAAGGGTGCCCAGTAGCTGGGGTGGCGATAGATTGAATGGTCCAGAAGTGTCATTTGGGCTTCACGGAGGGCCTGGGCTTTTGAAAAGGCGGACTGTTTTAAATGGGTGTAGAAATGATGTACGAGCATCGACGAGGCTTGATCGTTAATGAACCAGAGAGTCGCCAATGCGCTTCGGGCCCCAGACTTAATAGCCAGACCTGCGAGCCCCAATGCGGCCTGTTCATCTCCTGTAGCGGTTTCGCATGCACTTAACGATAGCAAGTCTAAAGGGGTTTGTCGGAATTGAAAGAGGCCGATGGATTCAACTAACTGATTCATCGTGAGTTTTTCATCATAGGCCAACACATAGGAGTTTTGCGGGTTTTGGTCAAACTTTCCATGTGATGCGATGTGGACCACGGTAAAGTTCTCCTGTTTCATTTCTCGTTGAATATTCGGTGCGAGAAATTCTTCATTGAGCAGGGCTGTACCTCCAAAAAGATTTTGGATCTCTTGGATTTCCCTCTGGACATTGGGCAAGGCAGAAAATCCCTGAACACTTTTGGATAAGCCTAGGGAGAGGGGATTGACTTGTGTGCGATCCAGCCGGCGTGCGTCTGTGAGCGTAATTCCGGGTGTCGTCGCTACGGCGTATTGTTGAATGAGAAATTGATCGCCATTGTGCAAGGCGGCCATCGGGATGGTCCGCAAGGGGCCATCAGGCACAAAGACAAGCGTGTGTATGTTGAATTCTTTGAGAGATGATTCTAATGGTTGTATCAGCAAATTATATAAGGATTGCGCATGTGGGAGGTATTGGTGTGTCGTGCGTTTTTCTAGCAAGGTGCGAAAACGGTCGATGTGTTGAGTGAATTCCTCTTCAGATATAGGAACGGTAATCCGTTTGATGGTTCCCGCCAGGCTGACAAGGATGTCTGTGCGATCTTGAAACACGATGGGATAGATGATGGCTGTGTTGGGGGCAATGCGATCAATAGGCTGAATGCGGGCCTGATTCACCTCCACGCAATCGTCTTTGAAGTAGTCTTGCAACTCAGCGGCCTTGAATGTCTCGAGCGTGTCCCGGGTTTGGTAGAGAAGTTTCTCCCGTTTGTGACCGTCTGGTAATTGGTCGGTCTGTTCCAGTAAGGCGTCGGCCATTTCAAAAAAGAGTGCTCCAACGTTTTCTCTAAAGGCCTCTGGGTGCTTGGGAAGAGTCGAGACGATCTCATGCCGAATGGGCTGAAGCGTGTCGATCGCGCGTTGGTAGGCCAGGATCGCCTCATCGAGCTGGCCGAGCTGTTTAAGGTGCCGTCCCGCTTGCCATTCCCACTGGTAGAGCGCTTCAGGGATATTTCCCTGTTGACTCGTGCGGATGGCTAATTGCGTGAGTTTGAAAGCTTCTTGGGGACGCCCTTCCTCTTCGTACATTTTGGCTAGAAAACTCCATCCGTAGGATTCCTGTCTCCAGTCCCCTATGGCTTTCGCTGAACGGATCCCTGCGCGCAAAGCCTCGCTGGCCTGGGTGAAGAGGCTCACTCGATTTTCGTTGTCCAAGTGGCTGATGTCTTGTAAGCCTTGCCCTATGAGAAGGAAATTTTGGACTTTCTCATGTGAGTCGGGAAGGCTCATGGTTTTTTCTGAAGCTTGTTGCAGTCGAATCGTGGCATTGGGGAAGGCTCCGGTCTTTATTTCCATTAAGCCAGCATTCACCATTGCCCGAATGGACAATGAATGAAGGTTGAGGGAGTCAGCTAGAATGCTGGACTCGGTATAGGCGGCAAGAGCGCCGGTGGAATTATTGAGCACAGCCTGCGCGTTACCCAAGTCATTCAGTATAGTGGCCATGAGATGGCGATTTTCACTATCTCTGGCTATCGTCAGTCCTTCCTGAAGGATTTTGAGCCCGGCCTCTTCGTCCCCGGCTTTCACATGTAGTGCTCCCAATTGCCCTAGGGCTTGGGCCATTAAGTGTGGCTGAGCCTGTGATTGTGCGGTGTGTACCACAGTCTGCAAAAGAAGCTCGGCCCGATGTTTTTTGCCCATCTCAGCCAGTGCTCGGGAGGCAAAAATTAAGGCTTGAATATGGTTAACGGAATCACCTGATTGCTGAAAATCGACGGAAGCTTTTGTCCAAATCTCAGCAGCTTGTTTAAAGTCCCCTTGTTCGTAGGCCTGATGTCCATTGATCATGGGTTCATTTTGAAGGGTTTCTGCGATCACTAAGCTTGGGAGGCTCCAGCTTCCAAGAATTCCTGCTAGCAATATGAGTATGACAAGTTGTGAAAATGTAAACTTTGATAATTGCTGGCTAGTCATCAGTCTGATTGTCCTTTCTCGAAAAGAACATGACTATGAAGAGCTGTATTCTAGGAACAACGATGAATAAGGTCAAAATGTCTGCAGAGTTTTCTCATCCCTCATGACTATCATGAACAAGGAGGTTTTTGAGAAAGCTCCAGTTTTTCAATTAACGAACAGTACACGATGTAGACAGTTTTCTCTGGAGCACGTAACCTTGTTTTTACCTCGGGTTTTTTAACTCATTGAAAAATATATCGTTTCCTTGAAATTGTCAGGATAAAGCTTCATCTTACTTTTTGGAATAAAGTTTGCGTTAAGCTAGTATGAGGAATTCATCTCTATAGGCCAGCAAATCGACCTTTACTCTAGGAGGCATAGCTTCTCTAAGAGGAAAAAAGGAGAATTGATCATGAAGATCTTATGCGCAATCTGGGGAATGGCCGTGATTGGACTGACAGTTGGGCTGAGTACTTTCGCATTAGGAGAGGAGGATCAAACTCAGCGATCGTCTGAGTTATCTGCGCAGTCTACAGAAAAGACGGTTGAAGAGAAGCAAGACCCGAAGGGACTTGCTTTGGTACGAGTCGTTGATGATCAATCAGTAGCTTCTTCAAAACCTTCGGAGCCGTTGTATCAGCCGCCGTCTCGTGGTGCGCCAGGGGGGCGGGTCGGTGGAGGAACGCGGGGACCGTCCGAGGTGCCTGTTCTGTATGCGCTCGTTCCGGATCATGTGGCGATGACGTCTGAAGAACAGCCCCAGTTAGTCTGGTATCTTTCCAAAACCACGTCGTACCCATTGGAATTTACGGTGGTTGAAGGAGATGGAGTAGAGCCTCTTCTTGAGGTGCCGTTGCCGTCTCCTCTAGAACCAGGCGTTCAGATTCTTTCCTTAACCGAGTATGACCTAAAGTTTGAAACAGGAAAAACCTATCAATGGTTTGTCTCGTTAATTCCTGATTCTGCTCAACGCTCCCAAGATATTGTTGCTGGCGGCACCTTGGAAATGGATCGATTGCCAGAGGGGATGGCTGAAAACGTCAGGCAGGCGAATCCGCTCGATGCGACCAAACTATTTGCCAAGGCAGGATTTTGGTACGACGCCATGGCTACGATTTCTCAGAGCATTCAAGAAAATCCGACTCGATCGGAGCTGCATGATATTCGTGCGACCTTACTTGAACAAGTTGAACTCTATACTGTTGCTCAAACTGATCGGCAACGTGGATTGTAACCGTGGCTGGAGGGAGCGAGAAGGAACAGTTGTCTTTTTCGTAGAAGGACTGAATCTTTAGCTTTCGGGCGGTGAAAGTCGGAGAATGGAATCGTCCCGGCGACTAGTAGTCTGGTCGTTGGTCAGGCATTTCCAGATCAGATAGATCTGAAATTTCTCTCTTTTCTGTGCACCCTCAGTTACCTAGCCTGTCTCCACAGTCAAAAGTGGGGACAGGCTTCTTTTTCTAATTTTTCCCTCCCACGATTGTTCTCTCCTGATTTTCTCTTTCAACTTCAGTGGCCTAGACCGGTAGTTGCGCCTAGTGGAATCCATATTCACTCAATCATGTTTCCAATTTTTCCCTTTGACTTCCATGCATAAAGTTTCTTCATGGCCATCCGATACGGGTTACAGAAGGGTGGATGTGCGGTTTGGCGCCTTCAACCCTTTTGAATCTTCCCTGAACTCGATTTTCTTTGTGTATTCGGATGCGTCGATTTTCGTTGAACGTTTCACTAGGCTGCTTCTTGAGCTTAACTCTGATCGGCGGCGAGTGTGTGGTAGCCGCAGGTCTTTCTCTTTCTCATCCAAGTGATACCCCGGCCTCCTCCTTTCTCCTTCAATTAGAAAACCTTCAAGAAGCCTTCAGCCTTCTGAGGTTTAAAACCTCAGGTGTTCCAGGGGCCAACGAAAGGCAAGCTCAGCCTCAAAAAGCGTTAGATGGGCCAGTGTTGGCTGATGTGTATTTCGATGAACATCGACAAGTTATTCATGACAGATTGAAAGGATTACTTCTTCAAACAATCGAATTCTTGCAGCAAGAACCGGAATGGCAATTGCGGGTCGAAGGACATTGCGATCCCCGCGGCACCTCAGCCTATAATCTGGCAAGGGCGAACTTTCATCTCATGACCCTTTCTCAGTATTTGCTGCTGTTAGGGATTCAGCCCCAGCAAATGTCTATCCTGAATTATGGCCAAGATCCGCTTATCTGTCGAATAGGAAGCGAAGCGTGTCAGGAAGATAATCTCCGCGCACGGCATGTTTTTTCGAATTTGGCTATCCGACAGACGCAACGAGGATGTCTCGCTCGTTTACGACTGATTGCCGATCAGGATCTGACTCCGGCGCTTGAGTTCACCAAATTTCTCTCTAAGGGGCAACGCATTCAGGTAGCCTCGCCTTCTTCATCTTTTTAATGGACCTGTTGAAAAAGCCGCCAGCGGCGTTCTCGCCATTTTTTCGTGCTCACGTAGGGGGTGTACGCTCCGCGCGCAAAAAGGGCTGCGGCCTTGCCGGACGGACTGTTTTGAACAGGCCCGTCGGATTGAAGGCGCTTACCCTCTGAGAGCATCTTCGGGATTTGAAATTGAATTATTCAACAATCCCCTAATGATGAGTTTCAGAGAGTCCGTAACACCGAGACTCTTCTCTGTCTTCTTTTGTAGGATGTCGAGGAAGGAGTATGCGGGTTTCGTGTTACAAAATGTTTAAGATGAACTGGACATGGACCCCATGGTCTTGAAGATTGCCACCTGGCGGGGTCTCGCTGACATGATTGAGTTGTTGACCCCAATAGACGTTGGCAAAGGCACGATCAAAGAATCCTAAGCGAAGGCCAGCTCCAATACTGGCTAATGTTTTGGGACTTGGGGTGGAGATCTGAGCATTCCATGAACGACCGACATCAATGAACGGGGCAAAATGTACGCTGACTCGAGGTCCGATGATTGCTGGCAGGACCGGAATGCGAGATTCTAAGGAAAAGAGAAAGGCATTGTCTCGTACAAGCTGGTTCTCTCTGTACCCTCGGACGCTGTAGCGACCGCCCACGGCAAATTGCTCAAGAGGGAAAAGGCTGTCATTAGCAATTTGGGAGGCCAAATTACTGATGAGTTGCATATCGAGTAAATCTAAGCGCTGTGCCCATTGGGCTTGTCCTAACCAGGCGAAAAAATGAGCATCTGGATCATCTTCGGCTATCCTATTATTAGTGGCATTCAGCACATCAATCCCTACACTGAATCGTGAAAAGAATGCCAGCACTTGGTTGGGTTGCCGATGGATCCATTCTTGAGCAAATCGTATTGCTGAAACTTTGGCCTTGCCTTTACTTGTTGTTCCTGGGGTAAACGAGAATCCTGTCCCACCAATAAAATTCTGATTTTGAAGATGTTCGCCGATGATGGAGATGGCAATCTCGTCTGTCAATGTTCGATACAACGGCTGCCGCAACGACACTTTGAAAATCTGGGAATTGCTGTCGATGTCTAATTGTCTAAATGCTGAAGAGACAACATTGAAATCGTTCTTCCGGTATTGCAATTCTAGGGTCGTATCCCATGGAGTCAATGGGACGGAATATCTGACATCCAGTAAGGGATCGACGCCTTTTGACTGGCCATAGGTCAATTGAAAAAGGTCTCCAATGGCCAATGGATTATCTGCCGCAATGGTGGCTAATCCGCGTTCGGCACCGACTGTGGGGGATTGAAAGTTATTAAATTCCGCCCAGATTCGGAAGGGTGAGGACTCTTCTACCCGCACGTCTAAAGTAGCTTCTCCAGGTTTGAGTCCAGGTTTTAATTCAGAATTTAACCGCTGTATCCGTCGATCCTGTAAGAGGATTTGTAGACGTTCCTTAAGAGGTCGAATATTGAGAGGTGGACCCGTACTTGGGGCAATGCGCTGTTCGAAATAAAAAGGAAGAAAATAGTTGGTTCCGTCAATCTGAATATCTGTCAGTTTGCCTTCAATAACCTGATAGGTGATTTCGCCATTCTGAATGGATTGGTCTGGGATAATTGCGCCTGAATTGACGTACCCGTTATTGATATATAACAGGGTAAGCTCTTTACGGAGGGCTTCAAGATCATCGGTTGAAAGCTCTTGATTTTCGTACTTGGCTGTTACTTTCCTAAGTTCTTCTGGTTTAAAAACCGTGCTGCCCTCCACACGGATGGTCCGGATCATGGTTCGAAGCTGTGGCACTCGGTCTGGTTGTAGTTCGGGAAGTGTCTCAACAGGAGGCAAGATGAATTCGGTCGGCGGCGTAAGTTCGGGTTTTTGGTCTTCCAGAGTTGGAGGTTCCCCTGAACGCCCAGTTGGATCAATAACTGGGGGAAGCTGAGCAAAGAGAAGACGGGGCTCTCCCCATCCAAGAAGATAAGTCAACGAGACGAGAAAAAAGGTCTGGACTCCGAACCTAAATCCTCCTAGAAAAAAGAGTCGTTGGGTAGAGGTTGGAGGGTAAGGGCTGATCCGCATCGACTGAGGTCTTGCTGCAAGGAATGAGACAAAATTGATAAAGCTTCGAATGTAATAAGAATTACATAGCAGGTCTATTCATATTTTTCTAGGGGGAACCCGTCTTTTATCAATTGTAGGTGGGATGAGGACTAATCGAGTTTGACAATGGAACGAATAGTCAAAGGCTCTCGTGTTGCAGCTCAGGTTTTTAACGAGGGAGCAGACTAGGTGTAGATCGGTCTGAAAATAAGATAAGGGGAGTGTTGAATCATGAAGATATCAAAGGCCATATTTCGCCAGGAAGTCGTTGACGATCAACAGACCCATAAGGCCTATTACACAATTAACTACTGGAAAGCCAAGGAACATATACTCACTAACAGACGTACTAATTGGGTTGTTCAAAGAGGTGGGGGTGGTTCTGGAGAAGTTGGCCTTTGAGGTCCTGATCGAGTTGGGCGTGGTAGAAGGTCTTGGCTTTGGCGAGGAGATCAATGGACACGTTGGTTACGCCAAGAAGGTTGGCTTCTTCGAGAATGGCTCCGGTGATAGACGTATCTTGAAGAGAGGCAGTGTGGAGGTTGGCTCGAGTTAACTTCGCCTCACGTAAATCGGTCAGATGCAGGTTGGTTTGTGAAAGATTGGCTTCGGTGAGATTGGCCCATGGAAGCGAAGCGCGTGTGAGATTAGATTTTTCAAGATTGGCATCTTCGAGGTTACAGGCAATTAAGCCTGTAGCGGAGAGATCCACGTGCACCATGATGGCATGAGAAAGATTGGCTTTGATGAAATTGGCTTCCAATATATCGGCTTCTGTGAGGTTCGCTTTCGTCAGGTTGGCTTCCGTGAGATTGGCGCGAAAGAGATAGGCATCGGAGAGGTCGGTTCCCTCTAGATTGGCATGGCTTAGATCAAGGCCTGTAAAGTCATAACCAGAAAGATCAGCTCCACTCAGGTCTGGCTGTGGTGATTGAGAGTTACGACGAAATTTATTCCATTCGGCAACGCCTCCGTCGATCAATAGCTGAACATGTTCTGGGTTCGCCATGCGCTAATAAACGGTGAACGACAAGGATGGATCAAAAGAGGACGAAGATTTTCGTCTATCGTTTCTTGAGGAATTTGAGAAATTCTGAGTCTGGGGTGAGGACCATCGTCGTATCGCTAGTGAAGGTTTTTCGATAAGCTTCCATGGATCGCACAAATTCAAAAAACTGCGGATCTTGCTTGTATGCCCCGGCATAGATTTTATACGCTTTTGCTTCCCCTTCCCCTCGAAGTTCTTGAGAGGTTTTATAAGCTTCCGCCAAAATAATCTCTTTGTCTTTTTCAGCTTCAGAGCGAATTTTCTGAGCTTCCTCTTCACCTTCTGCCCGGTATTGTTTCGCTTGCCGTTCCCGTTCCGCCTGCATCCGGGCAAAAATGGCTTTTTCATTTTGTTCCGGAAGGTCCGCGCGTTTAATGCGCACGTCTAAGACCTCTAACCCATAAGCAGAAGCCTTCTCATTAGAACGGTCAGAAACGAGTTTCATGATTAATGCCCTGTTCGCTGAGACAATTTCCGCCAATTCATGCCGTCCCAGTTCCACTCGAAGTTCTGAATAGACAATATCGTCTAACCGTTGAAGGGCGCCGCGTTGCGTTTGAAAGGCCTGATAGACTTTCAGAGGATCCACAATTCGCCATTTGGCGAAATTGTCGATGACCATAGATTTCTTGTCACTGGTAATAACATCTCTGGCAGGGGCGTCATAATCCAAATACCGTTTATCAAAGAATGTGACTTGATGGTAGAAGGGGATTTTGAACTTGAGGCCCGGCTCGGTGATCGTCCGAACGGGTTTACCTAAGGCCACGACGATGGCTGATTCTGTTAAATCCACGATGAAAAAAGGGGAAAGCCCCAACGTAATCAGAAGCCCTAACACGAAAATAATTCCAAAGATGAGATTGCTTTTCATTGTGCGCTCCCTCCACGGGATTTCCCGAGCCGGTCTAAGGGAAGGTAGGGCAATATGCTTTTTGCCGCATTGGTATCCAGAATAATTTTTTCGGTTTTAGAGAGGACTTTTTCCATCGTTTCAATATATACGCGTTTACTAATCACGTCTTTTCCTTGTTTGTATTCTTTTAAGGTTTGCAGGAAGTGATTGGCTTCCCCCTCTGAACGGTTAATGCGGGATTGGGCATAGGCTTTGGCTTGATTGATGGCCTGAGCCGCTTCCCCTTTGGCCCTGGGAATAAGATCGTTGCGGAACCCATGCGCTTGATTAATGAGTTTTTCCCGATCTTCTTTGGCGCTGGCGACATCTTTAAACGCAGCAGCCACGGCTTCTGGAGGATTCACATCTTGTAACTGAATTGTCTGGATTTGCACGCCAGCTTTGTATTGATCAAGGATGCCCTGAAGCAAGATCTGGGCATTTTGCTGAATCTCGGCTTTTCCGACTGTCAAGGCCTCGTCGATTTTACTTTTGCCGATGACTTCCCGCATGGCGGCTTCAGCGGCATTATGAATCGTGTTTTCTACATTCGCGACTTGATAGAGATAGTTTTTTGCTTCATTAATTTTATATTGGACAATAAATTCGAGAGAGATAATATTCATATCTCCTGTCAGCATCAGTGCCTCGCGTGGCACAAATCTTGTGCGGCCTCGATCGGTTCGGAATCCGACTTCCACTCGATGCAGTTTTTCAACTTTCGGGGTGTCAACCGTTTCGGCAAAAGGAATTTTAAAGTGAGGGCCGGGTTCGACAACTCGGACAATGTCCCCAAATCGTTTCACGAGTCCTTGTTCGTCCGGGGCAACGATAAAGACCGATTGCCAAAGGGCTAGAACGGCAATCACGATATAGACAACAGATTTAAAACCTTTTCCTGGAACGAGATTTTTGATTTGATCTTGGGCTTTGCGCAACGCCTCATCAAGTGGATCTTGCCCGCTGCCGCCCCACGGATCTTTAGGTTCCCATGCCATAAGTGAGTCCTGTTAGGTAAAGTCGAGAAAAGATGGTGCGTGCTGTGGTGAGCAATTCTTTCACAAGGTACCAGAAAAATTTGGATGGGGCAATAAAAAGGAACGAAGGATGATTCTGTAGATATCCGTCACGTTTACATAGCCGGTGGCCCCGCAAAAGACTATGGGTACGGTTTGTTACGATTCCTTTGATAGAGAGAGTGTTGAATAATGAAGAGATCAAGGGCCATATTTCTTCAGGAAGCTGTTCGCGGCTTTTTTCAACAGACCCATGGAAGCTTTGCGTGTGGGGAATGTCTTTCTTGCATAAAATTCTCAACACCTGAACTCAGGTGAATTCTCAAAAAAGATTCGCTGCGTTCATAAATGACTTGATTGACCGTAGGGAGGAGAGAAGGAATTTTTGACGAATGGACAACCTTAAGAGGCGATGACCAGTTGCGGGTTGATACGTCTGGCGGAGGAGCGCGGCATGAGGCTCACAGATTCCGTGTGACTGTTGTTCTGAGGCACACCCGTTTTCTGGAGCCAATATTTCACGTTTATCTTCTTGCTGGCACCATGCACAAATCAGAATCATAGAGACTCGCATTTCAGAGGCCTGACTTAGTTGGCTTTTCAACGAAAGCAATTACGAAATGTGATAATTAAGCAAAAGTTAAGCCATATAATTATTTGTCCATATCTTATTGATAACAAATAATTTTTTAGATATGACCTCGTTCATCATTCCTATTTTCTGTGATAAACAGATACACCCTTGTATCAAAAGAGCCCCAAAATTTTGGTAGTGAAAAAACTGCCTATCATTTTTGACCAAAAGGCAACAATCTTACTGACATGGTTGTTGGTTTGAGAGGGAAAGCAGGTTAGAGTGGAAAACTCAGTAAAGGAAATTGGGCCAAATGCAATTTCCACAGACATCTTGTAATGGTGTTGTGTCGTAGAACAAAGCTTTTGGCCCGACTATCTCAGGCTTTTAAGAGAGGACTTGTTGCGGGTAAGAAACTGGTCTTAGTGGCTTTCTTTGACGAGATTTTTGTTCCATTCGGGGACTTCAATAATCAGGTCTTTTTCGCCGTTCGGTACGCATTGGCAGGCGAGCCGAGATTTCAGACTTAAGCCTGGAGCTTCATCGAGTTGATCATTTTCGTCATCGGTGGGTTCGTTGCAGGTATCCAAACCTTCTTTCACAATGATATGGCATGTCGAGCAAGCGCAGACCCCGCCGCAAGCATGTTCCACATCAATGCCATTGCCCAACGCGATGTCCAGTATGCTTCCCTCCAAGCCAGTTTCCCCTAAGGGCAGCGTATCTGGATCGACCTGAATTTCGGTGGGACCTTCAGGAGTCATAAAAGTAACTTTGAACCGTTTCTCCGCAATTGTCGTCTGACTTTTTTCAATATATGGATTGCTCCCCCCCATTATTTTCTCCTTTAAAACAATATATTAAGTGGATTTGCTATCAGTTGATCTCAGTTAAGCTTTAGTCATCTCATTGAGAATCCGACTAATTCAATCTCCGACCATTTTAGTCTTGACTGCGTTGTGAGGTCAATGATATCTTAAATACGATCATATAAGTCGGGATTGAAGAATTTAGAAAATTTCTGAATTATAGAGAACCGCTCGTAAAGTTATGTTGAAACTTTCCAAAAAAGCAGACTATGCCCTGATGGCTCTCCAATATATGGCCACCGTGCAATATGGAGAACAGGCCTATTCTGAATTTCGGATTGTGAACACGAAGGAAATTGCTGAGGAGCATCATATTCCTTTAGAACTCTTAGCCAAAGTGCTTCAAACCTTGGCCAAACATGACATGATTGAAAGTCAAAACGGTCCTAAGGGAGGCTATGTCTTGGCTCGTGAGCCACGGGATATTTCCATTGCCCAAGTGTTGGAAGCTATCGAAGGCCCGTTAGGTATTGCGGATTGTTATCACGAAAAAGATGATCATGCCGCTTGTGAACAAATGGATCATTGCAATATCCGCACACCACTCCTCAAAGTTCAAGAAAGTATTGTACATTTACTCAGTAGCATGTCTATTGAAGATATGATGGAAGAGCCTCCCTTAATCATTGTGGAATCTCGTAAAAAAGAAGGAGTTCAATTATGAAGTTGCCCATATATTTAGATAATCATTCAACCACCCCGTGTGATCCGCGAGTGGTCGAAGCGATGCTTCCGTATTTCACCGAAAAATTTGGCAATGCGGCCAGTCGGAATCATAGTTTCGGCTGGGAAGTCGAAGAAGGCGTTGAGCAGGCGCGAAAACAGATTGCGCATTTAATTGGCGCGGATGCCAAGGAAATTATTTTTACCAGTGGAGCCACGGAGTCCGATAATTTGGCGCTGCAAGGTATTGTTTCGATGTATCGAGAAAAGGGTGACCATATTATCACCAGTTCGACGGAGCATCGTGCAGTCATTGATACGGCGAAATACCTGGAAAAGAAGGGCGTCTCTGTGACCTTTCTCCCCGTGGACAAACAAGGAAGGGTCAGTCCTGATGATGTGCGCAATGCCATTACAGATAAAACGATTTTAATTTCTGTCATGTTGGCCAACAATGAAATTGGGACCATTAACCCCATCGCCGAAATTGGGAAAATTGCCAAAGAAACGAGCATTATTTTTCATTGTGATGCTACGCAAGGAGTTGGAAAAATTCCAGTCAATGTTCAGGAAATGGGCATTGATCTCATGTCATTCTCTGCCCACAAAATTTATGGTCCGAAGGGAGTTGGGGCTCTGTATGTTCGTCGGCGAGCCCCTCGTGTCCGCTTAGAGCCAATGATCTATGGTGGTGGCCATGAACGTGGCATGCGTTCCGGGACGTTGCCTGTACCCTTAATCGTCGGATTTGGAAAAGCTTGTGAATTATGCGAGCAGGAGATGGCTGCTGAAGCTATTCGTCAGGCGAAACTTCGCGATCGTTTGCAAGAAGGTATCATGGGAGCCATGGACGAAGTCTATTTAAATGGTCACCCCACAGAACGTTTACCAGGTAATTTGAATATTAGTTTTGCCTATGTGGAAGGAGAGGCGTTGTTGATGGGTGTGAAGGAAATTGCCCTGTCTTCAGGCTCGGCTTGTACGTCCGCGACGCTCGAGCCCTCCTATGTCTTGCGGGCCTTAGGCGTGGGATCGGATTTAGCCCATTCCTCCATTCGATTTGGGCTTGGCCGGTTTACAACAGAGGAAGAAATTGAATATACGATTGATCGGATGTTGAAAGCCGTCACCCATCTTCGAGAGATGTCTCCATTGTATGAAATGGCGAAAGAGGGGATAGATTTGAAGACTGTTCAATGGGCAGCCCATTGAAGCAGGATATTGAAAATGGCCACCAACTGCGTTCTCACCCATTCGTTGTGCTCACGTACTTATCTGTATGCTCCGCTCACCGAATGGTCTGCGGCCTTGTTGGATGAACATTTTGAATATCCTGACAAGGAGAATAAATCGAATCAGTTTATAAATCAGAAGGAGGAATGAATCATGGCCTATAGTGAAAAAGTGATCGATCATTACAACAATCCCCGTAATGTAGGATCGTTTAAAAAGGAAGATGAGGGCGTCGGCACGGGAATTGTGGGAGCACCCGAATGTGGCGATGTCATGAAACTTCAAATTAAAGTCGAGAACGAAACTATTGTGGATGCCAAGTTTAAGACGTTTGGGTGTGGCTCGGCCATTGCCAGTTCCAGTTTGGCGACAGAATGGTTAAAAGGAAAATCCGTTGAAGAAGCCCAGAAAATTAAGAATACCGATATTGTGGAAGAGTTAAATCTTCCTCCGGTGAAGATTCACTGCTCGGTGTTGGCAGAAGATGCCATAAAAGCAGCGTTGGGTGATTATCAGAAGAAAGCTGATGAGAAAAAGCCGAACGTTGAAGAACCCGCCGCCTCATCGTGAGGTTTTATTAAGTCGGTGATTGAGGAGAGTGCATAATGGAAACACAAGAAGCTGATAACACGACAATAGTCACGATGACCGATGCCGCCTTGAAAGAGGTGCAGCGGTTATTAGACCTTCAAGGCATCACCGAAGGTGGGCTGAGACTGGGTGTGAAAGGCGGAGGCTGTTCAGGGTTAAGCTATACCGTCAATTTTGATGAAAACATTGGTGAATTTGATACTGTGACCGAGGTCAATGGCGTGAAAGTTATTGTGGATGCTAAAAGCGCTATCTATCTTCAAGGGATGACGCTAGATTATCAAAAAGATATGGTGAGCGGGGCTTTCAAGTTTATCAATCCGAATGCCTCTAAAACCTGCGGATGTGGAGAATCATTTTCAGCCTAGGCCACAGCACTGACATCGAGAAGGCGCTAATAAGTTGATCAGGCATGGCGTAGTTGGTCATGCCTGACTTGTCAGATCGTCATTCATACCATGGAACATACCCATTCGACATCGACTAATCCACGCGAATTGCCGATGGCGCGCAGCATGTGCTGGCACTGTCAGTCTGAAGTGACTGGAGAATATTTGTGCGGGCAATGCGTGAAGGTCCAACCCCTTTCTAAAGACCTCGATTATTTCGCCTGTTTTAAATTGTCTCGGTTGCTCAATATCGATGAGGGAGAGTTAGAGCGAACGTATTATGAGCTGAGCCGGACATTCCATCCTGATTTTTATTCCACCAAAGATGAATCAGAAAAGACGATTAGCTTAGGCAATTCGGCTTTTCTTAATGCGGCCTATCGGACATTGAAAGATCCCATTCAACGTGTCGAATATCTCATTCGTCTGGAAGCCGGGGCGGTGAAGGATATTCGGTCAAATCCGCCAGCCGATCTTTTTGAAGAAATTTTAGAGCTCCAAGAGGATATGGAGTCCTTCCGAAATCTTTCGTCAGAAGAAGATTCGCCAGAACGTATTGAACTTCGCCAGAAACTCAAGACGGCACGAGAGCATCTTGAAAAACGCCAGGCGGAAATGGAAAAGACCTTACGTGAAAAATATCGGGAATGGGATCAATTGCAACAGACTCATTTTGGGCCAGGTGAAGCTCGAGATGAGAAAAATGCCGTGTTACGTAACATGCAGGAAATTCTTTCCAATCGCACCTACATTTGCAATATGGTGAGTGAGTTACTCGAAACAACAGGATGATAACGCTTCATATGATCTTAGTTATAAAGGATAGATTGTGAGTCGAATCGTTGGCATTGATTTAGGGACGACAAATTCTTTGATTGCCTATATGGATGATGGGACCCCGCGTGTGATCCCGGGTCCTGAGGGGCAGGCAAAGGTCCCGTCGATTGTGGGGATGACGGATAACGGGTTGATTGTCGGTGACCCGGCAAAAGCTCATCTCACACGTGATCCTTCTCGGACCATATATTCCGTTAAGCGGTTTATGGGAAAAGGATTAGAAGACGTTGCTGATGAGCGGAAATATTTCCCCTATTCGCTGCAGGAAAAAAATGGCGTCATTCGTATTGAAGTTGGGGAGAAGACTTATTCCCCTCCTCAGGTTTCTGCCATGATTTTAAAAGAATTAAAGCGACGGGCAGAAGAGTTTTTGAAAGAAGATATTTCTAAGGCTGTGATTACGGTTCCGGCCTACTTTAATGATAGTCAGCGTCAAGCGACCAAGGACGCTGGAATGATTGCCGGCTTAGAAGTCTTGCGTATCATCAATGAGCCTACTGCGGCGTCTTTAGCCTATGGTCTTCAGAAAAAAACGCAAGGTCTCATCGCCATCTACGATCTAGGCGGTGGAACGTTTGATATCTCGATCCTCAAATTAAAAGACGGCATTTTTGAAGTTCTGGCCACGAACGGCGATACGCATTTAGGGGGCGATGATTTTGATCAACGTTTTATTGATGTCTTGGTCAAAGAAATATACGAACAACATGGGATTCAATGCCAAGATCATTCCGATCTGATGCAAACGTTACGCTTGGAAGCCGAACGGGCTAAAGTGCGGTTATCTGATGCCACAGAAACCACGATGGTCGTCGAACTCCCCAAGGGAAGATATGAAAAAACTGTTACCCGTGAAGCGATGGAGTCGCTGGTTATGGCCCTCGTGGATCGGACGCTGGCTCCGTGCCGTTCAGCGCTAAAAGACGCAGGGTTAACGGCAAATCAAATTGACGAAGTGGTGTTAGTTGGCGGCAGCACGCGTATGCCGTTAGTCCGACAGAAAGTGGAAGAGCTATTTGGCAAACAACCTCACAGTGAATTGAATCCAGATGAAGTGGTCGCCCTTGGTGCGGCAGTCCAAGCAGATATTCTCGGTGGGCATAACAAAGAAATTCTTCTTTTAGATGTGACACCGTTGTCCTTGGGTATTGAGACGATGGGTGGCGTGATGAGTGCCTTGATTCGGCGTAATACCACAATACCCACTAGCTCGAAGGAAATGTTCACGACCTATGTGGATGGACAAACATCGGTGGATATTCACATTCTTCAGGGTGAACGGGAGTTGGTGAAAGACAATCGTAGTTTAGCCAGATTTCAATTGAAAATGCCGCCGTTACCTGCCGGTGTGCCTCGTGTGGAAGTCACTTTTCTTATTGATGCGAATGGCATTTTACATGTGACGGCCAGAGATATTCGGACAAACGAAGCCCAAACAGTACAAGTGAAACCTTCTCACGGGCTCACGGATGACGAAGTAGAAGACATGATCCGAGAGTCCTTCCAATTTGCCGAGGAAGATATTAAGGCCCGGCAGGTCATTGAGGCTCGAACCGAAGCCACGGCCATCATTGTCGCCACAGAAAAAGCGTTGGCCCGTGCCTCAGGCTTGATTAGTGATAAAGAAAAAGCTGAAATTCAACGTGTCATTCAACAGTTGGGTGAAACACAAAAAGGTGATGACCATCGTCTCATTCGGGCAGGAATTTCTGAGATGGAAAAAGAGACACATCATCTGGCTGAAGTGTTGATGGATGCCACATTGAAGGAAGCATTAGAAAGCAAAAAGGTTTCAGAATTCGTCAAATAAGAGAAATGATGAGAAAATCCACCAGCGGCGTTCCCTCCCTTCGCCGGAGCGGCTTCTCGCTGGCAGGTCGCCATTTGGCCATGTTCACGTACTGAAAGTACGCTCCGCGTGCCTCAATAGCTGCGGCCTTGCTGCATGAATTTTTGATCATTCCTCCCAGCCACCGATATACTAGGTAGCATAGAATATCAAGCAGTTATCAAAAATAAGAGGAAATCATGACGCATGATCTGATGTGGACAGATGCCGAAGATATTGGGATTCGATTACAGGAAGAGTATCCTGAAACTGATCCGTTAACTGTGCGTTTCACCGATCTCCATGCTTGGATTGTAGCCCTGCCAGACTTCAAGGACGATCCGCAAGGTTCAAATGAGAAAAAGCTCGAGGCTATTCAAATGGCCTGGCATGAAGAATACCAAGATGCCAAAGGATAGCAGGGTTACCTCATGCCCATAAAGGGGCTGTTGAGTAATGATGATATCAACGGCCACATTTCGTCTCTGCGACGTCGAATGTCAGAGGCCTCGGGTTTGTTCAAAAAAGTCCGTTCAGCAAGGCCGCAGCTCTTTTTACGCGCGAAGCGTACTGGTATTACGTGAGCACGGAAAAAGGGCGAGAACGCCGCTGGCGGCTTTTTTCAGCAGACCCATAAATAAAAGGTAACGGCGGGTTGAGGATCCTTCTTCTGGGCACCTCTAAAAACTGTCCTTTTCCCCAATGGCCGCGTCAGCCGGGTGCTCACAGCCTTCGGCGCGCACAGACGTGGTGCTCTTCGCACCGTGCGCCCTCATGTATTGGCCCATACACTGCGGGTTTCCGCGCGCTGCTTCCTTGCCCTCGGAAAAAATCAACAGTTTTTAGAGGTGCCCTTATGCCCTCATTCCCGTGAAAACGGGAATCCAATGTTCAGTCTGATTTTTTCTGGCTACCCGCCTCGGCAGGTATGACAAACTTAAAACGAAGAGAGTTGAGTGGAAGAGCCTGAATTCATTCGGTCAAATTCAAAGAAATCCATGGGATTGGCTTTCTTCGCAGCCCCCTTTGCCGGTTCTGTTCCTTTTCGAAAGACTTCAGTACTAATATGACGACTGGATTTCGTTGGTAAGTCTCCTGTGGTCGTATCGACCTGGGCAAATTGAATACCCTCTGGGATGGTAAATGTCATAACAGGTGAATCACGAAGAGCCTGTGCCATGAAATCTGTCCAGATTGGTAGAGCCGCACGAGCACCAGATTCTAATCGGCCTAATGTTCGCACCGAATCAAACCCGACCCATACCCCGGTGGCTAAATTCGGGGCGTAACCCACGAACCACGCATCATTGTAGCCATTCGTTGTCCCTGTTTTCCCTGCTAAGGGGCGCCCAATCCTTTTCGCACGACGACCAGTTCCGCTTTGAATCACATCCATGAGCATGTTGGTTGTGAGGTATGCATTGTCCTGTTTCATGGCCTGTCGAGGTTCAAAAAAATGTTGCTCCAGAATTTCCCCGTTGACATCTTTCACAAGCGTAATTTGATAAGGTTTGAGCCACATCCCTTGGTTGGCAAAGACACCAAATGCAGACGTGATTTCTTGCAGGGTGACGCTGGATGACCCAAGAGCGAGGGAGAGATCTTGACTGAGAGGACTTTGGATACCTAAGTCGCTGGCAATATTCACAACCTTTGGGACACCAATCTGTTCAAGGAGCCGGACCGTAGCCGCGTTCCGGGAATGACGCAGGGCTTCCCTGAGTGAGATGGTTCCATAGAACCGTTTCTCATAATTTTCAGGTTTCCATACGCGGTCTAGTTCCTCATCTTGGTACACCACTGGTGCATCCAAAATTAATGTGGCCGGTGTCAGGCCTTGTTGAAGGGCGGTGGCGTAGATCAACGGTTTAAATGCCGAACCCGGTTGACGTCGAGCTGACACCGCGCGGTTGAATTGGCTACGAGAAAAATCATAACCTCCGATCATGGCCTGGATGGCTCCATTCCGAGGGTCTAGTGCCAGCAAAGAGCCTTCCACCAATGGGGTTTGTTCTAGCACAAAAATGCCGGACTCTAGATCGCCTTTTTTTGGCAAGACTTCAATGATATCGCCTATCTTGAGTATTTGACGAGGTGTGGCCTTTTCGCGCACTTCGGCAGTCTCCACATCATTGGGATCTTTTAGCCGCCGCTGTGCCCATTTCATATCGTCAAAAGCGATCGTCCCTTTATGCGTATTCCCGATCAAAACTTCGGCTGACTTTTTGGACACTTTTGTCACCAGTGCCCGATAAAGACCATGGGTGAGGGCCGCTTGAACCGTCTGTAATTCTGGATATTCATCCGGGGGCTCAAAGTCTTTGCCAAATTCTACATGTCCGAGGGGGCCACGCCAGCCCTGGCGTTTATCCACTTGACGTAACCCTCGTTGCAGGCTTTCTTGTGCGGATTTTTGCATAGCAATATTTAACGTCGTGTGGATCTGTAGTCCGCCTTTGTAGACCAAGGACTCTCCATAGCGTTCCACCAAATGTTGGCGGATATTTTCAATAAAGTAGGACGCAATTGGTTCAATAGACTGTCGACGATAGTTCAAAACCGTCTCGATAGCCGTTTGGGCGTCCTCTTTCGTGATAAATTTCGCTTCGACCATTCGATGTAAGACGAGTTCTTTCCGAGACTTTGCCAGATCAGGATTGCGAAACGGAGAATACGTATTGGGTGCTTTGGGCAGTCCTGCTAAAAACGCGGCTTCTGGAAGGCTCAATTCTGTCACGCTTTTATCAAAATAGGTGAGAGTGGCTGCGGCGATTCCATAGGCTCCATGACCAAAATAAATTTGATTCAGATACATTTCTAGAATCTGGTCTTTGGTCAGGACCCACTCCATCTTAATCGCGAGAACGAGTTCCTTAATTTTACGGGTATACGTACGTTCAGGACTTAGAAACAGGGCGCGTGCCAATTGCTGAGTGATGGTGCTGGCTCCCTGGAAACGCCCCCCTTTTCTGAGATTCGTCCAGGCGGCTCGTCCAATTCCCACAACATCAAGTCCAGGGTGCTCAAGAAATCTGGTGTCTTCGACAGCAATCACGGCTTGAGTGAGAGCTTTGGGAATTTGATCAATAGGAGTATACAGACGACGTTCAATAAAAAATTGTCCAATCATTTCGCCGTCATCAGCATAGACTCTAGAAACCAAGCTTGGATGATAATCCTGGAAGGAATCAAACGTGGGCAGGTCCCGGGTCACTTGCCAGAGAATGCCCAACACTGTTCCAGTCCCGACAACCAGAAAGGCCAGAGCGCTCACGAGAAATATCCGAAGCCAAGACCAAGTTTTAAGCCCTGAAAAAAACTGCTGGAAGGTATTCATTCAGGAAAGAAACGGCATCCTTTTTACATGAAGTATGAGAGAGGAGATACTTTCCGGCCTTGATTTTACGATACCCTGAGATGGGGTAAAACACAAGAAGCAAAAGATTCCGTATTACTAAAGCCTACAGAAAAGACCGTACTTTAAAAAACTACAAATGAAATAGTATTTGGTAGGCAAACTGGAGAAAGCCGCATAGGTCTTAAGTGCCATATGCGCCAATTGACAAACTTTTTCACCTCATGGTACGACCAAAGGCTGTCCTAAACCTTTTTCGTCAATTTTACCAACAAGGAGGAGATAGAACATGTCAGATGTGGCCGCAGAAATTAAAGTTGGAGATACTGCTCCAGATTTCACCCTGAAAGATCAAGATCAAAATGATATTAAGCTGAGTGATTTCCAAGGCAAGAAAAATGTTGTGTTGGCGTTTTATCCATTAGACTGGAGTCCCGTATGCCAAGGGGAAAATAAGTGTTTGACGGACGACTTTCCTAACTTTGAATCCGCTAATGCCGAAATCTTGGGGATTAGCTGCGATAGCTTCTTTTCCCACAAAGCCTGGGCCGATTCGTTAGAACTCAAACACAAACTCTTAGCGGATATGCACCGGACGGTGTCAAAAGCCTATGGTTTGTATTTTGAACCATTGAATTGCTCTAAGCGAGCTACCGTCATTGTCGACAAATCAGGCAAAGTCGCTTATGCCAAAGTGCAAGAAATCAAAGTGGCACGGGATGACAAAGAGATCCTGGAAGCCTTAAGCAAACTTAACTAATTAGCATGAACAATAAGAGAACCCTAAGCGAAGTGTGATGCGCTTCCTTAGGGTTTTCTTTTGCCTCGTGTTGTCTAGGACGATAGCCTTCCCCCACCCAGAAAGGACTAGATCCTCGCGCCATTAAGGGAGAGGTGAGGGTGAATGGCATATTTGATGATTAAAACGTTTTAGAAAGGACAGCCAGAAGAAGGAGTCGATATGTCAGGAATCGTTGAAAACGTCAATGATGAAAACTACGCGGACTTCACGCAGGCTCCCGCGGCAGTCGTGGCCTATGGGATTGCTGCCTGTGAGCCTTGCAAAGCCTACGATCCAATTCTGGAAGCTTCAGCAAAGGAGCATGCCACCATACGATTTGGCAAAGCCAAAATGCATGTTCCTGGAAAATGCCGAGCCATCAAAAAACAACACAACTTTGAAACTTACCCCACCACCCACTTTTTCTCCAACGGCAACCTCTTAGAGGCCCAAGAAGGTCAACTCGAATCCGACGAATTAGCCGCTCTCATTGCGGAGTATTTTTCGCAAAGCCTTTAAGGGCGTCTATTTACAAATCTCAGCCGACTTGTTGGATGTTGAGATCTCTGGTTTGTGCTGTTCGAGGTAGATATGAATCAGAGAAGATGGCTAAAGTTTCAGGCTGTTGGCTGAGAGCAATATGACTAAGCCGATGAGTAGGGAAAAAGGGAGTCAGGATCGCCCAGCACTGTTGAGCTATGCTGACATCAGTAATGGGAAAATCAGCAAAAAGAGGGTCATGGCTAAGATTTCGTTGGTTCCATCTTTGAAGAATTTCTTGGTTGACGATGTTGTCTAATGCCTGAAGATTAACAATTTGTCCAGTATCCGCAGGGATGGAGTCTTTAATAGATACCCATAATTCGTACTGATGTCCTCGTGCAGATTTTTGGTCAGATTCATGTACCGCTGCGAATTGATATCGGCGACCGATCAGTGCGATGTCAGTTTGTGAAGAGGGTGGGAAAAACCCTTTCTGGATTTCTGAATAAAGTGTGGCATCTTCGTAGAGGCGAATTTTGTCAAGCGAAGGTAGATCAGGGTGTTTTTCTAAAAGCTTCCATAAGGTGAGGGCCAGATTTTCTGTTGTCGGAATTCGGGTGGTGAAATAGGGTGTATCGAGATTTAAGTTTTTATGATCAAATTCAATCAACACGTCCCACAAATGTTGCTTGAGGTCATACAAGTTGATGATCATGCCGGTGACTGGGTCAATCTCTCCGCAGAGGGTGACTTCTAGCAAATAATTATGACCATGTGTATTGGGATTATTGCAGGGGCCGAATATTTCTCGATTTTTCGCATCATCCCATTTGGGATTGTGGTAGCGATGGGAAGAGCAAAATTCCAGGCGTTTAGTTAATGTGGATTTAGACATGAGGAGATTCTCTAGAAGGACACAAATAAAAAAGAAGGGTTGAACTCAGGTACGCATTGTACTGTGTCCAACCCTTCTCTGGTCAGTCTTCTCTAGAAATAGTAGATTACGTTGAAAAGGAACTCCCGCAGCCACAGGTCGATTTCGCTTGTGGATTTTTGATGGAGAATCCTGATCCTTGCAAGCTGTCGACATAGTCCACTTCAGCACCGCTGAGCATGGGGGCGCTTTGTGAATCTACGATGACTTTGACATCACCTTTTTCCACGATGGTGTCGTCGTCGCTGGTTTTGTCTTCGAATGACATGCCATATTGATAGCCGCTGCAGCCTCCGCCTTTCACGTAAATGCGAAGTCCCACGGCACTTTCTTCTTCCTTTATGAGTTCTTTAATCTTTTCTTCCGCGATTTCGGTAATGGTAACCATGTGTGTGTCCTCCCTTTATGAACGTCACGAAAAATGTAAAATTCTTCTTTCCTTTCAATCGGTTGAAAGGACTGCAATATTGAGTTTTTATCTTAAAGTATACCTTTTTCGATTGTCAATTTGAGTCAATGGCCTTATTCCTCATGGTCTGACAAACAGAAACTTATTGTAAGTCGTTAAGCCATTCCTGTCTCATTTCATCTCCTATTGGGGCTTCTGCTTGAAAATTCTTGTGGTTAATAGTTAGGAAGGCCGGGGTGTCAGCCTGGGCCAGTTGGTCCCTAAAATTTGGAGTGACGGCAAATCGAACAAAATGCACGGCACTAATCTTTTCTTCATTGCTATGTCCGGCTTCAAAGGCGGCAAAAATTTTCTCCCTTCCTATACAGATAGCCACGATATCCGGATTGTCAATACCTTTGAGGGAGTCCAGAAGTTCTTGGATTTTATGCTCTTCCGTAAGTTCAATAAAGAGGGTGGCGCTGAGTTCGTCCGCTCCGGGCAAGAGTGTATTATAGACATCACATTCTTCTTGAATTTTCTCTGGTGCAAAAATACGTTCGGTTCGTAACATTTCTTGTATCTGAAAAACGACCGTCTCGCGATTTTCAAACACTAAGGTAATATATTCACCGACTGTCATTCGTCGGCGTTTCTTCAGAGTAATAATGCGCTGCCGAATGTCTGTTCGTTGTTCTTCATACGCTGCTGCAGAGAGCAGCTCTTGTGGCGCGATGGGCTTCATGAGGGTAGCCCATAGGCATTGCGGACCACCTGAATGGGGTGCAGCGCGGGTCGAGTCGGAGGAGCATTAAGAGCCTGGTCGAGTTGTACGGCGGACAGCGGGCAATCGGATGCCACTATATCGAAATGTTCGTCCTTGATTTCCCTCACCGCTTTTTTCGCAATTTTCATCGACATGTCAAAAAATTCTTTCTTGGCGCTCCAGGTACCATCATGCCCCGAGCATTTTTCAATCAGATGGACCTTGGCCCCTGTGAGCTCCATCATGTCTTTCGATTTAAATCCAATGTTTTGATCTCGGAGATGACAAGGAATTTGATACGCCACTCGACCGGGATTCTGTACAAAATCTAAGGAAAGGGTCTTGTTTTTTTTTAAGCGCATTAGATATTCGCAGACGTCAAATGTGTGTTCTGCGAGGCGCGTCACGTCGGGAGAAGGTTTCAGGTAGGGATATTCCCGCTTGAACATCAAGCTGCAACTAGGGGCGGGAATGACGATGTCATAACCTTGCTCGACGTAGGGCATGAACTGTTGGCATTGCTGGTCAGCGATCCTTTGCATGCTCTCGATATCGCCTAAGTCGAAGCGTGGCATGCCGCAGCATTGTTGGTTGGGTGGGACGACGACCTCAATCCCGTTCTTTTCAAGAATTTGTATGGTGGCTTTGCCAATGTCGGTAACTTGAAAGTTGACTAAGCAACTGGGAAAGAAAGCTACTTTGGCTTTTGGCGTGGGAGGTTTCGATGCCGACGACTTTCGTCGTTCCCACCATTGGGTAAATGTTTCGGCTTGAAAGGGGAGGACTTTTCGCGAGTGATGAACGCCTGCAACGGTTTCCACAAGACCGCGTACCCAAGGGGTTTGTAGTGCCCAATTCGTGAATGGCGCGGTCAGACTCCCGGCTTTCCCAATAAGGTCAGTTTGAATGAGCAGTTTATCGCGCCAGGTGGTTCCACCTTCAGCTGAGCGGTGCTTTTTCCAGGCAGCCATTAACCGAGGGAAATCTAAGTCATATTCGTGTGGGGGGGAATAGGGGCAATGGTTAAAGCAGAGTTTGCAGTAGTAGCATTCTTGTTCAATCTGCGTGAAATCTTGTGGCGTGAGTTTTGAGATATCACTTTCATGATCATCGATACGGTCGAGCATTGTCGTAAATGACGGACAAAGATTGAAACAGCGGCGACACCCGTCACAGATATCAAACACTCGCAGCGTTTCAGTCTCAAGATCAGAGCGTTGCCACCCCGGAGTAATCAAATCAAATTTCGGCATGGTTGCATATGTTGGAAAAGAAGGTCATAAATTCCCCGTCCTTTGTAAGGACGGGGAGTTTTTCCGAAGAGGGAAAATTCGGGAGGTAGAGACATCGACTAGCAATAAGAACTTCATATTTAAAAATGAACATCATGAGCTTGACGCCAGACTCTACCCCACCTGCTTGGGCCCTCTTCGGGCCCAAGCCCCTTACAAAAGGGGAGGAAAGAAGGAGGCTTACAATTACTTCAAAAATTGTTAGTGATCACCCTTGATTCAGTGACTCAAGCCCTTTGGTAAAGCGGTTGGCATGTGAGCGCTCGGCTTTGGCGAGCGTTTCAAACCATTCCGCTAATTCCTCGAAGCCTTCATCGCGGGCAGTTTTGGCCATGCCCGGATACATTTGGGTGTATTCGTAGGTCTCACCTTCAATCGCAGCCTTTAAATTGGCATCGGTATTTCCAATGGGAACACCGGTGGCTGGGTCACCAACTTCTTTTAAAAAATCTAAATGACCAAAAGCATGGCCAGTTTCGGCTTCTGATGTATCGCGGAACAGGCCGCCAATATCGGTGTATCCTTCAATATCGGCACGCTTCGCAAAGTACAGATAGCGGCGGTTGGCCTGAGACTCGCCGGCGAAGGCGGCTTTCAAATTTTCGTGACTTTTGGTGCCTTTTAGACTGTTGCACATAACATCCTCCTTTAATGTGTAACGGGGTTTCGACCCGATGGTGATGCCTTCTTCTTTGTTCGAGATCGGCGGCAAGAGCCGCAATATCCTCTGAAGGCGACTTGATGATTGGTGATCTCAAAGTCTTTGGGAATTCCCGACGGTGAGGTTAAGCGGTTCAATCGCGAATCCATGACATCGTAAATGGTCTGGCAGCCCAAGCAAATCACATGATGATGGGGAGTGAGGTTTGCATCAAAACGGGCTCGCTCATGGCCAATATTTACTTCTTGTATGAGGCCGGCAGTGCGTAAGATGTCTAATGTGTAATAGACTGTATTCATAGACAACATGGGTAACGTGGGCGACACCTGCGTGAAAAGATCTTCTGCGGTCGGATGAGCAGTACTCTGTACTAAGGCTTGATAAATAGCCGTCCGTTGTGGCGTGGACTTTAGCCCACAGTCACGAAACTTTTGTTGGATGTCATCAAGAGAAAGGTTCATCGAGACTCTTAGTATAATTCCTTCTTAGGAATGATTCCTAATTAGCAAATGACAAGTGCGTTGGTCAATGTATCATTTACATTTATAAGGGGTCAGACTCGATTTATAGAATGTCAGGCTTCACCTTTCGGCATAATAAATTTCGAAAAACCAAAGACGCAGAGATTATGATGTTGTGAAATAGCCATAAAAACCAGTCTGCTACCCTAATGGCAGGCTAGAATTACGATGGTGTCTATGGTAGAACAGCGTTCGGTAAGCCTACGGTGCAATGGTTCTAGAACAAGGAGGTTGCCATGGCAGCAAAAGCGTATATTTTGATGAAGGTTAAAGCCGGGAAGGCCCAAGATGTGTTGGCTACGTTGAAAGCGTTGTCTGAAGTTGAACAGGCGCATGCGTGTTTTGGTCATCCGGATATCTTTGGGTTGGTCAATGCGCCTGACGACCGGGCCTTAGCCAATCTTATTATGACCAAAATTCATCCGATTCCCGGCGTCGAAGAAACCGATACTCATATCGTTGTTCAGGAATAACTCCAAGGATTGACCATGACTCCACCTCAAGAGTTGCTGACTCCCTTTCAATTAGGTGATTTGAAATTAGACAATCGCGTTGTACTCTCTCCCATGACTCGTGCGCGGGCTGGGACAGAACGGATGGCTAATGCCCTCATGGCTGAATATTATGCGCAACGATCCAATGCTGGCCTGCTTATTACAGAGGCCACCTTTATTTCGGAGCAGGGGATTGGTTGGGTCAATGCGCCTGGCATATATACTGACGAGCAAGGGACAGCGTGGAAAATTGTGACCGATGCCGTGCATGCCAAAGGATCAAAAATCTTTCTTCAACTATGGCATTGCGGTCGAGCTTCACACAGTGATTTTCATGGTGGAGCTTTGCCAGTGGCACCGTCTGCCGTGAAATCGAATGGGGAATATATACATACCCCACAAGGCAAAAAGTCTTATGAAACCCCTCGAGCTCTTGAGACCGCTGAAATTCTTGGTGTGGTTGAAGCTTATAAGCAGGGAGCGAAACGAGCCAAAAACGCCGGGTTTGATGGCGTGGAAATTCATAGTGCGAATGGCTATCTGATTGACCAATTTTTGCAATCAAAAACTAACAAACGGACGGATCAGTATGGCGGAAGTCTGGAGAACCGTTTTCGTTTTTTACATGAAATTGTATCCGCGGTCATTGAGGTGTGGCCAGCACATCGAGTGGCAGTTCGGCTAAGTCCGAATGGCAATTATAATGATATGGGCTCCGAAGATTTTCGTGAAACCTTTACCTATGCCGCTAGCCAGCTTGAAAAGGAAGGGCTCGCTTATCTGCATGTGGTCGACGGGTTGGCCTTTGGGTTTCATGAGTTGGGAGAGCCCATGACACTGAGTGAATTTCGAAAGGTGTTTTCGGGGCCCATTATGAGCAATTGTGGGTATACGCAAGAAACGGCTGAGGCGGCGATTCGGACCAAGCAGGCTGATCTTGTGGCCTTTGGCCGACCCTATATCAGCAATCCTGATCTGGTTGAGCGATTTCGGAATGGATGGCCATTGGCTCCATCAGAAGATATGAATACGTGGTTTTCGTTTGAAAAAGACGGCTATACTGACTATCCGGCTTATGATCCATCAATACCGTCTTAAATTTATTGCGGAGAGTAAGTATAAGGATACACCCTTTCGGGAATTCTTAGGTGAAGGGTAAAAGTAAAAAAGGCCGGCTCACGTGAGCCGGCCTTTTTTATTGAAAGGATTGGGTCGCTAGTTGTCTGTTTAGAACAACCCTGAAGCATGGCCGGAGGAGGCCATGAAGAATAACATGGGAATAGAAAGCATGGTATTAGTGCGTGACGCCAACAGGGCTGTGCGTGCTGCCGCGGCTTTTTCTTCCGGCGTGGCTTCTTTCATGCCCAACACTTTTTTCTGATTGGGCCAAATGATGCCCCAGACGTTCAAGAGCATGATTGTGCCGAGCCAAGCACCCATGCCGATGACCGCATCTTGGCCTTGTAATAAAAAGGCTCCGCCGATTCGGCCTTGATTCCCTAACAACATAAATCCAAACACCCAGGTGGCGAGCGCGCCCCATCGAAACCACCATAAGGCGTTGGGGACTAGATGTTTGAAGGCTTCAGCCTTGGTTTCGGGTGTCACGACTTTGAGAAACGGGACTTGGATGAAATTAAAATAATAGAGAATGCCGATCCAGGTAATCCCCGCGAGGAAATGTCCCCAGGCTAATATGCTTTCCATGTTGTGTCCTTATCTTTGTGAGATGAATAAAAAATCGGTATTGGCTGGTGAGGTCATACCAGCATTTTGACTAAGCCGTACAGCACGATCGTTAGGACAAACCCTGCGGTAATGGTCCCATTAATGGTATCGAGCGGATTGCCCATAGTTGTGTCTCCTTCTTTATTGTTCGTGGAAAAGAGAAGCGATTTGTCACATGTCGCATACGGGACGTAGCCAACATATTTCTGACAGCTTAGGGTAACGTAGACGGCTGTACTTGTTCAAGATATCCGGGGAAAGGATTCAATAGCACTCATATTATTTTGGATTGACGTCTTTTGGGGGGAGAAGAAGTAGGGAGACAGAATCGCCACAGTTTCTTTGCCCATTCTCCTGCATAGTCGACGCCGACGCGGGGTAGGGCTTGAATGCTCTTCCTTGGAACGGTGACGCCATGATCTTCGACCCAAATCGTCTTGCCTTGTGTTGTATCGAGGCCGTTATGGGTGTGGGCTAGTTCTAAGAAACGGCCGACCCGTCCCGGGCCATCAATGCGAGTTTGACGTGTTGATGGAGCTACTTTTTCTACAGGTTCCAGACCTCGAATTAAAACAGCAGCGGGATAGCCTTCTTGCTCAGTGACGATATTGAGCAAGTGGTACATTCCATAGATGAGATAGACATACGTATATCCGGCTGAACCAAACATGATGTCTGTGCGTTTCGTCCGGCCTTTGGACGCATGACAAGCCTTATCCTTTGGTCCAACATAGGCTTCAACATCGACAATTTTTGCCATTAGGTTGCCTTTGGATGTTTCTCGAACGAGCACTTTCCCTAACAGTGCTTTCGCCACCTTCAATGTGGGCCTATCATAAAACTCACGCGGCAGAGGTTTCAGTTCGGCATTTCTAATTTCTTTTGTTGACTTCTTGGAAGAAAGCGTAATGTCCTTGTCTGGTAGTTTTTCCCTCCTTTGTAAGGAGGGATTATAGGAGGTAGATTCTTTTAAGACGCGTCGAATCAGGTCCTCCAAAACCCCATCAAGATTATTAAGGACTTCATGGTTTGTGTGCCGTACAATTTGTAGCCCCAAAGACCTGAGATACTCTTCGCGTGTGTGATCTTTTGTTTGTTGAGCTTCAGTCGCATGGGTGTCCCCATCAACTTCAACAACCAAACGTTTTTCAGGACAAAAGAAATCCACAATATATGGTCCAATTCCATGTTGCCGACGGAACTTTACGGGGAAGAATTGTTTATGGCGGAGTTTTGCCCAAAGCAATTCTTCCGTCCGGGTTGAGTTGGACCGAAGTCGACGCTTAATGGGAAGAAGTTTCGGATTTCCTTTTTTAGTCGGCATGGATCAATCGTGGTCGAAAACTTTTTCCCTCCTTTGTAAGGAGGGATTATGGGAGGTAGAGATTCACAATTTTCAACTGATTCCATTCGCAGGAAAGGTTTTGAACATCTATTTCAGTATTAGTAACTCTACCCCACCTTCACCTCCCCTTACAAAGGGGAGGAAAAGAGCAGGAAAGTTCGAGAGCTAGGAGAGATCTGTGGAAAACAGTCGTTTGAGATTTCCCCCTCCTTTGTAAGGAGGAGCTAGAGGAGGTAGAAGCATTGGAACACTTTTGATTCTCGGCTCTTTTACCTTAGATGTTCATAGGGTGGCAAAGTCGTCAGGCGGGCATCTTCGACGGGGCCGCCGACAGTAAAGTGGTAGAGGGATTGCCATTTGGTGTTGGGGTAAAAACCTAAAACACGATGGACGGGGTCGTCAAAAAAACAGCCAATGCCGGTGGCTCGTACTCCTGCGGCTTCGGCTTCCAGATAGAACACTTGACCAATAAGTCCGGTTTCCCAAAACAGGCGTTTGTAAAACCAGGGCCCATACGTTTCCAGGTTTTCATCAAATTCCGCAATCATTCCAAGGGTAAAGGCGCTGTCACTCGCGATTTCCTGCCCGCAACTGAGCTGCATCGCTAAATTTTTTGCATCGCCCTCTTCTAGTAGGTAGAGCGGGAGTTCAGAGGGACAATTCCTTGGCGTTGTCCAAACAAACTGCTCATGCATGTTTGACTGAAAATCTGTGACCCGCCGTTCTTTGGGATTGCGGTTGAGCCAATACATTCCCGGTTCAAGTCCGTCGACTCGATGAACAAATAAGGCTAGGTGAACGGTTGGGTTCCAGGGCAGTGCATCCCAGGGCATGGGGCGCTCAGAAAATGGCAAATGGTTGTTTGGCATAATCCGTAGCAGCATCGTGTAAAAGCGACTAACCGAAAGGCTGGTGTGACCATCAAATGACACGGCGCTTCGCCGTTGGTGGATAATTTGGCCTGCAAGGGGTTCGCTTTTTTTCTCATAGGTTTGGGGCTGGGTTGCAGAATGAGACGAGAACGATATGGTTTTGGATTCCTGTGTGGATTTCCAGGCGCCTTCAGTGACTTTATCAATAATTTCCCAGTGGACGGGATCATCTTTGCTTAAACGATTAGCTGTTCCTTTCCATTCACCAAATACTAAGAGTTTTTCTGATGGTTTTTCAAAGGCCAAGCCTATCTCTAGAGATGCTTGGATGGTTCCTGGCCACACGGCCGCTAGCAATTCAGGATACTCGCGTTCAGATGTATGGAAATCCTCTTGGCGTTGTAAGCCTAGAAATTGCTCAATCGTGTCATCAGATGTACCAGAGAGGACGACCATATTCCAGCCCAGGGTGGTGGCGGCGATGCGCAGTGTGCCAATTGCATGGCCGATATCATGTTGGCAGTAGCGAAAGGCCCGCTCACCATATTTCCAGGCTTCGCGCCAATGGATAGATGACAGTCCAACTAAAAAGCTTTCTGTTGGAAAGTGTTGAAGAAGGGATTGAGCCACACCTGAAGAAACCTGCCATCGATGCTCTAGTCCATGTTCTTTGGGCGCGTAGTGATAGAGCCCTGGTTCCAGAGAAAGTTCTGGAAGGTCGCCAATAAACAGATAGCCTTCTGTAGGATGCAGGTTTCCGCTGGAAGGATTACTTCGTAAGGCCCAGCGTGTGCCGTTGTATTCTTTCCAAGCCGTCAATGATAAGGCATATTCAAAGAATCGGGATACGGTATGAAGTGTAACTTGTTGGGACGGAATCGTAGACTTCTGAAACAACGCTTCGTACGACGGTGAGATTGGCTCTTCATCAAGTTTGAGCAAGGGGAAGAAAATAAGCGGAGCTTCCTGAAACCGACGAAACGGATCAGGTTGATTCGCCCAGTCCAAATAGCCTAGCGATTTAGCAAAACGATTGAATTCATGCTTGGTTTGCTCGTGATAGCATTTCACGCGATCGAGGTTACCGCCGATCTTCGAAGGTGAGTCAGGAGAATGCATGATGAGCAGTGTAGCATTTGATTGGTCTGAAGCGTCATAAGTCATAACTAAACACTAGGAGGACTCTCTAGGGTTTTGTGGGTTAAATTTCCTTTTTCCTTAGTTCTTTAATAAAAAACTCTTTTGTGTTAGGGATCAATCCAGCTTAAGATATGGGAAATCTCAAAACAGAATCATGCTTAAGACTAAACACCTCAAAATTAAGGGATTTGAAACTGTCGTTGTCGGGAAAGACCAGTCGGTCAACTTCCATGCGATTATTGCGGTGCATTCCACTCGACTTGGACCCTCTTTGGGCGGTATCCGCATGTGGCCATATCAACATGAGAAAGAGGCTCTACACGATGTGCTTCGCTTGGCCGAAGCCATGAGCAAAAAAGCCGCTGTCTCCGGATTAGAGATTGGTGGAGGCAAGGCCGTCATTATTGGGGATCCAGAGACAGAGAAACCCCGTCTCTTGCTGCTCGCGATGGGAAAGTTCATTGATTCACTGAATGGCAAATATATTGCCGCGAAAGACTCAGGGATTCTTCCTGAAGACTTAGATGTCGTCGCGGAGCAGACTTCCCATGTGACGGGAACTACCGGGCGCAGTGGAGATCCCACGCTCTCGACAGCAAAGGGCGTGCTGGCCGGTATGCAAGCTGCCTGTCAATTAGTGTATGGGACGCAAGATCTGAGTGGTCGGGTGGTGGCCATTCAGGGTGTTGGGCACGTGGGATGGAATTTAGGAAAGCTCCTGTTCAAGGAGGGTGCGAAGTTAGTTGTGGCTGACTTGCAACCTAAACGTGCCTCCCGAGCTCAACAATCCTGGAATGCCTCCGTTGTCCCGTTATCGAAAATTCATAGTGTCCTGGCCGACATCTTTGCGCCTTGTGCCCTCGGTGGCGTCTTGAATGCTAAAATCATTCCTCAACTCACAGCCGGGATTGTTGCCGGAGGAGCCAACAATCAATTTTTGGACGAAGAGCGTGATCCGTATCGTGTGATGAAGCGAAACATCTTGCATGTTCCTGATTACTTCTTGAACGCCGGAGGGTTAATCCAGCTTGTAGTTCGAGAAATTTTGCATCAGCGACGATTAGCGCTATGGATTGCGAATATCCAGCAAACCGTTCATCAGGTCTTAACGACTTCATTACGGGATCACCTACCTCCCTTGATTGTTGCCAACCGCATAGCCCTGGAAAGAATCAGGGTGTAAAAACTGACTCCGCACGCAACAGTCTGGCCATGCTTCAGGCATATACAAGCTTAGATGTTATAAAACCAGACTTGCCTCCCAACCTTCGTGATAACTGCAGCGCAAGCTAGCAGTCGGATCAGAAGGAATGAAGCCGTTCCCCTGATCAATGATGGTCCACCCAAGAGTGGTAAGCTGATCCAGAAAGGCCTTTTCAACGTGAAGATATTCAGACATTTGGTTTATCCGAATAACACGCGATGAAGACGTTCAACAGCCTGTTCGCGTTTCGCGGGTGTCATGCGCTGAATATTCAGTAGCTTCCACCGAACGGCCGGAAGTTGGTCAACACTCTCCAGGTCCAAAAGATGCCACTCGGGTTCACCACGTTTAAAACTCAAAAGAAACTGTCGATCTTGATCTGTCAACAGGCGGTGAATCGTGTTAAACAATTCCTCGCGTGTAGCATAGAGCGATTCTAACTCAATCGGTTTGTTGACCATACCTACGAATTCCGATTGATAGACTTGTTCAATATCTTTAGGTAACGGAGCCAACAAATCAGTAATAGCGCGATTGTGACTGATTACATACACAAGAAATGCATTCTTCAGCTTCGGGGTTATGCCTTCGTTGGCGAGTAAAAAGTAGACATCGAAAAGATCACGTGGATGCTGGCGATCCAGTGCCGCACACACTTTTCCCGCATATAAATCCTCGAAGCTCAGGAGAGGCATCTGTATATAGCCAAATTCGCCCTGTGCCAATGGAACGAGTTCACCTACAGTAGGTGGGTACACGCTGCCGCGTAATACCGGTGTCACCTCCACTTTGACGCTGACTTCTCCCTGCTGCACAAGCAATTTAAACACGTTCCCTGTGTCCTCTAGAACCGTCTTGTGGACAACAGAACGTGGAACGACTCGTTCGATGTCCGCACCAATAACGTTTAATGACCGATCGATTGCTGTTAGGCTAGTGTCACGGTCTTGAACCGGCAAGTAGGCGAGATCGATGTCGACAGACAAACGGGGCATGTCCCGAATGAACAAATTAATTGCCGTCCCACCTTTTAAGGCAAAACAAGGGTGTCGCGACACATGCGGAAGCAGGGTCACAAGCAGCCGGACTTGTTCAAAATACGGATTCGTGGTTTCCATGTGCCATGGTCCGAGGAACGGTAATGTGATAACGGGTATCGAGCGATCCTTCCTTCACGATTACCCGTTTGCCACGACCAAGATTAACCTTTGTAAGATCGAGTTTTCCGAACCATTGATGGTGATGCCGATTGGCAAACCAGAGAAAGAGCCGTTTAGCCTGTACGTGAGTGCAGGCGAGCAACAGCTCCTGAATTAAGGCGGGTCGGAGTACAGTCGCCGATTCAAAAAACTTATCCGCCAAGTCAAAATCAGCAGGATGACGAACCTTCACCAAAAATTCTATCAACGCCAATTCAATCGTGGCATACGGAATAGGCCAGTCCCAAGATCCAAACGCTCTTGAATGAACTGCGAGTTGCGGCAATCTTCTAAATAAACGATGGGAATGAACCTTCAGAGTGAAATCACCAGGATAGGAGTGGATCCAGGAAGGCACCTTGGACGTCGTCGTGTAAAGAGAAATGGTTGTGATGCCTTTTAGCGGGAGATAATGCGCAAGACCCTGAAGCTCTAAGGCACTACGCCCGCCGACATGAATAGGTATGCCGATCTCATTTAAAGAATAGACAACCTGCTCCCATTTTAAGGGAGGTCCGGGACGCCGGTAGAGGCCACGTGACACGGCCTCAAGTTTTCCCGAGCGGAGCCAAAAGTCTACGAGTGGGCGATCCACGCCCCTTGCCTTGAACCATTGACGATTGACCAACTGCCCTTCAGGTAGCAATCGATCCAGAGATCTGTTTGTCGAAGTATTACCCATAGTTTAAAAAGTAATATAATTGCATACATAATGTATGCAATTTCGTAATTTGTCAAATCTATTTTGATATTAATTCAGTAATCAAAGATTTCAAAGGAATGGCCATGAAATTTAATTATGTCTAATTTTGCATAGTATAAGTATGCAAAACATAATTTTGGTAAACCGATGAGGAGTTACGCGCTGTGTTCCAGTGCGGCAAAAGAGATCCTGAAAAATTCATTCCTGCTATATCCTGATGCTGCAGATATGAGCAATCCGCTCATCAGTTAGGCGAACAGCACGGCCAAAACCATCAGAGATGGTTTTCCCGATAAGTCCCTAATAAAAAAAGAGAAAGGAAGCAAGCCCCTGTCCTACACAGTTTTTTCGGTACGGATTGGATCGTAATCTTGCCATAAGAGGTGTTTGGCAGCCACCTATGGAAACTTGTCGTCGGAGAGAAATTTGTAGCGTTCAAAAGTTGCATCCATAATGGTATTCATCTTGGCATGGTCACCAGCCAATTCCTTGATTTTTGGTTGGAAATAAACCTAGCAAAAGTCTGATATCTCTTGTTGAAAATTGACATGGTGCTTATCCAACCGAGCTTGAAGCGTAACTAAACTTACTTACTCCACTCATCCGACAAGCGTTCCGCTTGGTCGAGTACCAACTTGATGGCCTCTTCCTGTTTGTCAGGCGGATATTTATAGCGACGTAAGGTGATCCGCACCAGATTCCGTAATCGGGCGCGGACGCTTTCGCGTTTTTGCCAGTCCACGGTTGTACTGTTGCGCAGTTTGTCCGTCAGTTCGTGGGCAATTTTCTTGAGAATCTCATCGCCAAGTTCACGCACGGCGCTTTCGTTGTCGGCCAGTGCCATATAAAACGAATATTCCGACATATTCAGGCCTAGTTCTTCTCCGCGTTTCACAGCTTCGCGGAATTCCTTTGCCATGGAGATGAGTTCTTCGATGACTTGAGCGCTTTCAATGGCACGGTTGCGGTAGCGATTCAACGCCTCTAAGAGACGATCGCTAAATTTCTTTTCCAACACCACATTCGTTCGGCTACGCGATTTAATCTCGTCGTTGAGCAACTTTTGCAAGAGCTCCACCGCAAAGTTACGCTGAGGCAATTGCCGAACTTCTTCAAGGAAGGCGTCAGAGAGGATGCCAATGTCTGGCCGTTCCAGGCCTGCCAACTTGAAGACATCTTCAACACCCTCAGCGACAACCGCGTTATCGAGGATATGCTTGAGGACTGCATGCTTCTTATCTTCAGAAAGCTTCTTGTCGGTCTCCGTGGCCTTCGCGATCACGCTCTTGATGGCCTGAAAGAAGGCAATTTCCTCACGCAAAGGAATCGCCTCATCCAGCGTCCCGCAGAGGGAAAAGGCTTTGGTGATAGCAAGCACCACATCAAACCAGCGCTTCTTGCCGTCTTCCAGGCTTAACACGAAGTTCGCGGTCGGTAACAAAAGATCGGTCGCCTTGGTCCGGTACTCACGATAGTCAAAGCCATGTAAAAGACCTCGAGCGATTTCTAGCAATTCCTTTAGTTTTGCAAGGGCCTCGTCCGCATTGAGAATGGGCTGCCCTTTGCCTCGGTTTTCTGTGTAATTCTTCAATGCGCGACGAAGTTCAGCAGCAATGCCGATATAGTCCACGACCAGCCCACCTTCCTTGTCCCGGAAAACGCGATTTACACGCGCGATGGCCTGCATCAGGTTGTGGTCGCGCATGGGCTTGTCCACATACATGGTATGGAGGCAGGGGACATCAAAACCGGTCAGCCACATATCGCGCACAATCACAAGCTTGAGCGGGTCTTTGGGATTCTTGAATCGTTTTTCGAGTTGCTTCTTCGTCGTGGCATTGTAGATATGGGGCCGCAACAGTTCCGTATCCGAAGCGGAACCGGTCATGATGACTTTGATCATCCCATGGGAGGGATCGGGACTATGCCACTGTGGCCGCAATGCCACGAGGGCATCATAAAGCTGCACACAGATTTCACGACTCATCGCCACAATCATGCCCTTGCCTTCAACCGCAGCCGTGCGATCTTCGAAGTGCTTCACAATATCAGCGGCGACTTGCTGGATACGCGGCTCAGCGCCGACCAGCTTCTCTAGCGCCGCCCACTTGGTCTTGGCCGCTTCCCGAAGGGCAACATCCTCTTCGTCTTCGAAAATCTCCTCAACTTCCGCATTGAGTTGATCGATAGCAGCCTGGTTCACATCCAACTTCGCGAGTCGGCTTTCGTAATAAATCGGGACTGTGGCGTTGTCATCAACGGCATCCTGATTGTCATAGATGCTCACGTAGTCGCCAAAGACCCCACGAGTGTCCTTGTCGTCTCGCTCAACCGGCGTGCCAGTGAACCCTACAAACGTAGCGTTGGGCAGCGCATCGCGCAGGTGCTTGGCAAAGCCATACTTGTATTTGCCGGATTTCTTGTCGAGTACCGCACGGAATCCGTACTGGGAACGATGCGCCTCATCGGCGATCACCACCACATTCGCACGATCTGTGAGTTGCGGAAACTGCTCTTCATCCTTTAGAGGTGTGAACTTCTGCACCGTCGTAAAGATAATGCCGCCTGACGGCCGACCGGCCAATAACTCACGCAATTGCTCACGGCCTTCCGCTTGTTGTGGCGTTTCCTTTAGCAACGCTCGCGCGCCAGTAAAGGTCTGGAAAAGCTGCCCATCCAAATCGTTTCGGTCGGTCACCACCACAACCGTTGGGTTTTGCATCTCAGGCTGCTGCATGAGCTTGCCCGTAAAGAACACCATTGAAATACTCTTCCCGGAACCCTGCGTATGCCACACAATCCCACCCTTACGCGAGGCAGGTTGCACCATCTTCCCGTAGGTGGCCCGCTCCTCCGCTACCACGCCAGAATCCGGTTGGGTGGCAGCAGTGACCGTGGCTCCTACCGCCTCGCGTACGGCATGAAACTGATGATATCCGGCAATCTTTTTGATGAGACCATCATCACCCTGTTCGAACAGAATAAAATAGCGAAGGTAGTCCAACAGCAGATCTGGTGCGAAAAATCCTCGCACCACCTTCTCTAGCTCGAACTGGAGTAACGGACGGTCAGACTCACTCCGAATCGTGCGCCAGGGAAGAAAGCGCTCCCGATCCGCCGTGAGAGAACCAATCCGCGCGTGCAACCCATCCGAGATCACCAAGGCCTCATTGAAAAGAAACAAATCACTGATCTCGGCCTTGTAGGTTTCGAGCTGATGAAATGCTGACCAAATATCCGCCTGTTCATCAGTGGGATTTTTAAGTTCGATCACTGCGATGGGCAGGCCATTGATAAAGCACACCAGGTCGGGACGACGCGGCTGCTTCGTGCCTTGCACGGTGTATTGGTTCACCACCAAGAACCGATTGTTCTCGGGATACTCTAAGTCGATGAGCCGCACCCGATCGCCACGTTTCTCACCTTCTTGATCAACCTCGACGGGCATACCATCAAGAAGGGCCTCGTGAAATCGCCGGTTGCTCTGTACCAATGCAGGTTCATGGATTTTGGTGACCCGGTGCAGCACGTCCTCCAACGCCGGTTCCGGCATACCAGGATTCAATCGATGAAGCGCCTCATGCAGTCGATCCTGCAGCAACACCTGACGGAAGTTGATTCGCTCGGGCGTATCTCCATCCGGGGCAAGATCAGGACCGTGGCGGTACTCCCATCCAGAATCCTGGAACCACGTCAGGCAGAGTTGTTCAAGTTGATCTTCAGAAATCATGAGCCTCACCGACCAACATGTTCATGATCAAACGAATCATGACAGCCATATCTTTAGGTGCAGATTCTGCGATGAGGAGAGTTAGAGCGGCTAGCCCCACATCGTTGATGACAGCTTCTTCATCTCGAAACAGTCGTCCATTGCGATGCAGGAAATCCACGAAGAGGAAAGAACCAATGCGTTTATTTCCATCGGCAAAAGGATGATTTTTGATCACAAAATAGAGTAGATGGGCGGCTTTAGATTCAATTGTCGGGTACGCTGGTTCGCCAAAGACGCTTTGATCCAAATTGCCGAGTATTGCAGCCAGACCGTCTTCCCGCTCAAATCCAAAAAGATCGGAAGCCTCGCCGCGCGTCATCAACTCTTGTTTCAGCTGAGTGATGGCAGCGCGAGCGTCGCCTGGGTCCAGCAACACGCCGCCCGCTGTCCCCTTCGGTTCCGTCAGCAACCCTTCGTCGTAGCGCTGCAACAACAGAAAGGTCTGAGTGTACCGAGCAATGAGATTCACCAAGCCACGGCCTTGGTCCGTGGTGAGTGCCTCCCCGGTAGCGGCCTTACGTACCAGAGCCAACGCCGCTTCCAGCTCGCGGGCATTACGTTCGAAGCGCTGCCGATTGAGCGTGTAGCCAAGGACTAGATGGTCTTTGAGCGTTCGTGTCGCCCAGATACGGAATTGGGTGCCGCGTTTAGAGTTGACACGATAGCCAACAGAGAGGATAGCGTCGAGGTTAAAGTACTCGATTGTCCGTACGACTTCGCGGTCCCCCTCAGCTTGAACTGTTGCATTTTTTGCAACAGTTGCCTCCCGCTCTAGTTCTCCGGTGGCAAACACGTTGCGTAAATGCCGTGAAATCACGGACTTATCACGTTCAAAGAGCTCCGCCATCTGAGTCAGGGACAACCAAACTGTCTCCTCCTCTAACCGGACATCAACTCGAACCTCCCCATCCGGGGCTTCGTAAAGGAGAACTTCGCCTCCCCCAAGATTTGTGGAGGGCAGTTTCATGTGACGACTTCCTGGGGTTTTTCAGTCGTAGACACACGTAGTTCGCCAGAGAGGAGTTTGGGGAGGAGGGTGTTGCGGATCTTTGTTAGTATTTCCGACTGTTGCGTGTTGGAAAATTTGTGACTGCGTAATGGCTTCACAACCTCATCAAAGGCCGATCGCAATTTGCCCGGTGCCCAAGCAAGCGGCAAACGGTAGACATTGTTTCTATTAAGACCGGGTACCGCCGCATCCGTATTCATTTGGTCAAGCTTAAGGGTCTGCAAAAGATAAAAACAAAAGGTGAGTTCAACCTTGGGCACCACGTAAAAAACTGTGTCGATTGGATAGAATGGTTGGTCTTCCCAATAGAGGCTGTCGACGGTGCCCTTACGGCCAACGATAATTCCTGGGCCATCTACGAGATGTACATTGTGGAACGCTGTTATCCCGCCTGACCCATAAACCGGCACTTGCCCTTCGATGCGATCGCTCGCCTTGAGTGCTTTGCCATAAGAAAGTTTCAAAAGGTCATCTACGCGCTTTTGTACCCATCCTTTTGGAATCTCACCGAGTTCGGAGTCTTGGAAACGGCCGGGGAAGAGGGCGAGGAGGTCGGGGGTAAGGCCGAGGCGGCGGCAGATGGAGTCGGATGGTTCGCCGCTGGCTTTGGCGCGCACAGGCAGGAAGTCGACGAACCAAGACTTAAAGATCGCGCGCGCGATGGCTTCCAGCGTTTCGTTCATACGCCGGTTGAGCTCGATCTTATCATCGAACGTTCCGAGGATGTGGGCGATGGCGCGTTGTTCCTGGAAGGGTGGAATCGGAATCTTCATTCCGAGGATGTCTGGCTTTAGAATGCGGGGTACGGTTGATCCTCGGGTGCGTGAGACTAAATATTCTTGAGCAAGCGGAGACATCAAGGCATAAAGTAGAAAACGATTGTCGAGTTGCCCTTTCTTTCCACGAAGGGCTATAACGCGACGCGTAATCAAATAAGTCTTATCGCCTGGGAATGGGGCAATCTCCCCAACAGGTGCCTCGGTAGTGATTAAGACGTCACCAGAGCTTGGGAGTCCACGCGTTGTCCAGCGTTTGTAAGTTTCATCTGATACAAAGGAGATAGTACTTAGATCAATGCGCCCACTCTTAACGTTCGCCGCAGTTATCGTTGGGATCCCGGATTCTGACTTAGGTGGGGTCTTTCCTCGGTAGTCAATGATAGTTTCTAATTGATCGCCGATTGGAGAGTGTGACCATCCTGTCCCATGGTCTTTAACATTCAAAGAATTACACACGAAAACCCAGCCTCTCTAAGTTCTCCCTGATCACCGCTTCCAGTTGTGTGCTCTCTTCGAATTGCTCATTTAATTGGGTTGTTAGCTTGGCCATCTTGTCTTCAAACGGCTCGCTGTCTTCTTCCTGAGCTGCCGCGCCGACATACCGGCCTGGGGTGAGCACGTAATCGTGCTTTTTAATGTCGTCTAGGTTTGCGGATTTACAGAATCCAGGAACATCTTCATACAAACCTGGATTCCCGCCTCCGCGGGAATGACGAGAATCTGATCTCCATGAATAGAAGGTGTCGGCAATCTTCCGAATGTCATCTGGTGCAAAGTCCCGCAGTACTCGGTCTTTCATGTAGCCGAGATTGCGGGCATCGATGAACAGCGTTTCGCCTTTACGATCACGCCAGCCATTTCTGGCAACCTTGCTGCGTGTAAGAAACCAAATGCACGCCGGAATCTGTGTGTTCGTGAACAGTTGACCGGGGAGAGCGACCATACATTTGATAAGGTCAGCTTCGATGAGTGCCTTGCGAATCTCACCTTCGTTGTTGGTATTGCTGCTCATGGATCCGTTGGCGAGCAAGAGACCCAAGCTGCCGTTAGGCGCTAGGTGATACACCATGTGCTGCATCCAGGCAAAGTTGGCGTTGCCATTCGGAGGAATGCCGTATTTCCACCGTGGGTCGTCGTCTCGAACACCGGTGTTCCATTCCTTCATGTTGAACGGAGGATTCGCCATGATAAAGTCGGCACGGAGATCCGGATGCAAGTCACGCGAGAAGGTGTTGGCTGGTTCTTTGCCAAAATCAAAATCCATACCGCGGATGGCCATGTTCATGGAAGCCAAGCGCCAGGTGGTGGGGTTGGATTCCTGCCCATACACAGAGATTTGACCAATGCGCCCGCCGTGCTCTTCCACGAACTTTTCCGACTGCACGAAGAATCCGCCGGAACCACAGCACGGGTCATAGACACGTCCTTTATAGGGTTCTAGCATTTCGACGATGAGTGTAACGATGCTCTTTGGTGTGTAGTACTGTCCGCCTTTCTTCCCTTCTGCAATGGCAAATTCACCGAGGAAGTATTCATACACGTGGCCGAGAATATCCTTTGATTTGAGTGTGCGATGGTGGAAAGGAATGGTGGCAATGACTTCGTTGATGAGGCCAGGAAGGGCAGCATCAATCTGTTTGCGAGCGTAGTCTTTTTCTAATATCCCTTTGAGTTTTGGGTTTTCTTTCTCAACGGCATCGAGCGCATCATCCAACAGACGGCCAATACCTTTAAATTCATAGATGTTGGTCTTGCCGTTTTTGACTTTCAGCTTTGTTCCAAGGGCAACCGTGGCGTTGGCTTGGATGAAGTCCCACCGTGCAAGTGCCGGTACCCAAAAGACATTCTTTTCAAGGTAATAATCGCGCGCTTCGAGTTCCTGCGGAATGAGCTCGTCCGCATCTTTTCCCAGGAAGTAGTCGTGCTTTGGGTCGCGAAAATGGGCTTCTAATTCCGCCCGCCGTTCCTTAAGTGAGTCCGATACATATTTCAGGAAGATTAACCCGAGAACGACATGTTTATAGACCGCCGCATCCACATTCGCGCGTAGCCTGTCAGCCGCGTTCCACAGGCGTTTATCGAGATCAGCAAGAAATTTTTGTTCTTCTTCATTCATACCTAATTAAGCTTCCATTTATTAAGGATGGGGATGATAACAGGAGTGACTATGAGTCCCGGGCTGGCTCTATTCCTTATTAGGAAGAATGTACCCAACCTCCTTAAAAAAGTATAGGGAGTTGTGTGGTTCAGGATGGGGCTGATGAAATCGTTGGGCTAGGAAAGGCTGATGAACCGGGTTTGGTGTGATGGAGGGACTTTACTCATATGGGGCAAATGGGAAACAAGAAAGGGTTATCGCTTGGGTTTCGTGCTAGAGGGTTGTCTAGTCCGGCCCTGTTTTGGTGGTTTTGAAGTGTTGTTTCCCACTTTTTTGCGTGATTGTGTTTTTCGGTGTTCAGCCACGATATCGACTATTTTCCCATCTCGATACACATAGACGGGAGTGTTGGTCTCGAATCCTAATTTCCTGGCATTTGCTGCAGCGCGCTTAAGGGCTACACCAACTTTAGCAAGATCTGGATCATTGATGGCTGCTTGTTTTTTGGCCATTACTCTTTGACTCCTGAGCTAACATATCTTGGTTTTTCCAATGCATTATCATACAAAATCCATGTGTCGACAAGAAGTTTATAGATGTGTTGGAAGTTGTGCCATCCAGCTTTGTGCCTTCTTCGTATCACTTCCTTTGTGACGGCATGCCCCCCTTGAATGATCCGCCCTTCAACTCGGGCAATGGCCATTTCTGGATTTGGCAGTTGGAGAAAAATAAGCTTGACGAAGTATCCTTTTTTTCTCCATTGAGGAATAAGTCGTGCGTATCTGAGTCCACTTAGTGTCGTTTCAAAGGCGAAACTCTCCCGACGGCGTACGAGTGTTGAGATCTCCTGAACCATCACGCGGCCGGCTTTGAATGCGGCTATCGCAGGATCGAAAGGGGAGAGTCCCTCTGCAATGAGATCAACATTAATAAACCTTGGGCATTCAGCTTCGTTTGGAAGAAATTCCCGAGCAAAGGTCGTTTCCCCTGCACCGTTTGGGCCAGCCAAAATGACGATCTTTTTCTTGGAAGAATGTGTGTTCATTACGAGGGATGCATGCTACCCAACCCTTCTATGAATGTACAGGGAGTTGTGGGGAAAGACCACTAGGTGAGTAACCGAAGGTCGGGATCAAATGAGAAATTTGAGGAAAGTGAAAAGAATTTTTTTTGGACTTCTGTCTTTACACATCCAAATTCTCAACAGAGCCGGCGTTGGCCATGAGAAATTCATAACGCGCATCGGTGCGTTTGCCCATCAAATCATGGAATGTGCGGTCGGTGTTGAGTTCGTCGAGGAGTTCGACTTTGAGTAAGCGACGGGTCGACTGGTTTAAGGTGGTCTCTTTGAGTTGTTGTGGAAACATTTCCCCTAGCCCTTTAAAGCGGCTAATGATGGGTTTGGCGTTGGCACGAGCACCTGTCACAATTTTATCCTTTTCTTCGTCAGTTCCGGCCCACTGAATTTCTTTGCCTATTTCAATGCGATACAGCGGGGGCTGGGCGATAAAAACATGGCCGCCCCGAATCAGTTCTGGCATATGGCGAAAGAAAAAGGTGAGTAACAAGGTACTAATGTGATAGCCATCAATATCGGCATCCATCAGCAAAATGATTTTGTGATAGCGAAGTTTGTTGAGGGTAAAATCTTTCCCAATTCCACAGCCTAGTACTTTCACGAGATCCGCCAGCTCTTTGTTCTCCACCACCTTGGCGAGCGTGAGTTCTTCCGTGTTCAGGACTTTGCCGCGGATGGGCAAGATGGCTTGGGTTTTTAAATCTCGCCCCTGTTTTGCTGTTCCTCCAGCCGAGTCACCCTCTACGATGAACAATTCGCTGATGGTGGGATCAGTGCTTTGGCAATCAGCCAGTTTGCCCGGAAGATTCAGACGGTGGCTTACGGCCGATTTGCGCATCACCGCTTTTGAGGCTTCCCGCGATGCTTCGCGGGCTCGTGCCGCTAGGACCATTCGTCCCACTAGAGTTTCGGCGATGGTCGAATTTTTATTCAGATAGTTTTCCAAGGCAGGTCGGATAATGGTGTCTACTTGGGCTTGGACTTCAGGATTATTTAGCCGTTCCTTTGTTTGTCCTTGAAATTGTGGGTGTAAGACCAGCACGCTGAGAACGGCCGCCATGCCCTCGCGAATATCTTCAGCTTGCAAGGAAAGTCCTTTGGGCACTAAGTTGTGGGTCTCAATGTAATTGCGCACGGCCTTCACAAGGCCACCACGGAGGCCCATTTCATGTGTGCCACCATTAGGCGTGGCGACCCCATTCACATAGCTTTTGACGAATTCGGCTGGTTCGTCGGTCCACTGGAGGGCTAGCTCCAGGCCAATGTTTTGAGTGCCACTATTCGAGCTTGATGTTTCGTTCCCAAGTTGACGTTCAAGATAAAACACAAAGTCCACCGTGGGCTTCTTCCCTCGGTCTCCTACCAGTTTTTGCAAATATTCTTGGAGCCCTTGTCCATGATGAAATTGATGAGTCTGGCCTGTGGTTCCGTCCTTAAACGTGAGTTTTAAGCCTTTATGCAAATAGGCTTTGGCATCCAACGTGTCCTGCAGCATGGTTGGATCGAACTGAGTGGTCTTTCCAAAAATCTTGGGGTCAGGACGAAAGTACACGGAGGTTCCTGTACCTCGCACACCGCCTTTTCCCTTACTTTTTACTGGACCTTGCGGAATTCCCGCTTGATAGGTCTGTTCCCATTCCTTTCCGTCTCGTTTGACTTGGACTTCTAAATGTCGAGAGAGGGCATTTACGACGGAAGCGCCGACTCCATGTAACCCCCCAGAATGAATATAGCTGCCAGTTTCAAATTTTCCACCGGCATGCAAGGTGGTCATGATAATTTCTAACGCAGATTTTTTGTGTTTGGGGTGTTTGTCAACGGGAATGCCTCGACCATTATCGGTGATGCGAATGCCCTCTCGAGATTTATCCAGCTCCAGAATTATTTGAGAGGCATAACCATTCATGACCTCATCTATGGCATTGTCTAAGATCTCCCAGACCAAATGATGAAGCCCGGTCTTATCCGTTCCACCAATATACATGGCGGGTCGACGACGAACGGGTTCAATGCCCTCTAGGACCAAGATGTCACTCGCACCGTATGATTTAGCCATTCCGTAATCCTTCTAGGTTGAAAAGAACGCACTGCGGAATTTTTTGGGAATGCTGTTTCCGCAGGCGTAGTCCGAAGCGTGGTTCAGTAAGCGTCCTCCCCTTTGTAAGGGGAGGATTAAGGTGAGGTAGAATTGTGCAATTGGCAATAAGTTGTCGGTTGAAACTGACGTGTTCCCACTCCACGTTTCTACCTCCCGAATTTTCCCTCTTCGGAAAAATTCCCCGTCCTTACAATGGAGGGGGACTTTAAGGATAATCAAACACAATGATTCCCTATATCCCTATTAATAATCTCCTGTGATCTCTAAGAAACCTTTAGATATCTTAAGGTGTTCATTCCGTTTGAAAAACCGGGATGCTCACGTCAGCCGGTTCCATTCCGCTGAAGCGGCCTCGTTTGATGAGGGCATGCCCTTTCCCTCCGCGTCCCACCACTTGATATTTACAAAGGGTCACTGGAATTGTGCCGCCCCCTTCTTTGAGGAGGACCAAGCGGTCCTCCTTGGAATACAAGAGTTTAAAACCAACCAGAGTATCTTTAGGGTCCAACTTCAGCACAATGACACCGCGGCCAGGACCCGCCAACTGGGCGATGTCTTCAGCTTTGCACAAGAGCGCCCGCCCTTTGGTGGAAGCCACCGCAACCATGGTTTGTTTGAGTGGGCCGGTAATAACTTCCAAACTTACAACTTCTTCACCATCTTTAAGCTTACAAAACTTTCGTCCCAATCGAGTTGAAGGCTCCTGAAACGAACTGAGAGCAATGCGAAGCCCCATCCCGCTGGTCGTGACAGCGATGGCCTCCAGAGAGACGGTCGTTTGAGGGTGACCTTTTTTATCGAACAGGGCCAGTTGCCCACCGTTTGATTTTGGAGATGAAAAAGGGTTTCCAAGATAAGACAACATGCGGGGATCATAGCTCCATCCGCCGATGATGCGTTCGCCATCTTTAAATTTAAAGAGTTTCTGTACGGGGTCTCCATAACCGCTTCTGGCAGGAGGAATGTCTCCAACTCGTATCGTGTAAGCGCTGCCGAAATTTGAAAAAATGACCAGAGAGTCAAACGTATTTCCTCCGAGTATGGTCATCAGGCGGTCACCTTCACGAACGCGGGCTTTCGACAGATCCTTAATCAGCCCAACACGCCGGATCCAGCCGTCGGTGGAGATTGTGATAACCGCATCCTCTTTGACTCTGAACGCATCAGGATCGAATTCGACTTCTTCCGTTTGGCGGCGGCCTATCTTCGTTCGCCGTTTGTCCCCAAAGGTCCTGGCGACCTCCCCTAACTCCTTTTTCACCACTCCCCATAATCGTGTTTTAGAACCTAAGAGTGTTTTGAGATCTTTGGCTTGACGCAGTTTGTCTTTCAGTTCGTCCAACATCTTTTTTATTTCGGTTCTGGACAATTTATAAATGGGTGTTTCAAGAATGGTGTCAGTCTGGATTGGGTCCAGCCCAAACCGTTGTTGAAGCTTGGTGGCAGAGTCGGACTTGCCGTCACTTTGTCTGATGATTTTTAAGACCTGATCAAGCGCATCAAAAATTTTCTTAAAGCCATATAGTATGTGAATGCGGCGTTCCAAGACTTGCAGGTCATAGGTGAATCGGCGTGTGACCGTCGTGAACCGGAAGTCGATGAACTGCTCCAGCATTTGCTTGAGGTTGAGGCAGTCGGGTCGTGACATAGATGAGCTGGGAATCGGCACTAAACAGGTCATGTTCACGGAAAAATTGTTTTGAAGCGGCGTATGTTTGAACAAATAGGCCATAGCCAAATGGGGGTCGGCGTCTTTTTGACATTCCAATGCAATGCGCACGTCGGTGGTGGATTCGTCACGCACGTCAACTAACTGAGGGATCTTTTTGGTGAGAATCAGCTCCCCAATGCGTTCGACAATCGTGGCTTTATCAACAGCAAATGGAATTGAGGTAATGAGTATTTCCGATTTTCCGGCTCCCACCGTGCGAACCGTATATTCTCCGCGCAGTCGGATTGAACCCTGGCCGGTTTCGTAGATTTCCCGAATTTCCGTGCGCGTGTTGAGGATTTCACCGCCGGTCGGGAAGTCAGGACCTTTCAAGGATTTCATCAGATCAGAAATGGAGGCGTTTCGGTTGCCGATGAGGGCAATAGCTGCGTCAATGACTTCGCCCAAATTATGTGGAGGCATGTTAGTGGCCATGCCAACCGCAATACCGGTTGATCCGTTAACGAGCAGATTAGGAAAGCGTGAAGGCAGGACCAGGGGTTCTTCAGCTTTGCCATCGTAATTGGGGTGAAAGTCGACGGTGTTTTTGTTCAGTTCGTTCAACAGTTCAAGGGCCAGTGGCGTCAGTCGGGCTTCGGTATATCGGTAGGCAGCAGGGCGGTCTCCATCTTGGCTCCCGAAATTCCCATGGCCATCAACGAGGGTGGCACGCAGCGACCACGGTTGGGCCATACGTGCCATGGCATCGTAGACGGCCACATCGCCGTGTGGATGCCATTCACCGATGACTGATCCCACGACTTTGGCGCTTTTAATCGGGGGGCGTTCCGGCGTGAGGCGGTGGTTCTGGAACATTGAATACAAGATGCGCCGCTGTACCGGCTTTAATCCGTCGCGAATGTCGGGCAGCGCTCGTGAAGTAATGACGGATAGCGCATAATTCAAATACCGTTCTCGTGTCGTTTCATCTAACGGAACAGGAATCACTGTCGTGGCGGTTGCCGCCTTGGATGACGGAGGAATTTTTGGGCGTTTAGCCATAGATCAAAGCCTTGCGATGATTAGGGTCTGTTGAAAAAAGCCGCCAGCGGCGTTCTCACCATTTTCCCGTGCTCATGTACTACCAGTACGCTCCGCGCGCAACAATGGCTGCGGCCTTGCTGGACGGAATTTTTTGAACAGCCCCGAGGCCTCTGACATGTCATCTCGCAGAGACGAAATTTGGACGTTGATATCATCATTATTCAACAGTCCCATTGGAAAATGTCTGTAATGAGAAAAAAGGCAAACAGAAAAATGAAGGAGTGTGATGCTTTCACTTCCTGCCTGACCCCGTACCTCTCATGTTTTTTTACTTTAGGGCACGGGTGGAGGTTTGGGGCCAAGTTCTTCACCAGATGATTCTGCTTCAGGCTCAACCTCGGATGCTTTAATGAGAGAAGGCAGGCCGAGTTTGTCTTTAATGCGTGTTTTTACCCAGAAGGGATCCCACCATTCTGTGGGGTTCACCTGTTCACCATGTAATATGAGGCTAAAGTGTAAATGGTCACCACCCGCGAGGCCAGTTGTGCCTGATTTGCCAAGCGGCTGGCCCATGGTTACCTCATCCTTCACGTTGACATTAATCGAGGACATATGAGCATACAGCGACAGGAGTCCATAGCCATGATCCAGAATAACCGTATTGCCGTAGATCCCAAGGTATCCGGCATAGATCACGACTCCATGATTTGCCGCTTCCACGGGATAATGCTTCGTGACGGCCAAGTCAAACCCTAAATGATCCTGAGTATCCACCACTTTTCCTTTGTAGAGATACTCTCGATGGTCTGCGAATGAGGCTTGTACTTTTGACCCGGAGAGTTGACGAAAGGCACCTTTCCATAAAAGTTCTGGGCGAGACTGCTTGGTGAGTTCTGTAATGGTTTCATTATTGATCTTCCGTAAGGTGTCGTTGACGAGGAGAAAGTCCTGAAGCAGATCGCCCTGACGGGTCAGTTCAGGCGTTTGCGCCAAAATAGATGGGACGGTTTTGCGAATAAATTTGTCAGAAATTTTTATCGGCCGGGTGCGCCAAAATTTAGGTTTGATCTGGAAATCCACATCCAAAAGCGCGCTATTTCCAAATCCATCATCTGCCATAATTTGAATGGGTGAATTTCGAGGCGCATTGTATGGAAACGCAATAAAGGCAAACATGCCAGCTTTATCTGGTGCCGGAAACCCGGGGAAAAAAGCTTTGCCAATTTTGACGCCGTGGTTGGGAACGTCCGGGATGACCCGGTATCGCACCACACCCGATCCACCTTGGACGATAGTGGTTGGCAGCGACAACACTTCTAGGCGAGGCGGCGAAAACTGCGGCGTGAAATCTTTTTCAATACGCTGGCTGTTGCCTTCAAACAAATTCCGCCAGGAATAATCCCGGGCGGTGATAATGAGTTGCGCCTGTCCTTGTCGTCGTGGAAGTTCTGAGCCGCCATAGGGGATACGCTCAAATCTGAACTCATGCTCTTTGCCACCGTCAACTGACAGCCAACCCTCGGATGGAAATGTTTCCTCAGCTAAGAGGTATGTCTCCAAATTATGGATAATACGGATTGAGATATCACGAAGACCGGTATCTTTATCCTGAATGTTGACGATAAGTGGTGTGGTCGGTCCAACCTTTTCGAAGGGTTGTTCCACAGAAATCTCAGGAGGAGACGAATCTCCCCATCGTGCGTTTCCAATAATACCTAGGTACGTCGCGGTGAGACCGAGGAAAATAACAATCAGCAGAAATTTTTTGGACACGATGAAGGTAACTCTTACTCCAGGAGAAAATCAGTACCCCATCACTATAACATGAAGAGGCCTTCCTACTTATACCATACACCCTCTTGAGAGCAAGCGCCCTGAGAGTCAGATAGAGAGCAAATTTTGGGGATGATACCTCTTGCCTTTTTTTGTGGTGGCATGATCTTGACGAGGTCTCATCTTCACTCTTGACATCGGCACAGTGATCGCCTAGCCTGTGGCGGGCCGATGAGGGCCTGCCAGGTATGTATGCTGTCACCGTGGACAAATCGTGTTTTCGATTGAGGTAGTGGAAATACCGATCTATTGCCCTATCTCGAGGTTTCATGGATGAGGCGATGAGTTCTCGAATATCCCGCATTCCTAAACTTTTTTCATTTATTCCTTTATTTTTGCAAATCGTTTCCCGATATATGTCGAGAGTGCGTGATGCACGGATACATAATCAGCATTTTCTGAACCACAGTCTTGTATGGGGGCTCCATGGCAGGGTTAAGTGATGTGCTTGGGTGGTTTTCAAGTGATCTGGCCATTGATTTAGGGACGGCCACGACATTGGTGTATGTTCGAGGGAAGGGTATCACCTTGAGCGAACCCTCGGTGGTTGCTCTAGATAAGCAATCTAACTCGGTGTTGGCCGTCGGGGTAGAGGCCAAGCGTATGGTGGGGCGGACGCCAGGCAATATTGTGGCTATTCGTCCGATTAAAGAAGGTGTGATTGCCGATTTTGCGATGACGGAACGGATGTTGGAGTATTTTATTACCAAATCCCACAACCGGCGAGCGTTTGTGCGGCCTCGCTGTATTATTGGCGTGCCCTCACGGATCACTGAAGTTGAGCAGCGAGCGGTTCGGGAATCCGCTAATCAAGCTGGTGCGCGAGAAGTCTATCTGATTGAAGAACCTGTGGCCGCGGCTATTGGTGCGGGTCTGCCGATAACCGAGCCTTCAGGGAATATGGTGGTGGATATTGGTGGAGGCACGACTGATATTGCTGTGATTTCTTTGGGCGGAATTGTGTGCAGTGAGTCGGTCAAGGTGGCGGGTGATTCCATGGACGATGCCATCATGAGCTATATCAAGCGTCGATATAATTTGCTTATCGGCGAACATATGGCTGAGCGGGTGAAAATAGAAGTGGGCTCGGCGTATCCGTTAGAACAAGCCAAGACCATGATGGTCAAAGGGCGGGACATGATTTCCGGAATTCCCAGGACCGTTGTGGTCAATGATTCCGAAATTCGGGAAGCCTTGGAAGACCCCATTCATTCCATTGTGAATGCCTTGCGCACCTCACTCGAAAATACCCCGCCTGAATTGGCTGGAGATATTATTGATAAGGGTGTGGTGATTACGGGTGGTGGATCCATGCTGCCGGGTTTAGCGACGCGGTTTCAAGAGGAGACGAATTTGCCGATCATTACCGTTGAAGATCCGCTCACATCTGTGGTCTATGGCGTTGGAAAGGTCCTAGACGAAATTGAGTTGTTCCGGAAAGTTGAAAAGTTTTGAGTCGAGCTGCGTGGATACGTTTTTTGTGTCAGGTCTTCTTCTACGGTTGAGGACTGATGATCTTCGGAACAATCTTCAATACTTGCCCTCCGTGTCCTATCACATATAACTCACCATCTTGATCCTCTCCGAATGAGGAAATATTGAGGTCGGTATCGATAAGTAACGGGCTTTTGCCCCTCCGAAATTCCCAAATTTCGCCGGTACAAAAGTCTCCATAAATATAACTTTCCTGCAAAGCCGGGATTTTAGCGCCGCGATACACATACCCTCCGGTTATGGAACATCGCCCTGACGAATGTGAATATTCCTTGACTGGATCAATCAAAAAGTTCACCTGACGACATTGCGTTTTCGGATGATAACAGTGGGTGCCTTCTAAGAAACGCCAGCCATAGTTTTTTCCTTTTTCAACAATATCGATTTCTTCCCATTCGTTTTGTCCCACGTCGCCTGCCCAAAGGTCACCGGTCTTTCGGTCGAATGAGAATCGCCAGGGATTGCGAAACCCCCACGCAAAGATTTCAGGGCGTCCATTTCCCTTTCCGACAAGAATAGGATTGTCAGCCGGGATACCGTAGGGGGAGGGCTGATCGACATCAATGCGCAGAATTTTCCCAAGCAATTGGGTTCGCCGTTGGGCGTAATTTTCGGGATCACCACCCGAACCGCCATCACCCATTCCAATGTAAAGATAGTGATCGGGCCCAAACGCGATCATTCCACCATTATGATTGCCATATGGCTGGGGAATGACCAACAGAACCGATTCGTTCGGATCGGCTCGATTTGGGTCTGGGGAGGCTTGATACTCAGCAATAACGGTGGCTCCGTCCTGAGCACGAGTATAATTGACGAAAAAACGGCTATTAGAGGAAAAATTTGGATGAAAGGCGAGTCCTAAAAGGCCACGTTCACCACCTGTTGAAAGTTTTTGGCTGATATCCAAGAACGGCGTTACTCGAACAGCATTTTCTTGAACGATCAAAATACGTCCATCTTGCTCTGCGACAAATAATCGGGGAGTCTCATCCGGGCTTGCTGTCAAAAAAATCGGCTTGGAGAAACGATGTTCGGCGATTGGCTGTAAGTCGACCAGGGTAGAGGGGGTACCGGGTGAACCAGAAAGCCCCCAGGTGATAGGAGGAAGCATCCAAAGGCAGGCCCACATGCAGAAAGTCGTCAGAATTGTGAGTCTAGATCGAGGCTGTCTGGAGATGAAATGAGATTTTCTCAATCGGTGAAGGTGTACGAAGAAGTGTTGCACGGGGATTCCAAGGCTTGTTATAAATTGATCACGAGATTATTCAAGCAGGAGTATTATATGATCCTCAAATATGAATCAGACATCATGGATGATGAACATGCACGAGGAAAGTTCTATCATGTCTGTCAAGGAAAAATCCAGGAGACCCCACTTGCTGTCCCGCCCCAGGATCAGCCCATCGAATGCCCTGTCTGTGAAATCGATCTAGAACAGGAAGATTTCATGTTAGCCCAACAACGTGGGTGGTCCTAATTGTGCCCTAGAGTCTCCTTGCCACAGCCGAAGGGGCATGACCTACGATGATGTCCAGCAGTTCAGGGCGGAAGACGATACGGGTGATGCGCGGACTGATGGTACTCTGTCCGGTCTGTTTTGATTTGATACATGAAGAAAATTTAGTCGATGACAAGAATTATGTAGAAGATCACGAAGCGTTTTTTGATGTGATCTGTCCGGGTTGTGAAGATCTGAATCGTCCTCTCATTGATGATATGCTGGGTAGTTCTGAGTAGTGAAGCCGGTAGCCATGGCTCTGACTGTCAGCTAAAACCGTAGTTCTCTCCCCTCTGTCATAAGGCTCAGGTGCATCACTGGGTCGTGTTGGCGTCCATGCCGTTTTTGGAGAAATTTCACACTTCGTACCCCATTCTCTTCTGTTGATCGGTTGCTGCTGCATGGATGCTAGCACATTGAATCACATTCCCTTTTACCCCAATCACTTATTTTGTCGAGGAGGTTTTGATCGATGATCAATGTTGAACAGTTGACGCAAACTGCCACTGAATTATTGCTGAGTTATGGTCCCAAGCTGCTCTTGGCGCTTGTGACCCTGATTGTTGGGTTTTGGGTGATTAAGCGGGTCATGAGTGTATTTGAGAAGACATTAGAGCGGAGCGAAGTCGAAGTGACGCTCAGAAAGTTCCTTATCAATTTGGGAGGAATTTTGCTGAAAGCGCTGGTTATCATCAGTGTGGCCTCAATGGTGGGGGTGGAAACCACGTCCTTTATTGCCATGTTGGGAGCTGCCGGATTAGCGGTAGGCTTGGCGCTCCAAGGCAGTCTCGCAAATTTTGCAGGAGGAGTACTCATCTTGTTCTTCAAGCCCTTCAAGGTAGGGGATTTGGTTGAGGCGCAAGGCTATTTGGGCATTGTGAAAGAGATTCAAATTTTTGTCACGATCCTAACGACTTTAGACAATCGAAGAATTATTATCCCCAATGGATTACTATCAAATGGGTGTCTGACTAATCTAAATGCTGAGCCGCATCGTCGAGTGGATATGCCGTTTGGCATTAGTTATGGGGATGACGTGCTGAAAGCTAAACGAGTGTTGCAAGACGTGATTGCCACAGATTCCCGGGTGTTGCAAAATCCACCTTCAGAAGTTTATGTCAAAGAGCATGGTGATAGTTCGATAAATATGCTGATGCGGGTGTGGGTGAAGCCTGAAGACTATTGGGCTGTCTTCTTTAACATGCATGAGCAGGTGAAGCTGGCTTTTGACCGGGAAGACATTACTATTCCATTTCCACAACGCGATGTACATATGATCCCAGAGTCCAAATCAGCTTAAGTGTTACGAGACAATTGGGGCTTCCAGGCCAAAATACTTGGAAGTCCCAGTGCTTTCCTAAGCTAACATTGATAACATTTCTCAGCCCTTTGCTTTGTTACCTCCCATACTATCCTCTCAGTCCTCAACTTTTCAGATAAACAACCGATAAGAAAGAGTAGGAGAGAAAGGAGTCTCTTAACGAGTCCCAACAAGGAGGTGCCGTATGGGGCGCTTACGAGAAGGACCACTTATCGGAAACATTCCTTGGCTGCTTGGCCTTCTGTTATGGGCCATTTCCCCTCCTGCCTGGTCGTGTGATTCTCAACTTAATGCTCAAGCCTTTCAAGCCAGCGTTTTCAACCGAAATGATTTACTTCCGAATGGTATGATTGCCATCCGTTATGCGGGCATCGGAGAGGAAGTGTCACCGCATGTCAGTGTGCATCGGGTCATGATGACTTTGCCGGGACGTGAACTCACCATTCCGGAAGCCGAAAACCCAGACTATTTAGTGGTGGAGGTGGATGGGACCGTTGGCTGGATTACGTACGTGGTTGCGGCACATGCCCTTTTTTATGGAATGGGACAAGATGCTCTGGGTTTCCCTGAGCGGATGTGGTCCGATCCTGAAGAAGATGGGCTGAACGGAAATGAGCACTTCAATGGGCAAGAGTAGTTTCGCTAATGGGTCTGTTGAAAAAAGCCGCCAGCGGCGTTCTCGCCCTTTTTCCGTGCTTACGTACTACCAGGACGCTCCGCGCGCGAACATGGCTGTGGCCTTGCTGAACGGACTTTTTTGAACAGCCCCGAGGCCTCTGATATGTGACGTCACAGAGGCGAAATGTGGCCCTTGATATCATCATTATTCAACAGCCCCCTAATGCCTGACAGGGGATTGTATCTTAAAGGCGAGGGTGGCCTTACAGCACACAAACATCAGAAAAAAGTGTTGATTCTATTAGACGGTCCTTTTACAGTAGAATTTTTAGCGGTACCAGGGAGGGTTCCGTGTCACTGCGCTGGCCGGTCGACAAGTGGCATACTCTGTTTCGGATGTTATTTCGTCCAGACCACGTCGCTTTCTTCCCCCACAAAGTTTTTCGTTGGGATGTTCAGGGAATTTATCGAGATTGTTTTTACCCATTCCCATGTACGCACTTCTTGGGTGGAGAAATCATCTTGGGTCAATCTGTGAGAGACGTGCTGCCGAAAAAAGCTGGAAAGAAAGTTCAGAATGCGTTGGAGTATGCAGTCAGTCGAGGGTTGCCACAGCAAGCAGAATGTCGTTTCTCGGTGGGAAAACAAGCTTACGTGGCCTCGATTCGGCTTTTCCCCTATGATTCAGAAGTGCTCGGTTTTGTGACAGATTGTGATTCGAGCGGAAAACCAGTGATTCATGTGACTCCAGGTCATCCTTCCCTTCGGTTTCTGAATTCCCTATCTGATATCTCCGCAACAACGGCAAGTCTCAAGCGTCACAGTACAAGTCGTTCCTAATTCATTGAGCAGGCGCCAGGGCCTCGCGGGTCGCCGCAGCTTCCACAGCTTCCGGGTCCCCCTGAAAAATCCATTCCGCCGTCGGTGCCGCCAACGGCAAATCCAGTCAATTGTTTTTCCAACTTTTTCCCCTGGCATTCCGGACAGGCTGGTATATTCGATCCGTGCACAAGCAAGTCAAAGCGGTGAGAGCAGGCTTGGCATTTATACGCAAAAATTGGCATGGTATTAGACCTCCTTTTTCACGACATGGTAAACCTAAGTATAGCCAAATTGTTAAAATGAGGACAATCGACTGCTGCTCCCGTTAACCTCTCGTGTGGATTCAGACAAGGAGAAATTATGTATCAGGAAGAGGAATCGTTTAAGTTGAGGTTTTCCTTGGAAGCCACCTTTCCGGATGACTACGATGGCGAGGATGATGAGCGGGCATGGCTCCAGCAATGGGAAGCACAGGTGAAGCCTGATATTGTCAAAAACATATTTCAGACGTTGGAGCGGCATCCTGGTTGGGCTGCGCGTTTTCGTAATCGAGGGGTTGCGGCATCTGATGAAATTGAAATTGTCATAGAAAAATCCTTTTCCGGTTCATCGCTCAATTAGACCAAACATGCTTGACAAAAAAGATTTACGCCGCATTGTGTTCGCCGGAATGATTTGTGCTTGGATTGGCAATGTGGGTACTCCCACCCTGGCACAAAATCTCGACTATACGCTCACGCCCAGTAACCCTGTGGGGCGTGCGCCGCAAGCCATTGCGACGGGGGATTTTAATGATGATGGATATGAAGATTTGGCGACCGTGAATAGTACATCAGATGATGTTTCCGTGTTGTTAGGCAATGGCAACGGTACGTTTCAATCAGCGGTGTCGTTTGGTGTTGGTAAAATTCCATTAGCCTTGGTTGCCGAGGATATGGATCGTGATGGCGTCCTGGATTTAGTGGTGGCCTTGAGCGGATCCGATCAAGTCGTCATCCTCAAGGGTGATGGAAAGGGATTGTTTCAGAAAGTTGCTCGTCAGGCTTCGGGAAAAGGGACGACATTCTTAGCCGCTCAGGATTTCAACGGGGATGGTTGGAGCGATGTGGTGGCGGCGAATAGCGGACGATTTGGTTACTACCCGCCTTTTAATGTGAGCGTTCTTTTGAACAATGGTAAAGGACGTTTGCGGGAATCGCTGACTTATGAAGATGATCGTGGGAAGGACTTGTTTCCTACAGGAGTATTTGTTGGAGAACTGACCGGCGATGGTTTAGTCGATTTAGCGGTGACCTGGAGCCAGCCCAGTTGGAGTACGCCCAATGGGCTTGTTTCGATCTTGAAAAATGATGGTGATGGAAATTTTTTGCATTTCACTGATCTTCAGCCAGGTTTCACCTTAAGTGCGGTACAGGGAGCGGATATTGATCAGAATGGTCTTTTGGATTTAGCCGTCACCAGCTTGTATGCTGATTCAGTCCGTGTTCTTCTCCAAGACGCGCCCGGAAAATTTCGTTTTCTTGATCCCATAAAAGTGGGGTTTGCTCCAGTTGGTGTGGAAATTCAGGATATGAATCAAGACGACAGATTAGATCTTGTTGTCGTCAATCGAGATTCCAATAGTTTGTCTCTCTTTGTTGGAGATGGGACAGGCTCTTTTACAACGGTCGGTCATTTTGGTGTGGGGGCTACACCTGCTGAGGTGGTTGTCCAGGACTTCGATCAGGATTCTCGTCCTGATTTTGCCACAGCCAGTACGAATACTGATGGAGTGTCCGTACTCTTGAGCGGTGGCGGGGCTATTCCAATGTCGAGTGTCAGCACTGATGCGTTGGTATTTGAGCAAGATTCACCTACATCTACCTCGCCTTCGACTGAGAAGGCTCAACGAGAGGTCAGGTTCTCTAATATCGGCCTTGGTCCCCTTCGGGTGATAGAGGTGGTCATATCAGGCCCAGGGTCAGAAGCGTTTCAGATGCTTAGTCCCGCCTGCCAAGACAAGACACTCCACACAGGAGAATCCTGTGTCATGAAGGTAAGATTTGCCACGCAAGATCCAGGAACTTATCACGCCACATTGACGATTCAAGACAATGCCAGTGGCAGCCCCCGCCGTGTGTCACTAAAAGGTATCCTCAAAGGGTAGCGTTTCTCGAAAATTTATCTCACATCATCTTTATCGGCATCTTCAAATTTTCCCCTCCAAAATGGAAATAGTAAGATCGTTTTCTGCTAGTTGATCCTCGCATTCCAGTAAGGGCGTGTTGAATAATGAAAATATCAAGGGCCATATTTCGCCATGAAGCCTTTGGCGATCAACAGACCCAGTAAATGTTCAGGTCTCTCTGTCGTGATCTTCAGAGTATTCCAGTTCTCTAATAGCCAAAATTTGACAGTTAATGTATGAATTCATACAATAAAAGTATGAAATCTATTGTTTCGGAGAAAGGACAAATTACCATTCCTAAGCCGCTTCGCGAGCGTCTTGGCTTGCATGCTGGACAAGTCCTAGAGTTTCAAGAACAAGAAGGAAAACTTGTTGCCACAAAGGCCTCTATGTATGATCCCGTGGATGCACTTTTCGGTATTCTCAAAACGAAAACGAAGACTGATCAAGTCATCAAAGACCTTCGTGGTGAAGCAGACCCACGGTGATTACGGCCATTGATACGAACGTTCTCATTGACATTTTTGGAGCCGATCCAAAGCATGGAGTGCAATCAAAAGAGGCGTTCCGATCCTGTATTCAACAAGGCTCATTAATTGCGTGTGAAGTGGTTTGGGCCGAAGTGGCAGCAGTGTTTTCAACCGTGAAGATCGCACAAGAAGCACTCATGAACTTAGGTGTTGGCTATTCTCCAATAGAGGTTGATGCGGCCTTAAAGGCGGGGCAGCTATGGAAAGCCTACAGGGAAAAAGGTGGTAAACGAACTCGTATGGTTGCAGACTTCCTGATTGGGGCGCATGCCTCTCATCACGCCGATGTATTATTAACGCGAGACCGAGGGTTTTACCGGGCTGGAATGCCGTCTTTAAAAATTATCGATCCTTCGCACTAGTAATCTTTTCTGCCTGCAAATCCGTCACATGGTTTGGTACGTTCAGACATTCTATGCAAGCTCTTCCACGTTCTTCCTCTTGTTGTCCACTAGGTTCTCATGCTGTTTCCGTTGTAAGATTTGATTCTCAGAAACATAGGGCGTTGGTTTCAAGTAGGACTTGAATTTCTCTACCAGCGAGACCGTGCATGTTGGGTGATCTTGACGGTAAAGAAATAAGAAAACAATGCTCTTCATTCTTCGCGCTTTTACCTTAATATCTCATGAATGATTTTCTTATTGGCATTGATATTGGAGGGACGTTTACTGACTTTGTGATCTATTCGTCCAGCGATCAATCTCTTCAACGTTTCAAAATTCTTTCGACTCCTACTGATCCTTCCCAAGCTGTCTTGCAAGGGTTATCTCAACTGACCAAAACCAATAGTCGTCATATTGTGCATGGTTCAACCGTTGCCACCAACGCCATCCTAGAACGTAAAGGTGCCCGAACCGCGTTGATGACAACGAAAGGCTTTCGCGATGTGTTGCAGATCGGCCGACAAGATCGCCCGGAGCTATACGATTTGCTCCCATCTATCCCTTCGCCACTCATCCCGCGTGAATGGTCGTTTGAAATCACAGAGCGAATGGATGAAGAAGGGAATGTGGTGACGCCACTTCAGGAATATGAACTTGATGAGATTATCGGAGAATTAAGAGGCCAGAATATCCAATCGGTGGCAGTTTCGTTTCTTTTCTCGTTCCTGAATCCCAAACATGAGCAATGGGTCACGAATAGATTGCGTGCAGAAGGATTTTTTGTGACCGCTTCATCAGAAATTTTGCCCGAATTTCGCGAGTACGAACGAACAAGCACGACGGCCGTGAATGCTTATGTGTCGCCGGTACTCGATACGTACTTGGGAAAGTTAGAGCAAGAGATGCTGCCTGCTGAGTTTCACATCTTGCAATCAAACGGGGGACGTTTGTCTGTCTCGCAAGCTCGAGGCCATGGGGTGCGGTCGATTCTGTCAGGGCCAGCTGGTGGAGTGGTCGGGGCCAGGTATTTGGCGGAATTGGCAGGTTTTCATCGTCTCTTAACGTTTGATATGGGCGGGACGTCGACGGATGTCGCATTCGTCCATAACAATATTCATGTGACCAGCGAAGCTGAAATCGGTGGTTGTCCCATTCGTGTGCCGGTGATTGATATTCATACTGTGGGTTCCGGTGGTGGTTCGTTGGCAGCTGTCGACGCTGGCGGCAATCTTCGTGTGGGGCCGCAAAGTGCCGGGGCGAACCCTGGTCCTGTGTGTTATGGGCGAGGCGGCCAAACGCCGACTGTGACTGATGTTCAGGTGATCTTGGGGCGTTTGCCCACCGATGGGTTTCTTGGCGGGCAACAGGTCCTGGATGTAGAGGCGGCGAAACAAGCGTTTGATGCATTCAGTCAAGGAATCACACTTTCTTCGCGAGAGGGTTTGGATACAAGGCAGTGTTTGGCGCTAGGCATCATTCAGATTGCGAATGCTCATATGGAGCGGGCCCTTCGCGTGATCTCGGTAGAGCGGGGTGAAGACCCTCGAGAGACGGTATTGGTGTCGTTCGGAGGGGCTGGAGGCCTGCATGCCTGTGATTTGGCAAGAGCGTTAGGCATTCCCCAGGTCTTAGTATCGCCAATGGCGGCGACGTTGTCGGCATTAGGTATGTTGGCTGCAGATGTGCAATTGGATTATGTGCGTACGGTCATGCTCCCGAATGAAACGACGAGTGAAGAACTTGAACAACACACCAGGACGATCGTCCAACAGGGGGAAAACGATTTAGAACGGGAAGGCGTATCTCCTGATCAGGCCATTATTTTTCAAACGGTTGATGTCCGCTATGTCGGGCAATCATTTGATCTCAATGTGCCCCTCACGGCTCAGTTCCGAAAAGAATTTGATCAGATTCATCAGACGCGCTATGGCTATTGTCAGCCTGACGCGGACATTGAGATTGTGAATGTGCGGGTCCAAGCCGTTGGCCGCGTGAGCCCTCCGTCTCTGTCTTCCCATCCTCTAGGTCCACCTGATGCGTCTCTGGCGAAATGGGAAGACCGTCCAGTGGTGGTGGAAAACTCTATTCAAGCGTTGCCACATTATTGGGGAAATCGCTTGCGTCCGGGCCATGTAGTGTCTGGACCGGCGATCATTGTCTTGGACGATACCACCGTGTATCTGGGACCTACAGACCAGGCCAAAATTGATCCTTATTCCAATATCCTTATTGGAGTGGGAGCCTCCGATGAATGATCCCATTCGTACAGAAATTATGAAACACCGATTCGTGTCGGTTGCGGAAGAAATGGGTGCACGTCTGCAACGGGCCGCGTTCTCGCCGAATATCAAAGAACGGCGTGATTTCTCTTGTGCAGTGTTTGATGCAAAAGGAAATCTTGTGGCGCAAGCTGCGCATATCCCCGTACACCTTGGTGCCATGCCACTATCGGTACAAGCCTGTCTTGACACGATGGGCTTTGAGCCAGGTGACGCGGCCATGGTCAATGATCCCTATTGTGGGGGAACGCATTTGCCGGATATCACGATTGTTTCGCCAATATTTGTTGACGAGAAATCGGAATCTTCTCTCCTTGGCTTTGTGGCCAATCGAGCCCATCATGCCGATATTGGTGGTATGTCTGCTGGGTCGATGCCGCTTTCTCAAGAAATCTTTCAAGAGGGATTGAGTATTCCACCGGTCAAATTCATGATGAATGGCCAAAAGAATGAAGGTGTGTGGCGATTGCTCATGGCCAATGTTCGCACACCCGAAGAACGATTAGGAGACTTGCAAGCGCAGCTGGCCGCCAATCACATTGGCATAGAGAGAATGGAAGGGTTAGCGAAACGAGTTGGTCTCCAAGTTCTCGTTGCGGACATGGATGCCTTACTCGATTACAGTGAGCGGATGACTCGTCAATTGATTGGTCAATTGCCCAAAGGCCGCTACGAATTTGAAGATGCGTTGGATAATGATGGCTTTACCGAAAAGCCTGCTGTCATTCGTGTTGCGATTACTCTTGATGAAGAGGAAGTCTCCGTGGATTTTTCAGGAACCGATGCACAACGGTCCGGCAGCATCAATGCAGTCTATCCCGTCACCTTATCGGCTGTGGCCTATGTGTTCCGCTGTGTCTTGGGATTAGATATTCCAGCCAATAGCGGGTGTTTGCGGCCCATTCATCTCATTGCTCCAGAAGGCACGTTAGTGAATGCGCGGCGACCTGCTGCTGTGGCCGCCGGAAATGTCGAAACCTCTCAACGGATTGTGGATGTGTTGCTCGGGGCTTTAGCGCAAGCCTGTCCCGATCAAATTCCTGCCGCTAGTCAAGGCACCATGAATAATCTAACGATTGGCGGTTGGGACGAACGCCATGATCGTCCATTTGCCTATTACGAAACCATTGGTGGTGGAATGGGCGCAGGACCTCAAGGTGCTGGGGCAAGTGGCCGTCATTCTCACATGACCAACACCCTCAATACGCCCGCGGAAGCCTTAGAATATGCCTATCCATTTCGAATTGCCCGCTACGCTTTGCGAGACGGATCTGGAGGACCTGGAAGTTATCAAGGAGGAGACGGTCTTGTAAGGGAATATGAATTTCTTCAACCGGCAGAGATTACGTTGCTGGCAGACCGCCGTGTTACCAGACCCTATGGGCTGAAAGGCGGAGAACCAGGTCAATCAGGAAGCAATCATCTCAGGCAAAACGAAGCTAAAAACGAGATTCCAGGTAAGTGTACATTTCCTGTAGAAGCAAGAGACATTCTTGCTATTAAAACCCCAGGTGGCGGCGGGTATGGTAAACCCTAAGCAGTCCCATCCGGACATATCCGAAAGCAATCCTTCTTCCTTTCTTGCCATCCCTGAAATCTTTTCACGGGAATCTATCCCTTTTCGTATCTAATTGGTTAGGCGTGGTATCCTTTTAGATACGTCAACACTGCCTCGCATTACCTCGCCTGGTTTCCTCCTCCTGTGGGAAATGTTTGGATTTTCCAGAGTTTACGCACCTTGAATATTTTGATGGTCTTGGCCAATTTAATGGAACGTTTCCTGCTTGTTTTGGGAACGAATAAGTGAAATGGCGGTTCTGTGATCGGAAATTACCATTCAACTCTAAGGATGGAGAATCTCTATTCACACAGTGCGAAACCTAGGCAGGGGGAATCACTAATGGCCATAAAACGGTATGGAGTCGTAAAAGCGCAGGCGGTGGATTTTCAGCGTGAAGATCATGATCCCACGCTCCACTTTCAACTCTTTGTGTAAGCTCAGGGAACTCGTTTTCGGATACCCGTCAATGTGCGTTCAAAAATTTCACCATCTGAATTAGTCTATGTGGTGGATCCTGATTTTCGCCACCCGATCACGTCGAGTTTGCCCGCGCTCCAATAGGGCTATACGCGGTTACCAGAATCTGACCGACGAGGCCTTGACTATATTCGAGGAAATCTTTTTGACCCAGCACATGTCATCGCACTGTCTCATCATCTGCCTGGCCAAGATAACGATCTGCAGGACATACAGGCGAGCTACGTGCAGACCGCGATCAGTGCAGGCGCTCAGGCTACGGTCTACGTGTTTGGAGAACCTTTTCTGGATGGTGGGGGACTGCGGGAATCCAGGGGATGCATGGTATTCATATGAATCAGGGGAATCATCACGGTCTTATGGGCGACGACGGCGTGCATCATGACGAGGGCCTCATATTTGATTGTCCAAAACGCCAGCGGTTTCTGGCTTTCTTTCTCCCCGTTAGTGCTTGAAGAGAAGAAGCCCAAGAGTGAGATGGGGTATTGGAGGAAGACGAGTACCTCGCGATTTTGTTCTTAGACGTTGGCCTGAAGGGTTAGGCTCCTGGCATAGACTCAAGTTTTGTATGTTCCATCAGCATCTGACTCTAGAGATTTGTAGGTGAGTACTAATCTATATTCCGACATACGATCAATATCCCCGATGAAGGAGACACATTGAAAGCGAAAGTGCTTGTGGTCGATGACGACGCTGATACGAGGACTCTGTTGCAAAATCGCTTGGAGATGCAGGGGTATGAGTCCATCTCGGCTAAGGATGGAGAACAGGCCCTTCAGAAAATTCAACAAGAATCTCCAGATGTTGTGTTGTTAGACCTTGAATTACCCAAGTTCAGTGGAATTGAGGTGTTGCGGCGGTTGGGTGAGCGGGCGAGTTCGCCGATGGACGCAACGTGTATCCCATCTTCAGGATACCAATTGGTTCAACCCTTTGTCATCGTGATGACCGCATACGGGTCTGTCGACTATGCCGTAGAAGCGATGAAATGCGGGGCCTATGATTTTGTGACGAAACCGTTTGATTTTGATCATTTCGAGTTGGTAATGCAACGCGTCCTTGAGCGGACGGCGCTATCGAAAGAGGTCAAGTATCTTCGACAAGAAGTCAACCATCGATATGCCAAAATTATTGGTAATAGCGCAATGATGAAAGAAGCCTTAGCGATGGCCGAACAAGTTTCTCGCTCACAAGAAACGGTATTGTTACTAGGGGAAACCGGGACAGGGAAAGATATTCTGGCGCGGTCTATTCACCGTTGGAGTACCCAAGGTGATGGTCCGTTTATGGCAGTGAATTGCTCCGCCTTTACTGAAACGCTCTTAGAAAATGAACTGTTTGGTCATGAGAAAGGAGCCTTTACCGGAGCAACAGAAATGAAGGAAGGCAAGATTGAGGCTGCGGATGGTGGCACCGTCTTTCTTGATGAGATTGGAGATATGCCATATCAGCTTCAAGGAAGATTGCTCAGACTTCTTCAAGATCAAGAGTTTCATCGCGTTGGCGGGACGAAGGCGATTCGGGTTCATGTGCGATTCATTGCGGCGACGAACAAAGATTTACAGAAAGGTATCGCGAACGGGGCCTTTCGAGAGGATCTTTTCTTTCGGCTGAATATTTTCCCTATTACGCTTCCCCCACTTCGCGAACGACTGGCAGACCTTCCAGAGCTGTCGAAGTATTTTGTTATTCGACAGTGTCGTCATACCAAAAGGCCAGGCAAGGAGTTAACGTCTGATGCGCTCGAGGCCATGATGCACTATCATTGGCCTGGCAATATTCGAGAACTGGAAAGTGTGCTCGCTCGAGCCGTCATCTTAAGTTCCGATGCGATGATTACGGCAGAGAATTTACGGCTGGAGAGTGGGACTCGTCACGAGAAAGAGCTCCGTTCGGATCACGATGATCATCTTCCAGCGTTTAAAAGGTCTCTTGATAATCACAGCCGGTTTTTAATTATCCAAGCACTGACGCAAACTGGTTGGAATCAGACCAAGGCTGCTGAAATGTTGCAGATCCATCGTTCATTTCTTATGCGGGTCATGAAGCGACTTGGTATATCCCCAACCCGATCAAGCTAAATGTCCTGTCCTCTGAACATTCATGGATGTCGTCTGAAGTCCATGCGTTCTCACGTGGGTTTCCTAGGTTCGCCTGGAGTCCGGTCCTAATTTCATGTCCAACTATTCGAATTAATCAGGCTTGTTGTCAGGCTTTTCATTATCTCACATTTCCACTTCCTGATTAATTAGCTGTTGGGCTTTGACTGTCTCAAATTGAGGCACCTCCTGATTGATCGCGTTGTCACGAAATAGGTCGATCAACGTGCTGATCTGTTCCTTTTCTTTTCCCCAACTTTCTCTAAATTTTCTTAAAAATTAATAGGTTCAAACTCTTTGGGTCCTCTTGTACGTGAGGAGGCTCATGACGGCATCCATGTTGCTATCTCTTATGTTGCTATCTCTTGGTATCTAGAGTGAATTTAGAGAAAGGGTATTGCGAATATTGTGAGTAATAGCAATACCAATCATGGTTCTTTCAAAAAGTTTTTTGAAATGTACATGATGAATTGATGGTGCGTGTTTTCTGTCCGACGCCTCATCAAGTTTTACAAATAATCGGACAGATATATGGAGGTGCTGTCATGAGTTCATTAATTCAACATCTATCAGGTTCAAAAAGCCTTCAGCTTTCGAGTTGCACAAGGAGATCTCGAAGGTGGCAAGTTTTAGGTCTGTTAAGTTTGTCCTTGTGTGCCAGCATGACCTTTGCTGGGCAAGCTAGTGCAGGTCCAGGGTGCGACCTGAATGTTCGGCTTAATAACCACACTAAGAACGCAGTCGCAATAGATGCTTCAGATAGTGGAGCCAGTAAATCTGGCCTGAATGTGTGGGGACCAATGAAAGGAATGATCGATACAGTCTTAGATCCAAAAGATTCGGGATCAGCGTCTCACTCGAAGCAGGGTGTTGAGCTGAAATTGCCTTGTTGGACTGGAAAGGTTGACTTCAGGATCCGGTACTTGGACGGATCAAGCAAGAAATGGGTTCGGCGCGATGCTGTGAAGCTTAAATCTGGTGAGACTATTCAAATTAATATTAAAAACTGAGATTTGGAAAAACTCTACAAAGACTGACTGAGTACAAAAAGAGTTTTCTCATGCTCTCTTCATTCACGAGTCGCTAGGCACTAGACCTTGCTCGGAGTCTGGCGACTGATGACCATAGGGCAAGGAAGACAAGGAGGTTCTATCATGAAAAGCTTTAGTCAAAAACAAACAACCAGCATGAGTCCTAGGGTGGCCGTTATGGGAGCTATGGTCTTAGCTCTTAGTAGTGCGGTGAGCCACGCGGAGACATACTGCTACGATTTCAGTAATCTGCCGGATGAGGTCTACGAGGAAGGGCAGACGATCTCCACACAGCACGGGGATATTAACCTTCTAAAAGTGTTTAATGAAAATGGTGATCCGATGCAACCGAGCGAAAATGGGGTACAGACTTATAGGAATGTCCCCATTCCTAGGCAGGGGGAAACCCCCTCATTGAAGAATTACGGCGGAATAACCATTGAAGTTGTGCCAAACACTCGAATGTCGTCTGTGACCATGAAGTTCGCCGAAAACACCGGGATCGCTGATCAACAATTATGGAATTTTAGCGTCAATGGACAACGGCGCATTTGGAGAGGACAATTGTCTACTTTGGATGGAGAGTATCTTGGTAATCCTCCTCCAGCCGGAGGGCGAGTACGAATTGCGGTCGGTGGGGTTGTGGATCCGAGAGATAACTCTTACTGGGTCCGTGGTATGGTGACGCTGAGCTCTGATCCTGTCATTCCCGCGTTGCCGAATAGAGGCATCGGAAGTTTTTCATTTGGGCGAAGCAGCCAACTTCTCATCGATGATGTCTGTATGACGGAATAATGATTTGTCCTTGTGTGTGGACCGGGTCTGGCTGACAAACCAGGCCCGGTTGGCAACAGTAGAAGTCTCATGCAAGAACTTTAAATGGTAATCTAGCTCGGTCGGTTAGGCTTGGATGTAGAAGCGGTGAAAGGGCCCTAAGTTTGGCGCCCTTTTTTTGTGTGAAGTTCTTGGTCAGTCGGAATGTCTGAGAAAACCTTGCTATACTTTTAGATTTAAGAAGAAGCTGGGATATCCATGGTTGGGCAACTTCAGAGAGATCAGCTACGGTGGCTTGAAGTGGCGGCGGTGGCCGCGACGGGTGGTTGCTTTTTGGTGTTTCAGAGTTTTGGGGCCAAGGGACTGTTTATTGGGGCGGCGAGCCTCAGTTGGATTGGCTATGTAAACTGGCGGGTGCGGCAGGATTCAAGTCTGTGGGTGTGTTGGGGGTTTCGGACTGACAATCTTTCGTCTGCGTTTTTCTGGCCCACGGTGATGTTTGTCTTGGGGGTCAGTCTGATGGCGTGGTATGGGTGGGCCCATGGTCGCGTTCTGTGGCCACAACATATGCTTGTGCTCTTGCTGCTCTATCCTCTATGGGGAATCCTTCAACAATTTTTGGTGCAGGCGCTTGGTGTGGCCAATCTTAAGGCAATCTTTCCAAGTCAGGGTTGGATAGTAGCGCTGCCGGTTGGGGTTGTTCTCTTTTCTGTGGTGCATTATCCCGATGGATGGATGTTGATGGTGGCAACTGCAATCATGGCCTGTTTATTTATCCCATGCTATCTGCGTGATCGGAATTTATGGCCGTTAGGTCTGTATCATGGATGGCTGGGGACGTTTTTTTATTTGTGGGTTCTTGGAAAGGATCCTTGGGTTGAAGTCTTTGGCAAATAAAATTCCTGTCTCTATAGGAAGTGTTGAATAATGAAGATATTAAAGGCCATATATTCTTTAGGAAGCCGAAAGCCTCGGAGCTGTTCAAAAAATCGGTCCAGCAAGGCCGCAGCCGTTTTTGCGCGCGGAGCGTCCTGGTACTACGTGAGCACGGAAAAATGGCGAGAACGCCGCTGGCGGCTTTTTTCAACAGATCCCTATGGGAAAGAATAGGGACGGCCGACACATAAAATTGACATCTGATGTATGCTATTTTAGCATCAACGCATCATGGCTAGAGCAACTCTTGATATTGATACGCCTATCCTTGAGGAACTTAAAAACCTTCAAAAACAGGAACATCGTTCGCTGGGACAGCTTGTCTCTCAATTATTGGCAGAAGCCCTGGTACAACGGAAACGGCCCCAACCCGATCCTGATTTGACTTGGACTTGGGTTTCTCGACCCATGCAGGCTCGAGTCGATCTTGCGGATAAAGATGCGGTCTATGCGGTGTTAGATGAGCCGTTACCGTGAGTTATTCCCTCGATGTGAATCTGTTTCTCTAGGCCTCCGATTGTTCCAGTCCTTTTCATGATATGGTAGGAGCATTTTTGCAGAAATGTGCCACGGACTCGGAATTATGTTATGTGACGTGTTCCACACTGATGTCCTATCGTCGCATCGCGACACATCCTCGAATTTTCACCTATCCTTTGTCACCGACTAAAGCTTTGAGCAATCTCAACATGTTTTTGAGCCTCGCCCAGGTGCGAACGCTTTCGGAAGGGGAGGGATTTCTGTCCTGCTACGAGGAGGTGACTCAAGGGATTCCTGTGCGGGGCAATTTGGTGCCGGATGCTCATTTGGTGGCATTGCTGCATCAATATGCGGTGAACGTTCTTTATAGCAACGATACCGACTTTCGAAAGTTTAAAGGCCTGACGGTGAAGAATCCATTAGAGTAGTGCTTGGTTTGCAGAATTGAAATTTTGATCAACACTAAAATGGTAGGAGTTGAGAACTCATCGTTTGAATGATCGTTTGGCAATGTGAAAAAATGATGAGACGCGGTCCCTTTGTATTTTTGCGACATCAATGAAGGAGCAGAGGATATGGAAAATAACCCGCTAATTATTTCTGATGAAGAACGTAAAGCGCTGTTGTATGAACGGTTTCGGGATGTGTGCTTAGTGGAGAAAGAAGTATGGACGGAGATTTATATGCCCCGGCAAGTTGAGAAGGGCATGGTGCTGACTAATCAGCACGAGTGTTATGAAGTGTTGATCGATGATCCGGAAGTCGAAGATGCCTTAGAAGCTAATATTCCGTTAGGGGCGAAGTCCTTAGGGGCAGCGATTGAAGAGTATAAAGAGCATATTTCGTTTCGAAAGAAGTAGAAGGCGATTCTAGAAGTTTTTTTGACATATGGGCACCTCTAAAAACTGTTCTTTTTCCCGATGGCGGCGTCAGCCGCGCGCCGCTTCCTTGCCCTCAGAAAAAACTTCAGTTTTTAGAGGTGCCCATATCTTTGTGCAAAGATGGGTTCCGGATAAAAACTGTCGAGAATGATTGATGTTGAACATATAGGCTTCGCCCAAAATGTCTTTGCAGGATCTTTTTCATTCCACTTCTTACTTTTTACTTCCTCCAAGTTCAGCATTGCAGAGGTCGCGGATTGTTTCCCAGTCTTGTCCAAATGGAAATTTCTGATAGGGAACGGAATGAGCAGAAGCTAACTCTTGAAGATGGTCACGGCGTTCAGTGGTTGGAGGATGCGTAGAGAAGTATTGAAAGGGTGAGGTCTCTTCTTGTTCTTGGCTGAGTTTGTCAAAAAACGCAATCATCCCACTTGGATCAATTCCTGCCCTTTGAAGTAGTTCTAAGCCTTGTTCATCGGCTTCGTTCTCTGCCTCTCGACCATACGCCAGAGTTTGTAGTGTTTGGGCGGCTTGTAAACCGTATGAGAGCATCCCGCTGGCATCGCCGCTGAGTGCGGCAATCACAAAAGCCATGGACACATGTCGGACGATGAGGTGCATGCTATGCCGCAACATGACATGTTGTATTTCATGTGCCAAGACTCCAGCTAATTCCTCCGGGCTTTCAGTATCTTGAAGCAGTCCTCGAAACAGAACGAGATACCCGCCTGGAGCCGCCATGGCATTCACCATTGAACTATCAACCACAGTGAGATGAAACGAATATGGGATTGTCTCTAAGGGAGTCATGAGTCTTGTCATCATAACGTCCAAAGTGTCGGCCAACTTTGGATTCTCGCAGAGCGGTTCTTCATCGGTAAATTCTTCCTGGACAAATTGGCCTAATTGTGTTTCCCAGGAGATGGGAATGGCTGCGGTGATAGGTTTTGCTAAGGAGGGAACTCCCCAAGTAAAAATGACATAAATGATTGGCAGTGCAGCGAGGGCTGCTGCGATCGTCCAGTAGACCCGCTTGCGGCGTGTGCTAGGATGATGGAAATGAGAGGCATCCTTCCCCCCGACTCGATGAATGGCCAAGAGTATATTGGCATTGGGGATTACGAGTGTTTCGCCAATGCCTGTTCCTCTCTCTAGACGGACTTCTTCTCCGGAGTACCGGCCTTGTGTCTGGCGAAGCTCAGAATAGGGCCAAAAATGAGAGGCGCTGGATGAAAGATGCAGAGTGAGTCCCGTAGGTTCGACGGAAATGGACGTGTGTTGAGGGACGAGTGATTGCCCGTCGTAATAAGAGCCCTTCCAATGGGTTTGAGTAGCCATTTACAGAATCGTCAAAAGGGAGAAGTGGAAAGGAAGAAGCAGGAAGTAGTGGTGAGGAGACAGGGCTCGCTCAGTTATCCTAAATCAAATCCCGCGTCAAAATATCCGGCCAGTTCTTCTCCTGTGGGGGATGCGTCCAGTGCGTCTTGCTCGATGTCTTGCAGGTCTAATGGGCCTTGCAGTCCAAGATAATAGTACAAATATTGAAGGTTCCGAACTTGAACCCAAGGCCAGGCTAAGCCGAATGTAAGAATGAGCATCAGAAAGTTGGTCACGTGTAATTCAAGGAGATTCCAAGTCGAGGCAGTAAATTTGAATGGGGCCGTATCGAATGTCGAATGGTTCCAGAAATACTTTTGTTTTGTGGCTTGAAGATAAAACCAAGGTAAAAATAACGTTAGCAAACCAGTGAGGAATATGGGATTCACAAAAACCGCACTCCATTCTTCCTGCCCCCAATGGATAATGCTGGTGAGCATGTCCGGTTTGGCGGCGACTGCTATCAATCCGGTCACAATCAAACAAACAAGTCCCAGCGTTTTTGCGTAAATCCACAGCAAGGCTATCCCATTTCCTTCATAGGTAAACGAGCGATTGCCAAGGTAGGTATGCGAGACGAGAAATTCCCGGCGCGCATGTTCGAAAAATGGATAATAGACCCCTGCCGTTAAGAGCGTTAGGAAGGTTCCCGTGAACCAGATCTTCATATATCGCTTCACACGGCCACGAAACGAAAAGCGAATGGTTCCAAACGCAGTGCGACTGAGGCGGTAGCGATGTGAACCCACCACAGCAATGGGCACAAAGCAGAGGACCATACAGCCTGCCAAGGTATTGGGAATCCAAGATGGAATGTGTTCCCAGATGATGGGCACAAAGCTGAGAAAAGCATAGGGGATGCCAAAGATGACTAAGGCTTTAGTGGCCCCTTTCAGTAACTCCATTCCAGTCCCATGATAGGAAAATCTGATTTTGGCTAAGCTGGTTTGACTATTTAGATACTGACGAATACGGACGCGGCCCCAGAATGAATACATCCCTAAGGTGAGGAGCGTATAAAAGGTATTGACGATAAAGATCCCCAAGAGGGTTTGTCCACGACCCCAAAAAATTGGATGGTACCTTCGCGAAAAGAATGAGTGTGATTCATGTTGTAGCGGTCTTGCAGAGCCATTGTTATCAGATGTTGGCGCGAGCCCGGATTCTTGCAGCGTTGCCTTCGAGGGGTCTGGTAGGTCTTGGTCTAGTAGAGGATAGAGGGTCCCACAGTTGGGACAGGTGTCTCCCTCATGCCTCACGGCATGGCATTGCTGGCAAATCAGAATGGGAACTTCCGGTTTAAGTGCCAGGATTTTTCCTTCGGGAACCGCAGATTTCCAGATAGAAGAAAACATATTCCCTTCCTCTTTCGGTTGCATTTGATACAATCATGAGATTCATCCTGGAGCTTTTAGGTCAAGAGTTTTTGGTTTTTTCAAAAGACTGCTGGAGAGGCTGCACTCAAAGTTTCTAGGAATTAGTTCGCAGAGAGTCTTATGGGTACAAATGGTAAAGCTCAATGGTTGATGACTTGCTGGATGTTAGCAGTTGTTGGCTGTACGGCAATTTCTCATGATGTTTCTCAGAATTCGAGCAATCGTCAAAGCAGGTTCTCCCTCCCGCATATGATTCAGGATTTAGCCGGGCCATGGGAATATGTGGATAAAACGGGTATCTATACCATCATTTTTGACGATGAGGGTAAAGGCACATATGAATGGGAAAAAGGCCGGTTTGAAACCCAGTCTTTGCGCAATGGTGTGTGGCGTGGTATCTGGGTGCAGGAGGGAAATGACCGTGAAGGCGGGTTTACACTCACTTTTTCAGAGGGTTCCCCGGTGGCCCAAGGGAAATGGTGGTATACCCGTATTGGCAAAGATCGTGAGCCACTTCAGGCAGGCGGACAGTTCAGTATGAGGCGGCCTTCCGTTTTTCAATTGGCCCAATAAAAGTAGAGGCCTTAGTTGAGATTAGTGCATGACAGGGTTATTCGTTTGTGGTGGAGGTTGGGTAGGCTGAATGGGTTTGGTTCCACTGTTTGTGAGAACGGGCTTCGTTAGCACCGTTTCCAGGGCTTCTTCAATCGTTTCAACAAATATCAGGGACAGTTCGCTCCGGACTGCTTCGGGGACATCCGGAAGATCTTTCTCGTTGGCTTTCGGTAGCATGATGCGCCGCAATCCCAAGCGGTGTGCCGCCAAGAGCTTTTCTTTGATGCCCCCGACGGGGAGGACGAGTCCACTTAAACTAATTTCCCCGGTCATTGCCGTGTCTTTTCGTACCGGAATTCGTAACAAGAGAGAAGCCATGGCGCTGGCCATGGTGACGCCGGCAGACGGTCCATCTTTGGGAATGGCACCTTCCGGTACATGAATGTGCATACCATTACGTTTAAAAATGGCGATATCTAATCCGAAACTTTCGGCTCGCGACCACAGATAACTTCGTGCGGCTTGTGCTGATTCCTGCATAACTTCACCAAGCTGTCCGGTAATTGTCAGATCGCTTCCACCGGGGAGTAACGTACTTTCTACATACAGGACATCACCGCCAGCTTCAGTCCATGCTAAGCCCGTGGCAACACCGAGAGGTAATGTTTGTCTGGCCTCTTCTGGCATGAACTTTTCGATACCTAACCAATCAGAAAGTTCCTCAGGTCGAATAGCCAGTTGCGTGGCAGGTCCCTCGGAACCTGTATCTGCGAGGCGTAAGGCTACTTTTCTCGTGAGTTTTCCCAGCATCTGTTCTAACTGACGTACCCCGGCTTCACGAGTGTAGCGTTTTATAATATGGGGGATCACGTCGGATTCTAACGTCAGAGGTTTATCATGGAGCCCAGCATCTTCCAGGCGGCGGGGCCACAAATATCGGTTGGCAATTTCCAACTTTTCCTGGTGGCTGTATCCCGCCAAACGAATGATTTCCATGCGATCTCGGAGAGGACCGGAAATGGTGTCCAAAGAATTAGCCGTCGTGATAAACATGACTTTGGAGAGATCAAACGGCAGATCTAAGTAATTGTCTCGGAACGTATGGTTTTGTTCGGGGTCCAATATTTCCAGTAACGCAGAGGCAGGATCGCCGCGAAAGTCTTGCCCGACTTTATCCACTTCGTCCAACATTAAAATCGGATTTTTGGCCCCGGCCCGTCGAAGGGCTTGAATGAGACGGCCGGGCATGGCGCCAACATAGGTTCGCCGGTGTCCGCGCAGTTCTGCTTCATCGTGAAGACCGCCTAAACTTAGGCGTTCAAACTTTCGTCCCAATGCCCGTGCGATGGATTGCCCGAGGCTGGTTTTTCCGACACCAGGAGGTCCCACCAAACAAAGAATGGGGGATTTGGCTGCCGGATTCAATTTTAAGACAGCCAGATGTTCCAGGATCCGTTCTTTCACATCTTGAATGCCGTAATGGTCTTCATCCAAAACAGCCCGCACATGTCCCAGGTCCAAATGATCTTCTGTTACCGTGTTCCAGGGTAATTCCAGGACCAATTCAAGATAACTTCGAATCACTTGATGATCGGGTGCGGCTGGGGGCAATTTGACTAGACGTTTCAATTCTCGTGCGGCTTCTTTTTTAACAGCTTCTGGAAGATCCGCTTCATCAATTCGGGTCTTTAATTCACTAATGTCTCCATCCAGGGCATCGGTTTCTAAATCGCCAAGTTCTTGTTGGATTTCTTTCAGTTGTTGCCGAAGAAAATATTCGCGCTGAGATTTGCCGATTTCGGCTTGGGCCTGGCTGGCAATCTCATGACGCAGCTTTAGAATGTGCAGCTCGTGGGACAAAGCTCCGTAAACCTTACGGAGAACTTCTTTCGGATCAGATTGTTCGAGAAGCGCTTGGAGTCGTTCCACGTTGAGGTTGAGGAGTGAGACGAGGCGATAGGCCACCAACAAGGGGTCTTTTTCAGCGCGCAGGACAGACACCAGTTCCGTGACTCCTTGAGTCGTGAGTAATTCCGGCAATTGTCCGATCAAATTGAGCAATTCGCGATGCAGGGCTTCTAGCTCGGGGTCGGATTCGACAATGATAGGCAGACGTCGGGCTCGAACCATCATGTGAGGTTCTGCTTGTTCCAATTTCAAGAGCACCATTCGCTCAATCCCCTGAGCCAGCACTTGGAGATGTCCATCAGACGTTTTCCCCATTTGTTTGATCACGGCTTTTGTGCCGATCAAAAAAAGATCTTCAAAGCCAGGCTCTTCTTTTTCAGAATCACGCTGAGTCACCATTAAGAGGGCTTTTTCTTCGGTATCCATGGCCGCCTCAACTGCGGCCATAGAGCGTGTGCGGCCGATGGTGAACGGAACGAGTGTTTCAGGAAATAAGACGGTCCGTTTGACTGGAACGAGGGGGAGGGAAACAATCAGTTCGATTTCTTGTGTAGATGTATCCATGGGTTGGGAGTTGACCTGTAAAAGTATCGGATGACGAGGATTTTTGAATCTGTGTTCCCCTATAAGATAGACACTAATTATGTAGAGTCAACTTATTGGATACTCCGGCTGGTCTGTTGGCTTGACGAGGTTTGATAGAGATCATATAGTAATAAGTAAATACTTACTAATATGAAAAAGATTTTACCAAAAACGCCAAGTCCCCGTATTCCGGCTGCTGCCCGGAAGGCCAGCATTATCCAATCTGCAGCTTCAGTTTTCTCAGAAAAAGGATTTAATGGGACAAAAACTCGTGAAATTGCTGCGCTGGCTGGAGTCAGCGAAGCCTTAATTTTTAAACATTTTCCGAGTAAGGAAGATCTCTATACCGCCATTTTAGCAGAAAAGTCTCCGGTCCCTGGTCTGTTGGAACAGATTAAAGAACTTGCCGAGCAGCGGAAGGATATAGAGGTCTTTCAGGCCATTGCAGAAACGATTGTGGGAGGCGCACCCGATCAAAATCTTATGCGGCTCATTCTGTTCAGTGCCTTAGAAAACCATGAATTATCGGATATGTTTTTTCATAACCATATTCGCCATTTTTACGATGTGTTGAGTGCGTACATTGAACAACGCATTCAAGAAGGAGTCTTTCGGCCTGTCCCCCCACTGGTTGCCGCTCGATCGTTCATGGGGATGTTGATCTATCATCGACTTCTCACGGTGTTGTTTCAAGCGCCGGTGGCAGAGGACTCAGAAGAGATTACTCGGACCTTTGTGGAAGTATTTTTGAATGGATTGCGTAAGCCATCAGATGTTCATTCAGGTCGAACAGGTTTCACTCGTTCATCAAAGAGCCGAAAGCGGAAAGACAAGTCATGAATTTTGTCGCACTCAAAATGCTATTTGGAGATCGGGCGAAATATATGATGCTTCTAGCAGGGTTGACCTTTTCAACAATGTTAATTGTGCAGCAAGGGTCAATTTTCTGGGGACTCATGACTTGGTCGCAATCTGGCATCACGAATATTAATGCCCCAGTGTGGGTGACCGATCCAAATATCAATCAAGTGGAAGAAATTAAACCCCTAGCAGATACGGCCGTCAATGTGGTTCGGAGTGTGCCTGGTGTGGAATGGGCGGTGCCTCTCTATAAAGGGGTACAACGTGCACGCTTGCGTAATGGGAACTTTGAGCAAATTTCATTAGTGGGGTTAGAGTCCAGCACGTTGATTGGCCGTCCAGCTACAGTTCTTGAAGGAAATATTGAAGAGCTCCGGTCGCCTGAAGCCGTCGCGATTGATCAATTAGGGGTGGAGCGCTTAGGCGGCCCTGAGATGATCCATCTTGGTTCGACCTTTGAAATTAATGACCATCGCGTCCGGATTGTAGCCATAGTCAAAGCGCAAAAAAGCTTTCAAGGGTTTCCGTTTGTCTACACCACGTATGAACGGGCGTTAGAAGTGACGCCTCAAGAGCGGCGGAAGTTGTCATATGTATTGGCCAGTCCAATTGAGGGATTGAGCCCCGAAGAACTTGCTCAACGCATCCAAAAGCACACGGGATTAGGGGCGTATACGGGCGATCAGTTTGGGTGGAAAACGGTACAGTGGATTTTAAAATATACGGGTATTGGTGTGAATTTTGGAACCACGGTCTTATTAGGTTTTATTGTTGGCATGGCTATTGCCGGTCAAACGTTTTATCTATTTACCATCGAGAATCTGCGGCAGTTTGGAGCGCTCAAAGCCATCGGAGCCAGTACAGGGATGTTGGCCAAAATGATTCTCTTGCAAAGCTTTACCGTTGGGTTGATTGGGTATGGCGTGGGTGTGGGATTAGCGACGGTGTTTGGACTCACGGCCGGGAGCGGAGGTCGGTTGCCGTTTAATGAAACCTGGCCGTTATTGATCGGTGTTGGAGTCGCGCTTCTGATGATCTGCAGTTTGTCCAGTGCCATTAGCATTCGAAAATTAGCCAAGTTGGAACCAGCGGTGGTGTTTCGTGGATAACGGAGTGTCTCACAGTGTGGAATCCTTGGAGCAGGATTTGTCAGATTGGTTGGTTCGCGCACGAGGTATCACGAAATCCTTTGGTGAAGGAGACACGAAAATTCCTGTGCTGAAGGGAGTGGATCTAGATGTGGCAAGCGGGGAAGTGTTGTTACTGGTCGGTCCATCTGGAAGTGGAAAAACCACATTGCTGTCCGTAATTGCCGGAATTTTAGAAACTGATGATGGTGATGTGCGGGTGCTGGGAGAGTCGATTCACGAGTTATCAGCGTCGGAGAAAACCAATTTTCGCCGGGATCATTTGGGCTTTATCTTTCAGCAATATAATTTACTGCCCACGCTGACGGCTGTGGAAAATGCTGCGGTTCCGCTTTTTGTTCAGGGAGTTGCAAAATCAGATGCTAAAGATCGTGCTGAGGAGGTGTTGAAGACGTTGGGAATGGGCGAACGTTTAACGGCCTTGCCCACAAAGTTGTCGGGTGGGGAACAGCAGCGGGTGGCCATTGCCCGTGCGCTGGTTGCAGAACCGCAATTGCTTCTCTGTGATGAACCCACGGCGAGTTTGGATGGGGAGACTGGGCATCGGATTGTGGAAGAGTTATGTGCCGTGGGCAAGCATCCTGATCGCGCTGTCATCATTGTCACACATGATTCTCGGATTTTTGAATTTGGTGATCGGATTGTGCATATGGAAGATGGGCGGATAGGACAAATTCAACAAGGGGTCTGTTGAAAAAAGCCGCCAGCGGCGTTCTCGCCATTTTTCCGTGCTCACGTAGTGCCAGTACGCTCTGCGCGCAAAAATGGCTGCGGCCTTGCTGGACGGACTTTTTTGAACAGACCCACACTGTTGATGGACAAGGCTTCCTGGCGAAATAGGGCTTTTGATATCTTCATTATTCAACAATCCAACAAGGGTAGGAGGATCTTGTGTAATGGTATTTCGGCGGGTGAGTGTCTGGCTGGCTATCGCGGGTGTGCTATTAACGATTGCCACGTTGTGGGGGGCAGGGGATAAACCGGCCGCGCCTCCGCCGATTGAAGCCCCACCATCGAACCCGTATCAGGCAACCGTGGCGGCAGCCGGGATTATCGAAGCCGTCAATGAGAATGTCAGAATTGCTCCCCCGGTCTCGGGGTTAGTCACCAAGGTACATGTCAAGGTGGCCGACACAGTCAACCATGGTGCTCCGCTTTTTCAGTTAGATGATCGTGAACTGCGGGCTCAACTTCAGACTCGAACCGATTCCTTGCCCTCAGCCTCAGCGCGGATCGCGGAACAGGAGGTTCGGTTGCGTGATGTGCAAGATCAATTCGCGCGACTACAGTCCGTGAAAGATCGTCGGGCTGTCAGTCAGGATGATGTGCAGCGGAAATGGCATGAAGTGGAATCGGCCAAGCGGGGACTGATCCGGGCGAAAGCCGACTTGCGGTTAGCGCAAACGCAGCGTGATGAGGTTCAGTCACTCTTAGAGCGTTTAACTATTCGGGCTCCCCGAGCGGGTACCATTTTGCAGGTCAATGTTCGTGCCGGGGAATATGCCACGGTCAATGCTAGTGAGCCGCTTATTTTATTAGGCGATACGGAAACGCTCCAGGTTCGTGCAGATATTGATGAAGTGAATGCCCCATTGGTCGTTCCCGGTCGTCCGGCAGTGGCCTATCTCAAGGGACAAACAGATCAGGCGATTCGGCTGACATTTTACCGAATCGAGCCCTATATCGTTCCCAAACGTTCATTGACCGGAGATAATCGCGAACGTGTCGATACCCGCGTGCTCCAAGTCATTTATCAATTTGAAAAACCAAGCTTCCCTCTCTACGTCGGTCAACAAGTCGATGTCTTCATTGACCGCGAGGCGACTCATTCCGAACCAGCATCATGAGACCTTTGCCGACACGGAAATATGTATTAGCTCAACGACCGGTTGATTGGACCTTCTGCCTGTTGATCATAGGAATTATCGCCGGCTTTCCCGCCTGCTTGATGGGGCCTGATTACCAGATGCCAGATTCTAGAACGCCTCAAAATTGGGATGCCATGACCATGACGGGTACAACGTCGGATCTTTCGGTTTCAGTAGGGTTGGTTCCGGAGGCGTCTTGGTGGCAGGTATTTCAGAATGAAGAGCTCAACCACCTCATTGAACAAGCGTTAGAACGTAATCATGATGTACGGCAGGCAGGGTTCCGGGTACTGGAGGCGCGGGCTTTGGCGCAAGGAGCTGGCGCCGGTCTGTATCCCAATCTGTCATTGGATGGGAACTACACCCGTGTGCGGCGGTCAGAAACTATCTTGGCGGCTCCAACGGGAGTCTCACCCGAAGGATTTGCGCCACCAGGCGCGAATTTTGATATTTGGAATACGGCCTTAGATTTACGGTGGGAGTTAGATTTATGGGGACGTATCCGTCGAAACCAAGAGGCGTTTTCTGCCGAAGCTTTTGCCAGTGAGATGAATCGGCGTGGCATTGCGTTGTCCCTTATGAGTGATGTGGCTCAAGGCTATTTTCGCCTGCGAGAATTAGACGAACAGCTGGAAATTGCCACCCACAATCTCGCCTTGCAGCAAGATTCTCTCTCCATTATCAAAGCCAGAGCCGAGGCGGGTCTGGTGTCAGATCTGGATGTTAAACGAGCGGAAATTCTTGTCTCTGAAACGGCGGCGCAAGTGCCGGAATTACGCCGGTTGCGAGCGGTGCAGCAACATCAACTGGAATGGCTGTCGGGAGCGCACCCCAATGCGTTGGGTCTTGAGACGAAGCCATTGCGGGCGGTCGTGGTTCAGCCGTCCATACCCATCGGGTTGCCGGCGGATCTATTGCAACGGCGTCCGGATATTGTGGAAGTGGAAGAAAACTTAAAAGCGGCCAATGCTCGCATAGGAGAAGCACGCGCGTATTTTTTCCCGACGGTGGCCCTAACGGGAACGGGGGGATTTCAAACCAGTGAATTTTCTGAATGGTTCAACTGGGCGAGCCGAAATTTTAGTGTAGGGCCTTCCGTGTCACTTCCTATTTTCGAGGGTTATACCAACAAGGCCCGTTTAGAAGTGGCCGAATCCCGTTATCAGCAGATGCTAGAGCAATATCAACACACCATCCTGAATGCCTTTCGCGAAGTAGCGGATGTGCTGAGTGCCTTGCAGACCCGGCAAGAACAACTCGTCCATCAACAACGCCAGGTCCAAGCTTCACAAAACGCGCGTGAATTAGCAGAAATTCGATACCGCCAAGGTTTAGTCACATACTTAGACGTTTTAGATGCGCAGCGGACCGTGCTGTCCGCCGAATTGCAATTGGTGCAAACCCAACGCGCTCGTCTCAACGACATGGTCACGCTCTTCAAAGCCATTGGCGGTGGCTGGGAAGAAGAACGCTTACCTCAAGGCACATAGCACTACCTGAAATTGGGAGCCTATTGATTCCTAAGGAACATCCTTCCCATCCTTTCTAGTTTGTTCCATTTTTTTGCTAACGTCTCATCTTCTTCGTACGTCACAAGTTCCCTCACTACTAGATTCATTTTTCCGTCCGCGGTAGACTGCATCACATCTGAATTTTGGTTTTTCAATCGAACGCGTTCTGGTGATCCTGCCATGATGAACAAAGAGAGAGCTAGATGATGAAACGGGTTTCTAGGGGACTTCGTATTGGCCTCGTCTTGCTTGGAACGTTTCCCATGCTTGTCTGGGCTCAACTTGACCTCCAATATCAACAGCGAGGGGATCGCTATGAAGGCGTGAAGCCTAAACCGGTCTCGGGCTATGACATTGAACTGATTTCTGTCCTTGTTGATTATCAAGAGCCTGTAGAGACAGAGCGGTTCCCTGAGCGTCTCTCACTTCGTTTTTATTTGGAAGGCGACGACATAGTGCATCTTATCGTCCGAGAGCTAGACTATCGAGCCTATTATTGGCTGGATAAGGTTCGGCCTGCAACCCCTTGGAAATCAGGTTTTCAGAATGTATTTACCTGGCCTACTGATCCTGTCTTGAATCAACTTGTGCCTAAGTTGGATCTGTACGACATGGGCGCATTGGTGCGTTTGGGCAGCGCAACCAGTTCGACAGTAGAACGAGTCGCGCCGGCTGTGCTGTATTATGCCCATCCTCCTGCGACAATCGAGGGTTATCTCTTCACGATGAAAACAGGGGAAGATGCACGGCTTATGGCTGCCATCCTTCAGCAAGAAACAGGGCAGACGATGAATGTACAAAAGTTTCGGCGGAAGCGTGCAGGGCGACCGTTTACCATTCAATGGAATGCCAGAGATGCTCTGCCCGGTTCATATGTACTAAAGATCACAGGGTTTTCTCTTTCTACGAATCAATCCATCAACAAAGAAGTTCATTTCTTCCACCAACCTTCTCTTAATCCCTAACCGGATTGTCTCGTGCCTTATGAAGGACATCTTCATAAGTTATTCAAGTGAAGATCGGGCCATTGCTCAGCAAGTGGCGCATGGCCTGGAAGCCTCGGGTCTTTCTGTGTGGTGGGATCGAGATATTCAGGTTGGGAGTGAATGGGATAAGACCATTGAAGAGGCGCTCACAGGGGCCAAATGTGTAGTGGTCTTATGGACTACGCAATCCAAGCGATCCAGATGGGTTCGAGCAGAAGCTCGGGCGGCCTTAAAAGGAGAGAAGATTGTCCCAGTCATGTTGGAAGCGAATGCGATTCCCTTGGCTTTTACGGGGATCCAAGCTTTGCGGTTTTTGGACTGGAAGGGGACAGCGGAATCCAAGGAATTTTCTATTCTTCTTTCCGTCATCAAGGCAAAGTTAGAAGGAAAGCCTCTCGCGTTACCAGTAGAGGCGGTGACCAAAGCATCGTGGATCGGGAAAATTGCCTCGGTCATTGGCATAAAAGTCCTTGTGGCCATTGTTTTCGTCATGTTGTTACTCGTCAGTTCATTCTGGCACATCGATGCAGATGTGAATATTCAAGTGCAGACGGGCCGCTTTGAAGCGTTTATCAATCCCGGGTCTGATCAGAAACGATTGACGGATCCATTGATGTTTCACAAGCTTTCTCTGCAACAGGTGGGACATGTGGTAATGAGCCCCAATCAATTGCTTGTGGCTAATCCTGACGAGTTGGATTGGGAAGCCGATGTGTATCCGCCCAAGGCTTGGATAGAATTGCAAAGCCAGGGGCGAGCCTGGAAATTTGGGGCGGTGAAGTCTGGAATGAACGCCATGGTCACACTCGAGTCCATCAATAAAAGTGAACCGTCTGTTGGAAAGTTAGATGCGATTCTGCTTGCCAAACCAACCACCGTCATGCTTGAAACATCTAGTGATGAGGCTATGACGCTGACAATGAGGGCCGAACAAGAAAAACAGCGAGTGGTCTTGTCAGGCTTAGGTAATGTAGAAATGGTGGAAGAAGGTCTTTTGTTGCAAGAGGTTTCCAATTTGCCGTTTACGCAGAATCAAGAACTGACATATCAGGCTCTGTTCGATGGACATTCTGGAACAATGACAATAGAAGGAAACGATACCACCTTTAGCATGGTGATTAATCCGAGTACACGTACGGAAAAATTTACATTTTCCACGACGACCTTACCAGTAGAGTCGTTGGATGTGTCTTGGCAAGATCCTAAGACTGGTGAACGAAAGAGTCATCCCAATTTCCAAGGGGTTGTTCGCTATCGGAATCTTTCAGATTTTCCCGAGGTCACATTTCGGGCCCCGATGTTTTTGTCTGTCGACGATCTTGAGCGATTTGAAATTACTTCAATTCGTGTCGATTTTATGACTCATATGTTTGTGGTAGATATGCAAGGAAAAGTTGGCTACATTAAGACAGGAACGCACGACAATCCACGAGATCTTAGACCAACGGTATTCGATGTCATTCGTTTCCATCCGGTCTTGTCGCCGCTTAGAAATTTAGTTGGGTTATAGCAACAACGGGTAAGAGTGATGTTTTTGAAAAGGTGTATAGGACGAGCTAGATGTTCATCATGCCCGCGAAGGCGGGCATCCAGAAATGTAATAAATAATCTGGATTCCCGTTTTTACGGGAATGACCCAGGCAGAGAAAACAATTCTTCATGCAACTTAAATGAGGGACTCTTTTGTTATTTCAGGGAAGCCATGTGTTGTCTTTTCAGCCTAATCAACATGTTTACATTTGGGCCAGCGGCTTGGGCGCAGGATCTAGATAGTTTGAAATCTGGGGTGGTGAAAATTACCACGACAACAGGGCAAACCGGAACGGGTTTTATTGTTCGTCTGGAACCGGAAACGGTCTATGTCATGACGGCTGCCCATGTAATTGCAGGGGATCAACAGCCACGGGTCGAATTTTTTTCGGCACATCCTTCAGATGCCCCCCAAATTCCAATCACTGCAGCCGTAATGCCTGGAGCTCAGGTTGGGGATGATCTGCGAGGACTGGCCGTTCTCATTGTTCGAGGAACAGAACACTTTCCGAACAATATACAGATTTTGGAATTTCCATCGTCTGTCCAATTGGTTTCCGGAGGGGAACGGGTAGTGGTTGTTGGGCATCCAGGTGGTGGTGGAGACTGGGCAGTCGTAAACCGAGATATTTCCAATCGTGTGGTACATGATATCACCTTAGATCCGGGAGTTGCGGCTAGATTTTCCGGTGGCCCTATCGTCTTCAACGGGAAGGTTGTCGGGATGGCGATGACTAATAGAGGAGAGTTTGGTCTAGGTATTACCCACAAGAGTTTATTGACATACTTAGAAGGGATTGGTGTTGAACCGGGTTCCCTGGAAGAAAGTGTTAAAGAGGAATTTGACCGTGCCGTTGATGAAGAAGACGGTTCCTCACTCACCAGGAATGATGATCTTAAAATGGTATTGATTCCCTCTGGCGAATTTATTATGGGTTCTGAACCCAATGAAGTGTGTGAATGGGATTCCATTATGAAGGTGGACTTTTGTTTGCCTGAACGTAACGCGGACTATTCACCATCTCATCATGTTCAGGTTGGGTCATTTTATATGGATTCTCATGAAATTACCGTCGAACAATTTAGCAAATTTGTAAAAGAGTCTGGATATCAGAGCACTGTAGAACATCAAGGAACGCAAATGGCGGTCATGAAAAAAGACGGCGTATTTTTTGGCAGTACGTGGCAACCTCAGGAAATTGAGAAGGCGAACTGGCGTCATCCCATGGGTGAGGGTTCAAGCACTGAAAATACAGGCGAGAAATTTCCGGTGGTACAGGTTTCTTGGTTTGATGCCCAGACCTACTGTGAATGGGCAAGGAAACGGCTACCAACGGAAGCGGAATGGGAATACTCTGCTCGAGCTGGGACATCCACCAAACACTGGTGGGGGGATGTCGCACCCACAGAACAAGTAGGAAATATTCCTGATATCCAATTTCGCTCGATCTTTAGTGGCTCCATCGAATTTGAGAAAGTGGATGATGGGTTTGCCCGAGCTGCTCCGGTTGGATCTTTTTCTCCCAACCCTTGGGGGTTGTTTGATATGGCCGGGAATGTTTGGGAATGGACAAGTGATTGGTATGATCCGGGGTATTATCAGAGTAGCCCTCAGAGGGATCCATCGGGTCCTCAAAAGGGGAGTGAAAAGGTCAAACGTGGCGGGTCGTGGTTTTCTTATTTAGAGCTGAAGGTTCGGGAAAATCAGTTACCAGAAGATTCTGATGATCAAACAGGCTTTCGCTGCGCCAAAGATGCTTCCTAACCTCATGTGCGATGCCCTGTCCTTCTTTTCTTTTTGGTAAATGAGTGGTTTTATGAAAATTATTGCCCATATGATTGTGCTGTGTTGGTTTATGTTAGGAACAGGACTGACTGCCGCAGTGGCGCAGTTGGATATTAGGACGCTCAAAAAAGGCGTCGTCAAGATTGCGACTGAGTTTTCGAATGCCAGAAAAATTGGGACCGGGTTTATTGCTGGCAGGAGCAAGAAGCATTTGTATATTGTGACGGCGTCTCATGTTGTGGAAGGGGAGGTGGAAGCTCCACGCTCTATACAGGCGACATTTTTCAGTCATCAAGAAGAACCGTTGTTCGCGAAGGTTGTGAAGAAAGAAGGGGGAGACATGCGTGGGTTAGCGTTGCTAAAAGTCAAAGGTGATCTTCCTGATGATGTGCACATTTTACCGTGGGATGCGACGACTCGGGTTAGTGGAGGAGAAGAAATTCATTTAATAGGATTCCCTAGAGTAGGAGGGAATGAGTGGGCGGTGACGAAAGGAACGGTCTCAGGCTTTGATGGACCCATTCTGAAATTTTCGGGGGCGGTGGCGGAGGGCAATTCAGGAGGCCCTGTGTTGTATCAAGGACGGGTCATTGGAGTGGTGATGGAAGTAACAGGGCAATTTGGCAATGCCAAACCAGCTCAGATTGCCAAATTTACAGTAGAAAACTGGTCAGGCTTTCCTCTTCAAACGGTTAATCCCTCATCGTCCGTAGTCCGGCCAACGGAGTTGGCCTCGTTAGTTATTGAGTCAACTCCGACGAACGCTCACGTTTATGTTGATGATAAATTGGTTGGGCAGACTTCTCAAGGGCCTGTAGTGGTGTCTGGTCTGGATCCTGATGAATATGATGTCATGGTCAGAAAGGACGGCTTTCGTTCTTGGACTAGTACTGTTGATCTTCGTCCTGGTGAGCGGCAAACCTTGAAGGCTATGTTAGAAAAAGGCCGAAACCTTGTAGTGACTGGAGTTTGGAAGAATCCAGACGAACCGACGATTTCTTACGTCTTACAGCAACAAGGTAACCATGTCACAATGACCGAAGTGACCACGAGCGCAATGGGAACGATGGTGACTGCCGAAGGGGAAGGCCAACTCGAAGGCAATCAAGTGACATTCATGTATCGAACGGCCTTGGGGACGATGGGGCAATCGACCGCGACGTTATCGAAAGATGGACAACAGCTTGTGGGTGCCTATCAAGATTTTTCTAATATGGTTCCGGTGGCCATTTCTCTTATCCGTATGGGTGATGTTCCTAATGATTTTGCTGCTCAACAGGTCCCCGATTTCAATACAATCCAAAATTTTGGTCGATAGACTCCTTACTGCAGAGCATCGAGGAGCCGCTGAGGCCTTCATTCTGAAGAGGGAAGGTGAAAGACGGGGAGTGAAACGACAACGGTCCTCATATAACTTAAGCGGTGCCCGACACTTCTTCTTCGGCTTTGTTCAGAATCTTGGAAAAACGACCCCCAACTAATGTTGTCACTTTCCCCATGATTTCCGTGAGTTCTTTCCATTCCTCAGGCTTCAGTTCCTCTTTCAGATTGGGGTGCAGTCCCCATTTTGCGCTGACTTGTTTGCCATCGCGCTGAATTACCACATGCAAGATTTCCGTTTCGGGTGATGCATTTGGGATTTGTGATGATGAAGTTCCGGCTCCTGAACTACTCTGTGCCATAGTGCTCTCCTTGTTCAAAACATCAGATTCGTGAATTATACTGTATTGCTTCCCTCGCTGTAAGCTCCTCTATTGTGTATTGACATGGGTCTGCGAGGTTGTGTGGCTTCCAGGAGTGGGGTACATTCTTACAGGGGCTGTTGAATCTTTCACTCTGATAGCCCATAAGTCTTCGTATTGAGATCAAACTCATGAAACAGAAGGGAATGTTCAGAAGGGTCCGTCCAGAAAGTCCGCAACCATCTTGATGCACGGAGCCTCTGGCACTACGTGAGCACCACAAAATGGCGAGAACGCCGCTGGCGGCTTTTTTCAACATTCTCTTACAGGCGAATGACGTATCAACTTTTTGCTAGGGGGTAGAGCGAGATGGAATTTCGACGGCCAAAATTTTGGGAAATCATGAATATGAATGAATTAGCCCGAAATTTCTTGGAAGGCCTATTAATTCTTGTGCCCGTCGTCACCACGTTGTATGTGGCCTGGCTGGTATTGCAAACGATTGATGGGTGGTTAAATATTCCTATTCCTGGGGTGGGTTTTTTGGTAACTCTAGGTCTCATTACATTAACCGGTCGGTATGCTTCAACGGTTTTTGTTCAGAAAGTGCTGGATGTCATGGAGCGGGTATTGGTGAATGCACCATTTGTGAAGTTATTGTATACCTCAATTAAGGATTTGATTGCCGCGTTCATGGGTGAAAAACGTCGATTTGACCAGCCTGTATTAGTGTCCCTTTCTCCTGGCAGCCACGGGGAGGCAGTGGGATTTGTGACACGAACCGATCTAGAGTTTTTGGGACTCCTCAATCATGTCGCAGTCTATTTTCCGCAGTCCTATAATTTTGCAGGGCATCTCCTCCTGTTTCCCAAAGCCCAGGTGCGTCCTCTAGAGGCCGAAAGCGCCGAAGTGATGGCGTTCATTGTGTCTGGGGGCGTTTCAGGTGGCCCACAAAGTGAAGAGGCAATGGTCGGTTGAACGGATCTATTTTCTGCACACATTCCTCGTCTGGGTTGGTGGATTGCTTCTCATGGGGTCTGGGTTGGTCGCATGTTACGTCTTCCCCCAATCAAGAAACCATTGAATCAAGATAATGTGATTCATGGTGTTTGGTCCCCTTCTATTAATCGTCTGGTTTTGATAGCCAAAATCCACGGCCATAATCTCGGTGAGCTTGTGATTAATACCGACAAAGAATCGGTTTTGATCGAGCCCCGATCTCGGACCGTTCCGGATTGTATTGAGATTCATGAATATTTCATCATAGATGACCAAGGCCCAGCGTTCGTCCTGCCCAAACGGTATGTCCCCTCGTACCATTTCGCGAGCACGTAGTGCTGTCCCGATCGCATTCCGAATAAAGCGTTCCTCGAAGCGGGTTCGGCTAGAAACCTTGAATCCGCTGAAACGACGTCGGTAGCTCAATTGTTGGTACAACCGATGTTCATCCCGAAATCGAGGCTCATAGTTGGTCACCCAAGCGTAACCTTGCCAGAGGGAAAGGGAAGGAGTGATTTGGTATCCAATTGCTGGACGAAGAAGAAGCTGATCAATCTCCGATGCATTGTTGCCGTATCTTGGGTTGACTTCGAGCCATCCCCGGAAATTCCCTGGTAGATGCAATCGATTGTAGAGAGGGAACCAGAGCTGCATATCATGATCTGTTGTGGCCTCAACCGGTTCTGCCGACATACAGCTGACGACGAGAACGATTGATAGCATGATATGAGAGAGAGTAATCACGCCCATCTCAATACCTTTCAAGATTATTCCTCATTGGTTGAGACTGTGACCTGTGTATGCTGGTCCATTCTATTGTATGCCATCTTGGTCGAACATTTCATGAGTAGTGTTGTCAAGGAAAATTTGTCACAATTATGAAATTTTTCAATGTTACGTTCATGTTAATTGAATATTACGGATTCATTACGTAGAATAATCTGAGGTAAGTAATATTCAACTCGACCAATATTAGGAGGTAGATTATGCGAAATATCATGATTCTATCCACCAGTTTGCTGTTGGTAGTTTTTTCAGGATGTGCGTCAGCTCCTATCTTTGACGGTAATGGAAGTCAGATACTGAAATCTGAGTCAGAATTTGGGGTGTTGACAGCACAACCTGATGTGTATGAAGGGCGTGCTGTTAAACTTGCAGGGCGGATTGTGGGTGTGGAGTCCAGAGCGAACGGAACGATCGTCAGTGCCCAATGGTTGCCGTATCCCGATGTTGAATATCAAGGACCACATGATCTAGGAAAAGGTGACGATGGTAAATTTACTATTTTTTACCCTGGGAAACTTGATCGTGAGGGGCGTCAATATGGAAACAAATTTCTTGTCGTTGGAAAAGTTGAAAGCCCCCAATCTCGGGATGCTCATATAACTCCCTCTATCACAGCTAAATGTCTTCACGTTTGGAAAACTGGGGACGACGCAATCGAAACTGAACCCGACGTTGAATTCATCGGATACCCCGTGACGGAGGAAACGTATTGCTCTGAGACTTGAGTCGGGCGTGTTTGAGGAGTTCAAGATCCCTGCTGGATATTAATAGAACATCCAGCAGGGATTTTCTTAAGTATCTAATTTTTTCACAAAGTTTGTAACACTGGCTTGGGTTCGATAATTGGACGACAAGCCTCAAAAATGTGTCTTTCACAAGCCATATCAAAATTTTTCTCTGCTTCTTTAGTGTTTCCCACCAAGGAAAGAGCTACGCCATGGTTGTAATGAACTAGCCCACCGTCCGACCCGAGACGAATTGCCATAGTAAAATCTTGAATTGCTGACTGAATGTCTCCAGTTATAAGGGCAAGAAGCCCTCGGCTTTCATGAGCTTGAAAAAGGGAGTGATTGAGCGTAATGGCACGATCCAAATCCGACCTTGCTTCTGCATTTTTCCCTGTCTTCATATAAGCAATGGCGCGGTTGAGGTAAGCCTCAGCATTTTTATCATTGCCATTCAAAGATTTTGAGAAGTCATGAATGGCATACTGCAACTTTCCCAATCGACTGAAGGCTAATCCTCTATGATTTAGGGCGGATGAGGAATTGGGCCATTGCTGCAACACCCGTGAAAAATACGTTAATGCTTTCTCGGGAAAGCCCGACTCTAAATATGCGATTCCCAAATTTTCAGAATATCGAGAATTTTCAGGGTCCAGTTGTACGGTTTGTTCAAAATCCTCGATGGCTTTTCCCCAGATCTTTTGTTCAGCGTAAAGAAATCCTCTGGCATTCAAAATCTCAGGTTGATGTGGGTTGTCGTTCAGCGCCTTAGAAAAAATGACTTCAGCTTCCTTAATCTTTCCCTCATAGAAAAGCCGCTTTCCCTGGGTCAAAGGAGTTGAAGGAGTCAATGAGAGGGTGGAATTGATACCTTCATTCGTACACCCTAAGAAATTTCCTATCAAGACGAGGAGTAGTCCAAGTTCTATGGCCCCAAGAAATCTTAGAAATTGGAAAATCATTCAACCAACTCTCCTAACGGGAGAATCTAGCCCACTCTTGTTACCTCAACGAGTCATCCATGTTACATCTATGTTAAGTGATAATTGCCGGAAAATTAAGAGTTTACGGGCATGTGCCATGAGACTTGAACACGTTCGTTGGGGGTACCTTCTGGGCGTCTAGTTTCGGTCAATTGAACAACTACCCTGGTTGGCGTGGGTGGTCGAGGGACCCCATATTGCGGGATATCGTGGTCAAATATCTGTTTGAAGGCACGAACCTGCTTCTCACAGCCACACTCCCCACAGCTCAGGCCCAAAAATCCATGTACGAGTGTCCCGCATTCCAGAAAGGCACCGAACTCAGCTTTGGCAAATGAGGCAGACCGGTTTCGGTTTTCTTTTCTCAGGTACTTGCCAATTCTGACCGATGAGGTTCATGATGAAATAATGAATAGATATTCCATCTTGTCGAATAGCCGTTCACCTATTAGAATGATTATTCAGGAGATGGGGCGGATAGGCGAACAAATGTGAGGCCACGCGTGGATCAACGGTCCCAACGAAAACAGCGAGAATACGAGGCTCGGCGAGAAGAGATTCTTTTAGCCGCTGAGCGCATGTTTTCGCAACATGGATTTTTTAAGACCAGTATGGCGGAAATTGCAGAATCATCCCAGTTTGCCATGGGCACCGTGTATCGATTCTTTAAGAGTAAAGAAGAAATTTATATTTCTTTGGTTGAGGTGAAGGTTGAAGAACTGTTGAACCTTCTGAAGGAAGCTACCAAAAATGGCACAACCACATCAGAGAAGTTGCGGGAAGTCATACGAGTGAAACTTGCATTCGCTGATCAAAACCGTGACTTCTTCCGAATCTATGTATCTGAATGGAGCGGGTTTGAATGGACCGTGAAAAGTGCCTTTGGCGATCGGGTATGGAAAAAATATTTAGCTCAGATAGAGCTTGTGGCCAATTTGATCAAAGCAGGGATCAAAGCTGGAGAATTTCGAAAGGTGAACGCCAAGGATACCTCCTTAGCGTTGCATGGGATGTTGAACTCGACAATTTATGTTTGGATCTTAGAAGCGGGTCCTAAAGAATCACTGGTTGATAAAGGTGAGTGGCTAAGTGCGTTGTTTCTCGGTGGTATTGAGGTAACCGCTCTGAAAAAATAATTTTCTAATAAGATGACAATTCGTACAGACATAGGTTCATGTCTTCTGGTGATGCTTCTTGGTGTGACGGGTTTGCAAGGGTGCAGTGAGCAGCAAGCCGCTCAACCTCCACAAGGACCGCCTCCGATGCCTGTTCGTGTTGCTGAAGTCGTCACTCGAACGGTGCAACAAACAGTGGAGCTGGTGGGGACGGTAGAGCCTTGGCGGCGAAGTGTGGTAGCTGGAGAAATCGCTGCGCTGGTTGAGAAGTTTCCCGTGGAAGAGGGGATGGCCGTGAAAAAAGGCCAATTGTTGGCGCAACTTCGAACAGATACGCTAACCATCCAGCTCAATTCGGCAGAGGCCTCGCATCGCGAGGCCGAGACTCGCTATCAACAGGCGAAAAAAGATTTAGAACGCATTAAGGCCCTCTTTACGAAACAGTTAGTGACGCAGAAAGAATATGATGATGCTGTCACGCAAGAGGCCGCGCTGGCGCAACGGTTGGTGCTATTAGAGTCTGAGATGTTGCAAGTCCGAGATCAATTAGAAAAAACTCGCGTCGTAGCCCCATTTGCAGGGTGGGTGACGCAAGAATTTACTGAGGTCGGCCAATGGATTCAAGCTGGCGGAGCTATCGTGGAATTGGTTGATCTGTCGCGGGTGCAAGTTGAAGTGCCTTTGCCTGAGCGCTATGTCGGCGACATTAAAGTCGGCGCGGCGGTCTTGGCGACGTTTGATGGTCTCCGAGGGTTTCAAGCCAAAGGAAAAGTCTTTTCGGTCGTGGCGCAAGCTGATAGAAATTCTCGAACATTTCCCATCAAAGTAGAATTGCCGAATGTCGATCTCACGATAAAGAGTGGGCTGGTCTCCCGGGTGACGCTGGAAGTGGGGACACCCTATGAGGCACTCGTTGTTCCCAAAGATGCTTTGGTCCTTCGCGGGGGTATGGAGTTTGTGTTTCTCATGAACGAAGGCAGTGTGACTCAGGTTCCTGTGGAGGGGACTAATCACGTCAATAATGAAGTGGAAGTCGAAGGCTCTCTTGAGCCCGGAATGCTTGTTGTGGTGGAAGGCAATGAACGGCTCTTTCCGGGGCAACCGGTTCGTGTGCTGGAAGAGGAACCCCAGACATGAATGTGATTCAATCGGCCATACGGTATCCGGTCACGGCGACGGTTGGGGTGCTCTTTGTCGTGTTATTCGGTGTTGTGTCGCTACTGCGCTTACCGATTCAGCTGACCCCTGACGTGACCAAAGAAGAAATTACGGTTGATACTCGATGGCATGGGGCAAGTTCTCATGAAATTGAGCGAGAAATCATTGATGAACAAGAAGAACAGTTGAAGGGTGTGCAGGGCCTTGAGCGGATGTTTTCCGAAAGCTCATTTGGGAATGGCAAAATCATTTTGCGATTTCCTGCTGGCACCGATCCCGATTCGTCGCTGCTTCTTGTCTCCAATCGTCTTAATCAGGTGAAAGAATATCCAGATGAAACAGATGAACCTGTCCTAAGTAGTGCGGATACTGCGGGGTCGGCCATCGGTTGGTTTATTTTTGAAGCGTTAGAAAATAATCCTGTGCCAATCGATACCATGTATAACTATGCCGAGGATGTGATTAAAGCTCGTTTCGAACGTGTCCCCGGTGTCGCGGCGTCTAATGTCTATGGCGGACGTGAGCGAGAGATGCAAGTCTTAGTGGATCCCGCCAAATTGGCGGCTCGGTCGCTCACGTGGCTGGATTTGGCACGAGCGCTTGATCAAGAAAATCGTGATTTTAGTGGTGGGGATTTTGATGAAGGGAAACGCTCCTATGTCGTTCGGACGGTCGGTGAGTATAAAAGTCCTGCTGATGTTGAGGCAGTAATTATTGCTCGCCGAAATGGCGCGCCGGTGTACGTGCGAGATGTGGCATCCGTCAAGTTGGATTACAAAGATCCGACGAATATCGTACGGCAAAGCGGCAGGCCTTGTATTGCGGTGAATGCGATTCGGCAGCCAGGGGCTAATGTGCTGGATATTATGGATGGGTTGCGAGAAGCCGTCCGCGAATTGAATGAAGGCCGATTGAATCCACGTGGGTTTAAAATTTATCAAGTCTATGATGAGACGGATTACATTTATAGTTCGTTGTCTTTGGTCCAACAAAACTTAGTCGTGGGGAGTTTGTTGGCGATCATCGTACTGTATTTGTTTTTACGAACGGGTAGCACAACACTAGTGATTGGTCTAGCGATCCCCATCAGTATCATGGGAACGTTTATTGCCCTGTGGCTCTTAGAACGCAACCTCAATGTGATTAGTTTAGCGGGGATGACCTTTGCGGCTGGGATGCTGGTTGATAACTCTATTGTGGTGTTGGAAAACATCTATCGCCACCGTGAAACAGGTAAGTCTCTTGTTCAAGCAGCCTATGATGGGACGACTGAAGTCTGGGGGGCGGTGTTAGCCAGTACCTTAACCACTATCGCCGTTTTCATCCCTATTGTCTTTATTGAGCAGCAATCGGGACAACTCTTTCGGGATATCGCCATTGCGATTAGTGCTGGTGTCGGCCTCAGCCTGTTGGTTTCGATCACTGTCATTCCGAGTTTGTCTGCACGAATTTTGACGACACGTCAGAAAAGCCATGATGTTCCCACGAACCAAGATGTCCAAGACGAATGGGAGGAGGCTTCCGTTGTTTCGCACAATGGAGGGGCTCTTCGACATTCAGGGCTTGCCGGGCGTCTCAGTGCGTTTGTGTCCATGATTTGTCGAAACGGGTTTCTTCGTCTTGTCACGATTGCCGGTCTCATAGGATTGTCTGGAGTCGCGGCGTGGATGCTCGTGCCGCAAGCCGAATATTTGCCAACGGGAAATCGCAATCTAGTCATGGGCATCTTGTTGCCACCGCCTGGCTACAATATGGACACCTTTGTGAAAATGGGGAACACGATCGAATCGGTATTAAGCCCCTACTGGGATGCTGAGCCTGGCTCAGAGGAAGAGGCGCAACTGGATGGTCCGAGTATTCGAAATTTCTTCTATGTGGCACTTGGACGGATGGTGTTTATGGGCGCACGGACAAACGAGGATGGGCGGGTGAAAGAACTGATTCCACTGATGCGCAAGGCGACTGCAGATTTGCCAGGAGTCATCAGTATTATTACTCAGCGGAGTCTGTTTCAACGAGGCCTTGGCGAAGGTCGAAACATCGATATGGAAATCACCGGACCCGACTTGAATACATTAGTGGGGTTAGGTGGAAAAATTTTTCAGCAAGTCAAGGGCGTCATGCCTGATGCCCAAGTTCGGCCTAAGCCCAGTCTAGATTTGGGAACGCCAGAATTGCATGTGAAGTTACGACGGGATCGGGCTGCGGATCTTCGACTGACGAATCAAGAGCTGGGTTTTACGATTAATGCACTTGTCGATGGAGCCAAGGCAAGTGATTTTCAATATGAGGGGGATGAGATTGATTTGACGGTTCGAGGAGAAGACCGATATGCCACGCGGACTCAAGATATCCAAAAAATTCCGATTCATACCCCAGGAGGGCGATTGACCACCGTTGGGGCCATTGCGAATGTTGAACTGGTTCCCGGTCCAGAGCAGATCAATCATATTGAACGTGAGCGCGCGATTGTGATTCAGGTTATTCCACCATCGAAGATGCCGATCGAAACGGCGATGGCGTTGCTACAAGATCAGATTATTATGCCATTAAAGGAAGGAGGCTCTTTAGGAGAACTCTACAATATTCGGCTGTCGGGAACTGCTGATGATTTGACGAAGACGTACGATGCCCTAAAATGGAATCTGTTGTTGGCGCTGCTGATTACGTATCTGCTGATCGCGGCCTTATTTGAGAGTTTTTTGTATCCGTTGGTCATTATCACCAGTGTGCCTCTGGCTGCGGCTGGAGGCTTACTGGGTTTGGCGTTAGTGAATCAGTTTGTGGCGCATCAGCCCATGGATGTGTTGACGATGTTGGGGTTTATTATTCTCCTAGGAGTCGTTGTCAATAATGCGATCTTGGTTGTCCATCAAGCCTTAAATTTTCTTGACCCCAGACGTCGGGAAGGACATGATGCCATGGTATCGTCGAAGACCTGGTCTACCGATGATCCCATAGAAGCTATCGCCGAATCAGTTCGGACGCGTTTTCGTCCTATCATGATGAGCATGCTAACCACCACTTTTGGTCTTTTCCCATTAGTCATCGCATCAGGAGCTGGGTCTGAGCTCTATCGTGGCATTGGTAGTATTGTGTTAGGTGGTTTGGTGACCTCGACAATATTTACTCTCATTTTGGTGCCAGCGTTGTTTAGTTTCTTCATGGATGTGAAGAAGGCAGGCGTGAATCTCATGCAGTCGAAACCTACTGTATCCGCAGGGATGAGAGAAGTGTAAGTGATGAAGAACCTTTGTCATGTGACTCAAGCTACCCAACAACAATCTTTTCAGTTTGGATCTCTAGCATGGGTTTTCAAATTGGGACTGCTAGTGGTTTTCTGTGCCATAAGTGGCCCAGGACTGGCGGCCACTGAACAGCAAGGTCCGTCCCAACCTGATGTTCCAGTGTTGAAACTTAGTTTGCGAGAAGCCATGGATGCCGCCGTGGATGAAAATCCGACGGTTCGGATTTTTCAAGAACGTATTATCCAAGCGCAAGATGTAGCTGATACACAATTAGGCGCCTTGCTCCCAAACATTTCCGGCCAAGTCAGTGGCGCGCGGCGTCGGTTCTTTACGGGGTCATTTGGTGGAAGTCCTACGGTGACGGACCCAAGAGATTTTTATGAAGCCCGCGCGGCATTGACTCAAAATGTATTGAGCCTGAGTTTGATTCAACGCTGGCGGGCAGCAAAAACCGGTGTAGATGTGGCATCACTGAATGCCGAGGTGACGAAACGAGACACCATGGCGACCGTGGGACTGGTCTATCTGGAAACCTTGCGAGCGGAAGCTGCCGTGGAAGCCCGCAAAGCTGATGTGACATTGAATCAAGAACTACTACGCTTAGCTACGGAGCGGAAAGCGGCAGGCATGGCCACCAGTTTAGATGTCACTCGCGCCAAAGTGCAGTTAGAAAATGAACGGCAACGACTACTCGTGGCTCAAAATGAACGTGATCGTGCCAAACTAAATCTTATTCGGTCCATTGGACTCTCGTTTGATGTGCCCTTAGTTTTGACCGATACCATGGCCATGATTCCTGTGCCCAAGCAAACGTTAGTCGAGGCCTTACAGGTGGCCAAAGATAATCGGACAGAGTTGCAAGTGCAAAAACAAAAAGAACGTCTGGCAGCGCTGACCTTAAGTTCAGTAAGGAGTGAAAGAATTCCGTCTATTCAAGCATTTGGAGATATTGGGTTAATTGGGAATCAAATTCCCGATATGTTGACAACCGACAATGTACAAGTCTTAATGACTGTGCCTATTTTTGATGGTGGTCAACGCGAAGGCCGCGTGTCGGAAAGTAAGAGCTTGGTTAGGCAGGAGGAGATCACTACGCAAGATATCCGTTACCAGGTCACGTTGGAAGTTCGCGATGCGCTGTTGACGCTTCACTCTGCCAGCAAACAAGTGGCCGTTGCTGAAGAAGGGCTGAAGCTGTCTCTCACCGAATTGGAACTGGCGCGCGAGCGCTTTGCCGTGGGAGTCGCCACTAATATTGAAGTCACTAATGCCCAAACCTCCGTGGCTCAAGCGCGAGATAATGTCATCGAATCCCTTTTTAATTTTAATGCTGCCCGGATTAATCTGGCGCGCTCACAAGGACGCTTACAAGACCTATAGCATCGCCCTGGTCTTCCGAAAACATCATGACGCCATCTCAACTTCAACAAGAAATTCGTGCGGCTGCGAGTAAGCGTCGAACGTTTGCGATTATTAGCCATCCTGATGCTGGCAAGACGACGTTAACGGAAAAGCTGTTGTTGTATTCCGGCATGGTTCGAACGGCTGGCATGGTCGGGGCGAGAAAAAATTCAAAAATGGCCACCTCGGATTGGATGGAAATGGAGCAGGAGCGTGGCATTTCCATCACGGCCTCCGCGATGCAGTTTCCTTACAAAGAGGCCGTAATCAATGTGTTGGATACGCCTGGCCATCAAGATTTTTGCGAAGATACCTATCGCACACTAACAGCTGCCGATAGTGCGATTATGGTCATCGATGCCGCTAAAGGTGTGGAAACGCAAACTCGAAAACTGTTTGAAGTCTGCCGGCTTCGTCAAATTCCTGTGCTGACGTTTATTAATAAAATGGATCTTCCTGGAAGACCACCGTTGGACCTGATGGCTGAAGTGGAGGAAATTTTGAGGATTCACGCAAGTCCTATCAATTGGCCCATCGGATCCGGGCGCGAGTTTATGGGTGTCGTGAACCGGGAAACCTGTCAGGTGTTGCTCTATACTAAGACTGCGAAGGCTGGAGCAGCTAAGCCGGAATTGACCGAGTTGTCTCTAGATGATCCTTCTCTGAAGAGTCGCGTGCCAACTTACATCTGGGAAGAGTTAGAGCATGATCTAGAGTTATTAGAGATTGCGGGGAATCCGTTTTCAATTGATGCGTTTCAGGATGGGAAAGTTACACCGGTATTTTTTGGATCGGCTCTCACCAATTTCGGTGTGGAGCCATTTTTTGATGCCTTTGTGGATATGGCCCCACATCCCCATGCCCGGATAGCTGAAACTTCAGATGGAAAAGAACAAGCTATTGATCCCGCAGAGGTGCCTTTTAGCGCCTATGTGTTTAAACTTCAGGCTAATATGAATCCACGTCATCGAGATAGTACCGCCTTCATGCGCGTTTGTTCGGGAAAATTTGATCGGGACATGGTTGTGAAACATCATCGGACAAAAAGCGATGTGAGGCTATCCCGTCCGCACAGCATGGTTGCCAAAGAACGAAACACGGTAGATGCCGCGTATCCGGGAGACGTGATCGGAATTATTAATACGGGCGCGTTTCAAATTGGTGATACCATCTCCTTGACAGAAGGTTTTAACTACAAACCGCTTCCTCAATTTCAACCTGAAGTCTTTGCACGGGTTCGTCCGAAGGATACCACCATGCGAAAGTCTTTCGATAAAGGGATTGAGCAACTTGCGAAGGAGGGCGCCATTCAAATCATGCGAAGTTTGGATGGCTTGGACTTTTTCGTCGGGGCCGTCGGGCGTCTCCAGTTTGATGTCTTAGAGTTTCGCTTGCAAAACGAATATCGCGTCAGAGCTATCGTGGATATGTTGCCATACGAATCCAGCGCCTGGTTAGTGGGAGATGTGGATACATTTAGGCCTCCGTCTGATGCCTTGGTGGTCAAGGACAGTCAAGATCGCCCCGTCGTTCTGTTCCGCAGCGCCTGGTCCAAAAACTTCGCCCGTGAACGCAACCCCCAACACGACTTCAAAGGCATGGGCTAAACAATTGGCTTAAAAAGGGGTCAGACTCGATTTAATTCTTGCATTATTGCTGATATATGCGGAAATTAAATCGAGTCTGACCCCTTATTCTTGTAGTGTTTGTAATAGATGGATAGTTAAATAGACTGATCGAGAAGACGGGAAAGTAGTTTTAATAGTAGGCGTTAGCCCTCTCGCTATTGAGGGTGAACCGCAGCAAGAGTAAAAAGTTGGGGAACTCTTGGTATGTATTTAGAAAGAATATCAAGATTTGAAAGGGAGACTGAAAGATGAGAGCCAGAAAAAAGAAGATCTTAAGAAGTCTGGTAATTTTCAGTATGGTCAGTGCCATATTGAATTTTGTCTCAATAAGTTTTGCTAAGAATAATCAAGCGCCAGAGATTATCAGTCCATTTTGGATAAATTCAAAGCCGCTCAAGATGGAGGAGTTGAGAGGCAAAGTGGTGATGGTGGAGTTCTGGACGTTTGGATGCTGGAACTGCCGAAACATTGAACCGTATGTGAAGGAATGGCATAAGAAGTATGCTGATCAGGGGTTAGTCATCATAGCCGTGCACTCGCCAGAATTTGACTATGAGAAGGAAATAGATAAAGTCAAAAACTATGTGCATGAAAACCACATCTCCTATGCGGTCCCGATCGACAATGATTTTGAGAACTGGCGGCTTTACCGAAACCGCTACTGGCCGACGTTATATGTGATTGACAAAAAGGGAATGATTCAATATACCCGCATCGGCGAAGGGGCCTATGAGCAAACAGAACAAACCATCCAACGCCTGCTCGCTGAATCTAATTGAAGCCGGTTTTGGGCTGCGCTGTTTTGTTCTTCTCACGTCCATTTTTGATATTGCCTCACATCGCGAAAACTAAAAATCGATAACCGAAATTTCTGTAGGGCAATCTCTTTGGAATGATGGGGCTTTCCTTCATGTCAAATATCGCGTTCTTTCTTTTAGGGGGCTGTTGAAAAAAGCCGCCAGCGGCGTTCTCGCCCTTTTGCTGTGCTCACGTATTGCCAGTACGCTCCGCGCATCAAATGGCTGCGGCCTTGCTGGACGGACTTTTTTGACCATTCCCGTCGAATTGAAGGCACCGCTGCTCTGAAGGTTTTTCGAAACTTGAGATCGAAGTATTCAAGGGACCCTCAATGAGGAATCCATCTCGCCTCGGCCAATTTGTTCCAATCGAAGAGAGGCCACTGATGCAGTGGGGTGGAAACAGAGTGGTGAGAGAAGGGCTCATGGTGTTCGCGCTTCTCTCATCACGTTTCTCATTTCATCGTGGATGAGGCCGTTGGTGGCTAGGGTGGTGGTGCCATATATAGAATACGGTTCTCCCTTGTAGTTTGTAATTTTCCCTCCCGCTTCTTCCACAATGACTTTACCTGCTGCGGTGTCCCAAGGTTTAAGTTGGAGTTCCCAAAATCCATCCAGGCGACCGCAAGCAATGTAGCAGAGATCAATGGCTGCCGTGCCTGTGCGGCGCATGCCTCCAGCACGTACCGTGAAGGCGCAGAATTCTTTGAGATTGTTGTCTGTGGCCGTATGGACGTCATAGGCAAAGCCTGTGACAAGTAAGGCTTGCTCGAGCGTTGGTGCTTCTGATACGTGAATAGGATTGCCATTAAGTGTTGCACCACGCCCCTGTTGTCCAAGAAACAGTTCATCGCGAGTGGGATCGTACGTCACGCCAATGACGCAGGTCCCGTTGTATTCAATTCCGACTGAGACATTGTACATAGGAAAGCCATGTGCGAAGTTCACCGTGCCGTCTAACGGGTCGATGATCCATTTGATGGCATGTGGCGGGCTTTCCTGTGCGCCTTCTTCTTCGCTTAGTATCTGGTGATCTGGGAATGCTTGACGAATTGTCTGAATGATCGCTTTCTCTGATTGTAAGTCAGCTTCGGTGACGAGGTTAATGGCCTCGCCTTTAGAATGAATGGTAAAGCCCTTTTGTGCATAGTCTTGCAGGATGGTGCCACCTTGCCGGGCAGCTTGAATGGCCGTTTGCGTGAGGTTGTCGATTTCATTAGAAGAGAGCATCATGGTTGGGTGAGGGGAAAGAGGGAGCTATCAGGAATTCCACGTCTATTTGGAATGTAGAGAATTGTAAGGAACGTTGAGGCGAGTAGACAATGGTAAGGAAATAAAAAACACGCCGGGAGCAGGTGGCCCTACCCCCGGCGGTACTGCTGGTGGGAACTGCAGGTTACTTTTTCTTAGTTTTTGCTTTGGCTTTCGGTTTAGCGGACGCCGCTTTTCTCTTGGGAGCGGCTTTCTTCTTCGTGACGGCCAAGACACTCACCTCCTTTCTCCAAGAAGGGAACTCTTGATCCCTTATCTTGTCAAACCACTTTCGTTAAAGGTTTGTCATGTGTCACTTCGAATGTATTCGGCCCCACTTTACGAAATCGCGAATCTCGTTTTAAGGAAGTGGCGATGGATGTCACGGGCGTTTTTCCTCTGATGGGCATTCCACCTTCTTTGAGTCGTTGATACAGATCTTTGGCATGCAAGGGATGACCTACCTCTTGCAAAACCATGTACACCGCATCCGGGACACTTCGTCCGACATACTTGCTCCGCCCCAGAAGAATCTCTCGCGATTGAGCCGCAGCGTCGACGTCAGATGTCGACACGGCTCCTTTTTCTTGTGAGGCGATTTGGATTGAGAGGTTGGCCAGTTTCGCTTTGTCAGCTTCCACCCGATAGAGTGTTTTTGCCAGCTCCAAGTATTTCTCAACCGTTGCGATTTCTTCACCTAATTGCTCCCGCTGTTTTTTAAGTTCCTTGCGCTTTCGTTCGTACACACTAATCCGTTGTTCCAAGCCGCCAAGGATATCTTCGAGTTCATCATCCCGATTCTCCATCTTTCTCGCTCCACCATATATTGGTGGTAATTTTATTCGTGTTTTAAAGCAAAGTCAACAAGCAAGCTTTAATTTAAAATTTTTTCTATGCTTCCTGTAAATGATACAAATTATGATTTGTCTCTGTGGAGTATATGGTACGTTTGTATGGCGTTCGGTATCAGCATGATTAAATGTATTTAGCTGAAGCAATTAGAAGTATACAGACCACTATCAAGACCAATATGTGGTAGATTGATGATATAAAATTGACTACCATGAAGTCTTCCAATATAGGTATAGCCATCAAAAAATAAAAACTTTTTCCTAAATTGAATAGAGTATGATGCTTTAATCGATGCTTGCCCAAAGATCTGATTTATGCAATGTTCAAGGATATTTCAGATATTGAATTTGACTGCGGCTGTTTTGGTTTGTTTTCTCTTGCCTATATGTAGATAAGTATAAAAACCTAAGAATTATATCGAAATCACAACAAAAGGAATCTCCAAGATTTTTGAGTGGGAGTGTTGAATAATGAAGATATCAAAGGCCATATTTCGCCCGGAAGCGGTTCGCCATCAACAGCATCGGGGCCGTTCAAAAATGTCCACTCGCCTGCGCGAAGCCGCTTCGGCGAAGCCAGGTCCAGCAAGGCCACAGCTATTTTTGCGCGCGGCGCGTACTGGCAGTACGTGAGCACGGGAAAAGGGTGAGAACGCTGCTGGCGGCTTTTTTCAACGGGCCCTTGAGTGGCAGAGTTCCAAAGAGATGGTATGATCAGGCCATGTTGTGGAGATACATTCTGAGTAATTGATTGAAAATGAAGACGTCTTTAGTGAATTTGTTAGCTCTCAATGCGGAAGAAACCAAAGTCTTGGTCCAAGAGCTTGGTTGGCCTCGGTATCGAACCCAGCAAATTTTGCAATGGTTGTATCAGCATCGCGTTGCTGATATTGATGCGATGACCAACCTGTCCAAAGTGGATCGAAAGCGCTTGCAGCGAGTCGCTACAATTCACAAGGATGAAAAGATCTCGTCTCGGGTCTCTGGTGATGGCACCAAAAAGTTTTTATGGCGCTTGGCCGATGGCTTGTCTGTGGAAACTGTGTTGATTCCGGAAGAACGTCGTCGGACATTGTGTATTTCTTCCCAAGTGGGCTGCACATTGGATTGCGGGTTTTGTTTAACCGCACAGATGGGGATTAAACGGAACTTACGGGCCCATGAGATTGTTGGTCAAGTGTTGAATGTGCAAGCCATGCTGCTTGAACCAGAGCATCTTACCTCCCTGGTTTTTATGGGTATGGGGGAGCCGTTGATGAATTTTGAAGCGCTAGCTGACGCGATCCAACGTTTAACAAATATTGAATGGGGATTAGGATTTTCCCCTCGGCGTATCACGGTGTCGACAGCAGGCTGGATTCCACGGTTTCCAGATGTTCGACGTTTAGGTGTGAATCTAGCGATTTCTCTGAATGGGACCACGAACGCGCAACGAGACTATCTAATGCCAGCCGTGAATAAGCGTTACAATCTTAAAGCCTTATTACAGGCCAGTCGTGAATATGTCATGTCTAGTGAGCGTCCATTGACGTTTGAGTATGTTTTGCTTGCCGGTGTGAATGATACCCGAGAAGATGCCAATCGATTGGTCTCATTGTTACGCGGCATTCGATATAAGATTAATCTCATTCCGTTTAATGAATTCTCCGGTAGTGCATTTCGACGTTCGGCTCCGGAAAGTATTGAGGCATTTCAGCAAATTCTTCGCAATCGAGGACTGGATGCGTTTCTCCGCAAAAGCCGAGGGGATGATGTCTTAGGGGCCTGTGGGCAATTAGGGCAATCGGCTTCAGAAATGTTAAAAGCTTCCATGCCTCATCCCAAACGAGTGCTTCCAATTTATGCTGAGTCTTGAGCCAGCCCTTCAACGTAAATACGGCCAGTTACAGAAAATTTTTCAAGATCTGGGATCTGTGGTCGTGGCCTTTTCGGGCGGAGTAGACAGCACATTGGTATTGAAGGTGGCTGTTGATACTCTTGCGCAGTCGGCCAAAGCCGTTATTGCCACTTCGCCGACCTTGACTCAGAGTGAACTGGAAGATGCCCGGCGTTTGTGTCAAGACATTGGTGTGCCACTACAGATTGTTGAAACCGATCAATTACAAATCGAAGCATTTGTGCAGAATGATGCATCGCGCTGTTTTCATTGCAAAACGGATCTCTATCAGTTGCTGTCAAAGATTCAAAAGGATGCTGGTTTTCAAGCAATTGTGGATGGAACGAATGTTGATGATATGGGTGAAGACCGGCCCGGCATTCAAGCCGGAAAACAGTTAGGTGTGCAAAGCCCCTTATTAGAAGCCAATTGCAATAAGTCTGATATCCGACAATTGGCTCAAGCTTTGGGCCTAGCCAATTGGAAAAAACCTGCAGCGGCTTGTCTATCCTCTCGAATCGCCCGAGGGATTTCTATTACAACAGCATCGTTATCTCGCGTTGAACAGGCCGAAGCGTTTTTGTTGGCAGAGGGATTGACTCAGGTACGTGTCCGCCTACATGGAGAAATGGCCCGCATCGAAGTTGGATCTTCAGAAATTCCGTTGCTGGCGGAAGAGCCTCGGCGGTCTCGTCTTGTTGCCGCCTTGAAAGACTTGGGGTTTAAGACTGTGACCGTTGACTTGGAAGGGTATCGTGCAGGTGGCGGAAATTCGCAAGGGTAAAAAAAGAGGGAAGTTGTCCTTCCCTCTTTGGAATGTTTTGTGAAGTAGTTTTCTGAATTCCTAAAACTGAGAATCTAGTCTGCAATAGATTGTTGCTGACCAAGATCAATTTTTAGAATGGGCCGCGACTTCAGCTAAGGCTTCTTGAGCAAACCGACGATTGTCATCATCTGACAAGCTGCGGCCAATGACTTTTTCTGCGACCAAAATTGCAAGATCAGCCGTTTGGTCTTTGATATCCTGCACGGCTTTCCGTCGTTCTCGCTCAATATCTTGGGCGGCTTCTTCTTTCATTCGATCGGTCTCGGCACGGAGTCGTTGCTGGTTCTCATCCAGGAGCTGCTGCGCTTTTTGTTTGGCTTCGGTCATGAGTGTTTCCGTTTCTTTGGCCGCTGCCTGGAGCTTCGTTTCGTATTCCTTCAGCTTCTGCTCAGCCGTGGCTCGGCTCTGCTCGGCTTGGTCTAAGCTCTCTCGAATTTTTCTCTCTCTGGTTTCAAGTGTTTCGAGAATGGGAGGGAGAGCATACTTGTAGAGTACCCAGAGCAGAATGCCAAACGAAATCAGTTCCCAAAAAATCAGAGACGAAAAGAAATGTGAGTCAAATTGTGGCATGGCACACTCGCCCCTTATCCTTTGCCCATGATGATAAAGGCAATGACCAGACCGTAAAGTGCGATGGCTTCAACCAGCGCGAAACCGATCCACATATACTTCCCGACTCGGCCTTCTGCCTCGGGCTGCCGTGCGACGGCTTCGATCATTTTCCCGAAAATATACCCAATGCCGATGCCGGCACCTGCAAAACCTGCGGCCGCTAGGCCCATTCCCAAAAGTGCTGCTGCTGCAGAATCCATTGTAATATGGTCCTCCCAGTTTAAAAGGGACTAATAGTAATGACTGACTTTCATGGTTTGAACGTGATTAGTGCAAATGAATAGCATCACCCATATAAACGCACGTTAAGACCGTAAATATATAGGCTTGAATGAATGCGATACCGACCTCTAGACCATATAAGACAATGGTGAAAGAAAAAGGAAGCCATCCAATGAGCAGTCCGCCCGCAATCGTTAACCCAAATAAGACACCCAGAATGACATGCCCTGCTGTCATATTTGCAAATAATCGCACAGCTAAAGAGATTGGTCTAGCTAACTGACTAATCAATTCAATCGGAATCATTAAAGGCAGGAGCCATCCTGGTGTGCCAGGAGGAACTAATATACCTAAAAACTTGGAGCCATGTAATTGAAATCCGATGACAAGGCTCAGGCCGTACACAATCACGGCAAAGACGCCTGTGACAATAATTTGGCTGGTGACAGTATATGATCCGGGTATTAGTCCAAGAAGATTGCAAAATAAAATGAACAGAAACAATGCGCTGATAAGTGGGAAATAGCGCATGCCCAATGGACCCATCGTACCCTGAATGATGCCTCGAATAAACTCCACTAGCAATTCCGCCATGCTCTGAAGTTTGGATGGGACAAGCGATTTAGCTGCCCCAGCCTTTAAGAGCAGGAACGACGCGACGCCCACCACAATCCACATTAACAACACGGCCTTGTTAATCGAAATGTCTAGACCGAATAGGGAAAGCGGGATGAAGTTATGTAGCTCGAAGGGATGTAATGGATCTTCCAATGCTGAACCTAATTGTGTGAAATCGTGAGACTATGTTCCCCAACGTTGAGCGGCCCGGTAGGCATTACGTATTCCAGCGATTAATCCCAGCACCAACCCAACCGTCATACCCCACGGTGTCGTCTCCAACACATATGAATCAACTAACCATCCGAGGAATCCACCGACGATCAGGGCGGCGAGTAGGTCCGTCCCCACTCGCATTGCCTTTCCAAGTCCCGAAAACAGTGGATCCTGAGAAGATGCCATGTTGTAGACCGGCAAGACGAGTTGTTGGAAGGGCTCTCATTCAACCAAATATCGGAAATCTTGTCAAGCCAAAAGCGGCCTACCGTTCATTAAATATGATACAATATGTTATCGTTTTCGTCTCTTTAGTCAATCGAAGATTTTTCAAGTTATGAGAGTGCTCTTTTTTCACTTTCTCTCTAATCGTGGGATGATGTTCAACGTAAAACTGCTGGGTGCTGTCATGTCGACTCTTTTTGCGACTGGAAGCCTGGCTTTGGCGAATCCTTCGGTTGATGAACTCCCCGATGTCACGGAGGGGGTGGTTCCCGTTGTTCAATATAAAGATCCTGATGCCCTGTCTGGAACCGGCTTAACCTCTGTGAGTGAAGTGGAATTTATTGTGAGGGTCAAAAATCAAACAGGTGATCCGCTTGTTGCTGACTCCTTGATTTTGGTGGTGGATACCGTGAAAGAAATCTCCGGTGAGGATATTTCAGACCGGCTAGAGATTATCGGCCCTGATGGCCTGTTGGCGAATGGGAAACCGTTTTTCCGAATTCCTCATACTGATCAAGATCTTGGTCCGTTCAGTGAAAGTGAAGCGGTCACCATTCGTGTCAATAATCCTGATTATCTGCGTTTTTTCCCCCCCAGTATTCGGGTTCGTGGACTCCGTCGTTCGCCGGAAGAAGCTGTGAAAGGTCTGTTAGAATCTCTTGTCCAAAAAGGGATCCTAGCGCCGGAAGAAGCCGCGAATGCTATGAGAACGACGGCCCCTCCTCCTGCTGACCCACAGGAAAATCCTTAGTTTCTTGACCTTTCTTCCCACTCATCGGCCGGGGATGACAGATCCAACCCCTCTTTCTTCAAGTATGGGAATGTTGAAAAAATCCGCCAGCGGCGTTCTCGCCATTTTGCTGTGCTCACGTATTAGCAGTACGTTCCGCGCATCAAAATGGCTGGGGCCTTGCTGGACGAACTTTTTTGAACTTTCCCCCCTGTTTCATGAGTTTGATCTCAATACGAGGCTCTATGGGCTATCGAAGTGAAATACCTAACAGTCCCAGTATCTTTCCTCTCGTGCGGCAATGTTCCATAGATTTTCACGATCCTTTCGAGTTGTATATTGCAGTTACCAACTATGCTCCCCACTCGTTTTTTCTCGAACATAATTGGTTTCAACAAGGTGTTTCTCGACGTTACTCCTATCTAGGCGGTGAACCTGACCGTGTTATGCGAGGCAAGAGACGTTCGGTGCAATCCTATGTAGCAGGGAGGTGGGAAGAACATAAAGGGGAACCGTTTGCGTTGTTGGAACGAACTTTTACCGAGCCGATTGTGTCAGTTGCCCCGTCTTTTTTGCCGTTCATCGGGGGGGCAATTGGATATTTGAGTTATGATTTAGCCAGAACGTTTGAAGCACTTCCCGAATATACTGTCGATGATCTTCAGTTTCCGGATCTGTATTTTTTCTTTGTGGAAACGTTTGTGGTGGTTGATCATCATGACGGAACGGTCTGGCTTGTGTATTCGCCTTCTCCAGAACGGGTGGCCAGTGAAGATTGCGAGCAATTGGCACGGGAAGGGGACGCACGATTGTCTGATCTTGAGATCAAGTTGCGGTCCATGGATCATTCTGTTGCAGAAATCAAGCCTGGTCAATTTTCTCTCGACATTCATCAAGGGCAAGTGGCATCGGAATATCAGCGCCGGGTGAAGGAATGCCAAGAATTCATCGCTGCAGGAGACATCTATCAAGCCAATGTTTCTCAACGATTTCAGGTTGAAGGTATGCATCGGAATTTTCCATCGCCGGCTCAGGCTGGAGCCGCTCTATATCATCAATTGCGACGGGTCAATCCTTCTCCTCATTCAGCATTCCTTGTCCTTGAATCGGATGTCATTGTCTGCAATTCGCCGGAACGTTTGGTCCGGCTGGAAGGTGGTTATGCTGATATGCGTCCCATTGCAGGGACCCGGCCGCGTGGCGAGGGAATGGCTCAGGATCGACGCTTAGTGGAAGAGTTGCTTTCAAGCTCCAAAGAACGGGCAGAACATCTCATGCTCGTAGACTTGGCGCGTAATGATTTGGGCCGGGTCTGTCGGTATGGGTCTATTCGAGTCGATGAGTTTATGACAGTCGAACGCTACTCACATGTCATGCATTTAGTCTCGCACGTGCTTGGGCAGTTGAGGGAAGATCGCAATGCTTTTGATGTCATTCGGGCGGTGTTTCCGGGAGGGACGATTACGGGTGTACCGAAAGTTCATTGCATGGAACTCATCGAACGTTTAGAGCCGGTACGGCGAGGATTGTATACAGGGTCCATCGGATTCATCGGATGGAATGGAAATCTTGATCTCAATATTGTGATTCGCACCTTACTACTGACACAGGAGCATGGGTATCTTCAAGTTGGGGCGGGCATTGTCGAAGATTCCGATCCCATTCGGGAGTATGAGGAAACATTGCATAAAGCCCAAGCCTTTTTTCAAGTCCTTCAATCGGAGGGAGAAATCTAGGTCAAGATATGTGGGTTTATCTAAATGGTGATGTTATCCAAGAACGGGATGCCAAGATTTCTGTGTTAGACCATGGTTTTTTATATGGGGACGGTGTCTATGAGACATTGCGGGTGTATCAGGGCAAGTTATTTCTTTGGGAACGTCATCTCGAACGGCTTCACCAATCTTGTGAACTTATTGGACTGAATCTCCCCATACACGATGACGAATGGTTGCCAATTTTTCGTGAACTGTTGGATCGCAATCACCTGCAAAATGCGGGTTTCCGGGTGACGGTCTCTCGCGGTCAAGGGGAACTTGGGATTGACCCGAAGTTGTGTGCCCACCCCACTCTTGTCGTGATGGCGAAATCTGTTCAGACGTACTCCGAGCAGCGGCGGGACCAGGGTTTGACTTTGCACGTGTCGTCTGTATGCCGAAACTCTCAGAAAGCGCAGCCTCCTCAAATTAAAGCAACCAGTTTTCTGAATAATATTTTGGCGAAACGGGAGGCGAATCAGGGGGGGGCGGATGATGCCTTGATGTTAAATCTGGATGGTTATGTTGCGGAATGTACGACGAGTAATATCTTCTTTGTAAGGGCCCAACGATTGTATACCCCGGCTGTTAAATGTGGCATTTTGAAGGGTGTAACGCGAGACGTCGTCATGGAGTTAGCAAGGAAGCAGGGTGTCAAAGTGGAAGAAGGCAAATACATGATAGAGGAACTGCAACAGGCCGATGAATGCTTTATCACAAATACGGGCAGTGAAATTATGGCTGTCTCAAGAATTGGAAGTCATCCAATAAGCCATGGGAAACAAGGCTTCATCACCAAAGAGCTGTACAACGTTTTTCAGCAGAATCTCAATCGATTTTTAGGCCCCTGTTTAACGATGCCCGCGAGATGATCGCTCTCAGCGATGCCGTACCTTTTTGGTTTTCCTCGAAGGAAAGGATCCCGATGGAGTGGGGGCCGGTATGTGATTCTGGCTATGGACTTTCCAATTCAAGCCTTTAAACAGTGGAATGTCCTCCCGATAGTGGGCGCCTACGCTGTTGGAACGCCACAGGGCGGCTTCGGTAATACATTGCCCCACCTGAATCATGTTCTGCGCTTCAAGGCCTGCTCGATTAAACGGGGGCACTCGCAGTTTGTGAGACCATTGTAGAAGTTGTTCAAGGGCTTTGTGTAACGATTCTTCCGTTCTGATTAACCCAACTTTCGTCCACATCAAACGCCGTAGAGAATTTCTCAGTTTTTCAATGTCCTGTTCGGTCAGCTTCTTCTTCGATGTTCTTCTACGGGTAGATGCTGAAACAACATTCGGGGGCGAACAGGTTGCTGAATAACGATAGGCTGCTCGTGCGGCGCGCAAGCCGAAAACCAATCCTTCTAACAAAGAGTTACTGCCTAAGCGGTTGGCGCCGTGGACACCTGAACAGGCGGCTTCGCCGGCGATATAGAGGCCGAGGATGTTTGAGGCGCCATGAAGGTCGGTTTTGACGCCACCCATAAAATAATGGGCGCTGGGGGACACGGGTATCCATTCTTCAGTGATGTCGATATCGTATCGTAGGCAAGTAGAATAGATGGTAGGGAATCGCTCTTTTAAGAAGGATGCTTTGAGATGTGTGGCGTCTAAATAGACGTGCCGGGCTTTGGTGCGTTGCATTTCCGTCCAAATGGCGCGCGAGACGATATCTCGCGGGGCCAGTTCTAGATTGCGATCATAGTGTGTCATAAACCGTTCAGTTCGGTTATTTCGAAGAATGGCTCCTTCACCGCGGAGGGCTTCTGACAGGAGAAACGGGGGGCTTGAGGGCAAATATAAGGAAGTCGGATGAAATTGAACGAACTCCATGTCTTCTAAAATTGCTCCGGCTCTGTAGGCCATGGCAATGCCATCGCCGGTGGCATTGGGTGGATTGGTGGTCCGAGCGTAGACTTGTCCTGCTCCGCCGGTGACCAGCAGGACGGCTGAGGCCAGAATCGTTTTCTGAATACCCTTCAGTTCATCTAGTACGAAAGCCCCGCAGCAACGACCGTCCTGAATAATCAATTCGACACCAAAATGGTTGCCCAGCCATTTAAGATTCTTGAGGGCTTGAGCTTTCACACCCAAGGCCCGAACCATCTCACTTCCGGTGGCATCCCCCCCTGCCCGCAAGACGCGATGACGGCTATGAGCGCCTTCTTTTGTGAATGCCAATTTTCCATCAATCGTGTCGAATTTCGCGCCCCAGTCAATGAGTTCTTGGATCCGGTCGGGACCTTCCTCAACCAAAACTTTTGTGGCCGGGCGTGAACATAGTTGATGCCCGGCTTTGAGGGTATCGGTGAAGTGGAGATCAACGTCATCCTCTTCACTAAGGGCTACCGCTACGCCTCCTTGGGCATAGAAGGAGTTGTTATCTTGAGGTCCGCCTTTCGCCACCATGGTAACCTCTCCGTGTCGACATAATTCCAAGGCTGCACGCAGGCCAGCTACCCCAGCGCCAATGATGAGGAAATCAGTAGAAAGGACTTGAGAATGTCCTGGAACTTTAGCAGTGGAAGAAGCCATCGTAAGAATGTTGAGATATGAGAGTGGGGTTTGCGGAAATCAGGAGGCGATGTTGAGGCGGGATGCCATGCCAAATGGCAGGTCACCTTCTATTCCGCGAAGTAATATGACTTGAGCTCCGCTCCACAGCAGCACTCCATGGCCTCTGGCTTGGTCGTTTGATTCTTGCGCAGTACGTTGCCATTGGCCTTGCCAGGATATGAAGGCCGAAATTCGATCTCCATCGATGAGAATGCGGTCCACCGTCACGTCAAGCTGAATGGTGTCAAAGGCCGCAAAATCTCTCGTTGCCTCGGTTTCCAAGTTGTCCAGCTGCTCAAGAGGCAAGAGAAGCTCGTGGAATGCGGTTTGATCTTTGTTGACATAAGCGGTTTCAAGTGATTTGATGGCCTGGACCACTCGTTGAAACCGGGCATGATCTTCTGGATATTTTGGCTCTTTTTTGGAACATCCAGTTCCTGCAAGACACACCATTCCGAATGTAGCCATGATTGCCCAGACCCAAAAGCGTGTGATGACAGCGGATTCCTTTCCCATGAGGCCCTATCATGAAGAAGGTGTGCCGGAGGGGTCAAGGAAATTTCTAAAGAGAAGATGACTCTCGGGTCTGTGACCAGCTATGATACATGAGTTTTCTTGACACATTTCTTTACCCTATGATAGGTACCCAGCTGTTTCATTGGCCTTTTCCCTAAGCATTCAAAAGTTGAATACGTTCCTATTGCCTTGCCATCTACCATTATTTTAACCCAGGAATCTATTACTTATGTCCAGTGTGGTCAAAAAGCGGAGGAAGAAGATGCGCAAGCATAAACATAAAAAACTTCGCCGCCGCATGAAGTTCGCGAAGCGGCGCAATTAATCTTCTATAGGTCGGCAGGGATAAGAATATTGCTATGTCCCAAGGGAAGAAAGTTCGCATAAAGGTGCGTTCCTCACTTTCAACCTATGTTGGTGAGCTCTTAATTCCCCCGATGCGGAATCGAATTTCGGATGTACTGAATGATGAATCGGTCAGATTTCTTAATCTGACCGATGTCCTTATCGATGACACCCACCATTCGGAGTTTGTCGCAATCAATAAATTGCAAATCGAATCAGTTATTCAACTCGATTGACTCCCAATCCTTCGTTCCTGTCTGCTTTTAGTTCTTCATTTGTTTGTGTGTAACTATTCTTTTTCCCCTCTCTAACGGCATTGTTGCACTATGGGATTTCTATGAACCAGTGGTCTCGATTTTTGCCCTTTGTTCGACCTCAGATGATGATCATGGTCTGCGCGGGCGTAGCCGTCATGGGTGTGGCTGCCTGCAATTTGGCAATGATTAAGTTGGGAGGTTTTTTATGGGACTTGATCACAGTTCATCGAGACCTTCAGCAGTTAACGTCTATGGTATGGGTGTTTATTGGGTTAGTCGTGGGGCAGGGGCTGTTGTCCATGGGCCATAGCTATCTCACCGCGCTGGCTTCCCAACGGGTGATGGCGGATTTTCGCACGCATGTCTTTTCGCATCTGCATCGGCTATCGCTGAAATTTTTTGCCAAACGACGAACGGGGGAATTGATTTCCCGTTTAATGAATGATGTTGGTGTGATTCAAAACCTCTTGACCGAAACTCCCTTAGATGCGCTGAAGCATCTGGTGACAATTATTGGAGGGGTCGGATTTCTGTTGGTCATGAATTGGCGCTTGTGCGTGCTCATTCTGATTCTCTTGCCGTTGCTCGCGCTGGTGGCCCGGCTGTTTGGAAAACGGTTGAAATCATTGTCAATGAAAATTCAAGATCAAACCGCGCATGTGACGACGCTTATCGAGGAAGTGGTCTCAGGTATTCGGGAGGTGAAGTCATTTGTGCAAGGGCAGAGAGAAGAATCACGGTTCCGTTCAGCAGTTGATAACCTCTTAGCAACCACCATGCAGCGGACTAGCGTGTTAGCTGTCTTTGTCCCGGTCATTACGTTTTTTACTTTTGCCATGGCCATTGGAGTGTTGTGGTATGGGGGGAAGCAAGTCATTGAAGGGCAATTGTCTCCTGGGGAATTGTTTGCCTTTGTGCTGTTTGCGGGAATCCTTATTGGTCCGTTTGGGTCAGCTGCCAGAATATTTACGCAAGTGAAAGAAGTGCAAGGTGCCATGACGCGTGTATTTGAATTGCTGGATACTCCATTGGATATACAAGATGCTTCTGATGCTCAGGCATTGAATCCGATTCAGGGTGCTGTGCAGTTCGAGGACGTACAATTCGCCTATGACGGTCGGGGCCCTGTACTAGAGGGCGTCTCGTTTTCCATTGAAGCGGGTGAATGTGTGGCGTTGGTTGGGCCCACAGGCGCAGGAAAAACGACGATCATTAATCTGCTGCACCGTTTTTATGATCCGACCATGGGAAAAGTTTTTATTGATGGGCATGATATTAAATCCATTGAATTAGACAGTTTGTATCATCAATTAGCACTTGTTCCCCAAGACACGCATTTATTTGGCGGGACTATTAACGAAAATATTCGATACGGATGTTGGGATGCTTCTGAAGAAGAGGTGCGGGAAGCGAGTGAGCGGGCCAATGCCCATGAGTTTATTCAAACCCTTCCGGCGGGGTACGAGACTGTATTAGGGGAGAAGGGTATAAACCTATCAGGCGGACAACGGCAGCGAGTTGCGATTGCACGAGCCTTATTGAAAAATCCCAGAATTCTGATCCTTGATGAGGCGACGTCGGCATTGGATAGCCAATCAGAGTCGTTGGTGCAGAGTGCATTGGATGAGCTCATGAAAGGGCGGACCACTTTGATGATCGCGCATCGTTTCTCTTCCATTCAACGGGCGGATCGCATTCTTGTGCTTCATCGAGGAACAATTGTTGAAGAAGGGCGGCATGAGGAACTCTTAGAGCAACGTGGGCTGTACCATCATTTGTATACGCTGCGTGAAGTCGAAGGAATTATCAGTGAGAAGTGAAAAAGAAAAAGTAAGATAGGAAGAGTTGAAAGTTCTACTTTGTTCGTGCTTCTGCTTTTCACTTCTCCTTTACGGGTCTGTTCAAAAATGTCGTCCAGCAAGGCCGCAGCCATTTTTGCGTGCGGAGCGTACTGGTCTTACGTGAGCACGGAACAATGGCGAGAACGCCGCTGGCGGCTTTTTTCAACAGACTCTTACTGGATTTTTGAGAAGTCTGCCGGAATATTAATCAGTTTTCCGTCTGGAAAAAAAACGGCCAACGTGCCTGGTGCCTGTGGGTCAAAGTCGGCATAGGCAAATCTCGCTGTAAAGCGGGAGCGAAAGCTAGGGGCAGGCCCCGGATTTTTTCGACCCCGTTCTGCAGGGCCTATATCTACTGGTCGGGCAGTGAGATTGCCTTGTTGGAGTGCAATTTCGGCTCCCTCGGCAAAAAATTCTTCTTCCCCGCACAATCTGACCTCCACTTCCAGATAGGGCATATCCAGGATTTCTTGAATTTTAGCCTCAGGCATACGGATATCCTTTTTTTGGCGTTTAGATTCGGCAGCTTCACGCCGACCAAAATATTCCAGCCAATATCGTCGTGTACGTAAAATGGCATGGGTTCCGCAAGGATCGACTTCAGGATCGGCTCCGACACGGCTGGCTTTTTCCGAAGCTTTCATGACTGCAGCCACATCTTCAACGGAATTGGCAGCTTCCATAGTTTGCCGGCCGGCAGCGAGGGATTCATTTGCCTGTTCCATGCTGATGTCCAAATCAATGGCTGATGACACTGAAGGTTGTGTCATTGTGCCCAGGGCGGCGAGTACAAATACTATGCATGGGAATCGTAAACATAAAAAGCCAATGTTCATGTCCGTTCTCCTTCGGAGCTATGGCACGTATGAAAATAAATAGAGGGACAGAATTGTAGAGCAGCCCCTGAAGCATTGCAATCCCAGGTAGTGCTCACGTTGTGAACAGAACCATGTATTTTATGATACGCAAATGATCGGTCATTTGGCAGAAAGGTTTCTACAATCAGTGAGTTGTGAAGAATAAGAGTTGACTCGCTCACTCGACTTCGGTAGATTAACATCCGTTAGGTTGTGAGTCGGTGGGCCGTCCCCAGGCCGGCATAAAAATCTGGGTTCCCGCCATCGTTCAATTTCCCCTGTTTCAGCGAATTTTCAAATTTCATGGTATCAATTCACAAGTCTTCGAAGGGGTGTGGAATGAGTAAGACACCACTAGGGGGGACGCATGGACAATAAGAAAGTGGAACGGGTGTATACAGCCTATGCATCTGTCTACGATCACACGTTTGGAAAAGCTTTTAAACAATCACGGGAGGCTGCTGTACGAGGATTGCCAATTGAGCCAGGTTGCCAAGTTTTAGAAGTGGGAGTCGGCACGGGTGAAGCGTTGCCCTTGTATCCGTCGCATTGCGACGTCTTGGGGATTGATCTTTCTGAGGGCATGTTGGAGCATGCCCATCGCAGGGTAGACGAATTCAATTTATCGCATGTCACGCTCCAAACTATGGATGCGGGAAATATGCAGCTTCCTGATGATACCTTTGACATTGTGATGGCGGCTTATGTCGTGACTGCGGTTCCAGATTATCGGAAAGTGGTGAATGAAATGATCCGGGTGTGCAAGCCAGGAGGCAGGATCATCATGTTGAATCACTTTAGTAATGGAAATAAAGTGATTGCTGCGGTTGAGAAATTTATTTCTCCCATGTGTAAGCATATCGGATTTCGAACTGACTTAGCACTTAATACGGTTTTGGAAGGAACGAGTCTCATCGTCGCGAGTAAAAAGAAGGTGAACCCTCTTCGATTTTGGCATCTCGTCGAATGCGTGAATAAGAAAAGTGGACATCAATCAATGTTTGCCAACGGGTTTGCCACTAACGGATGTTTGTCGTAATGTTGAAGCATTCGAGTGTAGTCAGGCACCGGTTAATTTTTATACTGAGGTAACCTCCCTTTTCTCTAAGTCTTACTCCCGCTCTTCTCCTCTTTTTCAATTCTCCGTGCCTCTGTAACTTTCTGTGTCATTGTTGGTGCCAATTTTATGAAAATTGCCACTTGTCTGCAGCATGTACCATTTGAAGGTCCCGGTGCTTTTCGTCAGGCTTTGGAAAAGCGGGGCTATATAGTTGAGACAAGACTGGTGCCGGAAGAGGGGCCGCCGAAGGAATCGAGTGATTTCTTGCTGATAATGGGTGGACCCATGTCGGTGAATGATCCGGAGTCGTGGATTGCAAAAGAACAACAATTTGTGAAAGCGGCGATGAACAAGGGCATCCCCATTCTTGGAATTTGTTTCGGTGCACAATTATTAGCCAAGGTTTTGGGTGGTTCGGTGTCACCTGGGCCAACGTTTGAAATTGGGATGGTCCCAGTCACGGTCACGGATGTTGGGAAAAGGGATCCTGTGTTTAGCCAACTGGCTGATAAGTTTGAAGTGTTTCAATGGCATGGTGAAAGGATTATCCTTCCTCCCGATGTCAAGTCTTTAATGGCTTCTGAAGATTTTCCGGTGCAAGCGTTTCACTTGCCTGCTCGTGGTTATGGGCTATTGTTTCACCCGGAAATTGAAGAACCGGGCATTGAAGCGCTTTGTCGGGAATGCCCAGATGATGTCAATAGAGGAGGGATTCCTTCCGAAACGATTCAGACTCAAGCCAAGACGCATCTTCCGGTATTGCATCAATTGGCCAATCAACTGATCGAGCATCTCATGTAATAATCTTCCGTAGAGTTCTCAGATACTGTTCCTTTCAGACGACATTAAAAAGTTTGGTGTGTTTTACCCTAACTGACTGAAAGTTTGGTACCGTAACGACTGATTATGGGGCTGTTGAATAATGATGATATCAACGGCCAAATTTCGTCTCTGCGACGTCACATGTCAGAGGCCTCAGGTCTGTTCAAAAAAGTCCGTTCAGCAAGGCCGTAGCCATTTTTACGCGCGGAGCGTACTGGTCTTACGTGAGCACGGAAAAAGGGCGAGAACGCCGCTGGCGGCTTTTTTCAACAGACCCATTATTTATTCAAGCATCATACAGAAAGGAGTCAACGTTCATGGCAAGTTTTCCTATTCAATATGCGGATCGTATTCGCACGTTGCCGCCGTATTTATTTGCTGCGATTGATGACATGAAACGCAAGGCCATTGAAGGTGGTATGGATATCATCAACTTGGGAATTGGAGACCCAGATTTACCCACACCAGAGCCCATTGTTGAATCCCTACGGCAGGCTGCTGGCGATCCCAAGCACCATCAATATCCCTCGTATGATGGGATGCTGTCGTTTCGGACGGCTGTCGCGAAATGGTATCAGCGTCGGTTTGGAGTCACGGCTGATCCAAGGACAGAAGTGTTGACACTCATTGGCTCAAAAGAAGGAATCGGCCATGTGCCATTGGCCTTTGTTGATAAGGGAGATGTGGTGTTGGTCCCGAGCCCTGGATATCCCGTCTATCCTGTCGGCGTGAGTTTTGCCGGAGGCACATCTCATGTGATGCCACTAACAAAAGTAAATGGGTTCTTGCCTGATTTGGCCGCGATCCCTACAGAAGTCGCACAAAAAGCCAAAATGATGTTTTTAAATTCGCCCAATAACCCGACATCGGTTGTCGCGAGCAAAGAATTTTTCAAGAAAGTGGTCGACTTTGCAAAAGAACACCACATTATTGTGTGTCACGATGCGGCCTACTCGGAAATCTATTATGACGGCAAACGGCCATGCAGTTTTCTTGAGGCGGAAGGGGCGATGGATGTGGGCGTAGAGTTTCATTCTCTGTCTAAGACATTCAATATGACTGGTTGGCGTGTGGGGTTTGCGGTTGGGTGTCAGGAAGTGATTGCTGGACTAGGCAAAGTCAAAACCAATATTGATTCAGGAGTGTTTCAAGCGATTCAGGAAGCGGGGATGACAGCATTGGAGTTAGAGGATTCTGTCACGAATGATCTGCGAAATATTTATCAAGAACGGCGTGATGTGCTCGTGGCGGGATTGAAAAAACTTGGCTTGTCGTTAGAGACACCTGAGGCTGCTTTTTATGTATGGATCGGGGTACCGAAAGGCTTTACCTCTGCATCTTTTACCGCGCATCTCATTGAAAAAGCAGGGATTGTGACTACGCCGGGAAATGGGTTTGGGGATCCCGGAGAGGGGTATATCCGTATGACCGTGACCACGACCAAGGAACGATTGGCGGAGGCGGTCGATCGCATGCAAAAGATAGGCTGGTAAGAGGGTTCAGGGGGTGTTTGTAACAAAACATATTGAACGTAGACAGGAGCATAGAGTCGGACTTTCCGATCTGTTTGTTGCCAACATTCTCACATTGAAGGAGCCATTCTCATGAAACTGCGATTGTGGGCCGGGGCGCATGTGGTAGGAGTAGGGGGCATTGCTGGTTTAGTTCTGACAACATCTCTAGTGTTTGCAGCATCAACAACGCTAGAGGTAAAAATTTCGAATGTCGGCGGAACGCTGTTAACTCCACTTTGGGTGGGATTTCACGATGGGACGTTTGATACGTACGATAATGGAACAGCTACCTCAGCGGCGCTGGAACGGCTTGCCGAAGATGGCAATACGGCTCCATTAGCTGATGACTTTCTTGAAAGCGGTGGGGGAACGATCGAAGCCACGTTACCCGGTGGCCCTGTAGGTCCAGGAGGGGTGGCTTCCCAGCTGTTTACATTAGATAGCAGCTTGTCCACCAACCAATATTTCAGTTATGCGGCTATGGTGATTCCCAGTAACGATGCTTTTATCGCGAACGGGGATCCAGAAAGCATCCAAGTTTTTGATGATAGCGGAAGTTTTCTTGGCGCTGACTTTTTTATCTTGGGATCATCGGTTTTAGATGCTGGGACGGAAGTGAATGATGAGATTCCTGCGAATACCGCAGCGCTGGCGCAAATAGCTCCGAACACAGGTGTGACGGAAGGTGGGGTAGTTGCAGCTCACTCAGGATTTATTGCTGGCGGGAATATTCTGACGGCCTTTCCTGATGGAGACTTTACACAGGATAGTTATCAAGTGGCACGAATCACGATCTCTCAAGCTACAGCTCCCATTCCAGAACCCTCGACAGGCCTCTTGCTCGGTACAGGGCTGGTTGGTCTCATGGGGTATTTCTGGCGAAAGAAATCCACGCGTGCTTAAGGTTTGATGTGATGGAATAAGGAGGTTAGAATCTCCTAAGGGTTTTAAAGTAAAGCTCCTCGTCTTGTTAGGCGTGGAGCTTTATTTTTGACCAGTGCGAATTCCAATTGTTTGACGATGTAGGCTACTTCAACAGAGAGGTGGGGTAGTTACTTGCGCTTTCTCCTGTTCTAGCGCCTGTCTTGTCCGTTCTTGTTCCTGTAGCCATTCTTTAAATATTTCGGCCGCGTCTGTCAGAGATGCTTCACGCCCCATGATTTCTAAGGTATAACTGATTTCTGCCAACGCCGTAGCTCCAATTGATCGAGAAGAACCTTTACAGGTGTGGGCTGACTTGGTTAGTGCCATACCATCTTGCTGTTCAATGGCTTGTTTGATTCCTTCACAATGACGAGGCAAATCTTCGAGAAATTGATCAATAACTGTCAGGAAAAATTCTGGATCTTCTGCTCCCCCGAGATCTTTAAGGTTTTGAATGATGTTTTTATCTAGTGATTGAGGTCTTGTTGTAGGCGCGTGAGTATTAGTTTTTTCTGTGGATTGCTTGATGCGTTCATTGTCAGCTAGGTGAGGCAACCATCTGGTCATCATGGTGGATAATTCTTCCAGCCGGACAGGTTTAGATAAAAAATCATCCATGCCAGACTGAAGGCAGGCTTCTCGATCTTCGGGCAACGCATTGGCGGTTAGCGCGATGATGGGTATTCTTGAGTGAGAAGGGAGAAGTGAAATATCAGAAGGAGGGTTGGCCTCTATGAGTCCGTTATTTTCCACTTCTTCCTTTTCACTTTTTTCTTCTTCCAATTCCCGAATCTTCTGCGTGGCTTCTAAGCCATCTAATTCGGGCATTTGGCAATCCATGAGTACCAGATCATAGGCCGTACGCCCAATTGCTACGATGGCTTCTTGCCCATTGTTCACGACATCAACTCGATAGCCCAGTTTTTGCAGTATCCGGACAGCCACCTTCTGATTCACGACGTTATCCTCAGCGAGAAGAATCTGGCATTGAGTACGAGCCTGCGCTTCTTCCACCGTATGTCTTGTGGTCAATGAAGGAGAAGAACATTCACGGGAGGTCGATGAAGGCGAGTGACCACTCAAGACCATTTTGAGACATTCTTGTAATTGGTGATGTCGAATGGGTTTCGTAAGATACCCATTGAATCCGGCCTCTTGAGCCAGTTTCCCCTCGCCTCGTTTTCCAAGAGCGGAGATGAGAATAAGGGGAATGTGGGAAATCTCGGGATCTTGTCGAACACGTTGAGCTAAGGAAAATCCATCTTCCTCTCTCGCTTCTGAGAGCGTATGGTCCAACAGGGCGATATCAAAAGGGTTTCCCTCTTTGGTTCTTTTCTCGAGCAAGGCGAATCCGTCGTTTCCGTTTTGTGCGACTTCGCAAATCATTCCCCAAGACTCGACATAGTGTTGCAAGAGGAAACGGATCGTGTCATGGGACTCGACGATGCACACCCGACGGTCCTGGAGTGTCGTCGGGGGGGGTGCCATCATGGAAGACGTAGCTCCATGAGTAAAGGGAATGGTCACCCAAAAGGTGCTGCCCTGTCCTTCTTCACTGGTCACGCCCATGTCTCCTTGCATCATGTTGACCAGGCGTTTGCATATGGCCAACCCAAGGCCCGTGCCCCCAAATTTCCGGGTGGTCGAGCTATCCGCTTGGGTAAACGACTCAAAGAGGGTCTGTTGGGCTTCAGGGGCAATGCCAATTCCCGTATCCGTGACGGCAAATCGCAGGGTTGTGATGTCGGTCGTCGTCTGGCTCACGGAAACGTCCACGACGATTTCTCCTTCTTGGGTAAATTTAATGGCATTGCCGATGAGATTAAACAGAATCTGTCTGACTCGGCCTGGATCACCTAGTACGTGTTGAGGGGTTGCGGCATAGACTAAGCCAATCAATTCAAGGCCCTTTTGCCCAGCGCGTTCGGCAAGGATGTCTAAGACTTCATCTACGACCTTTCGAATATCAAAGGTGATGACTTCCAAGTCTAATTTCCCGGCGTCGATTTTGGAGAAATCTAAAATATCGTTGATGATGGTGAGCAGGAATTCACCAGAATGTTTCACGGTTTCCACGATCTCGTGTTGGTCGGCATCTAAATTCGAGCCGAGCAGCAGATCAGTCATGCCGATGACGCCATTCAAGGGGGTGCGAATCTCATGACTCATGGTAGCTAAAAATTCGCTTTTTGACCGTGCGGCCGCGAGTGCTTGATCTCGGGTAATGACGAGTTCCTTGTTTTTCTGTTCAAGGGCGTCAGCGTTTTTTTTGAGTTGTGCCTCAGCAGCTTTTTGCTCAGTAATATCTACCACCGAGGCTAAAATGAAGAGCCCTTCTTGTGTTTTAATGGAGTTCAGTCCGACTTCAATGGGAATTTCACGTCCATTTTTATGCAGTCCGCACAGTTCCCGCCCTTTCCCCATGACTCGGTTCTGTATCTGGTTGGTGAGATACTTTGCGCGTTGATGAGGGTGCTCTTTTCTGAAAGGCAGTGGCACTAATATTTCAATTGGCTGCCCTAGTAGTTCGGCTCGTGAATATCCGAATAACGATTCGGTGAGCTGATTGACCAGGACGATTCTGCCCGAGGTGTCGACCATAATCATGCCATTGGGAGTGGTTTCCACAACCAAACGAAAGCGTTCTTCCTCCAACTTTCTTGCAGTAATATCGACGACTGACGCCAACACAAAGGTTCCTTCCTCTGTCTTGAAGGGGTTCAGGCCGATTTCAATGGGGACTTCTGTGCCATTCTTGTGCAGGCCGAAGAGGTCTCGCCCTGCTCCCATTTTCCGTGGGTGGGGATTCGAGAAAAATTTGGCGCGGTGTTCGGGGTGGTGAGTTCTGAAACGATCAGGAACGAGTTGTTCGATCGATGACCCAATCAAATCGTCTGGGCCGTATCCAAATAATTCGGAAGTTGCCTGGTTGGTTAAGACAATGCAACCCTGTGAATCAATCATGATCATTCCACTTGGTGCACTTTCTACAGCTTGTCGGAATCGTTCCTCAGCTCGTTTCCTATCCGTCATATCGCGACAGGTACATACCAGACCATCCGAGGAACCATCTGGATTCATGAGTAAGGACAACGAAATCTCCACCGGTACGTTCGTTCCATCTTTTCGAAGGCCGAGGAGCTCTCCCTGCCATTTCCCCGAATTACGGAGTTGAGGGAGACAGATCTCTTCAAGAAGCTGTAACTGATCCTTTGAATAGAGCATTTTCCATGATAGTCCCAATAGTTCATCGACGCTGTAGCCATACATTGCTGCATGGGCAGGATTGATATACGTATAATCGCCGTTACTATCAAGCAAGGCCAGTCCTTCAACTCCTTGGTCAACGGCTCGTTGAAGATGAGCTTGAGCTTTCTCCATCTCTTTCCGTTCTGTGATATCTTTGAACGTGACCACAGTACCTGTTAACTGATGTTTGTCATCAAAAATCGGCATGCTGGTGTATTCTGCTGGGAACCAGGTCCCGTCTTTGCGCCACAGGATTTCGTTTTCGATATGGTGTGTGGAACCATCCTTCAAGGCAGTGTGCATTGGGAGCCCAATGAGTTCATCTGTTTCATACCCCAGCATTTTGGCTGCAGCCTCATTGACAAAGGTAGTCAGGCCCTCCAGATCTAACCCGTAAATCCCTTCTCCTACTGAAGCCAAAATACGTTCGTATCGAAGAGAGAGTTCCTGATGGGCGTGGTGGTATTTTTGGCGTTCAATGGCTACTGTAATTCGGTTTCCTACCTTCCTAAGTGTATCCAAGGTTAAGTCTGTCAACGGATATTTGGAGAATATTGCCAGTACGCCCAGTACTTCTTCATCTCGGAGTAAGGGGTATCCGGCGAAGGCAATTAGTCCCTCTTGTTTGGCCGATTCTTGGTCTGAGACACGCGGATCTCCGACGACCGCATTGGTCAAATGAGGTTTTTTCTCTGCGGCAATCTGCCCGATTTTGTATTGCCCGACTGGTATGCGGCTGTGGGGACCATTCAAATGAGTGTAGCGTCCTGCGCTGGCTTGCAGTTCAAGGATTTGCTGGGTTGGATCGAGGATCCAGATTCGAGCGAAATGTGCATTGAGATACTGCACAATGGCTTGGGTGCATTCCTGCATGAGAGGTTGGAATTCATGGTTTTGCGTGATGATTTTCCCTATTTCCGCGTCTAATGCTAATAAGCGGTTTTGATCGGCCAGTGCGATTTCGGCCTTTTTGCGTTCACTGATTTCTACTTGGGCCTGTTTCCGGAGTCGTTGGGATTCAGCAACTTGGCGGTGGAGGTCCGAGATGTCCTGAATGATAATTAAGGCCTGCCATTCTTGTGTCCTTTCATGCCAGATGGCTTTGGCCGTTGTCTGTTGGACTCGGGATTGCCCACTAGGAAGGGTGCAGGGTAGGAATTGCGGATGAAATTGTGAGGCAAAGGTAGCAGGGGGACCTCCCTGAAAGAGTGGTTCAAAGCGCGAGGTGTATTTTGGTGTACCTAAGTGGGGGAAATGCGTTGCTACGGGAGTGCCCTCAATTTCTGATTTTAGAATACCTGTCCAGTCCTCTAGGCAATGATTCCAAAAGGCGACGGTCTCATTCGGTCGAAGAATGAAAATGCCTTGGGGAAGATGATCGAGGATAACTAAGTTAAGAAGTGGATCCTGCTGAGACATGTTGACATGTTGTTAATTGGGAAAGTTCGCTTACCGCGTTGATGAGCAGGCCAAGATCAGGGATGCCGAACATCAGCATAATATCTCCCGTCAGATCGTAATCTTCAATGGTAAATTGGGTGTGGGCCCAGAGAACCATTTCGGAAGATTCTGATCGTGAGGGTTGGAGTAATCCCTGCAACGATGTTTCCTCATAAAACGGAACGGAGTAGGTAATCTGATTTTGTAAAATATTGGCCAACGAGCCCATGACACCGTTGAGCACAATATTACCAATTTCGGTCAGTGTGGCCTCTCGTAAGGAGTCCATCGTGTCCGTATCTTCTGCTTCTCCGGTGAGGGCGGTCACTAAGGCTGCCGCGCTGTCTGTCGGGAAAAGCAGACAGGCCGATCCTTGAAATGTTCCTTTAAAGGGTAATTGTACAGAGGATAACGTGGTTTCCTGCATTTTTTGTATTTCTTGAGAAACCTCGTCTGGTTTTCCTACTCGAATAAAAGGCACATGTAGTCGGATGGGTTTCTCCAACATCTGGTTCAGGGACCCGGCGGCTCGTCCAACCCCGATATTGAGCAGTTCTTGTAAGACATCGAGATGATCAGGACTTATGTGCATGGCGCCTCCGTGGGTTGTGGCGCAGCCAGGATGTCTTGCAGGGCCTGTCGCAATTGATCTTGCTTGACGGGCTTGTTCAAGAACATGGTGGCTCCCAATTCCAGGCATCGGTCCTTCAACCAGTCCTGCACATCGGCAGTGAGAACAATGATGGGCAACTTCACACCACGAGATTGCAAGGTTTCTATGACTTGGACACCATCCATGATGGGCATGAGCATATCCAGTAATAAGCAGTCAGGTTGGTCTGCTTGAATCTTCTCAACGGCTTCTTGGCCATTACAGGCAGTGTCGACCTCATGGCCCATGTCCGCTACGATGGCAGAAAGGGTTCTGCGTTGGAGTAAGGAATCATCGGTAATTAATACACGGCTCATGAATGTTGTTCTCCTTATGGGTTGAAAGAAGGATACTTACAAGTCGTTGTTGAGGAAAAGATTTTCTATCCTATGAATAACTCAATAGATCTTTTTTCGGGTGTCTTTCGGAGAATCTTAATGAAAAAGGCAGTGTGGAAGTGAAAGGGAGCTGTTGGTCAAAAGGTGAAAAAAGGAAGAGCAGAGTTACTGGAGGGATGAAATGATTGAACCGAACAGGTTTTCCGAGAGAACCTCCAAGTTTTTAAAGGGCACCTCTAAGAACTGTCCTTTTCCGCGATGGCGGCGTCAACCGCATGCTCAAATCCTCATGTATTCCCCCATACACTGCGGTTTTCCGCGCGCGGCTTCCTTGCCCTCACACAAAATCCTAGTTTTTAGAGGTGTCCTTAAGAGAATGGGGTGAGTTTGGATGAAGCGTATTTATTCAGGCGCATTGGGGGTCTAAAAGTTTATTGAGAGTTGTCAGGAGAAGTCCGAGATCTGAGATGGCAAGCATGAGCATAATGTCCTCGGAGATATCATCAACTTCAATCGTAAATTGAGTTTGAGCCCAAAGCACGGGGTCTTCAGAATGTGATGAGGCTGTCTGGAATAACTCTGGATCGGAGGTTTGTTGGTAACACGGGACGTCATACGTGATCTTTTCTTGGAGAACGTTGGCAAAGGAACCCATAACCCCATTCAGTACAATATTACCAATTTCTGTCAACGTGGCTTCCCGGAGCGTGTCCATGGTGCCAAAGTTTTGAGCCTCTCCAATGACTAAAGAGACTAAACTCGCGGCACTGTCCCGAGGAAAGAGAAGGGAAGCTGACCCAGAAAACCTTCCGTGAAACGGCAGTCCCACTGATGAATAGGCTGATGGATCTGGGCTAAGAGGGTCCTGGACGCAATCTTGGGCCTTCCCCAAACGAATGCTGGGAATATTTACTCGGACAGGTTTGTCAAACAGTTGATTCAATGAGCCAGCTGCTCGGCCTATGCCGATGTTCATGAGTTCCTGTAAGGCATCGAGCTGTTGAGGGGTTAGGTACATGGCGCCCCTATGGGCTGTGGTGAAGAGAGAATCGCCTCTAAGGCTTCTTGTAATTTGTCTTTTTTAATGGGCTTATTCATGAATGTGGTCACCCCGAATTCGAGACATTGTTCTTTTAGACCGACTTGAACATCGGCGGTGAGCACGATGATCGGGATTTTGATACCTTTGCTTTCCAAGGTTTCAAGTAGTCCAATCCCATCCATGATGGGCATGAGCAGATCCAAGAGTAAGCAATCAGGTGGGTTGGCTTGTATTTTTTCCAGAGCCTCTTGGCCATTGGTCGCAATTTCGACTTCATGTCCCATATTCTGGGCGATGCCAGAGACGATTATCCGTTGGGCTGATGAATCGTCCGTAATGAGAATTCGGCTCATAGGATTACTAACTCCTTTTTTACCTTTCAGAGAAAACTTTGGATTCTCAAGTTTGCTTTACCCCAGCAGACAGAAATTTGTTGGCTCAGATTACATGCCTGGGGTAAGAATTTTTTCGGGTGATTACCCTGTAAACTTAAAGAAATGAACGCAAATAGAGCTGAACGGTATGGCAAAAAGCCCGGAGCGTAGTCCTGGGCATTACAGATTGGGTTGTGTTGAACGAAGGATGGTTTGAAGGGAGGTAAAGCCGAGTCCCAAATTCTGACAGACGAGGAATTGCCGGTCGAATCTATTCGTCGTACGCATGATATGTCGAAGGGTCGAAAATGTTGTGACGCCCCACGTGGGGAGATGAAAAACTGAGAGAGGATAATCGGTACCAAAAATCAACCGATCAAACACCTCTTGATGATGTCGGAGTTTTAACAACATTCCCAATCTATTGGGGAGCGTGAGGGCTGAAATATCAGCATAGAAATGAGGATAGCGTTGAACAAATTGCAAAAGAGTGGGAAGAAATTTTTCATAGATCATTAAGCCATAACTGCAGGCATGGGCTGCAATGACGGTGGCTCCCTCATCTAGCGCGGTGCGAAGGCGGTTTGGGTCGCCCACTGATTGATCTTTGCCGATGAGGCTGAATTCATAGCCGACATGACTGAGTAATGGAAGTCCGAGTTTGGACAGTTCTTGGTAGAATTTTTTGTAACGAGCTTGCGATGGATCAAATTGCTGGGAATTTGGCAAGACTTTCACGAGCGTGGCGCCGGCTTCCGCACAGCGATGGAGTTCTTCAATGGCGTCAATCCGTTGGGGGTTAATCGACACTCCTGCTAAAAATTCATTGGGATAGTCTTTGGCTTGCTGTAGTACATAGTCATTGCTAATGAGGAATTCTGTGGCTTGAAGGTCGATGCGCCCTTCATTGGTGTAGACCCCGTCCATCCCCAGTAGAACTGCCTGTTGAACATGTCGTGACGCTCGTAACTCCGTCCGTAAATCATTGAGGTATTTCCTATTTGCCGCAGCGGGGTTGTTGGGTGAAAGTTGATGTTTCCATAATAAAAAGCGAAAAAGAGGGCTTTTCAACATTCTGGAGGAAATCAGGCATCCATTGTTGCCCTCAGGGAGCGCGGCCAAATGTACATGACAATCTATTAAAGGTTCGCTAGGTGTATTAGTCTTAACCATGTTTATTAAAAAAGTGGTTTTTCGAAGGAACAGCGAAAGTCACTTATGAAGATAATTAGGATTGTGCTTTATGTTCAAGAGCAAGACGTTTGAGAGAACGTAAATCTAACTTGCCCGTTCCTAAAATCGGCAACTGTTCAACTTTGATAAAGTTATCGCGTCGTGGAATAAATAGATTCGGAAGGCCGCTCTCTGCCACCGTATTGAGTAGTTCAGGGATAGCTGATTCTTCCAAAGTATGCAAGACCACAAGTTGTTCCCCTTTACGCTCATCAGGAATGGCTGTCACAGCTAACATCATGCTTTCGGCCCGAATGGCCTGGTGTAGAGCCTCTTCCACGCGTCCATGTGGGACCATTTCTCCACCGATCTTCGAGAATCGTGAGAGTCGATCAGTAATCGTCAAAAATCCGTCTTCATCTAATTTGGCAATGTCTCCTGTAATGTACCACCCATCCTTCATGGCTTTGGCTGTGAGATCTTCCCGACCAAGGTAGCCCTCCATCACGTTTGGCCCTTTCACCAAAAGCATTCCTGATTGCCCAACGGGCAGACGTTCATAGGTATCGGGATCGACAATGCGAAGCGACACCCCAGGGAGAGGTTGTCCTACCGTGCCTCTTCGGGAAGCTGGTTGAAAGAATCCTGCTGCACGAAAATCCGGGCAATTGACTGAGATGACCGGTGCACATTCCGTGACGCCATAGCCTTCGATTGGGCGAATACCAAATCGTTCTTCGAACGCGACTAGGAGCCGGTCAGATAGTTTCTCTGCTCCGGTGAGGACGATACGCAATGAACCAAATTGTTCCGGGGAGCATCGCCGTACATAAAGTTGCAGAAAGGTTGGAGTGGCCAAGAGAACTGTGGCTTTGTGGTGATCGATGAGCTCGCCAATGCCTCCGGCATCCAATGGGGAAGGATGAAAAATCACGCCTGCCCCATGAATCGTCGGGAACCAAAGCGTGGCGAGATAGCCGAACGAATGAAAGAAAGGCAAAATACCCAACACCCGGTCATGTTGGTCGATATGGAGAAGTTGTGCAACGCCTTCAACATTAGAATCCAAATTAAAATGACTGAGCATCACACCTTTGGGTTCTCCAGTGCTTCCGCTACTGAAAATGATCGTGGCTAAATCGGTGATGGATGGGCGGGTAATGGCACCACAGCTTCGTTCCAGCAGTCGAACAGGAGCACAGAGCGCCAGGAACATGGCCAGGAATTTATCTTGAGCATCAATCGTTTTTCGAACGTCTTCAATCCAAATCGGCGTAAGGTTGGAAGGCAATTCCAGTTTGGCCTTTTCTAGAAACACGCGGCTAGTCAGGATGGTGGTTAAGCCGGCCTGTCTTGCGGCCGATTCCATACCCGCGATTCCCGCTGTGTAGTTGATATTCACTGTTGTACGGCCCGACAATGTTGCCGCAATATTCGCAAGCGCTCCACCCACGCTTGGAGGAAGCAGGATGCCTACCGTATGTTGTCCTTCCCAAGACTCCCGGAGTGCTCTGGCCAAGGCGATGACTCCCGTCAAGGCTTCGAAACAGCTGACATGAGGCCGCGTACTATCAGCAAAGACAAACCGAAAGGGGTGTGTCCGCATAGATCTTACGAAACCATGGTGAATGGGGCGCCGGTCGGTTTCCCGTATCCGCCAAGCGGCTTCCCCCAACTCTTGAATAGTCTGACGCAGTTCATCGGCGGAGGTTGTCGAGGGGAGGGAATGTCCGATAGACATTGTAATGGGATACGGAATGCGGGATGGCCATTTAGCCAAAAATTTTCCCCCGATAAAACTAAAGATACTGCCCCACACGCGGTCTAAATGAATTGGGACGATAGGGATATCCCTGCCTTTGACGATGCGGGTAAAACCTGCGCGAAAGGGTAAGAGATTCCCCGTGCGCGTGATTTGACCTTCAGGAAAGATACAGACTAATTCGCCGTCATCCAGGCGACGACCGGCTTCTCGCAACCCATGCAATATTTCTCGTGGAGTTCCGTTGGACGAAATTGGAATGGCGCCCATGATTTTGGCAAAGGGATTGAGGAATCGATGGTCGTAATAGATTTGATCTACCAGAAATCGTATGGGGCGGTCTGTCGTCGCTAAAAGAAAAAATCCATCAATGAACGAAACATGATTGGGAACGAGTAATGCTCCGCCTTCTTGGGGAATCTGCTCCCTTCCTATAATGGTTAACCGATAAAGCGTATGGGTGAACAAGACCAACAGTAATCGAATAAATGTTTCTGGAAGTTGGTACATGGCCCAAATGGTAAGTGAAACGCTTCCACATGCGGAAACGAGAAAAATAGCGCTGGCACTCAACCCAACGTTTGCCAACGCTCCCGATCCGAGAGAACCCAATAACACGCCTCCGAAGACTAAAGTATTTGAAAACGCAATGACGGCTCCCCGGCGATCTGCTGGTGCTCGCCATTGAATGAGTGCATTGAGTGGGACAACGACAAATCCACTTGAAAGTCCGAGAAAACTCATGCAGAGAAGAGTGCCTCCTAGTTGTGGCCTCCAAAGTCCTAAGGCCACTAGACTGAGGGTGATGCCGATTCCACCTAACGGGAGGTATCCTAATTCGACTTTTGTCGCAGAGAGTTTTCCCGCTAACAGTGAGCCTATGCCAACTCCGACGCCAAAAGCCGCAAGAGGAAAGCCAGAGTAAGTGTCAGATAAATGCAGAACGGCTTTGGCGTACACCAGAGCATCCTGACCCACCAAACTGGCCAGCGTCCAAAAAGCAATAGAACCAAGAATGCCTAAGGCCAAGACTCGGTCTGACCGGAAAGCTTCCCAGGCCACTTGCCATGTTTCACGTATACCGCCATCTGGTCTTGCGCGTGGCACTGCTGGAATGAAAAAGGACGCTCCGAGTCCAAGACCCGAAAAGAGAATCAACACGGTTCCCGCTACCCAGGGTGTGGATCCTGAAAGTTCTAAGAGAGGTCCAGCTAGTGCCGTTCCCGCAATAATTGCCACAAATGTCCAGAGCTCTAATTGCCCATTCCCCCAGGATAGTCGTTGGTGAGGCAAGAGTTCAGGAAGAATGCCATATTTTGAAGGACTGAACAGTGCACTTTGTGCTCCCATGCCAGCTAGGACCCACAGTGGCCACATCCCACCTTCGGGGTTAAAAAAGAGGGCTGTGGTGCCTGCTACCATTAAAAGGACTTCTAGAGCTTTCATCATGACGATGACGGTTCGTTTACTGAAACGATCGGAAAACATTCCAGCAAACGCGGAAACCACCATAAGGGGAAGGGTAAAGATCACAAAGGCTTGAGTGGTTTGGGTTTGTGAGGCCATTTCAAAAGCTGGCCCAGATATGTCTGTGGTTGCGGCCACTTGTTTGATGGCGAGAAGGGCAACCATCAGTTTCCAGGCATTGTCATTAAATGCCCCAAAAAATTGGGCGATGAGCAAGCCGCGTATTGCCCCGGAGGGTGTGGAGCTTGGTGAGGTCTGTGCGGAAGAATCCGTCACGAGAAGATCGGTTTATTGTGAAATTGAGGAATCCCCAGTGAGGGCGCTGACGTTTTTCTCATCAATGTGAATTAGAGTGTTATGAAGCATGGGCGGTGACGACAGGGTAACCTCGTGGAGGTACAGGTATCTCTGACCCGATGGGGAAAGATCCATGGTAGGGTACGCCTAGAGGATGGTAGCACGTTTTTTGATTTTTCCGAACTGTTTTCATGAATTCTCTTTAAAGTTCTTGGTCAAATGACCGAATTATTCCGTAATACAGGCGTGGAATGCCAGACTGCGTGACAGTGGTGTTTGATTTGAGCCTCTTTCCTGGTCGTTGTTGAAAATGTTTGGTGTTGAGTGGTCTCGATTCCAGGGAGTCGAGTAGAGATTCATCAATAGTTCCTAATTTTGATGCCAACTATGACAGCTGTTCTACCAGAAGCTCAAACAAAGTCTGGATCAACTGCAGAGGCGGAGTCTGTGTTTCACAAGATGAGAAATGTGTTGAATAGTGTGCATGTCTCAACAGGTTTGATCAATCAGCAATTGCGAGAATTTCAGATAGAGGATATCAGGCGCGTCTCTGATATGTTAATCGACCACGAAGACAATATTGGATGGTATCTCACGCAAGATCCTAAGGGGATAAAGATTCCATTTTTCTTAGGACAATTGAGTCAGGAGTTGAGACACAAGCATTTGAAGGCTCTCACGGAGCTCACAACCCTGAATTATTATTTAGAGCAAATGGAATATTTGCTGACGACTGGATATGCACCCGAACGAGCAGGTGGTTTGAAGGACACCATTCAGTTTTCTGATGCCTTGGATGAGGTGGTTCTTGCTCATCGTGCAGAATTGGATCGGATGGGTATAGAGGTGATTCATGACTATCAGGCTGTTGGAGAAGGTATTTTGGAGATGGCGAAACTAAGGCCTATTTTGGTGACACTGATCAGGAATGCGATCAATGCCATGAATGAGGAGACGGGACGGCCTCATCGTTTGGTTCTGCATGTGTTGCCCTGTTCAGACCGGGACGGCTTTGTACGATTGCAAGTAGAAGATTCTGGTTGTGGGATAGCCTCGGATCATCTGACACAGGTTTTTTCACCTAAAGAACCAGGGACTCAGTTAGATCACCTGCCAAACCTCTACGCCAGTGCCTTAGCGGCAAAAGATCTTGGTGGAGCGTTGCGTGTGTGGAGTGATGGGCCGAATCAGGGAGCGATTTTTACACTTGATCTCCCAGTTATTCACATGGAGGAAACACGGTAATGGACATGGAACAAGGTAACAGGCGGATCTTAGTTATTGATGATAATGTGGCGATTCACGACGATTTCCGGAAAATTCTGGAACGTTCCTTGGACACCTCATTGCTACAGGAAGTTCGGGCTGAATTGTTTGGCGACGTTGAAGAGCAAAAAGTCGTAGAAAAGTTCGAAGTGGAATGTGCAGATCAAGGACAAATGGGCTATCGCATGGTTCAGGAAGCGATGAAGGCCAAGAATCCCTACGCCGTAGCATTTGTGGATATGCGCATGCCTCCTGGTTGGGATGGAGTCGAGACGGTTGAACATTTATGGCAGGAAGATCCGGAATTGCAAATCGTCATATGTACGGCATTTTCTGATCATGCGTGGGAGGATGTTATTCAACGTCTGAATAAGAATGATCAGTTGCTCATTCTCCGAAAGCCTTTTGACAACATTGAGGTGTGGCAGTTAGCAAATTCACTAACTAAACGGTGGGCGGAAACACGGCAAGCCAAGTCTCAATTAGATCTGTTGGCTAAGTGGGCTGAAGAGCGAGCTGACGAAACAGTCAAAGCTGACTAATTCTCTAAGATTCTTTAAGAATCCGATAATCGTCAGACGAGTACAGGTATATTCGATGTGAAAAGTTTGGATATGAGAAAAGGTACGATTCTCACAGAGTAGTATCGGTGAACATTTAAAAAAGTTGCCTTCCTCGTTAGCACTGAAGATGAATGATTCCTCATGTTGTCTTCTGATTCCCAATCCTCTTCCCCAAAAGTGTCTCTTGAGATCGTGTTGGTCGGTTTCCAGGACGCTGAGCTTTCTCATGACTGTCGTACGGTACTAACATCTCTTCAACCAAGTCCAAAGGTGAAATGGATAAATACCGCCCAGGAGGCCGTGGTTGACTGTCTGTCAGGAAATCTACCCGATGTCATGATTGTTGACTGTCGTCAAGATGGGCGGGCCTGGAAAGAAATCTCTGAACGACAATTGAACAGTCAGAAAACTATGATCATCGGGGTCATGAACGTTGAAGAGAGCAGCCCAAATCAGAGCAAGATGCTTGAAGATGGTGTTGGTTGTCGGGTGGATGAAACGATCGTGCCAGTCATATTGAAGTGGGGATGTAGTTTGGCGCAGGAACGGCAACAGTTTATGGTCGAACAGGAACAGCTTCGGATGCAGTTAGGTGAAACAGAGTACAAAATAGAAATGGCCAATGTGGCATCAACGGTCTTGCATAACGTAGGCAATGTGTTAACGAGTGTGATGGTTGCCGCAAATATGGTTGAGTCTCTCGTTGCTCAATCCTCAGTGACCCTCGTGAATCGAGTGGCGGAATTGCTCGCGACTCACCGGGAGGATTTGGGAACCTATTTGACGAAAGACCCCAAAGGCAAACGTATCCCTCCTTCCCTTGAAAAGCTCGGAGACCATCTCATTGAAGAGCAGCAAACGGTTTTGAAAGAAATGAAAGGGGTCGTCAGAAATATTCGCCATATGAGGCAAGTTATTTTGTCTCATCAAGCTATGGCCAAGTCAGTAGGCGAAATGGAGCAAATAGCGTTAGTCGACATTTTGTCTCATGCCATGGAATTGAGTTTCCAGCCAGAAGATTCGAATTGGATGACGACTTGTGGTGATTATGAAGAAGTGCCGGCTGTTTGGGCTGACCAACATCAGTTGCTTCAGATTTTGGTCAACCTTCTTCGCAATGCTAAACAGGCCATGCTGCAACATATCCAGGAAAATCATGTCCTCAATCTCAGTGTCAAATATCAATCTGATGGTCAAGAATCTGTAGTTTTGAGAATTCGAGATAGCGGGATTGGGATTGCGCCGGAACATATATCAAAGTTGTTTACGCGAGGGTTTACCACGAAGAAAGATGGAAATGGGATTGGCCTCCATAGTTCGATTGCAGCCATTCGGGATATGGGAGGGACAATGCACGTTCACAGTGACGGCGTGGGGAAAGGTGCCACGTTCGAGTTAACGTTCCCAGTGCAGAAAGAAGCGGTGCTGTCTTGATTGTTCTGGCGCGAAAGCATTGAATGCTCTGTATGCACAAGAGAAGTACAAGACGTTGGGTTTCTTGTATGACGGTCATGTTGTTTTCAATGGAAAGCAAAGGCGAATGTTGAATCAGTCGTGTCAGGTAACGACAGGATCTCCCACCGATGACACTGAGTCTGCGGTCTCGAGTCAAGTGGCGAAGTTGCAAAAAGCCAATCATCGTTTCAAGCAGGATTTGTCAAGGCAGAAGGAAATCGAAAAGCAATTGACGCAATCAGTTCGAGAGTTAGAGATACGCACTGTGGAAATTTTGGCGGATCGCGATCAACTCTTGAAAGAGTTGCACGAACGAGAACAAAAAGAATTGGTTCTCCGGCAGAAGGCCGAGGAATGGGCGAGATCGAATCGTGATTTAGAGCAATTTGCCTCGTTGGCTGCCCATGATTTGCAGGAGCCGCTTCATTCCATTCAAGTTTTTTTAGATTTGTTACGGGTCAAGCACGGATCCTCACTGAATGAGCAGGGGAAAGGTTATGTAGATCGTGTGACGAAAGCCGCCAGCCGAATGCAGCAATTAATCGAAGGGATGTTACTGTATTCTAGGGTTCGTGCTTCCGATCAAAATGGCGGACTTCTTTCTTTATGGAACATAGTAGAAGACATTCTGGTTGATTTCAGCGCACAGATTGATGAACTGGAGGCAAAGGTGTATGTGGGAGATTTGCCAATGGTTCAAGGGGATGCGGTTATGATTCGTCAATTATTTCAGAATCTCTTGAGCAATGCGTTGAAATTTCACAAATCCGGTGTGGCTCCGGTCATTCATATTTCCGGGATGAAAATCCAGGATCGTCGTCATAGTGGGCCAGAAACGCCGGAGTGGCTCTGCCAGGTCAAAATTCAGGATGAGGGCGTCGGGATTCCGGCTGAATATCTTGATAAGATTTTTGGCATGTTCAAGCGCGTACACCAATCTGAGGAATATGGTGGTTCAGGTATAGGGCTTGCGGTCTGTCAACGAATTGTCAATCAATGTAGGGGTGCAATATCGGTTTGCTCATCTGTTGGAGAAGGGTCGACATTTACTGTCACGTTGCCTGCTTCACAGGATTGATCTGTGTGTGCTTTTGTCTTTGTGGAATCTATACATTATGGATGTTTTATTTTTTTCATGACGACACAAAATTGTGATCCGGAAATACGTGAAAGTTGACAAACATGTCAACAAATTCATTTTTCTCCACCTCATGATCTTTATCAGGAAAAACGTATGAAACGCGTGATAACACACCCTATGTCTCGACATGTGTTGTCAATTGGTGATGATCGCACCACACATGATTTTCTGAGGCAAGCGTTGTGTGTTGCTCATGATAGGGTTTCCTCGGAGGAGGGACCCATGGACGTAGCGCAGACGCTACCCATTAAGCCGGAAGCAGTGTCTTTTAACCTGGTGAGCGTGGAAGATTGGGAGGCGGCTTTCCAGCATATAGACGAGGGGCAACGGACAGGTGCTTCATTTTCGTTAGTCTTTTTAGCGCTAGGTTCCGAAGAATGGGATTCGGTACAAGAGAATATTGAAAAGATTTGGCAAATAGATAGCAGGGTGCGATGTATTCTGTGTTTGTCTCGAGATACCGTATTACGAGAAGGAAAACTGCGATTGAGTCGTCCTGAGCAATGGGCTTTGTTTCTGATGCCCGGACTGCCGGAAGAGGTCATGCAATTGGCCTCGTGTCTCAGTGCGTTTTCCGGCTCTTCTTCACAAGTGGGGACACATGAGTCAGCAGAATGTACAGCAAGCGAAGTGGTAGAGGGTTTGAACACGTCTCCGTCTACTCAAGAGGTAGAGGCCCAACTTGCTGAATTGGCATCTGCCAGAGATGATTTAGCCACCTCGAAGGTCTATGTGGAAAACGTTTTGCGTTCGATGGCAGATTCTCTCTTGGTGATTGATGCCAATATGACAATTGGATCCGTGAATCCGTCCTTGCTGGACCTTTTAGGATACGCGGAGGATGAATTAGTAGGACAATCTCCCGGACTGATATTTGGAGCAGAGTTCGCCCAGGGTTCTATTATCGAGAACTTGCTGCTGCAGGGGTCAGTGAGTGGCATTGAGTCAAGTTTCCTGACGCGTGATGGTCTAAGCATTCCAATTTCAGTTTCGGGGTCGATGATGCAGGATGAACAAGGGCAATTTCAGGGGTTAGTGTGTGTGGCCCAGGATATTACTGAACGCAAACGGATGGAGGAAGAAAAATTGCAATTGCACCAGCAATTATTGGATACCTCACGACAGCTTGGGATGGCGGAAGTGGCATCGGATGTCCTGCATAATGTAGGGAACGTGTTGAATAGTATTAATGTTTCGATTGGCGTGGTGACGGACTTGGTGACAAAGTCGATCGTCGGAGATGTGGGGCGGATTTCGCAACTCTTTCAGAAGCATCAAGAGGATCTTGGCAGCTATTTCTCAATCAATCCCAAAGGGAAACAAGTTCCGGCCTATTTAGAGAAATTATCCAGCCAATTATTGGAAGAACAACGAATGGCGCTAGCTGAACTCAAGCGTTTGCGTGAGAATACCCAACAGGCGCAACATTGTGTGGCTGTACAACAAGATCTGGCTAAACCAAGCCGCATAACCGAGCCACTCTTTGTGAACGAATTACTAGAGGAAGCTCTGGTAGCCAATCAAGAGCTCTTTGAGACATCGCAGATTGATGTGACTCGAGAATTTCAGGAAATTCCCCAGCTCATTGTCGAGAAGCATCAAGTCTTGGAAGTTCTAGTCGATTTGATTCGAAATGCCTGCCAGGCTATGGCAAAGGTGCCAGTGAAACATCTCGTGATACGAGCGATACTGGTTCCTGGTCCGCCGGATGCTGTTCGCATAGAAGTTCAAGATTCTGGAGTCGGCATTGCCTCTGAAGATCTGACTAAAATTTTTGGACAAGGTAATCAAACCAATAAGGGCGGACGCGGCATGAGTTTGCATAATGGCGCGTTGGTCGCTAAAAATCTTGGTGGAGCCTTGCGAGCTCATAGCCAGGGTATGGGGCATGGGGCTACCTTCTCTTTGGATTTACCCGGCACCTTTCACTTTCCCGATCTGTAAAATCGCGAATACTCACTTCTGACGTTCTTTCCCCGCTCATCGCGTACTATCGGTTTTGTGTGGCTTTTTCTCTTTTTAAGATATTGACAGAGGTTCATGGTCTGTCAGTGCGGGGGTTCTTAAGAGACTTTGGCGGATAACCGAGGAAAAGGTGACGAGAAGGTCTATCGGCTGTCAGGGGGGCTCTTAGGCCTTAATATGGAGCATGATAAAGAATGATGACTGTAAATATCAAAAGCCACTATTTCTTTGGATGACATGAAATTTCAGAATGATGAAGTTGGAAATATGACGAGAGAGCGTGCAGTTGCAGAAGGTTCTTTGCTTGAAACCGATGAATTGGAGCAATATTTTTATGCTCTGACCTCACAGATTGGACCTATCCCTACCAATCTGGAATCCGGATTGAGTATTGGGGTTGAGGTGTTTTTGTTAACAGAGGGTTTTGAAATCTCGTCATCTTCTCTCAGAATTTTGTGGCAACATAGTGTGCGAACGGGTTATATGGCAGCATTAATTGCCATCCATCAACAGGTTGATCGTTCGCAGATCTGGCAAGCGTTTGTCGGAGGCCTTCTTCATGATATCGGCATGTTAATGTTTCTGACCCAGCAGCCACAGGTGTTTATGGCAGTCGTGGATTTGGCTCAGAGTCGCGGACGAGAGTTACGTACCTTAGAGGAAAACTTTTTAGGTACGACGCATGCGAAAAGCGGGGCCAAGTTTTTGGCTCGATGGGGGATTCCTGAAGAATTGCTAAATATTGTGACTTTTCATGACAAGCCACTCCAGGCTCCTCATAGGGGGTTTTCTCCTCTCACAGCGGTGTACATTGCCAATATATTGGAAGGGGGAGGCATTGCGCAGGATGGTGATGGTGTGATCGATTGGGAAGGAGAAGCCTATCTCTTGCGTTTGGGCTTATGGGACTATCTCCCATTGTGGCAAGGATGGATGCGAGACCTTTCTTCTCCTTTCACTCTCAGATGAAATGTGCCGCGAAGCATTTCTGAGAGCGCACCTTGAATCTGCAACTCAGGCTCTATTTTCAATTCCTGATCTAACACGTAGCCTCTCAAAAATTTTGTCCTCAACCTTTCTTTTATCTTATCCCTTTCAACAGAAAAAAGGGTTTTTGTGCTGCATTTTCACAGAGAGCAAGTAAGATTTTCTGTGAGTGTTCTTTCAATGAAGAAATTGATATGGAAGTTAATAACAACAGGGCACCTCTAAAAACTGAAGATTTTTCCCGATGGCGGCGTCAGCGGCATGCTCAAATCTTCATGTATTGGCCCATACACTGCGGTTTTCCGCGCGCCGCTTCCTTGCTCTCAGAAAAAATTTCAGTTTTTAGAGGTGCCCAACAGATAAACAATATGAATAGAAGTGATTGAGTCATGCGCAACCTCCTCCGGTATGGCATAAGTGGAGTGTTCATAATAGGGTGCCTTGTGTTGTTACCCTCCACCGTGGCTTCGCTTAATCCACCAACGGCTCCCTGTCAGAACCCTGAAAGTTGCTTTTTGGAACTGCTCGTGGAATTTGACAAGCCAACGTTTCGCTCAAAGGTTTTAGGCAAAGCCGACAAGGCTGACCAACTCTTTCAACAAATCATCACTACATATGCCGAAAATCCTTGGGCCAAACGGGCAACCCTTCGATATGGGTATGCTCTTCGAACCGTGAATGCGACACAGGCCATCCCGTTATTACAGTCTTCACTTAGCAATTTTCCTGTTCTGAGTGATTATCTCCATTTGTGGCTACTCCAAGCCTATGAGAAGGCAGAGTTATGGGAAGAAGCGGGAAAGGTGGTGTTGGAGTTTGCTCAAAGGTATCACGATTCACGTCTTCGAGCTGAAGTGTTGTATACAGGTGGAAGCATTCTCTTTAGGCTTGGAAATTGTTTAGCAGTTGTTTCTGTCTTTTCTGAAGCCTTAAAGATTGAACCTCAACATGCCAATGCTGCCCGTGCGGTACTTCAAATCGGAACATGTGCGGAGCGGGTGGGGCAGAACGATAAAATGAGAGAGATACTGCGAGAATTGTGGTGGAAATATCCATTGGCGTCGGAACGTCTTCAGGCTGAGAAAAAACTCGGCCAAGAAGAAAATTCGGGGTTTGTCCCAACTCAAGGCGAACGATATCAGCGTGCCACGTCTTTGTATAAGAGTGGAGCCTTGAACAAGGCGGTGAAGGAATTGCGAAAGGTTGTGGCGGTCTCCAAACAAACGCCGCAATATTTTCATGCGCACTATATGTTAGCCAAGGCCCTTGCGAGGTTGAAACGATACGGTCAAGCTGAACCATCATTACAGATGCTTGCTAAGTCGTCTTCTTCCCGACAAGCAGAGGCCTGGGTCTGGTTAGGACGGGTCTATTTACGACAAGGTAAAGGCAAACAGCTTGCCAGTTTGGTGAAGAAGCTGCCTGCTGATCACCTTACAGGAGATCAACAGGCTCAACTATATACCTTCTACGGAGTCTGGTTGCGCGATCAGGATCGTCTGGCTGAGTCAGCGGAGGCTTATCAGAAGGCAGCACAGGTTGCTCAGAAACGTTCCAAAAAACTGAAGGCTCTCTGGAAGTTGGCATGGATCCATTATCAACGTGAGCAATTTTCTCAAGCGATCTCAATACTTCAGGACATCATCAATAAAACCAAAAACCCAAAGACAACTTCCACTCTGCATGCGGCTTCACGAGCCATGTATTGGTTGGCTCGTTCATACCATCACATGGGACAATTGGCATTGGCCAGACAGCATTGGCAAACTGTCAGCCAAGCATTTCCTTTGACCTACTATGGGCAATTGGCACAAACAAAACTCGGTTCCCTTGGTTTCAATGAAGAGCATCCTCAATCGTTAGCTGTATTGGTTGCCAACGACTCTCAGCCGATGGAAATTTCAGACAAGCTTGCTCAGGATATCCATTTTCAAAAATTCAAAGCTCTGCAAGCTGTTCGGTTATCACAAGAGGCTGTGAAAGAATTTGAACAGGTGTATGTCCGTCAGGGTTCAAACAAGGAAATCTTTCCTCAATTGATATCCTTCGCGAAGGAGATTGGAGCCTATGATATTGGCATTCGTTTGGCCATTCGCCATTTTGGGCAGACTCTCAGAACCGGAAAGCTCCCGCAATCCTCACCTGCCTGGTCCGGGGCATTTCCTATCGGGTATCAAGCCTTAATTCAATCATTTGTCCCGCAGCATGTAGACCCGTTTTTAGTTTCTGGACTGATCCGTGAAGAAAGTCTCTATAGTGCTAGGGTTGTTTCTCCGGTTGGTGCAGTTGGACTGATGCAACTGATGCCCAGAACAGCCAACCGTGTGGCGCAGCAATTAAATCTTACCAAGGCAAAATACCAAACTGATTGGCTCTATCAACCTAAGTATAATATTCAACTAGGGTCGCATTATTTGGGCCAACTGCTGAGTGAATTCCAGGGAAACATCATTTATGCTGTGGCGGCATATAATGCTGGCCCTCAACCGGTGCGGCGGTGGATAGCCAGCCATGGCCATCGTCCAGCAGATGAATTTGTCGAATTAATCGGGTATCGGGAAACTCGCGGATACGTTAAGCGGGTGGTGGGGAGTTATCGAATTTACCGAGCTATATTTGATGAAGCCTGTCCCGCTATTTCTCTTGACAGGTTTTGTTGAACGCACTATAGTCCCGCTCGTTTAGACCTAAGAGAAAGGAGAGTTCCGTGAGTGTCGAAAAAATGGAGAAGCTGGAAGTTCGGGTTCGAAAATTGCTTGATTTAGTGGTGGAATTACGAGAAGATAAATCTCACCTTGAGCAAGAACTTGACGCGACTCGTGAACGATTAGCCAAGCACCAAGATATGTCTCAAGGTTGGGAAGATGAGCGGACGACGATTCGTTCAAAAATTGAAAAGGTGCTAGACGAACTTGAGTTTTTGGACCGTTCGAACAATTAATGACCGAATGGAACTATGACAAAGACTATCCAGGTTGAAGTCTTTGGTCAGCGATTCTCCTTGCAAGGTGAAGGGGATGAGACCTATTTTCATGAACTCGCGGAATCTGTAGATTCGCAAATGCGCACACTGGCTAAACAAACCCGGACCAGTACACCGACCAAGCTGGCCATTCTGGCGGCTATTAATGCCACCGATCAGCTCCTTCGACTGCAGCGGCATGGTGAATCGGGGGAAAGTGAAATTGAGCGTCGGGCCCAACTCTTAGTGGAAACCATTGACGAACACTTAGAAGCCCACTCCGGTTAAGCTATTCGGTTCGTTTCACTCCTGTTCTTGTATCAACAGAATATTTTCTTTCAAAACAAATGCTTGTGTTCTTGGGTCTTTAGGCATGAAATTTGTGCCGAGAAATGTGCCATATCTGGTCATTCTGTATTATTGAAATAAGGGGCGATATTCTGATATTTTAATATTCATAAGTTATTGAATTTCAAAGAAAGAAAGGAATATTCCCTTCTGAGGGAAAGAAATAGGGATCCCGCCATGATCGTACAATTCTTTATCATCGCGGGTTGTGTCGGAAGCACGGTAGAACGGTGTTTGAAATTTCTTCGAAACAATCAATGGTATGTATGGAAATCGAGTTGTGAGTTGCCTTCTAAAGCTTTTTCCAAGGAGTATGGCGGGTCCTTCTGTTTGAATGCAGTCTCCCAGTTTTCAGGCAATTGGGCCCTTCTCCTGTCCTTGAGCAGCAGTCTGTCTGGCTTCAATCAGAGCATGTGTTGCAAAATGTTGCAGAGCCAAAAACACGATGTTTCAACTGTTCGCACCAACTTCCGTTTCCCCAAGCTGCTATCTATCCTAGTTGATAGGTAAGCTGTTTCTTCAATTCTTCCCTTTTCTTTTTCCCTGCCTCAAGGGGTTTTTGACTTTCTCTTCTCTATAGTCACGTTATGCACTCGAAGGGGGCTTATATTTCTTTGATGAGTTTTTCCTCAGGCAGTGCAAAGAGAAACGAATAGGAGTCAGACGATGGAAATGCTAATGCCTATATTGCTGGGTGTCGTTGGACTAGCCATGGGTTTCGTCTTGTCAAAAGTGTTTCAACAACAATTAGATGCCAAGCGACGTTCCGAAGCGGAAGACCAAATTCAGCAGCTTACCCAAAATGCTCACCGGGAAGCGGAAAATGTGGTGAAGGAAGCTAAGATCGAGGCCAAGGATTTATTGTTTCAGGCAAAATCAGAACTACAGGCAAAAGAAAAAGAAAAGCGTAATGAAATCCAGGCGGCCGACCGGAAAATTCATCAGCGGGAAGAAGCGCTTGATCGAAAGGTGAGTCAGTTTGATAAACGTGATGAAGAGCTTCGGCGTAAAGAACAGGCCCTTAAAGAGAAGGAAGAGGGCCTACTGAAGCAGGCGGCTGCCTGTGAGCAAGCGATTAAAGAGCATCGTTTGGCGCTTGAGCAGGTGGCAGGGATTACGGCTGAGGAGGCGAAGCGTCAGTTATTAAGTGAAATTGAGACGGAAGCCAGACTTGATGCGTCTCTACTCACTAAACGGATTTTAGATGAGGCCAAAGAGGCGGCAGATCGGGATGCCCGTGAAATTGTCACCCGCTCTATTCAACGAATTACCCGGGACTATGTCAATGAAGCCACGATATCAGTCGTGCCTTTGGCCAATGATGGCATGAAGGGACGAATTATTGGTCGAGAAGGGCGAAATATTCGAGCCTTAGAGGCGGCAACGGGAGTAGATCTGATCATTGATGAAACGCCGGAAGCGGTGATTGTGTCCGGGTTCGATCCATTACGACGGGAAGTCGCGAAAGTTTCCTTAGAGCGCTTAATGCAGGACGGTCGGATTCATCCGACGAGGATTGAAGAGGTGGTTGAAAAGGTCAAAGGTGATGTGGATAAGCTCATGCGCGATGAGGCCGAAAAAGTCATTTTTGAGGTGGGCCTCTCAGATTTTCATCCCGAGATCGTGAAATTATTAGGTCGGCTGAAATACCGCACGAGCTATGGGCAAAATAATTTATATCATGCTCGTGAAGCTTCGTATATTTGCGGAATCATGGCTTCCGAATTGGGATTAGATGTGAAACTCGCCAAACGAGGGGCCTTGCTTCATGATATTGGAAAAGTGGTGAGTCATGAAGAAGAAGGCACTCATGCCATGTTGGGAGCAGAAATGGCGAAGAAATGGGGTGAGTCGGAACTCATTGTGAATGCTATTGCGGCCCATCATGAGCAAGTTGAACCGCTCTGCCCTGAGTCCGTTTTAGTCGCGGCAGCTGAGGCGCTCTCAGCGGCTCGTCCTGGTGCACGGCGGGAGACGTTGGAAGCTTATGTCAAACGGTTGGAGAAATTGGAATCCTTGGCCACGGGGTATTCCGGTGTTGATAAGGCTTATGCGATTCAAGCAGGACGGGAAGTCCGGGTAATCATCAGACAGGGGGAGTTGAGCGAGACTGAAAGTTTTGCGCTGTCCCGGGACTTAGCTAAAAAAATTGAACAAGAACTGACCTATCCTGGACAAATCAAAGTTACGGTGATTCGTGAAAATCGATTTATCGAATTTGCCAAATAATCATTGAGGAGTTGGTAGACGCGCCGTATGAATATTTTGTTTATTGGAGATATCATGGGCGAACCCGGTCGCCGGGTATTGTTAAAACACCTTTCGAGCGTTGTAGAGGACTATGCTATTGATCTTGTAGTCGGGAATGGAGAAAACTCGGCCGGTGGATTTGGGATTACGCCGGATATAGCCCAAGAACTCTTTGATTTGGGTTTGTCGGCCGTTACATTAGGCAATCATGCGTGGGATAAGCGGGAGGCCATGGAGTATTTGCAAAAAGAATCCCGTGTGATTCGGCCTGCGAATTATCCCGATGGTGTGCCTGGTAAAGGAGCTTGTGTGATTGAAACGGTCCATGGCGAACGGTTAGGAATTCTGCAACTGATGGGCAGGGTTTTCATGCCCCTGGTTGATTGTCCCTTTCGTGTGGCAGAGCGGGAATTGTCACAATTAAGCACGCAGACCGACTGTGTTCTTGTGGATATGCATGCTGAAACCACCTCGGAAAAAATGGCAATGGGTTATTTTTTGGATGGAAAAGTTTCTGCCGTTTTGGGAACGCATACGCATGTGCAGACGGCCGATGAACAAATTTTACCTCAAGGCACTGGCTACTTGACTGATGTAGGAATGACGGGGCCTGTGCAATCCGTCATCGGCATGAAGCCAAATCTAGTGATTCAAAAATTTTTGACCCAACTTCCTCGAAGATTTGAAGTGGCGTCTGGTCCGTCTGTGTTGTCTGGTGCGATCGTGACCATAGACTCGGCCACCAAAAAAACCACACATATTTCCCGTGTCCGGTTATTGGAATAGTTTCGTTCCGTGCTCGAACTTTTCCCGCCTCTGCTAACCGTCTCGGAGCTCACGAGACAAATTCGGTCGAATCTAGAACAGCAATTTCCTTCGGTGAGGGTGGAAGGGGAAATTTCAAACCTTCGTTGTCCATCTTCCGGACATCAGTATCTCACGTTAAAGGATCAAGGCAGTCAGATTCGAGCCGTGCTGTTTCGTAGCCAAGCTAAACGACTGAAATTTGCCCTTCAAGATGGGTTGGAAGTTTTCGTGCTCGGGCGTCTGACGGTTTATGAGCCTCGGGGAGATTATCAACTGCTGGTGGAGGCTGTGGAACCCAAGGGGGTAGGAGAATTAGAACTCGCATTTAGGCAACTGAAAGCGAAGTTAGGAGCTGAGGGTCTTTTTCAGGAATCTCGCAAGCAGCCCCTGCCATCCTTTCCTGAACGAATTGGGGTTGTGACCTCACTCGTTGGGGCGGCACTTCATGATCTATTAACCATTATGCACCGTCGATGGCCATTGGCTCAGGTTCTCCTAGCGCCTGTGGCTGTCCAGGGAGCGGCGGCTTCAGGTCAAATCGTCGCAGCTATTCAGGTGTTGAATCAATTACGTTCTCAATCGCAAGTGGTTGATGTGATCATTGTAGGACGAGGTGGAGGATCGCTAGAAGATTTATGGGCGTTCAATGAAGAACGGGTCGTGCGGGCAATTGCGGCTTCTCGCATTCCGGTGGTATCGGCAATTGGTCATGAAACCGATCTGACGCTTTCTGATTTCGTTGCGGATTGTCGAGCTCCCACTCCCTCTGCCGCTGCAGAATTGGTAGTTCCTGATCGGACGATCGTGAAGGAACAGGTGGTCCATCATCGTTCGAGGTTGGACCGTGCTTTCAAAGCTATCGTGACCCTGTTAAAAGTGCAGGTGCAGCAGTTGGATCAACGATTACCTGATCCACGGCTTATTCTTAGCCGCTTCATACAACGGGTAGACGACCTGGAGCGGCAGTTGTATCAAAAAGTGAAGGACTGGTGTCGAAATGTTCAGCTCTTGTTAGTGCAGCATCAATCAGCAATTTGGGCAACCAGTCCTCTTTTGGCAATTCGTCGGGAACAAGACAAGTTAGCCGAAATAAATAGACAACTGGTTCAGAATGTCCAAAATACCGTTCTTCATCAACGTCAAAAAGTCACGTTAGCGATCTCCCAGATGCATCAACTAAGTCCTCTGGCGGTTCTGGCAAGGGGATATAGTATTGTCAAAGATCTCCGCAATGGAAAAGTCCTGAAAAAATCAACGGATACGACGGTTGGGTCAAAAATTCATACGACATTGTCCGAAGGCGAGTTGGTCTGCAGAGTTGAGAATATAGATACGTCCAAATCTTGATATGCTTTTGATTCAGGGGGTAGGAGCGCTATAATACTTTGGAAATGTTTTCGAAACCGGTACTCTGAACATCATGGCGACAATAAAATTTGAAAAAGCTCTATCTCGCTTGGAAACCATTGTGACCGAGTTGGAAGAAGGCGAACTTTCCTTAGATGAGTCATTAAAAGTATTTGAAGAAGGCGTCAAATTGTCGAAGACCTGTTTGAAGATGTTGGATGACGCTGAAAAAAAAGTGGAAATCCTTGTGCAAGATAAGGATGGACGAAAGCGTCTTCAAGCCTTTTCGCTGGAGGAACCTCATTCTACTGAATCCTAAAATTTCCTCTCATCTCTCTGTTCTTTTCTTCCTGGAGAGTGGATGACGGCATTAGAATCTTCCCGTCCACTCAAAAGAACCATAAAGCAGCGATTAGATTCTCTCTTGGTCTCTCGCGGGTTGGTGCAAAGCCGTGACCAAGCGAGTCGTCTTATTCTGGCGGGGCGGGTCAGGGTGGAAGGGCTGGTCAGTGATAAACCTGGAAAAGCCGTGCCCCCTGAAGTTGACGTTAACATTATTCAGCCTGAACGCCAATTTGCCAGCCGAGGTGGGGAAAAACTTGCTCCGGCTTTAGAAGAGTTTGATATATCGTGTCAGGGGTTGGTTGTGTTGGATGTCGGTGCTTCAACAGGAGGATTTACAGACTGTGTCTTACAGAGGGGCGCTCGGCGCGTGTATGCGGTGGATGTGGGCTATGGTCAATTAGATTGGGGTTTACGGACTGATTCTCGAGTTGTTGTGATGGATCGAGTTAATATTAGGTATGTGCGGCCGGATGATATTCCAGAACCTGTAGATCTAGTGGTCATTGATGTATCGTTTATTTCTCTCAAGATGGTATGGCCGGCGCTTCTCCCGCTGCTCAAGCCGATGGGCTACCTGGTGGCGTTGATTAAACCTCAATTTGAGGTCGGGAAGGGACACGTTGGCAAAGGGGGGATTGTTCGTGATGAAACATTGAGGAAATTGGTCAAAGAGCAGTTTGTTAACTATGCGGCCTCGTTGTCTCTGGAGCTTGTCGGTGTGATGGATTCGTCTGTCTCCGGCAAACGGGGCAATAAGGAAATCCTCATTGGCGTCAAGAAACGGGCACTTGCTGAATCTTGAAGATATTGAGAGATGTGAATGAATCATGAACCGTTGGGATCTGAAAGGTAAGGGAATCTCATGGGGGTAAAGGTTTTGGTCACAGGTGGGGCAGGTTTTATTGGATCACATCTGGTCGATCGACTAGTCCAAGAAGGCAATCAGGTCATTGTCATGGATAATCTCTCCACAGGAAAACGCCAGCAAGTCAATAAAAGAGCGACGTTCTATAAAATGGATATTCGAAATGAGCGCATTGAACGTGTCTTTCGAAATGAACGCCCACTAATCCTTGTACATTTAGCCGCACAAATGAATGTGCGGTATTCAACTGAGAATCCAAGCTTTGACGCGGATGTCAATATTCTCGGGACGTTGAATCTTTTAGAGCACGCGGTGAAAAATGGTGTACGAAAAGTGTCGTTTGCTTCTTCGGGCGGAGCAATTTATGGAGAGCAAGAGGTGTTCCCGGCTCCAGAATCCCATCGTACTGACCCTCTCTCTCCGTATGGGATTAGCAAGTTAGCTGGAGAAAAATACCTGGCGTATTATGAGAAGGAGATGGGGCTTCGATCTGTATCCCTGCGTTTTGCCAATGTCTACGGCCCTCGCCAAGAACCAGAAGGGGAGGCTGGGGTTGTCGCAATTTTTTCTAAACTCATGCTAGACGGTGGTCAGCCCATTGTGAATGGCACAGGAAAGCAGACGCGGGATTTTATTTATGTAGATGACGTGGTGGAATCTATTATGACAACCCTAGGTGAAGACATTCAGGGTGCCTATAATGTTGGGACTGGCCAGGAAAGTACGGTGAATGAATGTTACGCCATTATCAAAACCCTGACCAACAGTTCCTGTAAGGAATTATTTGGCGCTGCGAAAAAAGGTGAACAGTTTCGCAGTGTGTTAGATATCAGGAAATTGCAAGAGCAATTTGGGTGGGAACCGCAAATTTCATTGTCGGATGGCCTCAAGTCGACGGTAGAGTTCTTTCGAAGTCAACGACAATGAAGAGATATACTGGGTATCTGGGTCTCGCTGACCTGCTAGTATCGTGGCACAGAGTTATCGATTTCTATTGACCAAGATTCAATTCCTCCAATTAGATTTTTGACGTTTGAAAACCCTTGTTGAAGGAGAAAGCCTACGGCATCGGCACTGCGCATGCCTTTATGGCAATAGGCCACAATTTCTTTATTCTTATCAAGTTTATCTAAGGAATTAGGAAGTTCGCCCAAGGGAATGAGCACGGACCCTTCAATTTTGGCCATTGAATATTCATGTGGTTCACGCACGTCTAATAAGAAAATACTATCCCCTTTATCTTGCCGTGTCTTTAATTCACTCACGGTGATTGTATAGCTCATATGTATAGGGCCTCCCTTATTTTACTTTTTTTAAAAAGACATCCTTTGACAATTAAGCATCATAGCCAGTGAATTTTCTGGGTGTCAATTTATTCTGTGTGAGAGCCAAAGGAGAATCAGCATGTCTCAGCATTCTGTGGTGACTATTGAACAAATTGCCCAATACGAAGGGCAAGAAATCACCATTAAAGGATGGCTTCGTCAGCGGCGCTCAAGTGGGAAGCTCAGCTTTTTAACGGTTCGTGATGGCTCTGGGGATATTCAGGCCATCGTCAGTAAGTCGACGGTGGGGGATGAACAGTTTGCGTTATGTGGGCAAGTCACACAGGAATCCTCAATTATTATGACTGGACTGGCCCGAAAAGACGCGCGGGCCCCAGGTGGGTATGAGTTAGATGTGGTCAATTTCGAAGTCGCGCATCTTGCCGAACCCTTTCCCATTCAACCAAAAGAACATGGAGTGGGATTTTTAATGGAACATCGGCATCTGTGGCTGCGTTCTAGTCGCCAACATGCCATTTTACGGATACGCCATGAAATCATCCGAACCTGCCGAAACTTTTTTGATGAACGAGACTTTACACTCATTGATACGCCAATTTTTACTCCGAATGCCTGCGAGGGCACGACAACACTCTTTCAGACACAGTATTTCGATCAGTTTGCCTATTTGGCGCAAAGCGGCCAGCTCTATGGCGAAGCGGCGGCGATGGCCTTTGGAAAAATCTATTGTTTTGGACCAACGTTTAGAGCGGAAAAATCAAAAACACGGCGGCATCTTATGGAATTTTGGATGGTCGAGCCGGAGATTGCCTTTGCCGAACTATCTGATGTGATGCAGCTTGCTGAGGAGTTAGTGGCAACTGTAATTCAGCGAGTTCTCGAGGATCGTCGTACTGAACTAGAAATTCTTGAGCGGGATATAGCGACACTAGAAGCGATGGTGCCACCTTTTCCACAAATTACCTATGAAGAGGCGATTGCCCGGCTCAAAGAAAAAGGTGTGGACATTCAATTTGGCGATGATTTCGGGAGTGAACAAGAAACGATTTTGGCTCAATCTTTTGATCGTCCTGTTCTGGTCCACCGTTATCCAGCGGCAGCCAAAGCGTTTTATATGGCCAAAGATCCAGCACGTCCTGAGTTAGCCTTGTGCATGGATATGTTAGCCCCAGAAGGCTATGGCGAAATTATAGGAGGAGGCCAACGCATTCATGATCTTGAAGTACTGCGTCAGCAAATTAAAGCCCATGATCTGCCGGAAGAGGCCTTTAAGTGGTATGTAGATTTACGGCGGTACGGCAGTGTACCGCATGCCGGTTTTGGGATGGGAATTGAGCGAGTCGTGGCTTGGATCTGTGGCCTGGACCATGTGCGGGAAACCATCCCCTTCCCCAGAATGCTCTACACTCTCTATCCTTAGGCACCCATTCAGGCTCACGTCATGTTAGAACGCTTCGCGGGCCAAAATGGCTGTGGTCATTCCCTCGAGAAACCTCAGGACGGGACGAACCCTTCCACAGACTTAGGGCAGATTTTTTTGAACCGCCCCCGACGCTGTTGATCGCCAGAGGTTTTCTGGAGAAAAATGGCCTTTGGTGTCTTCGTTATTCAACACTCCCCATATGCAAATTGACTCCATGTCTGGCCTCATCTAAATTAGGCGGACGTGTGCTATATGCGAGGGCGGCCGGTTGAGTGCACTGCGGACCTTTAGAGTCTAGCAGCATGCGTTGGTCTGCTGACGCTGGGTCAACTAAAAGGCTACGTGTTTTCAGATTCCATTCTTGCTTGGAGTACACGTACAGACCTACATCTGTGCTGAGGTTTTAATATGACTCCAGGGTTTTGTTGAGCCTACAGAGGAACTTTGATGTACACGCAATTATGTGATATACATAATTATGTGAATTAATGTATTTCAGGAGACTGTCATGGATCGTCAAAATGTCACACTTTCTCTTCCCAAAACCCTTTTAAGAAAAGCCAAAATTCTGGCGGCTCAAGAAGAGAAGTCCCTGAGCGAATTGATGAGAGAAGTGTTACGAGGGAGAGTTGAGCAACCAACAGGCTATGAAAAAGCCAAACAGCGGCATCTCTCGCTACTCAAAAAGGGGTTGAATTTAGGAACCAAGGGACATTCTTCCTCTACCCGAGATGAGCTTCATGACCGCCACTAAGGTTTTTGTGGATACGAATGTGCTGGTGTATGCTCATGATGCAACGGCTGGGCGAAAACGAGAAGTAGCAAGAGATGTTATTCTCAATCTATGGAATACAGAAGCTGGTGTGCTGAGCACACAAGTTCTTCAAGAACTCTTCGTTAGTTTGACTCAAAAAATTCCTTATCCGATTGATAGGAAAAAAGCCCGCACCATCCTTGAAGATCTGTGTGCCTGGGATGTGGTCGTGAATGATGAACAATCTGTGCTGAATGCTATTGACCTGCAAGCTAAATATCAAATGTCATTTTGGGATTCTCTCATTCTTGAAGCTGCCAATCGAGGTGGAGTCACCACTCTGTATTCCGAAGATCTTCAGGCTGGGCAACAGATAGGGGCAATGACGATAGTCAATCCTTTCCCTGACCCCAGCTAATCATCCTCACAATCAATCTGTTGTCTGTACAATAGGAAAAACCTTGCTGTGTGGAAATGATGAATTTCTTAGAGCTGCGAAAAGTCTAGGAAGAGCGCCCCAATACTGATTGGAAGATACGTCTAAGGTATAGGGGGGAACCTTCCCTTTATATGGCTAGAGTACAAAATCTAGCCATGACTCCAAATCGGAGTATCTGCTCATGGAGCTGGGCCACAGGCGTCGGTTATCGGGTTAAGCCTAGAGTAGCTGTTTGGATGCTAAATTTTTGGATTTTCGAAATAGCCAAACTGTCGAGAATGTAAACGAATGCCCCAAGTTTCAGGTGCTTCTTTCACCGCATGCTTAAGACCTTATCGAATTGGCTTAAATTGATCTAGATCTTCCTAAGAAAAGCCGATAAAGACCAACATGGTAATTAACCGGGATCCTTGGAGGAGGGTTTCCGGTGGCGCAGTGGCAGGTTACGGCACGGGATACACACATATAACCGCTGTTAAAGACGCGGAACAACTTGTCCAGCAGGTAGTCCAATCGTTCTTGGCAGAGGCTGATTCCGAGAAACGGCGAAAGAAGGCAAAGAATGTTTTCCACTTGGCTAAGCGGTTACTCAGAGTTCGCATCCGATTCTTGAAGGCCTTGATCTCGCAACGTCAAGCGTTTCGAGAGGAGGACATACTCAAGCGCACTCACGAAATTACTTCTCTCAAGCAACGACTTGCGAGTGCGGAAGAAGAGGGAATAGCCGAGATCATGAAAGAATTCTCAGTATCAGAGGCGTATAATTCAGATTAACTGAGCGGGAAGCATCTCCGGCCTTCGCAATTAAGATTATCAAGTCAAATTGCCACATGTGACATTCCTGATTTTTCTAATATGTCTGAAATAGAAGAGAAAATTAGCATCGTATCTATGAGTGTCCTGATGATATGGCAGAGCATGCCAAGTACCTAAAGTCTTAGGCCCTTGGATGCTCAAAGCGATTCCTAGTATGATTTTCTGATTGAAAAAAACAGGTCTTATAGAGAATTTAGGAAATTTGGGATTGTTGTTTTTCTAATTGGGAACTGAGGTCACCCCATTTGTGGGTGAGACGATCTAGTTGGCGACCCCATGATTCACGTTCTTGGTGGAGGGTGTTCCAGCGGGAGTAATCTTGGTAGGTTTCGGGGGCCGCGAGTTCCCTGTCGCGGGCTTTGATTTGTTCTTCAAGCGCGGCAATCTCTTTTTCTGCATTAGCCACTTGTTTTTCTAATCGGGCAATACTTTTTGAGAGGTCACGTCGAGATGGAGTCGTTGAGGGTGCGCCGGTTGCAGTGGGGGTTCCATTTGTAAACGGCTCGGTAGTGCGTTTGACCTTGTTGGCTTTCTGCTTTTTCTTAGATTTTTTCTTTTCGGGTTTGGCTTCGGGCGGAATTTCGTCTTCCAGTTCCTTGGCTCGTTTCCAGCAATAGTATTCATAGTCTCCAATATAGTCTCTGGCCTTGCCTTCATCAATTTCTACAACGCGTGTGGACACACGCATAAGAAATGTCGGGTCATGTGAGATAAAAACGATTGTGCCAGGGAATTGGAGAAGGGCGTCCGTCAGCATATCTACCGAGGCAGGGTCTAGGTGATTGGTCGGCTCATCCAAGAGCAACGTATTGGCTGGTTCTACCAGCATGCGGGCGAGGGCCACACGATTTCTTTCCCCTCCACTCAAGGCTTTGATGGGTTTGTGTTGATCATCGCCCGAAAAGAGAAAGGCGCCAGCCAGGCCACGCAGAAAATTTCGTTCGGCTAGAGGAGCGGCTTCCTCCAGTGAGTCTAAGATGCTATGTTCAGGGTGAAGAATTTCTGCTTGGTGCTGCGCGAAATAATGGATGGTGACGCCGTGCCCGACATTTCGTGTGCCTTCTTCAAACTCTAGAACGCCAGCGAGCATTTTGAGGAGTGTTGATTTCCCGGCCCCGTTTTCTCCCACAAACGCAACACGTTGGCTTCGCTCAATGGAAAAATCTAATCCTTGGTAGACAATTTTTTCGCCATATCGTTTGTGAATATTTTGTAGATCCAAGACTTCTCTTCCGCTTGCGGGAGGTTCAGGAAATTTGAACTTGAGGCGTTTTGCGTCGCGCTGTAATTCAATGCGCTTGACCTTTTCCAGTTGTTTAATGCGCGATTGAACTTGAGTGGCTTTATTGGCTTGATACCGAAATCGATCCACAAACGATTGGACGCGATTAATTTCTTTAGCTTGTCGGTTGGCGGCCGCTTCTTCCTGCGCATCCCGTTCAGCTTTGAGTTTCTGGAAGCGGGTGTAGTTGCCGCGATATTCTTGCAAGGTGTGATTGCGGACTTCCCAGATGTGCGTCACCATTTTGTCGAGAAATTTAATGTCGTGGCTGATGATGAGTAACGTGAATGGTGAATTGAGGAGAAAGTTTTCTAACCATCGTTGTGTAGGTTTATCAAGGTGGTTGGTGGGCTCGTCCAACATCAAGACGTCGGGAGCGGACAAAAGAAGGTAGGCCAAAGCCACGCGCATGCGATATCCGCCGGAAAGGGTTTTGATTTTTCTATCCCAGTCTGTTTCCTGAAAGCCAAGCCCAGAAAGAATGCGTTTGGCCTCATACTCCGGAAATTCATCGCGATGGGTGGCATCTAAAATGGTATTTCCAGGCAGTGTTTCTAATTCCTGCGGGAGATAGCCCAGGCGGAGATGCGGCCGTTTTCGGATACGTCCACTCTCGATATCGTTCTCGTTGAGGATCATACGTAAGAGCGAGGTTTTTCCGGATCCGTTTGGTCCGACTAACCCTACTCGAGTATTAGGCTTCAGGTGTGCCGAGGCCTCTAAAAATAAAGGCTTCGTCGGAAAGGTTTTTGTGAGGCGTTCAATATGCAGCATAGTGAAACCACAAATCTCTGTTTCGGCAATAGGCCGATGATACTGACTCTCTCCTGTCGGGGATGAATGTCAGAAAACCGTAAGAATAAGGAAGGTTGGTGGAGCTGGCCGGGATTGAACCGGCGACCTCGTGAATGCCATTCACGCGCGCTCCCAACTGCGCCACAGCCCCATACCGAAGATGATGCTATCACGCGTTTTGCATGTGGTCAAGAAACAGGCCGGTTGTGTTGCCGTGCATTTCGTCGTTGACAATTTGCAACATGCGACCTACGATGAAACGGTCGCGCTCTGGCTTAGTCGTCGTCAGAGCTTTTTTGTGCCCGGATAATTATGATTGCGTGGAGGTGCCCATGTCGGCGCTCGTCGTGGTTGGTTCACAGTGGGGTGATGAAGGGAAAGGCAAGATTGTTGACCTGCTTGCCAGAGATGCGGATGTGATTGTCCGTTATCAGGGCGGGTCGAATGCCGGACATACGGTCATTACTGACAAAGGGACTTTTATCTTCCACCTGATTCCTTCAGGGGTGCTCTATCGCGGAAAATTGTGTGTTTTGGGTAATGGCGTCGCGATCGATCCTGGAGGGTTAATCGGTGAGCTCGATGGGTTGAAGGAAAAGGGCATTGTGGTTGGCAAGCGATTTCTCATTTGTCAACGAGCTCATGTCATCATGCCCTATCATAAAGCCATTGATAAGGCGGCAGAGAAAGCGAAGGGTGCCCGCCGAATTGGGACCACCGGTCGGGGTATCGGTCCGGCGTATGTGGATAAAATGGCCCGTGTGGGTATCCGCATGGGTGATCTGCTGAATCCTGATATCTTGAAGAAAAAAATCCAGGAAAATTTAGTGGAGATTAATGCGTTTTTGCGGCGTATCTATCATGCCAAGGGATTCACCGTGCAATCCATCTTTAAAGAATACCAGGCTTACGGAGAACGTTTGCGGCCTCATATTGCTGATGTACCTTTGCTCCTTGATCGCGTATTTGCCAGTGGAAAACAAGTGTTGTTCGAGGGAGCTCAAGGCACGCATCTAGATGTCGATTTTGGGACATATCCCTATGTGACATCGTCGAGCTCATGTTCGGGGGGCGCCTGCACTGGGACAGGAGTGGGACCTACTAATATTTCGGCGGTGTTAGGTGTGACCAAGGCCTATACCACTCGAGTGGGTGGTGGGCCATTCCCCACAGAGTTAGAAGATGCCATGGGCACCCAACTTATGAAACGAGGTAATGAGTATGGAGCGACGACGGGACGAGCGCGACGATGTGGCTGGCTTGATGTGGTGTTATTACGGTATGCCGTGCGAGTGAATGGCTTAACGTCTTTGGCGATGACGAAACTGGATGTGCTGGATGGTTGCCAGGAGTTGAAGATCTGTACGGGCTATCGTTATCAAGGAAAGTTGTATCGGGAAATGCCGGCTGATCTAGAAGTGCTGGAGAATTGTAGGCCGGTTTACGAACGTTGGCCAGGCTGGACAACCGATACCACCGGGGTGACATCCTATCGAGCGTTGCCGCCTGCCGCTAAAAAGTATTTAGCGCGTGTCAAAGAACTCGTGTCCTGTCCTATTGCCATGATTTCAACAGGCTCTAGACGGGAAGAAACCATCGTTCTTCGAAATCCTTTCATGCGTGCTCGTTCCAAATAATTTCTCTCAACATGGTTTTTCAGCTGTTGTTTGACAACGATTAGGACCATTGTTAGCATCGTTTTCGGTGAGCCGCTAGCTCAGTTGGTAGAGCATCGCCCTTTTAAGGCGAGGGTCGAGCGTTCGAGCCGCTCGCGGCTCACCAGAATTAGCTTATACCCTTCCTCTTAATAAGGGGTCAGACTCGATTAAATTTAGTCGCCTGTCAATTTAATCGAGTCTGACCCTTTTCGTCGCGCTAGCGTTGGAGCGTTTGTCTTAGGTAAGATTTTGGATCTTGCTTGTGTCTGTAACATTAGAAATCAAGATTATAAAAGAAAAGCTTCAAAAGGTTGGCTCTTACGTTCATTCTCGGTACAATTTGTTTTTGAAATATTCCCCTTGATTCGTTCATGAAGATTGATATATTCCTATCTCTTAATGTGAGGGTGATATGAGAAACCGAATTTCATGTTCTGCACAAGAACTTGGCCAATTGGATCCTGATATGGTCCAGTCTGTTGTTGGGGGGCAAGTCTTTAAAATAGGGAATCAGTACTTTTCTGATCAGCGCGTCAATATCTTAGAAGCCAATGGTACGCAAGTGGTGGCCGAAGTCAATGGTACCTACGGCGTCTATTCGCAAACGATTAAGTTACGTGGTGGGACGTTGTCGACAAAATGTTCCTGTCCATCATCAGAACAGCCATTTTGTCGACATTGTGTGGCGGTCCTACTACAACAGTTTCATAGTGAATCTTCCGTCAGTACATCGTCAAAAGACGCTCCTCCCCCGCCATCTCCTGAGCCAGAACCGCGTGCCGATGTCTCGTCTTCATCTGCGGAGCCTTCCGCACCGGTAGACTTGAATTTTCGTGAGGCAACCTTATTTATTGATTGGGTTCAGCAAGCGGTGGCGCGGTTGGGGAAGGAATCATCCCTTGCGGCCGTACCAGATTCCCTGGGTGGGGTGGCTCGTGAATGGGCAGGTGTCATTGATCGGCTTAACCAACAATTTCTAGAAAGCGAAGAAGATAAAACTGATGCCCAGCGAAATTTGCAATCTGCTGAAAACATGGTTGATTCTTTAAATACAGAATTAGCGACCTTGAAGGGGGAGGCAGAATCCACTGAGAAAGCTCGTAGTGGCTTGGAGAAAAAGGTCAAGCAGCTGGAAAAATCATTGGAAGATTTTACAAAAGTTTCTAAAGAACATAATCGATTGGTGAATAAAGTCTCCACCATGCAATCAGAGTTGCAGAAAAAAGGCGCTGAGTTAGAAAGTGTCTCGATGACGCTTAAGTCCCTCTCAAATGCGATTCGTAACTTACTGCCTTCGGACCCGTCTTGATGTCCTTATTGAGATGTCCGAAGATTTCGAAATGCCCTAGGCTCGTAATTTCCTCGGTTCTTCAAGACTCTCTTCGAAACTCTTCTGTGGCATGATCAGTTTCAAGACATTTTCGCATACTTGATCAAACGCCAAGGTGGCCGGCGCAGTGGGAGAGAATTCCACGATGGGCAAGTATTTTAAGATGGACTGCTGCACCTGGGGGTCCTCAGGGATATTGCCAAGAACAGACAAGTCGGTTCCCACATATTGTTTGAGCAAATGTTGCAAGTGCAGCGTGTTGATGCGGGATTTGTCTGCCATGCGATTTAAAATTAACGCGGGCTGAAATCCCTGGAGTGCTTGCTGTGCTAGTGCGACGCCGGATTCGCTTGTACGTCCCACAGCTTCTAACACTGCCGTGATGCTGTGAAAGTTTTTATTGAGAAGCGCTTCAGCAATGGGATCACGAGCCAAAAATGCGGAAAGCACTTTTCGGATCGCTGCTAATTTGATAAATCGATAGAGATCCAATACGGAAGTTGGATCTGGTGTCGCAACTGCTAAAAAGTAATCCGCAAGGAGAAAAAAGTCTAAGGTGTGGTAACTCGTGCCGGCTCCGACATCGACTAGGACGATATCGGCATCGAGTTTTTTGAGATGTCGAATAAGACGTTTTTTCTTGGCATATTGCAGGTTAGCCGTCACGAGTGTTTCCCCTGTGCCCGGAATAAGCCGGAGAGCCAAGGGACTGGCCAGTGGATGGGCAATATCTTCAAGGTTCGTTGCCCGGTTTGCAAAGAAGTCGGTAAGGGTTGAAGGAGGATGAAACATTCCAAAGAGAATGTGGAGATTAGCTCCTCCAATATCCATGTCAACGAGAATCACGCGATGACCCTTTCGGGCCAACAGAAGTCCGAGGTTGCTGACCACCATACTTTTACCGACTCCGCCCTTACCCGAAGCCACAGAAATGATCGTGGGCATCTGCTAAATTCCTCTCTAGCTACAATCAAGGAAATGTCGTCTTTTCTGCATAAAAATTAGTCTATCATGGGGGTAGTCTTATGCCTATGTCGCCTGTACGGGTTTGTGAGAGACCTTGGAGGAAATGGGGTTGAGACTGGGCAAAAATGACCGATCTCCTTATCTTGCCTTTGAACTGAGAAAGTGCTACTGTGGTGAGTGTTGAGTGGGCGTGAGCCCACTTTTTTTTGGCCTATAACTGTAGCCGCTTGTCTTCCTGTGAGGTCGGCGTCTATGGTAGCCCTCGTGACAGAGAACCTGAGTCAAGTTATTCGCCAAGTTGGTGATCCAATTGCTCTGGCATTGGGTGTCGAAATTCTTGATGTGCAATGGACCGGAAAACCTAGCAATCCTTTCGTTCGTCTGACGCTTGATAAAGATGGTGGTTTGGGGATTGACGATTGTGAGCGATTCCACCAATCACTTCGTAGGACTTGGGAGATTACTCAACCCTCAGGGCCGATTTGTCGATTTGAGGTCTCCTCACCTGGGTTGGATCGGGTACTGAAAGTTCCGAGAGATTTTCAACGCGTTCAAGGACAACGGCTTCGGGTAACTGTTCAGACCGATACGGAGCAAGCTACCCTTGTTGGACGGTTAACGGCTGTAACCGAGACAGGCATACATTTAGTGGATGATCGGAACAAAACACTGATCGAGCATTCGGTGGTTTGGCCTCAGGTTGTCAAGGCAAAAATTGAGGTGGAATTTTAGACATGGTAACAGTGGTGCAAACGGCCCTGGATTGTGGTGGGCTGTTCCTATGGTGAGTTGCGAGGAACAATCATGAAAAGTGAGCTCATGACGGTCATCGATCAAATTGGTCGAGAAAAAGGTATTGAAAAGGAGAAAGTCCTTGCGGCCTTGGAATCGGCCCTGTTGACTGCAGCCAAAAAGCGCTTTGGACAAGGGGATAATATCCAGGTCGACATTGACACGGACTCTGGGGAAATCTCCATTGTGAGTAAGAAAACGATTGCTGAAAAGGTCATTGACGACAAGACTGAAATATCTCTCGAAGAAGCTCGAAAAATTGATGATGAGGCCGAAATGGGCGATGAAATTGGCTCTCTCATTGAGATGGAGGATTTTGGGCGGATTGCAGCACAAGCAGCGAAGCAAGTGATTTGCCAAAAAGTCCGGGAAGCAGAATGGGAGTCCATTGAACGGGAGTTTTCAAAAAAAGAAAATGAATTAGTGCATGGAGTCATTTTAGGGCAAGAACGCCGTAATTACTTGGTTGATATCGGAAAAACAGAGGCGCTTCTTCCTGTTCAGGAGCAGATTCCGCGAGAGGCCCATCGTCGCGGAGACCGTGTTCGTGCGTTGCTCCTCGAAGTTCGCCGTACACCGAAAGACGTTCAAGTCATCTTGTCGAGAGCGCATCCACAGTTTGTTGTGAAATTGTTTGGCCTGGAAGTGCCGGAAATTTCAGAAAAAATTGTGGAGATTAAAAATGTGGTTCGTGAACCTGGAGACCGAACAAAAATTTCGGTGGCCTCGCGAGACAAGGCTGTCGATCCTGTCGGAGCCTGTGTGGGTGTGAAAGGTTCACGGGTTCAAGCCATAGTCCGCGAATTGCGTGGTGAAAAAATCGATATTATTCCATGGACGGATGATCCGCGCGTCTTTATCGGGGAGGCCCTCAATCCTGCATCGATTGAAAAAGTCGGCATCGATGAACAAAAAAAGTCGGCGCTCGTCGTGGTTGCAGATTCTCAACTCTCGTTAGCCATTGGGAAAAATGGGCAAAACGTGCGACTTGCAGCAAAACTCACCGGTTGGAAGATTGACATTATTAGCTCGACCGAATATGAGAAGGAAAAATTGGAGCGAGATCAGGAAATCAAAGCGGCATTGGCAGAAGAAACCGCCAGTCTTACTGAAGGATCGACTGAAGAAGGGACTGCGGCAGATGAAGGGACTAGTCAAGCTGATGACGGAGCCGTTGAGGATGCAAAACTAGTTGACACCAAAGAGAGTCTTCCAGAGGAATCTTAGCCATCGTAAAGGGGCGGCATGCGAGTTCATGAGATAGCAAAGAAACTTGGAATGGAGAGTCGCCTCGTGATTCCCGAATTGGTGCGTTTGGGTATTCAAGTGACGTCGCATAGTAATGCGGTAGAAGATGATGCGGCCCGCTGGGCGATTGATGTGCTGCAAGGCAAGGTGGAGGCTCCGAAAGGTGCTGTGCCCATAGGATCCTTGTCCAAGGCGACAGGGACTAAAAAGACGGGCGCGCGCCGTCAGAAAAAAGATGGCGCAGCTTCTGCCAAGGCTGACACGGCTCCTCCAACCTCTGAAACTAAGAAGCCTGGGAAGAAACATATCCTCATTAAAAAGAAAAAAACGGAAGTTGAGCCGCCTGAAGATGTCCAAGAAACTTCTTCAATACAAGATGAAAAGACAGAAGATGCTGTCCTGACGGACGTAGTCTCTCAGGCCGAAGAGACTGTAACGGTTGGAGAGGCGGCCTTAGGAGATGTGACGTCTGAACCCCCCTCCACACCATCTGATGTTCCGGCAGCGGATCAGAGCATGTCGGAGGCGACTCTGTCGCCGGATCAAGCGCAGACAAACATTCCTCTTCCCGGGAAACCATCTCATCGAGAAAAGCATGGTGAAGCGAAGGCAGACAAAAAAGGTGGTTCTCCTGGCCGGGAAACTTTACCAGATGAGAAGATAAAAAAAGGCAAAAAAGGACCTCGGCTGAAAAATGAAGAAATGTTTGCTGCCAGGTTTGAAGACGCGGCAGTATGGCAAGATCTTCGTCCTCTCCCAACGCTTCGTCGAGAAGAACGATCTCGCCAAATCCAACCGGCCTCGGCTGGTGAAACGACCAAGCCTCGTAAAAAAGTGATCAAAGCCACGGCGGGTCTCTCCGTTAAAGACTTTGCCGAGCTTTTAGGCCAAAAACCCACCGAAATCATTCGGAAACTTATGGATCTCAACATTGTAAAAAATCTGAATCAACCCATGGACCTTGATGCGGGTGTGTTGATTGCGGAGGAATATGGCATTGCGGTTGAAGCCGTTGTCCCGAAGGAGGGGGAGGCCCTTTTAGAGGACATTTTAGAGCCAAGTGGCAAAGAAAAGTTGGAGCCTCGGTTCCCGGTGGTCACCGTCATGGGGCACGTTGATCATGGAAAAACGTCCTTGTTGGATGCGATCAGAAAAACCCAAGTGACGGATCGAGAAGCTGGAGGGATCACTCAACATATTGGGGCATCATTTGTGAAAGTGGGCGACCGAGGCGTGACGTTCTTGGATACTCCTGGACATGAAGCCTTTACCGGGATGCGAGCTCGTGGGGCTCAGGTCACCGATATTGTTGTCCTGGTGGTAGCTGCAGATGATGGCCCGATGCCGCAAACCATTGAAGCTGTCAATCATGCGCAAGCTGCGAATGTGCCTATCATCGTGGCCGTGAATAAGATTGATTTGCCTGGGGCCAACCCTGATCGAGTCAAGCAAGGATTGGCGGAATATGGGCTGCTTCCGGAATCATGGGGAGGGCAAACCATTTTTGTGGAGGTCTCAGCCAAAGAAGGTCGAGGTTTAGATAGTCTGCTTGATATGTTGTCGCTTCAAGCTGAGGTGATGGAATTAAAAGCCGATGTTGCTTGTTCTGCCCGCGGCGTTGTCTTAGAGGCCAAGCTAGATAAGGGGCGCGGCCCGGTCGTTACAGTATTAGTTCAGGGTGGAACGTTGAAAGTCGGTGAGACGTTTGTTGTCGGTTCGGTAAGTGGACGTGTCAGAGGGCTGACATCGGACAAAGGAGCACGTCTAAAAGAAGCTGGTCCTTCCACGCCCGTTGAAGTGATTGGTCTTTTGGGGGTGCCGGAAGCTGGAGATCAATTGATTGTGGTCAAGGATGAACGGGCTGCCAGGGCTATTGCGGAAGCACGAGTGCAGAAGCAAAAAGATATGAGTTTTACCACTTCGTCACGGATGACCTTGGATGATTTGTATGCGGAAACGCAAGATGGCGAAATCAAAGAATTACCAGTGCTCATCAAAGCTGATGTGCAGGGATCGGTGGGCGCCTTAGGTGATGCCCTGCAAAAGATTTCAACCGAGGCTGTGAAATTGAAAGTCATTCATAGTGGAGTTGGTGGTATTAACGAATCGGATGTTTTGCTGGCTGCTGCGTCAAAAGCCATTATTATTGGTTTTCATGTTCGTCCGGATTCCAAAGCTGCCAATATTGCCGAACGTGAAGGCGTAGAGATCCGTCTCTACACTATTATTTATAATGTACTTGATGATATTCGTTCTGCTGCTGAAGGCCTGTTGGCTCCTACAGTTAAAGAACGTATTGTCGGTCATGCTGAAGTTCGCCAACTGTTTTCAGTGCCGAAGATGGGAACCATCGCAGGTTGTTATGTGAGTGACGGGATCATATCACGAACCAATACGAAGGTACGTGTCGTACGAGATCAAGTCACTGTGTACGAAGGAAAAATTGGGTCATTGCGCCGTTTTAAGGACGATGCCCGTGAAGTACAGCAAGGGTATGAATGTGGAATTGGGGTCGAAAATTTTAATGATTTGAAGCTTGGTGATGTTTTGGAAGCGTATGTAGTGGAGGAGGAAGCCGCGAAATTGTAGGATTGAGATCGTCACGAGGTGTCTGAAATGGGAATGATTGTAGGGGTCTGTACCGTGGAGCTTCATTTCCCTGATGCCCAATCGCTCAAAGGCAAACGAAAAATTCTTGTCAGTTTAAAGACGAGGCTTCAGAATCGATTCAATATTTCTATTGCTGAAATAGACGAAAGTCATCTCTGGCAAAAAGCGTTTATAGGGATTGCGTCGGTGGCGAATGAGACGACGCGAGTCAATCAGACATTAGATCAGGTGTTGAACGAAATCCAAGCGAATCCATCGCTCCAACTCTTGCGGTCACAGATTGAATTGTTATAAGGCTTCTAACCCCCTTGTTATCATGTCAAAATCAACTATTAGTCGTGCTTCACGGGTGGCAGATCAAATTCGGATGGAAGTCGCTGAAATTCTTTCACGAAAAATTAAGGATCCGCGGGTCCAATTTGTGACGGTGACTGATGTTACGATGACCGCGGATCTTAAGATTGCTCGGGTTTACGTGACGACGTTAGATACTGCTCATTTTGAGCAGCAGACGGCTCCAGGTCTGAAAAGCGCCGTGGGTTTTATTCGAAAAGAAGTTGGAAGACGTTTGCATTTACGCTATACGCCTGAAATTGTGTTTTATCGTGATACCAGTGCTGAATATGCGAACCGAATGGAAAAGATTCTCGATTCTATTCCCCATGAGACTGACGATGAATCAGATGTACCCTCCCAAACGCCTCAACCTCAATAGAGTTCAGTATTCATGACACTCCTGGCCCCCTCTCTTGACCATTCCGATATTGAAGATAGGCTGGTGCCAAGTTCCCTCCATGGAGTACTAGTTGTCGATAAACCCGATGGGTGGACCTCGCATGATGTTGTCAAACGGGTGCGCACGGTTTTAGGTATACAGAAAGTTGGCCATGCTGGGACCTTAGATCCGCATGCAACCGGAGTCTTACCCGTGTTGATTGGAAAGGGAACGAAGATTGCCCAATTTCTGGTTGATTGGGACAAGGAGTATTCTGCAGTTCTGCAATTCGGGCAAAAGACAGATACGCAAGATGCGTGGGGTGTGGTTCTAGAAGAAAAGTCATGGGAGACGGTCTCCGAAGAGCAAATTCGTGCCGTATTCATGGACTTTCACGGCCCCATCCAACAAGTCCCCCCGATGTATTCAGCGGTGAAAATCGATGGACAGTCCTTGTACAAAAAAGCGCGAAAGGGGCAGGTCGTTGAACGCCGGGCGAAGACCGTTGTGATCCATGATATAGAAATCCAAGGGATCGCCTTACCTGACGTCAGTTTTCGTGTTGTCTGTTCCAAAGGAACATATGTTCGAACGTTATGTGAGGATATTGGAGAACGCTTGGGTGTGGGCGGCCATTTGAAAAGGTTACAACGCACAAGAGTGGGGCCTTTGCATGTGAATCAGGCTGTCGGCATGGATTGCCTGAGGGACGAGGTTGCCTTTTCGCAACTAGATAGCGCATGGTGGAGCCTTGACCGGGTATTAAAAGAGTTCCCCGCAGTGGAAGTGAATGCACATGATGCTCGTAAAGTGCTTCATGGGAACGCCATTCCTTGGACTCGTGTTGAATGGGCGAAAGAGAACCTACTGCACAGAACTTCGGCCGAAGGCTCGCGCGTTCGTGTTAAAAGCCAAGATGGAGTGTTATTAGCTTTAGGTAAAGGGCCTTCCCTGCAATCCGGGCAGAGCGGACCAATGCTCGTGCTGGATACTGTCCTGGGTTAAACGGATGAGGGCGAGAAGGAAAGATTCACATTCATGAGTTGTCATGGAAATACGGCTGTCGGCTCAGCCAAGTAAAAAATTCTGAAGGAGGCATTATGGCATTGACCAAAGAAGAGAAAACGGCTGCGGTGGAATCGCAGCGCATTCATGAGCGAGATACTGGTTCTTCGGAAGTTCAGATTTCGATATTAACGAAGCGGATTACAAGTCTCACAGACCATTTTAAAACGCATAAAAAGGATCATCATTCCCGACGCGGCCTCCTGAAAATGGTCAGCAAAAGACGTAAGTTATTAGATTATTTGCGGCGTAGGGATGAAAGGAAGTATCAATCGGTGATAGCCGCATTAGGCATTCGAAAATAGTTCGTGGCTGTGGCATTCGATAAGATGAGATGGGTGTAATTTAAAACAACCATGCTTGACTTACATGGTCATAGAGGAAGGCCTCTACATTTTTTGTGAAGGGGATTGTTGAATAATGATGAGATCAACGGCCAAATTTGGTCTCTGCAATGCAACATGGTAGAGGCCTCGGGTCTGTTCAAAAACGTCCGTCCAGTCCTGCCCTGAGCTTGTCGAAGGGAAGGCCGCAGCTATTTTTGCGCGCGGAGCGTACGGGTGCTACGTGAGCATGGAACAATGGTGAGAACGCCGCTGGCGGCTTTTTCCACAGACCCTGAAGTAGGAAACCACAACATACTATCAAAATAGAGCATTTAGGATTGAGAAAGGTTAAACCATGATTCATGTCGTTGAAATGGAAGTTGGTGGTCGTCCGCTTCGTTTAGAAACTGGCCGTATGGCCAAGCAAGCTGATGGGTCAGTGTTGGCGACCTATGCCGATACGGTCGTGTTAGCCACAGCGGTGTCTTCAAAAACGCTCAAGCCAGATGCTGACTTTATCCCCCTGACCGTCAATTACCAGGAAAAAACCTATGCCGCAGGGAAAATCCCAGGCGGGTTTTTTCGTCGTGAAGGAGCGCCCAGTGAAAAAGAGGTGTTGACCAGCCGTCTTATTGACCGCCCGATTCGGCCGCTGATGCCGGATGGATTTTACTATGAAACCCAAATCATTGTGACCGTGCTTTCCATCGATCAAACCATGTCTTCGGATGTGGTGGGGATCGTTGCCGCTTCCGCTGCCCTGGCTGTCTCTGATATCCCCTGTGCAGGGCCGTTGGCCTCGGTCAGAGTTGGCCGGGTGAATGGCCAATTTGTCGTGAACCCAGATCGTAAAGCCTTAGATTCAAGCGAATTGAATTTAGTTGTAGCTGGCACGAGTGATGCGGTGATGATGGTGGAAGCGGGAGCTAGTGGACTGTCAGAAGACACAATGATCGATGCGATTGAATATGCCCATGCGGAAATCAAAAAAATCATCAGCAAGATCAGCGAATTACAGGAAAAAGCTGGGAAATCCAAACGGACATTTGAAGTAGAACCCTTGGATGCCGAAGTGGAAAAAGCGGTTCGAGCGCAGGCGGCTTCGGCAATTTGTGAAGCGATGTATATCCCTGGAAAAGCGGAACGGCAGGAACGGTTTGATCAAATTCGCCAGGAAGCAATCGAAGCAGTTGCTGGTGAAGATGATGAGCGAAAGGCTCAGGTGAAAAAAGTTTTTCATGGACTAGAGTACTCTGAAGTCCGCCGGATGATTTTGGAGAAAAAAGTTCGTGCAGATGGGAGAGGGTTAGCTGATATCCGTTCCATAAATTGTGAAGTAGGGATTTTGCCGCGGACGCATGGTTCAGCCCTATTCACGCGTGGAGAAACGCAGAGTTTAGGGGTGGTGACCTTAGGAACATCGGATGATGAACAACGCATTGATGCCCTGGAGGGCGAATACTCGCGTTCCTTTATGCTCCATTATAATTTCCCTCCGTTCAGCGTGGGGGAAGCCAAAATGTTGCGTGGACCTGGTCGGCGAGAAGTGGGGCATGGAAAATTGGCTGAACGGGCCTTGAGCGCTGTGTTACCTGAAAAGGAGGCTTTCCCTTATACAATCCGCATTGTTTCCGAGGTATTGGAATCGAATGGCTCCTCTTCTATGGCGACAATTTGTAGTGGAACCTTGGCGCTGATGGATGCGGCGGCTCCAATCAAGGCCCCTGTCGCTGGGATTGCTATGGGACTCATTAAAGAGGATGACCAAGTCGCTATTCTCTCTGATATTTTGGGCATGGAAGATCATTTGGGCGACATGGATTTTAAAGTTGCTGGAACCAAAGATGGCGTGACTGCCTTGCAAATGGATATTAAGATTGGCGGTGTCACTTCAGCCCTCATGCGGCAGGCGTTGGGGCAAGCGCGAGAAGGCCGACTGACGATCTTAGAGAAAATGGAAGAATGCCTTCACACCCCCCGAACCGAATTAGCAGCCTATGCTCCGAGAATCAGTACCATTCAAATTAAACAGGATAAGATTCGGGACATCATTGGTCCAGGAGGAAAAGTGATTCGCGGCATTATTGCGGAATGTGGTGTGAAAATGAATGTGGACGATTCTGGAATTGTGACGATTGCCGCTGTGGATGAGGCTTCTGCCCAAAAAGCCATGGATATGGTGAATGGGTTGGTTGAAGAAGTCGAGCTTGGCAAAATTTATTTAGGGACCGTCAGAAAAATTATGGATTTTGGCGCCTTTGTGGAAATCCTTCCAAATACCGACGGGCTTGTCCATATCTCACAATTAGCTCCCCATCGTGTGCAATCGGTCTCAGATGAAGTGTCTGAAGGCGAACAAATTTTGGTCAAAGTCCTGGAAATTGACCGGCAGGGCAAAATTCGCCTAAGCCGAAAAGAAGCCATGGCCGAACAAGCTGGGGGAGAGCAAGCCTCAGCCTAACCTTCCTGATAGCATCGTGTATAAAAAAGTTGTGCTAGATAACGGAGTTCGGGTTGTACTCGAACGGATGTCCTCATTGAGATCCGTCGCCTTGGGCGTGTGGGCGAATGTGGGGAGCCGATATGAGGAAAAAGGAGAGGAAGGCCTCTCGCATTTTATTGAACACATGATGTTCAAAGGTACGAGCCATCGCACGGCTTCACAAATTTCTAATGAGATTGATGCGCTGGGCGGAGAAATGAATGCCTTTACCACACATGAGGCCACAGCCTTTTATGTCAAAGTGTTGGATCAGCAGATGGGTGCGGCGTTTGATCTCCTAGCCGACCTGTTCCATCATTCGCGTTTTGGGGTAAGAGATATTGAAAAAGAAAAACAAATTGTGCTTGAAGAAATCCGAACGGTTCAAGATGACCCTGAGGACTATATTCATGAGTTACATGCGAAAGATATTCTAGGCAACCACCCTGTTGGGCGTCCCATTTTGGGGACAGCTCGAGCGATGCGCCACCTGGAACGCCGCAGCCTTTTGCAATACAAACGCAAACATTACCGACCCGAAAATACGATCCTAGCAGTTGCAGGAAATTTTTCATTTCCTCAGTTACTAGACCAAGCCAACGAATATTTTGGCCAATGGCAGGGGGCTTTGAAGGCTTCAAAAAGAAATGGGGGGCATCCTTGGCCTCATGACCCACCAACGCGTCAAAGTTTTCATCACAAACCCTTGGAGCAAGTGCATCTGTGCGTCGGGTTTAAAGGGCTTCCAATCGGGCACCCTGATCGATATGCCGCTCATGTTCTGAACACGATATTAGGAGGGGGTGTGAGTTCTCGGTTGTTCCAGGAAGTCCGGGAAAAACGGGGATTGGCTTATACAATTTATTCCCATCTATCTAGTTTCGTAGACGGCGGGACCTTAACTGTCTATGCGGCCACGCGGCCTTCGGAATTAGGAGCCGTCATTGACCAAGTTACCAAAGAAGCCAAGAAATTGTGCCGGCGGTTGGTATCAATGAAAGAATTGGAGCGGACCAAAACCCAATTGAAAGGTAATTTAATGTTGGGTTTAGAAGGCACCTATGGGCGGATGAACAAACTGGCGAAAGATGAGCTGTATCAAGGTCGGCATGTAACTCTACAGGAGATTGTCAAAGCCATTGATCGAATTTCTCCTGATCAAATCCGTCAAATAAGCCAACAATTATTAGGCCAAAGGGACTTTGTAGTCACCGCCCTAGGTCAAATACCTAGAAGATTTGTCGCAAAACGTGAATAAGCCTAAAAAAGTAGGCCGTAAATTGCTTGACAACGATGCCTTGGATCAGTAGCATTGTCCCTCCTCTGACCAAGAGTTGTTATCACGAGAAATTAATAAGCAAGTTTTTTAAAAATAATAGTTGAGAAGTAGAGAGAAAATAGAAAAGTCAACAAGTTGTTTTTTCATTTTTGTCATTCTAACACTGTAAGGAGGGAGCAGATGAACAAGTCATCTCTACGACGGGCGATGGTAGCTCTCTGTGCGTTTGGACTGCTGAGCATGGGCATGGCCGGAGCAGTTTACGCTCAAAAAGGCCCCGCTGCTGGAAATCCAAAAGCCAAGGGAGACCAGCCCACCAGCCAAGGTGAAATTTCCTACAAAGGCGTACCTGCCACAAGTTTTAAAGGCAGAGTCTTTGGACATTGGGCAGACAATCCTGAAGGCGAAATCATGTTTGGTATTCAGTATTGGAATACCTCTGAACCCGCTGAAGTCGGTGACCCTCCTGGCCGGGCCTCTGATGATCGTATTCAAACATTGCCGGATCCTCTCGTTTCCTGTTGTGGTTGGGGGTATCAAGGTGGTACGGAAAAGAACAACCCGTACTCCGGATGGTATACTCCACAAACTACTGTCAGACTAGCTGTCAAAGACAAAGCCCTCATGGACCAGATCACCAAAGCTGCTCAAGACTTTGTCGCCATGGAAGTCCAAGTGAGCGGTCATACCGTGACAGGCTTTAAAGTATTGGACAACTAAAGAAAAGTTTTACTCATTCATAAAAATGACATACAACTTTAAAAGTCGAGGAGGGAAGCCATTATGAAAGGTGCTAAGATGAAAGGATGGGCCCTTGTTGGAGCCATGGCGCTCGTAGGCACAATGGCCTCCAGTGCAATGGCAATCGAGGCATTCCAAGAACGGTTTGAGTGGGGCGATCTCAGCAAGCCGACGACGCTTCGTGGCCGAGTTGCAGTGGTTGATCCGTATGATAAAGCGGTGTGGATCAATGTCGCCGTATTTGGCGGCAATGCCGAAAGCGGATACTATTGGCAAAAGTATTTTCCTGGTAAAAGTATCAAGTTCTATCCTGCAGATGACAAAGTCATGGATGTATTAAAAGCAGCAGGAAAAGATTCTCATAGCCAAGCTGTCATGACAGGGACAAAGCCATCAAACTACGGGGTAGTAGAAATTGTGGTTCAAGAAAAAGAACAGAATAAGAGAGTCATTCTTTCTGCGAAGAGTGTTGATGAGATTGCCGGAACGCCAGATAAACCTCGAAGCATTCACAGCTTGAGAACGACTCCTGTAGCTAAAGCAATTGCCGAAGGGAGTTGGCCACAAAATCGAAAGATGACGTATGATGTGATGATTCCCGGCGGACCAGCTGTTGCCGGTGTCATTCCATATTCCGATCAAGGAGAGGGTGTCTGGGATCCAGAAAAGTAATATTCTAGATATCTAGATCATTGAGTTCCAAGGGAAGGCCTACGCTTATACGTAGGCCTTTCTTTTTATGCATTTCTATCATTCTCGAGGCGAGCCTTAAAGTCGGCCAGGTGATTGAGGGCTTCAAGGGGTGTCATGGAAAATAAGTCCATCTGTTTGACTTCTTCTAAAATTATATGAGGGTGTGGAGAAAGAAGATCTGTTTGCAAAGGGTGCTTGTCATCCGGTTCAATATCTGAAAGATTTGGCGAAGCTTGGTCTTGTTCAAGTTGCTCAAGAATGTTCTTGGCACGGTGGAGTACAGGCCCTGGAATTCCAGCCAGTTTAGCCACTTGAATACCATAACTTCGATCGGCTTTCCCAAGTATAATTTTTCTTAAAAATAAGACATCCTGTCCTTTTTCTTGTACCTGTACGGTGTAATTTTTGATCCCTTCTCTTTGAGATTCCAATTGAGTCATTTCGTGGTAATGAGTGGCAAAGAGGGTTCTGGCTCCAAGGTTGCCTCGATCAAGAATATATTCTACTAACGCCCAGGCGATGCTCAGCCCGTCATAAGTGCTGGTCCCTCTTCCCACCTCATCCAACAATAAGAGGCTTCGTGAAGTGGCGGATTGTAAAATCTTGGCCGTTTCACTCATTTCCATCATAAAGGTGCTTTGCCCCGCACTCAGATCATCCGCAGCACCAACACGGGTAAAAATTCGATCGACCAAACCAATCCTTGCTGACTCGGCTGGTACAAAACTCCCCATTTGTGCCATCAGGACAATAAGTGCCACTTGCCGGAGGTAAGTGCTTTTTCCTGCCATATTGGGGCCGGTGATTAATAGAAGACGGTTGGTGTCTAGATCGAGAGTCGCGTCATTGGCAATAAACCCCTCGCCAATTTGGAGATGTTCAATGACGGGATGCCGCCCTTCTGTTATTTGAATCGTGCCGCCTTCATACACTGTTGGTTGACTGTAGCGGTTGAGTGTTGCAGCTTCCGCGAGACTCGTGCAGACATCGAGTATGGCTAAATGATGGGCCATGGCTTGAAGTCGAGCGGCTGCAGAAGCGATGCGATGGCGAAGGTCAACAAATAAATCAAACTCCAGATGTTTCATTTTCTGATCAGCCGTGGAAAGCTGACCTTCAAGATCACGCAGTTCTTTTGTGGTAAAACGTTCCGCATTGACAAGAGTCTGCTTCCGTTCATAGTCCGCAGGCACGCGGGATGTGTTGGCTTTGGTGACCTCAATGTAATAGCCAAACACCTGATTGAATTTGACCTTGAGAGAGTCAATCCCCGTTCTGGTCCGCTCTCTGGCTTCCATTTCGGCTAATAACCGGGTGCCTTCTTTGGATAGGACGCGAATTTCGTCAAGTTCGTCATTCACCTTTTCTCGAATGATTCCTCCCTCTTTGGCTGAGAGAGGTGGGTTTTCCACAATCGAGTCGGAAATCCAAGAAGAGACATCTTGGAGAGAATCCCATGAGCGACACATAGCCGTAAGCAGATCAGCTTGAAATGTGGCTAAGAATGTGTGGATGATCGGCAGGCTTTCTAAGGAATGATAGAGACTCATGAGGTCTCGGGGGTTAGCGACAGCCAGAGCAATCCGGCTATTCAAGCGTTCTAAGTCTTTTATAGATTTGAGATAGGCTCGAATCGACATTCGCAGGCTGATGTGTTCAACAAATTCTTTGACGGCATCTTGGCGGTACTGAATCATGGAGAGCTGGGTCAGAGGACGGATTACCCATTGACGCAGTAACCGAGCCCCCATTGGAGTTTGGGTCTGATCCAATGTGCTGAATAAGGTAGGACTCTGTCGCTGTTCAGAGACGGGTTTCAAAATTTCTAAGTTTCGAAGTGTGGACTGGTCCAATTGCATTTCTTGTTCAAGCAGACGAACCCAAGGGCGGCGCAGATGAGAATGGGCCAAGGTTGGTTGAGTGTCGGTCAGATACTGTAACAACCCTCCGCAAGCTTGTATCCCAACGGTTAGACCGGAAAGTTCAAGGCTCTGGATTTCTGTGACCTGAAACGTCGTGGAGAGCCTTGTCTTGCTGAGCTCCAACTCAAAGTCTGTAAGATCACGAGGCACGAGCCGAGTAATCGCCAATGTATGGAGACGCTCCGAAAGTTCATCATAGAGTGAATTGGGAAAAATAACTTCTTTCGGGTCGATACGAATCAATTCATCAACAAGAACCTGAAGGGAACTATCCCTCGGCGTTTCGGAAATCCAAAACTCTCCTGTCGAAACATCCAATGTCGCTAACCCGGCATGTGATTCTTTTAAAGGTTGTTCTACAGATTTGTCTGAGAGGTAGAAAATAGAGGAGATATAGTTGGCTTCCCGAGCTGGAAGGAGTTCATCATCATATAATGTTCCTGGAGTATAGACACGGACAACCTCACGTCGAACGAGTCCTTTTGCCATTTTGGGATCTTCAACTTGCTCGCACAGTGCCACGATTTTCCCTGCTTTGAGAAGTTTGGCAATATATCCGGTGGATGTGTGATGAGGCACACCACAAAGCGGGATAGAGGTTCCTTTGGCTTTTCCTCGAGCAGTCAGTACGATACCTAAGATTCCTGAGGCTTCTTCGGCGTCTTCGAAGAACATTTCATAAAAATCCCCAACTCGAAAAAACAAGATGGCTTCAGGATGTTGCGCCTTGACGGTCTGATACTGGCGCATGAGAGGAGAAAGTTCTTGATCTTTGAGAGTAGGAGATTTCATCGAAAATCTTAGGCGTCTAAGGCGAGGTGATATTGAAGGTTTTGGCGGCCAAGGGCTGTCACAAGATGGTTGCTTCTTGGGCCTATTCCTTGAAAAGTCACTTTACGACTCGTTTCTGTTTCACCGTGTTCTAGATGTATGGCCAAGCTATCAGGGGGCAGAGCCTGATGGAGTCGGTCCGCCCATTCAATAATCACGATATTTTGTGGAGTGAAATACTCATCTAAACCTAACTGTACAATAGCAGTCATGTCTTCTAGACGATATAAATCTACGTGAATGACGGGAATCGTGCTGTCATAGGTTTGAATCAGTGTAAATGTCGGGCTATTCACGTGCTCTTCCGGAATCCCCAACCCCTTTGCAATGCCCTTAGTCATAAGGGTTTTGCCAGCTCCTAAGTCGCCGGTTAAAGCCACCACGTCCCCTCCATTAAGGAGACGGCTTACGCGTTCCCCGAGCGCGAGGGTTTTCTCCACTGAATCTAAATCGAATGTCAGTGAATGGCCGTTGGGTGATGGAGAGAAATCAGGTGGGGTATTCAAGGTGCTCTGTCCTCTTTTTCTACATGGGGTCTGTTGAAAAAAGCCGCCAGCGGCGTTCTCGCCATTTTTCCGTGCTCACGTACTGGCAGTACGCTCCGCGCGCAAAAATGGCTGTGGCCTTGCTGGACGACTTTTTTGAACAGACCCGATGCTGCTGATAGCAAACAGCTTCCTGGCGCAATATGGCTCTTGCCATCTTCATTATTCAACACTCCCACATGTGACAAGATAGGGTTTGGGTTAGGGCATGAGGTATTTGGGCGATCAGGTCACTGGCAATCAATCCCGGCTCTCCCATAGATAACGAGGCCAGATCACCAGCGAGCCCATGGAGATAGACTCCTACTCGGGCTGAATCCCAGGCAGTCAATCCTTGTGCTAACAATCCGGCGATCATCCCGGTTAGTACGTCTCCCATACCGGCCGATGCCATTCCCGGATTGCCGGTTGGGCAAATAGCAATTTCGCCTTGCGGGTGAGCAATGACGGTGTTGGCGCCCTTTAAGACAAGGATGACTTGATGCTGGGTGGCAAATGCGCTGGCTACACCAATCCGATCTTGATTAATCGTCTTTGAGTTTGTGTTTCCCAACAGTCTGGCCATTTCCCCTGGATGAGGGGTGAGCACAGGAGCCTGTTTCATCTTTGAAAAGATATCGGGGAGGGCCACGACATTGTTCAGAGCATCGGCATCCAACACACAAGGTACTTCAAATTGTGGAAGCAGTTGAGATAATAATTTTGTGATGGCAGGAGAAATGCCTAGCCCTGGTCCAAAGGCAAGAGCCGATTTGTCCTGGCAAAAACGTAAGAGAGCAGGTCCCGCCTCCGTCCCCAACATATGTTCCGGTGTTTCCGGCAAGGCCAGAGTCATCACTTCAAGAACTTTTGTTTCCACAATAGATGTGACGGACCGAGGTGTCGCTACAGTCACCAGGCCGGTTCCTGTTCGGAGTGCGCCAAGGGCTGCTAAGGCTGCCGCACCAGCTTTCCCAGGAGATCCTGCGATAATTCCAGCATGGCCAAATGTACCCTTATGGGAAGATTGCCGCCGGTGAGGAATGAGGGAGTTGATGACCTCTTGTGTGAGGAGATGATGTTGAGGTTTCAATTCTTGGACATACTCAGGTGGAATGCCGATATCCACCACTTCGATATGTCCAACTTGATCAATGGCCTCTCCTACGTAGAGACCGAGTTTGGGACAGCCGAATGTCACGGTCAGATCTGCCTGGAGAGCGGTTCCCAAGATTGCTCCGGTATGACCATCGAGTCCCGAGGGAATGTCCACAGCCACAGCATAGGCAGAGGATGCATTCATCGCGTGAATCGTTGAAGCATACGGTTCGCGTATAGATGATGAAAGCCCTGTGCCAAGTAGAGCATCAACAATGAGATGAGCATTGTTGACGACAGATTCAAGCTTTTTCTGTGTGGGAAGCAGAAGGATTTGTGATGGCTTGGCCATCTTTTTAAATCGGCGAAACATCGTTTTGGCATCTTTGCTCAACTCTTGATAAGGCGTGAGCAAGATGACTGTGAGGTGGGCTCCTTTGTGTTGTAAGAGCCGGGCGACAACTAATCCGTCACCCCCATTATTCCCTTTCCCGCAAATGACGACGACGTTTTTCCCTTTGAGAGAGCCGTAGTGTTTCTGAAGATGGGTGACGATTCCAGTACCAGCTCTTTCCATTAAGGTGGTTCCTGGAACCTTGGCCTCTTGAATGGTTCGACGATCAAGCAATTGCATCTGTTCTGGAGTGACCAGCCACATGATGAGGACTTTCCGGTGGGAGTGCCGGATTTGATGAGATTTATGTGAGAAGGGCTTTCATTTCTAGGACTGCGCGTTCAAGCCCAACAAACACGGCCCTGGCCACAATGCTGTGGCCAATATTGAATTCTTCGATTTCAGAAATTTTAGTTAATCGTTGAGTATTGTGATAGTTCAAGCCATGCCCCGCACTGACACGAAGCCCCAATTTTGCGGCGAGTTTGGCGGCTTGGACTAGGGCATCATATTCACTGTCAGTTTCATGTTGACGCCGGGTATTGGCATATCGACCGGTATGCAGTTCGACATAATCAGCTTGGACCTTATGGGCTGCGCGTACTTGTTGGACATCTGGGTCGATAAACAGACTGACTGGAATCCCGCCTTCTTTGAGCAGATTGATCATGGATTGAATACGATCTCGATGCGCGACGACGTCCAGCCCGCCTTCCGTTGTTAGTTCTTGTCGTCGTTCCGGGACTAAGGTGGCCATGTCAGGTTTAATAGAGAGGGCAATTTTGGCCACTGAATCTTCTGCCGCCATTTCTAAGTTGAGTTGGGTATGGACTGTCTCCCGTAAGATGGTCAGATCGCGATCTTGGATATGGCGCCGGTCTTCCCTGAGGTGGACAACGACCCCTTCGGCTCCGGCTAACTGGACCAGGGAAGCAGCCATGACTGGATCGGGTTCAGAGCCTCCTCGAGTCTGGCGGAGTGTGGCAACATGATCTACATTCACGCCAAGGCGTGCCATATTCATGTAATCCCTTCCTGAATGGGTCTGTTGAAAAAAGCCGCCAGCGGCGTTCTCGCCTTTTTCCCGTGCTCACGTAGTGCCAGTACGCTCCGCGTGAAAAGATGGCTGTGGCCTTGCTGGACGAACTTTTTTGAACAGCCCCGAGGCCTCTGACATGTGACGTCGCAGAGACGAAATTTGGCCGTTGATCTCATCATTATTCAACAGCCCCTGAATGAAGAATAGGCGCCTATTATCGCAAACGTGAAAATGTGGGGCAATAAATGACAAAAGGTATCTATGGAAAGGAAAATGTTACTATAATGAAAGAGGTGATGGCCTTTTTCTTTAACAATGAGGTGTCCCAAAATTGACTGCTTTCATTCCCTCATCTAGAATAAAATTTCTTTCTACTTTGTAAAATTCTCTATTCATGAGCTCCCTCATGGCTGAGGGAAGTTTCTCTATACTTTCATTGACAATGGACCCTTTTTACCGCATTCAACGACTCCCGGGATACGTCTTTTCTCAGGTCCAGGACCTCAAACTCCAGGCTCGAAAGCAGGGGGAAGACATTATTGACTTAGGTATGGGTAACCCCGATCAACCCACGCCGCAGCACATCGTGGATAAGCTGACCGAGGCGGCGCAGAATGGGCGAAATCATCGCTATTCGGCTTCCCGGGGCATTACGAAATTACGACATGCGATTTGTGGTTGGTATCAGCGGCACTATGATGTCAGTTTGGACCCGGAAACCGAAGCAATCGTCACACTAGGCGTAAAGGAAGGATTGGCGCATTTAGCTCTGGCTATCGTCGGTCCCGGGGATGTGGTCTTAGCGCCAACGCCAACCTATCCCATTCATATGTATTGTGTGATTATTGCAGGTGGGGAAGTGCGTGGTGTGGAATTGGGCCCTAACACTGATTTTTTTGAGAATTTAACACGAGCCTTTAAACAAACTCAGCCGGCTCCACGAGCCTTAATTATCAGCTTTCCCCATAATCCCACGACTCAAGTTGTGGACCTAGAGTTTTTCAAAAAAGTCGTTGAGTTTGCCTTAGAACATCAAGTATGGGTCATCCATGATTTGGCGTACGCTGATTTAGTTTATGATGGATATCGCGCACCCAGTTTGCTACAAATTCCTGAAGCCAAAAAAATTGGTGTAGAATTTTATTCGCTATCCAAAAGTTATAATATGCCGGGTTGGCGTGTCGGGTTTTGTGTGGGGAATCCCGATCTTATCGGGGCCTTGACCCGGGTAAAAAGCTACTTAGACTATGGCATGTTTCAACCGATTCAAATTGCCAGCATTATTGCATTAAATGGTCCCCAAGATTGTGTGCAGGATATTGTGAGCCGATACGAACGACGGCGGAATGCCCTCGTTCGCGGCCTTAACCGGATTGGGTGGCCTATTGATTATCCCCGTGCCACCATGTTTGCGTGGGCCAAGATTCCTCAACCATATTTGGGGATGGGTTCCCTTGAATTTTCTAAATTGTTGTTGCGGGAAGCCAAAGTCGCTGTCTCGCCAGGCATTGGGTTTGGTGAAGGTGGCAATGACTATGTGCGTTTTGCTCTTGTGGAGAATGAACACCGAATCTTTCAAGCTGTACGTGGTATTCGGCAAGCATTAAGGTTGGAGAACGTTTCGTAATGGACCAGGTAGTTAATGTGGGGCTAATCGGGTTTGGCACTGTGGGGACAGGTGTCGTCAAGATTCTGCAAAATAATGTAGACATCATTGCAAGACGTGTTGGCCGCCCGGTCGTCCTTGCGAAAATCGCAGACTTGGATATCACGACAGATCGTGGGGTTGCGGTTTCTTCTGAGAAGTTGACGACGAATGTGAAAGACATTCTGGATAATCCTGACATTGACATTGTGGTGGAATTGATTGGCGGGCACGAGCCGGCTAAACGCTTTATCCTACAGGCTCTCTCAAATCACAAAGGTGTCGTCACAGCCAATAAGGCGTTGCTGGCTGACCATGGAGAAGAAGTATTTCAAGCGGCCTGTCAGGCGAAAGCCGATCTTGGATTTGAAGCGAGTGTGGGCGGAGGCATTCCAGTCATTCGTTCTCTTACTGAGGGTTTAGCAGGTAACCGTGTGGACTCAATCATGGGCATCATGAATGGCACGTCCAATTATATTTTGACGCGGATGACGCAGGAGGGCCGGGACTTCAAAGACATTCTGCAAGAAGCGACCCGGGAAGGCTATGCAGAAGCCGACCCTTCGTTGGATATTGAGGGCATTGATGCCGCCCATAAATTAGTGATCATGGTGAATCTCGCTTATGGTACGCCAATTCCCATGGATGCGGTCTATACGGAGGGAATTTCCAAGATTTCTACGGTGGATATGACGTTTGCCCAAGAATTGGGCTTGACCATAAAGTTATTGGGTATCGCGAAATTCCAGGAAAATGTTATTGAGGCTAGAGTGCATCCCACGTTGATACCCACCGAATCACCGATGGCGCAGGTGAGCGGGGTCTATAATGCTATCCATGTGGTGGGTGATGCCGTTGGCGATATTGTGTTGTATGGACAAGGGGCTGGTTCTCTTCCGACTGCGAGTGCTGTCGTAGGGGACATCATTGATGTGGCAAGGAACCGCATTGTGGGAGTCCAGTCCCGTGTACCTGCGGCCTCGTTCCAATGGGATAGCCGGAAGGCATTGCCAATAAAACCAATGGCTGATATTCAGAGCCAATATTATTTACGGTGTATGGTTAAAGACGAACCATGTGTGCTCTCGACCATTTCAGGAATTTTGGGAGAGCGGGGTATCAGTATTTCCTCGGTTCTCCAAAAAGGGAGAAAACGAGGACAGACGGTTCCCTTGGTCATTCTCACGCATCGGTCTAGTGAACAAGGGATGCAATCAGCGCTTCAGGATATTAATGCTCTTCCAATCATTGCTGAACCCACGACATTGATTCGTATGGAAGGTGGAGATTAAATCTTCAGTTGGTCTTGGCCGATAGAGGCGAAAGAACACCTATGATACCTTGGCGTGGCATTATTGAGGAGTACCGGAAGTTTCTTCCCGTCAGCGATCACACGCCTATTGTGTCCTTGCAAGAAGGGCATACCCCTCTTATTCCAGCCAACCGGCTCGCCAAACAAGTCTGTCCGGGACGGGAATTATTTTTGAAAATTGAAGGGGCCAATCCCACCGGGTCGTTTAAAGATCGGGGAATGACGATGGCGGTGTCGAAGGCCATGGAAAAAAACGCCAAGGGGCTCATGTGTGCCTCGACGGGGAATACCTCAGCCTCAGCTGCGGCCTATGCTGCCAAAGCCGGCTTGCCAGTGTATGTGGTCGTTCCTGCAGGAAAGATTGCTTTGGGCAAATTGACTCAAGCACTCATGCATGGGGCACGTGTTATCCAAATCGATGGGAACTTCGATCAAGCCTTGACGATTGTGAAAACCTTATGTGAAGAAACCGCTATTGAACTCGTGAATTCCCTCAATCCCTTTCGGTTGGAAGGTCAAAAAACGGCTGCAATGGAGGTGTGCGATCAGCTTGGAGGATGTGCTCCGGTCATTCATGCGCTTCCTGTCGGGAATGCCGGAAATATTACAGCCTATTGGCGGGGCTATCAGGAATATGAGCAGGCTGGTCAAACCCAAGGCAAGCCGCGCATGTTTGGGTTTCAAGCAGAAGGTGCCGCTCCACTGGTCAGGGGACATGTCGTGGAATCACCTCAGACCGTGGCCTCAGCCATTCGAATTGGTAATCCAGCCAGTTGGACGTTGGCACTGAAAGCGGTAGAAGAGTCCCATGGGTGTTTGCATATGGTGACAGATGAGGAAATTCTTCAGGCCTATCAAATGGTGGCCTGTGAAGAAGGGGTGTTTTGCGAACCCGCGTCCGCGGCATCGATAGCCGGAATTACGAAGCTCAATGGTGAGGGCCTCTTGCCTGAAGAAGGCACGATTGTCTGTACATTGACCGGCCATGGATTAAAGGATCCTGATACGGGATTATCTGTGTCGTATCGACCAGTGACCGTTGCTGCAACTCGCGAGGCTGTTGCGACTCAACTCACGAGCTAATCGTTCTTCGTGGCCACGCATCTATTCACTATACCCCTCTATTTCTAAACCCTTAATTGTGAGGCAAGGATCGTGAAAAAAACGGTCATGGTTCACATCGATGGACTTTCCAATCATTCCCTCGATGATCGAGGGACTCGTACCCTGTTGGAAGCAGCTCGGACTCCTCATCTTGACGATCTGGCCCAACACGGGGAGTTGGGGCGTCTGGGTGTTCCCAATGAATCTCGACCCTTTGTTGGGGAACTGGCATTGTTAGCTCTGCTAGGCTATGACACGAAAAAATTTTATTCGGGGCCTGGTACGTTCGAAAGCATTAGTTTAGAAGTCACCCTGGATTCCCATGACGTAGCTTTTCTGTGTGATTTTGTCACTGTGCGTGCCGAGGAGGGCTGGGGTGAGGGGAAAAAACTGGGCCCGTCGTTGTTGTTGGATGATATTTCCGCAGAGGGATTAGAATTAGAAGATGCTCGGGAGCTTCTTGATACGATCAACGACCAATTAGTCTCAGAAAACATTCAATTTTATAAGGGGCATCACTCTCGTCATCTCATGGTTTGGGTTGGAGGTCATGCAAAAATTCGTTCTTGGAATCCTCAGCAGGTTCTTGGGCAATCACTCGGTGCCGTTTTGCCCTCTGGAGATGGAGCCAAGACATTGCATGAGTTAATGGAAGCCTCTCGCGTTATTCTTCAGCATCATCCTATTAATCAAGAACGGATGACGGCCGGGCTGAAACCACTCAACTGTTTGTGGTTGTGGGGAGCGGGGAAGCCAGTTGAAATGCCGTTGCTCAATGAACGATGGCCGATCACTGGTTCCGTCCTTTCACCAAGTGGCTCTTATCGGGGGGTCGGAATAGCGAGCGGTCTGCAGGCAGCCACAGTTGACGACCAGGAAGAGCAGGAATCAGAGAAGTTTCAACGTCTGGCAAAGATGGCTGTTGTAGGGACAGAGAAACAGAATTTCGTCTGTCTGCATGTTCCCTTTTCAAAAGAATTGAGACCCATTAAAGAATCAGACTCATCAACTCGCTATCAAGAATATTTACAATGTCTCGATGAGCATGTGATCGGAACCCTACGAGACTTTTGTGCAGGGTCTGAAGATGCTCAATTGTTCGTGGTTTGTACATCAGATTCCAGACAAGAATCCCAGACTGCGAAACCCGTCGTGCCCTATGTGCTGTATGATGGACAGAATGTTGGAGAGGGGCATTCAGGTGTTGCCTTTAATGAACAGGAAGCCGCACACCATCCGCTACGGAATGCCTCGACCTTCTTAGCTAGATTTTTTGGGAACGCGTAAATCAAATGGCTTGCTATGTTCAAAAATTTGGGGGAACGTCGGTCGGCAGTATTGAGCGTATTCAACATGTCGCACGGATTATTGATAAGACCTGTCGCGATGGGCATCAAGTGGTCGTCGTTCTCTCCGCGATGAGTGGAGAGACGAACCGACTGACCCAAATGGCCAAGGAATTAAGCGTATGTCCCGATGATCGGGAGATGGATGTCTTACTGTCTTCTGGAGAACGCGTCACGATTGCGCTCATGGCCATTATGTTAAAGAGCTTAGGCATCAATGCCCGATCATTGACTGGACGGCAAGTGGGAATTTTTACCGATGGGGCGCATACCAAAGCGCGGGTCTCGAGAATCGAGACCAAGCGAGTCCGTGCAGATTTAGAGAATGGCATCGTGCCGATTGTGGCGGGGTTTCAAGGAATTAATGAAGCCTCGGATGTCACGACGCTTGGGCGGGGTGGGTCGGATCTTACAGCGATGGTCTTAGCCGCTGCGCTGAACGCGGACACCTGTTTTATCTATACGGATGTGGATGGGGTGTACACGGCCGATCCGAATATGGTCCCCTCAGCTCGACGCTTAGAGAAAATTTCCTATGAAGAAATGTTGGAACTGGCGAGTCTGGGTGCCAAAGTCTTACAGACACGTTCAGTTGAACTGGCTGCCAAGCATCAAGTGCCTGTAGAAGTGCGATCCAGCTTTCAAGACGGGCCAGGAACTCGTGTGGTAAAAGAGGATGCAGATATGGAACAAGTTTTAGTTTCAGGAGTAACAGGCGATCGCAATCAGGCCAAGATCACGGTGGTTGGTGTCCCGGATCATCCTGGTATTGCGGCCAAACTTTTTACAGCAATTGCGGAATCCGCAATTAATGTCGATATGATTATTCAAAATGTCAGTCAAGAATCTCTGACTGATATTTCTTTCACGATACCAAGAGGCGATTTGACTCCTGCCATGAATTTGGTTCGAGATCTGGCTAAATCTGTCAATGCTCGGACAGTCGAAGTCAATGAAGCGATCGCCAAAGTCTCTATGGTGGGTGTGGGGATGCGGTCTCATTCGGGAGTGGCCGCGCGCATGTTTGCGACCCTATCTCGAGATGGAGTCAATATCATGATGATTAGCACCTCGGAAATTAAAATTTCCTGTGTCGTGGAAGAAAAATATATGGAATTAGCCGTGCGAGGCCTCCATCAAGAATTTGGTTTAGACCGCGATCCAAAGGGGTGAATTTTTTGCTAATGAATGCAAACAGGTTATGACGTTGAGCGGTATGGCAACAACACCCACTATTGAAATGTATGATACGACCTTGCGTGACGGTTCGCAGGCTGAAGACGTCAGCTTTTCGGTCGAAGATAAGGTGCGTATTGCGCTTAAACTCGATGAGCTTGGTGTGCATTTCATCGAAGGTGGATGGCCGGGCGCGAATCCTAAGGATATTGAATTTTTCCAAATCATGAAAGCCACTCCGCTTCAACGGGCAAAGATTGTGGCCTTTGGTTCGACAAGAAAGGCCAAGAACTCCGCCCATGATGATCCGACGCTTGAGGCTTTGCTTGCTGCGGAAACAGAGATTGTCACGATATTTGGCAAAAGCTGGACGTTGCATGTTACGGAAGCACTGGAGACAACCTTAGCGATAAACCTGGAGCTTATTTCAGATTCCATTGCGTTTCTCCGTTCTCAAGGGAGACAGGTGTTTTACGATGCGGAACACTTTTTCGACGGGTATAAAACGGACCCCACCTATGCCATAAAGACAATCACAGCGGCCATTCAAGCTGGCGCTGAACGTATTGTGTTGTGTGATACCAATGGTGGCTCTATGCCTTGGGAGATTCAAGGCATTGTCTCAACAGTTCGTGAGCAATGCCCCGTCCCAGTGGGCATTCATGCGCATAATGATGCCGAGATGGGAGTAGCCAATTCCTTGGTTGCGGTTGAGGCGGGTGCCAGTCACATTCAGGGGACGATCAATGGTATTGGCGAGCGGTGCGGCAACGCTAATCTCTGTTCCATCATGGCTAATTTAGAATTGAAAATGGGTAAGACTGCAGTGAGTGACGGCCGGTTAGCGCACCTTCGCGCCATTTCACACTATGTTGCAGAAATGGCGAATCTTCTCCCGAATAAACGGCAGCCCTATGTTGGAGATACGGCGTTTGCTCATAAAGGGGGTGTGCATATTCATGCGGTTCAAAAAAACCCCCTGACCTATGAACATGTTCAGCCCGAGCAAGTTGGGAATGTGCGTCGAGTCCTGATTTCTGATAATAGTGGGCGGAGCGCGGTGTTTAGCAAGATGGAAACGTTTGGGTTGGACCTCCCTCAGGATAATCCCAAGGTTCAAGAGTTGTTGGGTTCTCTGAAAACCTTGGAGTACGAAGGGTATCAATTTGAGGGGGCCGAAGGATCGTTTGAACTGCTCGTGCGCAAAGCGCTGGGAACGCATGCACCTTCGTTCGAGCTGCTAGGGTGCCGTATTATTGTTGAGAAACGTAAAACTCATGAAGAATCCATCTCAGAAGCCACGATTATGGTGAAAGTTGGCAATGTGATCGAACATACGGCGGCTGTAGGGGATGGGCCGGTGAACGCACTTGATCATGCGCTACGTAAAGCCCTAGAGAATTTTTATCCACAATTACGAGATGTGAAACTTTTAGACTATAAAGTTCGTGTCTTAACTGGTCGGCATGGGACCGGCTCACGGGTCAGAGTGCTGATCGAGTCCGGAGATCAGAAGGAAAAATGGGGCACGGTTGGCGTATCCGAGAATATTATTGAAGCGAGTTGGCAGGCCTTAGCCGACAGTATTGAATATAAATTAATGCGCGATGCCTCCTCCTCTGAGTAGTTCCAGAGCGTGGCGTGGGAAAGATCTGGTGATAACCAGAAGATTATATCTTCTTGACAACCATCCTAAGTGAGGTTACGTTTGATCATTCGACACCAACGGGAGATCGGGCACACCGTCCATTTTCACTCCTTTCAATAGTCTTTGTAAGGGGGTACTGATTATGCGGAAGGCGGACATCGCCGACATCATTACAGAAACGGCTGGAATCCAAAAAGCTGAGGCCATGGAAATGGTGGAGCAAGTTTTGGATTTAATCAAGGCCATGATGAAACAAGGGGAAGTCGTGAAAATTGCCGGATTTGGTAATTTTGTGGTTCGTAACAAAGGGGAAAGAAAGGGAAGGAATCCAAGAACTGGGGAAGAAATTGCCATCACCCCCCGTCGGGTTGTCACATTTCGACCAAGTGCGCTCTTTAAGCAATATGTCAATTCCTGAAGGCCAAGGCTTGTAAATTCACCATGGTATGACAGGCATGGGAACAGGCACGAAACACGAGGAAAAGACAGGGTACAAGATTGGGGAGGTCGCATCCCTCACGAATCTTCCATCGTATGTGCTGCGATTTTGGGAATCCGAGTTCATTTTCCTCAAACCCAAAAAAAGTCAGGGAAAACACCGAATATATACGAAATCAGATATTGAAACGATTTTTGAAATTAAACGGATGCTGTATGAAGAAGGCTATACCATTGCTGGGCTAAAACGATTTTGGTACCGGAAGAAACGAAGTGGGAAGTCCGTTCAAGTGTCAAAGGATCGTGTGGAAAAAGCCAAATCAGAATTGCAATTGATCTTGAAGATCCTAGATCGACAATCAGCTTAATTTTACAGTCAACATCTCAGATAACGTAGTACACCAATTGTCGGGGCGTGGCGCAGCCCGGTAGCGCACTCGCTTGGGGTGCGAGAGGTCGGCCGTTCAAATCGGCTCGCCCCGACCAAATTTTAAAATCAGGCGTGAAAAGGGAGGAGTGAGAGGCAAGAGGATTCTCTCTTTTTGGTTCTCATTTTAACTTTGTAAGTCTTCATCCTCAATAAGGTCTTCGCTTTCAGGCATGCCATAGGCCACAAACTTCGCATACGAGAGGTAGATTTGACTACTGTCTCTCATAGCCTTTGACCCCGCCTTCATCCGTTCAAATTTTGCCTGGTCTTTCTGGTCTTTACTCGTTTGTAGCGCCTTGACATGTTCGTCCAGCAACAGCGAGTAGCGCTGCATGGCTTGCTCAATTTCCATATAGGCCTGCACGATATCTTCTTGCATCAAGAGTCCTCCGAGAAAATAACGTTCACCTTACAAAAGCCCATTCCTTTGGTCAACTTTCCGTTATGCTACTAGTCTAGTTGTTGTTTATTCATTCAGCCTTTCAAAGCGTAGATTTCACGTGCTGCCTTTGACCCGTTTGACCGGTTTTTCAGGGATTCAGTAGAATGCCCGAGCCGCGTTGGAGTCCCTGACCGTGCATGGTTTTCAAAGAGAAAAGGCACGCAGCCTACGTCGTTCACTTCAGGGTCCGTTGAAAAAATCCGCCAGCGGCGTTCCCTGCTTTCGCTGGGCCTACTTCGCCGCAGTGGCTACGAAGGCTGAAAGCGGCTTGGCACAGACAAGCGGACTTTTTTGAACCGGCTCGACGTTGTTGATCGCCAAGGGTGTTATGGCGAAATACAGCCTTTGATATCCTCATTATTCAACACTCCCCTTGATGAACATTCCTTGCCCTCCATGGATTTCGGTTGTTATTCCCATTAAAGATGAACGGGACAACATTCCGCTGTTAGCCAGCCAATTGCTTGAATTTTTTGAAACTCGGCCTGAAAGTCAGGATGCGTCATTTGAACTCCTCTTTGTGAACGATGGGAGTACGGATGGTAGCGGGCAGATTTTGGATGAATTAGCACAACAATACGAGATTGTGCGAGTGATTCATCTAGACCGAAATCATGGACAAACTGCCGCGTTTGATGCAGGTTTTCAGCAGGCAAATGGGGAACTTGTTGCGACAATGGACGGAGATTTGCAATATGATCCCAACGATTTTTCAAAGTTGATTCCCCTTAGTCAGCAGGTTGATTTGGTTTGCGGGCGACGCGCAGCCCGACATGATAATGTGGTGCGGCGGTGGTCATCTAGAATTGCCAATCAGGTACGTAATTGGGTCGTGCGTGATGGCGTGACCGACACGGGATGTTCACTGAAGATTTTTCGACGAAGGGTCATTGAACGCATGCCCTTGTTTAAAAATATGCACCGCTTCTTTCCGGCTTTGGCTCAAATGTATGGGTTTACCGTGACAGAAGTTCCCGTGCAGCATTTCCCTCGAGTGCATGGGGCATCCAAATATGGAGTCGGCAATCGATTGTTTGTTGGCCTGTATGATCTGTTTGCAGTTCGCTGGATGCAAAAGCGGTGTCTGAATTATACCTGGCGGGAACCTCGCCGTTCGCAATCCGAAAAGTCGTTGTGAATAAATGGATTTTGCCTCATTGTCTACAAGTGAGCTGATCTGGTTAGGCATTGGGTTTTTTGGCCAAAGCCTGTTTTTTTCACGATGGCTCTTACAATGGGCTTCGTCGGAACGGCGGGAAGAAAGTCATATCCCCATCTCATTTTGGTATATGAGTTTAATCGGAAGTGTCATTGTTTTGGCCTATGCGCTTCATCGAGTCGACCCGGTCTTTATCGCGGGCCAAAGCGTAGGGACTGTGGTGTATGTGCGGAATCTTGTTCTCCTCCATCGTGCCAAGAAGCGAGCGATGAGTGGATAATCTTTCCATTTCATCCGGCTCATCTTCAACGTCTTCTTTTGACGTTCAATCCACGTTTTCACATTCCTCAGTTTTCCATGTGGTTGTGCTCTTCGTGCTGGGTATCTGGCTGTTTGGTCTAGAAGGAGGATGGTTAGGGGGCTTGGAGATGAGCAGCTTAGGCCTCACTGATCGAGATGAAGGGAGTAACGCTGAAGCCGCGAGAGAAATGCTGGAAACCGGCGATTGGATTTCACCTACTCTGAATTATGAGCCACGGTTTGCCAAGCCAGCCTTTGTGTATTGGCTTATTAGCGGTTCGTATATGCTGTTCGGTGTCAATGAATTTGCGGCGCGGTTTCCCTCAGCAATTTCAGGTCTTGGGGTTCTGTTGTTGCAGTATGCGTTTGTCTATCGATGGCTTGGTGCGCCAATGGCTTGGCTTTCGTCAATCATGTTGCTGCTGAATATGGAATTTCTCGCCATCAATCGGCTTGTGCTGACTGATCCGGAACTTGTCCTGTTTACGACATTGGCAGGCTATAGCTTTTGGCAAGGGCTCAATAGGTCCAGGAAAAAGAGTCGGTGGTGGTTTCTCTGTTTTTATCTGGCCATGGGTTTTGGTATGTTGGTCAAAGGACCAGTTGGCATCATTATTCCACTGGTGGGCGTTCTCCCCTATCTCCTCCTCACCCGCCAATGGACATCTTTTTGGCAAAAGGGGCTTCCTCTACTTGGCACATGTCTTGTCCTGATCGTTGCGGCTCCTTGGTATGTGGCAATGTTCCAAATTCATGGCGAAGCCTATTGGGCTGCGGCACAAGCCAATACGACCGGGCGCTTCATGAACCCAATGGAAGGTCATGGAGGGACTCTCTTTTTTTATGTGCCGATTCTCTTGCTAGGATTTTTCCCTTGGAGTGCGTTTCTGCCGTCCGTACTTTATCAATCTCTGAAAGCATGGAAAGGCTATTGGAACGGGAAAGGTTTTGCTACTCAAGAACAGAATCTCGAATATTTTCTTAGTCTCTGGGTCGTAGGGTTGCTGATCTTTTTTACGCTATCAGCCACGCGCCTTCCGCATTACATTTATCCTCTGTTCCCTGCATCAGCCATCTTGGTGGCTTTGTGGTGGAAACGCTTCCAAGCCCAGCCAGCATTTGCAGCCTGGGGAAGTCCTCGCTGGCTGCTTCTCGGGACAGGCTATCTCCTGGGGATTGCCATTATTGCCGTACCAGCCCTATTTCAGCACTTTATTAAGCAAATTGCCAAGGAATTTCCGGCAGCCATGGATGTGGATTTTGGATGGCTTCCCCTTGTGATGGGATTGACCATGATTCTGGGGACCATGGGTATCCGATATTGTCTTGACTCAGAAACGAAGCGGCCATGGGCGGTCGGAATAGCTGGCGGAATGATGGTGATTTTTGGTTTGTTCTTGGTGAAAGGCGCTCTTCCTGTGTATCACATGTATTTCATCGAACCTCCTCAACATTTAGCGACGATTGCCGGGTACAATCTGAAAAGAGATGATCGTCTCTTGCAGGTTGGACGAAAACGCCCATCCCTGAGTTTCTATGCCCAAGGCAAAGTACATTTTCTCGGACCACGTGATGAGCAAGAATGGCAAGAGCATGTGGCAGCCTCAGGTAAAAAAATGATGATCCTTCAAACACATCTTCGTCACGAGATTCCTGACACTGTCTCTGATTGGACGGTCGTTCTCGAACATGGCGGTTTCTCCCTCCTCTCCAGCGAACCGCTGTTGTAGTTGAGCTCTCCAAACTTATATCAATTTGACTGTTGGTTAAAGGGCAGGTTTCCCTCAGACAACTAAGGAAAAATCTACCTATCCAAATGCAGTGACGATGATCTCAATGATCGACGATCCAATTTCGATTCCTTCTACTCCAATCGAGTCATGGTCTTCTTGTCTGATGTTCATCGGTTGCCCTAAAAAGACACCATGACATGTCATACAATGATAGAGCTTCAACTTATACAGATGCCCTGGTTCTAGCGTTGCTCTGCGGCATCGTGGGCAGTCTTTTACTGTCTCTCCAGGGAATGGTTGGAAGCAATGATCCTCTTCTCTAGATGGTTTTTCGGTGTCCGAGTGGTTTTTCCTGTAAGCCACTAATTCTCCCCTATCAAACCAGATTCCATGACCTTCTGGACATCGATCCAAATGGAGATGATGCTTCTCGAAAGGGGCAAGGGTTGTTCCGCATAAAGGGCATCGCATGATGTATTTTCGCATATGTGCCTGAGAATTCAAGAACAAAGGGTTGGGAAAGAAAAGGTGGCGCTTTTGAGGAGGTGAGAGGGTTGGGAAGAACGCGGCTATTTTCTAAGCCGCCTTGTTAGTCAGTATGGCGAAATTAAAAGGGAGAGGTAATCGTTTAGTCATGATTTGACCTTGGCATGGTTTGATATAAATTGTAAGTGTTAGGATTTAATCTGACAGTCAGGTAGAGTCCTCGAAATCCCAGGAATTGGGAGAAAGGAGCGAGGACGATGACACAGGAGCAAAAGATCATCAAGACGAAAGTGGGCTTGTTGGAGTTAGGCAAGCAGTTGGGGAATGTGTCGAAAGCCTGTCAGATCATGGGCTACAGTCGAGATAGTTTTTATCGGTTCAAAGAGTTATATGAGACAGGCGGAGAAGCCGCGCTGGAGGAGATTTCGCGGCGGAAGCCCATTGCGAAGAATCGGGTCGCCCCGGAAGTGGAAGAGTCCCTGATTACCCTGACCATTGAACAACATGCGTGGGGCCAAGTGCGTATGGCCAATGAGTTACGGAAAGAAGGGATCACGCTCTCGCCGGCGGGGGTGAGATACATCTGGCTCCGGCATGATTTAGAGACCATGCGGAAACGCCTGAAAGCCCTAGAGGCCAAGGTGGCTCAAGAAGGGCTGGTCTTAACCGATGCCCAAGTCGTGGCGTTGGAGAAAGCAAAGGCTGACAAAGAAGCTCATGGGGAGTTTGAGAGTGAATGTCCGGGCTACTGTGGCGCCCAGGATACCTTCTATGTGGGCACACTCAAGGGTGTTGGGCGGATTTATCAGCAAACGTTTATCGATACCTATAGCAAGGTGGGCTTTGCCAAGCTCTATGATCGGAAAACACCCATCACGGCGGCTGACTTACTCAATGACCGTGTCCTGCCGTTCTTTGCGGAGCATGCAATCCTGTTAAGTCGCGTGCTGACGGATCGAGGCACCGAATACTGTGGGGCGCCGGAGCGGCATGAGTATGAACTCTATTTGGCCGTCGAAAACATTGATCACACCCGGACCAAGACCAAGAGTCCACAAACCAATGGGATCGTCGAACGGTTTCATAAGACCCTGCTGAATGAGTTCTATCGCGTGACATTCTGCAAAAAGATCTATCACACACTTGAAGAGTTACAGGTCGATTTGGATGCCTGGATACAAACGTACAATGAGCAACGGACACATCGGGGCGATGGTGCTACGGCAAGACGCCAAGACAAACGTGGGAAGATAGTGTGACGTTGGCGAAGGAGAAAATGTTGGCCGCGTAATCCAACCTGGACTCGCTGTCTGTCAGATGAAGTTTTGACTTATACATATAAATGTTTTGTACACTCTGGGCAAATTCCATGAGTAAATTCTGCTTCTGAATGCTGCCGGATATAGGTTTCCAAAATATTCCAATATCCCTTGTCGTCTCGAATTTTTTTGCAAGACGAGCAGATAGGCAATATACCGCGTAAGGTCTTGATTTCAGTCAGGGCTTGTTCGAGTTTTCCAATAAGGACTTCTCTCTCTTTTTCATATTTTCTCCGTTTAGAAACATCATGAACAATTGAATATAACACCTCTTCCTTGTCTATTGTGATAGGTCCGCTAAACACTTCAACCTCTTTGAGTTCTCCACTAGCCAGTTTATGGGAAAAGTTGAAGTGCTTTTGTTTCCTCTGTTTTGCTTGTTGCATCTTTTCAGAAACTTTTTTTTCTGGCAGTGTATTGATGTTCATAATTGTCATATCCATGAGCTCATCTTTGGTATATCCGTAAAATTCGCGTGCTGCAATATTTGCGTCGAGAATCTTCCCATTCTTTGGGTGAATAAGAAGCATGATGGAGTGGTTTTTCTCAAAAGCGTTCTTACAAAATTCCTCAGCTTTCTGAACTCTCTCTGTGAGTTCCTCAACCTGTTTCTGTAATTCTTCATAGGTTCGTTTTTGGGACATCTCAGCCGATTTTTATGTGAGAGGCTTGGTAAAAAATAAGCTGTAGAAAACACAAGGCCGCGAAGGAAGACCCATTGCAAGGCTTCGATCTATCTATTCAAAGAAATTGATGAGGAATGTTTCATGAAATCAAAAAAGAGAAATGAGAATGGTTCTTTTCTCATATCATTTGGCAGTATCTACCGGCCTAGGTTAAGTAATTCTATCATGTAAGGAAAAAAGAAACGAGGTGCGCAAAGTCTCGTATTTTAAATGTTGGTGCTGTTGAATAATGATGATATCAACAGGCAAATTTCGTCTCTACGACGTCACATGTCAGAGGCCTTGGGCTGTTCAAAAAAAGTCCGCTCGCCAGTGCGAAGCCGCTTTCAGCCTTCGCAGTCACTGTGGCGAAGTAGGCCCGGCGAAGGCAGGGAACGCCGCTGCGGCTTTTTTCAACAGACCCATGTTGTTGATGTCATTAGAAAGCTGAGTGAGTCAGCAATTTTTCGGTTGACTGACCAATTTATCCATCTGTACCTAATGATCGGGTGTCTTAGAGAGTATTGAGTCGAAAGGAGAAAACAAGTAAAGCCATAGTCATCATGCAGAATCCTAAGATTGCTTCATTTCCAATAGGATGAGAAATGAACAGGGGGGATTCGGCTATTTTTGCGTGAGAAGAAGAACGAGGCTGGCTTGCAATCCACCAGATGATACTCGCTAAGAGGCTGACTCCTAGGACAATGAGACTGCCTGTAGTTATGGCTAGGCCGAGACCCATGAGAAGGCGGGGCCAGATTGGTACGCTTAAACTAGAGTGAGAATCTTTGATTGAACATTCCCGTATCCACCATAGGCGAAGTCCCAATCCTGCCATGATCATAATGAGGCCAATGACGAGCGAAAAGTCTGGTTCCAGTTCAATGCCTGGATGAGGAATGAGAATCCAGAAGAAGCCAAAGGCTGCGATGAGCCAGGGGAGGCCTTTTGCCAATGTTTGTGTCGTCGCTTCCTTCCAGGTGTCGCGGGAGTAGACCAAGACCAATCCGGTTCCAATGCCGACTAATAGACCTCCCAGTACATCTGTTGGAAAGTGCGAACCCTTAATCACGCGACATAGAGCAACAAAGCTAGCCAGTCCAAACCAGACGAGTCGTCCTTTGGGGAAGTAATACGCGAAAATCATTGCGACGGAAAATGATCCGGAAGTGTGGCCTGAAGGAAAAGAATCTAGGCCACTTTCTAACGTTGGGCCGATTTCCCATGACGTGGTATCCATCAGTCGTGGCCGGGGACGACTGAGACTATGTTTGAGAATTTGTGTGATTAACCCGCTGATTCCATGTGCGAGTAACGAAAAGAGGCCGGCGTATTTCCAGCGTTCTGCATTGAGCCACAGCCCAACTCCACCAATAGCTAAGGAAATGAAAACTAACGTGAGGCCGTCTCCTAGTTCATTTCCAATGTCGCCAATTTCATCGACTAGCGGGTCTGTAAAGCCATGGACGATGTCGAGGGTGGGATGGTCCACTTGTCCCATGGCAATAAACAACCCGAGGAACAGAAGGAGAGAGAGTGCGATTATTAAGCTTGAGGCATGTTTTTCGATGATGAGAGAAGCGGGTGACTTAGGCAAAGGTGGGTGGCTAGTCACGATGAATTGGTGCCTTTGAGTTTTTCTTAATCCTTCCGCTCACCCTCACCTCGCCACTTGGGGGCGAGGCAAAATTTAAGGAACCCAATCGGCGATAAAAATATTGAATTCTCCTTTGTTGGTGGCATTGCGGTCTGAGGACCAGACCAGTTGTTTGCCATCCGGGGAGAACATGGGAAAACTATTAAAGTTTCCGTTAAAGGTAATTTGTTCAGGCTTGGTGCTATCGTCTTCAATCGTATGAAGATGAAATGATGGGCGTCCTTGATGATCGAGTGGAGTGGCGAGATTCGAAGAATAGATGATGCGCTTGCCGTCTGGAAAGAAGTATGGCGCAAAGTTGGATCGCCCATTGTCCGTGACCTGGGTTTTGTTAGAGCCATCTGCATTCATTACAAAAATTTCCAAACGAGAGGGCTCAACTTGGTTTTGAGCTAATAAGTCACGGTAGGCTTTTACTTCGTCTTTAGCTTGAGGATGATGAGCTCGATAGACGATACGCTTGCTGTCTGGAGAAAAAAACGCCCCGCCATCGTAGCCTATCTCTTTTGTTAATCGTTTGACGTCTCTGCCATCGACATTCATCGAGTAGAGATCCAAGTCGCCATCTCGAATGGAAGTAAACACCATAATCCGTCCGTTTGGGGCAATGGTGGCTTCCGCATCGTATCCTGGTGTTGAGGTTAAGCGTTGTAAATCAGTTCCGGCGATATTCATAGAAAAAATGTCGTAATTATCTAGGGCCCATCGGTAGTGTTTGGTTCGTGGAAGTTTTGGCGGGCAGTGCATACCATTGAAATGGGTGGAGGAAAAGAGGACTCGTCGACTTCCCGGAAAAAAATAACCGCAGGTGGTACCGCCAAGACCGGTACTGACTCGACGGACGTTCGAACCGTCAAGATTCATGGTGTAAATCTGGTAGCAGGATCGTAAGGTTTTGCCGTCGGGTTCTAACGTTGATTGGAACACGAGTTTGTAGCCGTCGGGGGAGAAATAGGCTTCAGCGTTTTTTCCGGAAAAGGTGAGTTGCTGAATGTTGGCAAGATGTGGTTCGGGTTGGGGTTTCTCTGCCGACTTCGTTTTTGAATCAGTTGCCCATGCTAGGGAAGAAAGATCAAAGAAAACGACCGTCAAGATTGCGCATGCTAACAGGTTTGTCATTTTGATTTTCTGAAACATGAATGTTGTCTCTACCTCCCCTAGCCCCTCCTTATAAAGGAGGGGAAAATCAAAGAAAAATTTAGAATATATAAAATGCTTATGGTGTTGGAATAGGAAATTCACGTGCAGAGTGTACTGGCTGAAACATCCCTCGGGCAACAACTTTGCCTTGTTGAAAGACTAAATAGCTATCCCACCCATAAAAGAAGAGGAGTCTAGCGACGGGGGTGACGGCGTTTGGAGAAAGCCCAAAAAAGAACGAGACGGTGCGGTTCGGGTATTTTGGGTGTGGACAGGTGATGAGAAAGGCCATGTTAGGGCCTTCAAATGGCTGCTTGGAAATGGTGACACGTTCGGATTTGACCTCAACATGTTCCTGGCAAGTTGGCAGGGCTTGTGAGCCTAATAGTTGGTGGGCTGGTGTGCCAATGATGAGATAGGAAGCTTCTTCTGTTATTGCGGGAGAATTGTGGTGCTGTATTTCAATATCAGACTGTCCTTGAAGTCGTCCGAGGAGCGCCTTGAAGCTCGCTAGTTCTTCTTCTGATGAGGATGTTGCCTGAATCACAATACGACGAGTGGCCGTCTCCCAGGCGTTCAGCATGGGACGTAACTGTTGGCGTTCCTGGCGCAGAAGCCAATGATGTTCAGGATCAAGTGTAATTGATGTTGGTTTACTGGGGAGATTCAAGTTAAAGGGGTTTTTTACCTGATCGAGTGCGAGTGTAGAGGTGAAAGTTGATTCATCTTCAAGATTCACTTGGATGGGAAGAGGCAGTGTGTATATCGGATCTTTTTGCGCGATGGTACCAGTTAGAATTGAATGGCCTGGTCTGATCGAATCGGATTGAACAAAAATATCCGTGAGGTGTAACGATGGAGCGCTAGGACGCTCAACCCATTGCTCAAAAAATTCGTTCAGGTCTCTTTCTGAGACTTTAGAAAACGCCCTATTCAGATCTTGCCATTCAAAGAATTGCCCTGTTCCTTCCTGAATGATATGACGAACGCCCTGAAAAAATGCGTCATCACCGATTTCTTGTCTGAGCATATGAAAGACGAGCGCGGTTTTTTGATAGCCCACCGCGTTATCGATTCGGGTTTCCTTATGGTGGAATTGACGGATAGGATAGTCCTTACCTTGCGTGGCGTACAGATTGTATTCATCCATCATCCGCCTCCGGGTTTTGCTGGCAGCAGCTTGGTTGCCTGTCGCTTCATCATAATAGTAGTTGGCGAGATAAGTGGTGAGACCTTCCACCCAATTGCCTTTGCCGAAGTCATTGAATATAGAATTGCCGAGCCAGGAATGCACAATCTCGTGACCAAGTGAGTATGGTTGGGTGTAGCCTCGCCGGACGATCCCTTGTCCGAGTAAGGTGAATGAAGGCATCCCCAAACCACTTGGGAAAAAGTTTTCGGCAACAGCAAATTTCGAGAAGGGATAAGGACCTAAGAGTTTCGTATACAGTTTCAGGTAGGTGGCGGTGGCCTTCAGGTATTGTTCGGCTAAAGCTGCGTCTTTGGGGAACAGGTACGTCGCGAGTTGAATATTCCGCCATGGTTTTTTCTGAACCACATAAGTATTGGCGGCCAAAGTCAGAGCCTCTGTTGGAGAGGCAACGCGCCATTGGCTGATTCGATTGTATTGCGTCATCGTTTGCTGGATTTCTTCTCCTTGAGTGATGGAGTGCCAGTCAGAAGGCAATGTGACTTCCAGATCAAATGTGACGAGATGCTGCTTCCAGGTTGGGTACCAAAATGTTTCTGATGAGAGGTAGATACCTTCTTTTCCAATATGGCCGTTGGTTTTGTCTGGTCTCACAAAGCGAAGTCCACTTGATGCAGCCGGGGAATCATTGATGGGACCATGGTAGACGATTGTCAAAATAGGGGATGAGTCCGATTGTTTTTGTTGAGGTAGAGGATATTCGATGATCCATTTTGTGAAGAGCTTTTGTCCCTCGGATGAACCGTTAGGGGCTTTTGAAACTGTGGCTAATTTTCCGTCTATCTCAACACGATCTAGGGTTAAATTGGGATTCAATGCAAACGCAAGGGGTGGGCAGTTATATAAGTTCTGGGTTAATTGAAGAACATCCGTAGCGGTGAGTCGATGGGTCTCAGGGTCTAACCCAAGAGTTAGTCTGTGATGTATGGATGGGGGAGAAGCGGCTTCAAGAATGTGAGGCAGCATCATGATGCTGCCGAGAATCAACCACACGAGAAAACGAAGGACAACCATATTAGGCAGAAGGGGCTTCTGGAGGTAATAAGGCCTTAACGAATGCGGAAGCTTTGAAATCTTGAAGATCTTCTTCTTTCTCGCCGACGCCGATGAGCCGAACGGGCAGATTGAGTTCTTCGACAATAGCGATGACCACGCCGCCTCTGGCAGTCCCATCAAGTTTCGTCAACGCTAATCCCGTAACCCCGAGTGATTCATGAAACTGCCGTGCCTGGGCGATGGTGTTCTGTCCTAGGGTGCCGTCTAAGACGAGCAGTGTTTCGTGAGGTGCATCAGGCATTTCACGTTGGATGATACGTTTAATCTTTTTTAATTCATCCATCAAATTGATTTTCGTATGAAGCCGGCCGGCCGTATCGATCAGCACCACATCGACATTTCGAGACTTGGCGGCGACAATGCCGTCAAACACGACAGCTGCGGGGTCAGAACCTTGTTGATGTTTAATCACGTCCACGCCCGCCCGCTTCCCCCAAATATTTAGTTGTTCAATGGCTGCGGCGCGAAAGGTATCTCCGGCCACAAAGAGCGTATACAGTCCAGCCTGACTGAAGCGATGTCCAAGCTTGGCGATAGTGGTGGTTTTCCCAACCCCATTGATGCCGATCGTGAGAACAACAAACGGTTTAGGTCCTCGGCGAATCATGTCTTCCAGTGGCTCTGTTTCGGCTTTCTTTAGTATATCCAGAAGAAGATTCTGTAAGATTTCGAGTGGGGTGGCAGATTGAAAGGGGCCTGTTTGAGCGTTCACCTCATCGAGAAACCGTTGCACGGTTCGAACACCCATATCGGCCTGCAAAAGGCTCCCTTCAACATCTTCCATCACGGCTGGGTCAAGTTGCCCTCCAATCATACGGTGCAAAGAACTTTGCACGTTTTGACGCGTTTTCTCTAACCCATCTTGAAGACGCTGGAGCCAGCTCATACAGAAAAGAAGGTGAGGGTGGTAAGTGCGGAAGTCTCTATTCTAGACAAGAAGCCGTGGTGGTGGCGACAGCTTGTTAGTGATGGAGCGTTCTTTTCGTTGCATCCGCTTCGCTTCTTGTGAAGAACGTTCATGGTCATAACCCTGAAGATGCAGAATCCCGTGAATTAAGAGTCGAAGTACTTCTTGGTCTGGGGTATTGTCGAATCGAGGGGCTTGAGTGATCGCAATTGGCAAGCAGATCACAATATCTCCCAAAAATGGTTGTGGCCGTTTTCCCATCGGCTCCATTGGGAAGGCGAGGACATCTGTTGGATAATCCCGCCCGCGATACTGCCGGTTGAGACTGCGCATCCGTGTCCTGCCAACTAACGAGAGGCTCAAATCTGCGTTGGGAGACCCGGTATACTTTACGATCGTTTGCGTAACGCGTTGAATGGATTTGGCGTGGACAGACACGCGTCGAAGATGGGTACGGAACCAAATAGCCATGGGGCATTAGGCCACGGATCCTTCTTGGCCGTTTTGTGACTCGTTATCCTGTTCATATCGGTCATAGGCTTGAATAATGGCTTTGACTAATCGATGACGCACAACATCTTGTTCAGAAAAATAGACGAACTGAATTCCTTTGATGTTTGTGAGAATTTCGGCAATTTGCGTTAACCCGGATTTCTGTGAATCAGGCAAATCGATTTGCGTTACATCTCCTGTGACGATGGCTTTGGAGTTCATACCCAGTCGTGTCAGAAACATTTTCATCTGTTCAGTCGTCGCATTTTGCGCTTCATCCAAAATTACAAAGGCATCATCCAATGTTCTTCCTCGCATAAAGGCCAGAGGTGCAATTTCAATGTCCCCCCGCTCTAGGAGACGATTGGCCCGTTCAATATCCATCATGGTATAGAGGGCGTCATACAAAGGCCGTAAGTAGGGATGGACTTTGGCAAAGAGATCTCCAGGAAGAAAACCTAGACGTTCACCGGCTTCAACCGCGGGGCGCGCTAAAATAATGCGGCTAACTTGTTTGTGGGTGAGGGCTGCCAGTGCCATGGCCATCGCCAGATAGGTTTTCCCAGTTCCGGCGGGACCGATGGCAATGACCAGATCGGATTGTTTAATGGCTTGAAGGTAGACTTGCTGTGTTGGTGTCTTGGGATTGACGGTGCCCTTTGTCGTTGAAAGGGTGCCTGTGGAGAAGGTGTAAGGTTTGAGGGGAATGTCGCGTTTTTCCTCAGTGGCTCGGATGGCTCTTGAAATATCTTCTGGTTTCAATTCATGATGTGTTCGCGTCCAATCCGCTAACTCCTGAAGAATATGTTCAGCTCGCTTGACAGAATCAGGTTGCCCATCCAGGGTAATTTCATCGCCTCGTGCGGCCATATGAATCTGCAGTTCCCCTTCAATCATTTTGAGGTGCAGGTCCTGTGGCCCAAAGAGATTGGCTAAATCTACCCCTTCTCGTAGTTTAATTTTTCGCACAGACGGCGTGAATCACCCTCCTCCAATCCCAAATTGTCATGACTGTTCTTAGACAGGCGCTATTCTACCAAAGGCCTATACCGGCCTCAAGGAAACGTTCTTTGGGTCAGCGCTTCTTTTGACAGGATGGACAGAAAAACGAACTACGTTCTTGTTGTAATCGTTTAATTTGGCCGGGGCAGCCACGTGGGCAAGGCTGGCCATCTTTTTGATACACCTGATGGGCTTCTTGAAAGTGCCCGCGTGAACCATCTGGAGCACAAAAATCTCGAATAGACGATCCTCCAGCTGCGATTCCTTCCCGTAATACGTGTTGCATTGTGTGGTAGAGCCGTTGGCAGGATGTTCGTCGAAGATGATTCCCTTTGGCACAAGGATGGATTCTTGAGCGAAACAGAATTTCATTCGCATAGATATTGCCAATTCCGGCTAGCCAATGTTGATTCAGCAAAAAGGCTTTTAGTTGGCCACGAGTGGCTTGGACGAGATGGCAAAAGGCTTCTTGGGTTATTGTTAAGGCATCTAGCCCGAATCGGCGTTGCCTGAACGATTCTAACCCAGATAACTCAAAGAACCAGAGTCGGCCAAATCGTCGAGGATTCCAATAATGAAGTTCTTTGGTCTTTGAGCCAGATAGGGTGATGGTGCAATGGATGTGTTGGGGCGAACTTGCCAGGTCTGCCTTAAAAAACCACAATCCCGTCATACCCAATTCCGAGAGGAGATATCGGGTATTCTGAGAACGTTGGCAGGTCATGAGGACGCATTTGCCGATTCGATGTATATGCGTAATTTTGGCCTGCTGAAACCATGGAGCAAGGGAATGTCCAGAACGAACGATATCTGCCCGTGGGATAGTCAATGTCTTGATCGTTGCTCCAAGCACATGGGTGTTCAACTGTTGCACAACCACTTCGACTTCAGGAAGTTCAGGCATCAAGAAGGTTTTCTGAGAAAATCAAGTGAATGGAGCTGTTAAATCATCATGATATCAATGGCCACATTTCGTCTCTGCAACGTCACATGTCAGAGGCCTCGGGTCTGTTGAAAAAAGGCCAGACTTACTGATGCAAATCATTGGCTAAACGAGAGGGTTTTTATGGAAAGTAGCAGATTTCTTGTCGATGCCGGAAGGTTTTGTTGGGCAATCGATATACTCGCTAGAGAAACTGAGAGAAAGTAAGAAGACCAGGAATTGAAAAAAGTTAGTGAGTAGATGGAGTCAGAACAGGTGATGTTTCTCGTAATTGCTCGACTAAGGAATCTAACCGGGGAAGGGGTGTTGTTCCTGGACGCTTTTGGGTGAGCAGGTCGTGAGCTTGGTAGTAGGGAAGCCCAACTACGCAACAAAGATAGGCGATGATAACCGAGGGGGACCGGCCAAATCCTTGTCGACAGGCAACGAGAATGTGATGCTCCGGTAAACGCTGGGCTAACCACTCGATACCCATTTTTAAGTCAATGGGGTCTGGCTCCGTGTATTCGTTCAGAGGTAGTCTGCCGAAGAGGGTATTCGGAGGTGGCGAAAGTCGTATATCTCCCGCGGTCCAGAGAACGGCGTTGATAAATGCAGGGGGAGATTCAGCGTCTGTTTTGTCGCCAATATAAAGTTGATGGTCGATATAGCTGATCATAGTGATGACCTTTTCGGCTAAGGAAGAGAAAAACACAAGGCAAATAAGGAAGAAATTTAGCCTCGCCTGTGAGTTTCTTGTTGCAGAAGGGATGGTTGTAGTTGCGGGAGCTCCGCAAGCTACCTATACTGAAGAACGAGAAGAATGGTGCAATAAAATGAAAGAACACAGATGGTACAATTAAGTATTCAAGAAGTTGAGCAACGATTGGGTGAAGCCAAATGTGCGATTTGTAAGGGTAATCGTTTTGGGATTGATTCCCGGACAACGGCCGCAGGGGATGGTGAATGGAAAGCGATTTGTCGGGATTGTTTTTATACCTTCCCAGTTCACACAGATATGGAGTTTTATCTCCAAACTCAGCCGGATGTCCCCTATCGCCTTAAGGAAATCGCCTGTCTTTCTTGTCGGCATCGTGGGGTGTTATTGGACTTTAGAGCAGTAGTTTCCATTCGCGAATCAGTTTATTTTGTGACATGTGAGGCATGTCAGTTGAAGTTTACAGAGCAGTCTTTTTTGGAATCCTTTGAATAATCACTATGGAGGAGATCTGAAAAAATGGATGACTCACAAGAATCGGAAGAGAAAAAAATTGCCAAGGCTGAAGACCAAGATTTGACGCCACAACCTCCAAAAATTAAAAAAGAATTGTCTGTCGTTTCTCTTCCACACGATAATGACATTATGGCTCAAGAGATGGCTGAATTATTTGATGAGGATCGCGTGACGCACAAGCATGGTGGGTCCGAGCCTGAAAAAGATTAGCACTGAAGGTATTTGACTCCACCTCTTAGAGGGTCGTCGTTCCTTTCTGTATTTTGCTTCTTAGCCACGTTCGATTCCATCCCGGTTCCCAGACTGTCGTCCAAAGTCCCTTGATTAATTTGTGTTTTTCATGAAAAATTGAGGCTTGTTGATGGTGTTTTCAGCATTGCTTCTGGGGCTAGTCCTTCTGTGGCATTCTGTGCTCCAGCGCATTTGAGATATAGTAGTGCTGGACCTTTGCAAACGGTGAGAAGTCTACTGTGGTTTTGAGGTTTTCCGGAAAAGGGCGTAGTTTCTCTTTCTTTCACTTGTTCCGATTTTCTAGTGGTGGTAGGATTCGTTGGACTAAGTGATCTTTCCTAGGCGTAAGTAATATGATGGGGTGACAAACTATGAATAAAGCTGGGCCCTCTAAACCATCAAAATCTCTCTCGTATAAAGTTTCTAGCTCCTCAATACGTCAGTCAACCTCTGCGGCACATTCTGAAGTGGAGGGCAAACTGGAGGAAGGGAATTTAGAGAAAGTCAGGGATATTTTATTTGGTGCACAAAGCCGGGAATTTGAGCATCGCTTCGCTGCTTTGGAAAGCCAATTGCGTGAGGAAAGTGCGACGCTTCGGGCTGATCTCTCCAATTCAGTAGATGAACTCAAGCAATTTTTGAATGGGGAAATGCATCGGGTCGCAGAGCAATTTCAAAAAGAGCAGAGCGCCAGAACCGCAGACGTCGAAGATGTGAGATCGGTTATTGAACAACTAGGGAAAACGTTAGAAGAGCGACTCTCCGGGTTGGACTCAAAGGCCACGCAACAATTTTCAACGATTGAAGTTAATCTGACCCAACAAAAGCAGGAAATTTCAGACAGTTATTTGGAACAGATTGCACAATTACAGGCTCAGGTTGACCAAGGGTTCCAAGAGCTCAAAGCCGATAAAACTGATCGGGCTGTGTTATCGGAAATGTTAATGGACCTCGCTGTTCGTTTAAAAGCCAGTGAGCACCATACCCAGGATTCCTAAAGAGGAATTGATGCGCCAGTTGACCAACATCTCCATGGTGCTTGTTTCTGTGAGAAGGCGCTTTTCTCTTTTGCCATTAGTGGCGCTTGTCAAGATCCGGTGCTGAGGGCGGGGTAATGGTAGGCTAAGGTATTTGTTATGGCTGGCAAACCACGCTCTCCTTCTTCCAACCCTCCTGCAAAGTTTTCTGTTAAAGAATCTGGGGGATTTTCTCATCTTCGTCAATTACTCCTAGCTCCTGAACAGACTGAGCTAGAGCGTCTGAAAAACCGTCTGGATCACTACATTCTTGAGCCGCAGGATGTCGGCCGTGTGTTGCCGGATGCTATTCGGATCCGTGCGCAGCAAGATACACGATTGCTGTCTTCCATGATTCCCATCACTCAGGAGGCGCTTTCGCTTTCGATTAAACAATCGCCTCAACTCATCAGCGATTCTATTGCTCCCATCTTAGGCCCCGCGATCCGAAAGGCTATCGCTCGGGCTATGCGAGGGATGGTCCAGTCACTGAATCAAACGCTGGAATATAGCATGTCCTGGAAAGGCCTCCAATGGCGTTGGGAAGCATTCAGGACCGGTAAATCCTTTGCCGAAGTGGTGTTACTACATACTCTACGGTTTCGAGTCGAACAGGTGTTTCTCATCCACAAGAAAACGGGACTCTTGTTAAATCATGTGGTGGCCGAAGGAATAAGCGGACAAGGTGAGGAAATGATATCTGGGATGTTAACCGCCATCCAGGACTTTGTTCGTGATTCGTTTGGGCAAAAACAAGATGATGGTTTGGAGTCACTTCGAATAGGCGATTTGACGGTATGGATTGAACAGGGTTCAGGAGCAATTTTGGCAGGAGTCATTCGTGGAGCACCTCCGATGGAGTTACGAGAGGTTTTCCAAGAAACGCTCGAGACCATCCATGCGCAATTCTCAGAGCTCTTGCAGTCATTCACAGGTGATACCACATCTTTTGAAGAGACTCGTCTTTCTTTAGAAGATTGTTTGCAAGCGCAATTTGAGAAAAAGTCCAAAGGTCTTCCGTTCGCGTTCTGGATCCTGTTGGGCTTGCTGTTGCTCGGCTTGGGGATTTGGGTGTTTCAGGCCCGTTCGGATCAACAACGATGGGCTCAATTCTTGGAGCGGGTTGGTCAGGAACCTGGATTGGTTGTGACGTCGATTCAAGATGAGGGATTACCAACGATTTTTTATGGGTTAAGGGACCCTTTAGCCATCAATCCCGAGAAGATTCGTTCAGAGTTGGGCTACTCCTCGGAAGAGGTCGTATTTCGTTTAGAACCCTTTATGGACCTCACTCCGGAATTTGTACACAAGCGAGCCATGATTCAGTTACGTCCTCCAAGTTCTGTTGTGGTCGGGGGAGAAGGCACAACATTGGTTCTGATGGGAGAGGCCTCGCATGCATGGATTGAACAGGCTCAACTGTTAGGACCCCTAGTTCCTGGGGTCGCTCACATTGAGATGGGACAACTGGTTGATACAGATATGAAACAACTTGAGACACTACAAGCCAATTTAGAAAGCCAAATGATTGTATTTGACGTTGGAGAATCAAGAATTGGTCAAAGCCAACGGTCTACTCTCATCGATATTGCTGAGATGCTTCAGATATTCGATCAGAAGGCTAGCATGTTAGGCATTTCAGCTGTTATTCATATTCAAGGTTTTACGAGTCCTGATGGGAGAAGTGAGGTGAATAAAAATTTGAGTTTGTTGCGAGCGAGGGCTGTCCTGAAGGAACTGACAAACGGTTCTTTCGAGGCAATCAAATTCAGGCCAGCAGGCATGGGGGCGGCGCGATCTTTAAATGGCAACGACGTATCTCAAGGACGTCATGTCGTCTTCCAGGTGATTGTTCCATCAGATCATGTACCCAAAAGGCGTCAATAAAAGGGCAAGGAGTGATTAAAAAAAAAGTTTGCATGCTGGGTGGATTTGCTGTCGGAAAAACAAGTTTGGTGAAGCGATTTGTCACTGGCCAGTTTTCAGAAAAATACCATACCACCATTGGCGTCAGAATTGATCAAAAGACTGTTCACCTTTCTGGTCAAGAAATCTTAATGATCCTTTGGGATCTGTATGGGGATGATGACTACCAGAAAGTGCGGGCCTCATACTTGCATGGTTCAGCAGGATATTTATTGGTAATTGATGGAACAAGGCAAGAGTCACTCGAGGGTGCGCGTGTTTTGCACCAGATAGCTATCCAATCTCTGGGATCTGTTCCGTATGTCCTTGTCATCAATAAATACGATCTTCGTGAATCATGGCAAGTCGACCCTGAGATGTATGAAGATTTGGCTCATGATGCCTGTCTTGTCCTTCACTCCAGCGCCAAGACTGGAGAGGGTGTTGAATTGGCCTTTATTGAACTGACCAAGCAGATGCTTAAGGTCCAATAACAAGAGTTTTTCTTTTCCTCAAGCTGCAGTAGGTCAGATGGCACGTCATCTGGTTGGCAGCAGGGCTTGGGACTACCTCCTCGACTCTTGGTTTCATCTATCCCTCTAAGTGTTTAGTTAAAAGAGGAGTTTCTTGTCTTCTTCAAAAATCAAGCTATGTGAAAACAACTAACACATGAATACCCAAGATCCTTACTCGGAAATTCTGAACGTTTTTGATGCCTTGATCCTGGAAGTTGAATCAGGGGCTGAATACCGAACCATTGGGGTTGTTCCGAGTTGGTATCCTCGTTCCGCTTCTTCAGATCATGCCTTAATTGATCCCACAGATTTTGTCCTCCAGTCATGTTTCCTGCCGTGTTTTTTGATTGAGGCCACAAAGTTTTGGGAAACCCATGAACAGGGGATGGTGTCATCAGGACTATGGAGCGAACAGGCTCTTCTGAAGGATGAGAGTTATATGGAAGCCACGGCACTCATTCAGGGTACACGGCGTTTTTTGATTATCCAACGGTTTAGACCAGAGCAAGTGCCGTTGCAACCGATCCTGCAGAAAGCACGGGAAGATCACTTATTGCACGGCCAGGAACGTGAGGTTCGAAAACATGTTCAAGTACAGCTTGCGGAAAGTGAGCATATTCGCGATGAGGTGATGGCTGTGCTGGACCACTTACAACTGGCAACGGTAATGGTTGATGCCAGGGGGAGCATTACCTATGTCAGTCCGGCCGTATGCGATTTGTTAGCCATAGATTCCAAGGCCTTCGTGGGTTCGTTGTGGACTGATTCTTTGCCGTTCACCGAGGAACAGTACCAACAAGTGCAGGAACAAATACGTTTGACCGATAGTCATCGCAGCCCTGTGGGCCTTTCGTTACAGAAAAAACATCAGGCATGGCTAGAAATTGAAGTGGATGTGCATGATGATCCGCGAGATTCTGGACGGATTATTCTCTTCTTTCAAGATAAAACAGAAATTGAATCTCTTCGACGACAACTGACGGGCCCTGCCCATTTTGAAAATCTCATTGGAAAAAGTCCGGCCATGCAGAATATTTACAAAAAAATTCAGGATATTGCTCCTGTTGATGTCCCGGTCTTGATCCAAGGGGAAACTGGAACAGGGAAAGAACTGGTTGCCAAAGCCCTGCATCGATTAAGTGTCAGACAGGACAAGGTCTTTATAGCGGTAAATTGTGCGGGGCTGACGGACTCGTTATTGGGAAGCCAGTTATTTGGGCATAAACGTGGAGCATTTACGGGAGCGGCTACTGACCATGAAGGTTTTTTTGAAGCCGCTGATGGGGGCATAATTTTTCTGGATGAAATAGGGGATATGCCTCTCACGATTCAGACGACATTGTTGCGTGTATTACAGGAAGGAGAAATTATTCGTGTGGGTGAGTCTCGCGCACGAAAAGTTGATGTTCGTGTTGTTGCCGCCACGAATCAGAATTTACAAGCTTTGGTTGATAGGGGAGCGTTTCGGGCTGATTTGCTGTATCGAATTCGTGTAGCACGACTGGAGCTTCCTCCCTTGCGGGAACGGCGTGAAGATATTCCCTTACTGAGCGAAGCATTCCTAGCTCATGCTCGGGCGATTACAAAGAAACATGACGTACGAGAGATTGCCCAAGATACTATGCATACATTGCTGCGATATGATTGGCCAGGAAATGTTCGAGAACTCAAAGGTACATTTGACTATGCGTTGATCCATTGTTGTGGCTCAAGTATTCAGCCATCCGATCTTCCGCCAGAAATCGCCACGCCAGCGGAGCAGATGAGAGTCGGGAAACATTCTCCCAAGGATGAGCGAGAAGAGATCCTGTCGGCCTTGGAACAAGCCCAAGGGAAACGTTCACGCGCAGCAAAAATTCTTGGTGTCAGTCGATCCACTCTGTACCGTCGTCTGAACGACTTAGGAATAGCTGTGGAATAATATTCAAATCACAATAAAAATTTTCCCACGAAAAGGTTGTGCCAATCCCAAAAACGCCGTATTCTATATGGTAAAGTGTTTTGTGAGTAGCGGTTAAAAATTATTGTGCACAATCCGAAAAAGATTTCAGTACAGTTTATTGGTTCAGTCACCCCCTCCCGATCAATTATCTTCCTCGTCATTCGTCTATGAATCTTTGAGGGCATCATGCCTCAAATACGGGTAATTACTCTGTTTATTTCACCATACAAGGAGGTCCAATGAGCAGGAAGCTTTTGGCATGGGCCATGTTTCTTACGATAGGTCTGATACCTGTTAAGGGTATGGCGGAACCTTTTGGAAAACTTTCTTTAAAGGATGGAAGCGAACTCTATGTTGAAATTCTGGAGATGACGAAAGGGTTTATTACAGTTAACACGGTATTTCATGATGGGGATCCAATAAAAATTAAATGGTCAGAGGTTGATGGGTTGACCTCTGAAGATCCCGTCACTGTGGTCCTGAATAGTGGGACCGTTCTCCAAGGAAAACCCACGATGCTGGGGCCGGGGACACTTGGAATTAGAACGGATATGCTCAGTGAACCCATTCCCGTCGCCTTAGAGTCTGTGATGGCTGTGAATCCACCAATCAAAAAATCTGTGACCTATACAGGAAATTTGAATTTTGGTGCCGCAATTGTTAAGGGAAATACCGAACTAGAGACCTACAACTTTCTTGGTGAGCTGATTGCCAGAAGCGACCGGTTGCGACTGACAATTTTAGGAAGATATTTATATACTGAAACGAGCGGAGAATTAAACGCGCGTAATGCTTTTGGGACCATTAAACTAGACTTTTTTGTGACTAAACGGTTCTATGCTTATGCGGGAGCCTTGTTTGAACAAGATACGTTTCAAGATCTGAATCTCCGAACATCAGTGTTTACGGGTCCGGGATATCAGCTTATCGACGAAGGGGATTTCTCTAGTCCGTATTTTTCGAAAATGCAGTTGGGGGTTGAACTGGGCATCGGATTTTTCAATGAAGATTTCAAGCGGGCAGAAGATAGAAGTAATGTTACCGGTCGATGGGCTGTGAACTTCAATTGGCCGGTCTTGCCTTCCTTGACCTTGTTCCACCAACACCAGGGCTATCCTTCCTTAGAAAAAAGAAGCGACTATTACATCACCTCGCAGCAAGGTTTGCGTTGGACCATGGTAGAGAATTTCATTTCGACGTTTCAGGTGAATTGGCGGCGTGATAATACGCCAGCGCCTGGAGCTAAAAAGACTGATACGCAATATCTCTTTACCCTTGGGTACGCTTTCGAATCCTAAGTCCTTCCAGCATGTGTGGAACCTTGTTCTCTTTTTTTTTAAAGGGAACTGGGTTCCGTTCTTTTTTCCTTTCTTTCTTGTTCGTAGACTTCCCAAAAACCATAGCTCTGTGTTGTGTCAGGTCGTTCTTGTTGAGACAGTCTGACACACTCAATTGTGTCTTTATGAGATTTTTATGTTTGGTGAATATGTAAAATATATTTAAAATTCAACATGTTATGTTTGGCACTGTTTTTGGAATGGAAGAATGGAAAGTAATTAAGAGAACGAATTACTCAACTGAATTTTTTCAAGATCCTGATAGTCATGGAACGTCAATATAGATTGAGTAACCATATTTTTTCTCCAAGGACGATGGTGAACAACATGACACACGAAGCGATAAGCAATGAACATACATTATCTGCTGTGGTGCATGAGCCGAGAAATTCTAGCTGGGGTACATCTATGGAACAAGGCAGAAAAACGGTTCAGGCTTCAATGCTTTGCCCAATTGAGGATGAACAGTTTGACAACTTCGGACCAGGCATTGGGGAGGGCGTGACGTTGACATCTCAAAATTGTAGAGAGGTTTGTATTCTCTCGCCAGATCCATTGGTTCGGGGATTTCTTCGAGGAATTTTGAGGTTTCAAGGATTTCAAAGTAAAGATGTGTCAGACTGCCAAGATGTGTTTTGGAACGAAATTCCTTCATCGAAGCAGGTCGTTTTTATAGATGGATCGTATTTGGGAGACAGTGAATCTGATCACATTCGACTCCGGGTACAAGAATTTGTTCAGAGAGGTGTGTACTTTGTTGTGTTGGCGGATCAGAAGTGGAGTATGAATTTTGCTCAATTTTTTAACAACGGCGCCTACCAAATTTTATGGAAGCCTCTGGATTACCGGAAAATTGGGCAAGCCATGGCGCAGGTTTGGTCGCGGTAGATCATGGGGAGATTTCTCACAAAAAGAGTTGAAAGTTTTTGAGCCGCTGAGAGAAAAGAATTTGCCCAGGGCGATTTCCTAATTCCTTGTTTCGTGACGAGGGGGGCTTTAGAGGGGGTACCCTTTCGTCAGTCGAAATGAGGATGTGGAAGTTGCCCCAGGGCTTTTTTTTGCCCTAATGTTCCTGCCGCTGTGCTGAGTGGCAAAGCTAACAATTTTGCTCAATACCTACCTGTCTCTCAATTTTGATCTTTCTCTACCCACAACCCATCATGGATCTTCTCAAGGTTTTTTGAAGATAATGTTCTTCAACCCCTTGCGTAAAAAAGACTTTTACGACAGGATAGACAAAAAAGCTGCATATATAATGGAATTCTTTCAGTTAAAATTTCTGACTGCAAGAACGTGTCGGTCTAGGTGAAAGGAAGAACGTATCTGTTTGCTAACCTGGACTTTTTCTCTCTTGAGTTCCTTACCGATTAATAGCTGTCCAAATCGTTGGTCAACCACAGTGAATCTTCAAAAAAGGAGTTATCCATGGACATGACCAAATTAACAGAAACATTACAGGAAACGCTTGGATCGACACTTCCAGGTGTTCTTGGGGCGGTCGGCGTTCTTATTATCGGGTGGTTTGTGGCCGTCGCGATTCGAGCGGGGGTTAGGAAAGGGCTTGAGGCTCTTGAGTTGAATAAGCGTCTTGGGACAACAACTGGATCGTCGATGGATGTTGAAGGGGGGACGGCCTCTGCCTTGTTTTATTTAGTGTTGTTACTTGTCTTGGTTGGATTTTTTAACGCCTTAAATTTGGAATTAGTGTCCGGGCCACTTCGAGGACTGCTCGATCAAGTGTTGGCTTTTGTTCCGAAGCTGGTAGCTGGCGGCGTGTTGCTCTTAGTGGCATGGGTTCTGGCAACTATTGTTCGTACAGTCGTGAGTAAGGGGTTGCAGGCCACAAAGTTGGATGACACGCTCACGTCCAATGCTGGGATGAGTCCGATGAGTGATAATTTAGGGAACGTGTTGTTTTGGCTGATTATCTTACTATTCCTGCCTGCGATCCTTGGTACGTTGGAACTCAATGGATTGTTAGCTCCTGTCCAAGATATGGTCAATGAAATGTTGGGGATGGTTCCGAATATTTTTGGAGCGCTGATCATTGGATGTGTCGGCTGGTTTGTGGCCAAAATCGTTCGAGATTTGGTGAGTAATCTCTTGGCCGCAAGTGGGGCCGATGGGATAGGGGAACGAGCTGGTCTTCATGGCACTATGTCCTTATCACATTTGGTGGGTTTGGTTGTATATATTCTCATTTTGGTGCCCGCGTTGATTGCGGCTCTTCAAGCCCTCAATATTGACGTGATTACCGTTCCCGCGACCCAAATGTTGAATTCCATGATGAGTGCCATTCCGAATATTTTTGCTGCGGCGATTATTTTGACTGTCGCCTTTTTAGTCTCACGGTTAATTTCCAATCTCTTAACCAGCTTATTAGGAGGGATGGGGCTGGACAATCTTCCAGTGAAAGTGGGGCTCCAGCAAGTGTTTCAGGGGACGGTAACCCCTTCTCAAATGGTTGGGAAGATTGTGGTATTTTTCATTATGTTATTTGCGGTTGTTGAGGCGGCCAATCGATTAGGTTTTGTACAAATATCTGAATTAGTTGCCATGTTTATCCAATTTGGCGGCCAAGTATTATTGGGCAGTGCGATCATTGGAGTAGGGTTTTGGTTGTCGAACGTGGCCTATGAGGGGATTCAACGAATACAGGGCAGCCAGGCTGGGATGTTGGCGGGAATTGCACGATTTGCGATTCTAGGTCTTGTGCTGGCCATGGGGTTGCGGGCTATGGGTTTGGCTGATGATATCGTGAACCTCGCGTTCGGATTAACTCTTGGAGCCATTGCAGTGGCCGTGGCCCTGTCATTTGGTCTTGGTGGACGTGAAGCCGCGGGAAAACAGATGGAACATTGGCTCGGCCGGTTGCGTGGAGAACGATAGCGACCAACTTCTTTCGTGTGGCAGGGCCACAAAGGTGGCCCTGCCCAATGCCTGATGGTCTGGGTTACAAGAACGACGTTCATGTGATCATGTCCTCTGCTTACCCTGTTCTCTATTCTTTTACTTTGGCTCTCTTATCAATTACTTCCTTAGGAATGTCGACCACTTGATTTCAGTGGAGGCATTGATAGTGATTTGTCGTGCCATCGTACAATTTCCCGGTTTTTTCAATTGAAGGAGGAGTGTTATGGAAGAAGCGATGAAAGAAGGCCTCACCTTACTCACGACTTATGGACTGAGGGTAATTGGCGCCATTGCTATTTTGATTGTTGGGAAAATGGTGGCCAATTGGGTTCAGAAAAGAGTGGCAAATTGGCTCAGTTGGTCAGGAAACGTCGATGAAACGTTGAAGGGGTTCCTGGCCAATCTGGCGCGGTATGTCGTGCTTATTGCGACCATTCTAGCCGTTCTGTCGCAATTTGGCATTGAAACAACAAGTTTGATCGCAGTCTTGGGCGCAGCCAGTTTAGCCATTGGTTTGGCCTTACAAGGGACGTTGAGCAATGTCGCAGCTGGCGTGATGCTCTTGTTTTTTCGACCGTTTAAAGCGGGGGACTTTGTTGAGACGGCAGGTATTGCGGGTTCGGTCAAGTCTATCACCTTATTTGTGACGGAATTGGCCACGCCTGATAATGTACAGATTCTCGTGCCGAACAGCCAGGTCTGGGGTACGGTGGTCAAAAATTATAGCCATCATGAGACCCGGCGGGTGGACTTAGTGATGGGGATTGATTACGGAGACGATATTGACAAAGCGATCAATGTTGTGAAGCAAAATGCAGGGGCAGATGTACGGATTCTCAAAGATCCAGCTCCTATGGTCGTTGTGGGGAACCTTGGAGAGAGCTCAGTGGATCTCACGATCCGTGTCTGGTGCAGAGCTGGGGATTACTGGCCGGTTAAGTTTGATCTTACGAAAACTCTGAAGCAACAATTTGACAGTGAAAAGCTCACGATTCCCTTTCCGCAACGGACACTTCATATGGTCAAGGCAGAAGGGTAATGTTGGTCGGATAGGGGATGATTTTCAAACAGACTTACCAATAGCGGACAGGGCCAGTATCGAGATGGATGAAGCCTTGGCGGCGATAATACCCAACTCCACCTTGTTTGAGGTGAAAGGCTGCTCGACGTACGGTTGAGAGTCGAATGCCTGGGATAGAAAAATCAATGGCTTTCCCCATGGTATGCAAGCTTTTTGGGGCTGCTCCATGCCCACGCCGAATCAACAAATTATTATAGGAAGGAGAGCGGTACGCTGAATAAATACGAATTTCTTTCCCTTTCCCCACCTGTTTTTCAATCTGATTGATTTGTTCCAACAAGTGCAAGTCTATTTCACAGACCTGGTTTGTGTGAGGACATCGTAAAAAGTAGTTCAAAGTATCTAGTGCCGATTGATTGTACTCTCCGGCTCGACTCCGATACCTCACTTCCAGCCGTTCTTTCGTATTCACATTATAGAAACGAAGTTGCCCTTCCGGGAGTGCCTGTCCTGGGGCTGAATCTGGAAAGAGGAATCGACTGCTGGCAATTAGTAACCCAGCCACTGATGATTTTAGGAAAAGCCGTCTTGTCAAAAATGCTTGTCTGGGTTGCTGTGTTGTCCAAAGTGGTTGCCTGTGTTTGGACATCATCAAGCCCTCCAATTACACCACTGTTTAAAGAAGATTAAGACAAGAAAATAAAGAAAAACTAGAATTTTTGTATCAAAATAGAAAAAAAAGGTCAACGTAGACTACCCAAAGTCCCATCATGTTAGAAAAAAGACGGAGCTTCTTGTTTGTCAAAAGATATGCAGGGGAGTGTTGAATAATAATGACGATATCAAGAGTCATAGTTCTCCAAGAAGCCGAGGGCGATCAAAAGGTTCGGGGCGGTTCAAAAAAGGCTGTCCAGCAAGGCCGCAGCCATTTTTTCGCGCGGATCGTCCTGGCATGACGTGAGCACGGAAAAATGGGGAGAACGCTGCTGGCAGCTTTTTTCAACAGCCCCATGCAGGTAAAAAATCTATCCGAAGAGCAGAATTAGCTCTCTGTGAAAATTAGATACATGGGTGAATATCTCCCAGATAACAAACCATGGGAAAATACCTTTGATTTTGAATGATTTTTTCAGATGTCTGGAGAAATACCGTGAAGAGAAAAAGGTAGTTTTTCGGGGAGTGTTGTTTCTAAGAAATCAAAAATATGCGTATCTTCAATCGGGCAAAATGTAGACCATATCTAGATAAATTTATTCCCCAAATTTTGTGGATAACATGGGGTCTTCTGGCAGTCCTACAGTCGATTCCTACAGTATTCACATGCAAATGAGCTAATTGCATAAAAATTAGGCATTGTATGGATTTTTTTTTAAACCACTATATTTTGTGGTGTAAATTTTTTGGCATCGTCTTAAAGGTAGAATGATGTTTATTCTTGACATTCATTTTTCTATTTGTTTTCGAAAAAAAATAAAAAAATGGATTATTGACCGTCCTGGAAAAATTGTCCACAGAAATTGTGCTCAGATGTTGATAATGGCCGATTCTAGGGAGACATTTCCCCTCTATTGACGATGGTTTTGACGTTTCAGCTAGGGGAGTGTTGAATCATGAAGATAGCAAAGGCCATATTTCGCCATGAAGCCCTTGGCGATCGTCTGTTCAAAAACGCTCGCATGCCAGAAGCCGCTTCCAGCCATCGTAGCCACTGTGGCGAAGTAGGCCCGGCGAAGGCAGGGACCGCCGCTGGTGGCTTTTTTCAACAGACTCTCAGGAGGCACAGGTAGGGAGAACGAGGCGAGGTGGGGTTGGAAAGAGTAAGCTGAAAGCCCCCTGTTCTATGAAAGAGAAACAGGAGGCTTCAGTGACTAGAGGCTCTGAGCTATCAATTGGAGGCTCTTAAGATCTTTTCTCCTTGAGGGAGAAGGTAAGGATGAGGGTGAACCTACCGTTCATAAAACATCGTACGGCTAAGCCCCTTTTATTTTTCGATAACCAAATAATAAGATGCAGGCGCCGACGATTGCCAAGCCGAGGCTTCGAATATCAAATCCGTTCACATCACCCCAACCGAGCGTTGTGCCGATAAATCCTCCAATGACACCGCCGACCAGTCCGATGAGAATCGTGATAATAATCCCGCCGGGGTCTTTCCCGGGCATAATAAACTTTGCTAAGAACCCCGCCACTAAACCAAACACAATCCAGGAAATAATACCCATGGTGTTGCTCCTCTCTGATGGGAACGTGGATTTATGAGTTGCCTTTATTCATTGTAGAAATAAAGGCGTTGGCTTGTTGAATGGAGGTTTCCATTTCTTTAATCAAGAGATTGATATTACTTTCCACTGCGCCCAGTTCCCCTTTGAGTGACGCAAGGGCCTGGGCATTGAGATTATGTTTCAGATAGAGGACCTGGTCCTTAAATTTTCCGAGGACAGGATCCATTTTACTTTCTGCCCGCTTCATGGCTTTAATCAGTTTGGCATATTGTGTGCGGGTCCGGGTAAGCTTGGTTTGGCTGTCTCGCCGTAAACTTGCGCTAGAGTATTCCTTGAGTTCGGCCTCCCATTCGGCAAAGAGGGCTTGAGAGACATCTTCAACCGAGTCGATTCGATTTCGAACGGCTTGGGCCTTGGCTTCGCTCCGTTCGTATTCCGCATTTAACGTATCGTACTTTTCTTGAAGTTCTCCGCCTTTCACACTGAGAACGGTTGTGAACCGATCCAGCGCAGATTTGAATTGTTCTTTGGCTTCCTGCTGTGCGTCACGAGCCTTCTCTACATCGCTGACCATCAGATCACGTTTATGGTAGCCAATTTTTTCCATACCTGCATAATAAGCTGTTTGGCAACCCATTAAGGAACCAGTCCCAGCTATGATCAATGCACACAAAAAGAGCGAAGCCACAGGGCTGATTCGTTTTCGAGAAAACTGAGTATCCATCTTTACCATCCTTTATGCCGGGTTGAATAAATATACTGGGATCACGCGATCAAGAGAGCCAAGCCCCGACATGTCATGCTGAAGGGCTGAGGACTTTTTCCAATAGGCCTTTGATTCCGTCGCCGCCCTGATTTTGGACAAAGGATAAGACGATAGGAGCAAACTTCCCAACCATGTCGGAGCTTAGGCCCAGTTGTGAAAACCCGCTCGCTAAATTAGCCAGATTGCCGAGGCCTTCCATTTTGTCGCCTAAGTCCCCAGCTCCTAAGGCCGCTGCGGCACCACCCAGTGCGCCCATGATGCCTTCACCTGCAGAAGCTGCGGTGGAGGGGGCCGGTGCTGCACCCAAGAGGTCGCTCACCCCAGGGATTGCATTGGCGATTTGTTGAAAATCCCCGTCACCTAACTTTTCTTTGGCTAAATTGAAGAGAAGCCCTGCTCCGCCCTTCGCTTGATCTTCATTGACGCCTAAGCTACTAACAAGTTGCTGAATGAGTTCCATAGCAATACCTCCGATTGAAGAGAATGATGAACCGCCTGACATGAGGTCTGAATTCCATGCTGACGGAATGGAGAGGGAGTTTGAGCCCGACTAGAAATAGTTTCTAGGCAGTATGTGAAATACGATACGGGATTATGGTCTCAAAGGAAAGGGGCAGAGAAAAAAATAGGGTCTTTCTCTGGAGTTCGCGATTCGCGAAATGATTACTTCCAGGCGGGCATTTGTTGTCCTTGCGAATCTTGCCAATGAGGGACCCAGCCTAATCCAAAAAGTTTTACGGTGATGTTTGATTTCTTTGGCCGGATGGCAATGGATTCCAATGTTTCGGATTGAGTCTGTAATTCAGAAGCTAATTCTTCCGTTTCTTGTGCGAGTTCGAGTTCTAGATCCGCTAATTGTTGTTTAAGAGCCTCGACATTTTCTTCCGCGCGATTGATATCCTGACTCTCTTTGCGTGAGCGACTGAGGCCGCGGATTGTGCTGGCCGCTTTACCCATGGATGAACGACTGACGGCCTTTCTTCCTAAAAACGCCGAAAGAACGGTGGCGCCTAAGGAAATGACGGTTCGGAATTTTTGTTGTGTGGCTTGCTCCTCTTCACGTTCCACAGCTTGTTCGGCACGGCGGATGCGGTCTTCCAGTCGAGACATTTTTTTTGCATACTTTTTCCGCAAGGTTTCGGTTTTCGCATCTCGTGTTTCACGCATAAGTTGTTGAACGCGAAGCCGAAAGTCTCGCTCAGATTCGCCAGATTGCGAGGTTACTTTCAAGGCCGGATTTTTCCAAATCTGGAGTGTTTGGTTGCGGTAGATCCAGGTGATACAGTCCTTCTGCCATTTCTTATAATGTTTGACTTGGTTAGCTGGAGCAGGCAATTCCCCAAAAATCCCCCCTTTTTCTTGAGTGCGTTCAAGGTCATCAGGGAAAAGGTCCGTATTCGTCGCGTCATCCCAATCCACGGGGGTTGCGTCATTGGTGATGGGAAGAAGAACAGTTAGGTCTCGAGACTCATCAATTTTCCTTCGTCCATCCAAAAAGTGGACTTCGGCCGATGCCAATAATCGGGGTTCATAGATCAAGTTCGAATTTGTAGGCCGTGAGCCACGGATTGGTAGGAAATATTGAGAAATTTCAGGAGGCAAGGCTGGGCGCTGGCTCGTGACTCCTACAGTTGAAGCTGAGAAGGACTGAGGTGGTAGACCTTTTTGAGTAGCTGTCTCTGTCTCCTCAATGGTCTTGGATTTCACGGGGTCCATCAAGGTCTTGATCTGTGTACGCGTCAATGGCCCTCGTAAGTAGGATAAGACCCAACGGGTCTCAAAGATTTCCGGTCCATCGTCATGCACGTTATTCATCAGAAAGACTCGGTTGCCAAGGCCAGCGATAGTCTGTTCCATATGTTGACGATTAAAAGTCCCATCAATGCTGGCCGCTACACCCTCTAATCCATCCAGCACGCGGGCCATATCCCGGTCAGTTTGTAGGCGGCCAATAAACCACGTTCCTGTATTCCCCAAGCCTTTGTAATCCAGGTCCACTGGGTTTTGTGTTGCCAACACGACTCCCAAGCCATAGGCGCGGGCTTGCTTTAGCATTGTGAGCATCGGAGTCTTCGATGGTGGATTTTTCGTGGGAGGAAAAAAGCCAAAGACTTCATCCATATAGAGAAGGGCCCGAAGACTCGTCGTGCCAGATTGTGTGCGCATCCAACTCACCATTTGTGTGAGGAGTAGACTCACAAAAAACATCCGTTCCGTGTCATTCAAATGTGCGATAGAAAAAATTGCGATACGAGGCTTCCCGCTTGGCGAATACAGAATCTGATCGATGTCCAATGGCTGCCCTTCCAGCCAGGCAGAAAACCCGGGAGCGCCTAATAAATTGTTAAACCGCATAGCCAGGGCAAATCGATCTTTTGAGGGGAACACCGACTCCAAGTCCATCACACCTAACTTAGAAAAAGGTGGAGATTGAATAGATTGGATCAACGAAGAGAGCGTCAGGTCTTGTCCAGCTTCCCAGGAGGTCTTCAAAATATTGGCCAGCAGAATATGTTCAGGGCTTTGCAAGGGATCAGCATCTACGCCAATGAGATTGAGTAAACTGGTGGCTGTCGTGGCCACGCGTTCGCCCAGGAGTTCGGCATCTTCAAAAATTTTAGGAGAAGGCACCGAAAACGATTGGAGAATGGAAACCGAAAGTCCCGCTGTGCTCCCAGGCGTATAGACCAAAAAGTCCGTAGCTTCTCGAAGGCGTGCGATTCTGGCGCCATCTTGTCCCCAAGACTCAAGTCCCGCTTTCCATTTCGCGGCCTCCTTGTTCGCGTAGGCTTCGGGCGTGAGTTCTTTTTTCTGGGCGTCATCAGGGTTGATCCAGGGAAGAAAATCGCTTCCGGTTAAGTCCGGAAATGTCAGAAGAAGATTTGCGATATCACCCTTAGGGTCAATAATGATCGCCGGAATATTGTCGATGGCCGCTTCTTCCAACAAGCCAATACACAGGCCAGTTTTGCCGCTGCCCGTCATGCCTACACAGACTGCATGGGTCACCAAATCCTTGGAGTCATATAAGAGCAAGCCGGGCTTAGCGGTTTTGTTGGCCAGGTCATACGGCCGCCCTAAATAGAACGTCCCCAGCTTTTCAAAATCCGACATGACTTGTGACTCCTTTGAGCTAAACGAGAGAGGGGAAATTGAATGTTCTTGTTCAGGAAGGGAAACGATACCAAATCAACCAAGGTGGTCGCATCAATCTTGACTTCTTTCAGCCCTTAATGAAGAATTTTTCCTGTATCAATCAATGATCCCCTCGGTTTTGAGTGCGACAGTGTGAGGCGATGTCCTGTTTTCGGTAACCACTGCGTTGGTTGCTAGTAACAAAAATTCCAAATTCTTCCCTAGCTTTTAATTCAACGAACGAATATCTTCCATTCATCGTCGTCATCGCTATTACGGATTCTCAGGGGTGGTGACTGGATTGTTGTTTGCGTTCTCTAATTTCGTGATGCGTGCGTTGGATGACCTGCAGACGTAATATGGCATGTTCGCTATGCAGCGGATTAGTGAAACGATCATCAATCTCATATTATTCATCTTCTTTATGGAGAATCTGATTCTGTGTCTAATTGTTGCGGGCCTATTGGTACTCAAACTCAGCTTACTTGGGCGCGTGTTTTTTTCGCGTGTGCAGTGATCTATCTGTTGGGTCCGTTTGGGATTACAATGCTTTTCAATGTACCCCTCAATAGTAGATTGGCCGAAACGGCCAAAAGTGAATCGGCAGAGCCTTGGCTCTTCTACCGAAAAAAGTGGTAGCAGTGGAATCATGTGTGCACCTACATGAGAATTCTGCCAATTTTTCTCCTTGCGTTGGGTCTAGCGGTCGATCATCGGATGTTGTTGTGAACCAAGATATTGTTAGTGAAAATGGCACTTCTAGCTGGCTCTCAAATTTCTTGACTTATTTAAGCCTTTAGTCCAGGATTCCTAGACTTCCGAATTCGTTCGCCACCCACTTGCTCGAAGACAGGGATGAGCTTCGAACTATTCAGAGATCGTTCAGCAGTCTAGATGTCAATACCACAATGATCTACATCTATATCCTCAACCGGAGCAAATAGGCGTCTGCTGGACGCGATGTGAATGGGTTGATAGGGGATCCGCGTAAGACCTCATAATCCTGCGATCATGTCTTTTTTTTGAAAGTTCCTAGGCGTGTGACATGGGTAGGTCTGTCTTTTATGCGGTTCGGCCAAAAGTTTATTATGCACTCAGATTTTGATTGAAGGAGCAGTCTTGTGTCTTCAGAGTATGAAAGTCTTCGAGAGGAAATCCTTGCATGGCAGAATCGGCGTTTCATGATTCTAACTGCAAGTATTACGTTTGTTTCTGCAATATTAGGTCTTGACGCAGTCCAGAAAAATACGGCTGTAGTCGAATGGTCATTAATTACTTCACTCTTGTGGTTATTCCTCAGCTCAATGGCTGTATTAACATGGTATGCGGGAAGAGCAAATGCAAAAATAGCCACCTATTTACGCGTATTTCATGAAGAAAATGGTGGATGGGAATCGCGTCTGGCGCCAATGTCTGAGAGTGCTTGGTTCAACCTAAATATTATGGTCCTCCTGGTATACGGTGGATTAGGCATCTTTTCATTAGTTATTCCCTGTTCTATACGCTATTCTGTAGTAATTGAAAACCATGAAAACCAGCATTTTAAATTGTTACTTTTTTCTGGAGTATGTTTTCTTGTGGCTCTTATCCGACTAGGATGGGGAAATCCAAGTAAAAAGTACATAGAAAAATGGGAGGTTGTTAAAACCGAAAAATCAAAACAAAAAAACAAAAATAACGGGTGGACATGGGAAAAGGAGGCAGCTTTTTCTAGCCTCGTATCCCGTTCATTTATGTTTACTGTTTGTTTGAAGCGAATAGATATTTCAGGTATTTCCCGGTAATAGAATTTGGGTTTTTTGCTACTTCTTCCGGGGTTCCTTGCGTGACGATGTAGCCGCCGGATTCACCGCCACTGGGTCCCAGATCAATCACCCAGTCTGCGCATTTGATGATATCGAGATGATGTTCCACGACTAACACGGTATGTCCCGCATCGACCAGTTGGTTTAACACTTCGAGTAAATGGGTGATGTCTTCTAGATGTAAGCCTCGTGTGGGTTCATCCAGGATGTATAGGGTGCCCTTGGGTCGTGGAGTTGCGGCCGTCCGTTTTGTGGCATTCGCCAGTTCTCTTGCGATCTTGAGCCGTTGGGTTTCGCCGCCAGAAAGCGTGTTCGCCGGTTGCCCAAGTGTGAGATAGCCTAGTCCAAGTTGTTGAAGGATCTGCAAGCCATTGAGGGCTGAAGGACAGGAACCTTCGAGAAAGCCAATCGCTTGATCGACGGTGAGATTGAGTACGTCATGAATAGAATGCCCTTTGACGTGGACTTGTAAAATCTTGTCTTTGAATCGTTTGCCTTCACATTGCTCGCAGGGTAGGTACATATCTGCCAAGAAATACATTTCTAATTTTTCATAGCCGTTCCCCTGGCATTGGGCGCATCGGCCTTTTCCGGTATTAAAGGAAAAATGTGCGGGGGTGAGTCGATGTGCGCGAGCTTCCCGGGATTGCGAAAATAAAGTTCGAATGTCTTGATAGGCCTTCAGATAGGTGATGGGGTTGGAACGCGGAGTTTTCCCGATAGGTTCTTGGTCAATGAGGCAGACGGTACGAAGATGTTCCGTGCCTGTCAGGTTTTCAAGGTGCGGTTGCGGAGGTGAACTAATTTTGAAAAAACGTGCGAGGGCTGCATAGATGGTAGATTCAACCAAGGTGCTTTTTCCTGATCCTGATGGACCTGTGATACAGATAAGCGTCCCAAGTGGAATCTTAACGTTGAGATTTTTAAGATTTTGTTCGCGTACACCAATGAATCGTAAGCTCTTTCCGTTTCCTAAACGATGTTTCAGAGGAAGGGGAATGGTTCGCTTTTCACGCAAATATTGTGCGGTCAGGGCCTGAGGGTGCTTGAGAAAGGTTTTGTAGGGGGCCGCGCACACGACCTGTCCACCTTGATCACCTGACTGCGGTCCCATCTCGACAATATAATCGGCTTGCTGAATGATCTGCGGATCATGTTCTACGACAATAACGGTGTTTCCTCTTTCCGACAATTCTCGCAAAATCTTGCTCATGGCATCGGTATCTCTGGCATGAAGGCCAATCGTAGGTTCATCTAAGACATATTGTGTGCCGACCAGTTGACTGCCGAGTTGGGTCGCTAGATGAATGCGTTGAGCCTCGCCTCCGGAGAGAGTACGCATTTCCCGGTTTAACGTGAGATAGTCTAGGCCGACGCGCAATAGAAAGGAGAGCTTTGACTGCAATGCTTTCAATAGATCGGTAGCAATGGCATCTTCAAATTCTCTCAGCGGTAAAGATTTGAGCCATGTGTGAAGATCGGCGAGTGACCACCCACAGACTTCATGAATATGGCACTGATGAATTTTTACCAACAGCGCTTCAGGCCGTAAGCGGGTTCCCTGGCAGTTGGTGCAGAGAGAAGGGCTGCGATACCGGCTCAAGAACACCCGGACGTGCATCTTGTAGCGCTTCCCTTCCAGGTGCTCAAAAAAATCATGAATACCTTCAATGCGACCTTCACCGTTCCAAATCAGTTCCTGCTCGTCTTTGGTGAGTTGATTGTAGGGTGTAGTCGGGTCGAGTCGTTTCTTTTTGAAGGCTTTAAGCATTTCTTTTTGCCACCACAGATTTGACGGCTTGGTCCAGGGTTCAATGGCGCCATCCTGTAAAGATTTTTCAGGGTCGGGAATGATCAATTGCTGATCGTAGCGTAAGATGTTGCCGAATCCCTTGCATTCGGGGCAGGCCCCTAGCGGGTGATTAAAAGAAAAAGAAACGGGTCGTAGAGTAGGGAAGGTTTGATTGCATCCGGGACAAGAGAGATGGGAACTATACGCGATGGGTTGGGCATGTCCGATGATGGCAACGGCTTGTCCTTCACTTTCACGAAATGCTGTTTCCAGGGCTTCAACTAACCGACTCCGTGAATCCGGCTCTAAAGTCAGACGGTCAACGACAACGAATAGCTCTGATGGCAGGGAAGAGGGAACATGGTCGGTGCTCAAGTTGATGACCTGATCGTTGATGACGATGCGAATAAAGCCTTGTTTTAAGAGGCCAGTTTTCATGGATTCGAAGGCATCCGGATGAGGCGTGGGTTTAGGGAAACATATAAGAACCCGTTGTTTGGGAAACTCGTCAAGCAATCCCAGGGCCACGCTAGCGGGGTAATGGGCAATGGCTTCAAGCTTGCAGTCAGGACAGGTAAGGCGTCCAACTTTCGCAAACAGCAATCGTAGATAATCTGAAATTTCACTGGTGGTACCTACAGTCGAACGGGAAGTGCGAATAGAGTTTTTTTGTTCTAAGGCAATCGAAGGTCGAATATTGCTGAGGCGATCAACGTCTGGCCGCTTGACACGATCTAAAAACATGCGGGTGTAAGAAGACAGTGATTCCACATAGCGCCATTGTCCTTCCGCAAAGAGTGTGTCAAACGCTAACGACGATTTCCCGGAACCCGACACGCCCGTGATAACAGTGACCGCGTTGTGCGGAATCCGAAGAGAAATATTTTTAAGATTATTCTGCCGAGCCCCTTCAATAATCAGTTCATCTTGAAGGAGTGCGGACTTGGATTTCTTTTTGACCATAAATTTAGTTGCTGGCAAGAAAAAAAGACCTATGGTTGTACCGTGTTTCTGCTCTTCTCGCCAAGTGCCATAAAATATAAGGGGTCAGACTCGAATTAACAAATTCGAGTCTGACCCCTTATGTAGTCAATAGTGGAGTTTACGTCCGGCCGAGAGTGTCGCCGATCCACACAGCAGAGAGACCAAGAAGAATGTGAAAGATGATATTGGTGAAGGCTTTAAGGAGGGCGCCGTCTTTCAGAAGAGCAAGGGATTCAAAGCCAAAGGTGGAATAGGTTGTGAATCCGCCTAAGACGCCAATGAAGAGAAAGACGCGGATGTCTGGTCCAAGGACGGATCGGGTTTCTGCGAGTCCATGCAGCAGGCCAATTAGGAAGCAGCCCAGGATGTTTACGGAGAGCGTACCGATAGGAAACCCGAAAGCCGGGCTGAATCGATTGAATGCTCCGGCCATGATAAAACGGCAGATGGAACCCAGAAATCCACCTAGCCCTACCCAAAGGAGTTGCGGTAATCCATAAGAGACCATACTCATTCTCAAAGATTGTCTATGGGGTTAATCAAGAATGCAAGTAGTGGATGAGTGAAGTGACGTGAATGGAGAATCTCTCTTGGGTCTATTGAAAAAATCCGTCAGTGGCGTTCCCTGGCTTCGCCGATGCGGTTTCGCGCAGGCGAGCGGACTTTTTTGAACGGACCCGAGGCCCCTATCATGGTCAATAGGTTCCTAGCGAAGTATCCCCCTTGATATCTTCATGATTCAACACTCTTGTATTAGATGGCTGACCAAAATTGGAAAGAAGATTACCTCACGGCTCTGGTATTTCGTCGACGTGTGATTGACGCTGAACTTCCAGATGTATCAGCCCAGAGAGCGATGCCTCCTAACAGGCCTGCGACATTTGGGACAATGGTTACGTTTGCTGGGAGGTCAAATGTAATTTTTTTCCCATTTCCTCCCCCAAAGTAAAGGTGGTCATAATTGATCACGCGGTCTAAGGTCTTTATCGCTTCGCTTAGCCGCTTGTTCCACTTCTTTTTACCAATTTTTTTGAGCGCTGGCGCGCCTAATTCTTCTTCATAGGTGTGGCCCTTGCGAAATGGATGGTGAGCAATTTCTAAATTAGGTACCAGGGTTCCGTTGACAAAGAGGGCTGTGCCGAATCCTGTGCCCAAGGTGATGACCAGTTCAACCCCTTTGCCTTTGATGGCACCAAAACCTTGAACATCGGCATCGTTGGTCACACGGACTGGCTTTTTGAGTTGTCGTTCTAGCTCTTTCATGAGATGGGTGCCTGGCCATGACTGCTCGAGGTTTGGTGCAGTTTTCACCTGCCCTTGCTGGATAACTCCGGGAAATCCCACTGAAACACGGTCAAAAGATTCAAGGCCTTTGACCAGTTCGGCAATGCTAGTAAAAACCGCTCGTGGTGTAGAAGGTTGTGGGGTCGGAATTCGAATACGGTCCCCGATTGTCTTTCCAGTAGGATTGAGGAGAATGCCTTTGATCCCCGATCCTCCTATATCGATAGCAAGCGTAATAGGTTTAACTCGTGCTGTCGTTTTTTTACGGGGTGATGTCATAGTGATTCTCCTTAACCTGACGTTTCCATTGGTCCTTGCCTGCCGTTATATACCTCTCCGCCCTGTTCGACATAATTTTGTAAGACTTGAGTGGCTTGAGAGCGCGCAATATCTGTGATCACGGTAATTCCACGTTCAGTCAGAGTTGATATCCAGTCTGGCGGCTTGGAACCTTCATCAAATCCAATGGCTTCTGCGTCGCTTCCCCTTGCTCCACAGACGAGTTGCCGGATACCCGACCAGCAAATGGCCCCGAGACACATGGCGCAGGGCTCGCAACTCGTTACTAATTCATGGGAGGGAAGTCCGGGCGCACCTAAGTCATGAGAACCAACCTTTTGCTGGGCCAGCATGAGTGCCACAATTTCTGCATGTGCGACGGAGCAGCGAGTCGGTTTCACCAGGTTGACCCCTGTCGCAATTAATGTATGAGTGGTGGTAGAAAACACGGCTGCGCCAAAGGGTCCTCCGGTGCCCTGTTCGCAATTTAGGTGAGCCAACGAAATCGCGAAATCCATTCGACTTTCTTGGGTTGGAAATGCCGTGGGCTGTTGGGCAAGAAATCCGGGGACCCAGGCAGGGAGCTCGAGATGAAAAGATGCCTGTGGTGAACGTGTGTCACTCATACATGAACATGTTATGGTGGTGAGAGAAAATCTCTGGGTTGCCTAGGTTTTTACACGATGAGATTGTTGACTGATCAACATTTCAGGTTTGGGTATTCAGCATAAAAAGTGTAACAGTAAGAAAGGTTTATTGAAAGATGATATGGAGGATATATGCCGCGTGTCTGGGCTGATCAGGTGATCATCATTACTGGAGCTTCAGCGGGTATTGGCAAAGCATTGGCCTATGCGCTCGCTCCCCAATCTCCAAAGTTGGCATTAGTCGCAAGAGATCAAAATCGATTGCAAGAAGTCGCTGTCACCTGCGAGCGTTTAGGCGCAGAAACCTTGGTGGTGCCTACGGATGTTGCCGATTCTCAAGCTTGTAGAAAGATGATCCAGGCGACAGTTGATATGTTTTCCCGCATAGACGTGCTAGTCAACAACGCGGGGATGTCCATGTGGGCAACGGTTGAAGATGTGCAAGATGTCTCTCAATTTCAGCAGGTCATGGATGTGAATTTTATGGGAAGTGTGTATTGTGCGAAATTCGCATTGCCGTTCCTCAAGCAAACGCGTGGGCGTATTGTCGCCATTTCCAGTGTGACCAGTTTTACAGGGATTCCTTCGCATGCCATTTATAGCGCCAGCAAACATGCCATGAACGGATTTTTTGAGTCCTTGCGTATAGAGCTGGAGGAAACGGGAGTGAGTGTGACGATTGTGGCGCCAGATTTTGTGCAGACCGAAATTTTTGAAAGAAGCCTAGGTGTCGATGGCCAATCGCTTGGTCTCCATCTTCCTGGATATGATTCATTCTTAGGTTCCGAAGCGTGTGCCAATATCGTTGTTCAAGCGATGGAGCGGCGTAGACGTCTCGTTATTCCTTCATTAAGAGGAAAGTTAGGGCGGTGGGTGAAGCTGTCTTGGCCGCAGGCGATTGATTGGATAGCTAGGAGAGGAGTCGATGAGGCTCTAGGAAAGTGAAGGACAAAGATGAGTTAGGGCATGACATACGAAACGCGCTCCAGCTCATAGCCTTTGTCCGTTAAAAGAGTAATGAGGCCGTCTTCGCCAGCCAAGTGGGCCACTCCCACAATAACAAAATAATTTTTGCTGTCCTTTAAATACTTTTCAATTTTAGGGACCCAATTGTGGTTCCGGCGAACAAGGATGCCGTCATAATATTTTGGGAAGATTTTATAGCTTTCCACATGCTTTGCCATGCCTTTTAAATCTCCCCGGTGCCAACTATTTACCAGTTGAGCGAATTCTTTTTCGAGCTTAGAGCGATCTCTTAATACTTCTATGATCATTGCCTCTTGTTCTTTAAAGGTGAGTTTGTCAAACGCATCCCATTGATCTTGAGGAGTTTCTAAGCCTTCAATAGGTTTTCCTGCATCTTTGGCCTTTTGGTAAAAGTACCTTTCAATGCCCAAATCAGGCCTGAAGTCTTTAGACGAATCCAACCCACCACTCGCAAGTAGGTACGCTTTCCAGGGTTTATAATTTTTAATTTCTTCAATGCTAATTCCCATTTTCAGCAAATGTTTTGCTAGTTTTTGGTAGGTTTTTGGTGTTAAGCATTGTTTGAGGGTCATTCCATTTTGAAAAGTAGAATAGTGCTCTCCCCTGTTTCCAGTTTCTTTTGAAAAAAGTATTTCGGGAGCAATCTCAAATACTAATTTCTGAGAATTATAGTAGGCATAAGAAAACGCCCTCGTCAGAGGATAGTATTCTTCGGCAAGGGCATGTAAAGATCCTAAGAGATAGACGGTATTGGTTTCCCCTTGAATCTTGTAAATCATACTATTGTTATAGCCACGTCCCACTACTTGACTAGTTGCGACGGTGGGATAATTTAAGACCAGAAGAAGCGAAAGGATTAAGATGATTTTTGATATTTTCGTTGAAGAATAACGGTGGGTCATAGAATCCTCCCTGCTTATTTTTCTGCAGGCAATGAAAAACAAAATCTTGTCGTGCAGTTCGCGCGTGATTATCCTGATCCAGGTTATTTCTTCGGTGGGTCTGTGAGGAAGTTGAAAGGTTTTCAGAGGGCCAGAAATCTTGGTCGAGATACGGTGGTGTTGCTGGAGGTTGTTGCTCAGTAGAGAGTATTACGTGGAATGGGTAGGAATGATGGGTGCAAGCCTTCAGGCAGCAAGTAAAGGCCCCTTTCATCCAAATGATGAAAGGGGCAGATGGATAAGCCTATTTGAATTTGATCGCTGTCCCTTTGACTGTTGTGCAGGTAAAGGCATAGACGTTGTAGATGGGAATGAATCCATACAGGCTCGTTTCCGTACTGACATTAATCAGCGCATCCCCGCCTGTTTTCTTCAGTGCATCGTTGACGGCTTCTTCGATGTCAGAATTTCCAAAGGGAATGATTCCAATTACGAAATGCCGACAGCCTCGGCCTTCAGTCTGCCCCAGTTCTTCGAAGCCTTGAGCTGATTGAAGAAGAGCTGCTGGATCGGCAGAACTCTTTGTGACAATTCCCAACGATCCGGTTGAACTACATCCGGAGACTAAAACAGCTATGAGTATCAGGCCGAGTGCTATAGGCGTTCTCATTATGTGCCTCCTTAAGAGATTTATTGACTTTACCTCAAGAGTATATGAGAAATTTTTTATAACGCAATAGCTTGTTTGTGTTAGTGACGATGGGGGGTGCGGTTATTCCTGAGAATTCGATGAAGGTTCTTGTTGGATGACTTGGAAGTCCTTTTGGGTAATGAAATTCCCATCCGCATAGAGGCGAAATTCATATTTCCCTGGGCCGGGAAACACTAAATACGGAATGTTCACGCCGAAGTCATGGGTGGCCAGTCGATTGTGAATTTCTAGTGGTGGAAGCGAACCTTTCCCGACCATCTGGTCTTTGTCCAAGTAGACCAATTGAATCTCAAATGCGTATTGGCCTTCGGCGTCGGTTAACGAGAAATACACGCCGACTTGGGGGTGTTGGCAAGGAAAGGTTTTGGCCCACAAATGGGTAAAGGCGCCGATTATACTTTTCTTGCCAGTCAAACTATCAATAATAATGGTGTCGCAGACGAGCAAGGCATGCACACTGGGTTTAATAAAGTCTGTCATGCATAAGACCTTTCCATGAGCCACTTTCAATAAGGTTAATGAAGAACGAGGCGGGTTATGCCAATCCCTGCTATATAGAGTCCAATGGCTAACCCATAGGCTGGCCAGAAACCTAACTTTGAAACGCCAAAAATCATCGTGCCTACATAGATAAACCATGGAGGCGATAGCCAAATGAGATTTTTAGCAAATGAGACGGTCGGTGCATTGCCGGCATTGAGGTAGATGAGGATAAACGTCACCCCGCTGATGACCGGCAATGTACTGGCCAATGCCGCCACAAAGCCTTTTCCATGACTTCCCAAATAGGTGGAGACACTCACAAGAGTGCCACCGATAAAAAAATACAAGATGTATTTCACGAGTTCTGACATGAAATCTCCTCTAACGTTTTAAGAGTCGAAAATGAACTCTTGCTCAATGCTGCCAGCCGAGTTTTCAAATAGGATTGTAGTCGAACCGACAGCTGGGACAAAATGAGCCTAAAGGGAGTGTTGAATCATGAAGATATCAAAAGCCATATTTCGCCATGAAGCCCTTGGCAATCAACAGACCCCTAAAGTAATGCTGTACGGACGCTCAAGTATAGGATCAGGACCTCAACCGCATGAGCGGTGATGACCGCGTAAAGATTTTTCAAGCGTATCCATAGCCATCCCCATATAAGCCCATCCCAAAGTGCGATCCAATGTAAAGCGCCAAATGTGGATACCATAAATGGATCAAAGGAAAACGTGAGGGCCGAGAGAAGCAAGGGGAGTAGCAGGCATAGGTTTTTGGATAGAGGAAGTGATGGAAGCCGATCATGCGTGGAGAAAAACTCGAGTAATCGTCCTAGTAGGAATCCACGAAAATTGAGTTCAACGGCAGTGGCAATAAAGAAAATGAACCAAGGTATCATGACCCAAAAAGGAATCTGGGCATGGGGAGTGTCTCGGAGAAAGGTGATATCTCCTCCCAACCTAGGCATGATGAATAGAATGATGTATGTATTGACGCTGCCTAAAACTATTCCAGTGATCGTTCCCCATCTTACTCCAAGGAGAAATCTGGCTGCTTCTAGTCCAAGTTTGGCTAAGCAACTCCTGTTGTAGTAACTCCAGACTCCCAGCGACAGGTAGGCGAACATTTGTGGAATGAATTGAATGAGCATGTTCGACTGCCATACAAGCGGAAGGGAATAGAAGCCAACTGTGGCTCCGATGGGAAGGAAGGCAAGCCACGTTACTCGTTCTGGAGAGGTGTACATCGAGGAACGTCCAGTGTAGATTTTTTCGGCTATTGGTAACGCAGGGCTTCGGCGGGGTCAAGTTTTGAGGCTTTCATGGCCGGGAACAGTCCAAATAGAATTCCCACACTGACGGCAAACACAAAGGCGATGGCAATGGCGGCGGGTTTGATGACGGCGCCCCAATCACCTCCGCCAGGCATGGATTGCGCGACAAAATTTCCAAAGCCATAGGCGGCAAAGATTCCCAGGATGACTCCAAAGCATCCCCCAATCACACTGATCGTGGTAGATTCAATGAGAAATTGGAGCAGAATGTCACGGCGCTTCGCGCCAATGGCTTTCCGTAAGCCAATTTCGCGGGTACGTTCTGTGACCGTGACCAGCATTATATTCATAATCCCAATGCCTCCCACCAATAATGCCACAATGGCAATTCCGCCAAGCACAATGCGAAAAGTCCAAATGGTTCGGTCGATGGCTCCGAGAAAATCGCCCTGATTACGCACGCGAATATCATCAACGCCGTCATGACGTTGGATAAGAAATTGATGAAGCTGATGTGTGACTTCCTCCATATCATCTCGGTTCGGCACGTGAATGACCATTGACCCAATTTTGTCCGTGCCTTTAAAAAAACGTAGAGCGGTGGTCACCGGAATAAAAATCATTTCGTCCCGATCTTGTCCATAGACTTCTCCTTTGGGTTCCATGACACCAACCACCGTAAATCGATGCTCCCCAATTTTCAGTTGCTGTCCTACCGCCGCTTGCGATCCATACAGGACCTCTGCAATGGTTTTTCCGAGCACCGCGGCTCGGTTCCAGGTATGAACATCAGTAGTTTGCAAAAAACGTCCAACCGCTGGTCGAAAGTTGCGGATCTCGCTAAATTCGGGTGATGTGCCAGTGATGCTTCCACTGTAATCTCGTTCTCCAGCTTTGACTTGCCCATCAATTTCGATGATAGGTGCAACGGTGAGTTCGGGGAAGTGGTCTCGAACAGCCAAGGTGTCGTCATAACGCAGCTGAAGATTTCGTCCGGCAAACATCCGTTTTTCTTCCATGGTCAACCGTTTTTTCCAAACAAACAACAGATTGGTGCCTAAGCGTTCTATAGAACTGACCAACCAGACCTGTCCACCTTCTACAATGGCCATCATGGCAATGACCGAAGCGACACCAATAATTACGCCTAGCATGGTCAGGCCGGAACGCAGCATATTGCCAGACAGATTTTTTAGGGCATCACGAAAAATGGCTCCAAGCATGGCGGTCTCTAGATTTCTTGAAGCACTTCTAGTGCCGGGGATGCAGTCGATTCATCAGATAGCACTCGTCCGTCTAAGAGTGTGATACGCCGACTAGCGCGTTGAGCGATCAGTGGGTCATGTGTGATCATGACAATGGTTTGTCCCTGACGATGGAGGGTTTCGAATATTGATAAAATTTCGTGTCCAGATTGGCTGTCCAAATTGCCAGTCGGTTCGTCTGCGAGAAGTAATGAAGGATGGTTGGCTAGGGCGCGGGCAATGGCGACTCGTTGCTGCTGCCCACCTGATAATTGGTTGCTATGATGATGCACTCGATCTTCAAGCCCCACCATGGTGAGTAATTCAAGGGCACGTTCTTGTTGTTGAGCGCGGTTGGTTCCAGCATACATAAGCGGGAGTTGCACATTTTCTAAGGCAGATTTGCGTGGTAAGAGGTGGAAGGTCTGAAAGATAAACCCAATTTGTTGATTGCGAATGGTCGTGAGTTCCGAGTCGGGCAAGGTATGAATGTGCGCGCCGTTGAGCCAATATTCTCCATGTGTGGGATGACTGAGACAGCCTAAAATATCTAGCAATGTTGTTTTCCCGCTACCCGATTGCCCGATAATCGCCACAAACTCGCCGGACTCAATAGTAATACTCACGTTCCGCAGAGCATGAACTTCAATGTCACCTGTGAAGTAGACTTTATTGATTTGGCGTAAGGTAATGAGCATTGACCATGTAACTGAAGGAGTGATTAATTTTCGGTGGTTGGCTTAAATTTTGGGATCACGACTTGATCATGTTCTTGGAGGCCTTTCGTAATGACTGCTTCGGTATCGGTTCGAAATGCGACTCGTACTTTCTGAGTTTTTGATGTTCCATTTGTGAGCACTTCGACGATATCATCCCCATTTTTTACTTTGAGGACATTCAATGGGATGGTGAGCACATCGTCCAATTGCCTCGTCACAATATCTACATTAGCTGTGAGCATGGGTTTGAGAGCCGGGTTTGAATCTAAGATGGCAATCGTCACATCATAGGTGACGATATTTTCTTCTTTCACACCCTGCGCAGCGATCGCGTTTACTCGTCCTTTGAAGTGTTGGTCTGGAAGGGCGTCTAAGCGAATATCAACTTCTTGACCAACGGCCACTCGTGGGACATTCACTTCGTTGATTTTGGCTTTGACGATCATGCGTGAAAGATCCGCTACTTTCATGAGCACGGTGCCTCCACCAAATGTGGCCGTTCCTGAAGTAATAATCTCTCCGGGATTGACAAGAACCTCTAATACGGTGCCATTCGTTGGAGAGCGGACCTGGAATTCTTCCGGACGACTGCTCTGTGTTGGGTTTTCCTGGTAACGTTCAAATAACTCTTTATTCCCACCTAGCGCTAGTAGCAATTGGCGTTCGGCCAGTTCTAAGCGGACCAATGTACGTTGGTATTCATGCTCGGCGTTCTCCAGGGCCTGCTGGGCAATGAAGCCTTTCTTAAATAAGGCTTGAGAGCGAACCCATTCCCGTTGGGCGGTATTCACATTGAGACGTTCTTCTTGAATAGCGGCCCGAAGTTGCGCAACTTGGCGAGCTTGGATCGATTCCTGACGAATAATCGCCAGCACTTCGCCCTTTTTGACAGGCTTCCCACTTGAAACAAACAATTGTGCAACTTCCCCGGAAAATTGCGATTTAATTTCGATTGTTTTTGAAGGCTGGATTGTTCCGGTTTCTGATACTCGCGTTTGCAGAGAACTGCGCACTACTTCAACGGTTTCCAGTTGGGATTTTTCCGAAGCATCCGATTGAAAATCAGGCAGATAGGCATAGAGGCCAATGCCCGAAGCCAGAATGAGTAGAAAAACTGTGGATAAGACCTTTCCAGACATGAGGGCAAATCACATGAATAGGGATGCCGTGTCGTTATCTTATGGTAGCAGGAGGGGTGAGCCTCAGGGAACTGGGAGTTCTTGTCAAAGAGTTGAAGGATATTGGTTCACATGTGCGGGTTGAATGTTTCAAATAATGGAAGAATTCACAGAGTTCTCTTCTTGCACCTCGATCGAAGCTCAATCAACTCAAGGGTGCAACCAGCGTATACAATGGAAGACATATCTAGTAAGGAGAGTGTTGACTAATGAGGAGATCAAAGGCCGTATTTCGTTAGGAAATCCTTGCCAGTCATCATCTACGGACCGATTCAAATGGCCTGCTCTGAGCTTGTCGAAGGGCAGGCCGCTGGTGGCTTTTTTCAAGAGCTCTGGTAGAGGTGATATGAAAAGACGAATTCGTATCCAAATAGATATGCTCTGTATCTATTTGGATAACTTTTGAGCTTTGGATTCTCTCGACGTAGGAGAATGAGCGTTGTTCGACAATCATGAAAATATCTTCAGGAAGCCGCCAGAAAGGAACAGTCTGTCGCGCATTGTTGCAAAGATACGTTAGCAGGCCAAATTTTTGTCATAACAATTTCAAAAATCTGAAACGAGGCATCTGGTTTGGATTCTCGTCGTCCGGTTCATGTCATCGGCATCAATCCAGTCCCTTGCCCTCACGGACTTATTGACGCTTTTCGTGCTCAGCTTTTTCTTTTTTTCCACAACCCTTTCCCAAAGTATCACGCCAAATTTCTGAATGCGATTGGTCATGGCATAGCTGTTGCTTTCATGTCCAATACAGAGAACAAAGAAATCAAAGATAGGCGCAACCAGTTTTCGATACCACGAGAACCTCTCTCTACGATTCCGGCATCTGTACGAGTTTTTGTAAAAAAATTGGGAAGGAGAGAATAGTCATCATGGCTTATATTCTTATTACCGGCGGTACTGGGTTTATTGGCGGCGCGTTAGCAGGTGCGTTTCTGGCGAGTGGGAAAAAGGTGATTTGCTTGTCACGAAATGACCCTGATGGAAGTCGGACGCTGCAAAGCATTACGGCGGCAATGCGTGGATTTGGCTACGATGTGTCTCCCCAGGTGCTCAAGAATTTACATATTGAAGATATTGATCACGAAAATTTCTCTCATGAATTAGATCGATTGACATTTTGGGAAGAGGTTGTCGAGGTATGGCATTGTGCGGCGGACATGAATTATGCCTCAGAGAATCTCGCAAATTCGTATGAGAATAATGTGCGAAATAGTGTGTTGCTCTATCAAAAGTTTTCGGAAACAAGTGCTCGTGCCAACCGGTTCTACTACATGTCGACAGCGTATGTTGGAGGGAATATTGGGGCTGATGTTGATGAAGCCTTGCATCTCCTTCCCGTGTTAGGCAACTCCTACCAAGTCACAAAATTCCTCACAGAACAGACATTGTCTCACGCGTCGCAGCAAGGCAATAGAGGAAATCCGCTGACTATTGTGCGGCCGTCGATTGTAATCGGCCATCAGGAGACCGGATGGTGTAATTTTAAACCATATGGCCTGTATATGTTTGCTCGAGGTTTCTTTACCCTGAGCAAGCTCACTTCTCAGATCCGTCTCCAAATTCCTGCGGAGGCAGCCACGAATCTCGTCTCGATTGATACGGTAATCAATCAAGCACAATGGTTGTCGCAAACGACAGAGCATCGACAGCATCATGAAGTGTTCCATCTCGTGAGTGCCGAAAATATGAATACAAGGACGTTGCTCTCAACGGTCGCCAACGAAATTGGTCTGACTCTAGTCTATGAACAAGCGGAGTCTTTACTCGAACAAAAACTTGAAAAGCTCATTGAGCCGAACCGAGTGTATTCCACGCAAACTTGGAATTTTCAAACTCACAAGCTCCGGGCCGTACTCAAAGATCATCCTGAAGTGTTTGAATCCGTAGAGGTCGACTCTCTGGCTTCAATTATTCGCACGTATTATGACCATTTACGGGTTGATAAGAAAAAGAAGAAAGCGCGTACTCGTCGATTTACTCATGTCTCACAGGAAAACCGGGTTAGCATGGCCTATGCCATGTAGATGAGAGGAATTTTCACATGGAAATCAATTGGTATTTTGGGATGTTTTTTCTGAGTTGGGCCTTGCTTCGTGTCGGGTTGGTCTGTCTGATTTCTTGGATTTCTCGTTCAGCGTCTGCGGAACGCCAACGCATTTACCAGATACCTATTCCTGCAGAACAATTCGAACGGGAAAAATTTTGGGCCGTGCCGTTTTTTGTGGATGCGGCAGGATTTGCACTATTGACGTATTGGGGTGTGCTCCTCTTCATTGAATGGGAAAGCCTGCCAACCTTTAATCAGACGGCCATTGGTTTCATGGCACTGACGTTGACGCATATGTTTGTGACGGAGCCAATCTATTATGGCTATCATATCCTTCTGCATCGAAATCCTACGCTCCGTAAGCATCATATCAAGCATCATAAAGCCACGGTTCCCAGTCCGCCTTCGGGGTATACCTTTACACTCTTTGAACGCTTGAGCTACCTCGTGCTTTTTGCACTGACGGTCTTGATTGTCGGGTGGATGGGCCATCTGACGCCTCTCGGGTTCTTTGTCTATTTCCTGGTTTTTGACTTCTTGAATAGCATTGGTCATTGCAATGTTGAGTTTTTTCCTAAGTGGTACGGACGTTCCCCCTTGAAATGGTTAGTCTATACGCCAAGTTTTCATAGCTTGCATCATTCTCGCTGGGAAGCCAATTACTCCTTATTTATGCCTCTCTATGATTGGCTCTTTGGGACGGTCGAGCCTGAAAGTGATGCACTGTTTCAACTTTCTCAAACTGGCCATGGACCCAATAACCTCAATCGTCTCATTCCTCAGCGTGAACTACCAGAATTGGAAGAAGTGGTGCGGGCCTAGTGACTAGCTTCTAGATCCATTATTCGTAAGTTTTCTCAAGACAGACAATAGTGATTCATCTTATATGCGTGGTTTCCTCACAGAGGACCAGGTCCATTGTCGGCCAGAAAACCCACAACCATTGATACCTTGTCTTATCGCTCGAATAAGGCAGACGTTAGATGAAGCCTAGAGTAACTCGTTAGGCTAGTCCTGATCCATGTCGAAGGGTGCAAACAATGTTTGCAGAATTCCAAGAGCAGCTGGTTTTTCGTGTAGACAGCAGGTATAGGAGAGCTTATTGGACCTGGATGTTGTAATAGTCAAGTGTTGAGGCGGTAGCAAGGCGGAGGCGGGAGAGGGATTGATTGTAGTCCAGAATCGCGCGGAGTTCCAGGCTTTGGGCTGTTTGCAAGTCTCGTTGGAATTCTAGGACGACTCGCGTAGTACTCAGTCCTAACTGCAGGCGTTCTTGCTCAGCATTGAGTTGTTTTTCTGAGAGGCGACGCGCGGTTTGATTCGTGCGGATCCGTTTGTAGCTTGTATCGACCTGGCGGATGGCTTCTTTGACATCCAAAATAACTTGTTGGCGGGTACGCAGAAGTGAAGCTTGTTGTTGGTGCGTTTCCAATGTGCGTCGTTGGTACTGACTTTCAGCCGCACGATTGCCCAAGGGGTAGCTCAAGGTTAACCCACCACCCATATTGTAGAAATCCGTGCTGATCATACGATCCCAACTATTATTGGGGTCGTTTCCCAGCCCTGCTAAACCTAGTCCGCCTTGAAAGGAGAGGTCCGGCAACAATTGATTGTTGGCGAATTGAGTCTGAGCCTGTGCGCTGTTGAGATTTTTTTTTACTTGTAAAACTTCCGGTCGGTCTCTGAGTGCTTGTTTGACCGTCGCTTCTAGAGGAACGCGCGATCGATGTTGAATGGGTTGGTCCAGTGGAACGATCGGGGTGGTTTGGGTCAAATTCCATTCTGATTGACTTAATAATCGCCGCAATTGATCTTCCTGGTCTTCAACCGATTGTTTCGCCAGTAAAATTTGTTCAATACGATTTGCGACGCCTGCCTGTGCCTGTAACGCTTCCACTTCAGCCATGACGCCAGCCTTCACCTTCTCCCTGTTACTTGCTAGAAGCTCCTCAGCTGCCCTTAATGTAGCAAATGCGACTTTTAGATTTTCTCGGGCAAAGACCAGTTCCCAATAGGTCTGCTCGACTTGCGCGATGACGGAAATGATTTGTTGGGTTAACAGCAGTTGTTCGACCGCTGCCGCATTGCGAGCGACGGTGATCAACGTCTGATTGATGGTGGAGCCAAAGTTTCGCAGGAGAGGTTGGGTGAGCGTGATTGACAGGTTGCTGGAGTAGGAAGGGTTAAAGAGAAACCCTGTTGGTCCGGCAACAGAGTTTCGTCCGGTATCAAAGGTGAGATCGTAAGAACCTCCTGTGAGGAGACGTTGCGAATAGCCCAAATTGAACTGTGTGTCGTTTTGGTCAAAATTATCGGGTCCAGTGCCGAGTGTGACGCCTCCAAACCCGAAGACAGGCCGGTTGAGCGGGGAGACCTGGCGATCATATCGTGTTCCAAGCTGAACCGTGGGATCAAACTTGGCTTGTTCCAAGACAATATCGGTAATGCGTGTATCTCTAGTATGCCGGCTGACTTGAATATCCAGATTATGTTCAAGAGCCTTCATGACCGCATCCCGAAGTGTCAGAGAAATGACTGAATCGGGAGGTATGAGATCCTTGAGCGCCTCGTCTTCGCTCGAGATTGAACTGGCGTCTGAGAGAATTTGATGTTTTGACGATTGCCCCCATGTTTCTCCGAGGAAACAGAGAGATAAGCACATGATGAGAATGCATGCGTTACGATATCGGTGAGCGGTGATTCTCATGAATCACGCTACCAAAGATGGGCGAACAAGGGCAATTTTAAGAGAAATTTGCGCTCGAGCTTGTCGAAGGTTTAGGCTAAAAGAAAGGTGAAGTCGTTCAATCCTTCGTTGTTAGGCGTTGTCCAAAAAAGGGGGTTGTCGTCGTCACAAGAGAACTCGTATCATTGAGGGCTTGTGGAGAAATAAGCCATGGTTATTTACATTTTTCAACATAGTGGGGAGAGTTAATATGATCGTGGGTATGCTGAACTTCGAGGTTGGGGAACATAGTATGCTTCAAAATAATGAAGAGTTCATTGCAAATAATCTTTTTGCTAAAGGGGCATTGATCAGTCTGATCGTTGGCGTATGTTTTTTTTGTTCTCCATTCGGGACCCTTGCCAGCGATCAACCTCAAGAGTTGCCTAAACCCTTTCATAAAACAACACCGCCTTTGTTCCAAGAATGGAAGTTTGATACCTCTACTTTGGCCAATTTGCCAGAAGGGTTTTCTCAAGAAGTTGGAGGGAAGACTGACAATGGAGGCTGGGCAGTGGCTAAAGATCAGACGGCACCTAGTCAGCCGAATCTGGTTGAGCAAGAACTGTCATGTCGCGAAGGCGAGTGCTATCAGTTATTACTGGCTGAAGACGTGACAGTTGAGTATGTGGATCTTTCGGTCAGGATGAAAATGCGATCGGGTACGCCTTCAAGTAAAGCAGGTTTAGCCTATGGGATACAGGATGCGAAAAATTTTTATGCGGTCGTGGTTGAGCCGAAAGCCAACGAAATTATTGCCTATGTGGTGAAAGATGGGCAGCCCGAGGAACTTGCCCGTGAGGAAGTGATTCCCGAATCATCCGAATGGCATTTTCTTCGTATTCAACGGAACACCATTATTAGCAAAGAATTTACAGAGATATTTTTTGATCATCATTTGCTGATTGATGTCTATGATCAGTCATTCAAACAAGGAAAAGTCGGATTAGTCGTGATGGGAGGTGGCGCGTTTTCGTTTGATAACCTTCGTGCGATGGAATTGATGACCAGTCGCCCCCTTTCGCGTCCTGCGGCGTATTGAATCTGTTTTAATGAGGTGGTACGCCTCTGTTGAGGTGAGGCTTCATCAAATCGATGAGTGATGCTGGGTCATGGCCTTTTAGCACGAGCGCCCGGTTCTTGGGGGTGACGAATCCTTGTGTGACTTGATGGTCTAGAAAGGCTAAAAGCCCGTCAAAAAACCCAAAACAATTCAGGATCCCGCACGGTTTATCATGAATCTTGAGCTGTGCCCAGGTGAGCATCTCGCAACATTCTTCTAACGTCCCAAATCCGCCTGGGAGCGTCACAAATCCTGCAGACAACTTGGCCATGAGTGCTTTGCGTTCATGCATGGTGTCAACAATATGTGACGTTGTGAGTTGGGTATGTAGTAATTCTTGGTCGGCTAATTGTTTTGGAATAACGCCGATAGCCTGTCCGCCTGACTCCAGAACGGTTGAGGCCAAAATTCCCATCAGTCCGATGTTTCCGCCTCCATATACGAGCCCAAAGCCTTCCTGAACGAGAATCCGACCCAATTGTCGGGCGGTGGATGCATAGTCCTGGTTGATGCCTTGGCTTGATCCGCAAAAAACGCAGAGATAATCCATGGTAAAGCGAGGAGTAAGAAACGGAAGAATGAAAGTCTTGCCTACTTCCTGATAGGAAGTGTCGTGAGAGCATAAGGATTCACACGGGCCCCGTTGAGGCGAATTCCCCAGTGCAGATGCGGGCCGGTCGCTCTTCCTGTGGCGCCGACTTTTCCTAATGCGTCTCCTTTGCTAAGAATTTGGCCTGGTTGAACGTCAATTTCTGACAAATGAAAATACATGGAAAACAATCCAACTCCATGATCAATGACCACGCCTTTGCCGGAGAAGAAGTGATCGACGGTAGCGACGACCTTACCCCGGTTGATGGCATTGACTGGTGTGCCTGTTGGAGCGGCAATATCTTCACCTGAATGCGGGCGTTTGTGTTGCCCATTGATGACGCGGCGACTGCCGAAGCGGCCGCTTATCCTACCTTTGACGGGTTCTAGGAAGGTTTCATTCCATAAAGGTTCTGAGCTGATGTGGCGAAAGGCTTCCGACATTTCTTTTTGTTCGAGTTGGACTCGTTTCAAAGTCTTTGAATCGAGGTCTACTTTATTCTTTGGCAATTTGAGGTGTTGAACCCTATAGTCTTCTTTGTGAATGGTAATGGAATAATTTAGCTGTGTTGTCTGCTTCGAGTCATGGATCGTCACTTCTAATGTATACATGCCTGGGGGGTCTTGCATATCCAGTCCCACGATGCCCGCAAAGCTGGTATCGGTATGCGGGAAGAACGGGATTATGCGCTTAAAGAGTTGACCTCGGACTGTTGCTGTTGAATTGTTGACCGGGATCTCAATCCATAGGATTTCTCCTTGCTTTCCAGTGAATTGTCTTTTGGCTTCTGAATGATGCCGTTCTTCTGCATGGGAAAACGGAATAGGCGTGAAGCTGAAGAGGATGAAACAAAATATGCCCAGGCATAAGCTGGACAACCCTCGTACGATGGTTGAAGAAATAGCGAGGGTGATCATGGATAAAGTCGACTGTGCGGTACTTGGCTCAGTAATTCATCTACGCGGGGATTGAAGGGGCAGAAGGGATCCATACAGAGAATCGTTTCTTCCCAATAACCATTCAATTTGAGATACGTCCAATCAACAGTATACGACCGATTCTTAGCTCGGGCAAATCGGATGAAATCTCCTCGGACTTTTGCGCGCGTGGTTTGTGGAGGATGTGTTTTGGCCTGTTCAATAGCTTCTTCATTCACGAGTTTTTTGATTCCATGTCGTTCGGCTAAGACATAAAAGAGTCCCCGTTGTCGATTGATGTCATGATACTGAAGGTCCATCATACTGAGTCGTGGGTCATCCCATCCACAAGATTTGTTGGCCATGTAATTTTCTAACATCCATTTTTTTGTAATCCAATCGATTTCTCTGACCAATTGCATGGGCGAATGCTCAAGAAGCCGTAAGACTCGTCCCCATTCTTCATGAACCTCGGTCAATATTTTATTGGGAGGTTGAGTCTGTAAATATTCGCCTGCCCGCTCCCAAAATATTTGCTGAATTTCCAGGGCTGTTAAGACCCGTCCGTCTTCGAGTTTGACCGTTTTCTTTAATGTGGGGTCGCGAGAAATATCGCGGATGGCTTTGACCGGCTCTTCCAGTTCGATGTCGGGAATGGTATAGCCATCCTCAATCATGGAGAGGACGATCATGGCCGTGCCCACTTTTAAATAGGTGGAGAATTCCGACATGTTGGAATCTCCAAGAATGATGTGCAGGCGGCGGTATTTCTCCGCATCAGAATGAGGTTCATCTCGGGTATTGATAATACTTCGGGAAGATGTGGTAGAGGAAGAAGTCTTTTCATGAATATGTTGTGCCCGTTGAGAAATAAAAAATTGAGATCTGCCGGATACTCGAAGAATTTTTCCTGCGCCCGAATATATTTGGCGAGTGACAAAAAACGGGATGAGTTGCTCGCTCACTTTCCAAAAATCGACATCTCGCCGCATGAGAAAGTTTTCATGTGAGCCGTAGGTGTTGCCCAGCGAATCGGTATTATTTTTGAAAATAAAAATATCTCCGGAGAGTCCTTCTTCCCGTAACCGTTCTTCCGCAATCGGGAGACAATTTTCTAATATTCGTTCTCCGGCCTTGTCATGAACGACTAACTCAATGAGGTCATCGCATTCCGGTGTCGAATATTCGGGATGACACCCGGTATCCTGATAGAATCGAGCGCCATTTGTGAGAAAAGCATTAGAGGGCCAGCTATTGGGGATAAGCCCCTCGAAGATGTAGCCGAGAATTTTTTCAATAGGGAGATAGACACGTCCGGTTGGTGAAAATGTGAGCCCATATTCGCATTCGAGGCCGACAATTCGCTTAATCATGGCTGCCCTATTGAGAGCGTTGTTGAAGAATTTCGTGTGTAGAGTATAAGCGCCTAATCCAGAATACACCTCTGTTTATGAATGTTCAACCTGAGAAGGTATCGCCTGTCGGAGAAGAGAAGCTGCGTAGCTAGCCCAGGGGACTTGAGGCTTCAGACGTCGATACTCTAGGGAATTTGTGGCCTGCTCGTGACCGATCCACTGGTCGACTTCTAACCCTTCCAGTCCAGTTTTATGATCGGCATCATCCGCAAAGGCTTGCTAGCATAACTATAGAGCCGTGAGGAAAGGAGGAGTTTCTGAGATAGTTTTGCGAAGTCCGGTCAAGATGGCTTCAGAGTATCCGCCTATGGTGGTGAAGTTGCGTTCGTCGATAATACGGCCATCAAATGTGATGCGATCGAGTTGGTTTCCTTCTGGCGTCGGTTCAAAAAAGTCCACTCGCCTGCGCGAAGCCGCCGTCAACCTTCGTAGCCCATTGAAATCTGGCAGAGTAGGCGACGGCTTCTTATCAACAGACCCAGTAAAGTACGACTGTGAGCGTAAGATGTGAAGATCTAATCCGTAGGGCTCGTGGCGTAAGCTAATTCCGGCTGCTCGAACACGGGCCGTATTTCCGGATGGGCGTGAGCTGAATGCCGCGAAGAAGATCCGCAGTGGACCGTTAATCGATTCAGTTGGAAGAAGAGATTGGCATGAAATAGTCCGTCTTGACATTTCCTCCAAATGTCCATCGTCGACGAAGTGATAACTCTGATTTCTGCCTCTGGAGTGTGTGCGCCAGGGAATCGAATAATCCTTTCTTCGTTGAGTAGTGCGTGCAGAAGAGTTTGTAGTTCATGGGGTAGGAATTCGAGATCGTTGAGAAACAATGTTCCGCCAGGACGAACAGCGGCTCCGTTTTCAGATTGTCCGATATCTTTTGCTGGCTGGTCGGGGTCGATGAGGTCTGCCAGTGCCTGTGCCCAAGTTTCAAAAGGGTTTGTCCGGCAAGACACCGTCGCAATCTGTTGCGCGGCAAAGGGGCTGTGTCTATGGATCATACCAGCTATGTCAGTCACATCTGTCTCTCCGTGCTTCCACAACACAACAGGTTGTTTGCTCGAAGCCACGCAACTGACGTGAACGTCAAACGCTTGGTTGTCGGGGTCATCATACTTCAGCGCTCGCGGGCGAGCGAGCGACAGCTGTTCATGGATTGAGTATCGAGGGTTTTTGAGTGAATGGCCATTTTTCAATCTGGAGAAAATTGACATGAGGGTCATCCTGATCCTCCTTCACGAGTAGAGGGTTAACGTGTTAGGTGGAGCCTGTCAGGGAATAAGTCGCCTGTGATTAGGAATTTGGTTGATGTGAAAACAGTGGAATGCTCGTTTCTTCAGCACCCTTTTCGTTAAAGCCATTTTTCAACAAACGTTGGACAAAACCCGTGCAATGTATGTTCCTTACATTAGGTAGACTGAATTTTTTAATAGATTCAACAGAGACAAAGGTGTAGGCTAAAAGAGGCAAGCAGTCTAGGTGGGTGAACGTGAAGGGAAAAACATACGCCTTAAGGGCAGGAATGAAGAGAAACACACACATTCATTATTAATAGGCGAGGGACAGGCGACGGAAAAAACGGAATGCGTTTGAAAGAACATGGGTCTGTTCAAAAAAGCCATCAGCGGCGTTCTGGCCATTTTTCCGTGCTCACGTAGGACCAGTACGCTGCGCGCGAAAAAATGGCTGTGGCCTTACTGGGCGGGATTTTTTCAACAGACCCATGCTGATTTCTTATGCGGGAACTTGTATAAACTCGAACACTTGAATTTCTTCGAGGTCACGATTCACGCAGACGAGCGTTTCGACGTCTTCGAGGTGTAGGGTGACTTGCAACCCGTTGTTGCTGTCCTCGGCTTCGCCTTTCAACAGCCCCTGTTTGCATGAACGCGTCGAGGTGGGTCGGGGCTCGTGGTGTGGTGGTCTAGTTGAAATGGAGACTTCATAAAAGGATGATTGCTTCTTAGGAGGTGGCATGATGGAAACTGTCCGAGGGCAAGCCTTTATCCCTGATGATCTGAAAGCCAGAAAGTGATTAGGCAAGAAGAGCCGAGGCTTCGGAGGTTTCAATTCGACGGAATTTTCGGCCTGCGCGTGACCTATCCAATAGGGCCACTTCGAGGCCTTCCAGCCCAGTTTTATGATCAGCACCCTCTTCAAAGGCATGTTGGCATAACTGTAGAGCCGTAGTGAGAGAAGGAGGTGTTTCTGAGATTGTTTTACGCAAAACAGTCAAGATGGCTTCTGAGCGTCCGCCGATGGCGGTGAAGTTGCGTTCGTCAATAATGCTACCATCAAATGTGATGCGATAGAGTTCGTTCTCCTCTGGCTTCTCGCCAACTTGCGCTAGAAGCAGTTCGACTTCGTACGGTTTCATTTCCTGGCTGAAGATCGTCCCCAACATTTGTGAATAGCCATTGGCTAAAGATCGGGCGGTCACGTCTTCCCGGCTATACATCATGCCCTTCATGTCGGCATGTTGAATGCCTGCCTTTCGCAAATTTTCAAATTCGCTGTATCGCCCAGCCCCTGAAAAGGCAATGCTGTCATAGATCTCGGAAATTTTAAAGAGCGATGCGCTAGGGTTGTCCGCGACAAACAGCACACCTTGATCATATTCCATGGCAACGATCGAACGACCTTTTGCGATGCCTTTTTTGGCATACTCCGCCCGGTCCTGCATCATTTGTTCGGGGGAGACATAAAATGGCATAGCCATGACTTATGATTCCTGTGCTTGTGCTGCTAATTCTTCGCAGATGGTCGCGAGGATGGAATCTTCCACGTCCCGCACGCCTTGTGCATCAACCAACTTGACCAGAGGGAAGATTTTTCGAAGCAAGTCCGGACCTCCGGTGCCCACATCTTCCTCAGCGGCATTCGATAAGGCGCGAATGGCAATACGAACAGCCTGGTCTTCCGGTAATTGCTTACGAAAATGTTCCTTTAATGTGAGCCGTGCATCCTTTCCCCCAGAACCAACGGCGTGAAATTCCGAATCTTCATAGCGTCCGCCAGTAATATCATATTTAAACAAACGACCAATTTCGCGTTTCTGATCGTACCCAACAAAGAGGGGAATGACCACGAGTCCCTGCATGACCATCGGGAAATTGGCTTTGACCATGTACCCCAGTCGCGTCGCTTTTCCTTCACAAGTGAGGGGTTTCCCATCAAGCTTTTCGTAATGTTCCAACTCAATTCGAAAAAGTTTTGCTATTTCCACACAGGGCCCTGCCGCCCCTGCGATAGCCATGGCTGAAAGTTCATCGGTTTGAAAGACCTTATCCATACGATTGGCCGCAATTTGATATCCCTCTGTTGCACGACGGTCTCCAGCTATTAACACGCCATTATGGTAGGTAAAGGCTAGAACTGTGGTGCCATGTGGCCAGGGAGGGAGTTGGTGGTTGGGATTCCAGCGGTCATGAGTCTCTGTGTGACTGGGGGATGTTCCCCATCGAGCCATCGGTAACAATTCTGGCCGTTGGGAGGACAGAAACTGGTAAAAACTGGAACAGAGATCAGAAGAAAAATTGGGAAATGGCAATTTGTCAGAATTCATGTTCGTCGTATTCGGTTAACTGAGATTCTTTGATTGCTTTCGTTATCGAGCAAGCCGTGATAATAGCTGATCAACTGAGTCAATGTCCTGAAACAACTCTTGTGTGAGTGACTGAGTCCCACGATACGGATCAAGAAGAGGAATACGTGTAATCGTGGAATCTGATGACTCCAGCAAGACAGAACTCCAACTCATGCCATAAACCTGTTGAGGAAATCGTTTGAGACAGGCCCCTCGGAAATATGCACGGGTATGGGGTGGAGCCGTGTGCATGGCGCGTTGAATCTCTTCATCATGGGTCAATCGTTCAATTTTGTGAGCTCGTTCCAATGCGTAATACAAGCCTTTAGACGGTCGTACATCATGATACTGTAAGTCCATCATGGCAATACGAGGATCTTGCCATGAACAGTGTTTCCGCTCCATATAGGATTCAATCAAGGCCTGTTTAGCTACCCAATCAATTTCATGTTTCAGGTCTGCAGGGTCTCGGTCTAATTTTTCAAGAACTGATTCCCAGCGTATGAGGACTTCTTTGGTGATGGGAGATAGTTCGTGAGTGGTGTAAAATTCATGCGCTGTATTGAGGAAGGCGTGCTGAACCGCAAGGGGGTTAGTGTGTCGCCCATTTTCTAACTGTAACGATTGCTTGACCGTGAGATCGCGAGAAATTTGTTTGACAGCTTGAACGGGATCTGCCAACTCAATTTGAGGGAGTGTTCCGTGATTCTCTAGCATGTCCATGATAATGGCGGTTGTGCCGACTTTAAGAAAGGTGGAAACCTCAGACATATTGGCATCACCCACGATAACGTGGAGCCGACGAAATTGCGATGGTTGTGTATGGGGTTCGTCCCTTGTATTCATGATGGGGCGATTGACCATCGTGTTAAGGTCGTACACGCATTCCAAAAAATCAGCCCGTTGTGAAATTTGATATGAGACGGGATCGGTGCCGTTTTCTGCTCCGACTTTTCCAGTGCCACAGAAAATCTGACGGGAGACAAAAAATGGCAGAAGCATTTTGGCGATGTGTTCAAACGGTATCGTGCGAGAGATGAGATAATTTTCGTGATACCCGAAACTGTTGCCTTTGCCATCTGAATTATTGCGGTATACGAGAAATTCATCGTCATGTACGCTCGCATTCAACCTTGCCAGACAGTCTCCAACCAAGGTGTCTCCAGCTCGTTCATATGTGACCACTTCCCGAGGATTGCTGCATTCGGGAGTAGAATATTCAGGGTGAGCGCCGTCCACATATAAGCGTCCGGCATTGGGCAAGATTTTATTGAGTTGTCGATTGTAATGGGCCCCTGGCCGTTCAGGTTCCCCTTCAACCTTAAACCCTCTGGCGTCAAAGAAAGGATTTTCATTTTCGTAATCCCACAAGGCAGTGGGAGCAGGAAGTCCAGGGCAGTGGCTAATTAATCGAAGGGAGTTGTCGACAGGGTCAGGGTGCTGAGGAGAGCGGGCGATGATCCCATATTCAGTTTCAGTACCAAGAATTCGTAGCAAGGAAACCTCATGCAGGGAATGGTGAAAAAAGCCAACACCAGCGTTCTCGCCATTTTGTCGTGCTCACGTACTGGAAGTACGCTCCGCGCATCAAAATGACTGCGGACTTGCTGGGCGACTTTTTTGACCATTCCCGTGGGTCATTGGTATTGACTTCTTCCAGGGAATGAGCCAGCTTTTTTTGAGAAATATTCATCTGGCCCATTCAGTGGACTATGGTTTAGTTAAAAATAGTGACCGACGTTCATAGTCTGGATTTCACGAGATTCGGCGTCCCCATCATCGGTCAAGGTTCGGACGTGAATGATTTTTTCACCTTTTTTCCCCGCGATTTTTGCCCAATCATCAGGATGTGTTGTATTTGGCAAATCTTCCTGCTCTTTGAATTCTTCCCGAATCGCATCTAGAAAATCCTGATTCGTCAGACCTTTCTCGCCTCCTGCCAGCGTACGTTTGATGGAGAGCTTCTTGGCGCGAGCCACGATACTTTCGATTAATGCACCGCTGGAAAAATCTTTAAAGTACACCGTTTCTTTTTCTCCATTTGCATACGTGACCTCAAGGAACTGATTTTCCTCTGTTTTGGCATACATGGCTTCTACCGTCGTATCGATGAGATGTTGAACGCAGGCAGGCCGATCGTGTTTTTGCTCCGTCATCACGGATTCGGCAAGTGGAAGGTCAGCCATGAGATATTTCCCAAGAATATCTTTGGCTCCCTGTTTGTCTGGACGAGGGATTTTGATTTTGATGTCTAATCGGCCAGGCCGAAGGACGGCAGGGTCAATCAAGTCCTGTCTGTTGCTGGCACCGATGACTATCACATCGCGAAGACTTTCCACGCCGTCTATCTCTGACAGGAACTGTGGCACAATCGTCGATTCAATATCTGATGAAATTCCAGTTCCTCTCGTTCGAAACAAGGCATCCATTTCATCAAAAAAGACGATAACCGGATGACCATAAGACGCTTTCTCTTTGGCCTTGGCAAAGACTTCTCGGATTTGGCGCTCTGATTCGCCCACGTATTTATTCAGGAGTTCTGGCCCTTTCACATGTAGGAAATAACTGCGGATCTCTTTGCCTTTGAGATGTCCAAGCTTTTTCGCAATAGAATTGGCAACGGCTTTTGCAATCAAGGTTTTTCCACATCCAGGTGGTCCATAGAGAAGTACACCTTTTGGTGGAGATAAGTGATGCTCGGCAAAAAGATCTGGATGAAGAAATGGAAGTTCGACGGCGTCTTTGACTTGTTCCAATTCCTTTTCGAGCCCTCCGATCTGATCATAGGCAATATCTGGCACTTCTTCGATGACCAGTTCTTCCATTTCGCCTTTAGGTAGTTTTTCTGTGACATAGCCAGAACGAGATTCGAACAAGAGATGATCGCCGACACTTAAGGACTGTGGTTTGAGGTGGTCGGAAATTTCAACCACACGCTCATCGTCCAGGTGTGAGCTGACGACTGCACGCCCATCATCAAGTAATTGCTTGAGATGCACAATTTCACCTTGCGGATCATAACTTCGTGCTTCGATGATATTCAGTCCTTCGTTCAGAATCACTTCCTGCCCAGTTTGGAGCGAGTCTAAAGCAATAGAAGGATGGAGGCTGACGCGGAGTTTACGTCCGCCGAGAGAAACATTCACCGTTCCATCCGGATTTGTGCTGTAAAAGATGGCAAAGGTCGAGGGCGGAGCCGTTAACTTTTCAACTTCTTTACGGAGCGCTTCAATTTGTGTTTTGGCTTCTTGAAGACTTGAGGCCAAGCGCTCATTTTTCCGTTGGGTTTGATCGAGCCGATGCCGAGATTCATAGTGCTGTTGTCTTTCTAATTCTAAAGACTCTAGCTCTGACCGCAATTTTTGGATCTCTCGGGCGGGATCGTCGGTTTTTCTCATTCCCATAATCGTCTCAATTCGTTTCTACAATTCCTCGAACGATGAAGACAATAACTCCTTTGAGGGAGTCTCCCTTACCAATAGAGGTGAGGACTGTCAACGGGAAACACGAGAAAGAAGACTTGAAGAATTCTACCACCTGAAAAAAAAAAGGGTCAACCAATGTATCGTGCTGCGGAAGGATGATATGCTTGTTGACAAATCAAGAGAGTTGTGAAAGCAGCTCGCGGGTGCTGTTCTGTATGTTTTCGGCTTGAAGAATGGAGGAGATGACGGCAATACCGTAGGCGCCTGTTGACATGATTGAGGAAACGTTCTTGGAGTTGATACCGCCAATAGCATAAAGAGGTATGCGGCTTTCCCGGCAAGCCGTGTCTAAAGTTGAGAGACCTAAGGGAGGACCGTAGCGTTGTTTTGAAGGAGTTTCAAAAATGGGACCCAAGACCACGAAATTTGCGCCGTCACGTTCTGCCTGTCGAACCTCCTTGACGGAATGTGTTGAGACGCCAATCAATTTTTTCGTTCCTAACATCCGTCGAGCGATTGGAAGGGGAAGACTATCTGAACGCAGATGTACGCCATCTACCTTAAGGGCTAAGACGAGGTCGACTCGATCATTTAATAATAAGAATCCTTTTTGTCGTGCAAGCAGTGGTAAGAGCGTTTGAGTTAAGTCCATCAATTGACGTGTGTCTAAATCTTTTTCACGAATTTGAATCATGCGGACTCCAGCATCGACAGCTTGGCGAACAACGGCCTGGAGAGGTCGTTGACAGGTGTTCTGGCGATCCGTGAGAAGATACAGGCGGGGCAGCGATGGGAGAGGCATTGCCAGAGTGACTACAACATACCCTCAATGGGGCTGCTCGCTGTGGCATAAAGCTTACGCGGAATTCTCCCGGCCTTGAATGCGAGTCGTCCGGCATCTACGGCGTAGCGCATGGCGGTGGCCATCATGATAGGGTCGTTGGCTCCGGCAATGGCCGTATTCATGAGAACAGCGTCAGCCCCGTATTCCATAGCCAACGCGGCGTCAGATGCTGTACCAACGCCTGCATCAACAATGACAGGGACGTTCACATTTTCCATGAGTATCTTGAGATTGTATGGGTTGCGAATGCCTAAGCCTGAACCAATCGGCGCGGCTAGAGGCATGACAGCTGGACACCCAATATCCACCAGTTTTTTGGCCACAATGGGGTCATCGTTCGTATAGGGGAGAACAACAAAACCTTCGGCGATCAGAATTTTAGCCGCTTCAATGAGACCTGCGGTATCAGGGAATAATGTTCGTTCATCGCCAATGACTTCCAGTTTCACGAGGTCTGAAACTCCCGCGGCACGGGCTAATCTGGAATAACGAACCGCATCGTCGACGGTATAACATCCCGCGGTATTGGGAAGAATGGTATATTTTTTAGGGTCAATATAGTCCAGCAGATTTTCTGAATTTTTGTCGGTAATATTGACGCGGCGAACGGCCACTGTGACGATATCGGCGCCGGACGCCTCAATGGCAAGGCGTGTTTCCTTGAAATCTTTATATTTGCCGGTTCCTACCCAAAGCCGTGATCGGAACTCACGTCCTGCGATTATTAATGGATCATTGTGAGGATTCTTACTCATAAGAAGTTCTGCCTTGTTGAGAATCGATGCTTCGGTGAACCTCCACCCATAAAGCTTAAAATTTCTACCTTATCGCCTTCTTGAAGATTCCAGGTGGGGAAGTCGGAGCGGTCAAGAATTTTGAGATTGACTTCCACCGCAACGTGTTGGGTTTGTAAATCCAATTCCTGGAGGAGGTTGGCCACGGTGAGAGGTATGGTCCGTTCTTGTTCTTCTCCATTGACAAAAATTTTCATGATCAAACATGAATGAATACATTATTTATTGGCGGGTGAGTGTCAAAAACGATCCTACGGGACTCTTGAAATTCTTGTCAATGAACAAAACTTTTCAAAAGGCGTATCCCCTTTAGACGTGGGGCGAAGGACTTATCAAGATCAACTAGTTTTGCTTGCCGTGTATCGCATACAATGAATGATGATATAGATGTGTTCTTGATATCTGCGATTATGCTGACACATCTCTCATTGACGGCTCTACGATGAAGATCAACCAGGAGTTAGCTGCCATATTTGCCTCGATGGCTGGGTTGTTGTCAGCACGAGGAGAAAATCCCTTTAAAGTAAAAGCGTATCATAAAGCTGCCGATTCGCTTCTGGCTCTATCGGAAGAGGTTGGGAATGTTGCGGACCGGGGGGATTTGCGAAAAATTCCAGGTATCGGGAAGGATTTAGAAAGTAAGATTCGGGAGTTTCTTGCAACAGGTCGTATTCGAACCTATGAAGAACTCAAAACGCCTCTCCCTGAAACGATTCGCGAATGGGTTCATCTTCCTGGTTTTTCAGAGCCAATTGCCCATGATCTGTTTTATCGACTAGGGATAAGAACGTGGGAGGATTTAGAAGCCTTGGCTCAATCACACCTTCTACGGACTCTTCCAGGATTAGGGGCGAGAAGTGAAGAAATTCTGGAGGCTATTCGGAGTAGGCGTACCGTATGTCACGAGCAATAGCCAATGAATGAACGTATGGTGTGACATGGGCACTTCATCATCGGCTATAATTTTCCGTCAAGGATTGGCAAGAGCATAAGAAACGATCACATCTGTTTGTAAAGAGGATTCACTATTATGACGATTTCTGCATTCGTGCTTATTGAAACGACGGGCAATCATACGAAAAGTGCGTATAAAACTTTAACCAGGATTCAAGGTGTGAAGGCTGTGTGTCCTGTCACTGGACCTCATGATTTGATTGCCCAGGTTGAAGCGGAAACTTTAGAAGAACTAAACGACTTGGTCATGACCCGCATCCGTGGAGTAGATGGCATTACGAAAACGAATACGGCCATTGTGCTCAATCTCTAGCCAGACGTAAAAAGGGAAACGTGAATAATCATGCAGAGGATTCACATTCTTCCTTCCTGCTTTGCACATTTCCCTTTTTTCTGTTCACATTTTATGCTGCTGGCTTTATTTGTTTGAAGACTTTCCAGGATTTCAACATTTCCACGGCCTTGAGTAATTGCACATCTTCTGGTGGAACGGGCTGAGGGGCATCGGGATCCTCTTCTGTCGCAGGTGGCTTTGTGTCGGACTTTGAAGTCTTCGCTTCTTTGACGGTTGATTTCTTCCCGTCCTTCTTCTCATCCGCCTCTTCCTTCTTTGCCGATTGAATAGCTTTCGGATCAATGACAATATCTGGCTGGACCCCGATTTTATGGATGGATTTGCCTTTGGGCGTATAATATTTCGCTGTGGTCAATCGCAACCCTGAGCCATCGGAAAGAGGAAGGATGGTTTGTACCGACCCTTTGCCAAAGCTGGTGGTGCCAATGACGACCGCTTTCCCCCAATCTTGCATGGCAGCCGCGACGATTTCGGATGCGCTGGCCGAACCATGATTGACCAGGACAATCATAGGATATTCATAATGTTTGCTGTTGGACCGCGCTCGGTATTCATCCTTTTTCCCATTCCGGCCTTGGATAGAGACAACTAAACGTCCGGCTTCCAAAAATTGTTCTGAAACACCGACGGCGGCTGTTAACAAGCCTCCGGGATTATTCCGCAGATCCAAAATTAAACCTTGAATGTCTTTGTCTTTGGACGTTAATTTCTCCAGTTCTTTGGTTAAATCTTCTGATGAGGCTTCCTGAAATTGACTCAGTCGTACATAGCCCAAGTTCCCTTCCAAGAGTTTCGAGCGCACACTTTGAATTTTGATGATATCGCGGGTAATCGTGAAGACTAACGGTTCATCCAGGCCCTCACGTAAGACTGTTAAATCGACAGACGTTCCTCGAGGACCGCGCATATGTTGGACGGCTTCCATCAGGGTTAGATCTTTCGTCGGAGTTTCATCAACTTGGACAATCGTATCCCCAGCCTGAATACCAGCAGCGAAGGCGGGAGTATCTTCTATAGGAGCAATGACGGTCAGCCGGTTGTCTTTAATCCCAATCTGAATGCCTAACCCGCCAAATTCCCCCTTGGTTTCCACTTGCATTTCTTTGAACATATCCGTGGTCATAAAGGAAGAATGGGGGTCCAAGCCGGCCAACATGCCACGTAGGGCCCCTTGGACTAGATCCTTCGTTTTGGTTTCTTCGACATAATGCTTTTTGACTTGGGAGAGGACTTCTGCAAATACCTGCAATTCTTCGTAGGATTCGCTGGCATGCCCCGTTTGATCTCCGCCTTTCCCGATGAAAATTCCGACAAACAGAATAGCGGTCAACATGAGACCAGAAATCAGGACAGTCGAAAATCTTTCTTGTGACATGTGGTATTCCCTCTTTAAGTTAATCGATTAAGGTCGCTTGGCGAGCCATTTGAGAGGATCGATCGGCGTCGTACCTTTTCGAAGTTCAAAATACAGCGTATCGTCTTCCGTCACACCTGTTGCTCCGGTATGCCCAATGATTTGTCCGGTAGTGACCATGTTGCCCTCGGCTACCAATAGTTTAGAGGCATGGGCGTAGAGTGAGTAAAAGCCATTAGTGTGATCCACGATGACGACCAACCCGTAACCCTTCAACCAATCCGCATACACGACCTTCCCGTCTGTGACTGAACGGATGGGGCTCCCTTCACGAGCTTGGATCTCGATGCCCTTTTTGTTGACATACGTATCAAAGGTGGGATGTTTTTGTCGACCAAAAAATGACACGACCTTTCCTTTAGCTGGCCATAGAAACGACCCAAGCGAAGGTAGTTTGGCAGGCTTTTTCCGCAACCGTGACTGGGCTATTTTAAATCGTTGGTCTAAAGCTTTGAGCAGGCTATCGACTTGTTCAGCCGATCGCTGGAGATCTTCTACCGTGCGTTCATGAGTATCTTTTTCTTTGGAGAGGCTGACCAACACGGTACGTTTCTTTTGCTTCAGTCCGGAAATTTCCTTTATCGTATGTCGTGTTTGACCTTGTAAGGCAAGCAAGGCTTCGCGATCCTCAGCCTGTTGATCCTTCAACAGTTGTAAATTGGTCAGGTCTTCTTGAAATTGTCGGACAAGTTCATGCTCTCGTTGAGCCAGCCAGGCAATATAATCCATGCGATGAGCCGCATCGGCAAACGTATGAGCCGTAAACAGGGTTTTAAGGTAGCCCGTTCGGCCCTCCATGTATAGCAACCGAAGTCGAGCTGAAACGGCATCAGCATGCTTGTGGATATTGTTCTCCAAGTCGGTAATTTGATCACCAAGAATAGCCAGTTCCTGATCTTTTTTCTTTATTTGTGCGTCAATTCGGTTCCGTTCCTTTTTTTTGCGATACAGCCGTTGATCAAGTTGTTCAATATTTTTGAGGACTGACCCATGCTTTTTTTTGGCTTTCGAGGCCTTTTTTTTGGTCTCTGCGATTTTTTTCTTTAATTCTTCCAGGCGCTGGCGCTCCTGATTGACCTCATTTTTGATAGCCGAGGGGTCAGCACCTAATCCAGGCGGAAGATTTAGCGACAGGTTGAGTACAGACAGGCAGATCGTGGTGAGCAAGAAGGTTCGAAAAATAGTCATAGCCGAAATCGCATCCATCCATACATGCTCGTCAGTGTCCCGAGGCATCCTAACAAGATTCCTCCGGTAATGAGGAGTAGGGCAAGGGAAAAGGGGAAAAATTCAAAAACTGATGAAAAGCCGCCAATGACGCTTAAGGTGTGCGTTTTATGTTGAAAAAACTCGAATCCAGCTCGCAGAAACCCAACAGCGAATGCACCTCCAAGCCCCCCAATTAGGGCTCCTTCAATGAGATAGGGGACGCTGATAAAGAGATTGGTGCCTCCAATTAAGCGTAAAATTTCAATTTCCTCTTGGCGGGTATAAAACGCCAGTTGGACCGTGTTGGCAATGATGGTGAGAGAGGCCAGAGCCAGGACGCCTCCCACGATTAAGGCTCCGACTTCCACATACGTAATCACGAGTGCTAATCGTTCAATCCAGTCGCGGTTGTACTGAACACGTTCGACATGAGGATGGTGCTGTAAACGATTCACGAGATGAGAAACAGTATCAGTCGAGGGAATGTTGTCCGCTAACGTTAAAACCAGAGAGGCCGGAAATGGACTTTTACCTAAACCTTCAAGTAAATAGGATTCCTCGGGAAACTGACTTTTGAAATCTTGTACAGCGTCTTTTTTGGAAATCAGCGTCAACGAGTCGATAGCTGGGTCTGTTCGAATGGTTTTTTTGAGGTTTTGCAGTATTTGGGGTTGGATATCGTCTTTGGGGTAGACAATGATTTGAATGTTGTGTTGGACCCGTCCAATCAAATTATGCACGTTATAGTATAAAAGGAGAAATGTTCCAAAGCTGGTCAGGGTGAAGGCTGTGGTGATGATTCCAATTAGCGTGCTGGCGCGGTGTGTTTTAAGACTGATGAAGGCTTCCCGCAAAAAATACCATAAACGTTTCATGCGTAGGCACCTCGATCAGAGAGCAGGTGCCCACAATCAAGTTGCAGAATCCTTCCATTTAATTGTTCCACGACTTGTCGATTATGGGTGGCCATCATCACTGTTGTCCCGCGGGCATTGATGGCTTTAAAGAGTTCAGCGATTTCCGTTGTAAGTTGTGGGTCTAAGTTCCCAGTTGGTTCGTCTGCCAACAGAATAATGGGGCTATTGACGATGGCCCGGGCAATGCATACACGTTGCTGTTCTCCAGCAGAGAGCAAGGCGGCCAGGGCTGTTTGTTTATGGTCCATTCCTACCGCGCGAAGTGCTTCCACCACTTTTCGCCTGGATTCTACGGACGATAATCCTCGAATGATAAGGGGAAGCGCGACATTTTCAAACACGGTCCTATGAGACAGCAGCTTGAAGTCTTGTAAGACAAATCCCATTGTGCGGCGGTGATAGGGCACATCGGCTCGACGAAGCCGGGCAATGTTCCGATTTTGAACAAGAATTTGGCCCTCATCGGGATGTTCTGACCCAAAGATCAGTTTGAGTAAGGTGGTTTTGCCTGCACCACTTGGGCCGGTGAGTAACACACACTCACCTTTTTCGATTCGAAGAGAGATATCCGAAAGAGCGAGGCAGCCTTCATAATATTTTGTGACGTGAAATAATTGAATCATGAAGTGGCGTTAGGAATATGTGAAGCAGAGTGTCTTGCAGGTTGTCGTCAAGGAGATCCGTCGGCCCACGGCCAGCTGTACGTTTAATCACCTACGAGCAAGATTTGCCGAAGATCGAATGGATCGAGCCTCATCCAAATTCCCGAGGGTGTTCTGTTAATTTACCATTGCCAGTCCGAGCTGGAAACCTCAAATGCCTGTTCAATGTGTGTTAATTCAAGTAAACCCTCATCGGACTCCGTCACCAGAATAGCATCAAAACGGCATTCTGTATTGGTTAAACCACGCTGGGAAAGATAACACAAGGCCAATTTGATGATTTGCCGTTGTTTGCGTGGGGTCAGAGCATAGGAAGCCCCGCCGAATTGAGTGCCGCGTCTGGCCTTTACTTCAACAAAGACGACAATACCATGGTCCTCGGCAATGAGGTCCAACTCCCCTCCGGCGATGCGCAAATTTTTCTCAAGAATGCGATAACCTTTCTCCCGAAGGGTCTGTTCCGCCAAGGCCTCTGCTGATTCGCCAAAGGCATGAGAAGATGTGGACATAGGGGTGGTTCAGGCATCCAGGCAGTTTTGAACCGGTCGAAAGCTTCGTCGATGACCGGGGCAAGGCCCGAACTGTTGTAAACGTTTCAGATGCTCTGGAGTTGGATAGCCCTTGTGAATATGAAAGTGGTAGTCGGGAAATTGTTCGTGATAACCCTCCATAATGCGATCCCGCCAGACTTTGGCTAGGATGGAGGCGGCGGCAATTGAAATAGAGAGTTGATCACCTTTGATAATAGGACGTTGAGGAATGACGATGGAAGGAAGATGAAGGGCGTCCAGAAGCACATAATCAGGTAGGGAAGGAAGATTGTGAATGGCTCGATGTCCTGCTAATTTCGTGGCACCTAAAATGTTCAAATCATCGATTTCTTGCTCGGAAGCGGTCCCGATAGCCCAAGCATGAGCATGGGTGGTGATGGTGGTAAAGAGGGTCTGGCGCTGATCTGCGGAGAGGAGTTTGGAGTCGTCTAGAATTTCTGCGGAATATCGTTTGGGAAGAAGGACAACCGCCGCAACAACTGGACCGGCTAATGGGCCTCGGCCGGCTTCATCCAGTCCTGCGATCTGACGAAATCCGCACGCGCGGGCGGATGTTTCAAAGAAGTCAGAGGGACCCATATGGTTGCCGGATTGGAAATTCCAAACTTAGACAACTAGAGATGTCTGCGGATGCTGTTTGAAAAATCGAGTTATTCAGAAGATTCAGAACGGCTCGTTTCGTCTGAAGCCGATTCCTCCATAGGCGCCGAATCTGCCACTTTGGTGGCTTTCGGTGTGCGTGAAAATTCACGCTCGGAAATTTTTGCCGCTTTGCCCTTTTTATCACGAAGATAATACAACTTGGCGCGGCGGACTTTTCCCTTTCGGACGACCTCAATTCCAGCAAGATTGGGCGAATGGACTGGAAAAATTCGTTCTACGCCGACCCCAAAGGAAATTTTACGGACGGTAAACCTTTCAGATGATTTTTGTCCTTTTCGGGCAATGACCAATCCTTCAAAGACTTGGATTCGTTCTTTTTCCTCTTCCTGGCCTTTCTTCTTGCCGGCCCGGCCTTCCACGACGCGGACTTTAACGCGGACCGTATCGCCAATTTCAAAAAACGGGACGGACTCGGTTGCAAAAGACTGTTCTAAGCGCTCTAACTGATTCATGTGTGCCTTCCTCCTTCAAGGTCTCTGCGGATTGCATGCCGCCGAGGTATAGTCGCGTTCAATTTCTACTAAAAGTTGTTGATCCTCTGGGGTCAATGAGTGCTGTTCTAATAGATCAGGGCGTTTAAGCAAAGTCTGGCGCAGTGATTCTTTTCGCCGCCATCGACGAATGGCTTCATGATTGCCCGATAGCAGGACCTCCGGAACCGAGTGATCTCGAAGGACAGCCGGCCGGGTAAAATGTGGATAATCCAGCAAGGATTCCACAAACGATTCCCGTTGAGCAGAATGCGGATCTCCCAGTACGCCGGGAATCTGCCGCATGGCCGCGTCAATCATCATCAGTGCAGGGAGTTCCCCTCCAGTGACAACATAGTCGCCAAGTGAAATTTCCTCGACTGATAGATGTGTGCGTACTCGCTCGTCGATGCCCTCATAATGTCCGCAAATAAACACCAAATTCCGAGTTTCCCGGCTGAGCTCTAACGCCAACCCATGCGAAAAGCGGATGCCTTGGGGTGAGGGTAACAGAATGCGAATGTTCCCATATGTTTGTTGAAGGGCGTCAATGGCCAGAAAAATAGGTTCAGCTTTCATGACCATTCCGCCACCGCCACCAAAAGGTGTGTCGTCGGTTGAGCGATGTGGGTCATGGGTATAGTCTCGAAGATTGTGGGTCCGAATCCTAAGCAAGCCCTTCTCCTGGGCACGCTTCATCATGCTTTGTGAGCCTACGGACTGAATCAGTTCAGGGAATATTGTGAGCAGATCACACTGCATAGCTGATGTCCCACCATTCTTTTGAAGCCACCTGTAAACATTGGTTCGTCAAATCGACTTTCTTGATGGTTCGTCGATTGGCAGGGATGAGAAATTCTTGTTCCATCTCACGAACGACCAGGACATGGTGCTGTGGATAAGCTAAGACTTCTTCGACCTTTCCCATCTGCCGTCCTTCAGGGTCTTCGACGCGGAGGCCAATCAATTCAAATTGATAAAATGTATCTGGAGTGCGTGGGAGATTAGAACTCGGTGGAATCTGAATCCATGCGCCACGAAAAGGCGCGGCCTCTTCGGGCGTCGAAAACGCAGAAAATCGAATAAGATAGCCAGAGGGCACAGTTCGTATATGCGTCACAGACGTTTTTTTAGGTATCGAATCCCCCTCTGAAGGTGTGAGATATACCGTCTGGAGTCCTTCGAAACGCCCAGGTACATCGGACAATGATTCTACTTTCACTTCGCCTTTGACACCAAAGGGTTTGAGGATCCGACCAATGGTCACCAAATCATCAGTCTGTGGGTGCGTAGAATGTATCGCGGCAGTCATCATCATACCAACAGGGTTGAAATGAAAATCAAAATGAGACAGGGCGCTCGGCCCTTCACCAAACGAATGTTCTTAAGCCTTTGCAAGTTTCTTGGACTCGGCTAAGGCTTTGTACACACCGGTTCGCCGCAATAGGGCTCGAACGGAGTCCGTGGGTTGCGCGCCTTTTTGAAGCCAATCCAATACACGATCTTCCTTGAAGGAGGCTTTGTCATTTTCCTTCAACGGATCATAGGTGCCGATAATTTCTAGAAACCGTCCGTCCCGCTTCATGTGTGAATCGGCGGCGACGACGCGATAAAAGGGCCGTTTATGCCGACCCATCCGTGTTAAGCGCAAGTGAACTGCCACTGGCATTCTCCTTTAGTAAAAAATGACCCCATGAAAAAAGCGGGCAGCGCTACCGAGCCTGAATAGCTCGAATCAGCTTGCCTCGTTTTTTCTTCTTCTTTCCAATGCCCATTGGCCCGCCGACCAACGATTTCATCATACGGCGAGCATCCAAAAACTGCTTAATTAAGCGATTGATTTCCGGAACAGATGTCCCGCTTCCCTTGGCGATACGTTTTTTTCGATTTCCATTCAGAAGCGTATGATCCCGGCGTTCTTTGGGCGTCATGGAATCAATAATCGCCACGACCCGCTTCATCTCTTTTTCAGGCAAAGCCGCATTGCCACCCTCTGCTGCCCCCATCATATTCTTGATCTTCTGACTTCCTGGCAGCATATCAATAATTTGGTCCAACGACCCCAGTTTATTCACTTGCTGGATTTGATCACGAAAATCCTCCAACGTCAGCGTATTACTGGATACCTTTTTTTGCAATGCCTGGGCTTGTTCTTCAGAAAAATTCTCCTGGGCTTTTTCAATGAGTGTCAGCACATCGCCCATGCCCAAAATGCGAGAGGCCATGCGGTCCGGGAAAAAGGGGTCTAACGCATCGAGTTTTTCCCCGATGCCCAAAAACTTAATCGGTTTGCCGGTCGCTGCTCGAATTGAGAGAACTGCGCCCCCACGGGCATCTCCCTCCACTTTCGTCAAAATCACGCCAGTGAGCCCTAATGTTTCATTGAAACGTTCGGCCACGGCCACGGCTTCCTGACCGGTCATGGAGTCGGCCACTAAGAGCATTTCTTGTGGCTGCACGCCAGTTTGGATATCTTTCAGTTCCTGCATCAATTCTTCATCGATATGCAGGCGACCACCTGTATCGAGTAAGACCACGTCGTACCCATGTTCACGCGCCCGCGCGACGCCGTCTTTGCAAGTTTGGACGGCTTGAGCCCCTGGTTGCCCCTCATTGGTGCCGCGGTGGACCGGGACCTCCAAGTCTGTCCCAAGCGAGGCTAATTGCTCGCCAGCGGCAGGACGCCGGGGGTCAGCTGCGACCAGCAACACACGTTTGCCATCCGCTTTAAAATGATGGGCTAGTTTTCCGGTTGTTGTTGTTTTTCCTGAACCTTGAAGACCCACCATCATGATGACGGTCGGCGGTTGGGAGGAAAGGTGTAGCGCGCTCTGCTCATGCCCTAACAGGTCGCGCAATTCTTCCCAGACGACTTTTACGACTTGATGGGCTGGCGTCAGACTCTTGAGAACCTCTTGCCCGACAGCTTTTTCTCGAACTTTCTCGATAAAATCTTTGACAATTTTGAAATTGACGTCGGCTTCCAGCAGCGCGACTCGCACCTCTTTCAAAGCATCCGTAATGTTCTGCTCAGTTAACGTAGCTTGGCCACGTAACTGCTTGAAAATATTCTCGATTTTTTCAGTTAGGTTTGTAAACACGAAGGACGGTCCCCTAGCCAAAGCGCTATTTTACGCAAACTCAAGACAATAGTGAAGCGACTAAACGACTGTCAAGCAAGGTGACGTGTGAAGGAATATTGGATACAGACACAATTATGGCATAAGTAAAGACAATGAAACAGCTGAAATGAGAATCGGTTAGTGAGAAATCATTGCCCCGAGGGCTGGGCCGAGAGGAGAAGTTGGCTGAGCCACTGTGTTTCATGTTGAGAAGTAGTATTCGAAAGATCATGCCATTTCTTCTGACGTTGGATCATCGCATTCCGGGTTGTCAGTAGGCACTGTTGAATCATTCAATTGCAAGTCCCGAAAATGCTCTAAGAGGGTTTGCGCCTTCAATCCAACGGGACTGTTCAAAAAAATCCGTCCAGCAAGGCCGCAGCTATTTTTAGGCACGGGGTGTACGGACAGTACGTGAGTACGAAAAAATGGCGATCCGCCTGCTCGAAGCCGCTTTCAGCTTTAGTAGCCACTTCGGTGAAGTTGGGCGCAGGGTACGCAGTTGGTGGTTTTTTTCAACACTCCCCGTAACTTGCGCACACAGACGGTCAAGGTTCTTTTTGATCTTTGGTTGAGGAAGCCGGATCAGTTTTGGTTTGAGCGTTAATAGACGTGATGGCTTGTTGTAGTTTACGAACGACGGTGTCTTCATCAAACGCCTGCCCGCTACTCTTTAGAAACCCTTGATACGAAGCATAACTGCGCTGGACATACGGATGCTTGGCCCCAAGTCGATCATAAAAAATCCAATAACTTCTTTGGAAGAGAGGCTCGGCATCGGCATACTTCCCTTGGGCCTTATAGAGTTCCGCTAGGTTGTTGAGGCTGAGGGCAACTTGGAGGTGCTCGGCTCCCAGGGCCCGTTCGCTAATCGAGAGGGCGTGGTGGTAGAGAGGTTCGGCGTCGGCGTATTTCCCTTGGGCTTGATAGAGGCCTGCCAGGTTATTGAGGCGAATGGCTACATCGGGATGATCGGCTCCCAGCGCGGCTTCATCTATTGTGAGGGCGCGGTGGTAGAGGGGTTCGGCGTCGGCGTATTTCCCTTGGGCTTGATAGAGGCTCGCCAGGTTGTTGAGCGCCGTGGCCACGTTGGGGTGATCAACGCCTAACGCGGTTTCAAAAACCTTGACGACGCGGCGGTAGAGAGGTTCGGCGTCGGCGTATTTCCCTTGGGCTTGATAGAGGCCTGCCAGGTTATTGAGGCGAATGGCTACATCGGGATGATCGGCTCCCAGCGCGGCTTCATCTATTGTGAGGGCGCGGCGGTAGAGGGGTTCGGCGTCGGCGTATTTCCCTTGGGCTTGATAGAGGCTCGCCAGGTTGTTGAGCGCCGTGGCCACGTTGGGGTGATCAACGCCTAACGCGGTTTCAAAAACCTTGACGACGCGGCGGTAGAGAGGTTCGGCGTCGGCATACTTCCCTTGGGTTTTGTATAAGAGCGCCAGGTTGTTGAGCGCCGTGGCCACGTTGGGGTGATCAACGCCTAACGCGGTTTCAAAAACCTTGACGACGCGGCGGTAGAGAGGTTCGGCGTCGGCATACTTCCCTTGGGTTTTGTATAAGAACGCCAGGTTGTTGAGGCTGGTGGCGAGAACAGGGTCGTCAGGGCTTAAACGTTGTTCTCGTTGTTCTAAGGCTTGCATGAGATAGGGTTCGGCTTCAGAGTAGTTGCCAGCCCGGATCCCCGCAATGCCAATTTCATTGATGAGGTCCAGGTCACTGGAGGGAGCAAGGTTGGCGGCTTGGAGATACCAGGAAAAGGCTTCGGTGAATTTTCCATCGTATGATTCCATGCGTGCGCGAGCGAGATAGAGGTCGTAGTGTTTTTTCTGCTCGGCTTGTTCTCGATCGCGTGATGATTGTTGGTCGGCTTTGACAAATAGTTCTCTCGCATCATTCAAGCGGATTTCAGCAGTAGCTTGGATAGCCTGGGTATAAAAATCATCCGGTTCCGGTTCCAGCCCTTGGGCGAGAGCTTGAGCATCTTTGGGCACTTTAGGTTTTTCTTTTGGGTTGGCGCCAAGAGTTTGGAGGCTGGCCGCGAGTGCTTTGCTGACTTCTTCTGTCTGCAGGGCAATGCGATAGGGGGTGTTCAAGGCTCGAACTTGGTCTCGCCGGTAGGCCAGAAATTGTTCTTGACTGGCATTGAACAGTTCCGGCTCCATGAGGCCATCAACTCTCTTGCTTTTCCGGAGTTCTTGTAGGAGATTCTTCGAGAAAGTTTTTATTTCAGCATAACGGAGTATGCCGTCTCCGTCCCTATCAGCTTTTCCCCACTGCGGTCCCATGGCTTGTAAAAGGCTGTAGGTAAAAGCGCTCATCTTGGGGAAGTCTGGAGCGTTCAGAGGACAGGATTCTTGCTTACTGGTACTGCTTGAGAAAACGGTGGTATTGCGGCCGATCTTTCCGAGTGTGAGCGATTGGGAGAGGGCACCTTGGCCACTGAAACAGGTATCCAGGATGATGACCAATTCCCCTTCAAAGGCTGCTTCGCCTTCTTTGAAGCGTGTTTGAGTCACGAGTTCGGAGAGGGGAATGCCTTGTCCTACGCCCAGTTCTTCTTGACCATAGGTTTGCAACCAGAGGTCTTTGGTGCCGGCCGAGGCATGGCCTGTCACGTAGATGGCAATGATGTCCTGGTCATGGTTCTCTTGATGACTCGTTTTGACCGCTTTGATTATGGCGCTTCGGGTGGCAGCCTTGCCGGTGAGTATGGGTTCGTCTGCGATGAGCGGTTGATACCCCAGGCCTGTCAGGGCCTTGGCGATTTCAGTGGCATCGGCTTGGGTGAAGGGTAAGTCTATTTTTAGGAGGCCTGTTTCGTTGACGGCTACTACGAGAAAGTATTTATTGTGGTCTTTCCAATGTTGATAGGGCCCATCGGCCTCTTCAGGGAGAAGTTTCTCAGACTTGATGATGGGCTCGGGTAGGGTTTGATCGAGTGTGGCGTGGACGTTCGGAGTGGTACCGCTAAAGACAATCTGTGTAATGATAACTGCAACAGCCAGGAACGTTTGTTGAGGGGATTTCATCTTGAAGAAAAGGTTTTTACTATGATGTTCATAATTTATGAAAAAGAATCCTCAATTTAACAGTCGTACTCGCGAAGGCGGGTATTCAGAAAATTCAAAGCTACCCTGGATTCCCGTTTTTACGGGAATGACCAAAATATTAGAAGAACCTTTTTCCCCATTGTCCTCACTATTTGGTGTTCAGGCTTGATTAGCTAATTTAGCGAACTATTACGGAAACTGCAAAGTAAAGCAACATCTCAAAGAGCGAATTCTTTGTTGAGTCAGCTTATATTTGTGGGGACTAGCCCTGGTAGGGGCAGAGCGGTATCATAGGCCTGTTTCGGTTGGTTTTTTAGTTGTGTCTCTTTAGGTGCTGGCTTTTTATCTATTCCCTCTAAAATTCAGGCGATCATTTCCCGAAATCATTATCTATGTCAAAAAGTCTAAAAATTGTTCTTGGCCTTATTGTGGGTCTCGTGGTCCTTTATACCGTCCTGGGATTTTTTGCAGTGCCCTGGGCGATTACGAGTAAACTGCCTGCCATGTTGACGAAAGAATTGAATCGACCTGTGACGATTCAAGAAGCGGCTTTTAATCCCTTCCTGTTTAAACTGCAGGTGAAGGGGTTTGGGTTGCAAGAGGCTGATGAATCTCCGATAGCTGGGTTTGATGAACTGTTTGTGGATTTTGAACCGCTGTCTTCTTTGAAAAATCAAGCCTATACCTTTGCGAAAATTCGTCTGGGACTTCCTTATGGGTTGGTGATGGTGCGCCCTGATGGGTCTGTGAATGTGGCTGAGATGGGCCAGCCGGATTCTGCAGACGATGAAGGTGAATCGCCACAGGATGTACCTGAGGGAGGTGCGGAGGCTCAGGGATTGCCAGCCGTCCTCATTGAAGAGTTAGCCATTCAACAGGGGATGGTGGAATTTGTGGATGCCTCACGCCCCATGCCTTTTGAGGCGCATCTCGTGCCGATTAATCTGACGCTTGAGCAATTTAGTACACAAAAAGGCCGGGCTAATCCCTATGCCCTGTCAGCAGAGTTGCAGGACGACGAAAAGATTTCTTGGGAAGGCACATTGACGCTTGAGCCGGTGCAGTCTCAAGGGAGTTTGACTTTAGAGAATATCCAATTGTCAGGCATTTGGGCTTACTTGCACGATCAATTTCGATTTCTTATTCCACAAGGGGTGGCGACGCTTAATGGACAGTATGAGCTATCCGTTAATGAGGATGACGTTGATGTGGTGGTCAATCAAGGGACCATCACGGTCCAAGATGTCCAGATTCAGGAAAAGGGAGCCAGTGAAGCAGTTATTGCTCTTCCATTTTTTGAAGTGGATGGTGTGTTTGTGGATGTCGGGAAGCAGGAAGTTCGAATACCCACGGCAAAGGGCCGGGATGCTCGATTGACAGGGTGGCTGGACGAAGACGGGGTGATGAACTATCAGTCCCTTTTTACCCCGCTTGATGCAGATAAGGATGAGATATCCGAGGCTGCTCGGTCAGATGAGCAAGATTCTTCCGACGTGGAACCGCCTTGGACCGTACTTGTACAGGATATTGTGTTGGAAAACTTCACGATTGATTTGGAAGATCGTCAACCGGAAATTCCGGTCAAGCTTCTTTTGGACTCCCTGCAATTTCATACCTCTGAATTCTCCACAAATTTTGATAAACCTTTGCCCGTTGATCTTTCCTTTAATTTGAATCAAACGGGGAAGGCTGACTTAAAAGGGTCCGTTGAGATTGAACCGGTGTCTGTGCAACTGGATGTTGCTCTTTCTGATATTGCTCTTCAACCTTTTGAATCCTATCTCTCGCCGTTTGTACAGTTTGATGTGGGAGACGGAGCCCTGTCGTTAGCAGGGAAGGCCCATTATCAGGACGGTTCAGAGGCGAAACCTATGGTGACGTTTGACGGAGGTCTTGATATTGCGCAATTAGCGCTGGTGGATCCCGCACAAGCCAAACCGTTCGTGAAATGGGATGCCCTAAATCTGAAAGACCTCAGTCTGGCCGTCGAGCCCACATCCGTGACATTGAAGGAAGTGGCCTTGGTGAAGCCTGCGTTGGTGATGTCAGTGGATCCCGATGGAGGTCTGAATTTTTCCCGTCTTTTTTCTCCTGCTGGGCAAGAAGATACTGAAACAGAAGCATCGGAAGATTCGAATCGTGAATCAGAAGAATCAACAGGCTCGCCGACACCGGTAAAAATTCAAACGGTTCGTTTGGAGAATCTCCAAGCCTCCATTGCGGATTTGTCGGTTACGCCGAATGTCAGGACAAAAATTGCTGACCTCAGCGGGACAATTAAAGGGTTATCCTCGGAGCAACTGGCAAAGGCCGATGTATCAATTAAGGGTAAAGTGGGTGGTTATGCCCCTATTCTCATTGAAGGACAAATTAATCCTCTCAGTGAAGATGCCTATACGGACTTAGTGCTATCTTTTAAGAACCTGGATTTGACGACGGTCTCTCCATACTCGGGGAAATTTGCGGGGTATCCTATTACCAAAGGAAAAATGACGCTTGAATTGGACTATAAGCTCTCACAAAAAGAACTAGTGGGAGAGAATAAGGTGTTTGTTGATCAAATTACCATGGGCAAACACGTTGAGAGTCCCGATGCCACGTCGTTGCCCATTCCTCTTGCGTTGGCCTTACTCAAGGATCGAAAGGGCAAAATCGATATTGATCTTCCCGTTCGGGGGAATATCGATGATCCGGAGTTTAGTTATTGGGGGCTGATCGGGCAGGCCTTAGTGAACCTGATCACGAAAGTTGCCGCTTCTCCCTTCTCAATTGTTGGAGGACTGGTTGGAGAGATTGCAGGAGGTGATGCGGACGCGCTGAAATATGTGGCCTTTCTTGCCGGTGAAAAAAACGTGTCGCTTCCTGAGCAAGAAAAATTACTGGCCTTAGGAAAAGCCATTGCTGAGCGGCCGGGATTACGTTTAGAAATCACTGGCGCCGCTGATTCCGACCTGGATAGTAAAGCACTAGCTGCAGCTAAACTGCTTACTCAATTAAAAAAGGCTAAATTCGTGGAGCAACCGCCATCTAACGAAGAGGGCGATATCTCTATTGATCAGGTTGAATTGACGTCTGAGGAAGAGGCGCAATTTTTCACCAAGCTTTATCGAGAAAAGTTTGGGGATTCAGCCGCCACCCATTCAGCGAGAGATTCTGGTGATCCTGAAAAAGCATCAAAGAAACCGACGGTTGAGGAAATGAAAGACGCGTTATTGAAAGATATCCCGGTAGATGAAAGTCAGCTAAGACTTTTGGCGCAGCAACGTGCTCAACATATTCAGGATTTTCTTATTCAAAAAGCCCAAGTTCCCAATGATCGAATTTTTTTAGTAGAAGTCACTCTGGAGCCCGAAGTTGAACAAGACCTGGTTCGCAGTCCTTTAGCCCTGGGAGTGAATTAAGCCTACCCCTGTCAGAAGTTCTTTTCCGAGAGCAATGTAGAACCGGTTAAACCTCATTCAAATAGAGGTGTCCTATTGCACTTGAATTTGTGGATGTGGGTGCCGCTCTTATGTTGCCTGTTTTTCGTTCTGTGGCTCCTACAAGGTATCCACCGCAACGCTTCGATAGCGGACGTTGGTTTCTGCCTTGGTTTCCTTATGCTTGTTTTGGCTTGTGGATTGGCCAGCACCGGGCATATTTGGCGGCGGGTACTCGTGGTGGGTATGGCCAGCCTGTATGCTCTACGCTTGGGGTCGCACCTGTTTTGTCATCGAGTATGGAACCATAGCGAAGATGCTCGGTATGAGGCCATCCGAAAATGGTTGGGCTCTTGGGAGTCCGTAGGGATCTTCTGCTACTTCCAACTACAGGTCCCTGCCTGTGTGTTCTTTGCGGGTTTGTTATGTTGGGTCATGGAGCATCCCGATGCAGCCTGGCGCTGGTGGGATGCATTGGGACTGCTCATTTTTCTGATTGCCATTGCAGGAGAAGGGATCGCTGATCGGCAACTTCAGATTTTTCGAGCTAACCCCTCGAATCATGGGAAAACATTGCAAATGGGTTTGTGGCGATATTCCCGGCATCCGAATTACTTTTTTGAATCGTTGTATTGGTCGGCCTTTGTTCCATTAGCGGTAGGGCTGCCCTGGTCAGGTCTCGCTGTGCTGTGGCCTCTGATCATGACGGGTTCCCTCTTATGGATCACGGGCGTACCCTGGGCGGAAGCCCAGGCCCTTGTCAGTCGTGGTGAGGACTATCGAGCCTATCAACGGAACACCAACAGATTTTTCCCTTGGGTTCCCAAGAGGGGATAAATCAAACGGCAAGAAGCTTCAAGTTGCAAGGAGCTAAATTAGATGGAATAGATTGAAAAGAAAATCCTGCGTGGAGTGAGTTGACGAGCAACATCTCCAATCCTTTCAGAAAAGACTGATGATACTTCCGATGTGTGTCATGCAGGAGAATGATGTCGCCGGCTTGGAACTGAGGGATCCTACGTGAAAGAATGGTTCGCGGGAGTCCCCACCGTGTATCAAAAAAACGTTGATTCCAATGAATGAGGGGATATTCCAGATTTTGTAATACCGTTCCCAGATGGTGAGTTCGAAGTCCCAATGGCGACCGAAATCCAACGGTTTGAATTTGAAGGGATTGTTCTATGCTATCTCTTGCGCGGCTTATCCAATTCATAAGGTAACGTGTATTGCCAAAGAAATGATGATATTTGTGGTCCAAAGAATGATTGCCAATGGTATGACCATGGGCCACAATCGAGCGCCCTATAGCAAGATTATGGTGTAAGGCATTGGCGACCACAAAAAATGTGGCTTTGGCTTGGTATTGCAACAGAAGGTCAAGGACTCTGGGCGTACAATATTCATGAGGACCATCATCAAATGTGAGATAAAGAACTTTCCCGGTCGAGGGAATATTTCGTATGCACGTTCCCCAGAATTTTTCAATCACCGACTGGACCTGTTTATTTGGAATGAAAATCTTCTTTCACTCACTGATCTTTTCGCTTGTGGGTTAATGACAGGAATTTGTCTTCGGAAAATAGGAAATTAATGGTATTCGAGAATGATATGGTCGATGTTCTCTATGGGTATGGAGCCAGTATAAATATATCGGCAACATGTTGTTATTTCTTAAACAAAACACGATTGCATAATTTTCAAAAGCTAGATGTCCAACCTATTTGTTCCCTTTTGATATTGGGAGCGCAGTCTATTGTTAGATGTGACGAAATCGAGTGGTTTTAATCGTAGTTAAGGGTGAATTCCCCGCCGCTTGCGGCGTAACATGGGGGGTGAGCAAACATCTCTACAAGAGCCATAATGTTTCGGTTTTGTTATATCACCTAGTTTCCCCTGCAAAGTATCGGCGAGCGGTTTTTGATGGCGGGGGGATCAGGCCTTGAAGGAGGTGTGTTTAGAGATTGAGAAGAGATACCAGATTAAATTTTTGGAGATTGGCATGGATAAGGATCACGTTCATTTCTTCGTCCAAGTGGTGCCGACCTATAGCGTTACGAAGGTGGTCACCATGCTAAAGAGTCTGACGGCCCGCAAAGTTTTTCAACGCTGTCCTCAGGTCAAGAAGCAGCTCTGGGGTGGAGAGTTTTGGAGTGACGGGTATTATGCGAGTACGGTTGGGCAACATGGCAATGAGCAAATGATTGCTAAATATGTCAAGGAGCAAGGGCAGACCTACACCCAATTACATAAAGATCATCAACTGACGCTCTTCTAAATACCCCGTCCGCTTGCGGCGGGGATCATTTATTCGTCCCCAATGATGCAATTGGAGAATGAGAATAAAAAACGACCCTCCTGGAACGTTAGAGTCGAAAAAACATCTAGTCCTTTATCGTAATTTCTAAGATAAGAGATGAGTAAATTTCTGATGAACCTTGAAGTTCTTTCTGCCGGTATCATCTTCAATATCTTTGGTGAGTCAGGGTGGCGTATTCTCGCATCACCTCCTTCAGCAATCCTCTGAACCTCCTCAGTATACTTTCCGGTCTTTTTAAGGCGGTCTTTCGATTTTGCTGCCCACTTCAATTATTTCTCATCATGCCCACAAATTTTTTCCGCAACGTGTTTGATTAGTCCCAGTCCTGTCGGATTCATTCATCCTTTGCATACTGAATAAGTATGCGTTCATGAATGATCTGTCACATTGTATGCAAAAAGAATTTTCACAAAAGTTTTCTCGGGATGTACCGATAACTTCCTTCGAGCACAACATCAATTTCCCATAATCTGTTTCAGGGCATAACCATCGTGAGGTGGTGACGCAAAATCACCGGTCTGAGGGCTTTGTCTCAGACAGCGGGATCGCCGGGTTATGGCCGCAAAAGAGCTTTTCCAAAGGCTTCTTTTCTTTAAACGGCTACCCGTGCCTGACCAGAATCCTTCTACAGGAGGTTGAGCATGGAAATGACTGCGTTAAGTGTAAACACAGGTCTGAACTCATCACTCGCCACTTCAAGAGTTCGAAACTATCTCACAGTCTTTGGTCTTGCTTTGGTAGTTGGATCCGTACAACCGGCGTTGACCCTGGCTAGTGAAAATTCCACAGTTGAACAGGTAGAAGGGGAAGTCACCGTTATTCATATTGATGAAATGAATCCTCAGCAATCACGGACAGCGTATTTTTTGCAACAACGCGGGTCTACAGATTTCATTGAGATGAGATTTGATGGGCAGCCTCCCAAACATATTCGAAAATATCTCCGCACAGGAAAGAAAATTAGAATCAAGGGGAGACGTGCGGAACGCCAGGCTAGAAGGCAAGCTCGGCAAGCTGAAGGTCAGCAAAAACAAGAAATTTTGGTCAGTGAGGTTGCGGCGTTAGATGGGGAGAGTTCAAGCAGTACCGCCAATCGCAGCACGGCATCTGCAACTGCAGTTGGTGATCGGAAGACCATTACCTTCCTGGTCAATATGGATGGAGTCGACTATTCGGCAGAAAGCGCTTCTCCATTTACGGCGACCCATGCCGAGACGGCTGGCCGATATATGTATGATTCAACGCAGTTTTCTGTCAATAGCGCCTATAAAGAAGCATCATTTGGGCAAGTGACCTTTTCGGGAAGTGCTTCAACAGATGTTTTTGTCGTATCTGTTCCATATGATCCGGCTGAAAGTTGTGCATATCGAACCATTGCAAACAATGCGGATGCTGTCTCTCCGGTGAATGTCAATGGATATCGTCACAAACTGTATGTGGTCCCGCCGAAAGCGATTTCAGGTTGTAGTTGGTTGGCCATAGGGGAAATAGGGAGCTATGACAGTACGTCCACAAGAAAATCCTGGAGTACCCGGATCGATCCCATTGCCTTCGCGCATGAACTAGGCCACAACATTGGGTGGCATCATGCTGCGACGGATCCCGATAATGACGGCACAAGGAACGTGGAATATGGGGATACCTCCGATTTGATGGGATATTGCTGTGCGAAACGTACAGTCAACAGTGTGCACATGGATCAAGCTGGCTGGTTTGATCGTGCGGATTTACGAGATAAAGTGCTGGATGTCACCGAAGCTGGACAGTTTACGCTAGCCCCATTAGGGACGGATCCGGCCATTTCGACTGATCCTCAAATTTTACGCATTACGCCGGCGAATGGTTGGCCTTATTATCTTTCTTACCGGCAGAGAACCGGCAAAGATTCCGCCATGTCTTCTGCTTATACAACAGGAGTCAATATTCACCGTGGGTTGAAATCCGGGAATTGGTCGCACTTTATCAAAGTGTTGAAAAGCGATTTCAGTGATCCCAACCTCTATCAATTCCAGGATGCGAACAACGACATCACGGTGTCCCAGGTCGAAAACAACGCTAACTATGTCAAGATTGATGTCAGCTTTGCATCGTGCGTAGTACAAACACCACAAGTTTCGGTGAGCCCTAATTCACAATTGGTAGGTGTGAATAATCAGATTCAACCCTATACTGTGACTGTCACCAATAAGGATAGCGCAGGGTGTGATAATGCTAGTTTTTCGGTGATGGGAATCTTTCCTTCTGGTGCTGAAGGAACATTTCAAGATTCAGTGTTGGATCTTGCCCCAAGCGAATCTGGAACGACGACAATGAACATTCAACTCACGAGCACTGCTGATACGACCTATTCAATGATGGTGAAGGTCTCCGATAGCGATCCAAAACATCAAGGACAAGCTTCGGTAGCTCTTACAGTTGATACAACAGCACCAACGGCTCCAACTGGATTATCATTATCGTCGCTAGACTGATCGTGATCGAATTTTTCAACCACGAGTGCTCACCGTTATCAAGCCTATATGGTCGATCACGTTGAGTAGGCTTCGATGACCTCGGAGTTATCACAGTGGTAATTGATCGAAATCGGATAATGGCAAAGGAAGAAAGAAATAACAGTTGCCTTGATTCATTCAAGGTTTGGTGAGGGACATCCCTCAGTATCATAGTGGCCATCTCCTCATTGGCGGGGATCAGATGTTTATCTGATCCCCGCCAATGTTTTTGCTCGTAACTCGTTTCCTGATCTATAAGAAATTAGGTTTTCGAGGAAACGGCAATGTCTTGTGGACTCGGTCCTGTTGTGAGTTTACGAAGGCGCGTAATCAATAACAGTCCTGGTATCGCCAATACGGTACAAAAGACGAAAAACCCTTCCCATCCGAGCCAAGTGGCAAGTAGTCCGGTAGTGGATCCGGCAAATACACGAGGAATTCCCATAACGCTGGTGAGCAAGGCATATTGAGCGGCGGTGAACCGCTTGTCAGTAAGACTGGCCATAAAGGCCACAAAGGCTGTGGTTCCCATGCCTCCGGTAAGATTTTCGAACGCAATGACAGTTGTGAGTAAAAAGAGATGATTGCCAAAAATTGCGAGGAGTGCGAACCCTGCTGTGGAAATCATCTGCAGGAACCCAAAAACGAGAAGGGAAGAAATAATTCCCCATCGATAGACGACGAGACCTGCTAAGACTCCCCCGCCAATGCTTGCGGCTAATCCAAATGTTTTGATAATTCCTGCCACCGTGGATTTTGAAACGTCTAAATCCACCCAGAAAGGTGAAAGCATTTCCGAGGCCATACTGTCTCCAATTTTGTATAGTAAAATGAACAGGAGGATCGATAGCCAGCCTGGTCGACGACAAAATTCGAGGAGTGGTCCGACAAAGGCTTCACGAAGTGATGTTGGCGGGATGGTTTCCACCATAGGTTCTGGTGCATAGGCCGTTGCCACAATTCCGATGACCATACACATTCCCATGATGAAATAGGCTGTGGGCCAAGACAGATAATCGGCTAAGATCAGCGCCAATGCGCCGGAGACCAACAATCCAAGACGGTATCCATTGACGAAGATGGAAGACCCAATCCCTAATTCTTCATCTTTCAAATATTCGCGGCGGTATGCATCAAGTACAATGTCTTGGCTGGCACTCGCAAATGCGATGAGTAGACATAATCCTGCAATGGCCGGTAAATGGATGGCCGGTTGTGCAAAAGCCATGAAGGCTAGGGTGATCAATAAGGCAACTTGGGTGATGAACATCCAACCTCGACGGCGGCCACCAAACGGCAGCACGATTCGATCCAATAGCGGCGCCCACAAAAACTTTAAGGTATAGGGGAGTCCGACGAGTCCAAAAACTCCGATGCTGGTCAAATCGAGACCTTCTTCCCGCATCCAAAATTTGAGGGTGGAGCCAGTGAGGAGAAGGGGAAGGCCAGAAGAAAAGCCGGTCAACAGCATGACCAGCATTTTGGGGCCAAAAAGCAGAATGAAAAAATTTTGCAGCCAAGAAGATGGCTGGCTTGGTGTGTTCATCTCTATGACCTTATCAAATAACGATCCTTAGGTCTTGTCAGGCGTATGAACTGATTGAGAGAATTATCTGTGATGGAATCAACAGAATCAGAAAATGATCTGAAGACATGGCTTATTTCGATGACAGGGAAAATGATTCAAGTCATGATTCTTCAGAAGCCTGTGGCCGATAGACCAGAGCATGTGATTTGGAAGGGACTAGGGAAGGTTGTGAGATGCGTACAGGAAGGCGTGGTGTTGGATTTAAATGCCGGAGGGGCTTCTTGGTGGACTCGCTTGTGGGGAAATATGAGTGTCAAACATATCGTCCCACGTTGGATTCAAAAACCTTTCTCTGTTCCTTATTGTGATTTGGCGATCGATCTGAACCCTGACACTGGTGAGAAATGGTTAGTCGTAGATGCGGAAACCTGGAAGCGGTCTCCGGAAGACTTGGTCAGGAAGAGGTCGCTGGGATAATAAAAAAGACTAGTTGAGGGTGGGGTCAACAGGCATGTGGGCATACATGTTATATTGATCGCCAAATGTTTGCAGGACTTCTGCCCACAGGCCCGAAGGATAGTCTTCGAAGACGAATTTGGGTTTAGCCGGCATGATGAGCCAGGATCCGCTTTTCATTTCATTTTCTAACTGTCCTGGCCCCCATCCGGAATAGCCCATAAAGGCACGAAACGATTCTTCTTCGGCTGGAACTTCTAGGATGCGTTTGAGTGTTTCCGTATTACCACCCAGATAGACGCCATCGATGACGGCATGCGTATCTTCGACTTCCTCGTTGAGATGATATAACACCAGCAAACTGTCTTTTTGCACGGGGCCTCCAGAGAACACTCGATGCGGCTGACCTTCCAGAACAGGCATGTGTGGCAGTACTTCCGTAATATTCATCTCGGTGGGCCGATTCAGGACCACTCCCAAGGCACCTTCAGGGCCATGTTCGCACAGAAGAATGACGGTTTGCCGAAAATTGGGATCTTTTAGTGCAGGCGTGGCAATCAGGAACACGCCTTTGCCGAGTGGGGTGTCCATTAAATAATCCTATCGCGCATCACTAGATCATTCAAGAGGTGCCTCTATACGAGTGAAATTTGGAAAAGGATAAAAAAACTTGCAAAGAATATATCATCACATTGATGCGTCAGAATCTCGTAAAGAACAAAACGTGTACCCGCGTCCTGCTTAATGCCGATAATCTTTGAATTCTGTCTCGGTCTCATCTAACTTCAAAAAGGCTCGCATTTGTTTCTTCAGCGTGTCCCTTGCGCTTTCATCTCCAAGATTTAATTGATATTCGTTAATGACCATGGTTTTGGTGCCGCCTGGGCCTGCCCACTCATTCCAACAGGGCTGACAGACTTTTTCCTTAATTTCGGCTTCAAGCTTTCCCATAAACAAATTGTCGGTGATGGGGTCACCGTCTTTATCGCATTTGCGGCAATGAATTTGCGCCATTCTCTGCTCCTTTTGTAAGTTAAGGGACTGAAATTTGTTTGTCTTCCACATTATGGAAAAGCATAAAATCCTACCACAGGCTGTTCTAACTGGAAAAGAAGGCCAAGAAAATTTCAGGAATTGAGAAAATCAACAGTCTTAGCGGTCATGAACATTCGGCTGTATTTGCCGGATGAATAGAGAGGCTTAAAACTATGCGGTTAGCAGGGATTGATATCGGGACCTTAACGTGTCGCCTCTTAGTTGCTGATGTGCAGATGCCGTACCAATTTGCAGAAATCGATGCAGGTCGGAAAATCCTACGGCTTGGCGAAGGTGTGGATCAACACAAACGATTGGCACACGACGCCATGAATCGAGTAGTGTCCACACTTACCGAATGGCGGGAAAGGACAGCTAAATATGCTGTGGATGCGACGGTGGTTGTGGCTACGAGTGCAGTACGCGAATCGGAAAATCGTCAAGAATTCCTGACGCGAGTTAAACGAGAAACAGGCTGGGATGTTGACGTTCTCACGGGCGAAGAAGAAGCCCGGCGGACTTTACTGGGTATTCGGTTTGGGTTGCCTACACACGTTTCAAGCTTTATAGGGTTGGATATTGGTGGTGGAAGCACAGAATGTATTCTCGCGAAAAATGAACAATCTCCAAAAATGATTTCGTTAGATCTTGGTGTGGTGCGATTGTTGGAACGGGTCTTTCATCACGACCCGCCAACCCGGCAAGATCTTCACAATGCCGAAAGCGTGATAGATGAGCAATTGGCTAATATGAAGCAGACGTTTGGTCCGTTGCCAGACATTCCACTTGTCGGAACAGCAGGTACCGTGACCACGTTGGCTGCCATGGCCCAACAACTCAAAGAGTATGACCGTGGTCGAATCCATAACTATGAACTCATCCTTGCGACGATTACTCGTCTAGAGAAAAACCTCGTCAGCAAAACAGGTTCTGAACGGCTAAAAATGTCTGGTCTGGAACCAGGCCGCGAATTTGTCATTATAGCGGGCACCGTCATTCTCCGCCGAATCATGGAAACACTCAATCAACACACATGCCTCGTCAGCGATTACGGCCTCCGTGAAGGGATCCTTGTCGATCTGGCTCAAAAATTATAAAAAACTATCAGGAAATAATTTGGGAAAAGAAAACTACTGTTGGGTGTACCAGCGGAAGCCGGCAGATTCTTTGAAGGCCGGTTGTTGGCCGATGCTCATGCTGCCGGGTTTTTCGAGCAACATGACTTTGAAATCCCAAAGACCGAACCAGGCGGGGTCGAGGACATTGTGGTAATGAAGACCGGTGAGTTTGGGAAGGAGCTCGCCTAATGCAGAGCCTAATTCCTTTTCCGTATACGCGCGAACGGAAAAGGGTTCACCTAGTTCGTGGCAGATGCGTCGAAGCGTATAGGCCGCGCCGGTGCAAAGCACTTGGGTATCAGGATTCATACCGAGCAATTGCGGCAACGTGCAATACTGTTCGCGAAACCCCAGCCATTTGGCGGCATGACGTAGATGACTGAATTGTACTTCATATTCCGTATGGCCTGGTAATCTAACGGGTGAAGGCCAATTCTCTTCGATGCCGAATTCAATCAAGATCGCCCGCCCACCTGGTTTAAGGACCCGCCAAACTTCCTGGAGAAATTGAATAGCGCCGTAATTAAAAATAACGTCATCAGGAAAGGGCGGCATGAGCGGAAGGTGCATGCGCCTGATGAGGTCTAACGCTTCTTCATGTTCTGGATTGTCTCCTTTAAACATCAGGAGTTCCTCGCCAGAGAATTGCACAGGCGTCATGTCGGCCAGATTTTCATTGTCAATGAGCAAATCAACTGATTGGTCTGCTACAGGCATGTGTTCGGCATTGGCTTGAATGGCGGAGGCTCTCCACCCAGCTTTTTGAGCCAGTGAAGTTTGAGACCCGAGGAATGGACCAGTCAGATCTAGAAATGTATAGTTAATATCTTTTCGCTCTTCGGCCGAGAGTTCCTCCGCCAGTTCTTTTGAGACATAGCCTAGTCCCGCGCCTACTTCTACAATCTGTTTGGGTTTGGGGGATAGCCATCCCATCTGGCGTAGCGTTTTACCTAGGAGACGTCCATAGGTGAGGCCGTTCATGGCTTCGCACGGCTCGCGAAACAGATGAGAAACAGTGGTCTCGATAATTTCGAAATGTCCATGCGGGCCTTGAATGCCTTGCACATGAAATTTGGAGAGATGATCTTCTGTTTCAGCTTTGACGTTTTGATGCCAGCCTTCCCGAACTTTTTGGAGTAACAGATCCCATTTCGCTTCGGCACTGTGCCCGCTCGGCGGTTCGGTTCCGTAGAAGGCCAGCGAGAATCGAGGTTGAGCCCACCGTTCCAGATGCCAACGCCCATTCTGTTGAGTAGGACTGCACACCCATTTCCCATATTGATTGAGCAAGGCTCCGATGGTCAGGCGTCCATCCATGGCGCCAAGTAGGGTGGCGCCCATACGGTTTAATCGGACCAGTGGCAATTCTTCATCCAAGGGGGCCACCCACCATTCTTCAGGGCCATGTTGGTAAATGACAATGTCAGGCATGCGCCAGGCCCGCTGGTTGAGCAACTCCTCGTCTAGGGTTTGAGGGCCAATCTCAATCCAAGGATCGGCAATAGAATCAGTGAGGGCGGGTTCAGTCATAACAATTGATGATATGTCATAGGGGTCAGAGTGAGCTGCAAGGGTACCGGAAGATTCAGGAAAGCTGCAACCTTTACATTTTTGGTATTCCCCCAAGTTGTTAGTGGGTATCCATTTGCCGAGATGAGGCCTGGATTCCCGCTTTCTCGGGAATGACAGCGTAGGAAATGAGAATGACGGAGAGTGGGAGAAATGAAATCGTTTGGGAAATGGGCCGTTGAGATATTGCCCTGTCATTGTGGTTTCTGAGCCAGGATGCTGGCAAAGGCGGCATGGCCATCATTTACTTCTTGATAGCGGAGAATCCGAAGGCCAGGGAGGATGGTTAGGAGTTCGTTGGGTTTCAATAACCAGGCTTTGTTAAATCGAGGGCGGTACTGGAGGTGATCTGTCGTGTAGGTTTCAATCAGAGCCATGCCGCCAGGTTTCAGCGCGGCCACAATTTTGGGAAATAAATCACGTTGGAAGTAGTACGTGCAGATGATGACAGCAAATGTATTTGGCGGTATTTCATATGTATCAAGATCGGCGACAATCGTTGTGATCGCAACATGACGTTTAGTTGCCAGAGCGGACGCTTTTTTGAGCCCTTCCGCCGAAATATCTACTCCGGTGACAGTGAACCCTTTGGTTGCGAGAAAGACTCCATTGCGTCCTTCTCCCATTGCTAGGTCTAGTACTTGGCCTTGAGGTAGCAAATCAACATGCTCCTGCAAAAATGGGATCGCCTCTTGACCGAACAGATACTTTTCCGTCGCGTATTTTTTGTCCCAACGGATTTGATCCTGTTCGATAGCCCACGTCAGAGAAGACGAAAAATTGGCACTTGTAAGGAGCATCAAGGTCATACACCAAAAAATAAGACGACAGGGCATTGTGTCAAATCGCTGGTTCATTGAGAGGTCTCCTGAGAAAAATAGTTGAACATATCAGGAACCATTCTAAAGCCTATTGCTGGAAGTGCGCCATGATGCGAAAAATTTGAAAGAAAATTCCCAAGCACTTTATGCTAAGACAGTAGTCTTTCTCCCGACTAGTGGGTATGATTGGGGACGTTGTCCTAATCGCATGTAAACGGAGTGGAGATATGGCTGCGTCTGTCGTGACCTGGATACATTTATTAGCCGTCATCACATTTATCGGGGGGTGGCTATTTTTTCAATTAGCGGTGAGACCCAGTCTTCTAGAAGGCAAAACCAAGAAACCGTCGAAAGAGGGTTTGGAAATGGCCAGAAAAATGGGGCAACGTTTCAAGACGGTTGGCTGGGTGAGTCTGATGGCCCTTATTTTTACGGGGGCGTCTCAATTACTTGATGAAAGCGGCTCAGCCCGTATTGAAACCAATTGGGGTTTGATCATGATGTTCAAACTCTTTGTGTTTGCCATTGTGGGTGGATTGATCTTCGTTCATGATCTCATCCTGGATCCTTATGGAGCGATCGGAAAGAGCCAAGAGACCGAGACAGCACCTTTGCTGTTTTCCGGCAAGGTCGTGTGGATCCAGCGTGCTATTCTCTTATGCAGTTTGACCGTTCTGGGGATTGCTGTATATTTGACCTCACTTTGAAGATTCTCTTCTCTTTAGCGTTCGTTGAGGGTAGTGTGTAGATAGAGAACGTCTCAAACCTGGCATTGTGTTTTAAAATGGTAGACTAGGATAAGGTCGGCAAGTGGAATGCTCGAAGCGTTAACATACTGAAGGAACCTAAGTGGCAAGGATAAAGCGAGAAGAGATTTTACAACAGTTGCGTGAAAGGATTGTGGCGTTTGCGACATCTCGTAGTTCAAGGGAAGTAGCCGAAGATCTCACTCAGGATGTCATGGTGGTGCTGCACGAAAAATATCCCCACGTTGAAGAATTGACGGAGTTGGTCCCCCTCTCATTTCAAATTCTCCGTTATAAAATGCTCGACCGGCACCGAAAAATGTTAAGGCGGGGGGAATACAACCAGGAGTCGGTGGATGATTATCCACTTGTTGAGCCGGGAGATGATCCAGCCGCGCAAGCCGAACAAAAAGAGCGGGTGACTCATCTAATTACCTCGTTGCTGCAACTGGGCGAACGTTGTCGAAGGCTGTTTCGCTTGAAAATGGAAGGCTATTCCTTTCCTGAGATTCAGCAGGTGTTGGGGGAGCAGTCCATTAATACGATCTATGCATGGGATTCGCGGTGTCGTAAGGAACTGCTGGTGTTAATGGGCGGCCAATGGGAGACGATTTCTCTACAGGGAAAAAGACCTAGACCAAATAAGGAGACGGTGGGGTAATGTCAAAGTCTTGGGAACAGATCCTTGGTGGGTACGCCACGGATACCCTGTCGGAGGAAGAAAAGCATCAATTGTTTGATGCCGCTCTTCATGATCAAGCTATTTTTGATGTGTTGGCTGATGAAGAGTCGTTAAAAGCCTTGTTAGCCGATTCGGAGGCTCGACAACGAATCCTGACCAGCCTTCGCGCGACGGAGAATTTTCAAGAAGCGTCGTCTTCCCAAAGCTCACGAATGAGTTGGTTTCGCCAACCATCCTATCTGGCTTGGGTTGGCAGTCTTGCTGCTATGGGCCTAGCGTTCATGTTTGGGTGGCAAATGGAAAAAGATTGGGGCCCTGTGGTGAGCGAGAATCAACAACAAGAGCGGCCTGAGGCTCAGCCAGAGAAAAAAGTATCTTCTGAGAGAGATATTATCATTGCCAAAAATCCCCAGCCTTCAAAAGTAGAAAAACAGAAGTCTGCCGTCGCGTTACAGAAGGAGGATGATAAAGCCAGACGAAGTGACGAGAAGCTTCAATCTGCTCGGACATCTGTTCCTTTAGCTGAATCGAAGACTGATAAGGCCAACCTTGCGAGTCGAGTAGAAAGTTATGAGCCAGCTAGAAAAGAGGAAACGAAGGAAAGGCGCGTGAAGAATGAACTCAAGAGTAATTCACCGCCAGTGAGGTTATTGGAGCAGGTCTCTCAAGCTCCAGACATGTCGACAGAGTCTAACCAGCCACCGGGTGATCCACCGATTCCGGCGGTGGCCGGGACAGATTTTGCTGAGGTCGCTGTCCCGCCGTCCCCTCTTCTCACCCCCAGTCAGGAGTCACTAGCGGATCAGGCTGCTCGTGAAGAATCATCATCTCAACCGGGAGCTCTGGATCTCTTTTATGCCGCTCCTGGACAATCGAGAAATGACAGTCATTCCGTGAATGCCGATGCGGAAGGTTCCAATGCGAAAAAGAAAGGCTCCAAGCCTCTTCAAGGGCAAAGTGCAGCCAAAGAACAGGTTATTCAAAGGGCTATGGGTATTCGGTACAGCTTTGTGGAGGAAACAAATGGGCAAGAAAAGGAATTTAGTGATGGATTCCAATTCAAGGGATCTTGGGGGAATGTCCGACTCACCATTGAACCCAACCAGCCTGGATTTCTCTATGTTCTGGCGCCCGTAGGGAGGGGGCAATGGCAGCGACTTGCTCATACGACTCGGGTGGCTGGCGAGGTCACGCAAGATGAATTTTCGGTTGAACCTCATCAAACCAAAGAATTTCGTCTGGGAGTAGTCACCAATAGAATGGAGAAGTTAGTGGTGTCTTCCATTAGGGTGTTGTTTTCTCCAAGACCCTTAAAGAATCTTGGCCCATGGCTGGGGAAGACTATCAACATGTCAGGTCTTCAGATTGAGCGCACCAAGGAGACCGTCTATGTGGTTCGGTCTGGTGGCATCTCAGGCAAGCCGCTTCGTGTGGATATTCCTCTTCAACAATAAGAGGTAAGAAGGGTCTGGTTTATCAGGTCATTTGGCGGTTTGAGGGAAATGAAAAGCTCGCCCTACATGAAATATATTTTTGTCTTTACTTGTTCGCCATCCTTTCTAATCGTCTGGAAATTTCCTTGGTAAGGTTATCGAGAGCAGTTGTTTTGGCATCCTGAAGTAATTCTTCCTCGTCGATAAAGTACGCTGGACGAATTTCATCTTCCAGTCCTTCCGTTTCGACTGACATATAGAGGTATTGGTTACGGACATCCCACATGGAGGCGTTGACCATGAAGAGTGCGTTGGCCTCGGTACCCGGAATGAAAAACGCTGAGACAATAAGCAAGTAAGTCATGCCCAGGCTGTTATTGTACCGATCGACATCGCTGACTCCATGAAGGACGAGAACCGCATCAGCTCCTGCCCTGGCCGCGGCGAGCCGAATGGCTTTGAGGTCATGGCCCTCCAAAATAGAATCATTCAAGGGAACTACATCTGAAACAATACCTTTGTCCTTGAGACCTTGTTTGACTGCAAGCAACACATCTTTATCCTCTCCGCTCCAATTCCAAGATTTTTCAGCGCGCCATCTAGTTTGTGAAGGTGAGGAAAAGTACAGAGCTAGATTGAATGGTCGAGGTAGTTGCGGTTGTAACTCAAGCACTTTCTGGATGTCTTCTTCCGTCACGACTTTTTGCTCTACAATATGACTTCTCAGTTCCCCGCGGTCGAATCCACGGCTTGAAGTGCAGGCCGAAAGCAACAATGTGGATAAAACGATTAAAAGATATTTCATCAAGGGCTCCTGTCCTTCGTGCGGGTTTTCTGTCGAATAGAGGGAAAACTGCAGGAAAGAAAGAGCATTCCAGATTATATCAACAAAACCCCACCAATTTTAGGCCGAGAATTTTTTCAGCATTATCCTGAAAGGATTTGTGATGTGGTGCCATCTCCTCTGATGAAGCGGCATGGGGCCGTGGAATCAATGGAGGAAGTTATGATCGTCAAAAATTGTAGAAAGAAAGTTGTTACCTGCGCCTTGGGTGGTGGTTTGCTAGGAGTGTTGGCTCTTTCGAGTTTAGGGTTGACGGGGTCTGGAGTAAATCCTGGTCCGGTTGCTCATGCTAGTACTGAGTGGGAGGGCAGCGAATCAGGTGCATTAGTTGGGTTAGATGAAGAGGGAAAGCCAACTCAGGCCTTTCCACTCAAACACACCGATGTGGCTATTCAAATCAGTGGGCCGCTTGCACGGGCGCAGGTGACCCAACAATTCGAAAATCCGTATTCCGACAAAATCGAAGCCGTTTATACCTTCCCACTACCGCAGAATGCGGCGGTCGATGATATGACATTGACGGTTGGCGATCGGGTGGTGAAGGGAAAGATCAAAAAACGGGAGGAAGCCCGAGCCATTTATGAAGCGGCCAAACGTCGTGGGAATATGGCAGGTCTCTTGGATCAGGAGCGCCCTAATATTTTTACCCAGTCCGTAGCCAATATTCTGCCAGGTGAGCAGATATCGATTACGATCAGTTACGTAGAGACCTTGTCCTATGCTGGTGGAACGTATTCGGTCATGTTCCCCATGGTGGTGGGACCTCGCTACATCCCGGGGCAACCTGTAGCACAAGAGCCACCAACACAGGCATTAGGGGGTGGTTGGGCATATGATACGGATCAAGTTCCTGACGCCTCACATATCACCCCGCCTGTTCTGAAGCCAGGCACACGCTCAGGGCATGATCTGTCATTGTCCGTGGAGATTGATGCGGGGGTGCCGATTCACCATGTTCAATCAACCACCCACAAGATTGCGGTAACCAGTTCGAACGATTCTCAGGCTGATGTGCATCTCAAAGAAGAAGCCACGATTCCTAATAAAGATTTTATCCTGACCTATACAGTGGCCGGAGAAGATATTCGTGACGCGATTTTGACGCATCGGAATGGCAAAGAGGGATTCTTTACCCTTCTCTTGCAGCCACCGGATCGCGTCAAGACGGATGCCGTCACTCCGAAGGAACTCGTCTTTGTTTTGGACACATCAGGGTCTATGTCGGGATTTCCACTCGATAAAGCCCAAGAGACCATGCGCCTCGCCATGGATGGGCTCAACTCGCGGGATACGTTTAATCTCATTACTTTTGCCGGGGACACGCGGATCTTGTTTGCCGAACCTGTACCAGCCACGCCAGTGAATGTGCGGAAGGCACAACAGTTTTTGGAATCCCGCAGAGGTGGAGGTGGCACGGAAATGATGAAAGCGATTCGTGCGGCGTTAGATCCGAGCGACTCTCAGGAACATCTGAGAATCGTCTGTTTTATGACGGATGGGTATATCGGGAATGATATGGCCATCGTTGAGGAAATCCAAAAACATTCCAATGCAAGAGTCTTTGCCTTTGGCATTGGTTCCAGCGTTAATCGTTTTTTGTTGGACAAAATGGCGGAGCATGGTCGTGGTGAAGTGGAATATGTGGGGCTGCAAGATGATGGCTCGGCGGCCGCGCGCCGCTTTCACCAACGAGTGCAACATCCGCTGCTGACAGATATTTCAGTGGATTGGGACGATCTAGATGTGTCGGAAGTCTACCCAAAGCGGTTGCCTGACCTATTCAGCGCCAAGCCACTAATTGTCACTGGACAATATATGACGCCAGGAAAAGGCACTATTCGATTACAGGGCAAAGTGGCTGGCCATCCGGTGGTACGAAAAATTGAGGTAGTCTTTCCTGGTTTTGAGCCTGACCATGATGTCTTAGCGACCCTCTGGGCCCGCACAAAAGTCGCCGATTTGATGGCGCAAGATTACAACGGCATTCAGCAGGGAACGACCAGAGCCAACATCAAAGAAGCCATTACTCAATTAGGTTTGGACTATCGGCTGATGACCCAATTTACCTCATTTGTCGCTGTTGAAGAACTGATCATCACGGAAGGTGGACAACCACGGCGGGTGGAAGTGCCCGTTGAACTGCCAGGCGGTGTGAGCTATGAGGGAATCTTTGGGCGAGATGATCACGAAGTAAAAACAGCGCGAAGTTTCGCTATGCGACCTATAGCTAAAATGAAGCAGAGTGTGATGAATGGGGTCGTGGCGCAAGAAGCCTACAGTAGGGCCCCAGCTATGGCAGATCAGTTGGAAGAAGATCGTTCCACGATAGGGAGTCATGAACCGAAATCAAAATTAGATACGTTCTTATTGGCCCTGGTGGAAAAAAGGAAGGAAGGAAAGAGTTTTTCACCTGATGAGTCTGCGAAGGTTCATGATGGAAAAATTATGATCCAGGTTTGGCTGACAGATAACAAAGAAGAGACCCTGTCCCAATTAAAAAAGTTGGGCTTCAAATTAGTGGCACAACCCAAATCAGGTCACATGGTCATCGGGTATGTGACTCCCGAACAATTAGAAGCGTTAGCCAAGCTATCCATCGTTCGCTATGTAACTCTGCAACCAGCTGTGACATAGTTGTAAAGTTGTTGTTCTTAGGCGGCTCGGGCAAACACCCGAGCCGTTTTCCTTCCTCATCATTTCTGCCAGGGGAAAATGGAAAATCATGCTTATATTTCATCATTTTCCTGCCCAGTAACGCTAGTTCTTATCTCCTGTCTATGGGTGTATCACTCTCCGCCGATAAGTGAGTAGATCACAGTAAATATCTTTGTATGTTGTTAATGGTGTGCTCTCTATGAATGAAGTAGACCAAAATATTTCTCTAAAACAACTTCCCGTTTGGGCGACGTTTCGAGAAGCGGTTGAATTTTGGCAAAACCATTGGGCCACTCTTCAGCGTGGAGTCCTTCTGGGTTCATTCTTGGGAGGATTACAACTATGGCTTGACGAATTTTCTCCCTTTCCTGGCTCCCAAAAAGATTTACATGAGGTCTTCAGTGTATTGCTAAGCTTCATTCAGCTTTCTCTTTTCCTTGTGAGTATAGAAGTTTTTGTATCTCTGGCAATTTCCTGCTATTGCCTTATGCTAATGAGAAATACCAATGATCAATATGCAAAATTGTTTATCGATTGGATAAGAGAATCTAGGATGTTGTCATTTTTCTTTGGCAATTTCACCTCTGAGAAATTGTCTCGTTATGGAATAAAACAAATAAATTTTGGCTGTTTTATCCTTCTGGTGTATATAGGGGCTTGGCTGGTGTTGTTTTTTGGCCAATTGATAGTGGGCCTTTTTATAGAGAATTAAGTATGGAGAAATATCATTTCCTATGTAACGGTTTTCCCCCTGTTTTTCTACTTAATTGGACGGTTCAGTTTTGCTTGTTCGGCCCTCGCAGTTTACGAGAAAGACGGCTCAGAGTGGTCTTGGCGAGAGCATTTAGAATGGTCTTGGGAAAAAACGAATGGGCATGGCTGGAAAATAGCTATATTAATTGGTGGAATTCCCATCATCTTGGGGATGGGGTAGGAGTTTTTAGCCTTATGGGGACTCCAAAAAATTGCCTTCCTCGATTCATTTCTTTGGGCTTTCCTTTGGTTTTTCTTTACTCCCATTGAAGTAGCAATACTCTCAAATGCCTTTCGTCAACTCACGAATTGGACGCCTTCCCATTCGGACCATAAAAGCGTGGAAAAGAGTTTACCAATTTAGATTTACACTGAATTAAAGCTATGAGTGAAATAATCCTAAGCCAACCTCAGAAAAAACTTCCCGTTTGGGCGACGATTCGTGAAGCTCTAGGGTTTGCGTGGGACTCTCGTCGAGTCCTTTGGGGGTGGATTGGTGTGGGTGCGATTCTTGCGGGATTCGGCGACTTAGTTGCCGTATATGAGCATATGGAAAAAGATGATGGACTCATGGCGTTGTTATTTATTGCAATAGATTTTCTGGCGCAGATTTCAAGCCTCTTTGTATTCGCATTGCTAGCTGTTTACTGCCACCGTATATTCCTTCTTTCCCACGTAGAAACCCTCAATAAATTTCCCTTTTTCACAGAAAGGGAACTTAAGTATTTTGGATGGATGTTTAAAATCGTATGCTCTTTAGGGTTCGTATTACTAATCTTTCCGGGTACCATATTAGCAGCCATTTTTTGGTATCCAATAAGTGACATATTCTCAGAAGGTTCCTGGGAAAAAACATTAATTGGGTGGTCCCTTGTATACGGGGGATTTCTTTTTCCTTTTTGGTACCTGTTTGGCAGAGGGATTCTAATCTTCCCAGCTATTGCTATTGATCGAGCCCCAAACCCAGAGTGGTCGTGGAAGCAGACAAAAGCAAACGCCTGGCAAATATTTTTTTGGTGGGGTTTCTTCCAATGACCGTGGGTAACCTTGGAAATCTGTTGCCCTTCATCGGGTTTTCGGAATTTCCGTTGTTCAGTGCTTTTCTTCCGCCTTTTGTGCAGTTTCTTTTTACTCCAGTTGAAGTGGCCGTCATATCCATTGCGTTTCGCGAACTCACTGGTTGGACTCCTTCTCAATCTCATCTCGAACAAGCGTCCGTTACTTAAACTCCATTTTAAGCTTATGGTCCTCATATCTGAGGACAGATTCGTAAGTGAAAATTTACCAGACTGTGCGAATGGCGTATTGGGTGATTAAGGGGTCGGGCGTGAGAATGGTGAGTTCATGCTGGATGGCTTGGCAAATCAACATGCGATCGAAGGGATCTTTATGTAGAGCAGGGAGTTTGGGTAAATGGACCGTAGCTTCTTCTTGTACAGGGAGGGCTTCAATATGATGCCGTGCACGTTGCGTAGAAAGAAATTGTTCTAATGGGGTCGGGAGCGGAAGTTTCCCCAATGAGTTTTTGAGCATAATTTCCCAAAACGATATGGCACTTAAAAAAACTTCATTGGTGGGATCGCTAATCAGCTTTCGACTTTCTGGTGAAAGAGCATCGTCGTCGGTCACGATCCAGAGAAACGTGCAAGTATCCAATAGCAGGTTCATGATGACTGAGCATGAAAGGCCTGAATGATTTCTTCGGGGAGGGGGTCAAAAAATCCTTTAGGAATCGAAAGTTGTCCTTTGGCTAAGCCAATAGGACGTTTGCGGTGTGACCGAACGGGCAATGGTCGAATCTCCGCAATGGGTTCATTGCGTTTGCAGAGCACAATGGTTTCCCCTTTTTTCAGCTTTTCGAGGTAGCGGGAAAGATGGGTTTTAGCCTCGTGAATATTCAATTTTATCATAGTTTAATAGTAAACTATAAACTTAGTTTAGTCAAAGCAGGGATTTTTAGGCTTATAGCCCTATTCCAAGGCCACAGGTGTGATGGTAGGGGTACTGGAGTTTTTCAGTTTAAAACGGTTCTTGGCCGGCGCGGAGTTTGGTGAGGGATTCTTTGACGAAAGCGAGATCCTGACTGCCGGGTTCCATATTTTGAGCGGCGAGTGACCACGCTTCATCGGTTTCTTGTTTCCGGTCTAAATACCAGAGGGCGATGCCACGGTACCAATTCACGGCTGGTTGATTAGGTAGATCGGCAAGAACCATATCAAAATGATCGAGTGCTTCTTGGAAAATTTTTGGATCATCGATTTTTCGGGAATCAATAAGAAGCACACCATAATTGTATCGGGCTTCATGTTGTTTGGGGTCTAACTCTAAGACTTTGGCCCAAGCCTTCTGAGCCTCAGCCGTCCGGCCCAACGCTTGATATGAGCGTCCGGCCATGATTTGTCCCTGTACATCATTGGGGTTTTCTTTCAGCCGTGCTTCCAATTTGGCGACCATTTCCATGGGGTTAGGGCCGCCGCCCATTTGTTCCTCGACGGCCATCAATTTTTGTGCGGCTTGAATCTGCAAAATGGTGTAAAGCCCAACAGACGCCAGCATGACGACTAACCCCGAAGCAATAGCCGGCCCCCAGCCTTTTTGCCGTTGGGTGGGTTCTTGATCATGACTGGCATCGCCCTCCCTTGAGCCTTTGAGGACTTCTAAGCGATCCAAGACATGTAGCAGTCGATGTTCGTCTGTGGCTTTCAACCGCTCATAGTCAGCTAGTTCCATCCGGCCAGCGGCGCGTTCCATTTCTAGTTCTTGTAAGGATTGATTCAGGACTCCACGTTCGACCTGGAGGTCGGCATATTCTTGTTCCTGGTTATCGTCTAATCCAAATGAAATCGGGGAGGGGTCTCTGCGCCAAAACGGAAGCGTGATGGCAAAGAGCACGATGCCAAGAACGATGAGAAGCGGAGTGAGAAAGGCTATAATCGGAGGCATGGTAGGGAAAAAGAGCCTACGATTCTAACTCACGCTCGAGACGCTGGCGTGCCTGATCGTCTAACGGAGGTGGCGGGGGAGCCGTTGCTGAGGATGGGGTACGGCCCACCCAGCCAATCACTTCTTTGTAAAGAAGCACGCCTCCTCCCAATAGCAGGATGAAGGGTCCCAACCACAGAAGCCAATTCACGCCGTGGGCAGGGGGTTGCATCATAATATAATCCCCATAGCGGCTGAGAAAATATTCCTTAATATCCTCCGGGCTGTGCCCCATTTTTAATCGTTCCCGCACGACCCCGCGCATCTGTTGGGCGAGTGGCGCGCCTGACTCCCAAATGTTTTCGGTTTGACACACTGTACAGCGCAGCGTTTTTGCAATTTCTCGAACCTGAATATCTAAGGCCGTTTCATCTTGAACTTCGGCGAGTAAAGACCAAGGTGTTGTGAGAATACATATGAAGACAAAAATCAGACGAATAGACATTAGATGGGCTGACCTTTGAGCAACGGAGCAATGACTTTTTGGGTAATCATCGTATACATGTGACCGGTAATAGGTCCAACATACTTATAACGGATCTTTCCCTCTTGATCGATGACGAAGGTTTCCGGTACGCCATAGACGCCATAATCAATGGCAATTTGGCCTTTGACGTCTCGCATATGCGAGAAGGTGGTGCCATATTCTTTGAGATATTGCTGGGCATCTGGCAGTTCGTCTTGGTAGTTGATCCCTAGCATGACAAAGTTCGGGTCATCTTTAAATAATTGATGAAGTTCTAACACGCTTTCATGTTCTACCTTGCATTCATAACACCAGGAGGCCCAAAAATTCAGCAGGATGACTTTGCCTTTAAATTGGTTCAAGGAAATTGGTTCACCGGTTTCCACATCGGGCCCTTCACTCATGGGCGCATCTGTGCCGATGAGCACCGTCGGAATATGTCGAGGGTCTCCCCAAAGACCTTGATAAAACAAGGCAAAGAGTCCTAGCAACACCAGGACCAAAGTCAATTGGGCGGCTTTGGTCATTCTTCTCTCTTGCGTGGGCGAAGAATATTCAGAATGACGCCCAGCCCCATAATAACACCGCCACCCCAGACCCAAAGAATCAGTGGATTGAGGACACCTCGGGCTACCGCCACGCCTTCCGGAGAAACTTCGGGCATCGTCAAAAAGATATGCCCCATGTTGATGGAATAGATGGCAGATTCAGTCGTGGGAGTTTGAGTGGCATTGTAAATACGTTTTTGGGGACGAAGTTCCGTGATAAGTGTTTCATCTTCAAAAACTTGAAAGACGCCTTCTTCGGCTTTCCAATTTCCGCCTTCAACATCATGGATATTTGTAAGCTTCATGCGGTAGTCGCCAATGGCCATTTCGTCGCCGACTTTCATCGAGACGACTTTCTCGGTTTGATAGATCGTTGAAGCGATGATTCCGATCACTAACACCAGCACGCCAACATGCGTCAGCATGGCCGCATAGCGTCGTTGGTTAGCGGTAAAAGCGGATAATCCTCCCTTGAAAATATTGCTTTTATTGCGCTGGGCATAGAGTTGTGACACTTTCCCAAAGTCCAGAAAAATAGCCATCCCCGCAAATGCCACCACATAACTTCCTGCTAAGGCATACAGGTTTCGAATGCCTGTGACGGCCAACAAGATGACAATGATCGCACCAGCCAATAAAGGTGTTGAAAAACTTTTCTTTAAATTGGCGACGGAGGCCTTCCGCCAGGGAATGTAGGGGCCGATGCCCATGAGAAAGAGCAAGCCCAACGCAATAGGCATGAAGACCGCATTGTAATAGGGTGGTCCTACCGTGACCTTGCCCCCACCGATGGTTTCAAGAATGAGTGGATAGAGCGTGCCTAAAAAAACCGTAGCAGCCGCGACCAGGAAAAATAAATTATTAAAAAGAAAAATCGATTCCCGTGAGATGAGTGAATCCATTTCGATTTGAGATTTGAGTTTAGGTGACCGGAGAATGAGAGCGCCAAAGGCAATGCCTATCACACTGCCCACAAAAATTAAAATATACAGGCCTCGTTCAGGATCGGTGGCGAAGGAATGAACAGAAGTAAGCACGCCACTGCGTACCAAAAAGGTTCCAATGAGTGAGAGCGAAAACGTCACAATAATCAGGAATAAATTCCAGACTTTGAACATTTTTCGCTTCTCTTGAACCAACACGGAATGGAGATAGGCAGTTCCCACCAGCCATGGCATAAACGAGGCGTTCTCAACAGGGTCCCAACCCCAATAACCGCCCCAGCCCAATTCATAATAGGCCCAATACCCACCCAAAAGTATGCCTGTTGTGAGGCACATCCAGGCGAAGGTGGTCCAGCGTTGTGTGACTTTGATCCATTCTTCACCTAACCGGCCGGAGAAGAGGGCGGCCATGGCAAAGGAAAAGGGAATTGAAAATCCCACATACCCCATATACAGCATTGGTGGATGCATCACCATTGCCGGGTCTTGCAAAAGTGGATTCAGATCTTTGCCATCGGTAGGGACGGGGAGCAATCGTTCAAAGGGACTGGAGAGAAACACGATTAGGCAGAGAAACCCAAAAATCACTCCACATTCCACGGCAATCAAATAGGGCATAATTGTGGGTTGTGTGCGCCAATGCAGCCAAACAGCCAAGGTGCTGAAGACTGACAGAATAAAGACCCAGAGCAGCAAGGAGCCCTCATGGCCGCCCCAGACCGCTGATACGGTATAAAAGAACGGGAGTTTCGAGTTGGAATTGTTGGCGACGTAGAGAACAGAGAAGTCTCGGACAATAAAAGAATAGACCAGAGACAGCATCCCAATACTGAGTAGGACAAAAATCAACGTGAGGGCCATGCGCCCCGAGCGAGCCCAATCTGGATTGCGGGTTTTCAGAGCTAGGGCGGCGCTGGCCATCCCGAAGACGGACAGCACGAGGGCAACGATAACCGAAAAATGTCCGATTTCTATGATCATGTAGGTTGGGGACGCCCGCCCTTTACTGAGAGAGGGTCTTCATGAAATCTTTTTTGGGGAGTTCGACGCCCGCCCGCTTCAGCTCCATGGGCATATAGTCTTCAGAATGTTTCGCCATAATCATCGTTGAGTGAAAGGTCTGCCCATCTTTCCATTGGCCTTCGACGACCGCGCCTTGGCCTTCTTTGAACAGATCAGGCGGAATGCCCTGGAAGGCTACGGGGATGGTACTGGTCCCGTCCGTGAGTTCGAAGGTGAGTCCCACTGGATCAGGCTGCGTCTTCAAGCTGCCTTTCACCACCATGCCGCCCACGCGGACCTTTTTGGAATAGGTTTCGGGTGTAAAGGCTTTGACTTCTGACGGGGTCACAAAATAGACAATATTTTCCCCGAAATTGCCAAAGGCCAAATAGGCCAAAGATCCGGCAATGAGGAGGATACTGATAATAATCGCGACTTTTTTATTTGTTGCTGGCAAGGGGTTCGTTCTCCGGTTCGTAGAGTTTTTCGTCTTTGATTTCCTTAAATAAAACCATGACTCTTTGCCCCATGGCAAATACAACCCAGGCAAGCGTGACCACCGTGAGCAAATAGGCTGCGGCCACAAATCCAAAATTGTTTATCAGAGCCGTATCTTTAGCTTTGAATGTCTGAGTTTGAGCATCCAAATGGCCAATCAAAACCATCGTTTTGAGTTCACGAATATTTTCTAAGGGCGGCCCAGCATATTCGACAAGAAGGGTGGTGGGGCCATCGATCAATTCAAATGTGGCCTGTCCTTGTTCTATGTTGCCAGTTAGGGTGCCACTTTTCACCATTCCCTGAATACGAAGAATATCAGAGTTTGGCGGGCGACTCACAACTGTAGCTAATGGGATGGTGGAGAGGTCCTGCTGATAGTGGTTGTACGTCATCAAGGCGACAATGATCAGTCCCCCGACCAATATGGCCCATCGTGTATAAAATGACGTCATGATTGAGCTTGTGAAAAATGAGTCTGACTGAGCAGACGCCCTTTTTTCGCCTGAAGTAGATCGGTGAGATATAAAATTTGTGTACGCACCATCACCATATAGGCAAACAGGAGCCAGGCTCCAATGCTCATTAAGGTTAAGGGAACCAGGATGTCATCAGAAATAGCCACCCCTCGGGTTGAGAACGACATGGGTTGGTGTAGGGTCCGCCACCATTCTACCGAAAACTTGATAATTGGAAGATCGATCCCCCCGACAATGGCCAGAATGGCGGCATAGCGCCCACCTCGTTCTCGGTCATCGACAAGTTTTCGAAGCATCAGGTATCCACCCAAAATCAGGAGCAGCACACTAAAGGAGACTAATCGGGGATCCCATGTCCACCATGTGTTCCAAGTGGGTTTTGCCCAGATGGATCCAGTTATGAGGGCCAAGGCTGTAAACAGCGCACAGATACCTGCCGAAGCTTGGCAGGCATTATCCACAAGCGGGTCGCGTTTCCATAAATACCAGATGCTGCCAAAAAACAACACGGAATAGGCCAGCGTACTGGTGTGGGCTAAGGGAACATGGACATACATGATCCGCACCAATTCACCCTGGTAATAATCAGGCGGGGAAGCAAATAAGCCGGTATAGAGACCGAGGAAAATACAAAGAGCCGCTGCTCCCCCAAACCATCCCTTAAACCGTTGAATCCACCGAATAAACCGATTCAGCATATTCTTTATTGTAAAGGGAAAAGCCTGAAAGAGGAAAGAGCTGTCTCCATCAACGAAAATAATAGGTCTAAGGCCGACCTGTTTCAAGGTCCAAAAATAGAAGTTGAGAGCGGGAAACAATACCGAACTTCAGTGGCAAATTTGTCGAGGGCTTTGGGTTGGTTCAACACAGTAGGTCCTGAGAATATCGAAGGATCCACTCATGGTTGCAGCCATTTTTTTTGTGCGGAGTGTACACTCAGTAGGTGAGCACAGAAACATGGTGACCAGCCTACGCTAAGCTGCTACGGAGAAGGCAGGGAACGGAGCTGATGGCTGTTTTCAGCAGACCCAAGTTAGTTTTTTGATAAGTTGGCATTCTGTTCATGTAGTAAATTCTGTATCCGGATGTCTTATCAAATTCTTTTGACTAAACAGTTAGTCGGCATAAGATCCTTTGTGTCATTTCCTATTTGGGTCCTTTTTGGGAGGTTAGAGATTGTTGGCCCATCATTTCGTGCCCAGCATTCAATTGTTGTCCACCAATAAAGGAATAAATGAAGGAAATCACACCTCCCTCATGGTGTTTTAAAGTTTTCTGGGTTTTTCCCGAATCAGTTCAGGAAAGAAATCATCTATATGTTTCATCTCAATCTACCAGCACAATTTCAGAGGAGGTGTGTATGAGTCTGCGAGCCCGCTCTTTCCAAACAGGTCTTATCCTCAGTTCGGTCTTCTACATTGCTAGTTTCGGTTGGTCTACTGTGGCAGTGGCTGCCCATGACGTGCCCCCAGCTTGCCTGGAAATCATCTTGTCATTAAAGAAGTGGAAGTAGTGGTGGATGAAGTAGCCTCTGAAACTACATTTGTCATTAAAGGTGAAGCATTTAGTTTTGTAAATCTTTCAGATTTAGTTGTGACGCTCGGTGAATTTGGTCCCTTGACCATTCAGGGTACTCCAACAGATGTCAATATCGTAGCAACCTATCCCGATGCATTGACTTCTGGTGACTATTTGCTTTCTGTCTCAACCGGAAACGGTCAGAGCAAGCATGATGAATACGACTTGACTATTGGAGGAGCCGGAGCAGTCGGCCCACGGGGGCCTCAGGGCGATCCTGGTCCAGCAGGACCACAAGGGCTTCAGGGTGATCCTGGACCAGCCGGGCCGCAAGGGCCTCAGGGCGATCCAGGACCAGTTGGGCCGCAAGGACCTCAGGGGGATCCGGGGCCAGGCGGTGTTGGGATGCTAACTATCCAAGAGAAGACTCAAGAATTGGTTGCAAATGGTGATCTACAAATCTTGAGGATTTCGTGTGATGGGTTGGGAAGGGTTCTGTCAGCAGGGATTCAAAATCTTCCTCTTTACTCCTCTCTCCAAACTCTTACTGTAGATTTGGAGGAAAATGAAGCTGTCATTGAGTTTATGGGAGATCTGGAAGGTCCCGCTGGAATCGTTATTGGTAAAGCTATTTGCGGGTCTATTCAATAGGATCGTGAATCCAAACTGGTCGTTTCGGAAGATTTCTTAGAATACTTATGAGCCTCGTATCTAAAGATATGGGGCTCATGAATTTCGTGTAGAAAAAATCTGAGTTTTCTGTATTATCTCATTGAGCTGCCCGTAGCCTCTCTAACATGTCTCTGAAAAGAGAACTCTGTTTTTATCAACGCAAATATAAGAAGAAGGAGGTTGAAATAATATTGGAGTGGTTCTATTAAGGTACTTTTTTGTTTCATCTCGTCTCAGGGTTTCCTCATTGGTGGATTTAAACTAGAAGGCATTTTAGGTCGTACACTGTTCAGTGTTTTCGCAGATAGTCAAAAGGTGGATGTCTCTGACCTTTCACAATTCCGTCAACGTTTAGGTGCAGCGCATGATTGCAAGACGGGGTTGACTGTGGATCAAGATGCGCGACAATTACCTATTTAGGCAATACGTTCGACCGTAGAGTTCTCAGAATATTGCTATTCTTTCTTAAAGACGCCTTCTTACTCACTACCTGATAAAATTCACGCTTATATTTTAAGGTATTCGAATTGCATGGTCAGAGTGTATTAGAGTTGAGAATGGTTGCCACCAATCTTGTCGATACTGCCAACTAGTTTGAGTCACTTGAGGATGTATTCCTGCTGCTTGCGGCGAAGATCATTTATTAAAATAACCAATCTCATGAAAGAAACCGTAATTTTTAAGCAGTTTTTTTGTAATTAAGGTGGTGTTCCTTGGTAAGAATAGTGTAAGTGTCTAAGCATGAGTGTTTCGACCCATCTACAGCAGTTGGAAGCTGAGAGTATCCATCTATTTCGGGAGATCGTGGCTGAATGTGAGCGTCCCGTGCTGCTTTATTCGATTGGTAAGGATTCCTCTGTTCTTCTGCACCTGGCTCGTAAGGCCTTTTATCCCTCAAAACTCCCTTTTCCACTTCTTCATATCGACACGACGTGGAAATTTCGTGACATGATTGCGTTTCGGGATAACCTTGCGGAGGAGAACGATCTTGAACTGCTGGTCTATACCAATGCCCAAGGTCTCGAGCAAGGTGTGAATCCAATTACTCACGGCTCTTCATTATATACAGATATCATGAAAACCGAGGCGCTGAAGCAAGCATTAGAACAATATGGTTTTGATGCGGCATTTGGGGGGGCGCGACGAGATGAGGAAGCTTCGCGCGCCAAAGAACGGTTTGTGTCGTTTCGTACCTCGACCCATCGCTGGGATCCCAAGAAGCAGCGTCCTGAGTTATGGCATATTTTTAATACGCGAGTCCGAAAAGGCGAAAGCCTCCGGGCCTTTCCTTTGTCGAATTGGACCGAGCTTGATGTCTGGCATTATATTCAGCAGGAAGCGATTCCCGTCGTGCCGCTCTATTTTGCGAAACCACGCCCAGTGGTTGAGCGGGACGGGATGCTGGTGATGGTGGATGATGATCGCTTGCCGCTCCAACCTCAGGAACAGCCAGTTCTACGGTCTGTGCGGTTTCGAACGCTCGGTTGCTATCCTTTGACAGGGGCGATTGAGTCAACGGCTTCCACGTTAGCTGACATTATCCATGAGATGGAGCATTCCTCTCATTCAGAACGTCAAGGACGTCTCATCGACCGGGATGCAATCGGTTCGATGGAAAAAAAGAAACACGAAGGCTACTTTTAATGCCGGCTTCACCTTCCGATCAAACCAATCTGAATGAACCCACCTGCACAGCTCAGCCTGAACAAGGTCTGTTGCGCTTTTTGACCTGCGGTAGTGTGGATGATGGCAAAAGTACGCTTATTGGTCGATTACTCTGGGACTCAAATTTGGTTAGTGAGGATCAACTAGCCACCTTAAGATCTGAAAGCAAACGGGTGGGGACGCAACATGGAGAGATTGACTATGCCTTGCTCGTTGACGGATTGCAGGCAGAACGTGAACAGGGCATTACGATTGATGTGGCGTATCGGTTTTTCAACACTGACAAACGGAAATTTATTGTGGCCGATGCACCCGGACATGAACAATATACGCGCAATATGGCAACCGGAGCTTCCACGGCTGACCTTGCTGTGATCATGATTGATGCGCGCAAGGGTGTCCTGACGCAAACCATGCGTCATAGCTACATTGTGTCGTTGCTTGGAATTCGGCAGGTGATTCTTGCGGTCAATAAGATGGATTTAGTGGACTATTCGAAAACTACATTTGATTCCATCGCGACTCAGTACGCGGAATTTTCGAAGCCATTAGGGTTCGAGAAGATCGTGATGATTCCGATTTCGGCTCTGAAAGGTGACAATATTCTTCATCAAAGTGTGAATATGGATTGGTTTCATGGGCCGACAATGATGAGCTATTTAGAGACTGTTACGGTTCATCACGATACGACGACTAACCCGTTCCGGATGCCGGTCCAATGGGTGAATCGGCCTCATCTGGATTTTCGAGGCTTCTCAGGCACGATTGTCAGTGGGGCTGTTCGGCCTGGGGATTCCGTTGTCGTGCCAACCTCTGGGCAAACCAGCACTATTGAACGGATCGTGACGTTTGATGGTGATGTCGACTGTGCCGTGGCTGGCCAAGCCGTTACGTTAACGTTACGCGACCAATGTGACATCAGCCGCGGTGAAATATTGAGTGACCCTCGTGCTCGACCCGCCACCGCAGATCAGTTTGAAGCCAAACTTATTTGGATGCATGAGGAGCCTCTATTACCGGGTCGCCAGTATGGGATCAAGATGGGATGTCAGATGCGAGCTGCGCAAGTGACGGCATTGAAATATAAAATTAATGTGAACACACTGGAACACCTGGCCACGAAAACATTGGAAATGAATGATATCGGCATTTGTAACTTTTCTTTGGACTATCCCGTATCTTTCGATCCCTATCAGGAGAATCGAGACACTGGCTCTTTTATCTTAATTGATCGATTTAGCAATGCCACGATTGCTGTGGGGATGATCGACTTTGCCTTACGTCGAGCAGATAATATTCATTGGCAGTCGGTTGATATTCATAAAGCCGCCCGCGCACATTTGAAGAGACAGAAGCCCTTCATTCTCTGGTTTACTGGTTTGTCGGGTGCTGGAAAATCTTCAATTGCCAATTTGGTTGAGAAGAAGCTGCATTCCTTGGGGCGTCATACGTATCTGTTGGATGGTGACAATGTACGGCATGGGCTAAATCGGGATTTGGGTTTCACGGATGCTGATCGAGTCGAAAATATTCGCCGTGTATCCGAAACGGCAAAATTGATGGTTGACGCTGGGCTGATTGTATTGGTCTCGTTTATTTCGCCATTTCGTAGTGAACGGGAAATGGCTCGTCAGATGGTTGCCGATAGGGAATTTTTGGAGGTGTTCATTGATACACCTTTAGAGGAATGTGAGCGTCGTGATGTGAAGGGTCTGTATAAAAAAGCCCGAGCGGGTGAAATTAAGAATTTTACGGGCATTGATTCGCCCTATGAACGTCCCGATGACGCAGAAATCACAATTGCTGGAGCTCAGGAAACAGCCGAAGAAGCGGCTATCAACATTGTACATGAACTGGAATGCCGCCGACTTTTATCCCAAGGTTGATGTAGGACTTCTTAGATCTATGAAGTGGCAACAGCTGCTTGGTGACCCAATTGGCGGCTAATGTTCTGACAAACATAATCTGCGAAGGGTAGGGAACAGGTAAAAGCTGGTGAGACCGTATTTAAGACATGCATGGATCGAGAGTCTCCTTCCAATACAAAATCCATTTCAAGCTTGCGCGTTTTGATATCAAGCAATTGCGCACGAATTCCAGGTTTGCCCCAGGTCTGGTATTGTTGAGGGGTAATCCCTTCCATTAAGGAACTGGCAAGCTGGACCAAGTGGGTTCGGGAATATTTTTGAATTTCTTCAAACGCGAGTTTTTTGAAATTAAATTCCGAGAAGAAGAATAATCCTGCCTGACGTACAAGCACATCGATTAATTCTGAAAGCTGAAAATTTCCAAAGCTTTCATACTGTTCCCGCCAAAACGCAGGGATGGCGGTAGGCCCAATTTTGGCCTTTCCGTGAGCTGTCACCGTGACATGAACACCCAAAAATGGATTTCGCAAATCGGGGACCGGATAAATATTGGTGCGTATCGTTCCCGGTTGTTCATTGGAGTATAAATAAAGCCCCTTAAAAGGGAGAATGCGATAGTGCTCAGAAAAACCAAAGTCTCGAGCAATGTGATCAGCATACAACCCTGCAGCATTCACGATATATCCAGCTTCATACGAGTTTTTCGAACAATGGACCACGGCACCTCGCCGTGATTGATATCCATTCTCATGATGGATGTCGATTCCTTCTTGCTGAGCATCAATTACCATCGCGTTGACGACCTCGGTTGGATCCACTGTGGCTGTGGTTGGGGAATAGAGTGCGCGCTGATATGTTTTGACTCTGGGTTCGATTTCTTTGGCTTCAGCTTCGGTGATTTCTTGTAAGGAAATGCCATTGGCTTTTCCTCGTTTGATGAGCTCGTCCATTGCCGCAAGCTCAGAATGATCTTTGGCAACAACAAGCTTTCCGCATTGATTAAGATTGATCTTCTTTTCTTCGCAATAATACCGAAGTTTTTCGTTGCCTTGGCGGGTGAACTGAGCTTTTAAGCTGTCTGGAGAATAATAAAACCCAGCATGAAGCACGCCACTGTTCCGTCCACTGGCATGCAGCCCGCAGGCAGGCTCCTTTTCAACGATGAGGACGGAGGAATCTGAATAGCGTCGTTTTAATTGACGCGCGATGCTCAGACCAATCACACCGCCACCAATGATCAAGAAATCTTTTGTCTGCATGATGCCTATAGCTTCATCCAGTTGCTCAAATACTATTCCTGGAAAACAGAGAACTTCTTCCCTATAAATCTATCTCATTGTGAGGGAGTACCAATCATAGTGCATAGAATGTGAGTCTCATATGATTAATCGCTGGTTCAGAGAGCTAGTAGTAGGCCATGGGAATGAAATGTTATCCATCGAGGATGAATTCGAAGAGCCAGAAGGAGACAACGGTGAAAATGATGTCAAAGATGACTAACAGATGAAGCCATTGAGAATAAAAGTTATAGGGATCGCCATTCAGTGTGCCACGTGTGGCTTCAACCGCGGCGATCATAACTGGCACGGCCAAGGGTAAGAGCAAGACAGGAAGCATAACTTCTCTAGCTCGAATTTGTACCGTTAGAGCAGAGAACAATGTACCGACTGCAGATAAGCCCAATGTGGCCAAGAAGAAGACGAAGAGTAACATGCCAACGGCTTCGACGACATCCAAGTTGAAAAAGATAACAAAAAGCGGAAAGAGCAAGATTTCTACGGCAAACATAAACAAAAAATTGGCGGTGACTTTCCCAAGGTAAATAGCGCCCTTCGGAACAGGACTCATTTGCAGGGACTCGATGCAATCGTTTTGCAGCTCTGAGGTAAATGATTTGCCGATCCCAATAATGCCTGTAAAGGTAAAGGCCACCCAAATGATCCCGGCGATTAATTGGCGGGCTGCATCCTGATCCATGGCAAAGCTAAAGCTAAAGACTAGAATGACGATGAGGGCGAAAAACAGCATGGAGGAGATTGTCTCCCGGGTACGCCATTCACTAACGAGGTCTTTCCAGACCACCCACTGTATCGTGTTAAGAAATGACATGGGTGTGTAATTGTTCGGGAGAAAGGAGTGTGAGTCGCCCGGCTTGGAGAATGCCACCTTCCGTGGCGATGTGAGCCGCCTTGGTTCGGTCATGTGTGGTCATGATCACGGCTCCACTCCGTTTCATGGTATCCTGGATAAGTTGGTTTGTAATCACGACGCCACCGTCATCCAATGCGTTATAGGGTTCATCAAGTAACAAGAGTTGTGGTTCAGCGAGGATGGCTTTGGTCAGGGCCAAACGTTTTTTCATGCCCGCAGAGAATTGCCGGATTTTGAGATTGCCATATGCGCCAATGCCGGTTTGATCTAATGCACGTTTTAACTGAGGAGGCTCAGGTGCTTGCCCACGCAGGGCCAGGGAAAATTTCAAATTTTCGGTGGCACTCAGTTCGTCATATAGGTGGGAACCATGAGCAAGAAATAAGAGAATAGCCCGGACATCATCTTTTTGTGCCACCCCGTCTTGCCCAAAAATGGTAAACTGTCCTGCAGAGGGAGCTTGCAACGTCGCGAGAACACGAAGAAGAGTGGTTTTTCCAGCCCCATTTGGGCCGAATAGCGCAAAGCATGTTCCCGGTTTGAGGGTGAAGGACACCTCTTCAAAGATACGGTAGAACCCATAAGATTTTGAAAGATCGTCGACCTGAATAGCGTTCATATGTGCTGGTGGCGAATCGGAAGGTTGGCTTCGTAGTCTACGTAATGTTTGGTGGGTTGTCTAGGAAGTAAGGAGGGATTTTTTCTCTCTAAGCATGCTATTGCTGTTTCTGGATATTCAATGCATAACACTTCATTGACGATAAAAATATCAGGATCTTATGATGACCGGTAGAGGGGTATCTTTTTTCAGCGTGAGATTCTGACAGGATGCCGTTTTGAATGTCAGTTGTACACGGCAAATTTTTGGGTGAGAGGAGAAGGATGATTGTTGTGATGTTCAGATTGGTCATATTGATTCTGATTGCCACCCTATCAGGCTGTGATTCTGGATATTCCGAATCTCCAAATGATCATGGAGGGGCTGCTCAGTCAGTGGCCTATCAACGGCCGTCAGTTGGCAAGGCCGCTCCACCGTTTCGTTTGATGGACTTGGAGGGCGCTGTCCATTCTTTACCAGATTATCAGGGGAAAGTTGTCTTTTTGAATTTTTGGGCCACTTGGTGTGGGCCCTGCAAAGTCGAGATGCCGGCTATGGAAGCCTTGTACCAAGATTTCCGGGACAGTGGACTAGAAATGTTAGCTGTGTCAGTTGACCAACAAGGGGCGGCTGTCACACGGCCATTCAAAGAAGCCATGGGGTTGAGTTTTCCTATATTGCATGACTCCGATTATCAGGTTGGCTTGACATATGGAGCACGGACGTTGCCGATGACCTATGTGATTGATCGTCAAGGAATCATTCGACAGCGAATATTTGGCGCTCGAGATTGGAACAGTCAGGAAGCGCGGCGGTTAATACGCGAATTACTACAAGAGTCATATCAGGCTCCGTCTGAAACGATGTAACCGATGGATTCTATTACTCAAGTTTCTTTGTTCGCGGCCTTTAGTGCAGGGCTCTTGTCCTTCATCTCACCATGTGTTTTGCCATTAGTTCCTTCCTATCTCTCCTATATTACGGGATTGTCTGTCGAAAATCTCGCAAAAGTTGAAGAACGTCAGCGCTTTAAGTCGGCCATTTTGTTGAATGCACTCTTATTTATCGCAGGCTTTTCGACAGTGTTTATTGCGTTTGGGGCTTCAGCAAGTTTGATTGGGCAAGTCTTATATGAATATCAAGATATCATTCGGAAAATTGGCGGTATTCTCATTATTATTTTTGGGTTGTATCTTTTAGGAATTTTGAAACTAAATCTGTTGATGACTGAGCGTCGGCTCATGCATTTTGAATCTCGGCCGGTTGGATATGTGGGCTCATTTTTAATTGGGACAGCTTTTGCCGCTGGCTGGACTCCCTGTGTCGGCCCTGTACTTGGTACGATCTTAGCTTATGCCAGCACCACTGAGTCGATGTCTGGCGGAGTCATGTTACTTTCTGCCTATTCGTTTGGGCTTGGTCTGCCGTTTTTCTTGACCGCCTTTGGCATGGATACGTTCTTGAGTTATTTCAAAAATCTCCGCAAATATTTGGGTAGCGTGTCTTTTGTGAGTGGGGCGCTGTTGATCCTCGTAGGCGTGATGATTTTCACTGATTCTGTCACGCTCTTCACGAGTTTCCTCGAACGCAATGGTATTGGCTGGTATATCGGCCAATAGTAATTTTTTTGCTAGAATTAGGGGTCAGACTCGAATTAGTTTAATTTCCCTTTTCTTACATGATGGCATAGGGGGCAAACTAATTCGAGTCTGACCCCTAAACCCCTAAATATACCACGCTAGCACCATTCTCCGGTTTTACAGGCTTTGGGATTTGTTGGCGATAGCTCGGGATTCGCAAGAGGGGTTGGTGTTACAGATTGGGGGTCACACCAGGAACCGATGGCGCAAGCTGATGAGGCTGAAGATGGTTCTGCTGCTATGGCGGTTTGGGCTTCAATGATTGAAGTCTTTGGAAGAGTGCCGCTGTTGAAAAAAACAGGGTCTTCTTGTATTGGAGGGGTTGTCGAATCCGTAGATAATGCAAGGGCGGCGGTGTTGTCTGGAACTAATGGGTTATTGGGTAGGGCTGCTAACAATGTTGGGTCTTCTTCATGAAGGTCAGCCAACAGTGATTGAGCGGAGGAATGATAGGAACTGTCAGGATATTGTTGCATCAGCGCGACCAGCCATTCTTGAGTCCATTCTTTTATCCCTAAGTCTTGGTAAGTCTTGGCTAAGAGAAACATAGCTTCATCTTGTTTCTCCACCTCAGGAAATTCATTGATGATTTTTTCATATCGATGAGCAGCCGCCAGATAGGACCCACGTTTAAAATAAAACTCTCCAACCATCAGGTGCCGCTGGACCAGCTGTTCTTTACAAAGCAATATCGTTTTCTTGGCCTCGGCTTCATAGCGGCTGGAGGGGAATTCTTTGAGCAATTTTTCGAATCCGGCAATGGAGTTTTTTAAGGGTTCGGGATCTCGGTCCACAGTTCGAAATTGCTTGTAATGGCTCACCCCAATTTTGTATTGGGCATAGGGCGCGAGCATGTGATTTCGATGTAAGTCAAGGAAGTGTTTGTATTCGACGATGGCTTCGGCATAGGATTCTTTGTCAAAAAAGGATTCAGCCCGTTTCATAATGACGTTAGGGTCGTAACTCATTTCAATGGAATCGCCCACAAAAATTTGTTCGTCTGTTGAGGAGAGGTCTTGGGACGTAGATGAATCTTGAGCGGTAGTGTCCGCGGCATCAGGCGTGGTTGAACATCCAGGACCCAGGAAGAGCATGCTTACAATAATCAACCCGGGAATGTGTCTATGGGGACTCAAGTCTGACAGGCAGGGCATGTTCAGAGAAAGGGCAAGTCTAGATGTATTGAACATAGACAGGGTCAAAAAAACAATTATTCATTGACGAGTTATACAAGATTTGGACTGAGGGTGGAAAGTCTTGCACTTCTAAAATTTGCATCATTCTATGAGAGAACGATAGTCTGTTCTGTCCAACATGTCATTTCTACTATGAGTCTCTTGAAAAAGGCCGCCAGCGGCGTTCTCTGCCTTCGCCGAAGCGGCTTCGCGTAGGCGAGCGAACTTTTTTGAAGAGACCCGACGCTGTTGATCGCCAAGGGATTCCTGGCGAAATATGATCTTTGATGTCTTCATTATTCAACACTCCTACTATCTTAAAATTATCGTGTTCAATTGTCCAATGATAATTTATGTCGATTAGCACTGCCATGTATCGGCCATTATCCAGAATTTGCGGCACGGGTTCAGCGCTTCCGGCCAGACGAGTTGATAATGACGATATTGCTGAATTTTTGGGGACGGATCCGACATATATTTTTCGGGTCTCAGGCATTCGGGCTCGGCATTGGGTGGAATCTCATGAAGATTGTGTGTCTTTAGCCGAGCAAGCCTCTCAGCAAGCCTTGGCTCAAGCCCAGCTCACGCCTCATGACCTTGATGCTATTATTGTCTCCACAACTTCCCCCGATATGAAGTTTCCCGCCACGGGTTGTTTATTGCAGTCGCGATTAGGAATTTTTGGCATTCCGGCATTTGACTGTTCAGCCTCTTGTTCGGGATTTTTGTATGGGCTATCGATGGCAGATAACTTTCTTCGAGCTGGGCAATTTCACCGGTGTTTGGTTGTTGCCTCGGAAGTCAAGTCACGCACCTTAGACCACCAAGACCTCAGCACGGCGATCTTATTTGGGGATGGTGCAGGTGCAGCAATTGTGGAACCATCGGCCGACCCGGACCGCGGTCTCATGAGTATTCGGCTTCATGCCGATGGCCATTATCATGATTTGGTCAATATTGCGGGCGGCGGCTCCCGGCAACCACTTTCCCAAGCGGTTTTGGACAATCGGTTGCATACGTTACGTATTCAGGGTGGGAAATTATTCCGGCAGGCCATCCGACAATTGCGCCAAGCCATCGGGGAGCATTTGGAGAAAGAAAAGTGGAAGATCGCAGACTTGGAACAGGTCATTTTTCATCAAGCCAATGTTCGAATGATCTCGCATTTGTGCAACAATCTGGAGATTCCCTTGGATCGCTGTGTGACGATTATGGAGAATGTGGGAAATACGTCGTCGGCATCCTTGCCAATGGCCCTTGATTTTGCTAACCGGCAAGATAAGCTCAAGGCCGGTAGCCAGATTCTTCTAGGAGCCTTTGGTGGTGGATTGACTTGGGGAACGGCGTTGATTCGTTGGGGGTGATAGATTGCTCTCTCATGCCATGCTAACATGGGTTATTCAACAATATTTATCTTGAAAGGAACATGCCTTGAAAATATATTTAGCCAATCCGAGAGGGTTTTGTGCCGGGGTAGATCGGGCGATTGAAATTGTCGATTTGTCTCTCAAAACCTATGGGGCTCCTATTTATGTCCGCCATGAAATCGTGCATAGCCGACATGTGGTGGAATCTCTTCGAGAGAAGGGTGCGATCTTTGTTGAAGAGCTGAATGAAGTGCCAGATGGAGCGATTGTTATTTTCAGTGCCCACGGAGTCGCGAAAGCAGTGTGGGAAGAATCGAAACGACGAAATCTTCAGGTCATCGATGCCACATGTCCCTTGGTTATCAAAGTCCATAATGAAGTGAACCGTGATTATACCAATGCCTATGAGTTGATTCTCATTGGGCATGCAGGACATCCGGAAGTTGTAGGAACGCTGGGGCAGGTGCCAGATAAGTTTCATTTGGTGTCTTCTGTGGAAGATGTCGAAACGTTGGAAGTGGAGAATCCTTTGCATTTATCCTATGTGACTCAAACCACGTTGAGTGTCGATGAATGCCGGGATATTGTGGCTGCCCTTCATCAGCGGTTCCCTGGAATTAAAGGGCCGCACCAGGAAGATATCTGCTATGCGACGCAAAACCGTCAAAATGCGGTCAAAGAATTGGCTCGTTTTGTTGATGCCATTCTTGTCATTGGCTCTCCGAATAGTTCCAATTCTAATCGATTACGGGAATTAGGTGAGCGCTGTGGAATTACGTCGTATTTGATTGATTCGTTTCAAGATGTTCAGTTGTCTTGGCTTGAAGGTGTGAAGGCCATTGGCATTGCGGCAGGTGCATCAGCTCCGGAGGTGTTGGTTTCTCAAGTGATTAAGTTTTTAAAAGAACAAGGCGCTGAAGGTGTCGAAGAATTGACTGTCGTTGAAGAGGATGTGGAATTCCTGTTGCCGAAGGAATTATTAATGGCAAACAAATCAAAGTAGCTGCTCACGGTTCCTGTTTCTTTTTCGCCTTGCGAAAAAGAAACAGGAGATGAATGCGTTACCGTGCCATTGAAGTTTTGTTGTCATCTGTGAGAGGCTTCACCGTAAATGCTTCATTCAATGCGTCCAAACGTACTTTTCCTACTCCGCTGACCGCTTCTAATTCTTCCATCGTTTTGAAATTCCCATGTTTCTCTTTATAGGCGAGGATTTTTTGAGCCGTATCCTGCCCGATGCCCGTGACAGCTTCCAATTGTTCGATGCTCGCGGTATTGATGTCCGCTTTCATGGTGCCCATGGCCCAAGTCGTTGGAACCAAGAGGCCCAATGCGAAAAGCATGGCCAACAGCAGAGATGAAACCTTGGTTGAATTCTTAATAATCATAAAAACTCTCCTTGTAATAAAATGAAAAAACGATAGAGCCCGTTCTTGCATTCCGTTGTGAGGAGTGAAGTCGGACTTCAGTTGAATGAATAGCTGAACGCTAGGCCTAGAGCTGGTAGGAGAACAAGTCTGTCGAAGGACTTACCGATTTAAAGGAGAGAACTGAGGAAATAGCACAATTATTGAGAAACGTGGGCCGTAGACCTTGTCGGGAATTGATACAGGTTGCTGAACTTTTCTTCTAAATCCCGGAGAAAAGGCTGAGATGTCAGCGGTTGTCCGGTTATTTGCTGAATCAGGTCGCTGGATGAATATTGGCGTCCCCATCGATGCACCCGTTCATTTAACCATTTTTTTAACGACAAGCAATTTCCTTCACTAATATGGTGGAGAAGGTCGGGGATCTCTATCTTGGCTTGATGAAACAGCATGGTGGCATAGAGGTTGCCTAAGGTGTACGTGGGGAAGTAACCAAATGCTCCAAATGACCAATGCACGTCTTGCAGTACCCCTTCTGCATCATTGGGCGGCGTGATTCCCAAGTATTCCTGTATTTTGGCATTCCAGAGGTCGGGTAATTCATCGATCTGGACTCGTCCTTCAATGACGTCAAGTTCAATTTCAAACCGCACCATAATATGCAGGTTATAGGTCAGTTCGTCTGCTTCGACACGAATCAACGAAGGGGTGACGCGATTAATAGCCAAATAAAATTCGTCAATTGATACGCTGCCAAGTTGAGTAGGAAATGTTTCCTGCAGTTTGGGGTAGAAATATTGCCAAAAGGCTTGCGATCGGCCCACAGAATTTTCCCACAAGCGTGACTGACTCTCATGAATACCTAAGGAAATAGCTTCGCCCAGAGGTGTCCCATAATGCTTGGGTGAGAGGCCTTGCTCGTACAAGCCGTGCCCACCTTCATGGATGCAACTAAACAGGCATGAAGGCATATCCGTCTCAAAGACTCGTGTCGTGACTCGGGTGTCAGTTGGGTGAAACGAAGTCGTAAAGGGATGGGCAGAAAGATCAAGGCGGCCCCGCTGAAAATCATACCCCATCTGTTTGAGCACAAGGCGGCTAAACTCCATCTGCTTCGTCGTGTCAAACGATTGCGTGAGTAGGCGGGTGTTGGGTTGAACGGGAGAGTTTCGGATCTGATCGAGTAGCCGAATTAGGTGGGGCCGCAGTTCAGCAAACAAAGGGCGGAGCTGAGCCACGGTCGATCCGGGTTCAAAGCTATCCAGTAATGCATTATAGGGCGTGTCGGTAAACCCCAGATAATCTGCCTCTTGCCGTTTGAATCCCACAAGCCGTTCTAAGTTTGGAAGGAAACGCTGAAAATCGTTGGTCTTGCGTGCTTCGGCCCAGACCTGTTGTGCGAGAGAACATTCTCGTTCCAGTTCATTCACAAACGCTGAAGGCAGCTTTTTTGCACGAGAAAAGTCTCTCCAGGTTTCACGAAGTAATGCCTGGTAGGCATCATCTAGAGAATCGTGGTGTTGGGGAAGAAGGGTTCCGGTTTCGAGATCAATAAAAAAGCCAAGCAGGGACTCGATCTCAGGTGCCACAAACTGGTTGTGAGCAAGTGTTTGTATCGTAGCGAGTTGTTCAGCTCGGATCTTCCCGCTTCCTTCTGGCATGTAGGTCTCTTGATCCCACGAGAGGACAGCTGCAGCATCCCGCAGATGATGAATCTCTCGAAGTTTGGAGATTAGGTGATCAAGCGAAGTCGTGGTGGGCATGGGATATTTCCTTTGAGTTTGAGATCGGTTTCAAGATTAAGTGTGGAGGACTCTACCCAGTTCTCCAAAGATTGGCAATGCATACCCTATAAGGGGTCAGACGCGAATTATTTAATTCGAGTCTGACTCCTCATAAAGCGATAGGTGCTTGATTTTCAAAGAAGTGACCAGCAAGATGACTCTTTTAACCTTGAGAGAAGTTTATTGAAAGGAGTACGCATGAAACCAATGGTGTTGCCGGATATTGAAGCTTATGCGGAGACTCATTCGCTTGCGGAGTCTGATATGTGCCGACGTCTTCGCGAAGAAACCAACCGTACGATGGATGTACCTCAAATGGTTGTCGGGCCACTGGAAGGGGCCTTCTTGAAGATCATGGCCATGACGGTTGGAGCAACGCGCATCTTAGAAATTGGGACGTTCACAGGCTATAGCGCGCTATGTTTTGCGGAAAGTCTTCCTGATAACGGCGAGGTTGTCACCTGTGATATCGATCCTGAATCAACGGCGCTTGCGAAGAAATATTGGGCCGACAGTTCTCATGGCTCAAAAATTCAGCTTCGGTTAGGTCCAGCGCTGGAGACTCTCTGTGATGTAACGGGCTCTTTTGATCTCATTTTTATCGACGCAGATAAGGCCAATTATGTGAACTATTTTCAACGAGCGTTGGACTTGATCGCTCCAACAGGGGTGATTCTGATCGATAATGTCTTATGGAGTGGTGATGTGTTGACCATGCCTCCACCCGATACGAATACGGCGGCGATTCAAGAATTGAATCGGGTTGTCCATGCCGAACCGCGAGTCTCGGCAGTGCTCCTCACTCTTCGTGATGGGGTCTTCTTAATTAAGCCACGATTCTCGTAGTCTCTACTAATTCTCAAGATCTTAATTTGCAAAGCTGGAAAGGTAGGCTGAAGCCATGAGGAATGTAAAGATTAGTGGGCCTGTCGGATCGTTTCGGTTGTGCCTGCCCGATTTGCGAACCGGTCTTTTAACTGATTGATCTGTTTTAGATACTTGCTCGCATTGTGGTCTCCACAATGCTGGTGCGGGGTGAGCCGAAATCCACGCGCGGCATAAGCTCGTCCTGCTCCGGCTCCGCAGAGATGGATGATGGCTGCCAGGTTTTGTTTTCGTTGGAGTGGGACCGTCCCCATCCGTTGTGGGCCGATCGTTTGTATGATGCGGGAATGCAGATAGGCCGCTGTCAATTCGATGGCATGGCTTGGCAAGATGCGCAGGTAGAGGCTATTGAACCAACAAGATTGAAAATCATGCCACGGCCCTTCCTCAACCACTTGATGATCATGGATGCAATACTGTGCTGCTTCGTCAAACGTTCCATCCGTAATCTGGTACATGCCGACTGCGCTTGATGCTGGTTGGTACAACGTGAAGGGATTCCATGTGAGTTCCCATCGCCAATAGGTTCGTGCCACGGGATTTCCTCCACCTTCAGCTTGCGCCAGCGCGGCCAACAGTTCTGGTGTGATGATGGCCGTGGCATGCTCGCGGAAGAGCGTCTCATATTCTTTCCACGTTTCAGTGGGGTGTTTGGTGAAGGAGCGTTCCAAGGGAAAGAGCATTTCGCTGGGCTTATGGTATGTCTGAAACGCCACGTTCACTCCGAACCATAGAAGAAACAGCAGAATAGGGATGATCGTTACACGAACGAGAGGAGGTGAGGCCCACACCGCTTTCAAAAACGCCCGGCACACCTGCCCGCATCGACGACCAACACGCCAGAACATGGTGAGGGTTGGTTGAAGCCTGCGTCTCTTTTCTCGGCGAGAGCGGCCAGAGGTTTGTGGCTTTTGATTCAATGCCATAGGAACATTATACCTCAAGAAAATAGGGTGCAAGATTGGTCGCCTAGTTTTGGCACAAGATATGTTCAATAGGTACGGCTGCTATTCAAGAGTTGAACAGTTTTTGGAGAGCCTTTACCCTCACTTTCATCCTCTTCCTTAAAAGGGAGAGGAAAAACAGAAGGGAAAGTCAATTGCATGAAATTGGAACAATAGGCAGTGTGACGTGTGAGGGGTGGTTGGGGGTGTGCCGGATTTTCCAGGTTGGTGGTGGACCATCTAGCTGTTGAAAGTGATCGTTGTCGGCTCCTGCTAACGCAATACGGATGCGGTGGCCTTTTTTGAATTGGTACGAGACGGGGAGTAGGTCCAGGGTCAAGGGAGCCACTTCGTCCGAAATGAGAGGCGCAGCATCGGCTCGTCGATAGGTGCGGTTTGGAATTGATAGCAGAGGTTCTGTGTTGGTTTCGACAGGCTGCCAATTTCGGTGCAAGGCTCGTAGCTCACCTTCTGTGACATAATGCACCTGTCCGTCTGGTGTGACATCTTCCAGATACACAAAGAGCGTGGTATCTGTGGTATTGGCTGAGAGGTAGACTGTAGCCACAGGATGCCCTGTCACTTCCAAGTCTTCTTGAAGCGGCTTGGTTGTATAGAGCTGCAGCTTTTTGTCTTGTTTCTGGCGGTCCGGATAAGGGTTTTCCAAAGGAATGCCGACCAGGGTGTTCCATCGGGAATGTGGGCCGGTTCCTGCGGTGGGATTGACATGATAGCGGTCAGTTAGGGAATCCTTTGGTGGTCGTACCCTGGAAAGTTTGCTGTTCGCACGGAAAAAGAAATGTGTGGGTATGGATGGTGGAGGCCACTGCGTTGTGGTCGTCCATCGTTCAGCTCCCATCGTGTAATACTGAATAGGTTTGTCACGATGCATGCCAGAATGATTGTCTTTAAGATGTCGATTGAAAAATTGGATGAGTTTTTGAGGGTGATCAAATGTTGCTGGTCCTATCGTGTAGGGACTAATCTGACGCTTGCCGCCATGGTCCCAGGGGCCTAGGATGAGTTGATTGTTAGGGTTCTTGTGATGCAGATGCCGCTTGATGGCGGCCAAGCTATACCCTCCATCAAACCATCCGCTATAGCTATAAATCGCGGCGCCAGACTGGGCAATTTCTTTTGTATAGGTTTTGGGGCTCAATGCATCAATGGTCGGAGCTTGTCGAGAAGGCGGGGAGTCGTCTCGAAAAGTGAGGCCAGAGGCTTCGTGAAAAGGACTCCAGTTTGCTTCATGTTCTTTCACGGCCATAGTGAGTAGTTGATGGTCAGGGTCATCATCAACCGGGTGGACGCCTTGCACAATCAGATTGATCATCCATCCGGCAAAAGGTAATTTGTTGTGGTCGAGCTGGTCATTGATATACGTCCAAGTTTCGGTAAACCACTTCAAATGGATGCCGCCTGGAAAGGCGATTTCGGAATACAAGTCGAATCCAGAGAACATAGGGGCGACTGCTTTGACTGCGGGATGTTGGTTAACGAGTAGCATCTCTGCTGCTCCGCCGCTGTAGGAAATGCCCATGGCTCCAACTTTTTGATTTGACCATGGTTGAGCAATAATCCAATCGACAATTTCGGCGCCATCTCGAATTTCCGCTGGAGAATAGGCGATAGGCCGTGTGCCGAACGAGGCTCCGGATCCACGCACATCCACATCTACCCAGGCATAGCCGTGCCGTAAAAATTGCTCGGCGTAATTTCCCATTGTCCCCCGAGGGCGGACATCTTTAAAGAGTCCAAAGAGCCAGCGATATTCGATAGCTCGCCAATAGCGCGTTTGATGGATGATGGTGGGGATCTGTTGTCCAGGCTGGAGGCCGCCAGGTAAGTAGAGGTCTACGGCAATCTTGACGCCATCCCGCATCGTGAGATACTGCGAAGTACGGTTCCATGAATGGTTTTCGGATTGTTTCGCGTGATGGGTTGAGTCCGGGGGCGAGTCTGGTTGATCGGTAGAATCTTTAGCAATCGGGGAGCAGCCTATGAATAGGCTGAATACCAGCAAAAGGGAACCACTAGTTACTGTAGATGGCAATGAAGATATGAATTGGCCAGAGTGCCTGCGTTTGCAAAGGTTGCGAATGCTTGAGAGCATGGTTGTGAGGGTGCTGTCTTCCAGTTTTTGCTTAATTGGGGAAATCCATTTTTACATCGGTTGATGCCATTCAGAATATTTATGGGCATCTCTAAAAACTGTCCTTTTTCCCGATCGTGGCGTCAGCGGCGTGCTCAAATTCTCATGTATTGGCCCATACACTGGGGTTTTCCGCGCGCGGCTTCCTTGCCATCAGAAAAAATCATCAGTTTTTAGAGGTGCCCTGATGATATCAGGAAGGATTGCAGAGGGACTATTTTAGATGGCTTCAGCGTTTGGACATATTGCCGTGGCGTATGCCATGGGCAAAACCCTGGACCCTGCATGGTATTCTCCTCGGTTTTGGGTGCTGACGGCCTTGTGCTCTGTCTTACCCGATGCTGATGTTGTTGGATTCGTGCTGGGAATTCCTTACAAACACATGTTGGGCCATCGAGGGATCACCCATTCCATTTTTTTTGCGATGTTCGTCGGGATCATCGTTCCGAGAATAGTGGTGCCAGCATTGTCCTGGCGAAACCGTCGATATGGCATCCTGGCTCTCTTTTTCGGCCTTGTTACCCTCTCTCATGGTCTGCTGGATGCGTTGACGAATGGAGGGCTGGGCATTGCCTTTTTAGCGCCATTTGATGGCACACGATATTTTTTCCCCTGGAGACCCATTGCTGTGTCTCCCATAGGGGTATCAGAATTTTTTTCGTCGTCGGGCTTAGGTGTGATTTTCAGCGAGTTAGTTTGGATAGGAATCCCGGTGACCGTCTGGCTCTTAGGTCACCGGGTACTCAAGAAGAAGGGCTAGTAAGTCCAAGTGAGAATCAAACTGTATACATTTTTAGAATAATCATAGAGGGGAATGCTTGATTCACTACGGATTCCTTGATACTGCGCGGTCAGTGAAAAATTATGGGGGAGTGGTTTCGTGAGTTGCACGAGATGAGTCTGCTGAATGTCGTCTCGTTTGGATAGTTTCCCATCCCTGTCGGTAAAAAATAAGGTGGTTTGCTTATTCTTATAGTTGCGCCAATGAACATCATAATCATAGCGCAGCGACATTTTGCCCCAGGGTAGCTGGACTTGTGCCCCAGTTAGCAAACGGTGGCCTCGGTAGGCGAACGTCACACCGTCAGTCACTTGGTTGTCATATTGATAACCGAGACGAAGCAGCAGCTTATCATTTGCGAGACGAAAGGCATGAATCACGCCCAACATATTGTTGTATCCATCGCGAAGATCACCTTTGAATCGTTCGTCTGTATTCCCTGCTTCGCGGAAAAACGTCTGTTTCTGGTAGCGATACAAGAATGTGGTTAAATTTCCTACAACACCAAGGCCAGGCATGGTCGCCGTTGGTCCCAGTACCGTTGCACTGAGAGTGGGAGTATGACGGGAGAGAAAGCCGTCTCCGTCTAGAAAGACATAGTCATAGGTATACTGTAGCCCTAATTGATACGGGAAATCGAGAGCAACACCTCGATAAAATCCCGCGGCTCCGACGAGGTGGTTCTGCACATTAAATGCATCTAGTCCGCTGCCGTTGACCGTTTGAAAAAACGAATAGGTGGCCGTGGCCTCATAGGGGCCTTGTCTGAAGACTGAATAGTCAGCGCGTGCGGAAGCCAAGAATCCTAGCGTGGAGTCTTTTCGACGGCGAAGATTATCGATGACAACGTTGGGATCATTAGGAGGATTCAGGACAGGAATCGTGTTCACCCGGTCTGGGTTGATCGGGACATTATCGTCATAGAAGATGCCTGCGCTGACTTGGAACCGAAATCGTTTTTCTGTACCAAAAATTTGACCCGCTGACAGAGCTTCACGAATACGGATAGACGATTGGGTGAGTGGAGATATGGCTTGAGTGCGCTGGACCTGTTCGAGTTCTGTTAATGCTTCACCGGGAAGTCCTAAAACTCCGAGGGCTAAGCCTCGATAAAAAGCGCTTAATTGCCGGATGTCGGGATCAGATGACTGATTACTATCAAAAGCCTCGACGGACTCCCCATATTTCTTATCTCGATATCGGAGAAATCCCACGTAATATCCGATGTTGTCGGAAGAAGGATCGTGTTGGTAAGTGGTCTCAAGAAATGGCTGGGCTTTGTCATATTCTCCTGCCGCAAAATAGGCCACGCCCAGATGATGTTGAATGTCCAGATCGTCTGGGCGAATTTGATGCGCGGTTTCCAATGAGACAATCGCCTTTTGTGGGTCTTTTTGTGCAAGATGCACTAACCCTTTGTAGAACAGACTGCGTTCATGTTGGGGGTCAAGGGCAATGGCCTGGTCAAGGAGCGCTAAGGCTTTATCGTATTGTTTATCGTCATAAGCAATGGCGGCATTGGCGGCTAAAACGTTAGCGTCTGCCCGTTGTGCCCATGCCGTGGGGGTTCCTACGCTGACCGGGCTTAAAACGAGAAAAGTGAAGAGGAAACAAAATAACTGTTGAAGGCGAGAATTGTGCATAACCAATTTCCTGTTTGAGAAGAAAAATGTAGAAGGTTATTGTTGCATGATGATGTTAGGCGCTCATCGGGTGACGAATGTCCTGAAAGCGAAAAATTTACATAGCTTAGACCGATGTTTACAATGAGAACAAGGGTTTACAAGGATTCGGGGAGATTTGTCAATTTTGGAATGGAAGTTTGACAGGTTGTCAAGAGGCTTTTTGGGTTGTGGATAGAGGTAGAGAGGACATGAAAACCGCCAAAAAATACCTTGCCGTGAGTTTTTCTATGAGGGTGCTTTGATGAGGAATTCGGTGATTGTGCCAAATAGATGGAACCTTCATGTATCTCGCGACGGTCGAAAACAAGCTAAGAACATCGCGGTGTTAGTGTGCAGTGTTCTGTTCTTTTTTGGCTGTTCTGGAGTCCAGGCCGAATCCTCCGAACCCTCGTTTCCAAAGAAAGACCCTCTTATCGAGCATTTAGAATTCTCTGGTTACGAATGTGATCTGGTTGAAGCCGGGATACGGGCGAAGCATTCTTCCAAGATCCACTTATTTTTGACCTATGCGTATGGAGGGATCCGGGTGCAAACGGGATTTCCTGGAAAACCACCGCAACCGGATGAAGAATCTCGCTATCAAGTGACCAATTCCTTGGCTAAGCAACTTTCGGTCATGCAGTTGTACTGGGCGGATGAGGGAAATCTCTTTGCGATGGCTTGGATGCCAGGGACTTACGACAAAGCGCGATTTGCGATCTTTCTCGAGGCGTGGGATCACGATACGGGGATCCTACGAGGAAGGTATAAGGAGTTGGCGCCCTTTTTGATCGAGGCATCTCAGTCGGCAGCTGAGGAGTAATCGAAAAAAAGTAAGGTCCCGGACAGGGTTATTATTGATGAGGTTATTTGTTGGAATGAAAATGGCCTAAAGCCGCGTGATGGAGTTCGTGTCCACACACCTCATAATTCCATTTTGGGCAATATAAGGTTTCGGTCGAAAAATCGTAAAATCCTCGAACCGTTTTGACTGAGGCTAAATCTCCGCGAAGCCAGGGCTGAAATTGAGTGCCAGGTTCTCCCGTCTTGGATTCCCACAAATCCTGCAAACTGGCCGTATCTAAAAAGACGACTTTTAGATTGGAAATCTCATGGGTTTCCATATACCGGCCTTGCTGAGTGCAACCAGTAAGGTTCAGTCCGCAGAGCCAAATCCCGCCTAGAATGAAAAGCCCTTTCAAGATTGCAGGGCATGTTTTCTTTATTTTGTCCATCACGAGATATAAGAAAATTTAAAAAATAAATATGTTTAGTTATGTCGGTGGTACGGGGAGAAGAATTGAATCGTGCCTCGATTAATCGAAAAATTTCATCGAACAGAGAAATGTATTCTCAAAATTTCCAACAGGTTTTTTGTAAAGGAGTAGATGAAAAACCTAAGTGTAATGATGTAAAATCAAACAGTTCATATTGGGTGATCCAGCAAATGGGTGGAACGTGCGAGGAAAGAAGAGGAACTCATAATACAGTCCCCTCTTTCGTGTAATGGACATGAAGTTGATGAATTTGATAGAAACCCTTAAGCGTATTTAATGTATTTTTCACAGAAGGACGGACACTTTTTTGCCTCACCCTCAAAAGGTTTAAAAAATCCTATGAATACAAGAACCCCAGGAAACTCTATGATTCGCTACAAAATTCTTCTATCGTTCTTGGTTGCCCTTCAAATTATTGGACCGTCATGGATAGCAGCTCTTCCAACATTCGAAGCTCTTGCTCAAGAGGCGTTAGATACCCAAACTATTATTGCTGGGTTACGGGGCGTGGTAACTGTAACTCCAGGAACCAATAATAGGCCCGGGTATGCACCGAAATACCGGTCGCTTCTTGAGGGTGGCGATGTGATTGCCACGGAAGAAGAATCAGTTGCTGAGCTGCTATTGGGAAACCAAGGCATTATCACCTTGCAGGAATATTCTGAGGCTGTTTTAAGGCAACAGACTGAAGACGGGCTTTCTGTGATGTTAAATGTAGGAGCAGCAGAATGGTCTCAACCACTAAAAGGAACATCCAGTACTCCACTTACGCTTTCTACTCCCAATGTTCGTGCCATAACTCAGGGTGGGTTGGTTACTGCGGAAGTACAGCCAACCTTAGGAGAGTCAGCAAAGCCCTCCCAGCCACATAAATCTTTTGTGGTTCGCACTAGTCTCCTGGCGCAATCATCTTCAGTTGAAAATGTGGCTCTCTTGGAGACATTTTGTGTTAGAGAGGGTTCTTTGCAGGTCGAGTATCCCGGGGCACAAAATGGAATTTTGGAGCAGAAAGAGGTTCCTGCCGGGCAATGTGTTGGGTTTTTTAATGGAGCATTGCGGGCGATGGGTGATCAGTCTCAGATAGCTGATTGGCGTGCAATCTGTGCGGTGGGTCAACATTGTGAAATTCCCGAGTCGGCCAAAAAACAGATTGCCAAAAAACAGATGAAGCAGGCATTAGCATTGGAAGAAGCCTTGCTCGGTTCGGAAGCTGATAAAGGTGAAGTGGATGAAGATATTATTTTAGCGACAACGGGTCTTTCCTTAGCTGGAGCGATTCAAGGGGCCAATGCACCTGGAGGACTTTCTCCTGATCCTGGCATTTTGCCGTGTACTGGGACTCCAGAATTTTGTGCGGGCTTCGATGGAGTCAGTCCAGGACCCAATGTTGGTGGAGGTATGCCACCTTTAGGAGGACCGGGGGGAAGTGGGTCGGGGGGCAGTCCTAGCCCGAGTTCAAATGTGCAAAGTCTCGCAACTTTAGTGCCACCACTAGGTGTTAGTGGCGGAATTGGTTCGTTGTTATTTCTCGACAGCAATTTTGTGGCGAACAAGGAATTAGTGATGGTTGATAGTGGAATCAGAGCGGATGCCCCGCATCAGGGAATCCCACCGACGAGTAGCTTGGTCGTGAGTTCGCTATCCCCGACTGGAGGAGCCGCTCCTTCTAATCAAAAACTCCCACTTCAATTCACAAGTTTTAATCAACCTGCATCTCCGGCCATTCAGCTTGGGGTTGAAGGGCTGGACCGGGAAAGTCAAGCTCGCCAGATTGCTCAATTTGCCCGATCGACATCCATTAGTCCCAATGCTAATTTGGATGATATTGTCCCTGAGGGTGGTGCAGTCGAATCATGCTCATCTCTCTTAGACTGTTTTGAAATTATTTTGGCTGTAGGGGATCAAGGAACCTTTGGAAATCCAGAGAGCGATGCTGGGATTGATGGCAGTATTCAGGCAAGAAGTTCTTCCACAATTGACCCTGCACTAGGACTCCCTGGCGCAACTCGAGAGGTTGGGCTAAATACTGGAGTTGTATTGGTAAACACGGCTGTATCCTTAGCTCGACAACAATCCACGGCAAGCGCATTTTCAGGGACAGGGTCCGTTGTCGGAACAACCGTAGAGAGTTCGGCCTTATCCTTCACAGGAAGTCCTGGAGATCCAGCGATTGTCCGCTTAGAAGACAGAGGCTTAGCCCTTTTGGATGGTAGTCGAATTCAACCGTCTGCAAATCAATCTGTTTCCACATCATTACTCGCCATTGTGGATTCGCAGTTGACCGGGCCTCAAAATTCCCCGGTCATAGGAAAAGGCACCAATGGCAATAATATTGTCCGTCCAGATACTCCTCCGATCATGGAGATAATCGATAGTACTGCCGAGGTTGAAACGGGAGTTGTGGTTGCATCCACCGCTTCTGCTGGACAGACCGGGGTCTTGGATCAAGCCCTCTTAGAAGCGTCCTCTCCGATTTTAGCAATGATTCAGGGAACTATGGAAACGACTTCAGATTTTGGGCAAATTGGAGGGAAAAACGCCAAAGTTGTCGCGAACCTTGTCACTGGAGATGCCTTGGTTCGGCTGGATGCGAGTGCTTTCACGGCCAATGGGAATCTATTTACTGTGGCTGATGGGGCACAGTTATTAGTCACCAATGGAGCCTTATTATCCTTGCAAGGAAATAGTACGGCGAATATTAATGGAGTCTTTGTGAGTGTGACTGGAGCAGGATCTTTATTCTCCTTGGCTGGAGGTTCTTTGGTGGACTTTGGTGGCGGGACCAATATGGTGAATGTCTCCAATAACTTGTGTAGCGCTGGGGGATGTTTTGCTCCATTTTCTGACCCAAGTTTAATGGTTGCTGGAGATCCAGCCAACTTCAGTGCTCCATCGGGATTTAACCCTTTTGTTGATGCAGGAACCTTTGCCGATGGCAGTGTCAATTCGGTTAATGTGACACCAGGGTCTGCGATTCTAGAAGTCCAGCAGGGCGGAAGTATTCAAATTCAGTAGTGTTCTATAATTATTTTCATAAACTGTTGATAACGCATACTTTTTTCATTTTGGCAGTTATAAACTCAAATTTTTGGGTTTGGAGAAAATAAGCAAAGCCCAGGACAGTGAGGATATTGTTTGCTTTATTTTATGCAAAATGGATATGATCTTTTTTATCTTATTCCTTTAATAACAAGCAGAGAGCGTAGCCATGGCACGTAAATGGAATGTTTTTTCAGCACTTATTTTTAGTTTGGTGTTAGGCCCGATCGGGTTATCTCAGGTCTGGGCTGATAGTCTTACGGTTCTGGAAGATTTGAGTAATCCAAAAACTGCCACAGGGCTGATTGATATTAATATTACCGGGAATGAGATGGGTGGAATTGGATTAACAATCTTTTTTGTTGATAATACCACAACAACGGGAACCTGGAACGAAATTGGCACTACGAGTGGCGGTGTACAACAATCAAGCTGGTCCTTTATACAAGCCGGGGATACGAAGCTAGGCACTCCATGGACATTCACCAATCAATCAGAGAATGAGGTTGTTGGGTTTTCCATAGATGGAATTTCTGGAAACACCGTCTTTGACATTGTTGACGATCCTATGGTCACTGAAGCCTCTGGGTTTGGCTCAGTTTTAACGTTGCTGAGTGAAGACGCAGGATTGGATGTACAGGCCACCTTTTCTGAGCCAGTGGTACTCGAAGGAGACACAAACTGTATTCAAGATGGAGTTGCTGAGCCTTGTGGTGATTTGTTTGGAACCCTGAACATGGAGTTCTTGAATGGAGGTTCATTAGGGCAAGGGCAACAGTTTTCCTTTTCTGTCGACACTGATCAATTTGCATTTCCTCTTCCTCCCTCTATCCAGGGGCCAAATACCCCTGCAGGCGTGCCAGATTTTCCAACAATGACTCCCTCGGCTAATACGGCTGTCCCTGAACCGAGTTCTTTGCTCTTGCTCGGAACCGGAGTAGCCGCATTTCTTTTTGTCAGGAAGCACTGCTTCTAAGCTGTGAAGCGGTCCGCCACTCGTGTTGTCCCAGCATTTAGGGGTCAGACTCGAATTAATTGCTCACATTATGTATTTTTTGAATAGACAGGCACAATTAATTCGAGTCTGACCCCTAAAAATGATTTATGATTTCTCATTAAATATGTTTATAGAGATACGCGCCGAGAAGCATGCCGAGGACGCTGAGTAGGTTAATTTTGAGGAGAAAACCTAACGTAAGTTTGATTAAGACAAGATTGACGGTCACTGGGGGGTCCAGTCCCAAGCTAAGGGCTTCTCCAAAAATACTTTGGACTGTTCCCTGTGGAGAAACGACCTGCAGAATTTCTCCTAAGATACTTCCCAGCAGACCTCCGATAAAAATGAAGAGCAGCAAATAGCCGCCGCTTTTTTTTAACACAAGGGGTCCTGAAAAACAAAAAGTGTTTGAAGGTGACGATTCATCAAAAAAGATTCAAGATGTTTGGAATGTCTTTATGAAAAAGAAGAAGATTTCTTCTTAGGGTAAACCCCTCAAACACCTTACGGCAATTATGGAGATGCGTCAAGAAAGCACAAGAAAATTTCATTCAAGAATCTGGAAAAACTCTAGGGGGCTACTGTTGATGGTAGGACCTCAGGTTGAACCAAAAACCGCATGGTTCCCATTCTATTCAGGGAGTTCACCATGTACCCCACGTAGATGTCGACTCGATAGCGGCCTGGTTGCCACGATCCATTTGGGGCAAAGAATTTGAGATACCCACTTTCATCTTCCAAAGCTAAATCGGCACGATCTTCATCGATCCATTGATTGGGATTCATATTTGGAACCTCTTCTGGAAAGAGGCGCCCGATGATTTGGTACGGAGCCAAATGTTCATGGACAGCAAACACGAGGTGCACGGCTTTTGCCGTAGGTGCGAAGGTATCAGTGGGGTTAACCGGGACAAGAATATGTCCGCGCCGAATGGTTCGGTCTTCCTCGAAGCTTTCAGCAAAGACCAAACTTTCAAACAGCCCGCTGGGCCTATGATCAAAGCTTGGGAGTTGTGGTGAATCGGAGTAGCCTTTGTATGGAGCGACGTTTTCGTTTGGCGCTTCATCTTTAAAAAAATCAGGCGGCGAGTCAAATTCTGCAAAGCCATGTTGCTGTTCGTTCGGCAGAAAGACAGAAGGGGGTGCAGTGAGCTGAGCATCCTCGGCCCAACAAGGCAAGCTTATTATTACGAAAAAGATAGAGAGCGCCCAGCTTAAGCTGTGTATCAAAAAAGTCCGCGGGTACATCATGAAGTTAGTTCATGCCAGTTATGGTGAGCGGTCAATAGATCTATGCCTGTGAGGGGGCTTCACATCTGTACTCTTGCTGATGGACTCCGGTCAAGCCTTCTTTCATTTATTACCTTGCGGCCTGAAAAGGGCCTTTGCTAAAATTTTTGCCGTTTCTACGCATTTTTATCTATGCTATCAAGGCCGACGATTATTCATGATTGTTAGAAAGCTGATAGGTTAATTTTTATGAACGTACCAACCGCTAAAGACCCAGATGCCCTTCCCCAACTTGTGGGAGATTTTCAACCGGTCGATATCTGGCAAGCGCACATCAATCGTCTGTTTTACGGTCTTCTGGGAAATCGCGTACGTGAATTTTATCAGACGTTTGCGGCAGCAGACTTTCGCCTAGGGTATGCGCTGGCAGAGGATTATTGGCGGCAATGTGCGGCAAGAGAAAAATCGGCAGAGAAAAAAGAACGAAGTTCCGGTCATCTCATGATCATGGAGTGGGGTGCTGGCAATGGCAATTTGGCCGCTTGTTTTTTGGACCGTCTTCAGGAACTAGACAAAGAGCAGGTGCTATTCCCCAGAATTCAATACATGTGCCTTGAGCAAGAGCCTCTGCTTCTGGAACAAGCCAAGCAGAATGTTGATTTGGCCAAGCACAAGGAGCGCATTAGGTATGAATGTCGAGCCGTAGAAGACTTGGCGTCAGTTGAGGATGGCTCCGTTGATCGCATTATTTGTAATGAATTGTGGAGCGAATTGCCCACGAAGTTAGTTCTTCGAAAAGACGGGGAGATCAAGGAAGAGCAGCTTCGTCCAAACTTAAATGAAAAACGGCTAGTAGACTTTCCTGATTGGCCAAAGTTTGTCGAAGCGTTTGATAAAGCCGATCTCGAAACGCTTCCCACGTTTGCTTCGTTTTTAGGGGACTTAGTCTGGGAACGGGAGTATCAGCCGATTGATGCCAAAGGCTTTCCGTTTCGTCGAACGGTTACGGAATTTCTCAAAGGGATTGATGAGGAAGTGTTGGTGCCGTATAACATGGGCGCCTGCCAAAGTCTGAAGGAAGCGCAGCGGCTTCTCGCCACTGATGCGATAGGGTTCAGTAGTTTTGATGCGGGAACGGCGGATCCTCGCGTGCTCAATGATCCCGAAAAGCCATGCTACACGGTCCAAGGCGGCCAATTCAGTTTTATGGTGAATTTTCAATTGCTGCAGGGTGTGGCGATGCATTTGGGAATTCAGACAGGTCTTATTGAATCACAACGGGATTTTGTATCCAGGAGCCTTGGGTCGCATGTGTTGAGCGTGATGGATTTGCTGGCATCACATCCCTATCCACCTGAAGGCGAGCCATGGGAGTTAGATGCCTTTATTCTGCGCACGTTAGAAGCCGTCAACCAAACCTATCGGTCTCCCTATCACCGTCATATTGAATTCCCAATTAGTGAAAGTACCCCAGCCAAAGAACGGTTGGAATTAGAAGCTCTGCTTCAACGGTTACCCCGTCATGGCGTGCCAGATACCATTGCGTATCTGACGGAAACTGAAATTCGAGCCGCCATGCCTGCGTTGGAAAAGCTAGGCTATGATCTCGAAGGCATTAAGGCGATGCTGCAATTTCCTCCTCAGCCAGTCGACTACACACATTTCTCGTTTAGCGGCCAATAAAACCGATTGTGTAAGAAGACTGTATTATCCTCCCGGGCTACATACATTGATGTGAAAAAATATTCTGTGGAAAGATAGATAACAGAAAAAAATCTCACCGGGCTATCCTATCAATTAATTGCCCGACGATTAGAGGGTTTTCAGGTATCGTTTGTCTTTGTCTTGAAAAGCATTCGAGAAATTTCATGGGGAAAGGGAAAGGTAGATTTTTTTCAGCAGGTTGTGTATAATCCCGCGAACTTTTTAGAGGTCGTGTTTTTTTGTTAATACAATATTGAGGTTGTCGGTGTTTGGATCGTTTGGATGGATGGAGCTGTTGCTCATCCTCATCATCGTACTCATTATTTTTGGTGCGGGGAAAATCCCTCAGTTGGGTGAAGGGCTTGGAAAGGCCATTAAAGGCTTCAAAAAGTCCGTGGCGGAAGCGGATGCTCTAGACGTGACGCCCAATGAGGATCTCGATGAGACTCAAGCCCCTCCTCAGCCTCAACAAGTTGCCGGTCATCCACAAGCGGCACCGGTTCACGAGCCGCAAGCTGCCGTTCAGCAACCAGTAGAATCCACGCAGCCCAAACAGGGATAGGACAGAAGGCCGGCACGGTGAATCTGGCTAGGCGACGTACAGGAAACCAAGCACCTTCGTACGAAACTTTCTCACTCTGTGTGCCCGGTCACACGGTAAGGATGCAAGATCAAGGTTATGTTCGGCTTAGGAGCAATGGAAATTTTGATCATTCTGGTCATTGCCTTTATGCTCTTTGGTCCAAAAGAACTGCCGGAAATTGGAAAGCAAGTGGGGAAAGCCGTCAAAGGTTTTAAGGAAACGACAGATGATCTTCGTCAATCCGTTGAACCAGAAATCAATATGATTACGCAGGAATTAAAATCTGTCGAACAAGACCTTGAATCAACGATCAAGGAAGCAGAAGAAGAAATCAAAGGGGCGACCGATCAAGTTACTGATCCTGAAGGATCGCGGCCTGTATAAATGGGGAGGAGAGGCTAAGGAGAATTCTTGGGGGTGGCGTTAGCAGTTAGCATTTTCACCGGTATTATTTTTCATTTGTGCCGAAACAAGATTCTCCCCAGAGAAGTGAATCAACCACTCGTCTGTAGCCTCAGTAAAACAAACACACAATTCTTTTAGTGTTGGGTTTTTACAACCATCGTAGCATTCAAGCGATAACTCTTAGCTATGGTGTTTCTGCCGAGTTATCGAAAAAACATTATCTTTTAATAACTTAGAAGGTTTTTTATCAATTGGCATCTATTTAGCACTATATTCCCATGCGGCAAATTCCCAATCGTGGTTGGGGCGGCCGTAAGGGTGATGTAAAAACCAGTGCTTTGAATGAGACAAGGCACAAATTATTCAAAACGGAAGGGGACGCGAGACGCCATCAGTTCTAAGAGATGTGTTGATAGTGATGGAGATCGAGTCCACAAAGGTTTTCACTAACAGGAGGAGTGCAATGAGGACTTTTTACCGAACCTTTACGAGGTTGACCGCAGCAGCCTTGCTTGTGGCCATGTCTGCCGCGCCGGGCTTTGCTCAGAAAACGACGCCGGCCACGGACAAAAACACGAATGTCCCGGCTGTGCCGCGGGCCATTCCGGATTTGGTGCCCTATCACAACTTTGATCCACCGGCTGGTGCAGTGTGGGACCCTACGAAATTGACGATTTCTGGGGATATGCGTGTGCGACCGGAATTCAGATCAAAAGGTGGTTTTGGGGTGAGCGGAGCACCGAACGCAAATAATAAGTTTGCTGATGCTGATAATCAATCTTCGTTCTTCACACAACAACTTATCCGGCTGGGCTTTCACTATGCCTTGTCTCCGGATGTAGTGTTTTTTGCTCAACCTCAAGTCTCCCACAATTGGGGAACCGTTGATCCTGACGCAGGAAGTGGAGCGATCAATCCTAATGGAACAGGATCAGACTTGTTCCTCCGTCAAGGGTTCATGTTGGTCAGGAATTTCCTAGCACCTAATTTGAGTATGAAGGCGGGTCGGCAATTAATGGTGTGGGGGAATCACCGAATCTTTGGGCACTTTGACTGGAACAATGTCGGGTTTGCCTTCGATGGGGTGACGTTCCGCTATAACCATGCAAGCGTCCCGGTTGAAGCTGGCTGGTTGCGAGTGGCTGAAGGCAACTGTGCCGGTAGTGCTGGAGGTTGCGGAGTTGGAACGCCATCCGCTGATACCTATGATGGTGATATCTGGTTTGTACGAATGCCAATGAAGTTTGGCGGCGTAGCTGTAGAACCTGCCTGGATCTTTGAAGATGGTGGTGCAAGCGGGGCATCCCAGGGTGCCGGTGGAAATGGGTCAATTGGAGTAGGTGCAAGTCCTCCTGGTGGACAACCTCAAAACCAAAGCCGTCATACCGTGGGTGCCCGTGTAGCGGCCAAACCAGGGATCTTTGATGTTACGGCGGAAGGCTACTGGCAGTTCGGATCAATCGGTCCAGCTAGTACTAACGGTGGGAACAGAAATGAACGGATTAATGCGTTGGCTGGACATATAGATGCGGGTGTGACATTCCCAGTACCCATGCAACCTCGAATCGGTGCGGAATTTAACTATGCTACAGGTGATGGTAGTTGTAATGCAGCTGGAGGCAACAAATGCGGAGGAACCTTTAGTCAATTGTTCCCCACCAACCACATTCACTTTGGCTATATGGACAGGATGTCCTGGCAGAATATGTTGACCTACGGTGGAAATTTGCAGTTACGTCCAACGGCCAACAGTCACTTTGAAGTGGCTGGACATATCATGCGTCTAGCCAATAGGGACGACAATTGGTATGGTGCCAACCAGGCCGTATTTAAAACCACACCTGCTGGAAACAAAGAAAAGTCACTCGGTGGTGAGATTGATGTGGTCTACACCTTGTTCTTCCAAAATAACAAGGTTGGTTGGCAGATTGGCTACGGCCACTTCTTTGCTGGAGATTATCTGACGAAGAATGATGAAAGTGGTGCAACCAACGACCAGGATTGGGGCTATACCCAACTCTGGATCAACTTCTAAATCTCAAAAATCTCCCTCCCCCTCCTTTTGTAAGGAGGGGCTAGGGGAGGTAGAGGAATTTAGAAAGTTCATATGAAAGCAAAGACTAAATCACCATAGGAGTTTAACCCTCCTCGTTATCCTAAGCTGCCTCTGCTGATTAACTACTCAGCAGGGGCAGTTTTTTTTCGTTCGTTCGCTTTGGATTTTTTTGCGGTAGTGTCTAGCTGTAGTTGTTCCAAATAGGTTCCAAAAGCATTGAAAGATAGTTCACGGTTTATTTTTATGATATCCCCTTGCAAAAAGCGGGGTGAGAGGGCGGGCTCAAAAGGGGGCGATGACTATGAAAATGTAGAGGTTAGTTGGAACGACCACAATCTCCTAATATTTCATTTCGACATCGACATGGGTGAGTTCATCATCTAATTCAAAAGCAGCCTCTTCAAAACTCGGTGGGGCTAAGAAAAGCGTAGGATCATTCGAGACACCAAACCCTTCAATGGGTAACCCTATCCAGTTGCGATCAAATTTATGGTTATCATTCTCGTCATGATAGACTACCACGGCATACTTCCCTTTTTGGCGGGCCGCTACACAGAGTGTCATTGCCCCTGCTTCAGCTGGTTCTCGCTCCTTATCGACTTTCTTACCTTTCACTAAAAACGTTTCGGGCTCGGGACCATACAGCACGGCCTTGACCGTACCTTCCGAGTTTCGGACACCATGGACATGCACATGAATGGGCATCCCCCAGGAAGGACACCTATTGGACGGCTCCTGTCGCTCGGCTCCTATACTCACCTCAGCGGACATCAATAGGAGAAGGATCCGTAGGGGAAGGGAGAAAATCATTGTTATGCCCCTGAGATTTTTCATTGGTGAACAGATAGCTCCCATGTTTCCTGCACTAAAAATAAACGTTCCTTAATCTCGGGTCAAACGAAATTATATTATAGGGGTCAGACTCGAATTAATTAATTCGAGTCTGACCCCTAATGTGGGATGATGCCTTTTACAGTTGGGAGTCTTGTTGGGGGGTGAGGTCGGGTTTGCGTTTTTCGAAGGCAAAGAGGAGGAGGAGCGAGACGACGCCGATGCTAATGGCCGAGTCGGCCACATTAAAGGCTGGCCAGTGATAGCCGTTGATATAGAAATCTAAGAAATCAATAACTTCGCCATATTGGAGACGATCAATAAAATTGCCTATGGCTCCGCCGAAAATTGAAGCAATCGTGAGTTGACCCCACCAATCCCCTGGCTCAAGTCTCATGAAAATAGTAAAGAGTAGGCCCATCGCCAGCACAGATGTGAGAAAAAAGAACACCAATCGAAACCCACTACTCCAGGTCCCCATGATGCCAAATGCCGCGCCAGGATTGCGGATATAGGTCAGGTTAAAATATCCAGGGATAATCGAGATGGATTGGTGGAGATGCATAGAACTATCGATATAGGCTTTGGTGATTTGATCGACCACAATAATGGTCAGTACCACACACGCCAGGATGCTGTATCGACGAAATGTCTCGCTCACACAGCCTCGACACAGCGCGCGCAAAGGGTGGGATGCTGGATCTGACGCCCCACATCATGTCGAATGTTCCAACACCGATCACATTTGAGACCATCAGCTTTAACAACACTGATTGCCAGGCCCAGGGTGGTGTCTACGAATTCATGATTGTGCTCGACAATTTCAGCAATCGATTCTACTTTCACCTCAGAAACAATAAAGACTGCAGGAAGGTCCTCTCGATAACGTTCTAGCAATGCACCATGTGGCTCTGTCGCCTGCAGGATGACTTTCCCTTCTAATGACGAGCCAATGACTTTGTCTCGCCGTTTTTTCTCCAAAGCGCCTTGAACGACTTTTCGTACTTGAAAGAGATATTCCCAAGCCTGTTGTAACTCTGAACTCTTAAAGACTGCACGCGCTGTTGGAAACTCTGCAAGATGAATACTCTTTACCTTTGAGCCTTGCTCCTTGGCTTCCGGCAACGCTTGCCAAATTTCTTCCGCGGTAAAGCTTAGAATTGGCGCCATCAATTTCGCTAAAGCTGTGACAATTTCGTGCAGAACTGTCTGGGAACCACGGCGAAGAGGCGAGTTTGTCGGAAATGTATAGAGCCGATCTTTTAAAATATCCAGATAGGTCGCGCTCATATCCGTGGAACAAAAATAGTCCAACTCATGCACAACTTGCCGAAATTGAAATTGGGCATAGCCTTTTTTCACATTGTGAATGAGTTGCTCAAGCCGCCACAATGCCCACTGGTCCAATTCCAGCAGCTCAGAATGGGGCACGGCGTGACGTGTGACCTCAAAATCAAACAAATTACTCAAAAGAAATCGGCTGGTATTGCGCACCTTTCGGTAGGCATCCATTAATTGCTTCACAATGTCTTTGGAAATACGCAGATCTTCCTGATAATCCTGAGACGCGACCCACAGCCTCAAGATTTCGGCGCCCGATTCTTTGATAATTTCTTGTGGGGTGATCACGTTACCCGCCGACTTCGACATTTTTTTGCCTTCGCCATCCACCACAAACCCATGTGTCAGGACGGCTCGATAGGGCGCCCGTTGGTCGGTGGTCACTGAGGTCAAGAGCGAGCTATGGAACCATCCGCGATGTTGATCAGATCCTTCAAGATACAAATCTGCTGGATACCAGTCGTCCCCTTGAGGTTTTAACACGGCTGCATGACTCACGCCTGACTCAAACCAGACATCCAAGATGTCATGTTCTTTTTTAAAGGCAGATTTTCCACATTGCTCACAGGCCGTTCCTGGTGGAAGTAATTCGACAGCAGATCGACTAAACCAGATGTCAGCTCCCTCCTTCTGCATGAGCATGCCAATATATTCGATGACGTTATGGTCAGCTAGCGGCGTTTCACAGCCTTCACACGAAAAAACTGGAATTGGCGTGCCCCACATACGCTGGCGGGATAAACACCAATCCGGGCGATTCAAAATCATGCCATAAATACGATCACGCCCACGTTCGGGGAACCATTGCACTTGGTCGATTTGCTTTAGAGCATCTTGGCGCAAATTGGACTCTTCCATTGACACGAACCATTGATGTGTTGCCCTAAAAATGACCGGCTTCTTGCACCGCCAACAATGCGGATAGGAATGTTCCAGACTTTTTGCGCCAACCAACAGGTTTTTCGATTGCAAAAGGTCCACAATCCCAGTGTTGGCCTCTAAAACCGGTTGCCCTTCACATTCAGGAAATTCCTCTGTAAACCGTCCTGCATTATTGACTGGCACGAGGATGTCTAAAGGCTGTTGATTAGGTAGCAAGTCGCGCAAGGGTGGCTTGTTGTATTTCAGTGCCAACAGATAATCGTCCATCCCATGTCCGGGGGCTATATGGACACAGCCTGTCCCCTGTTCCAATGTGACAAAATCTCCATTGAGGATTGGCACCTCTCTCTTGGTCAATGGCGGATGACAGGTCCAGCCCTCAAACTTTTCCCCTTTGACCTTGCCCAATATCTTGAATTTCTCAATTTGACAGGCTTTAACAAACGCTTCTTCCAGCCCCACTGCAACAATACATGCCTCGTCTTCAACTTGAAGCACCGCATAATCCAATTCAGGGTGCAAGCAGACGGCTTGGTTGGCCGGAAGAGTCCACGGAGTGGTGGTCCAGATGACAACTGAAACAGCCTTGAGATCTTTAACTTGTGGCAGCTCCAATCGTTGATCGGCACTCAACTCAGCCGGTGAAGCCGTAAAAGGAAACTTCACATAGATTGATGGAGAGACGTGGTCTTCGTATTCCACTTCCGCTTCGGCCAATGCGGTTTGATCCACCGTACACCACAACACCGGCTTTAACCCTTTATAGACACGTCCCTTTTCCACAAACTTCCCAAATTCACGCACAATGGCTGCTTCGTAAGCATGGTCCATGGTCAGATAAGGTTGGTCCCAGTCGCCAAAAATTCCTAGTCGCCGAAATTCATCCCGTTGAATTCCCACAAACTTCTGTGCGTACTCGCGGCAAATCTTTCGCAGCTCTACCGCACTGAGGTCTTTTTTCTTTGAACCCAGTTGTTTGGAGACTTGATGTTCTATGGGAAGTCCATGGCAATCCCATCCTGGGATATAGGGCACCCGAAAGCCTTCCATGGTTTTGGATTTAATAATGATGTCCTTTAAAATTTTGTTTAGTCCATGTCCAATATGAATATGGCCATTGGCATAGGGTGGGCCATCATGAAGGATATACAAAGGACGATTCTGACGAGATTCCTGGATTTTGTCGTAGAGCCGCTCTTGATCCCACCAAGCCAACCGCTCTGGTTCTTTCTGAGGCAAATTGGCCTTCATGGGAAATTCGGTCTTTGGGAGATTTAATGTTGATTTATAATCCATGCAAAAGTCTCGCAGGGGCGTATCTCACCATCACGTCATTCTAGCCGTGGTCTAGAAACCCGTCAAACAGCATTCATTGTAAGAGTAATCAACAATCATAGAAGGTCTATTAGTCGTGGTGAATTATGTTGAAAGCTAATGGGAGTTCGCAGTCTCTACCTCCCTTAGCTCCTCCTTACAAAGGAGGAGAATGTCAGCATGCTCACTCACTCCCCATTTTGCTCACACTAAAACCATCTGTTTCATAAGTCAGGAAAGGGTCTCAATCGAGAAAGGAAGGAGGGAGGATTAACTCAAGGCCATCATGCGTTCTAACGCTATCTTTGCGAGCACCTTTTCGTCATCTGGTACTGAAATATGGTTGACGACCTGTCCTTGAGCCAAATTTTCCATAGCCCAACATAGGTGCGGCGCATCAATGCGGAACATGGTGGCGCAGCGGCAGACCATGGGCGAAAGAAAGAAGACTTTCTTGTCTGTTTGGTCTGCCTTCAAACGGTTCACCAAATTTAATTCGGTTCCTACTACCCAAGCTGTTCCGGCTGGCGCCTTGGACACGGTTTGAATAATGTATTCCGTTGATCCGACAAAATCGGCCTTATTCACCACATCTTCATGACATTCAGGATGCACAATGACTTGGATGCCAGGATTTTGCTTTCTGAAATAATCCACATGATTCGGCTGGAACATTTGATGCACACTACAATGCCCTTTCCAAAGAATTAGCCGTGCCTTCCGAATGGCTTCTGCTGAATTGCCGCCATTATTTTTAAAGGGATCCCACACGACCATTTCATCTTTGGGAAATCCCATTTTGTTGGCAACATTCCGGCCAAGATGTTCATCTGGGAAGAAGAGAATTTTTTCTCTTCTGGACCAAGCCCAATCCATGACCGCTTTGGCGTTTGACGAGGTACAGGTGATTCCCCCATGTTCACCGCAAAAGGCTTTGAGATCGGCCGCTGAATTGACATAAACGACGGGTGTGACCATGTCCTCAACTGACAAAACTTGACCGAGCGCGTCCCAACATTCATCTACCTGCTCAATTGCGGCCATATCAGCCATCGAGCAACCTGCATTCAAATCCGGCAAAATCACAGTTTGCTTCGAGCGGCTCAGGATGTCAGCCGTCTCTGCCATGAAATGCACGCCACAAAACACGACATGGGGAAATTCTGACCGTTCAGCCGCTAACTTGGAGAGTAATAACGAATCTCCCCGCAAGTCAGCATGAACAATCACTTCATCCCGCTGATAGTTATGTCCCAAAACCAAAACTTGATCACCCAGAGTCTTCTTGGCTGTCACGATCCTCTCGAAAAGCTCTTCAGCGGAAAGGTCTTCATAATCCGCGATAGGTAATTCAGGACTGTTAGAAGCGTCCGCAGCGTTTTCTTTTATGTCTAAACTAGTCGGGTTCAATAGTTGGCTCATAGTAGCCCCCCAAAAACTTAAGAACGTGAAGAGATAACTTTGTATCATACCAGATCTTGCATAGTTGAAAAAGGCGCAGACTTCATGGGACTTTCTACCTGTCACTAATAAATAGAGAGCCCTCTCGCCTCATTGACAAGGTCCAGGTGGGGCGTTAGCATTGACAAAAAAGGCTAGGGGAGCGTTTTCGCTGAGATGTCCAATCAAGAGTTGGACGACCCTCATACCTGACCTGGATAATACCAGCGTAGGGAAGCGGCAAAGAAAGTACGAAAGTTCAGGCCGCATTCTTACCGAATGTGGCCTTTTTTATTTCTTCTCCTGGCAGCCATTATCGTTTGAAGGGGACTGTTGAATGATAATGATATCAATGGCCACATTTAGTCTCTGAGACGTAACATGCTAGAGGTCTCGGGGCTGTTCAAAATAGTCCGTTCAGCAAGGCCGCAGCTATTTTTGCGCGCGGAGCATACTGGCATTATGTGAGGACGGAAAAATAGCGAGAACGCCGCTGGCGGTTTTTTTCAACAGCCCCTGACTTTGACCGGTCATCCTGAGAAAGGATTTTTCCATGAATACACCACATCGCGATCTGACCCTTTCAACAGACCAAGACATACTGCCTGTGAAGGCCGATACGACTGCAACCCCGTCGGCCACATTGACTACTGAACCGTTTCCCGCATCACGGAAAGTCTATGTGACAGGGTCACATTCCAGCATTCGTGTCCCTATGCGAGAAATCACCCTCACCGCCACCCAAAGGCCGAACGGCGCACCGCCTATCCCTAATTCACCGATCACCGTATATGATCCCTCTGGCCCTTATACCGATCCAGAGGTTAGCATCAATGTTCGCCAAGGTCTGCATCCCTTGCGGAGAGAATGGATTGTTAGTCGCAACGATGTAGAGGAACTTCCCGAAGTCACCTCCATCTATGGCCGCAAACGTTCTACAGATACCAGCCTGGATGCTATTCGTTTTGCTTTGAGCCGGAAACCCCTTCGCGCAAAATCTGGTATGAATGTCTCGCAGATGCATTATGCCCGCAAAGGCATCGTCACGCCAGAGATGGAATATATTGCTATTCGAGAGAATCAAACGCGTGAAGAACAAGCTGAGGTCGGTAGAAAAAAAGGAGACGTGCGAGGCGTTGAACAACATCCTGGACAAGCCTGGGGAGCGGCCATTCCTTCTCAGATTACTCCGGAGTTTGTCCGGGACGAAGTCGCCCGAGGCCGAGCCATCATTCCCTCCAATATTAATCATCCCGAAGTCGAGCCCATGATTATTGGACGAAACTTTCTCGTAAAAATCAATGCGAATATTGGGAACTCGGCTGTCACGTCCTCTATTGAAGAGGAGGTCGAAAAGCTGATTTGGTCAATTCGGTGGGGTTCCGATACTGTGATGGATCTCTCAACGGGAAAGAATATTCATGAAACACGGGAATGGATTATCAGGAATTCCCCTGTTCCTATTGGAACCGTTCCCATCTATCAGGCATTGGAGAAAGTTGGTGGGAAGCCAGAAGAACTCACATGGGAACTGTTTCGGGATACACTGATTGAGCAAGCCGAACAAGGCGTAGATTACTTTACCATCCATGCTGGCGTCCGCCTAGCCTATGTGCCCATGACAGCCAGCCGTATGACAGGGATTGTCTCTCGTGGCGGATCGATCCATGCCAAATGGTGTTTGGCGCATCACCAAGAGAATTTCACGTACACCCACTTTGAAGAAATTTGCGAAATCATGAAAGCCTATGATGTGTCCTTTAGTTTGGGAGACGGACTTCGCCCCGGTTCAATTGCAGACGCCAATGATGCTGCTCAATTTGCTGAATTAGAAACACTTGGAGAATTGACGAATATTGCCTGGGAACATGATGTCCAAGTGATGATTGAAGGCCCAGGCCATGTTCCCATGCACATGATTAAAGAAAATATGGACAAGCAGCTCAGTACCTGTAAAGAAGCTCCATTTTATACATTAGGCCCGCTCACCACGGACATAGCCCCTGGTTATGACCATATTACCTCAGGAATTGGGGCGGCCATGATTGGATGGTATGGTTGCGCTATGCTGTGTTACGTCACGCCAAAAGAACATTTAGGCTTGCCTAATAAGGAAGACGTCAAAGATGGCGTGATTGCGTATAAGATTTCTGCCCATGCTGCCGATTTGGCTAAAGGTCACCCGGGGGCGCAGGCTCGTGATAATGCCTTATCCAAGGCGCGCTTTGAATTTCGGTGGGAAGATCAATTTAATTTATCTCTCGACCCCGAAACCGCTCGTGACTATCACGATGCGACTTTGCCAGCTCAAGCCGCCAAAGGTGCCCATTTTTGTTCCATGTGTGGGCCGAGCTTCTGCTCAATGAAGATCACCCAGGACGTGCGGGATTATGCCGCGCAAAAAAAGGTCGAAAATGAACAAGCTATTCAGCTAGGACTAAAAGAAAAGTCAGAAGAGTTTCGAAAGACCGGCAGCGAGATTTATTTATAAGAGATTCTTATAGAAAGAGCCTATATGAGTCAGATGAAAATGGCACCCCTCCGTGAACGTGATGTCACGCGTCACATCGCGCGAGAATATTACAAAGAGTTTGATCAACTGATCGAAAGCGATGTCATCATTGTTGGGGCAGGGCCCTCTGGATTGTTATGTGCCAGAGATTTGGCTGAACAAGGATTCAAGACATTACTCATTGAACAGGGTTTAGCACTTGGAGGAGGGTTTTGGTCGGGTGGTTACCTCATGAACAAAGCTACCATCTGCTCCCCAGCTGACTCAATCTTGGAACAACTTGGGATACCCTACAAACCTATTAAAGAATGCGATGGCATGACGATAGTCGATCCTCCTCATGCTACCGCTCGTCTCATCGCTGCAGCTTATGAAGCAGGGGTCAAGGTGATGAATTTGACTCGCGTGTTGGACCTCATTGTGCGGGAAGCCGGGTCATTGGAAGGTGTGGTTGTCAATAATACCACTGCAGAGATGGCGGGGCATGATATTATTCATGTCGATCCTATCGCGCTTGAAAGTCAAATCGTTGTGGATGCGACGGGCCATGATGCTGTTGTGGTGGATCTTCTCAATCGAAGAAACCTCCACACAAAAGTTCCAGGCAATGGAGCCATGTGGATTGCCAAATCTGAGGCTCTTGTCGTGGAAAACACCAGGGAAATCTATCCCAACTGTTTCGTGACTGGCCTTGCTGTTGCGGCGGTTGATGGTTCTCCTCGAATGGGGCCGGCGTTTGGTTCTATGCTCTTGTCAGGTCGACGTGCTGCAGAGCTGGTTCGTCAAAAACTCAAAGGAGAGTAGCGAACATTTTAAGGCAAGTGCATGACGACATCGTTATGGATGTACAAGATTTCATCGATCAAGGCGACGGAAAAGAAGAGGACAAAATTGCCGCTTGGAATCTGTTTCAACAAGCATACGAACTTCAAATGAAGGGACAATTGGAACAAGCCGTTGAGACTTATAAACAATCACTAAATGCACATCCAACAGCAGAAGCTTATACATTTTTAGGCTGGACCTATAGCTTTATGGGGCAACTGAATGAAGCGATTGAAGAATGCCACAAGGCGATTCAACAAGATCCTGATTTCGGAAATCCGTACAATGACATTGGTGTGTATTTGATTGAACTGAATCAACTAGATGAGGCGATTCCTTGGCTGGAAAAAGCCATGAATGCCAAACGCTATGAAAACCCGAACTTTCCTCATATGAATCTTGGGCGAGTATATGAGCGGCAGGGAGAATGGGACAAGGCTGTCGAGTCTTACAAAAAATCGCTGGCCCTCAATCCCGAGTATAAGGCGGCCAAGCAAGCGTTGATGCGTATTCTTACATTAATGAATTGACCCTTTTGTCTGTGAAGCCATGAAGGCACAATTTTCTCACTCTGGTCATACTCGCGTAGGCCGGTATCCAGAAAACCTCAGCAAACTTGGATTCCCGTTTTCACGGGAATGACGACGCGCAAAGTTTTATAGTCCTCCAAATAATCAATTCGTAAGGCTGATTCTATGAGCGAACCCAAAACGATTCTTGTGGCTGTGAGTGATATATTTTTCTATACGAAAATTCGCGATGCATTTTTCCCTGCTGGGTATAAACTTGAGCGAATTCGCAATGCTGATGATTGGCAAGAAAAAGCCGCCCAGAGTCAGCCTGTCGGGATGATCGTCAATATGAATGATGACCGATTGCTTATACCAGATATCTTGAAGGCTCTTAAAGCTTCACCTCAAACAGAATCGCTTCCTATTTTGGCCTTTGCCAATCATGAAGAAGTCGGATCATGGCAATTGGCTAAAGAACTGGGTATTCAAAAAGTGGTGTCACGTAATGAGTTCTCGGCTAGAACCCTGGCTTTGTTTGAAGAGGTCACCGCCTCAACTGCCTCATGAAAACCCTTCCCCTTCACGAGCAGCATCAGGCCGTTGGAGCTATATTCCAATCTCATGACGACTGGGAACTTCCCGCTCACTATGGCGACCCACAAGCAGAGTACGAAGCCATCCACACGAGTGCTGGGATAGCAGATCTCTCATCTCGAGGAAGAGTCGTTGTGACAGGTGACGATCGAATCACCTGGCTGCAAAGCATCATTAGCCAAGACATTCTTCCACTCCAACCAGGCCAAGGCCGATATTCTACCTTTATGGATCATAAGGGGAAAATCCTGTCTTACTTTCGCGTATTCATCCGTCCAGAGGCAGTGGTGATTGAGGATGTTGGTGAGATCGGCGAGCAAACATATACCGCTTTTCGAAAGTTTCTGCTCTATGGCACAAAGGCCAAGATGGCCAAAGGCATCGAAACCCATGGGCTCCTTCTTCTCACCGGACCCAAGGCTGTAGAAATTCTGAAAACAGCCTTAAGCCTAAAAGTCGAGGAGTTAGAATCTCTCCAATCATTGTCTTTTAGCTTTGAAGGCAAAGAGGGTTTTCTTGCCAAGACCGATGAGACGGGAAACACTGACTTTGAACTGTTCGCGCCACTAGAAACGCTCCCATCGTTGTGGGCACATCTTTTGAATACAGAGGAGCCACTAGGGTTGAAACCCATTGGGAGAGAGATACGTGAAACAGCACGAATTGAAGCCGGGTTGCCTCGATTGGGTCCGGATATCAATGACCGGATCGTGCCGCCTGAAGCCAACTTAGAAGGGAGTGCCTTTAGTTTATCGAAAGGTTGTTACCCTGGACAGGAGGTTGTGGCCCGAATGGATACCTACGGGTCGGTTAAACGGAGGCTTGTCGGTTTGGTGATCGAAGGAACAGAAAATGATTTTCCAGAACCTGGCACGAAACTCTTTTCGGGGACACGTGAAGTTGGATGGGTCTCAAGTTCGACCTTCTCCCCCCTTCTTCAAAAACCTATTGCCTTAGGATTTCCGTTGCGAGATTTTACCCCACCTGGCACTCAATTAGAGATAGCAACAGAAGACAAGAAGCTTTCGGCATCTGTTGCGGCTCTACCCTTCACGAAACCGTAGTCGGTTTCTCAAGTTCCAGACGAATAGTGGTTATGCTATTGAGGAATCTTTACCTTCCTCCAAAGCTTTTTCCCGAAAGAGCGAAGGAGTTTCTGAATTCGTCAGTTAAAATACCATAACCTTCTATGCGGGGGTATTGAACAATGAAGATATCAACGGCCACATTTTGCCAAGAAGCCCTTGGCAATCAACAGCGTCGGGGCGGTTCGGGTTCAAAAAAGTCCGCTTGCCTGCGCGAAGTCGCTCCGGCGAAGGCAGGGAACGCCGCTGGCGGCCTTTTTCAACAGACCCATTCAGGATGATTTTTCGGGATGTCGGCCTTGGGAAATTTTATCGGCAAACTTCAAAACGGGTTCCCGTTCCTCGTCACTCAGCGCCAACAAAATATGAGCTTCGTCTCCATGCATGAGTCGTAGGCTCAGAAACATATCTTGTGTGCGGTTTTCCTTATTATCCCAGGTCCCATCGATTAGCTGAATCTTGTCCAAGTCACGACAGGAAAAGACATCATATCGAAAATAGGAATCACCAATGATCAGGTCGAACAACACATGCCCTCGTGACATAATAAGGACATTGAACCGACCTTGATCTTCATACCCTTCCGGAAGAAATTTATTGATATGGAGCAATTCAATGTTTCGGCCCCCCAACGTTCGTTCAATTTTTCCCTCGAGGGCGGCATAGTCAATTTGAAGCGGCTTCTCGTCCTCGTCCGTAGCAGCCAAGGCGGCCGTTTTTGTTTGTTCAAACACATCTTTAGCTGTCAACACAACACACACTCCTTTGCTGAGACACAATAAAATAAGCCGATGTCCGGACAGTTCCGACAAATAGGGAACCTACGATACCCGCCTTATACGGGAGAACGCAAGGGAGCCGAGTCTGGCTCACTGGATCTCGGAATGGAGGGCCTCCTAAGACCATAATGATTGCCTTCAGTTCTTCTAGTTCGGCATACTTCTAAAGGACACACAACCATCAGTCTTTTAAAGGAGATCAGATGAGTACCGAATCTTGTTTAATTGGTGGATGCACCGAACCTCTCTATGCACCGGCTGGCACGGGGTCAATTTGCAAAGAACATTTTTTATTGTTTTTGACGTGGCGAAAAAAAAAGGGTGGACTGGGCATGTTCAAGAAATACAGTGCAATGACCATGGATGAGCGTGACACGATTGTCGAAGAATGGGCCGACACTGTTTTGCATACCACCGCCTCTTAAGACAGCTGTTGGTTCCGACCCTATTCCATCAGGGGAGAGCCATGATGGTGGATCATTTTCCATTCATCGCCAATTCGCTCAAATAAGTTGGTGGCCACGACCTGGCTCTGTTGAGGAGATTCGCCGACCCGACTCGCAATATTTTCCGTGCAAATCACCCAGGCAACGTCCGCCGCCACTTGCACTTGTAATTCAGTGAGCTCAAATTCCATCGAGAACGTATTATTAAAAATCACCACCCATGAATCCCTCACCGCGGGCCATCCCACGCGAATGCTCCAACCGGGATGGATGCATGTGACATATTCTTCATGAGCCCAGATCGAATCCATCAATCCAACATCAAGATTTTCAAACGCCTTATAAAACTGTTCATTCATCTGCGTCACTTCTTCTATCCGTTCCTTCAACATAATGAGTCCTGTTCCTCTCTCTCAGTCCTTCGATAGCGCTGAATGTCTTGTTGCATGTTTCTGAGCCTGTTGATTGACCAGCCACACGCCTGACAGAATCAATCCTACCCCAGCGATTTCTCTCCCGCCAACCGGCTCACCTAAAATCAGAAACGAAAATATCAGGGCCGAAACAGGGACCAAATTGCCAAAAATCCCTGCCTGGGATGGTCCGACTCCATTTACCCCATAGAGCCAAGCCTGTTGTCCCAAGGCTGTGGCAAACACCATAACATAGATTAGTGCTACCCAGCCTGAGATCGGCACAGAATCCATACCTGCTACCAGTATTTTATGATTAATGGCAAGGATAGGAATTTCAAGCACTAAGGACATCAGGAGAGTCGTCCAGGTAACGGTGAGGGGAGAAAAGCGTCCCATTGTTCGTCGGCACCCAATCGTGTACAAGGCCCAACTTACCAAAGCAAAGAAGACTAACGTCCCTCCCAATAGTGGATGAGATCCATTCTCCACGAGCCCACTTTGTCCGGTGATGATAACGACGCCCACAAAGGAGACCACACATCCAACCCAAATCACGCGGAGTGGGACGTCTTTTAGGATGATTGACGAGAGAAAAGCTGTGATGGCTGGGCTGGCCCCGATAATGACTCCTGCGGACCCAGCGGCAATGAATTGCAATCCAAAGAGTACCAAGAGATGATTGCCTAACACGCCCAATCCTAAGAGGCCGAAAACGCCCCAGTCTTTTATTGAAAACCGTTGGCTACCTTCTGTCCATAACCATAGTGGGATAAGAATCGCCAAAGCTCCGAGACCACGAAAGACCGAGGTCTCGACGGGAGAAAATGGACCAAGAGCAACTTTTTGCGCAACCACAGATCCTCCCCAGACCATTGCGGCGGTGGTCAAGGCTCCGTAGGCCGAAAGAACCGAAGGTTTGGCATGATGTTGGGGCATCTTGAACAGTAACAGTGGAAAGGAAAAAATGATGGCGGAATGAACAGATCTTACTGCTAATCTCAACTCTCATTCAAATATCAGTCATCTTACCTTACGACAAGCAGTCGGTCCGAATGGCTTAGCACATAGGTCTTCTGTCCTGTTGACGCATTCAAAATTTAGCCGCTACAATATTTTTGTGTTTCGCATGCTTAATAGGTAGAATTTCAATAGAAATTGAAACGATTTGCTGCCTCGCCAAACATTATCCAATTGACGATACTTTTCATTTGTCTGTGTAAGGAGGAATTATGTCGTTACTGATCACCGAAGAATGCATTAATTGTGGTGCATGCCTCCCTGAATGCCCCAATGAAGCTATTTTTGAGACTCGCAGTGCTGCGGAAGAACAAGACCTCAAGGTTGGTGAAGGTCAAGGGGATGGTGATACGGTGTACGTCATTACCTATGAACGCTGCACGGAATGTGTTGGGCACTTTGATGAACCGCAATGTGCTGCTGTATGTCCGGTTGATGATTGCTGTGTGCCAGATCCGGAAATTCCTGAGACAACGGATGTTCTCTTGGAAAAAGCGAAACAACTTAATCCGGACAAAGAAATTGATCCTGAAAAAGTCTGGAGCGGCGTAAGGAATTAGTCCTCGCTTCATAAAAGAAGGTATTTAAAAAAGCCCCTACCTGAAATTTCAGGTAGGGGCTTTTTATTAACACTCAGTGTACCTACGCACCGTAGTCTTCCTCAAAAAGAGTTTCAGCCAACTTCTTGCAATTCATTCAGACGAACAGAGATCAGCTTGGAGACTCCTGGCTCTTCCATGGTGACTCCAAATAGAGAATTGGCAACCTCCATGGTGCGTTTATTATGGGTAATGACGACAAACTGAGAACGCTCAGCCATCTGTTTTAAAAATTGGCCGAATCGGACGACATTTGTTTCGTCCAGCGGGGCATCGACCTCGTCCAACACACAAAAAGGCGAGGGTCGGATGAGAAAGCTGGCGAAGAGCAGCGCCATCACGGTCATGGTTTTTTCTCCACCTGACAACATACTTAGATTTTTTAAACGTTTGCCGGGTGGTTGGGCGACAATGTCAACACCGGGTTCCTTCTTGAGGGCATGAGAGCGTTCTTCTTCACTGGACTGGCCAGGTTCGGAGTCGGGAGAGTGTTCGGCTGATTCGTCAACCAGCACCAGTTCTGCCCGTCCGCCGGCGAAGAGCGCCGAGAATACCTCATTAAACTTGACTTGCAATTCTTTAAAGGTTTCGGCAAACAACTTATTGGTTGTTTGGTTTAAACGCTGAATAATTTCTTGAAGAGATTGGATGGACCCTGCTAAATCTTCTTCCTGAGATAACAAAAATTGATAGCGTTCTTCCAACTGCACATGCTCATCGATCGCAGCCAAATTAATGGGGCCGATACGTTCGAGTTTCTTCCTGATACGCTGTAGGTGCTCTCGCCAAGAATCAGGATTGTCGGCTGACTCTTCGCTCTGCTGAAGGGCGTTATGGTCTGGTGTCTCAGCCTGAGAGGCTTTGAGATCCTTGATGGATATGTCATAGGTCTGAGCCAGGGTTTCCTCCACAGCCTGAAGTTTTGTTCGCATTTCAGCCAAATGACCTTCAATCGGCACGCGTGACTTAAAAATGTGCGCAAGTGTTTCTCTGGCCTGTCCGATCAATGAATCCAGCCGTTTAACTTCTTCCAGACATTCGGTATGCTGATTCTGAAGATCACGCAATTGTCCTTCTTTTGATTCTTTCTGAGTGCCACAATCTTCAATCACGGCTTCATTCTTGAATCGAGCCTCTTGGCTGGTTCGACTTTGCAAAAACAACTGCTCTAGCTGTTGATCGATTTCTTGAACGCGCACGTTTCGCTGTTCAGCTTCCTGCTCTAATCGTTCTTGATTGCTGTGTTCATGGTTCCATTGAGCATTCAGCGTGTGATGCTTCATCTTCAGGTCATTGAGGCGGGAGGTGATACCTTCTTGTTCTTCATCAAGTTCACGAAGTGATGCTTGTGCCTGGCTCAGGATGGCTTGCTCTTCAGCTCGACGGTGTTCAAGCGCTTCACGTTGATGCCTTGCCTCCGTTTCTTCACTTTGTAGCCGTGCTAATTCTGTCTCTTCCATCTCACGCTCGAGTTGCAGACTTTCTAGGCGACGCAGCAGTTCAGGTAGCGCCTGTTCTTTGGACATTTCTTCTTTTTGCACCGTGAGGGCCTGCATCTCCAGGGTACGAATAGAACTGACCGCCTCTTCAAATTGAGCGGCAATAGTTTCAATGTTTTGGCACAATGCTTTATGTGTCTCTTTTTCCTGGAGTAAGTCATTTCGGAGATCTTGGGACTTTTCCTCTAATGCCAAAATTTCCCTGCGGCGATGCAAAAGGCCTCCAGATTCACCCATGGACCCTCCATTGATCACGCCCAGGGAAGACACGGTTTCTCCCGTCAAGGTCACAAAACAAGGACCATCTCCCTGAAACCACTCATGTTTGTCCATTAATGCCATCGCATTTGCTAATGTCTCAACAATGACTGTATTTCGTAACAGTCTATCCACGATGGGTGTCACTTCAGCTGGTGCATGCACAAATTTTCTGGCTAGGCCTTTCACTGAGGGGTCTGACTCCAATGTCGCCCACCACACTGGATCGCTTGCCGTATCGGCGCGAGGAATCTGTAAGGGGAGAAAACACCCTTTTCCCCATTCATGTTGCTGAAATTGTGCAATGGATTCTTGAGCCTCTTGAGGTGAAGCAACAATCCAAGCTTGCAGCTGCGAGCCGAGGGCGGCTTCCACCGCTTGTTCCATATCTTCCGGAACGTCCATGCGTTCAGCTAAGGCTGCTTGGATGGAGGTGCATTGCTCTCGAATGGACGTTTCTGCACTGTCCCCACTTTGTCCGTACCCCAATTCCTCACGAAAGATCCCTTGAAGAGCCTTCAGCTCAGATTCTGTGCCAGCGGACTGAGTCTGCAGTTCTCGAATGACTCCATCCAATTCTTCGCGAGTTTCCCGATGACTTTGCAAGCTCACTTCTAATTGCTCTTGCTGAGTGCGTAAGTCTGCTAATTGGCTCTCCAATGTGGAACGTTGTTCTTGGAGTGTTTCATGTTCACTTTGCAATGCAGTCTGAGCTACTTGAGATTGCATAAGGTCAGCCACGACACGGTCCACTCGACGTCCTGTCGTACTCTGCCCTTCTCCTAGACTTCGAAGACGATTCTCGACATTCGTTTGTTCCACGGCCACAGCCAGTATCGCCTCTCGCCCATGATCAACCTTCTCCTCCATGTCTCGGCGGCGAGCGGTGATCGTCGCCAGGTTTTCTTCTCCTTCAGCTATCGAAGCCGACGATACCTCAATTTCTTCACGGGTTTGAGCCATCCGTTCGCGCAGGGCTTCGAGCAGACCGACTGCCTCTTGCCCTGTGTCATGAATGCGCGTGCGTTCCTCCAAAATCTGTTCGTGTGTGTGCTCATATTGCTCGAGCCGGGTGCGTTCGATCTGAATTTCAGTAAAGGCTTGAGACATGCGTTGTTCAATCTCTCGAAATTCCTCTTGCGCCTGCTGAAGAGAATCATTAACTGCAGTCAAGCGAAGCTGTACTTCCTGTTGCTCGGCCGTTAAGCGAACTTCGTCGGCCACACAGGCCATTTCCTGATTTTCCGAATCGGCTAGCTCCTTCTCAACTTCACGATGCTCTTGAAAAAAACGTTGAAAATCCCAGGTGAGTAACCGCACTTCTAGGTCTCGCGATTCTTGAAGCAGAGCCTGATAGTCTTCTGCCTGTTTGGCCTGTCGGGTCAGAACGCGGAGTTGCTGATGCACTTCCCCCAAAATGTCGCGAACCCGCAGCAGATTATTTTCGGTACTTTGTAGTTTGCGTAACGCTTCCGCCTTTTGTTTTTTATAGCGGATAATGCCTGCCGTGCCTTCGATAAACTCGCGGCGTTCCTGTGGCGAAGCACTTAGTAATTGTTCAATATTGCCTTGTTCAATCACCGACTGCCCGCGGGTACCAGCCCGGGCATTCCACAAGAACCCCCGAATATCTTTCAGCCGGCAGGAGATCTTGTTGAAATAATATTCGCTGTCTCCGTCGCGATAGAGTCGGCGCGTAATCATCACATCCGTCGTCTGTTCCAGCCCTTCGACTAAGGCCGAAACGGGCTCCAACTCTTGAGGCGTGACATCGGAAAAGACCAATGAGGCTTCCACCATGCCCATCGGCTTTCGTTGTTCGGTACCATTAAAAATGACGTCTTCCATACGCTCGCTACGCAAGCTCTTCGCGCTTTGCTCACCCATAGCCCACAAAATGGCATCCACGATATTGCTTTTGCCGGTCCCATTTGGTCCAACCACGGCAGTAATGCCATTTGGAAAATCAACCTTCGTTTCCGCAAATGATTTAAACCCGTTCACCACAAGGGTTCGCAAGTTCATAGGCTCTCCTCAACAGAGGTGGATAATGGTCATGAGGGCAACGTTCTTTTCTAACACAAAGTATTGGTTAGGGCAAAAATTTATACAAAATGCATGGATATAGTTATCCACACCATCCACATCTTGTGGAAATGTGAAGAATTTTACCAATGTATTCTTGTTAACCTCATCTCGAAAACTCAACAAGGGAGTGTTGAATCATGGAGATATCAAAGACCATCTTTCACCAGGAAGTCCTTTGCAATCCATAAACTCGGGTCGGTTCAAAAATCCAGCCCTGAGTCTGCGAAGGGAAGGCCACAGTCATTTGCGCACGCGGAGCATACTGGTCCTACGTGAGCACGAAACAATGGGGAGAACGCCGCTGACGGCTTTTTTCAACAGGCTCGTATTGGTTCATCTTGAAATTGATGATGGCGAAAAGGAACTCTAGGCTTCTTAATCAAGAAGTGAGTCTAAAGCGAAAAACCAAGAGTATGACTATGGCGAAATCGTAGGCTGGATCTCGGTGCGGATGCTATGGGTTCCTGGGGGCAAGCCTTCTGAAAGAATGATTCCAATGATTAATTCCCCTTGCGCAGTTCTCGAAACGGACCCCAGACGTCCACGAATTTCAGTGGTGCGTTTTTCACCTGTCTTGAGGGAACCTAGTGGAACGGGGAGTGGGGCTACTCGTTTGAAGGCGTCAACTAAGAGAGGTGTTCCTCGAAGCTCAACGTAGGCTGAAGGAATGTCGTTCTCGCTGATATTTGTAATCTCGACAAATAAGACGACCGCTTCGCCAGATTCTAAGACTAAATTGCGATTGGCATCCACGAGTTTTGTGCGGTATTGGACGGCAGGTTCGGTGGCCGGTGGCCGGGAAACGGGAGCTTGAGTCACTGAACCTAATGGGGGAGATAGGTTGGTTTGTGTAGCTCGGGTGAGTTGTGGCATCACGCTCGCCATCTCTTTAGCCAAGGTTTCCGCAGCGTCTTCCACGGCTCCATCAATAGCGCCCGTGGAGCAAGAAGAGGATTGACTGGTGAGAGCCGGAATCCAGAGACTGGCAGTATCGTGATAGGTCAAAGGAGTTTTGGCTAACGTCCTTCCCTCACTATCTTCGTATACAGCCAGGAGTTCAAGATCAACTCTGGCGTCATAACGGTCTTCTTGGCTGCTTCCAGTAATCGGGTCAAACCCAAATAGATTGAATTCCACGAGCACCCGATAGCCGTCTAACGTGGCTCCTTGCGCCTGGCCAACGGGAGGTTCGGCTCGAACACCATTGAACCGTTCTTGTCCCACTTGCATGAAGGTGTTGGTAATAATTTCACCTACAGGAATCGTATGGGGTAAGCCACAGGCATCAACTGTGTGGGTATAGCCTACGAGGTTAGGTGCAAAGGCATAGGTAACGGCCACGGGGAGGCGAGGTTCGGGTTTGTCTTCGAAACCTAGTCGCGGAAGTGAAATTTTGTCACAGGCTGTCGAGGTTAGGAAGAGGATGGCTAACAAGCTGCCTGTGAGGCCATGTTTCAGCTTAAGGCACACAGCGCTAGCCTACCCCATGGTCCAATGAGTTGCAAGTTTCGTCAATGGGAATGGTGAAAAAATCCGCCAGCGACGTTCTCGCCATTTTTGCGTGCTCACGTACTGCCAGTACGCTCCGCGCGCAACAATGGCTGTGGCCTTGCTGGACGGACTCTTTTGACCATTCCCGTTGAATTGAAATCACCATAGCTCTGAAGGTCTTTTCGTAGCTTGAAATTGAATTATCCAACAGTTCCTCAATGGATATCATATTGAGGATCATGTCCTACATCATGAATGGTACTTGTCTTGACCAGCAGTCATGTTAGGGGAGACAATTTACTTTTAACCTTCACCTTATCCTAACAAAATGGAGGTGACATGATGTGGCGTTCTACTTTCCTGACGTTCGGACTGTTTGTCGCATGTTTGTGTAGTGCCTGTTCCATTGAAAACTCTCCCAAACGTTTGCCAGCATATCTTTCCCAAGTTCCTGTGGAAGGGGAAATGGCAGGATTAGAAACTCTTCTTGCGAATGAAGATGTGACCGCTGCTCTCGTTGTAATGAATGACACGGGATTTGAGAAGTCAGCTCCAGGATTACAGGAAGCCACGCTTCAGTCTCTTGGAGCTTACCTACAGGCTGAGATTCAAAAACAGGTGCCCATGGATGTGTCTTCGATTATTTACCTTGATCCCTCTCAGACGAATGGTGTTCGTGATCCATTTGTTCAACTGGCAAAAGAAGAGCATGCGCCCTTTCTCTTGTTTGCTGTTCTTTCCAGTTCGGAATGGGAGGTTGCAGACCGGCTTCCGCTAGGTGGCTTTCAGCAACCCACAGGGTTACGAGGTGGCGGGTTAGTCGGATACCGGGCAGAAAATTATGCTAGGCTTGAACTGGCGTTAATCGATGGGAAAACGGGTCAACCTGTCGTAACCTCCGATGGGCAGGCCTGGGCCACATTGGAACGGTTGGCGGTTCCATTAGAATCAAATGTCTATCCGGTCGTACGGCGCCCGCAAACCCAACCGCCTATTTATCCCAACTCGGAAGAGGATGCGTTTGAAACCTTGCGTTGGGTCTCTGGACATGATGCGATTGAACAAGCGGTGATGCATTTAGAGGAGGCGTGGACGAAGGTCGGGGCTTCTTGACGTGAAAGCTATCTTTTTGAGGATGGGGGTATGGCTTTTCCTGCTGCTTATAGTGGGGTGTGCAGATGGACCACAGCTCCGCCTACATACGCTCTTGGGCGTACAGATCGATACAGAGCTTTCACGGGATTCCGCCTGGCCCAACGTTGAACGTATCGGGCTCATGGTTCATTCTGACGAGACAGGGCCAGGAGCGGCTCCAGCGGTTTCTTCTGAGTTTCTGGAAACACTCAGCCGGCGAACGGAACAGTTTCTCATTCAACGTTGCCAGGTGGGTTCCGTTACTCCATTACCCGTTCCAAGGTCAGGTCAACAGGGCTATATCCAGCAAGAACTCATTGGTGATGCTCAAGAATATGGCATTTCGCATGCGGTTCTCGTAGTCTTTTCCAGTCGAGAGCATGCTAGCCCTGTCACACTCGGTGAAGAACGCATGATGACGCAATTAAGCGGGATCAGCATTGAGAATCAAGCGCTTGCGGAAGTAGCAGTTCTGCGTTTAGAAGGCTTCCGAGTAGAAATGACGTTGATCGGAGAGGCGAGAGAAACACTTGAATTGTTGGATGCGCCCATTGGCGAAGGTGGGCCGTCTCGCGTTGAGTCGCTGGATATTTTACGCGCACAAGCGGCGCAACAAGCGTTAGACCGGACTTTACATAACTTAGGTGAGAGGTGTGAAGGTATCCCTGAAAAAGCCTGAACGATAAGAATAACCTGCGGCGGTCCTTATCGATAATTTTCAAATTGAAGATCCAGCCCAAAGTCCTGGGCTTTGAGGTGGGTCATGACGGCTTGAAGCTCGTCTTTGCTTTTGCTTTGCACCCGGACTTGTTCCCCTTGGATTTGCCCTTGGGCTTTAAACTTCGCATCCTTGATCGATTTGGTGATGGCCTTGGCTTTGTCCGTCGGTAGACCGCTTTGAATGGTAATGTGTTGTCGGACCGTGCCTCCTAGGGCTTCTTCGACCTTCCCATAGGTGAGCGCCTTTAGTGAAACATTCCGTTTCACGCATTTGGCTTTGAGAATATCCAAGACGGCGTTCAATTTATAGTCGTCATCCGATACGACGATCAATTCCTTTTCTTTTTCCTTGAGCGTGAGCTCGCTTTTGGAACCTTTGAAATCGTAGCGTTGCCCAATTTCTTTCAACGTTTGATCCACAACATTTTTCATCTCTTGCATGTCTACCTGTGAAACCACATCAAATGAATAGTTGTCAGCCATAACATTCCTCTCGTTGTCATGAGCTAGCCCATGGCTTGCTTAGCAACATGGTCCAGCGGGGATGTTGATTCCTTCACCGTCAAAAATTTCGGTACTGTTCAGCGGGTGTTTTTGGATCAGATAGCCATACCATTTTCGGGCACTATCGATGAGGACAATGATGGCCAAAAGAGCCACCACTCCTACTAACGTTGCATTAATGCCCATCGTCAAGGTTTGGGCACTGTCACCTGACGTAGCGCGGCTCATAAACAAGAAAAACAATTCATAGCAACCAGCCAGTGTGATCACGCCCACAAATATCATTGGAAGAATGGTAACCCAGAGATACGATGTTTTTTGCATTTTAATCAGCACCGTGGTGGCAATACAAAGAGCCAACATGCCTAATAATTGATTCGCGGCCCCAAACATTGGCCATACCGTGGCAATACTTCCTGTTCCAATGAGATAGCCCCAAGCTCCCACGACCACGAAGCTGGTTCCCAGCACACCAGGCCACCAATTGATTTGTTTTAAAGGCGCATAGGCTCGTCCTCCCAGCTCCTGAACGAGATAGCGAGCGACTCGTGTGCCGGCATCAATCGTGGTAAGAATGAACAGGGCTTCAAAAAGCAAGGCAAATTGATACCAGTATGCCATCAGGCCGGACATGCCGGGAAGTCCTGCAAAAATCGAGGCCATGCCGACGGCCAGCGAAACCGCGCCGCCTGGCCGTCCCGACACATCAACTTCCACCATCCTTGAGAGCTCTTGAATATGGGCTGTAGGAAATCCCATGGTCTCTAAGGTTTCTACCGAGAGGTGGGTGTTGATGGCGAAATAGTCTCCTGGCACCAAGAGACATGCTGCGATGAGAGCGATCACCCCGACGAAGCTTTCTAAGAGCATGGCGCCATAGCCGACGATGGCTTGGGATTCTTGGCCGATGAGCTTTGGCGTTGTTCCTGATGACACGAGTGAATGAAAGCCAGAGATCGCTCCGCAGGCGATAGTAATAAACAGAAATGGAAACAAGGTGCCCGGAATGATGGGGCCATTGCCATTGATAAATTCAGTCGTTCTGGGCATTTCAATCGTCGGGGCTAAAAGAATGACCCCGATTCCTAATAGTGCAATCACTCCCAGTTTCATAAAAGTGGACAAGTAATCCCTGGGGACTAAAAGGATCCACACGGGAAAGACGGAAGCCAAGAATCCATAGGTGGCAAGGGCCCATGTCAATGTCATGCGGTCCCACAGAAACCATTCAGCCCATTCTGATTGTGCGACTGTTCGTCCAAAGATGATGGCAATTATGAGGAGGACTAAGCCGATCACTGTCATTTCTCCAACTTGCCCAGGGCGAAATTTTTGGAGATACAGACCCATCAGAATGGCGATCGGAATCGTCATGGCAATCGTAAACGTGCCCCAGGCATTATCGTAGAGGGCGTTCACGACAGCTAAGCCGAGTCCCGCTAATGCGACAATGACGATAAACAGGACTGCAATGGCTGTAGCTAACCCCGTAATGGGACCCAATTCCGCATGGGCAATTTCAGGAAGCGAGCGTCCATTTCGACGCATGGATGCCACCAGAACGATGAAGTCTTGAACGGCCCCAGCCAAGACAGCGCCGATGACAATCCATAAAAAACCTGGAAGAAATCCAAACTGTGAGGCCAGGACTGGACCCAACAACGGACCGGCTCCGGCAATGGCGGCAAAATGATGCCCAAATAGAATATATTTGTTAGCGGGGTAAAAATTGGTGCCGTCTTCAAGGCGATAGGCTGGCGTGCGACGGCGGTCGTCTAAACTCATCACGCGGTGTGCAAGGAACCGGCCGTAAAACCGGTAGGCCAAGACATAAAAGCATGAGGCGGCAACGACCAGCCACAAGCCATTCACTTTTTCTTCCGGATTGAGAATACCGACGACATGGGCGAAGGCGAATGCGCACAGAATTGCCAACACGGCCCAGCCGAATTTATGCAGCATGGTCATTGGGAAATCATCCTAACAATGGTCTGTTAAGGAGTAAACTGGTTGAGGCGCAATGAGTAAACAGGAAAAGGCGTATGCAGCGACTTAATCAAAGGTAAAGGGTAGCTTGCCCGCTTTCTCTCTAAATGAATTGATGGCCGAGAGAATTTTAGGATGCCGGATTAACTTTTTTTCCATGTGATGTTTCCCGGGAAAATCAATAAAGAGAATGCCCAAGAGCATGGTTAATAGGCCTTGTCCTGGCAGAAATAACATGGCAATGCCTGCCAACAGAAAAATAATTCCTGCCACATTTTTGGCCAAAAGTCCCAAAAAGCGAACGATAGGATGATGGTTGGCAAACCAGGGCTTATGGTGGTGGTTTTGAAAATAGTCCGGCGGTAAACGAATCAGGATGGCCGGAATGGCAATCAACGTTCCCACAAAGGCGATGACTGAAAAGGCGATGAGCCCGACCCATACTTCTTGGGAAACCCAGGTGTCTACAAATGTGATGAATTGATCAATCATGGATATTGTCTAGAACCAGCCTGAGTAGTTGGAACTCCGGCTAGAAATGATAAATGGGTCTGTTGAAAAAAGCCGCCAGCAGCGTTCCCTGCCTTCGCCAGAGGGATTCGTACAGGCGGGCGGACTTTTTGAACAGACCCAATGCTGCTGATAGCGAATAGCTTCCTGACGAAATATGGCCCTTGATATCTTCACTATTCAACACTCCCATAAATGATGAATGGTGATTGTACTCCATAGGAGTGGGATTCTATAATCTTTGTCGGAGTCTTGCTGTACAGAATTCAGTTGTGTGTCATTCACGAACATCAGGTGCCTCATGCCACAATATTGGTTGTTGAAATCTGAGCCCACAAGTTTTTCCATACAAGATTTAGCTGAATCTCCTGGTCAAACAACTTGTTGGGAAGGGGTACGTAACTACCAAGCAAGAAATTTCTTGAAGTCCATGAAGGTTGGAGATAAAGGGTTTTTCTATCATAGTAATGCCGACCCTCCAGCAATTGTTGGAACGGTAGAGGTTGTTAAAACTGCCTATCCTGATCCCTATGCTTTCGATAAAAAGAGCCGGTATTATGATCCAAAAAGTTCAGCCGATGCCCCACGATGGTTCTTGGTCGATATTAAACTGGTCAAGATGTTTTCCCAACCGCTCACCTTGGAATATTTGCGAACCGTTAAAGCACTGGCAAAGATGGAATTGCTTCGAAAGGGTTCTCGGCTTTCTGTTCAGCCCGTTCGACCGGAAGAATGGAAATGTGTCAATGGGCTGGCTCTTTCAAAAAAATGAGGTCAAGGTGAAAAGAATTGGTGCCGCGGTTTCGGTAGTACGTGACACAGTTTATTCGGGAAAGACTTGTTTGAAAGGATGGACCGTCATCTCTTGAAACACCCCATGAAGCATATAGGGATCTTCATTAGCAAAGGCTTGAACTTCTTCCAGCGAATCTGCTTCAACCACGATTAAACTTCCTGTTTGATCGGTCAAAGGTCCTGCTAAAATGATTTTTCCCCGTTGCGCCCATTGTGTCAGTCGTTGAAGGTGGGCTTCGCGGTACAAAGGCCGTTTCAGGGCTCCATTTGGACCATCCTTTCCCAAAATGACGAATTTCATGGCTCGTGGCTTCTCTATGAGATTATTTAGGATGCAGGCGTCAGGTGAGTATTCCCCGCGAAAATCACTTCGGAAGTACGGCAATTTTTGAACGAGGATGTTGGGGGTATGAGACAGAAGAAGTTTTTAGGATTCTGGCTCATCGATGGGTTGTCGGTTAGCATAGCCACTATCGATATCATGCCACCACCGAACCTGAGTTTCTCCAGACTTCCAACATAAAAATACAAGTTTGTCATTGAGCATGAAGGGGAAATCACAGAGTCCAATTTCAGCATCCTTGATAACGACCCCCAGTTCTTGAATAGCATGGAGGCTGCCGTTGATATCCTGTAACCCTTTGATATATTTGACACCTTCTACCGTGCCTCCCCCAACAGACGCCTGGGCGCTGGCTTTTTTGACTTCTTCTCGAGTATCAATAAGAACTTGGCGGCCCTGCTTAATAGACGTCCAATGTTGTTCAAGTTCTGGGACTAAGGCGTTGGCTTCGGAAAGTGTGAAGATTCGTTCGCTGGAAAAAGGAAACCCTGATTCAGACATGGAAAAGGATCCTTTCGTTGAGCTTTCAATTAGCGTTGGGATGGTTTACCATAATATGCAGAAGGGTGCCAACCATATCTCCGACATCAAAAAACCTTTGACAGTTTCTTGAGGCTAAAGTTTTTTCTGAGGGCTTCCGACAACAAAGCTATTGACAAATTATTCATGTGTGAGATAGAAAAGGTAACAAGACCTGCCCACTATTTTTAAAAGCTATATCTGCCTAATTAACTTCCCGGACTGAATTAGTTTTAACTCAAATCGTAGATAGGACGTCACGGCTGCCGTTGACAAGTGTGGTTCCTCAGCTGTTCTGAACATTCTTCCTAACGAAACAAATATGGGCCAAAAATGATGTGTGTGACCCGAGGGAAGCTTTTTCCCTTTTCATAAGCCATCCATACTATTACGAATCCAAAATGTCAATTTTCTTGAAACATGAACAATCACTTGTGTTTCCTTCCCAATGCTGTTTCCCAATCGCATCTACCAGGAAATCCTTCCGGTTAACGAATGGAGTCATCTTATGCATCTTGCTGAACTGAAGCAAAAGTCTATTGGAGAGTTAAATGATTTAGCCCGGGGGCTGAAGATCGATGGCGCCCCGAATTTGCGCAAGCAAGAGCTTATTTTCTCCATCCTTCAAGGGCAGAGTGAAAAAAATGGCGTGATTTTTGGTGAGGGTGTGTTGGAAACCCTGTCCGATGGATTTGGATTTCTCCGTGCGCCAGACTCCAATTATCTTCCTGGACCTGATGATATATATATTTCTCCCTCACAAATTCGCCGGTTTAATTTACGAACTGGGGATATCGTTTCTGGGCAAATTCGGCCGCCGAAGGATGGCGAGCGATATTTTGCACTCTTAAAAGTTGAGAAAATCAACTACGATGAACCGGAAGTTCAGCGCGATAAAATTTTGTTCGATAATTTGACGCCCCTGTATGCTGAAGAACGCATCAATTTAGAATTTGATCGGGAAGAATACTGTACCCGGGTCATGGAGTTGACCACGCCTATTGGGAAAGGCCAACGGGGACTCATTGTGGCGGCTCCACGTACGGGAAAAACGATGTTATTACAGGCCGTGGCCCGTTCCATCATTGCGAATCATCCCGAAATTGTGCTGATCGTGCTATTGATTGATGAGCGGCCAGAAGAAGTGACTGATTGGCAACGACAGGTCAAAGCAGCCGAAGTCATTAGTTCAACCTTTGACGAACCACCTCAGCGACATGCGCAGGTTGCTGAAATTGTCATGGAGAAAGCCAAGCGTTTAGTTGAACATAAGCGGGATGTCGTCATTTTACTGGATAGTGTCACTCGGCTAGCTCGTGCCTATAATACGATTTCCCCTCCAAGTGGAAAAGTGCTGTCTGGAGGGTTAGATTCCAATGCTCTGCAACGACCGAAGCGGTTTTTTGGGGCAGCCCGTAATATTGAGTTTGGCGGAAGCCTCACGATTTTAGCTACCGCCCTTGTTGATACCGGCAGTCGGATGGACGATGTCATTTTTGAAGAATTCAAGGGAACGGGTAATATGGAGGTGCATTTGGATCGGCGGTTGGCCGATAAACGGCTCTTCCCGGCTATTGATATCAGCCAATCAGGCACTCGAAAAGAAGAATTGTTGGTTGACCGGGACCGCCTCAACAAGATGTGGATTCTCCGTAAGGTTTTGAGCCCCTTAGGGACCATGGAAGCCATGGAATTTCTTATGGACAAGATTGGCGGAACGAAAGATAACAATGAGTTCTTGCAATCCATGAACCGATAATTCACAATAGAGAGTAACTACTAACAGAAAACGTTTTTGACAGAAGGCCTGTTAGATTTGGCGAGGGAGAGAAGATGAAAAAGGGAATCCATCCGACATATGAATTTGCAACTGTGAGTTGTGCATGTGGCATGAGCTATCAAACACGGACCACCGTGGGAGATTTAAAAGTCGATATTTGTTCAAGTTGTCACCCTTTCTTTACCGGCACGCAAAAAATTGTGGATGCTGAAGGACGGGTAGAACGGTTCAATAAAAAATACAGCAAAACGGCCAAGACTAAAACGAAGGCCAAAGCCTGAAGATGTTTTCCGCTCTCTGTCGTCCTCTCACATTTCTTATTGATGCCTTGCAACGGCATTAGCTATTGAACAGACGCGACCAAGTTCTTTGGCCTTCCTAAGGTCCCCATTCGTTTCATTTCTAGGCCTGTTGAATCATGATGATATCAACGGCCACATTTCGTGTCTGAGGGGTAACATGTCAGAGGCCTCGGGTTTGTTCAAAAAAGTCCGTTCAGCAAGGCCGCAGCTCTTTTTGCGCGCGGAGCATACTTACTGGCAGTATGTGAGCACGGAAAAATAGCGAGAACGCCGCTGACGGCTTTTTTCAACAAACCTTTTCTGTCTTTTCTTTTCAGTAGGTGATATGTCGTGTGGATTCGGTCCTGCTATCATTCAGTGATTGGTCTCTCTTATGGCAAATGTCACTAAAGCCGAACTACGAGACGGTGGCCTCTACTCCCGCTGGGAAGCCTTGGCCAATAAATACGAGACGCTCAATGATCAATTGACTGATCCTACGGTCTTGTCGCAATCTAATCTTCTTGTTTCGCTGAATAAAGAACGGGCTGAATTGGAACCGATAGCTCAGATGTTTGGCGAGTATCGGCGAGTGCTCGAAGAAATTTCGCAATCCCAGCTTTTGGCAGAGGATCTCCAGCTGGATCCTGACATGCGGCGATTAGCCACGGAGGAATTAGAAAGCCTGGAATCTCGTCGCGATGAGTTGGAGACCCAGGTGGTTGAATTACTCTGTCCTGAAGCTGAAGGCAATAATAAAAATTCATTTATTGAGATTCGCGCAGGAACTGGAGGCGGTGAGGCTGCCTTGTTCGCGGGCGATCTGTTGCGGATGTATTTGAAATATGCTGAATCGAAAGGGTTGCGGTCTGAATTAATTGAATCTCATGAGACAGGAATCGGAGGGGTGAAGGAGGCGGTCTTGTTAGTGGAAGGAAACGGCGCCTTTGGATTTTTTAAGTATGAAAGTGGCGTGCATCGTGTGCAACGGGTTCCGACAACCGAAGCAAATGGCCGCATCCATACATCGACGGCAACGGTAGCTGTCATGCCGGAAGTCGAAGAAGTGGATGTCCAAATTGATCAAAAAGACTTGCGCATTGATACCTACTGTTCATCTGGTGCTGGAGGGCAAAGCGTCAATACCACTTATTCTGCGGTTCGGATTACCCATATTCCTACAGGAGTTGTGGTGACCTGTCAGGATGAACGATCGCAATTGAAAAATCGTACCAAGGCCATGCGAACTCTCCGAACGCGTATCGGCGATGCTGAACGTGAAAAACAAGAGGCTTCACTTGCCCAACAACGGCGTTCTCAAGTTGGTACTGGGGAACGTAGCGAAAAAATCCGCACATATAATTTCCCGCAAAATCGGGTGACCGATCATCGCATTGGGCTCACCCTGCATAAATTGGATCGCGTCATGGAAGGCGATCTGGATGATTTAGTCAACGCCCTCAAAGCGCAGTAACGTCTTCCGGCACGATTTTCAGATCGTCTGTATTTTCTTACATGGGTCTGTTGCAAAAAGCCGCCAGCGGCGTTCTCGCCCTTGTTCCGTGCTCACGTAGGACCAGTACGTTCCGCGCGCAACAATGGCTGCGGCCTTGCTGGACGAACCTTTTTTGAACAGACCCGAGGCCTCTGACATGGTACGTCGCAGAGACGAAATTTGGCCGTTGATCTCATCACTATTCAACGGCCCTTACGTAGGCCTGGTTCTGTAGAAGGCCGTGAAGACCTTGTCCATTTCCTCTTTTCAGTTGTATGCCGAAGCCGTGGAGCGACTCAGCCAAGCCGGAATCGCTCATGCCAGGCGAGAAGTGCTGTGGATTGTCGAAGCGGCGTTGGGGGTGAATGCTTCACGCCTGTATGCCTATGGCGATGATGTGATTGACTCAAAAGCCTACCAGCATACTATGGACTTGATTCGACGGCGGGCTTCTCGGGAGCCGCTTCAGTATGTGTTGGGCAGTCAGGAATTTTTCGGATTAGATTTCCTTGTCAACTCAAATGTCTTAATTCCCCGTCCTGAATCCGAATTGTTGGTTGCAGATACCATTGCCCTTCTCAGTTCGTATCGGAAACCGATTATTCTCGATATAGGAACAGGGTCAGGCTGTTTGGCCATTAGTCTGGCGGTGCATCTCAACCATGCGATGATTGTCGCCTCAGATCGATCGATTTTAGCCTTGCGTATGGCCCAACGAAATGCCAAAAAACATGGTGTATCTTCACAGATTTTGTGGGTGTCGGGTGATCTTTTGGCCCCCTTGTTATCCGGCGGGCTAGTAGGTAAAGTGTCGGCCATTATTGCAAACCTACCGTATATTTCCCACGCCGAATGGGATCGTCTTTCTCCTGATGTCAAAGAGTTTGAGCCACGTCTGGCGTTGGACGGAGGGCCGGATGGGTTGGATGTCTATCGATGTTTGTTGAAACAAGCGCCGGTGGTATTGGCTCCGAACGGCTTTGTTTTGATAGAACTTGGGCTGGGACAAGATGAGGCTATCTGCCGCGAAGTTGCGGCTTTCGGTGTTTTCGAGGTGGTGAAGCTACAGCCTGACAATCAGGGGATTCCTCGGATGGCACGTTTGCAGTATGTTGGTGATTCATAATGCAGATACTCATATTTGATTGATAGAGGTATGGATCAAATTCGAATCATTGGCGGGGTTCCTTTGCATGGCGTAGTTGAAGTGGGTGGAGCGAAGAATGCGGCGCTTCCCATTTTAGCGGCATCTCTGCTGGGTGGAGGCGAATGTATTCTTGACCATGTCCCACAAGTTCGGGATGTCGTCACGATGGGCAAGCTCTTGGAATTGCTTGGTGTAGACGTTCGGACAGAGGGTGGACGGGTGATTGTAGAAGCCAGCCAAGTTCAATCAATAGAAGCTCCGTATGATTTAGTCAAAACGATGCGGGCCTCTATCTTGGCGTTAGGACCTTTGTTAACGCGTCTAGGCGAGGCTAAGGTGTCCTTGCCCGGAGGCTGTGCGATTGGGACGCGTCCTGTCAATCTTCATTTGAAAGCGCTGACCGCAATGGGCGCAGAGATTCACGTTGAGCATGGGTATATCCATGCCAAAGCCAGTCGTCTTAAGGGAGCCAGGATCGATTTAGATTTTCCAACAGTGACAGGGACTGAAAACCTCATTATGGCAGCATGTTTAGCAGATGGAACGACGAGTTTGCATAATGTTGCACGGGAACCTGAAATTGCGGATTTATGTGCGTATCTCACGAAACGAGGAGCGAAAATTCTCGGAGCAGGAACGGATACCATTACGATCGAAGGCGTGTCCGAATTGCATGGGGCAAGTTATAGGGTCATGCCAGATCGCGTGGAAGCTGGCACATTTGTCATGGCGGGCGCGATTACTGGTGGGGATGTCACGATCAGGGGTTGTGTGACGGATCATTTGGGAAATGTGTTGACGAAAATGCAGGAAATGGGAGTGGAGCTAACAGAAAGTGCTGAAGGATTACGTGTTCGCCGCCCTTTGCCCCTCAAGGCTCTTGAAGTAAAAACCTTACCGTACCCAGGGTTTCCGACGGATCTGCAGGCTCAAATGATGGCATTAATGACTGTGGCTGAAGGAACAAGTGTCTTGACAGAAACCATTTTCGAAGGGCGGTTTCTCCATGTTCCGGAGTTGCATCGAATGGGGGCCTCAATTGAAGTGGACGGGCCGCATGCGGTGGTGAAAGGCATTCCGACTCTTGCCGGGGCTCCGGTTATGGCTTCCGATCTTCGCGCGAGTGCGGGGTTGGTCTTGGCTGGATTGGCTGCTGAAGGAGAGACGATCATTTCGCGAGTGTACCATTTAGATCGAGGATACGAACGACTGGAAGAAAAAATTGGACTATTGGGTGGTCAGGTTCGGCGAGTACGGGAAGCTGTATGAGTGAAGGTATGACGATTGCCCTGTCAAAGGGCAAACTGCTTCCGCCAACACTTTCCTTATTCCGGAAAGCTGGGTACTCTGCCTATCATGTGCTAGATGATGAGCGCCGTTTGATTTTGGAATATCCAGACCATGGCCATCGGGTCTTGATTGTGCGGCCCAGTGATGTGCCGGTCTATGTCGAGTATGGAGCGGCTGATCTCGGAGTGGTTGGTAAGGATGTGTTGTTAGAGCAAAGCCCCGATGTGTATGAACCGGTGGATCTTGGTTTAGGGCGTTGTAAATTAGTGGTGGCGAAACCGAATGGGCAAACTCCCGTACAGCGTTTGTCTTCCAAGCTTCGTGTGGCCACAAAATATCCGACGATTACTGAACGGTTTTTTAATCAACAGGGGATGCCTGTTGAACTCATAAAATTATACGGATCGATCGAGTTGGCCCCGTTGGTAGGACTGGCTGATCGGATTGTGGATTTAGTGGAGACCGGCAAGACGCTGAAAGCCAATAATTTGGTTGAAGAGGAAGTCATCGCATGGTCTTCGGCCCGTTTGATTGTGAATCGAGCTAGTTTAAAGATGAAACATGCTTTGGTAACCGACGTGATCGCGCGAATTAAACAGCAAGTGAAGAACACTCAATCATCTTCTATAAAGAAAAAAGGCGTGCGCCGATGAAAATTCTTTCTTGGAAAGAGGCAGGCTTCTCGAAAGCGGTGGAAGTGGTTTGTCAGCGAGGCAGCCGTCAAAATGTCAAGGTGGAGCAAGCCGTCCGGAAGATTTTGGATGCGGTTCGTCGGGAAGGAGATTCTGCCGTTCAGCGTTTGACCTGGCGTTTTGATAAGATTCGCATCCGTCCGAATCAGTTGCGCGTAAGTCAGCAAGAAATTCGCCATGCGTATTCGGCTCTGCCAAAAGCTGATGCGACGGCACTCAAATATGCTGCCCGGAGAATTCGGACATTTCACCGAAGGCAACGCCGCTCAACTTGGACCTATCGGAAAGATGGGATACAACTTGGCCAGATGATTACGCCCCTTGATGCCGTGGGCCTGTACGTTCCTGGTGGAAAAGCCGTGTACCCTTCGTCGGTGCTGATGAATGCGATTCCGGCCAAAGTGGCAGGAGTTGGTCGTGTTGTGATGTGTACACCAACCCCCACCGGTACTATTCATCCTTCGTTGCTCGTGGCAGCCGATATAGCAGGAGTTGATGAAATCTATCGCGTGGGGGGCGTCCAGGCAATTGGGGCGTTAGCCTACGGCACCCCAAGCATTCTCCCCGTGGATAAAATTGTCGGCCCGGGAAATCTGTATGTAGCGACGGCAAAGCGCCTTGTTTATGGTCAAGTGGATATTGATATGATTGCCGGGCCTAGTGAACTTTTGGTGGTGGCTGACTCCGCAAGTAACCCGAAGCATGTTGCCGCAGATTTATTGTGTGAAGCTGAACATGATGAAGAAGCCTGTGTCTATCTCGTGACCACATCAGCGGCTATGGCTAAACGGACCGTCAAAGAAGTCAACCAGCAATTGAAACAGTTAGGGCGTGAGAAGATTGTTTCCCGCTCGATTCGTAGTCATGCGATGGCCTTTGTCGTCAAAAACTTAGCAGAGGCTTGTGAGTTGGCTAATCGCATTGCTCCGGAGCACCTTTCTTTAAATGTGACAACCCCCTCTCGCTATCTCCCTCGTATATGTCATGCAGGCGCTATTTTTGTTGGAAGATACACGCCTCCAGCCGTGGCTGATTATGTGGCAGGACCGAATCATGTGTTGCCCACGGGAGGAAGTGCAAAGTTTTTTTCGAGCCTCGGCGTTGACGAGTATGTGAAGAGGAGCAATGTGGTGTCGTATTCTCGCAATGCATTGTTGAAAGCCAAACGCCCCGTTGCCCGTCTTGCTACCTTGGAGGGGTTTGACGCGCACAGGCAATCTATGGAGAGTCGATGGACATGAGTCAACAAGCTATTCCCAGATCTGCTTCGCAGGACCGAACCACGGCTGAAACCGCGATCTCTGTTATCTGGGTCCTGGATGGGCAAGGCAACAATGCGATCCAGACCTCGATCCCTTTTTTAGATCACATGCTGAATCTGTTAGGGAAACATGGATTTTTTGATCTGACGGTTGAAGCCAAGGGCGATATTGAGATTGACGACCATCATACCATTGAAGACATTGGGATTGTGATGGGTCAAGTCTTGAATCAAGCCCTGGGGAAAAAAGAGGGTATTGCACGATTTGGATTTTCGTCGGTGCCCTTGGATGAAACACTAGCCCAAGTCACGGTAGATTTAAGCGGACGCCCCTATCTCGTCTACAATGTCTCGTTGCCAACGCGCTATATCAAGTCCTTTGATTTGGGCCTGTTTGAAGATTTTTTCCAAGCCTTTGTGAGTCAGGGTGGGCTCAACCTCCATGTGAATGTGTTGTATGGACGGAATCCCCATCATATTATGGAAGCCATTTTTAAAGCTCTGGCCAAAGCCCTGGATCAAGCGATACGGCGAGACGATCGGGTAACCGGAGTGTTGTCAACGAAAGGCTCTCTCTAAATAATGGGAATGGTCAAAAAAGCCGCCATGGCTCTGAAGGCCTTTTCATAACTTGAAATTGAACTATTTAACAGTCCCATAATGGGTATGTGCCTGTAGTGCGAATCGAGAAACGGAGAACTGATGATTGCGATCATTGACTATGGCATGGGTAATCTCCGTAGTGTGCAGAAAGGGTTTGAGCAAGTTGGGCATCAGGCCATAGTCACGCGAGATCCCGAAGCCATTGATCGTGCCAGCCATGTTGTCCTGCCGGGTGTTGGAGCGTTTGGCGATTGTATGGCCAATGTCACTCGTTACCGCTTGGTTGATCCAATTCATCGGGCAATCCAGGTAGGGAAACCTTTTTTGGGTATTTGTGTTGGCTTTCAACTGTTGTTTTCTGAAAGTGAAGAATTTGGATGTCATAAAGGTCTGGGTGTATTGCCGGGAAAAGTGAAGGCGATTCCTTTGTCCAAGGACGTGGTCTCTTCTTATAAAATTCCACATATGGGATGGAACACCATTCATATTAGTAAGGAGGCGCCTCCGTTACAGGGCATCAATTCTGACTCGTATGTCTATTTCGTCCATTCCTTTTATGTTGAACCTGACGAGCAAGTCGTAGTGAGTACTCAGACAGATTATGGCGTGTCGTTTGCCAGCAGTGTCTGGAAAGACAATATTTTTGCGACCCAATTTCATCCAGAAAAAAGTCAGACTGTCGGGTTGCAAGTCTTAAAAAATTTTGGTGCCTGGCAATGAGTCAGATTGGCAACAGGATGCAAGATTCTCCCCAATTTCCGGCTTTAGGATTCGTCTGTCTTGTTGTTGGGTGGTGGGGGCTTGCTGTTGGGTGTGTGCCTTCAAAAGTTCAGGTTCAGTCGGCTCCGCAATTTGATCCCGCAGCTATTTCGAGTATTGCTGTTGTCCCATTTCAAAAGATTCAGGTCCCTCAATGGGGCTATGGACAGGCACAGGCACATGTCAGGGACCCGGAGGAAATCCGTACACAATTTCGATTGCCTGGAGGTGATCAAGGAGATCAGTCCAGCGCTCAACGAGATCGTTACTCTGTGCCTGATACCGCAGCGAAATTTATTACAAGACGAATTGAATCCGCGCTTGCCTCTCGATCCGCTTTGCGGGTTATTGAATCAGATCAGGTGGCTTCTGCCGTGGATTTGGGAGGGACTCAATCTGGCCCTGCTTTACAGACCTTGGCCAAAGATGTTGGACATCGTTTGGAAGTTGATGCGGTCTTAATGGGGATTGTTCGGACCTATCGGGAACGTGAAGGGACGAGAATAGGCGCAAAGCCTGCTGCTGTCGGGTTTGAGATGTTTCTTGTTCAACCAGCAAATGGGGCAGTGTTGTGGAAAGGGGAATTTTTTGAGGAACAGAAACCCCTGACCCAGGATGTCGTTGGGTTTTTTGAAAAGAGTGGGGGATTTGTGACGGCTCAAGAACTTTCGGAAATAGGGGTAGAAAAAGTAATGGAAACCTTTCCAGTTGGAAAATCTGTTTCTCCTGTTCAATAGTCAGTTTTATTTGTCTCGAAGTACGTAATCGCCATGTTGTTAATTCCTGCCATTGATTTAAAAGATGGAAAATGTGTTCGCTTGCGGCAAGGTGAAATGAGCGAAGTCACTCGGTATTCAGATGATCCTGTCGGCATGGCGGAACAATGGCAAAATCTCGGCGCCCCATACTTACATATTGTGGATCTAGATGGGGCGGTGGAAGGGATGCCAAAACATTTGTCCCAGATTGAAGCTATTGCCAAAAAATTGAGTATTCCCATACAGGTTGGGGGTGGAATCCGGAATGCAGAGACGGTTCAAGCCTATCGTTCGAGTGGAGTTGATCGAGTGGTGGTCGGAACAGCGGGCTTACAAGATGCCAAGTTTTTGTCCACCATTGCGCAACAATTTCCTCACAAAATACTGCTAGGGATTGATGTCAAAAAAGGGCTGATTGCGGTACATGGGTGGACGGCGGTTTCTTCCTTAACCCCGCAACAGGTGTTTGATTCTGTAAAAGATCTTCCCTTAGCCGGAGTTGTATTCACCGATATTTCCCGAGACGGCATGTTAAATGGCCCTAATATTTCTGCGTTACGCGAGGCAGCAGCGTTTTCGCCCGTTCCCATCATTGCTTCAGGTGGCGTGACCAGGCTCGATGATATTCGTGCGATCCAAGAAATCCGGAATAATATCTCTGGCATTATTATAGGAAAAGCCCTGTATGAGGGAACGTTGGATCTGCCGGCTGCTCTTGAACTTGTACGGTCGGCAGGGGAGACGGAAGTCACGTGTTGACCAAGCGTATCATTCCCTGTCTGGATGTGAAGGATGGGCGGGTGGTGAAGGGCGTCTCCTTTGTAAATCTGCGTGATGCGGGTGATCCTGTTCATGTGGCACAGGTCTATGATCGGGAAGGGGCAGATGAACTCTGCTTTCTGGACATTACGGCCTCGCATGAAAAGCGGGATACGATTTTAGATGTGGTGGTGCGAACCGCCGAGCAAGTGTTTATGCCCTTGACAGTTGGCGGAGGGATTCGCACATTAGAAGATATCCGTCGATTGCTGGAAGCGGGTGCGGATAAGGTCAGTATTAATACGGCAGCCGTTCAAGAGCCTGAATTCGTCAAAGCTGCAGCTGGTCGATTTGGTTCGCAATGTATTGTCGTGGCCATTGATGCGAAGCGAATGACTAGTTGTGAAGGGGACGTTCAAGAATGGGAAGTTTTCACACATGGAGGGCGCAAGGCTACCGGTTTGGATGCGGTACGTTGGGCTCAACGAATGATGGAATGTGGAGCAGGAGAAATTTTGCTCACCAGTATGGATCAAGATGGGACTAAAGATGGTTATGATCTACCTCTCACGGCGGCCATCTCTGATGCGGTCACGATCCCTGTGATTGCTTCGGGCGGAGCTGGGACCCTTCAGCATCTCTATGAAGCCTTTGCCGTGGGGAAAGCTGATGCCGTGTTAGCTGCATCCATTTTCCATTTTCAAACCTATTCAATTAGCCAAGCTAAATCTTTTTTAACTGAACGAGGTATTCCCATGCGTCCAGCAACCGTTCCTGTCTCCATTGGGTAGAAGCAGATGAGTGAAACGCCAGAATCACAAACCTTACAATTTGATGCTCAGGGCCTCTTGCCTTGTGTCGTCCAGGATTGGTTAGACGGAACGGTGTTAATGCTGGGTTTTATGAACCAGGAAGCTTGGGAAAAGACCCAGGTGTCTCAACGAGTGCATTTTTGGAGCCGTTCGCGGCAGCAGATATGGAAGAAAGGGGAGACGTCAGGTCATGAACTCTTACTCAAGGAAGTCTTTCTTGATTGTGACCAAGACACCGTGTTGGTGAAAGCTCAGCCGATTGGACCGACGTGTCATACGGGGACTCGATCCTGTTTTTTTACGCCCATGCCGGGAACATCGGATCAGGGTCTGCCCATACCTTCTGGTACAGCATGGGGCGGGATTCTCCAACGGCTGTATGAAACCGTCATGCATCGAAAGGCCCATCCCAGTTCCGATTCCTATATGTCGACATTGCTGCAAGGGGATGTTGATCGGATATTAAAAAAAGTCGTCGAAGAAGCTGGCGAAGTCGTACTGGCCGGGAAAAACTCGAATCGTGAAGAGATTGTCTATGAAATGGCGGATCTTTGGTTTCATTCTTTAGTCATGCTTGGGCATTATGGAATTCCTCCAACAGAAATCTATCAAGAACTTGGGAAGCGGTTTGGGAAATCGGGTATTCGAGCTATGAACAGTGAGGCGTCACATGGCTGATTGTATTTTTTGTCAAATTGTTCAGGGGACCATTCCTACGAAAAAAATTTATGAAGATGATGATGTGGTGGCCTTTGATGATGTTAACCCGCAGGCCAAAGTCCATGTCTTAGTGATACCTAAACGGCATATTGTCTCATTAGCTGACATACAAGATTCGGATGCTGCGTTATTGGGACGGCTTATTGTGGTCTGTTCCACAATGGCGAAGGACAAAGGTCTTGTGGAAGGTGGATATCGTGTGGTCGCAAATACGGGGCGAGGAGCGGGGCAGACAGTGTTTCACCTTCACTGGCATGTCCTTGGTGGGCGATCTTTTACATGGCCGCCAGGATAATCTTTATGGGAATGTTGAAAAAATCCGCCAGCGCCGTTCTCGCCATTTTCCCGTGCTTACGTCATGCCAGGACGCTCCGCGCGCAAGAATGGCTGCGGCCTTGTTGGACGAACTTTTTTGACCATTCCCGTCATAATTGAAGGCACCATTGCTCTGAAGGCCTTTTTGTCGCTTGAAATTGAATTATTCAACAGTGCCTTTTTCACAATGAGAGCCTACAGTTTTTCTGCCCATTGAGGGTCTTGAGATGGCAAGTGACAAACGAGGCGTTCCTTCAGAAATCATCCAGCAGATTCGGGAACGTATCGATATTGTCGATGTGATTTCCTCCTACGTGAGTCTTTCCAAAACGGGTCAAAATTATAAGGGCCTTTGCCCTTTCCATTCTGAAAAATCTCCATCCTTTTCCGTCAATCCCGGGAGTCAATTTTTTCATTGTTTTGGCTGTCAAGCCGGAGGAGATGTCTTTACGTTTCTCATGAAGCAGGACAATATGGAATTTGTGGAAGCCCTTCAAGAGTTGGCTCAGCGTGCGGGTGTCACTCTCCCAGAACGCCGTCAATCTTTTTCTCGCTCGGAATCAGGGTTGCCTCGTGAGCGATATTTTCAGCTCTATCAGTTGGCGGCCTCTTGGTACCACGACAATCTTCAAGAAGCCGCAGAGGCCCAAGGAGCCAGGAACTATTTGGATCAACGGGGCATTTCCCGCCAATCTTGGACCACGTTTCAATTGGGATATGCGCCAGGAAGCTGGAACGGGTTATCCCGATGGATGGAGAAACAGTCAGTCCGGGTCGAAGAACTAGTGCATGCAGGCTTAGTAGTCAGAAAAGAAAAAGAAGGAACAAGAGGTGCTTCAACTTATGACCGATTTCGAAATCGCGTCGTACTCCCGATTGCGGATATTAGAGGGCATGTGGTGGCTTTTGGCGGTCGAGTCATGGAGGATGAAGCCACCCCCAAATATCTAAATTCCCCTGAAACCGATCAATTTTTCAAGGGGCGTTCACTCTATGCTTTGGATAAGGCTAGACAGTCCGCCATGGCAGAGGGGCGGTTTTATTTGGTTGAAGGGTATTTTGATGTGATTGCATTGCATGAGTATGGCATCACGAATGTTGTGGCACCTTTGGGAACTGCACTCACAGCCAATCACGTGCAGGTGTTGAGGCGGTTTGCGTCGTCAGTCACTCTGGTGTTTGACGGGGATGCGGCCGGGGTTAAGGCAGCGTTGCGGACTTTAGATTTATTTATGAATTCAGGCATGGATGTGCGTGTGTTGGTGTTACCCGTAGGGGAGGACCCTGATACATTTATTCGAGCAAATGGTGTCGAAGGTTTTCGGGAGTTAGAAGGCCAGGCGGCGACCCTTTTAGATTTCGTGGTGACCTCGGTCCTGAATGAGGCCCCAAAACATTCTATTCAGGATCGAGTGAAATGTGCGGATGAGGTCCTAGCCATTCTTCAAAAGACTAAAAACCCGCTTGAGAAAGACGAGTATCTAAAAGTTGTCTCCGAACGCCTAGGGATTCGACAGGATTTGCTAAGAAAGCGTCTTTCCACATTGCGAGCTCCTGCGGCTTCTACCCGGCCCACAACCACACAGCCTGAGCCTGTTCCGTCCCTTTCTTTACCATCTGGGAAACGAGAAGAACGAGATTTAATTATATTATTACTGCAGGAGCGTTTAGAGGCTTCGCATGTCCTGCAATTAGATGCGGAAGTCTTGACGGTTCCAGTGTATCGTCAGCTCTTGAAGCAAATTCTCGCCTATCGTGACGAGACAGGCCAGGTTGCGCTCCAAGGATTTCGGGAGGCTTTGAAACAAGACTATGAGGCAGTGGTGGCACAGTTAAGCGTAGAAGATTTATATCTTGAAGATACCTATGCCCATGCGGAAGGTTGCCTTCGTATTCTGAGGAATAAACATCTTCAACGGCAGTTGAATGACTTAATCGGGCAAATGAAAGCCGCAGAACGAGAAGGACGTCATGAAGATGTCGATGCGTTGAACCTTCACATTCATGAGATTCGAAACCAAAAAGCTGGATTCATGGCGTCCTAAAGATATTTCCGGCCAGGACGAAAGAAAAGTGGAAAAGGTATTTTTCCTATGAGCCAATCTATGGTAAAAGGTATGGTATGCGGTTCTGAGGTTTGGGCCCATAGCTCAGTTGGTTAGAGCGACTGACTCATAATCAGTTGGTCCCAGGTTCAAGTCCTGGTGGGCCCACCAAGAAAGCGGCCCGATGTGAAACGCGAAGAGAGTGGTTAGGCTGTATTAATGTTGAGGACTTTGTGAATTCGCAGCTGCAATTTCTTATTGAACTTCAAAAGTTTGATCTTCGAATTTTTCAGATTCAAGATTCCCAACGAAAGGCCCCAGAGCTTCTCAAATCAGTCGAGGCTCCCCTCCAGGAGATTCTTTCCCGTCTCCAAACGTTGAAAAACACTGGAGAATCCCTTGTCGTACAACAACGGAGTGCTGAACGCGAGTTGGCGACTCAGGAAGATGTGCTACATAAAGTCCGGAGCCGACTCTCTGAGTTAAAAACCAATAAAGAGTATCAAGCGCATCTCTTTGAAATTGAACAGGCCAGAAAGAAAAAGGATTCCATTGAGGAGTCTGTCATTGAGACTATGGAGCGAGTAGAGGAAAACAAGAAAGCGGTGAAAGAGCTTGAGGAACAAGCTCTTGAGGCCAAGAACCTGTTTGAAGCTGAAAAAGCCCGCTTAGACAATCACTTTTCCCAACTTGCGAACGAATTAACTGATCTGGAGCGACAGCAACAAGCTGTTGCAGATGCAGTAGAAAAACCCTTGTTGGCCCGCTATAACCGCTTAAAGACCATGCGAAAAGGCTATGCCGTGGCGGAAGTCAAGGATGGTGCCTGTGGTGGTTGCCGGCTTCAACTTCCTCCCCAACTCGTTGCGGAAGTGCGGCGAGGCGATGAGTTAATGGACTGCTCCTATTGCCATCGTCTTCTCTTCATGGCCCATCATTTGGAAGTGGAAACGCTCGATTAGCGGTTAGTGCTCTTCATCATTCCCTTGCATTCATTTTCTTCTCGGCCTACGATAGGTGATGGTGGAAGTGGGCCGGGTGGCCGCTCACCTATTCATAGGTGAGAGGAAAGTCCGGACTCCATAGGGCACGGTGCTGGGTAACGCCCAGGCGGAGCAATCCGACACTAGCGCCACAGAAAAGATACCGCCGATGGCTGGGGCTTTGGCTTCAGTCAGGTAAGGGTGAAATGGTGGGGTAAGAGCTCACCGCGCTTGTGGTGACATAAGCGGCAGGGTAAGCGTCACCTGGAGCAAAACCAAATAGGGGAACGAATCTCCGTGAAGTGTGAAAGTCATTTCCCACTCTCGGAGAGGGAGGTCGGCCCGGCCAAGGTTCCCGGGTAGGTTGCTTGAAGCCTAGGGTAACTTAGGTTCTAGAGAAATGGTCACCGCCGATAAGGCTTGCCTCTATCGGTACAGAATCCGGCTTACAGGCCCGCTCCTCCACCATTTTCAATAGTATTCATCAAATCAATGGGGTAGGGTCGTGCTATTTTGTTGTAAATGATTTGTATATTCCTTTCTTCTACACATTCAATTGATAGAGTTAGAAGGACTCATTTTTCAGCGAGATTGTGAAATGAGATGACCTAAGTTCTTGGTTTGACCCATGTTTTGTTCGTTGTTAGAATCATATTCTCTGACTGCACATCAGTAGCAAAGCAGTGGGAAGTTACCCTTTGAATAGTATAGGGAAATTTGTTTCATCCGTCCCTATCGTCTAGCCTGGCCTAGGACGCCGCCCTTTCAAGGCGGCAACGCGGGTTCAAATCCCGCTGGGGACGCCAAATCTTGAAGCCGCTGAAATATTTTCAGCGGCTTCTCTATTTTCATGACCATCATCCTATGGGCTAGATGAAGCAAATGTGTCTTGAGCTCTTCCAATGCCGGCTATCTTTCGATAAGGTGAAGAAACAAAAAATAGACATTTCTTTCATCTCATTCATGTGAGGGCCTTATGAATCCAGAGTTCTTTGTGAGGGTGATTGTGGTGGCCTGTGTATTTGGGCTACCTGTCGTTTCGTTGTCAGCCGAGGATTGGAAGTACACGGAATCAGGCGAAGTTGATCAGGGGCCAGTCGATGGGCCTCCAGGAACCATGGTGTTGATTCCTGAAGGAGAATTTACAATGGGAGATAACGAAGGTTCACGAAATGAGCGTCCGGAGCATATGGTATGGCTGGATGCCTATTTCATTGATCGGTATGAAGTCACGATGGCTGAGTATCAAATATTACTCGACGAAGATTACAGTATTGAACCTCCACCCTTATGGGATGATGGCGCCGCCACTGGGAAAGTTGGTGACCGTCCTGCGGTGGGTATTACGTGGAATGATGCCATACGATATTGTCGGTGGGTCGGCAAACGGTTACCCACTGAAGCAGAATGGGAAAAAGCGGCACGGGGAACAGACGGACGGCGATATCCTTGGGGGCATATGCAACCTTTCGTGGATATTGCCAATTATAATCAGGGCACGACAGGCTGGGTGAGTTATCCTATTACGCTTTCTCCAGTCACCAGCGGGACCAAGGGGATGAGTATCCGACATGGCCTCAAGCAAGGTGGAAAAAGTTTTTATGGGCTTTATCATATGGCGGGGAATGCCGCTGAATGGGTCAATGATTGGTATGATCGGTTTTATTATGAGGACAGCCCCAAGAAAAATCCTCAGGGTCCGGCAGAAGGAGATTTTAAAGTGTTACGCGGTGGGTCGTGGGAGGATCAACCTGTCAATTTACGGGTGACGGCCCGTTCGAAAGCCGAAGTCGACTTTCAAGATTTGACAACTGGATTTCGGTGCGCGAAAGATGGTGAACAGAAGTAAGTTACGAGAAAGCTTGGGCCAAGATGTATTTTACACGTTGTTTTGTATTTTGACGCCTGTTGTTCTCTTTTCGGCCTTTCTTTTTCTCTTCAAAATGGTGCGCTTAGGGGTCTGAGCATGCGATGCCTGTTGCGACTTGCGAGGTTGTCCGTAAAGCCAGCGGGCAGTGTGTTCACCGACATTTCGAATGATATAGGGAGCACCTGCTGGGATACGAATTTCTTTTCCAACTGCAGGCGATAAAGATTGTCCTCCTACCTCCAACTCTAATGCTCCGGATAGTATCATAAACAATTCATCCGACTGATGAGCATGGTAGGACCATTCTCGTCCGCCATGGTCAATCCATAGTCCGCAGGAAAATCCTCGAGCATGCCAGTCTTTGGCGACGTTTGAATGGTCTAGAGAGATTGAGGTTGACACGAGGTTGCTCGCTACTGGGTCAATGCAAACTCAATTAGGGGACTGTTGAATAATGATGATATCAATGGCCACATTTCGTCTCTACGACGTCACATGTCAGAGGCATCAGGGCTGTTCAAAAAAGCATGCCCTGAGCTTGTCGAAGGGAAGGCCGCAGCCATTTTTGCGCGCGGAGCGTCCTGGCACGACGTGAGCACGGAACAAGGGCGAGAACGCCGCTGGCGGCTTTTTTCAACAGACCCATTAGGAGCATCCATTGGTGGCACCACAGTTGTCGCACTTCAGGCACATGCCATTGCGGACCATCATAAATTGCTTGCATTCTTGACAAGGATCGCCCTCGTATCCTTTTTGCCGGGCTTCCTGAACTTCAGTAACGGTCACGGTTTCACGTTGCATTTCGACTTTCCGTGCGATTTTTCTCGGACCACCGTTCTTTCCTTTTCCATTCTCGGATGATCGGCGAGAGGGAAAAACTTCCGGACTAATGGAGGTTGAACTCAACGAACGAGGGTCTACCAAACCTTCTCCATCTCCTTCTTCCGTGTCTGTTTGTTTCTTGAGGGCATCCACCCGAAGGTCTTCCGGGGCAACTTGTTCCAGGTCATGTCTGCCAAGATAGGTAATGGCCATTTCACGGAAAATGTAATCGATGATCGACGTGGACATCTTGATATGGTTGTTGAGTTTGACCGGTCCATTCGGTTCAAAACGTGTAAACAGAAAGGCATCCACGAATTCTTCAAGAGGGACGCCATGCTGGAGACCAAGGGAGATAGCGATGGCAAAACAATTCATGAGACTCCGGAAGGCGGCGCCTTCTTTGTGCATGTCCAGAAAAATTTCTCCAAGCGTGCCGTCTTCGTACTCGCCTGTTCGTAAATAAATCTTATGTCCTCCAACAATGGCTTTCTGCGTATAGCCACCACGGCGTGTTGGAAGAGGGCGTCGTTTTGCCAGATAACGGACAAGCACACGCGAGGCGGCCTCTTTCGCCACAGATTGGACTTGCTCGGCTTGAGCCGATGCCTCTCCCCAATCGCTTACGGAATTCAATGGTTGACTAAGTTTGGAGCCGTCACGATACAAGGCCACGGCTTTTAACATGGAAGTCCATGACGAGAGATATGCATCTTTGACCGAATCCACACTCGCATCGGCTGGCATATTGATGGTTTTGCTGATAGCCCCGCTGATAAATGGCTGGGCTGCGGCCATCATTCGAATATGAGCTTGAGGCAGAATATACCGTTGCCCAATGCGTCCGCATCGGTTGGCACAGTCAAAGATCGCTAAATGTTCCGGTTTGAGATGTGGTGCGCCCTCCACGGTCATGGTGCCGCAGCAAAAATCTGTGGCGGCCAGAATTTCCTCTTGTGTAAAGCCTAAATGTTGAAGGATATTCAGTTGTGGATTTTCAAGTTGTGCGTCGGTGAGTGCTAATGTGTTGCGACAGAAGTCTTCTCCCAACGTCCATTTATTAAAGACAAATTGAATATCAAAGGCTCCGTCCAATGTTGTTTCAAGATGTTCCAGGATGGTTCGGTCAAATCCTTTGGCTTGCAAAGTTTCATGGTTAATAAATGGCGCTTGCTTGAGCGTACGAGTACCGGTGGCATAGGTAATAATGTCTTGAATCTCGGAGGAGCTATATCCCAGATTTCGTAAGGCTGGCGGCAAGCTTTGGTTGATAATTTTAAAATACCCTCCGCCCGCAAGTTTCTTGAATTTGACGAGAGCAAAGTCAGGTTCGATACCAGTGGTATCACAGTCCATGACTAAGCCAATGGTCCCAGTTGGTGCGATAACCGTTGATTGAGCATTGCGGTAGCCATATTGTTCCCCTAGTTCAAGGGCCCGATCCCAGGATTTCTGCGCAGCTGTCAGCAAGTCTTGTGGACATTGATCTTGCGGTATACCTTGAGGGGTAATGGTGAGTCCTTCATACTCGTCTGGTTCAACATTGTGCGTGGCTCGTTGATGGTTCCGCATGACTCGCAACATAGATTCAGCATTACGGGGATAGGCATTGAAAGGCCCAAGTTCCTTGGCCATTTCTGCAGAGGTGGCGTAGGATTCCCCGGTCATCAAGGCTGTGATGGCGCCGCACCAGGCTAAGGCTTCGGGTGAGTCATAGGAGATGCCTAACTTCATGAGAATTGAGCCAAGATTGGCATAGCCCAATCCGAGTGTGCGGAAAGAAAAGCTTTTTTCGGCGATGGCCCGACTGGGGAATCCAGCCATTAAGACGCTAATTTCTAAGACAATTGTCCATAACCGTACGCCATGCCGAAATCCTTCAATATCGAATTGGCCCTCTGGCGTCAGAAACCGCCCGAGATTTAAAGATGCTAGATTACATGCGGTGTCATCTAAGAACATATATTCACTGCAGGGATTTGACGCGTTAATCCGCCCAGCTTGTGGGCAGGTGTGCCATTCATTGATGGTCGTGTCATATTGAATGCCGGGATCGGCACAAATCCAAGCAGCCCATGAAATTCGGTCCCAAAGGTCCTTGGCAGGAATGGTTTTGAACACACTGCCATCTGTGCGACGGGTCAATGTCCAATCGCCGCCAGATTTGAGCGCGACAAAAAATTCATTGGGCACCCGAATGCTGTTATTGGAATTTTGCCCTGAGACCGTTTGGTAGGCTTTACTATCCCAATTGGTGTCGTATTCATGAAAGACAAAATGGGTGAACCCTTCTTGGGCATAATTGAACATGCGTTGAATATAGGCTTCAGGCACAGACATCTCACGGGCGGCTTTGATTGCCTCCTGTAAGGCGGAATTTTCGGCTGGATTGACGTTGAGCTGCATGGTGCCATCAGGTTTGGAAGCATGGCAGGCCTTGAGCACGGTGTTGAGATGTTGCGCGCAAATCTTTGAGCCGGTGACCATGGCCGCGACTTTTTGTTCTTCTACAACCTTCCAATCAATAAACTCTTCGATGTCAGGGTGATCCAGATCTAGACAGACCATTTTTGCCGCTCGTCTTGTCGTCCCGCCCGATTTAATAGCGCCTGCCGCTCGATCCCCGATTTTGAGAAACGACATCAGTCCGGAAGAACGGCCGCCGCCGGATAAAGCCTCTCCATCAGCCCGTAACTTTGAGAAATTCGTGCCGGTTCCGGAGCCGTATTTAAACAGACGGGCTTCACGAACCCAGAGGTCCATAATCCCACCTTCGTTGACCAAATCATCAGAAATAGATTGAATGAAACAGGCATGCACTTGCGGACGTTCATACGCATTGCGTGCTTGCTTGACCCGATGGGTATTGGGGTCCACATAGTAATGGCCTTGCGAGGGACCGGATAAGCCATAGGCAAAATGCAAGCCGGTATTAAACCATTGCGGAGAATTGGGGGCTGCCATTTGCCACGCTAACATGTAGCTGAGTTCATCCTTAAAGGTCTGAGCATCTTCTGGAGAGTCAAAGTAATGATGATTCTTCCCCCATTCGGTCCAGCATCCTGCCAAGCGGTGAAAGACCTGGCGAGCATCACGTTCCCCTCCAAGTAAGGGCCCGCCCTTCTCGTTAAAGAGGGGTTGACCGTCATCGTCATATTGCGGCACGCCGGCTTTACGAAAATATTTTTGCGCTAAAATGTCGATAGCCAATTGAGACCAATGTTCAGGAGCCAGAATATTGTCCTGATTAAAGACAGCTGATCCGTCAGGATTTCTGATTTCCGAAGATCGTGTGGAAAAGGGAATGGTCTGATAAGGGCTCTCGCCAAGTTTCGTAAAACGTCGTGCAATTTTCATGAAAAGTCTCCTTTTGAAGACATGGTGGAAGCACAGTGGGGTATTTCTTCGATCATCATCGTAACTAGTCCGGTTACTCTCTACTTCCAAACGACCAAGCTAGGGATAACTTGGATGATTGGGTCAGGGTGAATAAAAAAAGAGCATGTACAGAATTGACATGCCCTTTCCTTGACCGGTTCCAGAGGGGCTCTATTTCACCGTTTTTAGAAAAGGAAATATGCCCTCAAATTGTGTGACTCACAGGTCATACCACAAACCGGAACCAAGCAGAGAAAACAGGAAAAATAAGATCTGAAGAAATAATTGGTAAAGACCAATGACCCACAATCTATAGAGTATAGGGGGAATTGTCAATACTAAATATTGTAAAAATTGTGAAGGCATGGGGATTTCTGTGAAAAACTTGTGAGTTGTAAAACATGAATATTGATAGGGCTTTCAAAGCAGATTTTATGAGTTATCAACAGGGAAAATGTTCGGCGATTGGAGTTATGCACATTTGAAGAGATGAAGAGGCGAATTTTCTTTAAAAAAAATCAATTAATGACCAGCTGAGCGTAAAAATCCAGATCGGCTGAGCAGAAAATTCTTCCTTAACAAATCTAAAGAGAGTCTGTTGAAAAAAGCCGACAGCAGCGTTTTCACCATTGTTCTGTGCTCACGTACTGCCAGGACGCTCCGCGCGCAAAAATGGCGGTGACCTTGCTGGACGGACTTTTTTGAACAGCCCCGAGGTTGTTGATCGCCAAGGGCTTCATGGCGAAATATGGCTTTTGATATCTTCATTATTCAACACTCCCAAAGAATAGAGCCGAGAAATTGACGGGGTAGGACGCTCTGATGGGACTTTTGTTATAAGGACTGGTTTTTTTGACTGAGAGGGAAGAGGGAAATGAAAAGCAAAAGATAGTTGAGACGTCTCATGTATTGGATCATTTTTCAACAAGGAGTGTAACGATGTATGTCTGGAGCAAGCGTTTGGTTCTGGGATTATTAGCTGCGTTCGTCATTCTAGAAGGCATATTTCTAGTGATGACCGGTGGCGGGGCTGATAGTCAGTTGCATGTGCGAACGACTCAATGGATCACGGTGAACTACGTGCTGTTGGTTATTTGGATTTTTGTGTGGATGATTGATCAAGCCCGCGTTCGCGGGAAAAATGTGTGGGTGTGGCTATTGCCCTATGCGATATGCCCGCTCCCGACGCTCGTGGCCTTTATCCTCATGTTGCAACGTCGAATTGCGTAGAAGATTTATCCGATCACAACACGAGATTGGGCCAAACGATAGGGTTTGTGTACCGAGGTTTTAACAGCAGACAGTCCAATGACGAGTGGGCCAAATCGTCCCAACAACATCGAGAGCATGATCATCATTTTTCCAAAGTCGGTGAGAAGTGCCGATAGACTTCGGGCATCACCATCGCCCAGGGACATGCCTACAATGCCCATGGCAGACGTCACTTCAAACATAAGGGATAAAAATGGCTGTGATTCGGTCGAGCTCAGAAGCAGCGTCATTCCCGTAATGAGGGTCACGGCCAAAATGGTCAAACAGAGTGCGCGGGTAATCAGGTCTGGAGGAATGCGACGGTGAAAGGCTTCCACATCACTATCGCGCCGTAACAGGCTCCAAATAGTCAAAAAGACGATGGCAATGGTGGTGGTTTTAATTCCTCCAGACATGCTACCAGGTGACCCGCCTACTGCCATGAGTAGGAGTAAAAAATACAGCGTAGGCTCTCGCATCTCACCGACGTTGACGGTCGTAAATCCGGCGGTTCGTGAGACGGTGTGAAAGTACGAAACCGTGAATGTTTCGCCAGCGGAGAGGGATTGCATGGTGGCAGGATTATTCCATTCCAGCATGGCAATACCGAAGGTGCCAATGACAATGAGCAGCCCCGTCGTTGTCACGACAAGTTTGGTATGCGTGCGGAACCGGAATCGGGCCCCTCGTAGATTGTCCAAAAGATCTTCAAAGACGAGAAAACCAATACTTCCTAAGATCACTAAACTCGTTACGATAATATTAATGGTCCAATCTGTTTGAAAGGAAATGAGACTATCCGAAAATAAGGCGAATCCAGCATTGTTGAAGGCGGAGATCGCGTGAAAAACACCATAATAGGCTGCCGTGTCCCAGGGGTGATCCATGGCAAAACGCAAGGTCAGCAGAATCGCTCCAATTCCTTCCAAACCCAAGGTCATTGATGTGACGATTTTGACAAATCGCACGAGGCCTTGCAGATCCATGGTGTTCATTGTCTCAGAGAGCATCATGCGATCGCGCAAGCCTAAGCGACGTCCCAACATCAAGAGTATCAACGTGGCCATTAAGGCATAGCCAAGTCCCCCGATTTGAATCAGGAACAAAATCACACCCTGCCCAAAAGCCGTAAAATCTTGCGGGGTATCCATGACGATCAAGCCGGTCACACAAACGGCGGATGTCGCGGTGAATAGGGCATCCAGGATTCCCAGAGAGACGTCAGGTTTTGTAGAAAATGGCAGCAGGAGTAGGCCAGCACCCAGGACGATAAGGCCCAGTGCCGCTAAGGCCACGACTTGTCCAGGCTGCAAACGAATACCCATGAAACGGGTGACGAGGAGTTTCCCAAATCCAACGTTCATGGTTTCAATTAGCTTCAGTCAAGAAATGTTGGATAAAGAGGGATCTCTCCAGCATGATCTCTGGAATGAGAAAAACAGTGACTCTCAAATAGCCACGGGCACGCGGTGTGGTAAACAAGGATGTGGATCCAGGGCTATAGCGAGGTTCGACATTCTGTCGAATGTAGATTAATCAAGAAAAATAGTAGCATGTTCCCGGCCGAATAGGAACAGGAAGAAGGGGAATCTTGTTGTACGGAATGGGCTTCTTTATAATCAAATTCCTATGACGGACAAGATACATCAGCCGCTGCGAGTGGCGTTTTCGACGATTGGTTGCCGTCTCAATCAAGCCGAGACCGCGCTGATGAAAGATGGATTTAGGCGTCGGGGCTTTCGTCCTGTTGAATACGGGCAAGGCACAGATATTCTGGTCCTCAATTCGTGTACAGTCACAGAAGGAGCCGAAGCAGACTGCCGTCGGCACGTTCGACAGACACTTCGGCATTCGCCGCAGGCCTTTGTGGCCGTCACGGGATGCTATGCACAGACTGGCCTGGATGCGCTTCGAAACATTGCTGGCATTGATCTTATTGTGGGCAATCAATTTAAAATGCAGCTACCCGATCTTGTGCCGTTGGTTCCGCACCAGGATAAATCAGCCGGCCCAACTATTCATCATGAGCGATTAGATCCTGAGAATTTTGTCCTGGACGGGACAGGGGACTATTCCACCACGCGAGCCAATCTCAAAATTCAGGATGGCTGTCAGTTTATGTGCGCGTTTTGCCTGATCCCCTTTGCGAGAGGCCGGGAGCGCAGTCGGCATATTGATGATGCCATTCGAGAGGCCAGAGAACTTGTTCTGAGGGGCCATCGTGAATTGGTGTTGACCGGTGTCAATATTGGACAGTATGAGGATCAAGGTCTTGATCTATTAGGACTCATCACACGGCTGGAAGCTATTGAAGGATTGGAACGTATCCGTATTTCTTCTATTGAACCCACCACCATTCCCGAGGGACTTCTGGAATATATGCAGGTGTCGCCTAAGCTCTGCCGTTTTCTGCACGTCCCATTACAAAGTGGCGATGACTCAATTCTAGAAGCCATGAATCGTCGATATTCGGTTCAGGAGTATCAAGAGGCTATGGAATTGGCACTCAACATGATTCCTGGACTCTGTATTGGCACAGATGTCATGGTCGGATTTCCTGGAGAAAGCCGGCAGGCCTTTGAGCATACGCTGGATTTTGTGCGAAAGATGCCGTTTGCCTATCTTCATGTCTTCAGTTATTCCCCCAGACCTGGAACGGCTTCCACAAAAATGGCGGACCAAGTTGATCCGAAAGTCATTCAAGAACGCAGCCGGACCGTACGTGAAGTATCCCGTCAAAAACGAGCGGCCTTTCAGCAACGGTTCTTAGGACAAGAACTTTCCGTCTTGTTTGAAGAAGAAGTAAATGGGCGGTGGACGGGTTTCACCGACCACTATCTTCGGGTGGATGTGCCGTCTTCGTGTGATCTGAAAAATACGATTCAGCCAGTCATGGCTACGGGGATCATGTCTGATAGAGTCGTCGGTCTACTCAACTCCCAAGACAGCAATTCTCATTTTGCGAGTCAACCTTCTCTTTCGATGAGTCAAGGGCTGACTATATGATTAGTACACCTCTTCTGTTTCCAAGAAGTCTCAAAGCCGGGTCGTCTCCAACAAACAGGGACAGCTATCAGGTGTATATGGAAACCTTTGGCTGTCAGATGAATGAATATGACACTGAATTGGTGCGGTCCATCATGAAGGGCAGGGGATTCCAATTTACACCGGTTGACGACGAAGCTGACGTCATTTTGTTTAATACCTGTGCCATTCGAGAAAATGCCCACAATCGGCTTTATGGACATTTAGCTCGATACAAAGCGAGAAAAAAAGAGAGAGGGCTCGTCATTGGCGTCTTAGGTTGCATGGCACAAAATCTCAAACAAGAATTATTAGAGATACGGTCATGGATTGATGTGCTTGTTGGGCCTGATGCGTATCGCCGCTTGCCTGATTTGTTGACGGATGCGTTGGAACATCAGCGCCGGGGTTTAGCTGTCGATCTATCAGAGTATGAAACCTATGATCAAATCGTTCCTGATCGAGAGAGCGGAGTAAATGGCTGGATTGCGGTCATGCGTGGATGTGATAATTTTTGTTCGTTTTGTGTGGTGCCCTATACAAGAGGCCGTGAACGTTCTCGGGATCCGGAAGGTATCCTGGAAGAGACCAAGCGGCTTGCCAGTCAAGGCGTTCGACAAATTACGTTGCTGGGGCAGAATGTCAATTCGTATCAATCGGGTGCGTGGGATTTTGCTCGGTTGCTGGTGGCGGTGGCTGATGTGCCGGGTATTCAACGCGTGCGGTTTACGTCGCCGCATCCGAAAGACTTTCCTCCGCCATTGCTTGAAGCTGTCGCCCAACATCCTATCATTTGCAACCACATTCACTTGCCGTTGCAATCTGCGAGTGATCGCATGTTAGCACGTATGGGCCGGGGGTATACCCGCCGGGACTATCTCAAACTGGTTGTGGCCATTCAGAAAAAAGGCCCGATTGCGTTGACGACAGATCTGATCTGCGGTTTTTGTGGGGAAACGGATACTGAATTCCAAGAGACCTACGATGTGATGAAAGATATACAATATCAGGCAGCCTTTGTCTTTAAGTATTCGGAACGTAAACATACGATTGCCGCAAGAAAATATCCTGATGACATTTCTGAACAGGTCAAGGGGAATCGAACGAATCAACTCATTACTTTACAAAAAGACATTTCCCTTCACAAAAACCAAACGTTGATTGACACTCATGTTGAGGTCATGATTGAAGGAGACGCCAAAAAATCCGATCAACAATGGATGGGCCACACTGAATCGAATGTGACGGTCGTATGGCCAAAAAATGCTCTCCCCGCATCTCCCGGAGATTTGGTTTCTGTCCTGGTGCAGGATGCCACGCCATCGACGCTCTACGGAATTGCATCTTCATAAATCTTCGCAGCTTCTACTTTCAGGAAATCTCACGAAACATCTTCCCAAGCGACTTTCGCGGTTTGGCGTCTTAGCGCTCAAACGCTTGAACTTGCATAGAGAATTCTCCATTTCTTTTCTGAACTGCAGATATGGGCAACAAGGTGGAAGAACCTTTTGTAATGGGCAAATCTTTCCTCAAGTCGGCCTATAAAGATCCGATATCATCAATGATGGTATATCCGCTGGAGGTCGTTCTGGTTGAAAAGGGAACTACGTCATGGAGACCTCTGCCTGTCATGAGTGAAGACTGTCGCCGCGATAACGAGCTGAACGAGCATGGACCCACAGATTCTCCAACGTATCAAGAATTGTAAAACCCTTCCGGCCATTCCGGCGTTGCCTCTTCAGGTCTTGCAATTGTGCCGGGATGAAAATGCCAGCGCCAATAAAGTTGGCGAGGTCATTAGTAAAGACCCTTCTTTTGTCGCTAAACTTCTAAATGTTGCGAATTCCAGTTTTTATGGTGGAAGCCGGCATAAGGTGTCGACCGTGACGCAAGCGGTAACGCTGTTAGGCATGAATTCCATCTCGACGTTGGCCTTCTGTTTTTCCTTATACCGTGATCTACGAAAGAAGGGCGGAGGAGCATTTGATCATACGCATTTTTGGCATCGATGTATTTTATCCAGTCTGGCTGCAAAAGTGTTGGCCAAGCGTGTACGCGTCGTGACCGAAGAAGAGGTGTTCTTAGCCGGACTCCTTCAAGATTTGGGCATTTTGGTGATGAGCGAGGCGTTCGGTAATGAGTATGGTGCGTTGTATCAAAAAGCCAACCAGGACCATCATATCCTTGAAACGCTGGAGCAAAGTCGTTGGAAAACAGATCATTGTGAGATTGGAGCATGGTTGGCAGAAAACTGGGAATTGCCTGAATTGTTACGTGAAGCCGTACGAGGCAGTCATAACCCATCCCTTGCAGCCCCTCTTGAAGATGAAGCCTCGAGGGTCACGATCATGTGTGTCGCCTTATCTGGCCGGTTAGCCGACATGTGGTGTCATCCTCAGACCGAGATTGCCATTCAGACAGCCATTGAATTATCCCAAGAGCTCTTACAACTCGATTCTGAGGGTGTCATCCATATTGCACAGCAAATCGCCGAAGGCATTCCCGACATGTCAGCCTTTTTCCAGATCAGTTTAGGGAAACCTGAGGAAATTCAAAAAGTGCTAGACCTTCTTGAACAGATGGTCAACGATAGTGTATCCGAGGCAAACCCAGAACCCGTTCCGACTTCCTAAGCTTTCTTCTGTTCCTCCCAGCTCTAAAGCTCTTTACGAAAAAGGTGGAAAATTTTCGTATGCCCAAAGACCAACAAGCGCGGGTCTTGTCCAGAGTTGACGGAAAAAGTGACAGACCTGTATAAAGAGGCTCTTCCTGAGTTACCCTACAGGAATATTCTCGCTAAGTTGTCAGCGCCCGTAGCTCAATGGATAGAGCACTTGACTACGGATCAAGAGGTTACAGGTTCGACTCCTGTCGGGCGCACCACATCATACTGACTTCCCTTTAAACCCTGCAAAAGCCTGAATGGCAGCGAGGTTTGGGGTTGTGTCGCAAACAAGAACGGGAGGCGAACAACAACCCGTCAACCGAATTGACTACGCTGCGAGCGAATAGAACATTTGGGCATAGGTCTGCTCCTGGCTCGCTCGAATGTTCATCTGCCCTTTCTTGATCATGGCCATGACTTCAATTCCGGCTAAGGTGCGTTGCGCGGCGTAGAAGTTCTCGAAGCCGAGCATCGAGCGCGTCACTTGTTTGATCCGTCGATGATCTTGCTCCATGATGTTGTTCAGATATTTGCACTGACGGATCTCGATGCGCGTGTTGTGGTCTTGATTCACCAATGTGAGGCCCGCGGTATTGGCGCCGCTCTGATCAATATTGACCAAATTCGGTTTGCCGTTTTGCTTGATGGCTTTCTTGAAAAAGCGCCGCGCGGCCTGCTGATCACGGGTGGCAGTTAAGAGGAAGTCGATGCTCTGGCCTTGCTTATCCACGGCGCGATAATAGTATTTCCAGTGGCCTTTCACCTTGATATACGTCTCGTCCATTCGCCAGCGCGTGCCCACCCGTTTCTTCTTGTGTCGAAAGGTGGCGTCCAGTTGTGGCGAATACTGAAGCACCCAACGATTGATGGTGGAATGATCGACGGAAAAGCCCCGTTCCGCCATCATCTCTTCAATACCCCGATAACTGAGCGAATAGGCGAGAAACCAACGGATACTTTGGAGAATCATGTTGCGCTGGAAATGTCGGCCTTTGAAGGAGATGGTGCCCATCGTGGTTCCCCCTGAAAAAGGCCCATGATACCATAGCTCGCTAATTGCGATAGAACCTTTGAACCTTTGGTCTCCGGAGATTACACTAAGAAGATTTTATTTCTAGCTTCAAAAAATCAGAGAACTTTCTACGCACGTGTTCTTCCTGTTAAATATTTCAAAAGAGACAATATGAAACCAGTAATCGGAATTCGACGTTTTCTTGCCACTCGGTATTCGGTCTTGGCCGTCTTCCCTTATGTCCTCGTGGTTTGTTATGTGATCTTGCTACTTCCTGCCAAGACTCTTTCCGAGCCCTATACGTCTTCCTGTGGAGCTGCACTTGAAGGGGTTCATAAGGCCCGAGAAGCGCTGATACCGTATCAACGCACGATAGAATTAGCTCGGGCCCGTGAACGTGAGGCTTATGGGGAATTAACGATTTGTACGGGAGGCGGGATCTTCAGCGTGGAGAAAGCTACCCGCTGCAGTGAGGCCACGTGGAAAGCGCCGGAACGGACAAAAAAGGTGATAGACGCGGAAGACCAATACCTTCAAGGAAGGAAACTCTTTGAACAGTTATTCGACGAAGCAAGACTCGCGTGTCTCTCTGATCCATAAGCTGTAAAAACTTGCACTTCAGTTGACAGACAATGTCAGATTCATTGCTCTCTGACATGTTAAAGAGTTTTTCTCTTGTCATGCCCGCAGTACGAAGCGGGCATCCAGTCCTCTATTGCCGTAAGCCTGGATTCCCGCCTTCGCGGGAATGACATGGCTCCCCAAATTCCTATGGCTCCTGTCTTAGGCTTCATCGAAAATTGTCAGAGAGATGAAATCTAAGTTTCTACACATAAGTATTCCTTTTATTATGGGAGTGTTGAATAATGATGATATCAAGAGTCATGTTCCGCCAAGAAGCCGAGGGTCATCAAAAGGTTCGGGGCGGTTCAAAAAAGACTGTCCAGCAACGCCGCAGCCATTTTTGCGCGCGGAGCGTCCTGGCATGACGTGAGCACGGAAAAATGCCGAGAACGCTGCTGGCAGCTTTTTTAACAGCCCCATTATCTCGGATTTGGGGTCAGTTGAATTCGTGTCTGCTTCGTTCTCTTTCACCCCGTAGACAACAGTGTTGTAGGAATCGTGTCCATTGAAAAATTCAGACTAGTGGGACTTTTGGCGGTGACCGTAGAGGAGAGTGACGTTGATGCGGCGACTTTCATAGTTATCATGAAAGTCGATGACATCAGTTTCGTGAAAGAGATTGGAATTAAAGATGACTGCGCGGTTTTGACGATGAGGAATGGTGATAGGTTTGGCATGACTTTGTTCGAGAAATTCCTGAATTTTGTGTTTGTTCTTATCGTCATTATATTCGGTAAAGTCCCAATCATTTGGGGCTTCCTTATCCCATACGACCAGCCCTCCTGACTCCATATTCCGGTTGGCTTCATCCGGAGTAATCCAGAAGTTGACATTGACGGCGGCAGCATCGGCATGCATGTTGAGACCGCGTAAAGCACTATCGTGTTTGAAGGCCCAGGCTTGGACCAGTTGGTGGTGTCGAAAAATGCGGGGAAATCGGCTGCGTAACTCTTCCGCAATTTGGAGGAGAAGCGGGCAAGCGAACCCATTGGCCAAAAAGGTCCCGATATAACCATTTTGATAATCGCGTTTCCATATGGTGGATTCCAAACAGAAAGCCCGCAATGCGGTTAACGCTTCTTGGGTAAGGAGGTTGTCTACAAACATGGCTTCGGGCTGTGTAGAGAAATATTGCGCTTCAATTTTGGCGATATCGAGATTAGGATTGACGGCTGAGCCAGGAAGAACTTCAGTCTGGCGGACATACAACAATTGATGAAACGACGGGGCCAGAGTTCTTTGCTCATCTGGTGTGAGCTGAACAAAGATGGAGTTGGAGGCTTCTTGATTGCGGCGTGCAGCAATGCTTTTCAAGGCATTCTGATATTCTGATGGAAATGTTATTGAAAGGTGATGAGCTGCAAGGTAGTCGAGTTGTTCTGCATCATGTTTAAGCCGAGCTTTGGTCACAAATGGCGGAGCCACCCCTTTCCCGTGGTTATAAGTGAGGTTTGCCGAATGTTGGAAACAGACGAGAGCCTCCGCAGTATGTTGTTGCCAGAGCAAGATTAACCCTAAGTGATAATGGGCGTTGGCATAATTAGGGTTGAGAGTTAACGCCTGCTTGAAGGCGGTCGCAGCTTCTTTCAGTTTCCCTTGGTCCTTCAGCACCACTCCCGTATTATGATGCGCGTGTGCATGTTGAGGAGAGAAATGTGTGGCCTGTTGGTAATGTGCCAGAGCTTGAACGAGGTCACCTTTTTCCTTATACACAACTCCTAAATTATTCAACAGATCCGCAGATTGTGGTTTGAGTCTCCTGGCCTCTTCATAGGCGGAAATGGCGCTGTCCCATTGCCGCCGTTGTCGATAGATATTCCCAACATTATTCAGCGCTTCGACATAGTGAGGTTTGAGTCGGATGGCTTCTTGATAGCTGGAGATAGCTTCTTCCCAACGCTCTTCCTTTTCCAACACTAAAGCGTAGTTAAACCAGTAATGAGGTTTGGTCTTATCAAGAGAAGTAGCCTGGTGAATAAGTTGCAGTGCAAGCCCATATTGCCCCTGTTGATACGCCACGAGTCCTCGAAGGTGTAAGGAATCTGCATGATGAGGAAATTGCTCCAGAATGTAGTCATAGCCGGCTTTAGCCTGTTGAAGACGTTTAGATTGATGGTGGCCGACAGCTTCTTGGAAAAGACGATGGGCTTCAGCAGAAAGGTTCTGAGCCTCGGATGTTCCTGAAAGTTTTGGGGCTTGTCGATGTGATGTGGGTTTCATCGGTCTTTGTTGGTTCCTTGTTGAGACTACCTCCCAAGAATTCGATAGGAAAAGCCTATGTCGGGCGTATGATAAAAGTAAAGCTGGGAATGCCTGCTAGTGCCCTGAAAGGGTCTGTTGAAAAAATCCGCCAGCGGCATTCTCGCCATTGTTCCGTGCTCACGTACTGCCAGGACGCTCCGCGCGCAAACATGGCTGTGGCCTTGCTGGACGAACTTTTTGAACAGCCCCGATGCCTCTGACATGTGACGTCGTAGAGACGAAATTTGGCCGTTGCTATCATCATTATTCAACAGTCTCCGAAAGTAATAACAGAGATATTTGCTTAGCATGCAGAGGTGTGGTCCCTTTCGGGACTCAGTCCCTGGGTTCCATATCAGTGGGATGAAGAAGAGGCGTCCAACTGATAGAGACTCCAATTTAAGGCTTCCCGTAACGCTTGCATGTCGGCATGAGTGGAAGGGTTGGACCAGGCCTGAATATTGAGGGCTTCTATTGGCGTGACCGCTCGTAGATCCCCTAAGCGTCCCAATCCTCGAACCGCGATAGCTTGCATGCGAGGATCTTGGGATTTCAATTGTTTGACAAACACATCATAAAGAGTGGGAGGTGAGCTGTGAGTGGCAATTTCCCCTAATGACTTGAGGGCTGCGAGTTTGTGTTCAGGGCGTTCAGACGAGTTCAAAATATTGATCAACGAAGAAATGGCTATTTCACCCTGGTCTCCAAGCGCTGCAATTGCGGCCAAGGCCAGTTCAGGGTTTGTTAAGGCTTCTTTGATGGTTGCCAGAGCAGCTGGGGAACTGAGAGGGCCGAGTAATTCAAGAATGAGACGGCGTCGGTCCGGTTGATCTGCTGCTTGCTGAAACACCTGGATTAGACGATCGGCTTGTCCCCAATCCGCTGCCAGATACAGGGGAAATTCATCTTGAGCAAGTTGGGTCTGTAACGCATGTAAGGCATACTGACCTGCATTGGACGCATCAGCAGCCTTGGCTGCCTGTAGAGGGTCTTCAAACGGGGCTTGTATTTCTCTACTCCAACGGGAGGGTTTTCCCTGATATCGATAGGAAACACGGCAGGCAGGCCCTTTCCAAAGGCGAGAAGCCGTTGACAAGGCATGTCCCCTCTTTCGGTTTCGACTGGGACCCGTCTGCGTTTTTCGTTCTTCGCATTTTACTCGTACGACAACATCTGAAGGAGTATTTGCGTCATGGACTGGAGTAAAACCGGCTTGAGTTAAACGTTTGCCCACGACCTGGTGCAAGCTAGAAGAGTCTTGCAACCCTCTTTCAGTGAGTGCAAGCGTCTCAACACGAACCTGTTGAATCTTTTGAAGTGGAACAGCGGGAGTGTTTATGACAGAAGAGGCCGCTACCGAAAAAGGGATGGATATTCCAATCCCCAACCCGAACCCTAGAACAAGGATGGTATAAGTTATTGCTTGCGATAAAACTGAAGACATGACTGTGAACATGAATATTGGCTCCTTGGTGATAAAACCTTTTATAATACCGTGGAAATTGGCGAAATAACACCTATTTTATATAAAACATCACAATCTGAACCCAAGATGACCAATGAATCAACGTAGAAGAGCGCAAATGATCAAGCCATACCGACTGTCGCCGGTTGCCTTCTTTAAAGTCTCCTGGATATGGACAGTTCTGGTGCTGGCCAGCGTGCCTATCGGTGAGGCATCGACACTCAGTCGGACAAATTTTGAGCATGGAGAAAAGATTCCCTGGGAAAGGTTTGTGACGCCCAATGGCACGATTGGTGGAGATGGCTGGCCGATCGTTACTCCGTTTGACATGCTCAAAGACGGCCAAGAGTCTCAGAGTCTCAAATTTCAAGTTGGGCAAGTCCAATATGACCCCGAAAACGCAGCTGATCAGGGAGGGGGCGTGTTGGTCCAGATCACGACCGAAATAGGACGCCTCGACCTCTCAGCTCATATCGCAGTGACCTATCATTCACCAAAAGATAAACGAAATTTAGCCGGTGGCCGTTTTGAGTGGGTCGTGGATGACCACGTTATTGCCAGTCATGATATGGGACCAATCGAGAATGGAAAAGTTCTTCGTCATCATTTTGAAGGCCGATATCGTGTGAAAGCGGGTCCTCACACCATTCGCCTGCGTATCACGAGACCGTTTATCAGCCATCCTGAGCAGCATACGCCTTTCCAATATGCGGATGATTTACTCATTCGTTTCTCTCCCAACCGGTAAGCACTATCCGTTTTACCGGTATTCGGTATTGAAGAGCCCGTCCAAATCTTTCTGAATGGGACTGTTGAATAATGATGATATCAACGGCCACATTTAGCCTCTGTGGTGTTATATGTCAGAGGCCTCGGGTCTGTTCAAAAAAGTCCGTCCAGCAAGGCCACAGCCATGTTTGCGCGCGGAGCGTACGAGTCCTACGTGAGCACGGAAAAATGGCGAGAACGCCGCTGGCGGCTTTTTTCAACAGACCCCGAACGGTTAAGAGTTCCTAGATTCTGGCCGATAACCAGGGGAGAAGACCTAATCAAAGAAAGGGATGTATGGCCGTGTCAGAACGCAGTCTCAGTGAACAGACCGTCGTTGAAACATTTGTGGGCCGTTTTGACCAACATGCCCGGCAAGACTTTAAGCAGCGAATTGATTATACCATTGCCGAAGGCTATCGGTTTGTATTGTTGAATATGGTTGCCGTTTCATTTATCGACAGTGCGGCTTTAGGTTGGCTGGTGCTGGCGCAACGGCGCTTTCAGCGTATTGGAGGAAAACTCGGCATTATTGCTCCGATGGGGTTTGTCCGAGATGTCCTCGAATTGACAGAAATTCATGAATGGATTCCTATGTTCCAAAGTGAAGATGAAGCCTGGAAGGTGTTTGAATTGCTGGAACAGGGTTCGTCGGACTCATCGTCATGAGACAATCCACGCTTCTTAAAACGGATTCCCGCCGTCCCATTCCTGTCCCGCAGAAAGATCGACGAGCCGTCAGACGCGCAACGGTCACGCCAAAACAAGTGTTGCCGGTGGTGATTCGCTGTGGCCAAGGCGTGGTCTGTAAGGGGCGGGTGATCAATGTCAGTACACAGGGCATGCTTGTTGAATTTACCAAAGACCAAGTCCCGCCGATATCTGTAGATGCTCAGGTGTCTGTCAAACTCCATTATCTTGGCGACTGTATTTGGCTACCCGGCATGGTTCGACATCGCATAGGACGCAAAATGGGATTCTACTTTCCTGCTCTGGCCAAACAACCCAAACGCAATCTCAAACATCCGCTGGCTGTCATCCTCCCTTCCCTCTCCCGAGCCTTTGCCTCCCGATAAATGTCGTTAATTTTTTGTATTAGGGGTCAGACTCGAATTAATTCCAACCATAGAGCACATGAGGTACATCCCGCGCCATTTAATTCGAGTCTGACCCCTAATTGTAGTAATAAGCCAGCTTAGTGATTTTGGGGAAGGACGGCATTGAGCCGTCGGCGAGAAGTTTTGGGTTTCACGGAGAGAAGTTGTTGGAGGGTCAGAGTGCATTCGATTCTGGGGCGGTCGGTGTCTAAGTCCTTGTGCAGATGGATTTCGGTGATCCGGTTATCATTCAAACTGATCGCTTGACAGATGGCGTCTTGCGTGATTTTGAGCCCACCGTCTAAATCTCGCCGCAACGCTGTTTTGAAATAGAAGCGTATTGAGAGACTGAGAGAATGTCTCCCTAAACCTTCAAAAAAATCTGCTCGGTAGGGGGATCTGTGCAGGATGGCTTCAAGATGTTTTGCCACAGCATGTTTGTAGTGACGCCCTTTAGAGGAAAGCACTCGCCGCCCATTCACGGTAGCATATTGATGGTTGATGCTGGGTGGTAGAGGTAACACCACAAATAGTTCGTTTGGAGCGAGGGTGTCGCCGCCTAACCCTGTCCAATCTTGTCTACTGGCAGAAGCTCGGGACCCTTGGGAACGACGAGTGATCAACACTAACCCCCCTTTTCCCTTCCTTCGCTGAAGCTGGGGAAGCACTGGGATTCGGATAGGTCTCACGTGTAGAGGGAGTAAAGGATGAGAGGATGTGTAACGAGTGAGGGTAAAAGCAGAAGCGCTTTGACTTATAAGATACCCTGGATTTTGCCCAGGTTTTGTTCGTAGGCTTCCTCATTCTTGCGGGCAAACAGGCGCCATTCCGAAGGGTTCCAGACTTCTAGGCGGTGGAACATGCCGACAATGACGACTTCTTGATCATCATCGACAGGAATGAGTTTCCGTAACCGGCTAGGAATGAGAATTCGACCCGCACGGTCCATTTCTGATGGTGTGGCTTCCGAGACCATGTGATACATAAACAGCCGACGCTGGTCTTCATCTAGTGTGTCTTTGGCTTTTTGGAGGCAATGATCCCACTCAGGCTTGGTGTAGGCTAAGACTGGCAGATCCTGGCCTTTGAGAAACATGAGACTATTGCCGTTGACCTCGATATCTTCTCTGATATGGGTCGGCACCACAAACCGGCCTTTTTCATCGATTTTGCAATAATATTGCCCGGCGAAGTTACTCATGACTAGAGTCGATTTTTCTGGAAAGACTGGTATTAAAAACTACAGTGTAGCTTACTCAAAGATGAAAAAAAGTCAAGTGGTGTTGTCCACCTTGGGTGTTCCATTTTAAGACACCACTTTCTATAGTAGGTGTGGACATTTCGTCTGTTTGCCTAGGTATTTCACATCTTATGACGATTGCTTCAACCCATATCGGGAAGACTCATACTGTCCTCTTCCTGGCCACCCTCTCCCATTGATTCCATCGCTTCTTCAAAATCTTCCCCCATGTCTTCTCCCATTTCCTTGCCCATCTTTTTCATGAAACGAGCCATGCTTTTGGGGTCGTTTTCATCGACGTCCCCAAAGTTACTGGGATCGGCCAGGGCTTCCATGCGGGCCTCTTCGGATTTTGGGGATGCAAAGCGTGACATGATGCGTTCCAATTGTTGGCTCTTGCAATGCTTGCAGGATAGCGTGGAGGAGTGGCCCTGAAGAATTAAATACGTACTGTGCTTTCGGCAGTCTTCACAGAGAAATTCATAGATAGGCATGAGATTGAGGCCCCCGAGGGTCTGAATAAACCCTGTATATACCGTAAATCCAGTGAATTGAAAAGAGGGAAAAAGTTTTTACAGCATGCGAGCTAAGGTTAACCCATAGACGGGACCGGAACCGGCTTTCCGAAGGGTTTTGGCGCATTCATGAAGTGTGGTGCCGGTAGTGAAGACATTGTCAATCAAAAGGATGCGTTGATCTTTGATGCGAGAGACATCTCTGATGGCAAACGCCTTGCGAAGGTTTGTGAGACGTTCTTTTCTCGTGAGCGACGTTTGCGGCACAGTGGCTCGCGTGCGGAGAAGACAGGATAGAAGTAAAGGAATCTTGAGGTGTTGACTCAGCCTATGCGCCAATAAGGCTGATTGATTATATTCACGTTCGCGTAAGCGTTGTGGATGGAGCGGAACTGGCATGAGTAGATCAAGAGTTGGTAGTGTCGGTAGCACAGAAATCATGGCTTGCAACAATGGTCTTGTCAGTGAACGTTTCCCACGATATTTGAATAAGACGATCGCTTCCTTGAGTGGAGATTGGTAGGGGAAGAGACTCCAGGTTTGGGCAAAGGCTGGGGGTTTTGTTCGACAAGATCCGCATGTATGGGTTGGACTGTGCTGTAAGGCAGAAGATGAATGAAATGGGACACCGCAATGTGTACAGCATGGTCCTGAAATTTTCGTAACCGTTTCCCAGCAGGCTTGGCAGATAAATGGAACAAGATCATCCCATAATCGTGTATCGCAACTCGCGCAGTTAGCTGGAAATAATGTGTGGAGACATTTTCTCAGAAGGGACGGAGGGAAAGAGTATTGGTTCATGCCGACCTTGTTGGCTGGATGAGGGTGCAATGGAACGTACATACCTACGATCCCTCCTTGGTCGGGTAGGTATGAGTATGATATACGAAAAGGGCTTCTACTGTCCTGAGCCATACTATGGTTTTCTCAGAGTAGGTCTGTGGTAAAGATGCCTTCATGATTCAATGTCAGCATGTATGTAAGGAATACCGACGGAATGCGATACCTATCATGGCTCTACGGGACCTGAGCCTTAGTATTTCGCAAGGTGAGTTTTGTGCGCTTATGGGTCCAAGTGGGAGTGGGAAAAGTACGCTCTTGCATTTAGTGGCTGGTCTTGATTGGGTGACCTCTGGCGACATCATGTTGGATGGGTATTCTTGTGCGGCTTTTGGTGATCAGGAATGGACCCAGTGGCGTCGGGAAAAAATTGGGATGGTCTTTCAAGCCTTTCATCTTATTCCAGGGTTAACGATTGAAGAAAATGTGGCATTGCCCTTACGTCTTCGGGGCATGGTCAGTACTGCCGTAAAGACCCAAGTTGTGGAGATGTTACAGAAAGTTGGGATGGAGCATCGGCTGGGGCATCGTTCGCATGAGTTGTCTGGAGGCGAACAACAACGCGTGGCGATCGCTCGTGCATTTGTGCATCGCCCGAGATTGATTGTAGCTGATGAACCGACCGGAAATTTAGATGAATCGACGGGTAAGCACATCGTCTCCTTACTTCGTCAATGTGCCCAAGAGTTTGGCCAAACGGTACTCTTGGCGACCCATTCGATACATGCGGCGCAAGCAGCGGATCGCGTAGTCACTATTCGAGATGGACAGTTGGAGTAAGCACAGATGGATCTTTCAACACGTGTTGCAGGTGTGGTCTTTCCGGTAGGGCTCATGAATGCTTCCGGAGCCTTGTGTGTCACGCAGGCCGAACTAGAGGCATTAGGAAATTCGGATGCCGGAGCGATTGTGACAAAATCGATGACGCCTCTGGCGCGTGAGGGGAATCCTCTCCCGCGGTATGTGGCGATTGATGGGGGATCGATTAATTCTATGGGTCTGCCCAATCTTGGATATCCGGCCTATGCGCAGCTCATTCCGGAACTCAAGCGATTTAAAAAACCAGTAGTTGCCAGTTTGGCAGGGCTCAAACCTGACGATTTTCTTGAAGGAGCAAAAGCCCTCAACGCCGCAAGCCCTGATTTAGTGGAAGTGAATTTGTCTTGTCCCAATATTCACGGCAAACCGCAAATTGGCTATGATTTTGAGGAAACAGAGCGGTTGTTGCGTGAGATACAAAAAATTTTCTCCATTCCTTTTGGCGTGAAGCTTCCTCCGTATTTCGATCCCATTCACCATCAAAAAATTGCTGAAGTGTTGCAACAAGTTGGCGTGGCCTTTGTCACCGTGATTAATTCCGTGGGGAATACCCTTGTTGTAGACTCTGAACTCGAACAGGTGGTGATTAAGCCCAAGGGAGGATTTGGCGGGTTAGGTGGGCGCATCATTAAGCCTGTCGCATTGGCCAATGTGCGAGCATTTTGGAAGATCTGGGGTGATCAGATTCCGATCATTGGAACAGGCGGAGTAGAGAGTGGCACTGATATCTTTGAGCATGTGCTCTGTGGAGCCTCTGCGGTGCAAATTGGAACCATTCTGATGGAGGAGGGTGTTGGTGTGTTTACTCGGCTTGTACGGGAGGTGGCTGAGTGCCTGGAGCGAAAAGGGTATCCATCATTACTGGCCTGTCGCGGAAAACTTCAGGAAATCGAGTGAGGAGATGATGGAAGAAACGAAGGAAACTATGACACGTTGGTGAGTGAAGGACCCTTCGGAAGAATCTTGAGCGCAATGGCTTGTCTCAGGAGCTGAGCGACGTTCCTGACTCGTAAACGACGCATGAGGTTAAATCGATGGACTTCCACGGTTCGTACACTAATATCTAATCGTTGTCCTATTTCCCGGTTCGTACAACCTTGCGCGACCAAACTGAGGATTTCTTTCTGTCGAGCCGTTAACGTTTGGCCGTGAGAGCCGGCTTCTGAGACGGGTTCGAGTGAATCCTGTTCTTCAATAGTATCTTTGGGCATTTTTCGTAAGCATCCCACGCATTTTTGAGTAGTCGTTTTAACATAGGCCCCACTTCTGGGACAACCGTATCCATGTACAGAGTTTTCCTTCTTCTCATCATTGAGCATCTGCGTCATCGGCCTATCCGAGCCCTACTAACTGTACTGGGAGTGGCGATTGGTGTGTCTGCGTGGCTCGCTATTCGGGCGGTGAATGCTGAGGTTTATCAATCCTTTGAGGAGTCCGTAGAATCGGTGGTCGGGGATGCGGCCATAACTGTTTCTGGGGGATCTGATGGCATCGATGAGAAAATTTTGCAGAAGATTCAACGACATCCAGGCATTCAATCAGCCAGTCCGATTCTCAAAATGACAGGTGAGATTCAGGAGGGTCCTATCTCAGGACAATCTCTTCTCATTTGGGGAATGGATCTCTTAGAGCAAGGTCATGATTTGGGAGTACAGCCTTCTAGTGGTGCGTGGCAGGATGATGATTGGGACGGAATCTTTGCTCCGAGAACGGTGATTGTCGGAGAAGAGTTCGCGCACTCACTCGATGTGCGTCAAGGACAAATATTCTCAGTCAAGGTTCAGAACGAGGTCCATGATCTGGTTGTCGGAAAGATTGTGGAATCGTTGAGCCTCCACAGTGGGGTGCACCATCAGGTGTTGATGGACATTGCCTCGGCTCAATGGTTGTTTAACAGTTTGGGGAGGCTCCATCATATCGCGATTGTCACGAAACCTGGCGCTGCAACCTCTACGCTCATCCAAGAGCTTCAAGCGCTTCTGCCTGAGAAGATTCAGGTGAGGCAGTCTTCGCGACGGAATCGTCAAGTCGAGTCCATGCTCCGAGCCTTTCAAATGAATCTGACAATGCTGAGTGGCATCAGCTTATTGGTTGGGATTTTTCTTGTCTATAACACGACGGCGTTTTCCGTCGTGCAACATCGACAAGAAATCGGGATCCTCCGCTCGCTTGGGATGGAGCGACAATCCGTTAGTACAGTATTTCTCATGGAAGCGGGGGTGTTGGGCGCTGCGGGTGGCATTTTGGGTTGTTGGCTTGGAGTTGCCCTGGCCCGGTGGTTGACCATCATGATCGGAGCAAACGTCGGGGAGCTCTATGGTATCACCACTTTGCTAGCCAGTCCCATTCCCATCCCGTTACTGATAGAAGCCCTGTGTTTGGGGATAGGTGTGTCGTTGTTAGGAGCCCTCCGGCCAGCTCGGGAAGCAAGTGCCATGGCTCCCGTTCAGGCGCTTGCGGGCGGGCAATCCCAAATTGAAGAGGTTCAGGGCGTCCAAGGCTCCAAATGGGTGGTCTTGACTGCGTTGATTGGAGCTGGGGTATGTAGCCAGATGCCCGCGGTGCAAGGTATTCCGATCGGCGGATATGCGGCTGCCTTTTGTTTGTTGCTGGGAGGTGCGGCGGCTGGACCTATGTTGTCGCAATGGTTTTGCCGATTGAGGCAACATTGGCTTGGGCCAGATTCGAGTCTGTTGCCTGCTTTGGCTGCGGAGCAAATGGGGCGCAATCCTCGCCGTACGAGTGTCACCATGGCGGCCATCGTCGTCGGGTTGGCCATCTTAGTGGGTGTGGGCATCATGATTCAGAGTTTTCGACAGACGGTGGAATTGTGGATTGAGCAAACGCTGATGGCGGATGTGATTATTGCGCCTACCTCTTGGCTAGAAGAACCGGAGGCTTCGGGTAAGAATACAGGGCTTTCGCAGCACCTAGTGACACAGGTGAGAGAGATTCCTGGAGTCGAGGCCGTGGATCCGTATGTGGAAATGAATGCCGAAACTGCAAGCCAGCCTGTGGCCCTAGTCGCACGAGATATGCGTCTCCACGCTAGACGCAGTCAATACTTGTTTGTGGAGGGTAGGTCTTCAGATATCTTAGGCAAGGTTGTGGCAGACGATGGGGTCATTGTTTCTGAAGTGTTGGCTAAACGATTAGGTATGGGTGCGGGTGACTCATTGTCATTAAAAACGCCAAAAGGAATAGAGATGTTTCTCGTTAAAGGCATATTTTATGATTATGCGACTGATGGCGGGAAGGTGGTAATGGATGAAGGACTATTTGCGCAGAAATGGGGAGAGCATGCGGCGACGGTCTTTGCGGTGTATGTAAAGAAAGGGCAAGATTTATCAGCAATTCGACAGGAGATCGAAGATACGTTAAAGAATCAGATGCCTATCGTGACAATCAGCAACGCGGAACTCAAACAGGAGATTTTGGATATTTTTGATCGTACCTTTCGCGTCACCTATGTGTTGGAATTCATTGCCTTAAGTGTCGCCGTGCTGGGTATCATGAATACCTTGTTTACCGCGATTCTTGAGCGTCGAAGGGAATTGGCAACATTGAGGGCGGTCGGAGCGAGTCGTCACCAAATCCAAGGTTTGATTGTGTGGGAATCTTGTTATTTAGCTGGTTTGGGGGCAGTGGTTGGCATTGGAAGTGGGTATGGCTTTATCGGTGGTGCTGATCAAAGTCATCAACAAACAATCCTTCGGCTGGACTATTCAGTACACGCTGGCTTGGGAAGCGATCGGGATGGCTTTACTCGTAGCCTTTGCTGCTGCATTGATTGGAGCCTGGGCTCCCGCACGATGGGTCAGCCGCCAAGCCATCGCAGAAGATCTACGCTACGAATGACCTTTCCTTTCGGTGAACGTTGTGTATACAATGTTGAAACATTGTTGAATCCATGATATATGACTATATAGGGCTGAACCACCTAGGGAGACTGAGATGAAAGCAATAGTAAAAAAATGGGGTAACAGTGCGGCCATTCGCATTCCTTCTCACGTACTCGAGGCGGCCTCTCTGAATCTTGAAGAAGAAGTGATGATTCGGGAAGAGAAAGGATGTATCGTCATAGAACCGATTCATACCAAAAAATACGATCTTAAAAACCTTCTTAAAGGTATAACGGATAAGAACCTACATCGACCTGTAGATTTTGGAGAACCTCAAGGTAAAGAAACTTGGTAATGCCAGCCAATTACATCCCACAAGCAGGCGACATTGTCTGGTTGAATTTCACGCCTCAAGCTGGTCATGAACAAGCAGGACACCGTCCAGCTTTAGTGCTAAGCCCAAAAGCGTACAACCAAAAAACAAGCCTGATGATTTGTTGTCCTATTACCACTCAAATTAAAGAGTACCCGTTTGAAGTCTTCATTTCCGGTAATCCAGCAAGCGTCGTTCTGGCTGATCAGGTGAAAAGCGTTGACTGGCGAAGCCGAAAAGCCAAGCGAAAAGGGATGGTTTCTCAAGATGAACTTGCAGAAGTACGAGCCAAAATCATTGCCCTCATTGAGTAGGGACCTTATCCTGTTTATTAGCAACATCCGGCTTAGCCATTTTTTTTAAATTAACGTTAAAGCGCTACAGTGTTAGGATGATATTTTAAAAGAAGTAGCAATTCCATAGGCACAACCTCAAAACGGTCAACTCTTTACTTTGATGAAAATCTTCATGCAGCTCTATGACTCAAGGCTGTGCATACCCACCGATCCGTATCTGAGATTGTCAATGATGCTGTGCGCATAGCGCTGGCTGAAGATCAGGAAGATTTGGCGGCGTTTCAGCAGCGTGCTGCTGAGCCTACCTAAGCTATGAAGAGCTTTTAGACAAACTGAAGGCTCATGGCAAGTTATAGGCGGACATTTAAAAATCAGTTGCCAAAGATTTTCGATCCATCCCTAGAGATGATATTTCTCGAATTCTTATCCGTATCAAGGCACTTGCTGCTGATCTTCGGCCAATGGGAAGTGAGAAATTATCGGGGCAAGAACGATATCGTGTGCGACAGGGTGTGTATCGAGTCGTGTATGAAATTCAAGACGAGGAGCTTATGATTGTGGTGGTGAAAGTGGAGCATAGACGAGATGTGTATCAGGAGAGGTAGCTATACGGTTCTCCCTAGTGAGGGAATCCCATTCAACAGATTTCCTCCTATTTGTTAAGCAAAGATTCTTCCCCACCGTCGTTCCCGACATGATTAATCGGGAATCTATCTTGAGTTTTTGTATTTTTGAGATCTGGAAGAAGGATTATTCCTTTATACAGCTACAGTGTTTCAGTGGCTGTTGGTATTGCGGAGTTTCATCCCCATGAGACGAAGTCCTTTTGTTTCGGCAAAAGGACCTGAAGCCATTGCCGTCCAGTCTGACAACTTGAGGAGGGATGGACAGAAGGAGGAGTGCGTCCCAACTCGCTGCGGTCAGACAAGGTTCGCCAAATGACTAGGGTGTTCGTCTCGAAAGCCGGGAAGCAAGTGTCGGCGTTAAGGTGAAGATTTTGGTATAGATGGCTAAGGTTTTTTGCCAGTTTGTTGATGGGACATGATATGTGTATACTATAATGAAATTATACACATAATTGGAGGCATCGATGCGAACGAACATTGTCATTGATGATCAATTGCTGGCGGATGTTCAAAAGGTTACAGGCATTAAAACCAAAAAAGGCATGGTGGAAGAAGGCTTAAAGCTTCTCCTTCGGCTAAAACGCCAAGAGAAAGTGAAACGTCGACGTGGAAAACTCAAATGGACTGGAAATCTTGAAACGATGAGACTTGATAAAAAAGCATGATCATCGTCGACACATCAGTTTGGGTGGATTTCTTTAATGGAAAGCTTTCAAAAGAAACAGACGGCTTAGATTCTTTGCTCGGAACCCAAGAAATTTTGCTCGGAGATCTGATCTTGACAGAAATCCTTCAAGGTTTTCAGGAAGACCAAGAGTTTCGTGAGGCACACAGCATGCTTGAGAGCTTCCCTGTTATGTCGATGCTTGGAGGGCCGTTGGCCATCAAAAGTGCGAAAAATTACAGGACATTACGAAAGCAGGGCGTAACTGTCAGAAAGACTATTGATGTGATGATTGGGACCTATTGCATCGAACACCATATCCCCTTACTCTATGCTGATCGAGATTTCGATCCCATGGTTCGACATTTAGGACTTCAGTCTGTTTTGTAAGAGTTTCTCATTCTTCATCTGTTTCCCTCGCAGTCATTTTCTTTGAAAGCCCTTCGCACTTAGAGTTCGAGTGATTATCAAGGGAGTTTGAATAAGGAAGATATCAAAAGCCATATTTCGCCCGGAAGCGGTTTGCATCAACAACATCGGGGCTGTTCCAAAATGTCGTCCAGTCCTGCCCTGAGCTTGTCGAAGGGAAGGGAACGCTGCTCCCGGCCTTCGTAGCCTACTGAGTTACTCCGGCGGAGTAGGCGGCGGCTTTTTTCAACAGACCCATATTATATTCCCAAATCGCTAGAAGAGCCTTGGAGGATCCTATTCCATTTTTAAAGAGTATCAAACAGAAGATTCGAACTTAGTCCTTCCAGGCGTGCCACATCCCAACTCATTGATAAAAAAGAACTTATTTTCGACTCCCTTCTCTTGTCGCCTCTCTGTTGCTCGGCTCAACGCCTTGCGAGAAGCGACGTTGGAACGGTTCGAACATTCTGCCTTTCGAAGGGTAGGAAGGTGTCGTAGCTCCTGAACGCCGCTCAAGGTTCTGCCTTGACATGTGCTGGGTACCGCTCTGAAGGCTCTGGCCAGCCTCTTCCTTTCCTGTCCTCCTCCCCATCGTTGTTGGGGATGGTTCTTCTTCTGTCACGCGACAGTTTGTTTGATCTGAGTTGAAATTATTCGACTCTTCTGCTGCAATTCCTGACAGAAGTGTTGATTCGGTGGTGTCGTTGCGTCATCTCGCCCGGAATGTTGCTGAAGAGATTCAGAAAGATTGTGAGGTTGTGATGGAACGAAAGAGGTTGCGTTCTTCGCACGAGACCTCGTTCATCGGGAACGGTCCTGCGTACCAACTGGGAGCCACAAACCATCGCGTGCCCTCCGCACCCCACAAAATCTTTCTCTGGAATACGCAGGGTGTCTATGTCGATTGCGCCTTTCCGCTGCCCGTTCACGGGCATTTCGTTGGGGGCCACACGCTCCTCGGAGCCCGGCTCGAGGATGTGTTTGCTGAAGGCACGACTCGCCGAATGTTGCAGACCATACGGCAGAGGTGGTCCCAAGAAACTGCACAAGGGCTTAAGAGGATAGGCTCCGCACAAGGTGGCATGATCCGGCTACTGATGAAAGGAGCATAGTTATGAGCAGACGACCTAGGCGGAACCATTCCCCCGTCTTTAAGGCCAAAGTGGCCCTGGCCGCCATCAAGGGCGAGCAGACAGTGGCGGAACTCGCTCAACGTTTCGATGTCCATCCGAATCCAATTACCCAATGGAAGACCTTGCTCCTGGAACGCGCCTCAGGGGTGTTTGAAGGAAGCGAGTCAACTCCGGCCCCCGTTGATGTGAAAAACCTTCATGCGAAGATTGGCGAGTTGACCTAGGAAAATGATTGTTTAGAAAACGCGCTCACCAAAGCGGACATGCTGAGCGCAAAACGATGATTGCCCGCACGCAGCAGATTTCACTAACCAAACAGGCGAAGATCCTGGAGATCAGCCGCAGTTGTCTCCATTATCGGCCCAAGCCGATCTCCGAAGTGGACCAGTGCCTCATGAATCGGATTGATCAGTTGCATCTTGAGTTCCCATTTGCTAGAGCCCGGATGCTTCAAGCGCTCTTGCGACAGGAAGGTCTGACAGTTGGGCCTAAGCATGTGGGCAAGCTCCAATGGGGTTTGAAGCCCTGTATCGCAAGCCCAGAACCACAGGCGCCATCCAACCCATCAGGTGTATCCGTATTGGTTGCGGGATCTCTGGCAATTACTCGCGTGAACCAGGTCTGGGCCATGGATATCACGTATATCCCGCTGGCCCAAGGCTTTGTCTCCTTGGTGGCCGTGGTCGATTGGTCTACGCGCCGCGTCCTTGCCTGGCGCAGGTCAATTACCATGGACGTCCAGTTCTGTCATGAGGTGGTTGCAGAGGCCGTCACTCAATATGGGACACCGAACATCTTGAATACTGATCAAGGGAGTCAGTTCACCAGTCTCGTCTTTGTAGGGTTTCTCAAGGCCCAAGGTATTTGCTTCAGTATAGATGGGTGTGGAGCTTGGCGAGACAATATCTTCCGCCTCTGGCGACTCAAGAAGTCCTCCTCTTACAAAAGGGAGGAAGGTTGCTAGGCGCTTCGGAAAGTAATTGATGTCAGGAAAGGTTTAGGCGGAGCAGGTTTCGGGTTGGGGATTTCTTGAATGTCTGAGTCTTGGTGGTTGATTTCAGTTTGGCGGTTCCCAGGAGATAGACTTCGACGACGATTCCTGGGGCTCGGACTAACCCAGGTCCGATCGATCATGCTCCAAACTTCTTGGTGTGCGAGTCCGGGGCCCAGTGGTGAGATAGCCATCGACGAAGAGCGAGTCGGCCACATAGAGGGCAAGTGGTTGGAGCGAACGAAGGTTTTTTTCACGTCCACCTGCGGCGCGAATTTCAGTTTGTGGGTGTATAAAGCGGAAGAGGCATAGGATGGTGAGACACCGGGCTGGGGTTAAATCATTTTTTTCCCCAAAAGGTGTGCCGTCCACAGGGTAGAGCATATTGAGTGGGATCGAATCAGGTTGAACTTCTTTCAACGCGAGTGCTAGATCCACTAAGTCTTCATCTTTTTCACCCATCCCGACTATTCCTCCACTACAGAGTTCCAGTCCTGCCGCTCGTGCATGCTTTAACGTATCCAGTCGATCTTGGTAGGTATGGGTGGTGCAAATGGACGGATGAAACGTTTCACTGGTGTTGAGGTTGTGATTGATGCGATCCACACCGGCCTCTTTTAGCTGACTAGCTTGTTCGCCATTGAGTAGTCCTAATGAACAACAGATTTGAATGGGGATTTCGTTTTTGATTTTTTTGACAGCGCTGGATATTTGGGTGATTTCTGATTGCAAGGGTGAACGGCCGCTAATGACGATGCAATAGCGTTGGGCTTTGGCCTCTGCGGCGCGGCGAGCGCCTTCCATCATTTTTTCTGGTGTCAACAAGGCATAGCGGTCAATCGGAGCATCGGAGATTGTGGATTGTGAGCAGTAATGGCAATCTTCTTGGCATGCCCCACTTTTGGCATTCAAGAGCATTTGCAGACGAACGGTGTTGCCAAAATATCGTGACCGAATCTTATAGGCGGCATTGACCAGGTCTAAGAGTTTGCTTTGAGGTGTAGCTAGTATATCTAAGGCTTCGTGACGTGTGGGTAATGATCCATCGAGGACCCGATCTGCTAACTCTTGGAAGCAAGTCATGGGGCTTCTCCTGTGTAAGTCTCGTATTATCCGCTGACGAGTTGTCGTGAGGGCGCAAGTGGCTGTTCAGATTCTGGAACGGTAATGTGGGGAGCATCGGCCCACATCTTTTCCAAAGCATAATACTGTCTGATATCAGATCGAAAAATATGGACGATGATATCCCCATAATCCAGTAGTACCCAGTTGGCGGTCTCTTTCCCTTCAATGACGGGATGTGTGTGATATCGCAGAGCCATTTCCTTTTCAATAAATGCGGTAAGTCCCCGTACCTGCCGTTCCGATTCACCTGAGGCAAAGATGAAAAAATCAGCAATAGAAGTGAGATCTCCAACTTCTAGCACCAATACGTCGCCGGCTTTTTTCTCGTTAGCCGCTTGTGCGATGAAGATGGCTTGTTCCGGGGAACGGGATGGTTTGGGTGGGGTTGTGCGGCTCATGGATAAACTTCGTGCTGAATTATATAGGACTCCACGGAAGGCGGCAACCAATGTTCGACTGGCTGTTTGCGCGCAATTCGGTTTCGAATCTCAGTGGCTGACACCTCACAGGGTAGGAAGGATAATAGAGTCACCAAACCTCTTGAGGGCAACGTGATATCCAGGCGCTCATGGGTTCCCTCATCAAGGGCCTGGAGGCTAGGTTGTGGAATAGACGGCAAAATTGACAGATTGCGTAGTTGTACGAAAGCCGCTTGTGGCCTGGAACACACAATCATCTGACATATTTCAAGTAGCTCCGTAGCCTGCTTCCAGCTTTCAAACTCTAGAAAAGCATCCAGGCCAATGATAAATCCAAGCTTCGTTCCGGTTGGGAAGGTGTGTTGAAGCCGGGTCACGGTATCGATGCTATAGGATATATGCGGTGAGAAGGCTTCCTGGTCATCCACTATAAAATGTTCAATGGCTTCCGTGGCCAATTTTACCATGGCTACTCGATGATGAGCGGGGGCTAAAGATGAGGCGGGTTTATGGGGAGGGTCGCCGGTAGGAATGAAGAGCACCTTGTCGAGTGACATGGTTCTGTATACCGAGTTGGCAATGTGCAAGTGCCCGTTGTGAATGGGGTTGAAACTGCCGCCTAGGAGACCAACAAACATGGGTTGAATGTTTTTATGGTGTTAAAGCGAGATTGTCACGATGTATGACTTCTTTATATTCCAGGGTTCCCAAGAGCTGCTGAATGGCTGATGTGTGTTTGCCCTTGATCCGTTGGAGAGTTTCAGCTGAATAGTTGGTGAGGCCCTGAGCGAATACGATGCCTTCTTCTGTCGTGCAACTGACAGGGTCACCATTAAGAAATGTACCGTTAACGTTGAGAATGCCAGACGCTAATAAGCTTTTGCCGCGAAGGACAAGTGCTGTGACGGCTCCTTCGTCCAACATGATCTCTCCCTTGGGTCTCAGCGTAAAGGCAATCCATTGTTTACGATTCGGGAGTGAAGACTGTTTTGAAGCGAAAAATGTCCCGCTAGGCTTTCCTTCTAATGCCTGGCCTAAGGCATGAGGTGTTTCACCGTTGAGCAGGAGTGTGGGAACGCCAAACCGTCCAGCCTGCTTGGCAGCTTGAATTTTTGTAACCATGCCCCCACGACTGGCTTGGCTTCTAGATCCTCCAGCCAAACTTTCAATGTGTTTGGTGATGGCTGGGATGAAAGAGATGAATTTTGCAGAAGGATTCAGGTGCGGATCAGCTTCATACAAGCCATTCACATCCGACAAGATGACCAGCAGATCGGCATCGACGAGATGGGCGATTTGTCCAGCCAGAGCATCATTGTCGCCGAACCGAATTTCTTCGGTTGAAACGGTATCATTTTCGTTGATAATCGGAATGACGCCAAGTCGAATCAATTTTGTCAGTGTATGGCGGGCGTTTAAAAATCGACGACGGCCTCCCAAGTCTTGATGCGTGAGTAAGACTTGGGCGATTTTGTGTCCTGATTCCTCAAAGGCCGTCTCGTAGGCTTGGAGTAACCGACTTTGTCCCACTGCGGCGGCGGCCTGTCGAAGAGGCAGCTCCTGAGGGTATGCGTCTAACTCTAAATGTGCAATGCCCGCGACGATGGCTCCAGACGACACGATCACGAGTTCTTTATTATTGGACTGTAACGCAGCAAATTCTTTGGCGAGCCGGGCAATGCGGTCTCGGTGAAGTCCTCCCTCAGAAGAGGCGACAAGGCTGCTGCCAATTTTTACGACCACACGTTTGCATGTGGTTAGCAGTTGCTGGTGCATGATGCCTTAGTCTCTAGGACGGTCTGTCCTAAGTAGGTGAGCAATGGGGAAAGGCCTTCTTTGGTTACCGCCGAAAGAGGAAAACACGGATAGTCCTGTTTGGCGCAATACATTTGAAGCGTGTGGAGGTGCTGCCCATTGCCTTTGGAGTCGATTTTTGTCGCAGCAATGGCAAAAGGACGTTCAAGTAAAGCGGTGTCAAACGCCTGTAGTTCGTTTCTTAAGGTTTCCAATGTGGTGACAGGGCTTTCTTCAATCCATTCAGTGATATCAATTACATAGAGTAAGAGAGCCGTTCGCTGTATATGTTTAAGAAATTGAATGCCAAGCCCTTTGCCTTCGTGCGCGCCTTCAATTAACCCTGGAATATCGGCGACGACAAATGATAAATCGTCTGTCCATTCGACGACTCCAAGGTGAGGGCGTAACGTGGTAAATGGATAATGCCCTATTTCTGGGTGGGCTGAAGTGATGGATGAAATCAATGTTGATTTGCCTGCATTGGGAAACCCAACCAGTCCGACATCGGCGAGGAGTTTTAACTCTAATTGTAACCAGTGTTCTTGCCCAGGTGTGCCTGGTTCAAAATCTCGTGGGGCTTGATTGGTCGAGGTCACATAACGGGCATTGCCTTTTCCACCTTTTCCACCGTGTGCAACAATGGCGGTCTGTCCATCAGTGATGAGATCGACAAGGGTCTCGCCTGTTGCCTCGACCTTCACTAACGTTCCCACAGGAACCTGGATTATTGCATTGACCCCGTTGGCACCATGCCGATTAAACTTCCCTCCACGTTCTCCAGATTGAGCATGGTAGTGGCGTTGATATCGCAAATCGAGCAGAGTTGAGACACGGTTTGACGCTTCAAAAATCACGTGGCCGCCGTTGCCGCCGTCTCCGCCATTAGGCCCTCCACGGGGGACAAATTTCTCTCGGCGGAAGCTGCAATGCCCCGATCCGCCGTCTCCTGCCTTCACGAATATGCGTGCGTGATCAATGAACATGAGAATGCCATCATACCGGCCCTGAAGAGAGTTCTAAGGAAGGAGTAAGGAATGCTTAGGCGGAAGGATAGATGCTGACCTTGCGTCGAGCTGCGCTGCCCTCAAACTTTACCGTGCCGGTGATTTTTGCGAACAGGGTATAATCTTTTCCCAAGCCAACATTGGTGCCGGGAAAGAATTTTGTCCCTCGTTGCCTGACCAAAATACTGCCGCCAGGAACCGTTTCTCCAGCATATGCTTTCACACCCAAGTATTGCGGGTTACTGTCTCGTCCATTTCGTGAGGATCCACCACCTTTTTTATGTGCCATGAATTATGTCTCCAATGCGAAAATTTTAGGGGGTAACGATCTCTGTAATACGTACTTGTGTAAAGCCTTGTCTGTGCCCCCTCGTTCGGCGGTAGCCTTTGCGGCGTTTCTTCTTGAAAACCGTCATGGACCGGGTTCGGGCATGTCGAACAATTTCAGCCTTGACCAAGGCCTGTGGAATGGTCGGGGTGCCAACGAGGGGAGCTTCACCGGTCTGAACGAACCGTACCGCATCAAACTCAACGGTGCTTCCCACATCGCCGGGCACAGATTCAATTTGTAAGAGGCCTTGTGGCTCTGCCCGATATTGTTTTCCACCTGTTTCTATGATCGCATACATGGTATGGTTACTCCTTAACAAAACATTCATTTTGCCAGTATGTTTACATTTAAGTCAAGATTTTAGTATACCATCTGCTCCACCGAAACATAAACAATCACCCTGTCATATTTGTATTTGGCCGGGTACGAAAACGGTAATTCTTATTCAAAAAGATTAGGAAAATATTCGTCTATGGTCACTGCATCAAAAAAGATTTGGATGGATGGCAAATTTGTGGATTGGGATGAGGCAACCGTCCATGTTCTCACGCATTCGCTGCATTATGGTTTGGCTGCGTTTGAGGGCATTCGGTGTTATGAAGGCAAGCAAGGGTCGGCTATTTTTCGTCTGCAGGAACATGTTGATCGTTTGTTTGAGTCTGCCCACATTACCTTGATGCCCATACCGTTCACGAAAAAAGAAGTCACCAACGCGATCATCGAAACTGTTCGTGTCAATGAGCTGGCTTCTTGCTATATTCGGCCGATTGCCTATGTGGGCATTGGAGCCATGGGCATTTACCCCGGGGATAATCCCACTTGCGTGTCGATTGCAGCATGGCCATGGGGGTCGTATTTGGGTGAAGAGGCGTTGGCGCAAGGGATTCGAGCCAAAATTTCTTCGTTCACCCGGCATCACGTGAATGTCTCCATGACCCGGGCTAAGGTTTCAGGCTACTACGTGAACTCTATTCTGGCGAAATGGGAAGCCATAAAATCAGGATATGAAGAATGCATTCTCCTTGACCCTGAAGGTTACGTTGCCGAAGGGACTGGTGAAAATGTGTTTATTGTGACGAAGGGTGTGCTGAAGACCACTCCATTAACTTCGATTCTTGATGGGATTACCCGTAATGCTGTGCTGGCATTGGCGCGTGCTAAAAATATTTCGGTGGTTGAAGAACGGTTTACTCGAGATGCCATGTATGTGGCCGATGAAGTTTTTTTCACGGGAACAGCTGCTGAAGTCACGCCGGTTAGAGAGCTAGATGACCGAGTGATTGGGGAAGGAAAGCCTGGACCCATTACCCAAGCCTTACAAAGCGATTTTTTTAAAATTGTCCGAGGTGAGGATCCTACCTACGCCAATTGGCTCACTCCTATTTAACATTCTCTGTATTGCCCTAACTTTTTCAGGTCGGAAGTCAGGTTTTCAGGCTGAATAAAGTCGTTTTGTAGTACGCGCGGACCTGTCTGCTGGCGAAGAAGTTTTTATGGCTGATCTGGAGTAGGACTTGTGGCCTCTGGAGTGGCTTCTGATGAAGTTTCTGGAGTTGGGGTTGCTGTAGATTCAGATGTGTTGGCGTCTGGTGTTGCCGGCGTGGGCTCTTTAGTGGTTGAGCCGGATGACGATTCCTGATGGGTGGTCGGGTGAAGATCAATAACGGTGGACGAGGTTGTAGCCTGGCGTGAAAGTATGCCTAGTCCCAATGAAGTCAGCATAAACAGGATGGCTGCACCGACGGTCACTTTGCTGAGAAATGTTCCAGGTCCGCGGCTCCCAAAGACCGTTTGAGACGAGCCGCCAAATGATGCTCCAATTTCAGCTCCCTTACCAGCTTGCAGCAAAATGGAAGCAATCATAAGAAAGCACACGATAAGATGGATGGTGACGGCTAATGTATACATCTTTTTATTGGGTCCTCGGAAATTTTTGTGTCAATCTTAAGCAGCAGCCTGAGCAATCTTAACAAAGGATTGAGAATTCAAACAAGCTTTCCCGATTAACGCTCCGTTAATTTGAGGAGATTGAAAAAGAGCCGGGGCATTTTCAGCTGAGACACTGCCACCATAGAGGATTCTCAGGGAGTCAGTATTCACCTTCCATGTGTCTGCTAACGATGATCGGATTGCCGCATGGACTTCAGTGGCTTGTTCCACGGTGGCTGCCCGGCCGGTTCCGATGGCCCAGACCGGTTCATACGCAATGGTCATGTTCTTCGCATCTTTGGCTGTCAGCCCTGCCAATCCCGTTTGTAACTGTTGTTCAATCACAAACTGAGTCTGTCCAGCATCGCGTTCTTCCAGGCGTTCTCCCACACAAAAGATGGGTTGCAGATCATGACGAAGCGCCGCATGAATTTTCTCATTAATGATTTGATCTGTTTCTCCAAAAAGATGGCGGCGTTCTGAATGCCCGATAATCACATAGTAGCAGCCAAGCTCTTTCAGCATGAGAGGCGAAATTTCTCCTGTGAATGCGCCTTCGTCTTTTGCGGACATGTTTTGGGCCACTAATTGTATCGGGGTGGCAGCCAAGAGCTTTTGTACCGCGTGAAGCGCCACATAGGGTGGTGCCACGGCCAACTCGATAGACGAATCCGCCCGGTGAATCGCGAGAATTTCTCGAACAAGTGCTTCAGCCTGGGTAATGGTATTGTGCATTTTCCAGTTGCCAACGATAAACCGCTTCATGGAATTCCTTCGCTCAGAATTGAGATGGAAAAAAGAAGTTGTCGTCGAATCAGAATGTGTTAGTACGGCCGGTCGGGTAATGCCGCGAGTCCCGGCATGTGTTTGCCCTCAAGCAGTTGGAGCGCTGCGCCCCCACCTGTTGAAATAAAGGCCATGCTTTCCGATTCACCCGCACGATGTACTGCTAATGCCGTATCTCCTCCACCGACAATACTTTTGGCATAGGCATTTGCAACGGAATGAGCCAGAGCAAATGTCCCACGGGAAAAAGCATCACGCTCAAACACGCCCATGGGACCATTCCATAAGATCGTTTTGGCATTTTGCACGGCTTCACCAAAGAGCCGGACGGAAGCGGGGCCGATATCCATGCCATACCACCCTGGCGGGATTTCCTGAATAGTGGTGATCATGGTTTCCGCGTCAGGTTCCATACTTGCGGCGACAACGCAGTCCACAGGGAGATAAAACTTGATTTTTTCAGCCATGGCTTGCTCGAGGATTTGTTTGGCTAAATCCAGCATGTCGTCTTCGACCAATGATTTGCCGATTTCAAATCCCAGAGCTTTGATAAAGGTAAAGGCCATGCCGCCGCCGATGATGACTTTATCAACCTTTCCGCCTAGATTTTTGATGACTCCGATTTTTCCCGAAACCTTTGCCCCTCCTAAAATGGCGACGAACGGGCGAACAGGATTTTCCACGCTTCCTTCTAACGCCTCGACTTCACGTTTCATGAGAAATCCTGCAGCGGAGACCTTCACATATTTAGTAATGCCCACTGTAGAGGCATGCGAGCGATGGGCCGTTCCAAAGGCTTCGTTGATATAAACGTCTGCAAGATTCGCGAGTTGTTCGGAGAATTGATCGTCATTTTTTTCTTCACCTGGATGAAAGCGTAAATTCTCTAGGAGCACAACATCACCAGGTTTTGCGCTCTTTACGGCTGATTCCACGATGGGTCCGATGCAATCTTCAGTAAATGTCACGGGCTTATTCAGGAGACGACGTAGGCGCGTGGCGATGGGCGCCAGACTCAGTGCCGGGTCTTTCGTGCCTTTGGGACGGCCTAAATGGGAACACAGAATGACAAGAGCGTCTTGGTCCAGTGCTCTATTGATGGTGGGTAGTGCCGCCCGAATGCGTGAGTCGTCGGTAATTTCACCCGTATCATCTAACGGGACGTTAAAGTCCACGCGAATGAGAACACGTTTATTGCGGAGATCGACTTGGTCAATGGTTTGTTTTGTGAGATTCATGACTCCCTCTGCCCTCCGTGAGAGATGGAGTAGGGCGAGACCTCTGGAAGGGCCCGCGGATTAGCTGTGAACTATTTCTTGTGTGCAAGAAATTTGAGGAGGTCCCGCAAACGACAGGAATACCCCCATTCATTGTCATACCACGCAAAGACTTTCACGAGGCGTTTATCCATCACGGATGTCAGGGGGGCATCAACGGTAGCTGAATACGAACATCCATTGAGATCTGATGAGACAATTGGCGCTTCCGAAACTTGTAAATACCCCTTTAAAGGGCCTTGAGCAGCTTGTTGAAACGCCGTGTTAACACTCGCAATGTCGCAATCGGTTTCCACTTCAACGGAGAGGTCGATGAGAGAAACGTTTGGGGTCGGTACGCGAATGGCCATGCCATCCATCTTCCCTTTCAATTCTGGAATGACCAAATGCAACGCTTTGGCGGCTCCGGTTGAAGTGGGAATCATTGACAAGCTGGCGGCGCGAGCTCGCCGTAAGTCTTTATGTGGCAGATCAAGCAGGTGTTGATCATTGGTAAATGAATGAACGGTGGTCATAAACCCATGCTTGATTCCGAAAGATTCCAACAGCACTTTGGAGACGGGGGCTAGGCAATTGGTCGTACATGATGCATTAGAAATAATGCTGTGCTGTTGAGGATTGTAGGTTGATTCGTTTACACCTAAGACAATGGTGTTATCAGGGTCTTTCGCAGGAGCTGAAATGAGAACTCGGGAGGCGCCTGCGGCTAGATGTTGGCCTGCGCCCTGGCGATCGGTAAAGCGGCCTGTCGATTCAACGACAAAGTCTATCTGCAGGTTTTTCCAGGGCAATTCTTTGGGATCTCTGATGGCAAAAATTTGAACGGTTTTGCCATTGACGGTCAGTGAGTCCGGACTGTGCTGAACATCGGTTTGAAAAGCCCCATGTATCGAATCGTACGTCAAGAGATGTGCAAGCGTTCGAGAATCAGTTAAATCATTGAGGGCAACGATTTCAATCTCGGGATCGTTGTAACAGGTTCGAAAAAAATTGCGCCCAATCCTTCCGAATCCATTGATAGCAATGCGAATACTCATAGATGTCTCAAGAGTTCAATATAGGTGTAGATAACAGAAAATAGACAATTCTTCATAGTAGCGATGGGTCTAAGTCCTGTCAAGAAATGTAGCGGGAAGATTACTCAGATGTTCATTGCTTCGTTGACTTCGGTCATTGTTTCTTTGGCTACGGCCGACGCCCGTTTGCGTCCCTCTTCAACGACTTCACGAGTATGCGTAGGGTCAGCGGAAATTTTTTCACGGGTTTCCCACATCGGCGAAAAGCGTTGGACGATGGTATCTCCCACTTGTCGTTTGCAGTCGATGCATCCGATCGCGGCTGTCCGGCAATCGTTGTCAATTTGTGAGGTGACCTCGGTGGAAGAAAAGATCTTGTGAAAGTCGTAAACCGGGCAGACTTCAGGATTGCCCTTATCGGTCCGGCGTACTCGAGCGGGGTCGGTCACCATGGTTTTGAGTTTTTGGCGGAGGGTGGGTTCGGTGTCGGAGAGATTAATCGTATTGTGGTAACTCTTACTCATCTTCCGCCCATCTGTCCCGAGTACTTTGGGGAATTGTGTCAAATATTCTTTGGGGTCGGAAAACACCGGTTTGTATAAACTATTAAATCGACGGCCTACTTCCCGGGTCAGTTCTAAATGTGGAAGCTGATCTTTTCCGACTGGAACAAGGTTGGGTTTGTATAGCAGAATGTCTGCAGCTTGAAGGACGGGGTATCCTAAGAATCCATAGGTCGACAGATCTTTTTCGGTGATTTCTTCTTGTTTTTCCTTGTAAGTAGGATTGCGCTCCAACCAGGGAATGGGAATGATCATGGAGAAGAGTAAATGCAAAATCGCATGTTCAGGAACTTGTGATTGGATAAACACCGTGGCTCGATTGGGATCGATGCCAGCGGCAAGCCAGTCGATGAGTAATTCTTGGGTAAACTCTTTGAGCCGGCTCGTATCGGCGTAGTTTGTCGAAAGGGCATGCCAGTCAGCCACGAAAAAAAAACAGTCATGCTGGGCTTGAAGCGTCTTCCAATTTTCTAAGGCCCCAAGCAAATTGCCAAGGTGCATGAGTCCGCTGGGTTGCATGCCGCTCAGTACGCGTGTCGTCATGAGTGTAATCTTCCTCTGAAAAAGAATGCCTTAGGTTGGCAAAAAAGGTTGGCCAATGAGGCGAAACATAAAAAAGATAAATGAGCTAATTATCGGGATGCGGGAATCTAACATGAGCAGGCCAAAGATTATAAGCATGCCATAGGGTTCGAGTCGGTTCAAGAGAAGTGCTCGTTGAGGAGAAAGCATACTTCGTAATACCCGGCTGCCATCTAATGGTGGAAAGGGAAGAAGATTGAACGACAGGAGAACGATATTTACGATGATGGATGATAGTGCCATGGCGGCTAAGGGTACGAGTAACATACCGAGTAAATCTTCTCGAGGCGCTGTTCCAGGTTGTGGGGGCCAATTGTCTTGAATGGTAGGGTCTACAAATAAGATCAAGCTGAGTATGAGGCCACTGAGGATGGCTAAGAATAAATTCATGAGCGGGCCTGCGATTGCCACAAAGGCCATGTCCCGACGTGGATTGTGGAGTTGGTTTGGATTAATGGGGACTGGTTTGGCCCATCCGAAAATGACGCCGCCTGGAACAAGAGAGAGCAGCAACGGGACCAAGATACTGCCCCAGGGATCAATGTGAGGAATGGGATTGATGGTGAGTCTTCCCAGTGACTTTGCCGTGTGATCTCCGAAAAAATTGGCCACCCATCCATGGGCATATTCATGAAGCACCACCGCCGCTAACAGAGGCACAAGCATATACGACAATGTATGAAGGAACGAAGCGATAGAGTCCATCGGATTTAATTCAGTTGCGTGAAGGTCAGATTATTGACCTCCAGCAGATAGAGACGGCGGTTCAGGGTTCCCGCTGAGCTAAAGGAGGCAAAGCCACTTAAGGCGGGTAGGTCTGAGCGTCTGACCAGTTGATCCCAGACATCTTGTCCAGATTGTGCGCCCTTACGAAGAGTTTCGAGAACCAGCGTGGCGGCGTCGAAGGCCTGCACGGCGAAAAGGGAGGGATCGGTCTGGTAGCGGGCGCGGTAGCGTTGGATGAACATCTGGACACTCGGATCCGGGCTATTGAGAAAAAATCCATCCACAAAAATACTGCCATTGAGATCTTGTTTTGCCCATCGAAACAACTCCGGCGTATGCCAGCTATTACTGCCAAGAATTGGAACATTCATATCAAAAAAGGCCAGTTGCGCGGCGATCATGGCCAATTGCACTGATTGGCCGGGAAGAAAGACGGCATCAAAGCCGGGTGTATAGACAAGGCGCTCTTCTCCGGTGAGCGTTTCTTCGGGTTCTTCAAGGCCATAGAGGGTTAAATCTTTGGCCTTGATTCGACGCAATTGTTCCCCAATATCCCTTTGGTCTTCATCATATCCTTCGGCGGCAATAATCTCTCCACCAGAATGCAGCACTTCTTTGCTAAACATGTCGGCCAGTTCCCGGCCATACGCTGTCTGTGGATAGATGATACAAAAACGATGATAGTCTAATTTCATGACAGCGTATTCCACGAGACGTTTGGCCTGTACGGAAGACGTCATCGCGGTATTGAACCAAAACGACCCATATTGCCTGACGTTGAGTAGGGTGGACGAAGGGGTAATAAATGGAGTGGCATAGTCATCTGGGAGACGTCCCAAGTTGCGAATTTCTCTGGTCAATAGTGGTCCAATGATCGCGCGGGGTTGGAATTCATTGAGCAATTGTTGCATCTCAACGCGTAATGGAGAATTGAGCATTGTGGTGTCTTTCACGACGAGTCCGACGGAGGTGAGCCCCCATTCTTCTTTGGCGATGTCCAGGGCCAGCCGGATGCCATGCAGTAAATCCGTTCCATAGCGTTTCATAGGTCCGGAAAAAGGTAAGGCCACGCCGAGAATATGTTGATGGACTTTGATTTTTTGAATAAATGATTGAAGCAGGGCCATTGCGGTTTCGGCATAGGGATGTGTAGGAAAGCGTTTCAAAAACCCACGAATGTCCCGTTCCGCCAGGACTTCATCTCCCCGGGACGTATGAATTTCAATCAGTCGAATGCTTGCAATATCTCCCGGATATCGAGTGGCATGGCTTTCCAACAACTCTTCGAGGTCTTCTTCATTTAATTCTTGAAGAATCAGGGATTGCGTTAGTTGCTCGAGTTCCAGACGTTCGGAAGGCTCGACGAGTGTCATTTCATTCAATGCGGCCTTTACAGCGCCCAGGGGATTGTTATTGTCCAGTTCTGCCTGTCGGATGAGTTGAAACAGGTTCCGGCGTAGCTCTTGATCGGCCGCATAGTCCAAAGCCAGGTATAGTTGGGTGAGCGCCTGCTCGGGGTCTTTGAGTTCGAGGTACAGCTCAGCCATGAGTACCCGCGCAGAGTTTGAGGCTGGCGAAAACGGAAATTCTTCCAGCAACTGCTTTAGGACGCTGAGCGCTTCAGGATGTTGGTTATCTTTCTTGAGCGCAGTGGCCTGTAAGAGATAGGCTTCTTGGAGAATCGTCGGAGGTGGGAGGGAGTCAATGAGCTCCTCTAGTATTTCGAGGGCGTTGGTGAGTTTATTTGCGTTCAATCGGGCTTTTGCTTGTTCAAGCATAGTTGCTGGAGAGGTTTCCGCGGCCACAGAGAGAAGTGGGGTCGTAAGTGTGGGCATCAACCCTAGGCAAAGAAAAGTGACTAGGACACAGGCCGACACGCATCTCAAAAGATTTCGAGGAAGATGCAGGATACCGAAGAGAAACTTAGGGACAACGGTGAGAAAAAATCGGTGGTTGCTCAAGATTATGCTGTTGATAGGGGTGCGTTGAATGTCATTACAGATTATTATATCAGGAAGTAGGCTTACCTAAATAGGAGAACATTAAAAATTTTGTCAAATAAGGCCGCAGCAGAACCGAAGTCTTTCACTCAGTGTCTTGAAGAGACTCCTTTTTCTCAAAATCACATGCAAGAATTGCTGAATAATTATCTCACGATACTGCAAGTCGAAAGCGGGTGTGCCACCAATACGTTGGCGGCTTATCGCCGGGATTTGAGAAAACTCATAGATTTTTTTCAACAAGAAGGTATTGCTGATTTTCAAGCATTGACCAAACCTCTGTGGATTCAATTTCTGGGTAGCCTGAAATCTTCGGGTTTATCGTCTTCCTCTATTGCGCGTTGTATGGCTGCTGTCCGGGGTTTTTATAAACATGTGTCGATGGAAAAAGGTCACACAGTAGGGGGATTGTTAAAAGGCACACCGAAGCAGTGGGCACAACTCCCTAAATTGCTCACAGAAGCTGAAGTTACTCGCTTGCTTCAACTTCCGTCGATCAATCATCGGGATGATCGACGTGATGCTGCCATGGTTGAACTCCTGTATGCGACGGGTCTTCGTGTCTCGGAGTTGGTCAATTTAGAAGTGGCTGACCTGAATTTGGAGGTGGGATTTTTGCAGGCGACAGGAAAGCGTGAGAAACAGCGTATTGTACCTATTGGTCAAAAAGCTCGAGATTTAGTGTCCGACTATGTTCAGATGAGTCGTCCTCAGTATTTGAAAAATCGTCATTCCCCCGCGCTTTTCCTTACACGTTTGGGTCGGGCTATGAGCCGACAATGTTTTTGGAGCATTTTAAAATCCCGTGCTGCTCGCGCCGGTATCACGAAACCCATTTCACCCCATATGCTACGCCATTCGTTTGCCACGCATTTGTTGGATCATGGGGCAGATCTTCGATCCGTGCAAACCATGCTAGGCCATGCCAGCATTGCCACTACCCAAATCTATACCCACGTCGAACATGCCCGTCTCAAAAAAGTCCACAACGCCTATTTCCCCCGCAAACAGCGGAGTAGAATCGAAAATAAATAGGAAATAGGCATTCCTGAATCTGCAGAAAGTTTATCGAAACTCTGTAGGTCCTTGAGTCTTGTATCTAATGGAGAGCGCGGGGTTGCTGATGTCCTCGTCTTGGAGAGGGTAAGTTTCCCAGCCTAGTCTTTAAAAAAGGTTAGTTATGACAATCTTGATTGAATATGTATATTATAGTAATATACAAAAATAATGGATTTTCGGAATGTTGATGGCTTCGATTGGGATGCGGCCAATGCCCGAAAGAGTGAGGATAAACATGGAGTGACACAAGTTGAGGCTGAGCAAGTATTCTTTAATGTGCCGGTTATCCAAGTCCCAGATGTCAAGCACAGTGAGGCAGAGCTACGATTTCACATCCTTGGTAAAACCAATGAGGGCCGTTTGCTGCATATCACGTTCACATTGAGGTTTGGAGGGCGAAAAATTCGAGTGATCTCGGCGCGTGCGATGCACCGAACGGAACGGAGGATCTATGAAGAAAAAACGCAAAACAATTCCGAAGTTTAAAACCGAAGCTGAAGAGCGGGTATTTTGGGAGAGCCACAATTCAGCAGAATATCTTGATTGGACGCAGGCGAAGAATGTGAGGTTCCCCAACCTGAAGCCGTCCACCCAGGCCATTTCTTTGCGCCTCCCACTCTCGTTGCTAGAGAAAATTAAAGTCGAAGCCAATCGGCGTGATGTTCCCTACCAGTCTTTGATCAAAGTGTGGTTAGGTGAGAAAGCTGAGCCTGCTCCACCAGCAAGAACCAACCGACTCTCGCGGTCCAACGCACGCCGTCCTCGCAGCACTGTCTCATGACAGCAATTCAATCAGAGATTTCTGTCGAATACACCCGTCTCAAAAAAGTCCACGACGCCTATTTCCCCCGCAAACAGCGGAATCAGAAATAAATTAGTATTGGTAGGCATTCATCCTAGAAACCTCTGGTCCATAGGTTATTTTGAAGGGGAGTACAACGAGAGGTTAGGGATTCGTCGAAAGTCGGAATCCGAACCATATACCTGGCAATCGTATTCTTGAGTAAGGTTGCAACAATTAAATCAGGCATGCCCACAGTCATCCCTTTCCTTCGCAACTGACTTCCATTTCACCGGTCAGCAGCCAAGTATGTGGTGTCATTTCCAAATATGGCAAGGCAATTAACGTATCTTGAAGGTCCTTTCGCCCTTGAGATGACCCGGCGCCTTGGATCAGTTCGCTCAAAACAACTCCGACTAATATACCCCTTTGTTCATCCAGAAGACTGGTGACCGAAGATTTCGCTGGAGAATGCCCTGGTTTGAAAAAAAACAATCCATGCCGATGTATCAATGAGGACTATACTGAAGTTCGCCGAGGTTTGGAGTACAGCTGTTTGTGTATGAGAAATTTCTCCTTTTACGACGTTCCATTAGAAATGGCTCGACATTTTTCATGAATTTTAGGAGGGTAGGATTTTCCCTACATGAAGCTATCAAGGACAGTGGGGTCTGTTAGTTAAAATATCTCAACTATTAGAAGGAAAACGGAACATAGTCACCTTGTCCCGCTTTATAAGAAAGTGCTAGGGGTATGGTCTGTAAGGACTATGCAAAATCTCTTTACCCACGATATTCGATGCCCACGATGTGGCCGGTTTAAAGGATGCGGAGAATTTGTGGTTCTAGAAATGAAATGCGAAAAATGCAAGTTGCGATTTGAAGTGAAATCTAAAGAGGGAAATCTTATTTTCAGAAATTTGGATGGGGAACAATCATTGGGGGTGTGATAACGAGTCCACCTAACGAGTCATACAAGTGATGATGGAGGGTCTTATGAAAAAATTGATGATGAGTCTGGTGGTTGCTTCTGTATTTTTCGGGGCAAGTCTGGAGGCGGAGGCGGTTTCAGTATCGGTTGATTTTGATCTAGGAGCACCGGGGATCCAACCCGCAGCGACAATAGTGAATGGAGATTCTATTACTGCAAATGTTGTGGTGTCCGAACTGACAGATACGCTTCAAGGCTTTGAATTCGATCTAGATTTTGTCTCGACTATTGTGAATGCCAACAGTGTGGCTTCTGGAGGGTTCTTAACTGGCCAGTTTGGGGAATTCTCGACTGCAACGGTGAATACAATTCCGCCAGATGTTGAATTTGATTTGACGGCCTTGTCTACCCCTTCTAATGATGACATGCTCCCCTTAGCCAGTATTATATTCACTGCAGAGGGTTTGGGCATGTCGGACCTCACATTAAATGATGTCGTTTTAGCTGGAACAACTGGACCTGGGGAGGTATTTGAAGTTGTCCCAGACACACTGCAAAATGGAAAAATTATCGTGACAGATGGGCAAGATGGGCAACCAGTAGTTCCAGAACCCGGAACGATTGTGTTGTTGGCCACTGGGCTCGGGGGATTGCTGGTGGGGCGACGCTTTATGAAGGGGACGCCCTTCCGTCCAATGGGCAGTAAATAAACGCAGATCTTAGCCAAGCAAAAGAGAGTTCAAAATAACAAGGGAATGACCGTGCTAGCTATTTGACTTATCGGAGGTCTAATTAAGACTCAACCAATTCTCGAGCCTATTTGCGCCAAGAGCGCCCGAGGGCCATTTCTTCAGTAAAAGTTATTGAGAAATGGCCCTTGGTGTTTTCAGAAGAAAAGTAGTACTTATTAAACTTTTTTCATATCGTATTGGGTAACCGTCTTCTTCGATATTGGGGGGTGCACCATGGTCAGAAATGTAAATCAGGATTCTTTGAAAACGCTGAGTAAAGCTTTTGCCAGTCTTTTCCTGGTCTTACTGGTGGTGGTCTGGCCCTCGACATTGCTTGCCCTTGCCCCTGATCCTGACCTGAATAATGACGGAACTGTGAATATATTGGATACGTCTATTGTCGGAAGTTGTTTTGGTGCTGACCTATCTGCCAATCCTCTATGTCTTTGTGCGGACACGGATGACAGTGGCATTATTGATATGACCGACGTCAATTTTGTCACGGAAGCTTTCGGGCAGTCTGGATTCCCGGTTGACCGAACGCCTGTGAAGCCTCCAATAGAAAACCCATTGCCAATGCGGGCCCAGATCAGACCGTGGGAGTTGGTGACACGGTGGCGTTGGATGGGAGTGGGTCGAACGATCCGGATGGGGACCCCTTGACATTTAAATGGCAGATTACCTCTCAGCCTTCTGGAGGCGCCGCAGTGCTGTCGGATCAGTCCACTGTTATGCCAACGTTTTTCGCCAATGTTCCAGGAGAATATAAGTTCCAGCTGATTGTGAATGATAGCCAGGAAGATAGTTTGCCGGAGGAAGTTGTCATCACGACCGGCAACACGGCGCCTGTGGCCGATGCCGGTCCAGATCAGTCCATGGTAGATGTGGGCAACACAGTGACGTTGGATGGGAGTGGGTCGAGTGATGTAGATGGCGATCCGTTGACGTTTCAATGGTCTCTGACCACGGTCCCGGCGGGGAGCGCGGCCACCTTGTCTGACCCGACGGCGGTGATGCCAACGTTTGTGGCGGATCTGCCAGGGATGTATGTGGCGCAACTGATCGTCAATGACGGGACGGAGGACAGTCTGCCCGATACGGTCGTAATAGATACCGAAAACTTACGTCCAGTGGCTGAGGCAGGGTCGAATCAAAACGTACAAGTAGACGATACGGTGCAATTGGATGGGAGCAGCTCAAGCGATGCGGACAATGATCCGCTCACCTTTGCCTGGTCGCTGACCACGAAACCAGCAGGGAGCAATGCCACCCTTTCGGATCCGACGCTTGTGAATCTCACCTTTGTGGCGGATCTACCGGGAACGTACGTGGTGCAACTCATCGTCAATGATGGGACGATTGATAGTGTCCCAGATACTATTGTGATTAATACCCCCACGGGCGCCAGTCTGCAATGTGGGGATTTAGTGTCAGGGTCCATTGATATAGCTGGTGAAGAGGAAGAGTTTACCTTCAGTGGGCAGGCGGGTCAGGTGGTGGCGATCACGCTGGCAGATACGGGGTTCGCTGGGGCTCCTTTCCCACAGGCTTTTGTTTTCTCTCCCACCGGAGTGCAAGTGACCTCGTCGTTTGGCCCGACGCAGCGGGAGGTTACCTTGCCGGAGAGTGGGACCTATGTCATCAAGGTGAGAGCGAATGACCTAACGAGTTCGGGACGTATGCGCTGGGCTTGGAGTGTCCGTAGACTCCTTATGAATGCCTTTTGTCGGCATGGATGCTGATAGGGAAAAACCTGGTTTGAATTCGGCAAGGTTTTCTGTGATTATCTGGGTCTGAATCTATGAGATTTCTATATGAGTGAAGAACTTCGCATATTCTGTGCGAGGCTCTTTTTGTTTTTGGGTGGAGGTATTGATCTTGGGCTCAAAGCTAAAGCGTTTTGAGGTACAATTGGGCAAATTAGTCTAGCTATTAGTATTTATTAAATTTTACATACATGACATTAACAGAATACCTTTTCCCATAAATATTCAACAGGTCCTAGAATGTCATGAGGAAGCATTACTGATTTTGGATTGCACATGGCTTTTCGGTAAGTGTTTGTGATTGCCCCATGATTGAATAGATAAGGCGTCTATGCCTCGCTCCAAAACCCCAGGTGAATTTGGCCACTCGTTCGACAGTTCGGCGATCATGTTCGGACAATCGTCCGATTAGACTCGTTAACCGTAGTTTGCTGAATGTTGTCAATTGGTCACCCATCGCTTTGCTCTGGTGACCTTGGACGGTGATATACGCTTCACTTGGATAGACACGTTCAATGTTACTTGTCACTGGAGCAACTTGAACTCGGTTGAGGTATTTATTCGAGATATCGTTACTATGAATGATGGCAGGTCGTTTTTTTCAAATTTGGCCACCGATAATTGGCTCAAAATTCACTCACCACATTTCACCGCGATTCATCTAAAGTTTCTTTGACCGTGGCTTTTGACCATTCGAGAGCCCCCTTATCCCGTTCTTGGGTCATTTACCGGCACCTGGCTTCGAGATCAGGAGTCAGCATATGCGTAATAAGGTATCAGGAACCTATTATGACGGTCTTGATAGGAGTTGTTTTTGATGGGTTCATCTGAGAGAGGATTAGGGAGGTAAATCGACTATGGCTATTGGTTGTTCGGGACGTAGAAGAGGATTGATGGTCTCTGAGATAGCTTTTACCGCATGGTTTTGATAGGAAGGGGGCGATGGCGGTTCAGCATTGGGTTGGCGATGGACTTCAAGTTGGCGATCTACGAGATTGAGTATCCAGTATTATTGAGAGGAAATGCAGAGTTATCAGCCTATCGAACTCGTTTTGGGTATGTTCAAGATAGTAGAAGTTGCAATTGAGAAAAGGGGTATGGCAGGCTAACTGTTGGTATTCATTCTATTTTTTGAGGGGGTTGGGTGATGAAATATAAGAAGCAAGTGCATTATGTGAAGGGGGTCTTTGCGTGCCCGAAGTGCCACCAACATTTTGTGCAGGAGCGGTGGTTGGAAGAGTTTCGTGTGCGGTGTCATAAGTGTGATTATCGCGGGGCGTTAACACATGTTTCCGTAGAAGAACATATTGATGAAGAAGTGGGACGGCAGTAACATTTTGTTATTCAGGGAGTGTTGATTAATGAAGACAAGGGCCATATTTCGCCCCGAAGCGGGTTGCCATCATCAGCCTCAGGGCTGTTCAAAAATGTCGTCCAGCAAGGCCACAGCCATTTTTGCGTACGGAGCGTCCTGGCAGTACGTGAGCACAGAACAATGGCGAGAACGCCGCTGGCGGCTTTTTTCAACAGGGCCATTCAGTATTTTTTTGTCCATCCTTCCTTGTGCCATGAGTCTTCGTGTGGTTCCTTCTTCTGGCTCTTCTGAATTTTGATGCGCACTCCACCAGTTCTGTGGTTGTTTCTAGGGTTGATTGTCCTGAGCCTTGGATGTTCACAGGTTTCAGCCCAAGTCCAGTCTCAGTCGGACACTCTTCAGGTTCTCGTCGCGTATCATTCCTTGTCGGGCAATACTCAAACGATGGCTCAGAGTGTGGTGGCTGGAGCCGAGGCTGTTCCTGGTACGCGCGTGTTGCTACATGCGGTAGGAAATGTCACGGCAGATCTGTTATTCGGTAGTGATGCCGTAGTGGTCGGGTCGCCGGTGTATTGGTCCAATATGTCTGGTGAGGTGAAAAGTTTTTTTGATCGCTGGCAATTTGAGTTTGGTGTGTTTCCCGAATTTAAAATGCGAAATAAGGTCGGGGCGGCGTTTGCCACCGGAGGGCAAGTTTCCAGTGGCAAAGAAGTCACGATGTTAACCATTTTAGCCGCAATGTTGGGGAATCAGATGATTGTGGTAAGTGATGGTGGAGCGTTCGGGGCCTCCGCGACTACTGAAGGTGAAAGCCCAGGCATTAACGATACGGAAAAAGCGGAGGCCTGGGCCCTGGGCAAGCGTGTGGCTGAGGTGGCTTGGATGATAAAGCGAGGCGAAGTCTCTGCGGCTCAATGACAAGAGATGTGCTTCCCCTTAATGGGATGGGCATTTTTATGAACGAACGACCTGGAAATACAGAGATGAAGTGGACGATGTATTGGGAGCGGGAATATTCCACGGCCTTTGCTCCTGAACGATTAAAGCTAGATTTTCATCCGCATCGACCTATGATGACGGGGATGTCTCTTGACGAGCAACGTCAGCTCGCTGGCAGTGGGTACAAGGTCATTCCTGATGACTGTGGCCCTGTGCGATTTATCGGGCAGTATGGTTGGCTTATTCGCTCACCAGCGGATTGCCGGATTCGCCGTGCGGGAAAAGGGTTTGAATGGCAATCGCCTCCTATTCTTCCTGAAGAACGGCTGTTGGGGTACAAATCCTTTTCTGGAATGTATGTGGATAGTATTCTCAACAGCGGATTTCCCAAGTTATGCTGCGGTCTTCGGTTTTATTACCCGAAACAGTTGGGTATGATGATGAAAGATATTCCCAATCATTTCTATCATCTCCCTCAGCGTCCATTTTCTATTTGGGAAGGCATCAAAACGCAAGAGTATAAAACCACTCCCAATCTCTATGACTTTCTTCCTGACTATGATGCATTTGTGACAAACTTCCTGCTGCAATTAGAGATTCCCTCCCAAGAACCGATCACGATTCATCGAGGTGACCCTATCGGCATCGTCTTCCCGGTCCTTCTCCCGAAACATGTCACACTGGAGGAGCTCAAACGTCCTGCAGGCTCCCCTGAAACCTAAACAGGAAGAATCCTTTAGGGGCATTTTAGGGGTCAGACTCGAATTAAATTCGAGTCTGACCCCTAATGTTAAGTCAGGGGGATTAATCTTTTTCTAATGAGGGCCGGCCTCGCGGCAAAGGTGCCACGCGGCGATCAAGTTTCTTGGCCAGGCGATCTTTGAATTTTTCAGTCCCCAATACCCAGGCCTTGTTGGTGGCCTCTCGAATGGTGTCTAACGTTTCTCCGCTTAAATGCTGGCGAAAGAGGGCTCGATAGGCTTGTTGTCGCGCAGTCGTTGTGCTGCCGAGGCGTTGGTAGAGGCTGTGAGGGGTGAGAAGGGGATCTGGTTTTCCTTCAGCATGATAATGATAGCTGGACCATCGATAGTCACGAGGACGTCTGACCATTTCGGCCCGAACGGGATTGAGCTCAATGTACCGGCAGCAGGTTAAAAGATAGGCCTCACTTTCAATTAACGTGGCCCGATAGCGTCCTTCCCAAAGCGTTCCTGTGCGTTGGTGCGTGGCGTTGAAATACTGAACGTAGCGGCGGCCTAACGACTGAAAAGTCTTTGGCAAACTATCTTGATGTGTTGGCGTAAGTAGGAGATGCACATGATTGGTCATTAAGACATAGGCATGAATGGCGCAACCATGTGATTGAGCTGCTTCTTGCAGCCATTCACGATAGACATTGTAGTCATTAATGTGATGAAACAGCGCTCCGCGATTATTTCCCCGTTGAATGATATGAAGGGGAATGCCGGGCACAAAAAAACGGGGTAAGCGGGCCATAGAAGCTCTTTCTTGTAAACTAGAGTTTTGTGGCTGGAATATATCAAGAACCTGAAATAAAGTCGAGTCTGACCCCTAATTTATAGGCCTTGAAATTCCAATGACACCTTGCCGGCATCCTCGAAATTTCGATGTTTCTATGTTTCGCTATATGGAGGAACGTTCAGGTACGTGCATTAAATTCTATGAAATATCAATAACATACAAGTATTTTCCATGTTTATGTTTTTGGGGAATACGGATTGCACAATGTTCCATGGGAATTTTTTGCCTAGATAGGATATGTGTCTCGTTTTTATAAATTGTTCACTTTTATCGTCCATTAAGGATGGAGGGAGGTTGAAGAAGCACGACAGGGGGAGCCTGTCGCAATGAGAGATGGTCTTTTATTTTCTCATGTGAGAATTTTTTAAAAGGAGGTATTCTCAATGTTTCTTTCTAGACGGCAATTTTTAAAGGTCTCCGCCGGCACGGTAGCGGCGGTGGCCTTAGCGGACAAGGCGCTGGCCTTGACGGCGCTGCAGCCGGTCATCGAAGTGGGCAATCCCCTGGGGGAGTATCCCGACCGGTCCTGGGAGCGGGTGTATCACGATCAATATCGCTATGACAGCTCGTTTACGTGGTGTTGTTCCCCGAATGACACGCATGCCTGCCGAATCCGGGCGTTTGTGCGCAACGGGGTGGTCATGCGGGTGGAGCAAAACTACGACCATCAAACCTACGAAGATCTCTACGGCAACCGGGGGACGTTTGCGCATAATCCGCGGATGTGTCTGAAGGGGTTCACGATGCATCGGCGGGTGTATGGGCCGTATCGGCTGAAAGGGCCGTTGATGCGGCGGGGCTGGAAGGCCTGGATGGATGCCGGCAGTCCGGAGTTTACGCCGGCGGTGATGACGAAATATAAGTTTAACGCGCGGTACTTGGATGACATGTTGCGGGTGAGCTGGGATACGGCGTTTACGTACCTGGCCAAAGCGATGATCATCATCGCCGAGCGGTATTCGGGGGAAGCGGGAGCCCGTCGGATGCGGGAGCAAGGCTATCCACCGGAAATGATTGAGATGAGCAAAGGGGCGGCCACGCGCTGCTTTAAGTTCCGGGCGGGGATGCCCATTTTGGGGGTGATTGGGAAAATGGGGATCACCCGGATGAATGGGGGCTGCGGGGCGTTGCTGGATACCTACATTCGCAAAGTCAAGCCGGACCAAGCGCAAGGGGGCCGGTATTGGTCGAATTATACGTGGCATGGGGATCAAAACCCCGCGCATCCGTTCTGGAACGGCGTGCAAGCCTCGGATGTGGACATGAATGACATGCGGTTCTCGAAGCTGAACACCAGCTGGGGGAAGAACTTCGTGGAAAACAAGATGCCGGAGGCGCATTGGAAGCTCGAGAGCATTGAGCGGGGGGCCCGGGTGGTGGTGATCACGCCGGAATATAACCCGACGGCCTATCGGGCAGACTACTGGATTCCAGTGCGGCCACAGACAGACGGGGCCTTGTTTTTAGGGGCCTGTAAAATCATCTTTGATGAAAACATGTATGACCATGATTTTTGTCAAGCGTACACGGACATGCCGTTGTTGGTGCGGACGGATACGTTGCAGTACTTGGACCCCCGGGAAGTGATCAAAGACTATCAACTCCCGGACTTCAGTAAGAGTTATTCAGGGAAAATGCAAACGTTGGATCCTGCGAAGCTGGCCCGGTTGGGGGGCTTTATGGTGTGGGATCTGAACAAGAATCAGGCGGTGCCGATTCATCGGGAATTGGTGGGCTGGCATTATCGCAAGAGCGGCATTGACTCAGCGTTGACGGGGACCTACCGGGTGAAGTTGTTGAACAACCGGGAGGTGGACGTGATGCCGGTGATGCAAATGTATCAGGTGCATCTGCAGGACTATGACTTGGATACGGTGCATCAAATCAATCGGGCGCCGAAGGACCTGATTGTGCGGTGGGCGCGGGATTCGGGGACGATCAAGCCGGCGGCCATTCACAACGGGGAAGGCACCAACCACTATTTCCATCAAACCATTATCGCGCGTGGCGCGGCGATGGTGTTGATTGTGACGGGGAATGTGGGGAAATTCGGCACGGGGCAGCATACCTGGGCCGGTAACTATAAAGCGGGGATCTGGAACGCCACGCCATGGGGCGGCGGCGGGCTCGGGACGCATACGGGGGAGAACCCCTTTAAGATCACCACGGATCCAACGGTGCATGGCAAAGAGATCCATGTCAAAGGCTACTATTATGGCGAAGAAGTGGCCTATTGGAACCATGGGGATACGGCGTTGATTGTCAATACGCCGAAGTATGGCCGGCGGGTGTTTACGGGGAAGACGCATATGCCCACCCCCAGTAAATTCCGGTGGGTGGCCAATGTGAATGTGTTGAACAACGCCAAACACCATTATGACATGGTGAAGAACGTGGATCCGCACATTGAAACGTTGGTGACGCAAGATGTGGAAATGACCTCGGACGTCAATCATAATGACGTGGCGTTTGGGGTGAATACGTGGATGGAGTTCACCTATCCAGAGCATACGGCGACGGTGTCGAATCCCTGGTTCCAAGTGTGGAAGGGGGGCATCCGGCCCTTATATGACACGCGGAACGATCTGGATACGGTAGCCGGGGTGGCGGCCAAGTTGACCGAAATGACGGGCGACGGGCGGTTCCGGGATTACTTCAAGTTTGTCTATGACAACCGGGTGGATGTGTATGTGCAGCGGTTGTTGGATGCCAGCACCACGGGGTATGGCTACAGTGTGGACACGATGTTGAAGTCAGAGAAGGGCTGGATGGTGATGTGCCGGACGTATCCGCGCCATCCGTTCTGGGAAGAAACCAACGAGTCGAAGCCGCAATGGACGCGGACGGGCCGGTATGAGAATTACCGGGTGGAGCCGGAAGCCATTGAGTACGGGGAAAACCTCATTTCGCATCGGGAAGGGACGGAAGCGACGCCGTACTTGCCCAATGCGATCATGTCGTCGAATCCGTATGTGCGGCCGGATGACTATGGGGTGCCGATCACGGCGCAACATCATGATGATAAGACCATTCGGAACATCAAGTTGCCGTGGCAGGAAATCAAGCGCTACTCCAATCCGTTATGGGAGAAGGGGTATCAGTTCTATTGTGTCACGCCGAAGACGCGGCATCGGGTGCATAGTCAATGGTCGGTGAATGACTGGGTGCAGATGTATGAGTCGAACTTTGGGGATGCGTATCGGATGGATAAGCGGACGCCAGGGGTCGGGGAACATCAAATCCATATCAACCCGCAAGCGGCCAAAGATCGGGGCATCAACGACGGGGACTATGTCTACGTGGATGGGAACCCGGTGGATCGGCCGTATCGGGGGTGGAAGCCCAGTGACCCGTATTACAAGGTGGCGCGGTTGATGATCCGGGCGAAGTACAACCCGGCCTATCCGTACCATGTGACGATGGCCAAACATGCGCCCTATGTGGCCACGGCCAAATCCGTGAAAGGGCATGAAACGCGGCCGGACGGGCGGGCGATTGCCATGGACACGGGGTATCAATCGAACTTCCGGTATGGGGCGCAACAGGCCTTTACGCGGGACTGGCTGATGCCAATTCAGCAACTCGACTCGCTGCCAGGCAAACATGCGGTGGCGTGGAAATTTAAATTTGGGTACCAAGTGGACAACCATGCGGTCAATACGGTGCCGAAAGAATGTCTCATCCGGATTACCAAGGCGGAAGACGGCGGCATTGGCGGCCGGGGTCCGTGGGAGCCGGTCCGGACCGGGTTTACGCCGGGGCAGGAAAATGAGTTCATGGTGAAATGGCTCAAAGGCGACCACATTAAGATTAAAGTGTAAATTATCATGATTTGGAGGCTGGGGGTTCTTTTCTTGATTGACGTCTGGAAAGAAACATTGCTTACACCTCCCCCCAGCCTCCCTTTAATCTTAAAATGAATTATCTGGTAACCAAATTAATTATGCTGAATGCATCTATAACCAAATGGAGGAATCACTACCATGCCAGAAGTCTATAATTGGCACTTAGGCCGGAAGATGCTGTATCCGTATGAGGAGCGGCATCCGAAATGGCAATTTGCATTTGTGTTCAACATCAATCGGTGTTTAGCGTGTCAAACCTGTTCGATGGCGGATAAGTCGACGTGGCTATTCAGCAAAGGGCAGGAATACATGTGGTGGAACAATGTGGAAACGAAGCCCTATGGGGGCTACCCACAGTTCTATGATGTGAAAATCACGCAGTTGATTGAGCAAGTCAATCCTGGCGGGCAGGTGTGGAATGTGCGGGTGGGCCGCAAGCACCATGCGCCGTATGGGGTGTTTGAAGGGATGACGATCTTTGACGCGGGGGCCAAAATCGGCCAAGCGGCCATTGGGTACATCCCGACGGACCAAGAATGGCGCTTCGTGAACATCTACGAAGACACGGCGACGTCGATGCGGGCCATTGTCGAAGGCGTGGATAAGACGGGGTTCACGAAAGAAGAACCCTGGAAAATGACCGGCAGCAGCTTGCCGGAGCATGAAACGTACTTCTTCTATCTGCAACGCATCTGTAACCACTGTACCTATCCGGGCTGTTTGGCGGCCTGTCCAAGAAAGGCCATCTACAAGCGGCCGGAGGACGGGATTGTCTTAATTGACCAAAACCGGTGCCGGGGGTACAAAAAATGTGTGGAGCAATGTCCGTTCAAAAAGCCGATGTATCGGGGGACCACCCGGGTCAGTGAGAAGTGTATTGCCTGCTATCCGCGGGTAGAGGGCAAAGATCCGCTGACGGGTGGGGAGCCGATGGAAACGCGGTGTATGGCGGCGTGCGTGGGCAAGATCCGTCTGCAAGGGCTCGTCAAAGTGGGCGATGACGGGTTATGGGCGGAAGACCGCTGGAATCCATTGTATTATGCGATTCGGGTGGAACAAGTGGCGTTGCCGTTGTACCCGCAATGGGGCACGGAGCCCAATGGGTATTACATTCCGCCGCGGCAAGCGCCGCGGGGCTACATCCGGCAGATGTTTGGGCCGGGGGTGGACAATGCCATTGAGAAGTATTTGGTGCCGAGCCGGGAATTGTTGGCGGTGCTGCAGTTATGGCGAGCGAGCCAACAGATCATCTTCCGGTATGACGTCATTCCGGGGCCGAAAGTGTTTGAGACCCAAATTCACGGTCGGAAGTTTGAGATGTATAACGACACGGTATTGGGCTTCAACAAGTCGGGCAAGGAAGCGGTGCGGCAGCAAGTGGAAGAGCCGATTTACATCCGTCCGGCCGAACGGGTGAACTGGCTGTAAGCGGAGCCGACGGGCACCGTTGAGGAGAAAGCAGGGGGCGACACCCGTCGCCCCCTGCTTTTTTGTCTAAAGAATATTCAAGAAACAAGAAGTGCGAATTCACACATATCTTAATGTGCAATTTCACACGTAGACAATTTTCTAGAAATCTATATATAAAGAATTGTGTGATATTTAAGTGAATACTATGGAAATATCAAGGAAAAATACATAAAACCGCGACAATCAACTTAAAGTGTATTGTTGATACCAAAATTTAGAAGAAAAACTATAAATTAGTAACGGTATCAATTTTGCTTTTGTTTTGCGGTGGAATCCAAGCATGATGATTATCAAATTTTGGCCGGGAAAGAGTAGGTGTCATTGAATATTCCTTCCTTATCAGGCAAGTCCATTAATCCTCACAAACAAACCTTTTATCGAACGCTACTTGAGGTCACGAATGTCCTCAATTTTCAGCAAGACACGGAAAGTCTCTGGAAAGCTATTGCCGGTCATATTAAACAAATAGTTTCCTGGGAGCGCGCAGGGATCACTCTCTATCATGCAGATATTGATGCCTTTCGATTTTATGCCGTTGAGACCAGCATGCCTATCGTACGTTTGAAGTGCGATGCGGTCATTCCACGTGAAGGTAGTGCGATGGGTTGGGTGTATGCCAATCGCCAAATACACATCCGTCCCCATATTCAACAAGAACAAATGTTTTTAGAGGATGCATATTATCGGGAAGAAGGCTTAGGGCGCATGATCAACCTTCCACTGATGGTTGGTGACAGCTGTCTTGGTTCTCTGAACATCGGCAGTGTTGAGTCTGGAAAGCCAGATCCAGAGAACGTGGAATTTTTGGCTCAGGTAGCCAAACAAATCGCACTAGCAATTGATCATGTGCAAGCCTATGAAGAAATTCGCCGTTTACGAGATAAGCTTGCCCGCGAAAATGCCTATTTACTTGAAGAGATAAAAATTTCGCATGATTTTGGGGCGATGATTGGAAAGAGCCAAAAGGTTAAAAATATCATAGAGTTAGCACAAGCCGTAGCTCCGACCAATACTTCGGTTCTCATCACCGGTGAAACGGGAACGGGTAAAGAATTACTAGCCCGGTTCATCCACGAGTTAAGCCCGAGACATGAAAAGCCTTTTGTTCGGGTTAACTGTGCGTCACTCCCCTCTGGATTGGTGGAAAGTGAATTGTTTGGGCATGAAAAGGGAGCATTTACTGGAGCGGAACAGCTAAGACCAGGGAAATTTGAACTGGCCAATGGGGGAGCCTTATTTTTAGATGAAATTGGAGAAATGCCTCTAGAAGCTCAGGCCAAATTATTGCGGGTGCTGCAGGATGGAATTATTGAACGGGTGGGAAGTGTTCAGAGTTTGGAAGTGGATGTCAGAATTATTGCTGCGACGAACGCTGAATTGAGTAAAGCCATGGAAGAAGGGCGATTTCGTTCAGATTTATTTTACCGACTGCACGTTTTTCCCATTGAAGTCCCACCGCTTCGTGAGCGGCCGCAAGATATTCCTTTACTGGTTCGACATTTCATGGAAAAAAACCGGCTGGAATTCAAGCGCCCTTGCCAGGATATTGATGACGCTTCCTTACAAAAATTGTTGGAGTATCATTGGCCGGGTAATATTAGGGAGTTAAAAAATATTATTGAACGGGCCATGATCCTTTCGAATTCAGACTTGCTCACGATTGATGATGCCTTTTTCCCGAGCCATTCCTCTCGTGTAGTAAGCAGTACGTCGACCAACTTGAAGGACATGGAACGGTCTCGGATACAAGAAGCCCTGAAAGTCTGTGAATGGCGTATTGATGGACCGTTAGGAGCCGCCAAGCAGCTTGGCTTGAATCCTAGCACTCTCAGGAGCCGTTTAAAAAAGCTGGGAATCAAGCGAGAACGCTAATAAAGTTACATTCTAGTCGTGAATGTAATGCGTGCTTTCAAGGTGGTCTCTGCCTTTCTTTTTTTCTTCACTCTACATCGGTGTCTGTGAGCAATAATCCCGAGCATCTTTCCGGTAAGCTGGGCCGTAATCAACAGTCCCGGCATCATCTCTGTATTGTCGATGATGACCAGGTTGTGCGGACCAGTTTGGCGAGGCGTTTGCGGCGAAAAGGGTTCGAGGTTCATGAGTTTGAATCAGGGGAGTCAATCATTGAACAAGCCCATACAATGGTTTTGGCCGACGTCGTCATTTTGGATTATAAAATGTCGGGTCTCAATGGCGTAGAGACGGCGAAACATATTCGCCAACGGCGTCCTTCCGTGCCGATCATTTTGTTGACGGCCTATACTGGTGCGTTCAATGTTGATGAAGTTCAACGCGAAGGAGTCTGTCAGGTGTTTACGAAGAGCGTAGAGCTGGAAAAATTATTGGAAGTGATTTATCAGACCATTCAGCGCTCACGCGACTAGGAAAAACTGCTCAAGCCTGTGGCTGGCCATCTTCGCAGGCCTCGTATGACAAAACTCGAGTCAGAGAACTAGTAGGCCGTTGCCATAAAGACGGGTTTCTTATTTTGTGGGTCTGTTGAAAAAAGCCGTCAGCGGCGTTCTCCCCCTTTTTCCGTGCTCACGTCATACCAGTACGTTCCGCGCGCAAACATGGCTGTGGCCTTGCTGGACGGATTTTTTTGAACCGACCCGACGCGGTTGATCGCCAAGGGCTTCCTGGCGAAATATGACTCTTGATATCATCATTATTCAACACTCCCTTTGTCAACAGAATCTGTTTCTCCCATTCTGCGTCCATTCTTTGTTTCCTCTCATTCTGCTTTGAAGATAGCCAGGTTTTTTCAGTTCTTGGTATGCTTGTACAGGTAATCAAGGAGGACTCTCTTTCATGAACGAAAACCTTTCAGGCTATCTTTTGCCTGTTCATGACCAGTGGCAGAGATTGATGGGATGTTGTCCTGATGGAGATAGCCAGAATCGGCTCGCTGACTTGTGGGCGCAAATCAGTCAGTTCCCCTCAGGGCAGAGTACATCGGCGCAGGCAGAAATTCAAACCGCCTCTTTCCTGGCTGAGGCGGGATTTTCATTGTCTTTTTTAAAAGCATCAAGTGGCAGGACCGCTGATTTAGAATGCTATGTCGATGGACACCGACTCTTTGTAGAAGTGACGGTTATTCAATCGACGCAGGGTTCAGTGAAGAGATCTCAGGCTATTCTGCGTGACGAAAAAGATGATGAATTCGATGAGTTCTTTGAGCAGGCCTTGGTGAAACGTTTGGTAGCTCGTATGAGTGAAAAGGCGAAACAATTGGAAAAATATTGTGCACCAGTCCTCTTGGCTGTGAGTGTTCCAGATATTATGGAGAAGGCTGTTTCCAGGCGAGATATTTGTTCTTTGGATCTTCAGCGTTTAACCGGCATGCTGGTTGGAGTATTAGCCGAAGTGCCGCAATTGAGCGCAGTGTTGTTAACTCTGTGGAATGCTCCGGCGCAGATTGCCCAGAATGCCATACGAATTCACCAAGTCTCCTATGTCACGCGTTCCTCAGGAACACCCAGGTATCCTCGGGTGCGGCTCCTTGCTCACAATGCATTTGCGCGGTTTAAGATGCCGGCAAGAGAAATTCAAATGATCGAGAATATGCTTTAGGGGTCTGTTGAAAAAAGCCGTCAGTGGCGTTCTCGCCATTTTTCCGTGCTCACGTCGTGCCAGTACGCTCCGCGCGCAAAAATGGCTGTGGCCTTGCTGGACGGAATTTTTTGAGCCGACCCGACGTTGTTGATCGCCAAGGGCTATCTGACGAACCATGGCCTTTGATACCTCATTATTCAACGCTCGCTTTAGATGAGATGGAAGCTGTTCTCTTTGGACTGGAAACTCTTTCGAGCAGTGATCAGGAGGGAAGCGAGTTTCGCAGTTCTTCCAAATTTTTAATAACAAGCAAGTCGCCATTGGTTGTCGCGACGGCGATACCGTCGGTGCATACGGACCGACATTTCTCATACTCGTTTTGTTGTTGGAGTGACTGGGCCAAAGCATAGAATGCTGCGGAATAGTCAGATCTGACCTGAATGCATTGTTCCAGGGCGGGAATGGCTTCTCCCCAATTTTTTTCGCTCATATAGGCTTTCCCTAATCCAAACCAAAGAGTTTCGTCCTTGGGGTCAAGCTGCAAAACTTTCTTGAATTGTTCGATTTTGGGATTCGCCATAACGGATTGTTTTCTGACAGAATACCTCTAGTTTTGATGAAGAACCATCACCCTATCATGTCCCTGAATGCGTTGTCTAAGAACAGAGGCTATGGTAGGATTCAGCACGATTTTCCTTCCTAAAGTCCAGTCAAAAATCGGGCATGTGTTGATTGTTTCCCCATTCATGTTGTGATTGTGAACCTTCAGATTTCGTAGCCATGGGACGTGTCGGTTTTGTGTATGATCCTCGGTATTTGGGCCACGAAATGGGGCGTGGCCATCCTGAGGCGCCCGAGCGGCTTCGCGCCATTTGTGCTCAGTTACAATCCTCCGGGACTTGGTCTCGTTTATATCAACTAACACCTCGCCGAGCTGAACGGCAGTGGATTGAACACATTCATGCTCCGTCCTATCTCGATAGTCTAGAAAGACGTTCTCCTCATGATGGCTATACGTCCTTAGATCCGGACACGACGATGTCTCCAGGCACCTTGGACGCGGCGTATCTGGCGACTGGCGGTGCGCTGGCTGCGGTTGATGCCATAATGAACCACGAGATTGATCAAGCGTTTTGTGCAGCCCGCCCGCCCGGGCATCATGCCGAGGCTGATCGTGCGATGGGATTTTGTTTTTTGAACACGGTGGCGGTTGCGGCCCGGTATATACAGCAACAACATGGTCTGCAGCGCATCTTAATTGTGGATTGGGATGTGCATCATGGAAATGGGACACAACATGCTTTCTACAATGATGAGACGGTTTTGTTTTTTAGCACACATCAATTTCCCTTTTATCCTGGAACTGGGTATGCCAAGGAAACTGGTCATGGAAAGGGCAAAGGCTTCACCATTAATGTGCCTCTCTCAGGAGGACAGGGAAATGAGGAGTATGGCGCAGTGTTTCAGAACGTGTTGGTCCCAGCGGCCGAGGCATTTCAGCCTGAATTCGTGGTGATTTCAGCTGGGTTTGACGCTCATCGGGATGATCCCCTTGCCAGTATGAATCTGACAAGACAGGGCTATAAAGATCTCACAACGATTGTGGCTTCGATTGCCAAGAATTTCTCTGGGGGACGTCTTTTGGCTTGTTTAGAGGGAGGCTATCATTTACAAGCTTTGGCCGGATCGGTCGATCAGCACATTCAGGAGTTGCTTGAGATTTGAGGCCCATGAAGCCTAAACGATCCTGGCGCGTGAGGATGTGGCTGTTCCTCTTTCTGGTTGTAGGAATTGGGGGCTATTATTTTTACACGGAAGTGCGCCCCGTTGTGATTTTTGGCTTACGTGATGATTATGCTCATGCCATTCCCTATCAGCAGGTGCCTATCGGCCTGCAAAGTCTCAAAGCGGAAGAATGTGGAGAATGTCATGAAGAAATTTATCAGGAGTGGAAGTCTAGCATTCATGCCCAAGCCTATAAGGATCCATTTTTTCAGGCCTATTGGAAGAAAGATAACAATATTTGGGTCTGTTTGAATTGTCATACTCCCTTGGAAAACCAACAGCCGACGCTGATACAGGATATTCCCAATGATCGTGTGGAAAAGGCCTTTGAAATTCCTAACTATCGCTACGATCCGGAATATCAACAGGAAGGGGTGACTTGTGCGGCCTGTCATGTTCGAGATGGGAAAATCCTGGGTCCCTATGATGATTCGGCAGCTCCCCACCCCACGCAATTTGATCCGTCTTTCCGAACGACACAGGTCTGTTATCGATGCCATAGCGTGGTTTCTGGTCCGACACAGTTTTATGCCGTAGGTCCTTGCGGGACGTTCTCCGAATATGAGGGGACGTTTTTTATGAAGGAGAAAGGGTTGATTTGTCAGAATTGTCATATGCCTGAGGTGAAACGTCCGGTGGCTAAGGGCAGCCCTATTCGATTTGGCCGACGGCATCTTTGGCGAGGTGGGCACGATCCTGACATGGTCAAGCGGGCTGTGGCGGTTCAGGTGCAGGCTGATCCTCCGGCGCCGAATCCCGGGGAAGAGGTCAGTTTTACGCTGACTCTTATCAACGCAGGTGCGGGACATAAGATCCCGACCGGTGATCCGGATCGGCATTTTACTGTTGAATTTATGGTCCGTAATCCACAGGGGACTGTCGTCCATCAACAGGCAGATACGATGGGTCGTTGGATCCTCTGGCAACCAGTCATCGTCGAGGTGTATGATAACCGTCTTCTCCCGTTAGCCAGTCGAGACTATACCTTTGCCTATAAAGTGCCTAAAGGTGAGAAAGGGTGGAGCGTACAGGCTAGAATCCGGTATCATATTTTGACGGATGATCAACATCAGATGCTGGAGGATCAATATAGTCTAACCGCCGATGATCCCTATGTGTTTACGGTGTATGAACGAGAGTTTCCACTAGGTCCGGCGTTATCCGCTACGTTAGAGGATCAAGAGGTTGATCCGCGGGTGGGTTGTGCGGTGTCTCCCGAGGATAGTTCCTCCGAAAATCTGATACGGATGTCTTCACTTCATTCATAAAAGGTATATGACGGTTATGATCGCGACACAAAATTTTTTCATTGATTCCGAAACATTATCTCAAAATTTAGGACGTGAGGGGTTAGTGCTCATTGATGTCCGAGGTCGGGCGGCCTATTCTTCGCATATTCCAGGAGCGGTGCATAGTACGTGGCATGAGTACAGCGATCCTTCGTCTGTGGCCAAAGGTGTGTTGAATCCGGATGTATCACAACTGGAACAACGGCTTCGGAATCTGGGTATTAATCAGGATAGTGATGTTGTGATCTATTCGAACCCCTTTGATAACTGGGGAGATGAAGGGCGAATGTTTTGGATGTTGCAGTATTTGGGGCATCCGAGCGTTCGAATTTTAGATGGTGGCTGGGTAAAATGGATTGCGGAACAACGGCCCTTTGAGCATGATGTGATGAAAAAGTCCGTGGGGGATTTTACAGCCAATCCAAATCCAGAGCTTATTATCAATAAGGATGCCTTAAAAAAAATTGTGAAGGGGCAACATCTCAATACGGTGATTCTTGATGCCCGCAGCGTTGAAGAATATGCTGGGAAAGAGATTGATGGGTTGCCGCGGGCCGGACATATTCCATCGGCTATCAATATTTCCTGGAATCAATTTCTTCAACGAGATGCAACCGTCAAACCTGCCGAACAGGTTCGACAAATTTTTGAAGAACATGGTTTGCGAGAAGATCAAGAAATCATTACCTATTGTCTTGGGGGAGTGAGGGCTGCGTGGGTCTATTGTCTCTTGCGCTATGTGGGGTTTGACCAGGTCAAAACCTATCCTGGTTCTTGGTGGGAATGGTCGAGAGATTTTGCGGCTCCAGCAGAGAAAGATGTGAAGCTTCTCCATAAAGTGAACAATGCTGAGCCGATGAAAGCATCTTGAAAGTATTCAGACTGCATGAGAGGATAGAAAAGGGGTACGAGTGTTCTTAGGGTTTTTTATAACATAAAAGGAGGTTAGAGATGCGTATTGAAGTATTGGTGAAAAGTATTGGTTTGTTGGGCATGTTGGCATTACTCACGGTCGGAACATGGGGGAGCGCGGCCTTTGCTGATGGAAATCCTCATGTAGCTGAAGCCATTGCCCATGCCGAAGGCGCGGCAGAACATGGAGGACAGGGGCATGCCGATGCCTTGGTGGAGCATGCGCAAGAAGCCTTAACCCATGCGCAAGCGGCACAAAAAGAGGTGAAGAATCCTCATTTGGATGAAGGGGTGCATGAGCTGATGGAAGCCGTGACTCATGGTAAGGCAGGGCATGCAGAAGTTGGAACAAAGCACGCTCAGAGTGCCGTGATGCATATGAAAGAGGTTCATTGATTGGTTAAACTTTGAATATTGCTGGAAAGGCGGGTAGGGGAAACTCTACCCGCTTTTTTTGTGAGTGAATGTGAATCTGTTGCAACTATGAAAGTAGGATTTTTCCAATTTGCTCCGCAGTTTGGCGAGATTCAGCAGAATCTGGAATTAATAGTCGAGGCTATCCATTCATTCCAAGGGGATCTCTTGGTCCTTCCTGAACTGGCACTGTCAGGATACCAATTTGTTTCTCACGAAGAAGCCTGGGAATTGGCGGAAGATGTTCCTTCTGGCTCCATCTGTCAACGTCTTGAGCAGGCGATCGGGAGCCGGGCGCTGCATGTTGTTGTAGGGCTGGCTGAGCGGGGGCAAGACTGTGTGTATAATTCGGCAGTGTTAATTGGTCCAAAAGGGTATCTGGGAACCTATCGAAAAACCCACCTATTTTTTGAAGAGACCCTCTGGTTTGCTCCTGGCAATACGGGATTTCATGTGTGGGACATTGGTCAGGCAAAAGTCGGGCTCTTGGTCTGTTTTGATTGGTTTTATCCCGAGGCAGCTCGAACCTTAGCTCTCAAAGGGGCCGATATTCTTTGCCATCCCAGTAATCTTGTGTTACCCCATTGTCCCGATGCCATGGTCACCCGATGCTTAGAAAATCGGGTGTTTGCAATTACCGCCAACCGAGTCGGTAAAGAACAGCGAGGGAACAAAGAAGCCTTGTCATTTATTGGATGGAGTGAAATTGTGGCTCCGAATGGTCAAATTGTGCATCGGGCCTCGCGAACCGAACAGGAATTGTATACATGTGAAATCGTGGTGGATGAGGCTCGTAATAAACACATCAATCCATATAATGATTTACTCAGGGATCGACAGCCTCAATGGTATGTCGAGGGGTAAAACGTGAAAAGTAAGAAGTAAGGATGGAAGAGAAAGACGTGTTTGTAGTGCCTCACGCTTCTTGATAACTGTTGGCTTGACATAACCTTCTAGATACAATACATCATTATGTTATAGGTGACGTTTCGAAGTCCTGACCTGAAAGTAGGTTGAATGCTCATGGATGACTATTCTGTGTTCAGAGATATGAGGAGGTCGATATGACAAGGTGGGTTGCGATAGCCATCATGCTGATTCTTGGACTGCCCGGGTGTATGGTGTCGAAAAGTACCTATGAGGCTTCAGTGGCTGATATGGAATCGGCTAAAGCCGAGTTAGAAAAGGGGCGGATGCATCAGGAAGCACTTGAAGAACAAGTCCGAAATCTCAAGGGTTTGAACGAAAAAATTTCTACAGATTTGGAAATGATGACCGCGGAATTGCAACGCGTAAAAGAGGGGCGGAGTAATGAGCAGACTCTTCTTGAGACACGAGAAAGGGAAATAGATCAGGAAAAATCCCAACTCAGCGCGAAGTTGCGCGTGATCACCGCCCAATACCAGAAGGTGAAGTCACAAAATGCAGCTCTGAAAAAGACCGTCTTGCGCTATAAAAAGGAACTCAAAGAGTCCAATAATCCTACGGGTAGAGAAGGGCTGTCCTCATCCTCTGGGTCAACGAAGCGTAATGCTGTAGCTTCGAAGCCAAAACTCTCATCACCTGTCTCCTCAAAGGTTGCCTTACCTTCTAAACCCAAAGCACCAAAGGTGGCTACTTTACCTAAACTACCGAAAGTGGCGACAAATTTAGTGAATATCAATCAGGCTTCCGTCAGTGATTTGGTGTTATCACTAGGATTGAGCCGTGAAGTGGCTGAAGAAGTGGTGTCGAATCGCCCTTATCGCTTGCGCGGAGAACTTGTGGCTAAAAATGTCATTCCCAAAGCCACCTTTGATGAGATCAAAAGCCGCATTACCGCCTCTCCATAAAGAAATGTTGAAAAAAGCCGTTGCCTACTCCGCCCGAGTAACTCGATAAGCTACAAAGGCCGCCAGTAGCGTTCTCGCTATTTTCCCGTGCTCAGCTTATGCTCCGCTCATCAAAATAGGTGCGGCTTTACTGGATGCAATTTTGACCAGTTCTCTCCTGTTGATGATAGTCTTCTGAAGACCATTTTAGGCAATCCGCACAAATTATTCACCGGCTCTTTTAGGGGATAGTAAAGCGTGAGAGCGGTGGGTGATAACCAACGATAGTCTGCGGCCTCTTTTGTCTTGATGTTTTTCCTCCTCATTCGATTTTCCTGCCTTTGTCATCCAGGAATGGGAGTTGTAAAAGGCCTTTTTGAGAGAATCGCCAAGGACCAAAGACCTCATCGAGGATTCAACTTGCGATTCCCCGTGGTCTTGCCAGGGGATCTTTGTTTTTCAACTTTACGTAGTAACAGGTTCGATTCTCACCAATGGCTGTGTTTGTGAGTTATACACGGTTTGCGCATCCGAACTTCTCGTCGATGATGTGGGCTGCGTTTTCACCTGTTGTTGGTTGATTCCGATACCCAGTAGTTTTCCGCTGATGGGCAATAATACTCGGGCCCTGCATAAGGTGTCGATTGCTGGTTGTATGTCGTTGAATGAGACCTCACTTTCATACTGCATGGACAGTTGCTTTAGCAATGTTTGGGATGTTTGGGCTGTGTCGCACAAGCGATACACTGACGCCTCCATCTCTCCTGCGGTCCAATAGGTATCACGGGTAGAGGAGCGTGTGTCAATGACCCGAAGCTTCGTGCCTTCGTCATGGACATGGAGTATTGGTCGAGAAGAATTCCAATTTGCGTTCCATTCTTCAATGACAGTCTGAAGTTTTTGTTGGCCAGGCTGGTTTTGTACGCTACGGTGAATATGTTCGGCCTGGTTGTGGTTTTCGAATGAGTACGCCAGTCGCATCAATGTATCGGGGGGAAATGGGTAGACATACTGATAGGCACGACTTGGTACGAGTGTCAATCCGTACGCTTGGGGAGTTTTGTGGTATGGACTAAAACGGTCGTATCGTATTCGAATTAATCCAGTTGGTGGTTGTAGATGGAAGATTGCCGGCAACCATTCTGCCATCTCTTTATACCAGATATCTGATCCGCCTGGGATATCGCTAAGCATGTTCCAAGATGCGTCGATGCCATACTCACGGGACCACTTCAAGAGTTGAAGGTTCATGGCAGAAGAATTACCTTTTCCAATGAGGCGTAGGAGATCATCATTGAGACTTTCAATGCCAGGTTGAATCCATCGCACGCCTGCGTCTGCTAGAAGCTGAACATGGTCCCTCTTAAGATTCGCTTTAGTCTCGTAGAACAACGAATAAGGGTTATCTAGTTCGGCCAACGATGGCAGTACTGTTTTGAGATAGGACATATCGAGAATGTTGTCCACGAACTGGACATTGTGTATTTCATAACGCCTGGTGAGTTCGGCCAACTCGCTGAGTATTCGCTTTGGTGATTTCGAGCGGAAACCCATCCCTGTACCGTTTAACCCACAAAATGTACAATGGGATCTTTCACCCCACCAACAACCGCGTGAGCTCTCGGCTAGTAAGCCGGGCTTGACCATTCCCGAAATCGTTGACGCACGGAGGGTCGCGAAGTAGGATTCGTAGTCTGGTATTGGCAAGCTGTCCAGATTACTGATAACAGGGCGTGGTATTGGCCCTGTGTTTGGTGTGTATTCTCCATTTTGCTTGTACTGTGATTGGAGTATTGCACCATAAGGGAGGGCGGTAGGGTCTACGTTACGGCCATGATTTAGCAAGAAATGACATAACTCTGAGAAAATGTGGTCGCTTTCGCCCGAGACAACGCAATCTATCCAGGGGAACATTTTCAGCGTTTCGATACCCATTTCATCTTCACAATTGGCACCTCCCATCAAGGTGACTGTTTTTGGGCTCAATTCGCGAATTCGCTTAAGTAATGCCAGGGAGGCGCAATGCTGCTGGAACACGGAGCTGCATCCAACGATCCGGGGTTCGCGAGCGACGATGTCCATGGCCAGAGAGTCGATGTAGGAGGTACTCTGGACACGCACCCAGCGTATCAGGTCCTTTCGTTGTTCGAGCTCAGCCGGAAAACCGAAGCATCGCACATTGAGGACAAGGTCTAAGTACTCCTCGTCTCGTTCCCAGCATTCACGAAACAGTTCACCCGCGAAACACCATTCCCCGAGCAGATGATCAGTAGGGGTCGATTGCATGGCCTGGTACGCCACTATACCAATCGACTCGGCAAATCTGATATTGCCGTATACCACTTCGCTTGTGATAGTTGATCCCTTCAGTGTTGCTTGCAGCAAGCCCAAGGCGATGGAAGGCCGTTGGACTTCAGCAAAAGGCATTGAAACAAGAAGGACGTCCATCGATAGTGAGTATTTCTCAGTATATGAGACAACTACTGGTGTGGATATGGTTACGGCTGTGAAGGTTACGATTGTGAATCATTAGGCTGCTCCCACTCCTTCCGCTTCACGGTCATTATTGTGAAACGTCCAGGAGTTTTCGAAGCTGCCTACTGGGCCCGGTACCTGGCTGAAATCTTGGTGGACCCACTCATAGTACTGTGCCACTTCGTTATTTAGCCTCATTTCCTGTTCTTTCTCATGCACGGCCAAACCGTCTAGATAGTGGCGATCCTGTTTAAGCTCCGACAGAGGTGTGGCCTCAATATAATCTATGGCTGAACGAAGTGTGTAGCATGCAACCCGGTTGCAGACGGCTGTCAGGTGGTGAATGTAGGCGCGTTGCGCGTCGTTCACTCGGTTCCGGGTCGACAATCGCAGGTGTGCCTCAAATAGTAATCCACGGAGAATGTGGCACAATCCCTGGTTGGTGAAATTACGTTCGTAAAATGCCTCGACCATCCAATCGTAAAACAGATCTAGCTTTGGATCGAGAAGTTTGTAGTCCGGCTCAAATGGTGTACCTGTCAATCGGCCTTCTTGCTCAAGCTTACGCTTGATTGGTGTTCCGGCATAGGGCAGCATCCGGCAGAATGGCGCGACCGACCAGCCGTCCCCAATGAAGGCCTCTAAGAAATCGATGTTCGTGCGAATGCTGTCGAAGGTTGTGTAGGGATCGATCAACATGAAGCCGAAGTCGTAGGATAGCCCCAAACGCTTTAGGATTCGACCAGCTTCTAAATGCGCTTCTGGTTTTAGCCGCTTGCTCATGTTGAGGAGGCCTTGTTCGTCTCCCGACTCCACACCCATATACACGTGCGTGAGCCCACCTTTCATTAATTGCTCGATGATCGATTCGTCGATTTCGTCCGAGCGGCAACTGATTTTGAACGCGATCTCCCCGTTTAGACCCTCGGCTGCGAGGATGTCTGCAATGTCTACTGCCCATTGTTTCGCTCGCTTTCCTCCTGCGAGGAAATCATCGTCCTGAAATAAGAAAATCGGGACTCCTCGATTTTTATGGAGATCAATCATTTCGTCAACCACAGCTCTGGGTTTGCGTAGACGACGGAGCTTCCCTCCTTGTTCCTCGTAAAAAGGGCGGATACTGCAAAACGAGCAGTCCCATGGGCATCCCCGGCTTCCGAGAATTGAAGCCGTGGGCATGCAATGCCCTTCATAATTTATCGACTGTCGATCTGGCCAGGGTAGGGTATCCAAGTCCTCAACGGGTTGAGCGAGAGGGGTAGTCGTGATTTCGCCGTTGTCCGAACGAAATGCGATCCCCGGAAGGGTTCGCCAATCTGTGCCAACGGCCAAGCTATCCAACAGTTTGACAAGGGTGGTCTCACCATCGAATCGGACCACGGAATTGAGTTCAGGAGTCTGCCGGAGAATCTCCTTGGGCTCGAAGCTGGCGTAGTGCCCGCCTATGGTGATATGTGCAGTGACGCCCTTTTCCCGCAACGCTTTGATCACCTGACTAAAGTCTGGCGCCATATACTGAAAGATAAGCGAGAATCCGACGACATCGGGCTCATCTTGGCGGATTCGTTCTAGGATCCGATCAGGGTCGGAACCGTAGGTCATGATGCTGGCCTGATGATGCGAAGCATTGATGTTAGACATCAGATAACGCAACCCGAGATTGTCTTGGTCCTGGAAGCCGATGAGAAGCACTTTTCGCGATTTAGTCGTATGATTTTGCGCCATAGTTGGCATAGCACACCTATCCCTTTCCCTTACAGGTCATCAAATCACTTAAGTATACGGCGGTTTCACATGAACATGTGTCTCTAGCGTGCGTATGTGAAAGATTTACTCGAGTCTCTCCAGTTGCAATGTTGGATCAGGCTCTATCAAGAAGATAGAGCCCTGAGCCGAATCTCCGTGTGGATGTTAGCCTGGATTCTTGAGTTTCCCGATTTGATTGTTAATTAGTTTCTCCAAGGAGTCGAGACGGGCTTTTTCAGCATTAATCGAATGCATGGATGATTCAAGTTGTGCAAGATTTAACCGGCCCAAGTCCATGGGGGGAGGATCACCGATTGAACCGATCGGCGGACGAGTAATTGTGCCGCCGCCAAAGCCGCCACCCCATGGTGCGGGATCAGCCACAATAGGGGGAACTGGCCACCGTGGGACAAACCCACCAGGAGGCCATGGGGCGGGATCGGCTACTGGATTGGGAACTGGCCATCGCGGTGGAATAAACCCACCACCCGGCCACCAAGGGGCAGGATCGGCTATTGGATTGGGAACTGGCCATCGTGGAACAAACCCACCGCCCGGCCCCCATGGGGCAGGATCAACTACCGTACCACCAGGTGCTCCGAATCCGCCTGCCGCTGGGCCCGCTGTGGCGCTTGCCTCTAATCGCGTCAATCGCTCCTCGACTCGCTTTAGGATTTCTTGTGATTCTTTGTCCATGACTCCCTCCTTTTAGTGAAGTGGTAATGTAAAAATTGTTTTTTGAGAAAATTTACAAAATATTATGTCTTGGAAAGGAAATTAGGTTAGAAAATCAGAAACAATACTTCGGGCTATTTGCACGAACCCTTCTTTCTTTTGCATAAAGAAGGAAACAGATGATCCTTTTAACGTGCAGAACTTATACCAAGCCGGCGAACAATGAAAAACTGTATTCAGAATGTTTCATGGCCTTGAAAATATTGGAACACGGGTAACTAGAAGAAGACGAAAAGCAAAATGTGCACCATAAATTCGTATCTTTTTAGATACAATTTTTATCTATTCAGATACAAATTGATCTTCAGGTAGCAAGTCGGGCGTCTGGTGGAGGGTTCGATAATGATGCGATAAGAGATGCCAAGGCCGACTTACACTTTTTTAGGAAATCGATTTAGTAAAATGACATCATAAGGCTGGTCGAAATTGATCAATGTGAGCCCAATCTATGTGGGCCTTCGGCAGGTTAATAGAGACTATTAAAACCGGATAAGAATCCCCCAATGCGAATACCTGAACAATATTGTCGAACAAAACTACTGACCTAGAAAACGGCTCACTCGGACGATGTTGAGATTTGAGGACTGTTATGCAGCCCAACGAACATTAGCGGGAATGGAAGTCATGGTGATGATTAAGAATGTGGAGATGTACACACTAGGGACAAAGAAGCCAACTCTCACTGAACCGTTCTACGCATTTTGTAGTGGGACATCGATGGTTAATAGCTATTGCGTCGTCTTCGAGCACTTGTTGCGACACAACCAAAGTTAGTCTTGATGAGCTGGCGTGGTTTTCGAAGGTGGTGGGGGAGCCCGATGTTCTCCCACAAAAAATGGAAAGGGGTTGGGAATAGGAATTTTACACGGCCTTTTTGAGAGAATCGCCACATATCAAAGACCTCTTTGAGGATTCATCCCCAGATGTTGCTGTCCGACAAGCGAGCGTTGACCTTGCCGGCGGCGGTATGCCCGGCCCCTTGGTCGCGGATCGGGTCAGCCTCTTGTTTCATGATGGTGTGTGCGAGTGGATGGGCACACGGGACAAAAAGGGAGAGTCGGTTCCCAACCTGCTATCTCATCTAATCCCGCATTCGCGGAGCGAGAATAGCGTCTTGATTGAAATCATAGGCTTCCACGTATTTTAAAGAATTCAGCTAGCGAGTGAATGATTGACATTGGTCTAGAACAGAAAAATTCGGACCAATTCCTCCAGATTCGAGTTTGCTTAAGTGCGTTGGTTGATCAAGATACATCCTAATTCTGGATTAACAAAATGAAGTGGACAATTCTTGTCTAACGATAAACATATATTGGCAAATAATTCTGCAGCTGATTCGTTTTCTTGAAAAGCACTCTTACATTCATTATGCCATTCAAATTGTAAAGGTGATTGACGGGTAGTTGATTGTGTTAAACAAATTCCTGCGAAACATGTCCTATTAAGTATTTCCAAACCAACAAGTAATGCACAATCTATACCTCTGAAGGATAAATCGTGCAAGGCATGTTGAAGAATATCGCCTACTACACGACTTTTCCCTATGATCGTGTAACTTGCTCCTTGAATATTCAAATTGATAGCTATATGACTAGCTATGCTGCTGGAAAGTGTCCAAGGGAAAGTTCGTGGATTTGCGAAACCAGCTCCTTGTTGTAAACATTCGGCCCACATTCCTTGGGAAGCTTCCGCGCCAACATCTTCAGTAGCAACATAAATACCTGTTCGAGTTGGGATATGGGGCTTGGGTAGCAAGAGTTTTACTTGTTCCACTATCCAATCAGCTGCCTTTGGGAAATGCATCTTTTCGCAATTATTTTTGCCCCAATTTGCAATCCAAGCTTGCATCATGCTTGCCCCATCAAGAGAGCAGAATTTATTCCACCAAAGGCATAGCCGCAATTAAGTGCCCATTTCAAATCTGAAGCTAAGCAGGTTTCTTGAATAATATTTAGATTCATCTCTGGATCAATCTTTTGGAGATTGACTGTTGGAGGGAGGATTCTGTAGCGCAAGGCCAGCGCAGTAACAATAGTCTCCACAGCCGTCGATGCGCCAAGTGAATGGCCAAGGGCACCTTTGATAGCTGAAACGGCGGGTTTATGAGAAAAGACGGTCTCTATCGCTCGAGCTTCTGCTGAATCAGAAGTTTGGGTTCCACTCCCATGAGCGCAGATCCAATCTACCTCTCGCGGATCTATTCCGCCCAAGTGACATGCTTGGTACATCGCTGTTGCCATCCCTGCTCCATCAGGTTTGGGAGCAGTAGGATGGTATGCATCACATGATAGACCCAAGGATTGGACCGTAGCTAAGGGAAGCGCATTGCGTTGCCTTGCCTCGTCTTCCAACTCTAGAACAACAAACGCAGCAGCCTCTCCCAACTGCATACCTCGACGCTGGTGATCAAAGGGACGGCAAAAGTCGTCTGACATCGCCCGGGATCGGCTGAAGCCTACCATTGCGATCCGTGAAAAAGGTTCGACTCCACCTGCTATTGCAGCCTTAACCATTCCGTGTCTGACTGCGTCGGCTGCAGCTCCTATGGCATAATTGCCAGCGGCACATCCTGTTCCATATGCCCGGAGTGGACCTTTAATCTGTAGTGCGGCCTGAACTGCTTTTGGGAAAGCGCTGGCAACAGCATCTTCCAGAACCAGAGAGTGCCCTTCAGCTGCTTTCTCAAATGCTTCGCTTTCACCCATCGTGCTTCCAATAAATATTCCAACATCTTCTCGGAGCTTCAGTTTTGAATGGTTGATTGCTTGCATGGCTGCCAAAATGGCCATCTGCCGACCACGGCCTTGTATTTTTTCCTCTAGACTTTGAATTCGACAGGCAGCAGTACTGCGAAACCCTTCTTGTTTTAAATCTGGCCATTCGCGTGTTGCACATTTCTTCGCTAGCAAAGATTCCCAAAGGACATTTGGAGTGTCCCCAAGTGGAGTTATGGCACCCAGGCCTGTAATCACTACATTCACTCAGACAGCCGTTTCTCGACGTATTCGACCACAATTCTTAGAGAAGCTAGGCTCTTCCATTCATCATCTGAGACCTGTATCCCAAAAGTCTGTTCGATTCTGGCCACATATTCGGCTAGATCAATAGAATCAAGCCCAAGATCTATGACGAAATTCATGTCCATTTCGATTGTTTCGGGTAATTCACTTTTCACTTCTCTCATTTCACGCACCAATAGAGCAAGAACTTCCTCACGGTCTCTACAATTTAGAGAATTCATAGTGTCGGCATACCAGGTTGTCTCATAGCAGCATTTTAGTGAGCAACTTTAATTGTCTGCGCCCGTTGAACCGCCTGCGAAGCTCCGAAAAGTGGAGCCACAGGGTCACCTAAGAGACGGTATTCATTAACTACTTCTGAGTCAAAAGGTAGTGCATTTACTATTAATTCCCCTATATGCGTTGCACCGCGTTTAAGAGCTGCACAGATTCGTACTGCCCAGCGAGTATTATTTATATGCAGCGTGTCTGTGACTGAGCCAAAAGCAGAACCAGCAATACCCTGCATCGGTACTGCTTCTGAGAACGATAGACCTACACGTTTTCGACTGGCCGTACGACAACAAAGAGATATGAGTGCTCCTAAAGGTTCCCCAACACTCCCTGCAAGATGATGAATGCGGGTTCCCCGATATCCCACCCAGCCAACAGGACGACCATGTCCAACATACACAGCAGCAGCTAACCCCGATCTTAGGCCAGGAACCATGTCTTCCCGAAGGATTAAATCACTTGTCCAACGAAATACAGGGTTTTTTTGTATTCGGAGAAGGTCTTCTATTCGGGTTGCGAGTCTCAGATATTGCGGATTCCATTGAGAAAGAATAGCAATAGGTTGTAATGCGGGTACTCGTTGATGAATATGGGCTGCTGTTTGAGCAAAAACATTTAGGGCTTTCCCTCCCATATCGGGAACATATCCAACAGGGATCAACTTTCCCCCACCACACCTTAATACAGGCCCACGTATGGCTGTCCTGGGGGATCGTTTTCGTGGGCCAATAACTAATGTGGCATCCGTTTTTTCTGTAATCCTCTGTAAAAACTGAGGCAACATTGAGAAATCTTTTGCTATCTCAAAGCATACGGAATAGTTCTTTCGGCGGTATGCTTGCAGTAGTGGTTCCAGTGGCCTTATGGCCGAAGCTGGAGTGACAATTGTTATGACCATGAGGAGTTAAGATGTTATGCTGCTTGTATAGCATTAACATAGGGTTGCCAAGGTTCATACTCTGTTGGAGTTTGATTAAGTAGCACTCTCCTGACAAAGTAGTGCATGGCAATCTGCCCTTGCTGCTCACGATTGAATTCATCGAAATCTCCAGCGGCTGTATTGAGTGCATCCTGGCCTCCTTCTCCTGTCGAAAAACCATTATTTAGCATTTCTGTAGTTCCAATATAGTCTATGGGCACAGCGATATTCCCCAGAGATTCGTTATATCCATAGTTATAGCCACCACCTACAGCTTGTGCATGAATGGCTTCTGACATATAAAAAGGTCCTTCAACTTCGGATTGCCATACGTGACTCAATTCATGAATGAATGTAGATCTCTTAACTCCTAAAGTGCCTTGGCCATCAATATCAATTGCCTCATTAACATCAAAATTAATGAGGTTATTCGTGACAAATGCACGTGAGGTAGGATTACCTGTGGCCCAGTCTTGGATGCCGAAAATGATTTTGTTTACTAAACTCTCAGCAGAAATATAGGTGTTTTCGAGGTCAATGGTATCACCATAGACAACTCTAGCGTCCATTTTCTCATTTTCTGTCAGCGGTCTATAAGTAGCTAATTCGTTCAGGAGAATACTAATAGTGGCACTTATTGCTCCCGTGGCTGTTTCAGCAACTGCTTCAATTATATCTCTGACTGGCTCTTCTAGGTTGTTTAAGGTCAGCGTCACTTGTTCCAGAAATTGCTCTTCTGTTTCTACAATAACGGCCTGATAGATATCCTCAAGTGTTTGCCCCAGAGTGCGGGCAGCTCTCAAAAGATTCTCTAATGCTTGGTCAGGATGCGCTACTGTTTCTGTAATTAGTACCGCCAAGGTAACTCCCGCCTCAAGAGACGCCTTAACAACCTCGGTAACGATCTGAAGGCTACGGCTTGCCATCCAGGCAACCAGTCGTCCAATTTCATAGCCGGCTTGAAGAACACCCTTCACAAACTTGGCTATACCAGGGATAAGATCCTTTTCAAGATAGCTGAGAACGTAATTTACCGAGTTGCGCGCTCGAACGGTTGCCTCCCCTAGCGCCTCAAGAGCTGCATCACCAGTAGCTTGCGCCCACTCGATTATGTCAATTATTGCTTCACCGATATCTTCAACAATTTCTATCATTCGATCTAAAAAAATTTGACCCTTGGCAAAAGCCCAATCCAACACCTCGGTAACACTTTTCTTTACAAAGCGGATTGCAAGAACTGTTTCACGCCATAATTTCGAAGCTAGCTCCTCTCCACGATCTATTAACCACTGAAAAATATCTCCGACAGGCCCCAAAGCCTGCAGTACCCCATTTACAATCTTACGCAGCACATAATATGTCTTCGAGACCACGCTCTCGAGCACTTCAGCCACAGTTGCACCAACCTCCAGAGCAGCTTGGATGAACCTCGCGGCCGTGCGATAGGTGAATTCCACCATCGAAAGTGTGAACTCTGCTATCGTCTTCCCTAGATCAAAAGCGGCACGCACAACATCTTTAAGCGAATCAAAAGCAAGTTTTGCCACATCACGAAGCAGACCGATAAAGCTTTTTCCTAGCTTGAAGACAGAATCAACAACCTTCCTTATTGCCTCAAATCCGTGTTGGGCGATGGAAGCTACCATGTCTACTAGTGTTTTCCCTGCTTTTAGTAACCCTTCTACAATCTTGGTTGCAACCTCAATAGTGGCTTGGGCTATATACGATGTAAACTCTGCAATGGCCGTTCCTACATTGGCTGCTGCTTCAGCAACCTCGCGGATAAGGTCAGCGCCAGCGTTCACTACATCATCAAAAAGTTCCGTGACGGTTTTACCAAGATTTTTGAGCGACGCGACGACTTGATCGAATAATTGACCAGGGCGGGTGACTGCAGCCACCAGTATTTCTAGCGCTGTTTTCCCTACTTCTAAGAGCGTTCTGACGGTATTTGTGATTAATGTTGCACCAAATTCCAGCGCCTGCTGCAGAATATTTCCAATTGATTTTCCAATTTCCAACAATGCCTCGATACCCTTTCTGACAATATCAAATGTCTTCGTCGCAAGCTCCGCGAGAAGTTCACCCAACGTACGTCCCAACTGGTCAATTGCTTTCAATACAGTAACGAGAGCATCCTTAGCTAAATTGAATGCTGATTCAAGAATCTCCCGCATTGCCTTTCCAACGTCCTCCAAAGCCTTTATTATCTTCTTCGCAAGTTGATAACCAGTCTGAACAGCTGCTTCTAATAGATCGAAGATAGTCTTGCCAGCTTCTATTAAGGCTCGAACAAGATCGGCCACTTCTTCAGCCACCCAGTTGACAACGTCAACGATTGCTTCGGCTAGCGTTTCCGCAACGCTCACAATTGCATCAACCACTGCAGTTACGGCATCAGAAATTGCATCAGCAACATCCTCAAAGAATTCAATTACAGCAGAATCACTTCCGGCAAGCGGTATTGATTGGGCATGGTCCGCTTCAAGTCTTCGCATTTCTCTGCCCGCATCACGTAACCAATACAAAACTTCCTCAATAGCAGCTTCATTCTTCGATTTGTCCTCTTTTATTACAAAATCTTCCATAAGTGTGCGCCCCTGTGTCCGAGGTAATTGACTGATGGCATGCACGACGCCTCGACCCTGTCCCACATTGCAATACCCTTTGATGAAGGATTTGCGTACTGTTTTTGGCATTAATGAAACCTGCTGAAACACTTCACGATGCTGCTCGGAATCTTTTAGTCCAACGGCGTAGGCTTCAGCTAGCTTTACACCATTCTCTTGACTTTCATTACATATATTTAGGAAAGCAGGGGCCAATTCTACAGGATCGTAATTGATCTTCTTCAGAGTACGTTCAACATTCTTTCGGCTGCGAAAAGTGGTTTTTGATAACGCAAGTGAAAGACGACTCATGTTCCCCTCCGTAATTTGATGAAATTTGATAATGAATAATGCTTTCTATAAAAATTCTTTATTCAGACATCCAATAAGAAAGTGTTGGCCCAAGGTAATGCCTCGTCTTGGAACGTCCATGTGCACCGTATCGGATTCTTTGAAATATAACAATGGCCATTATTTCAAACACGATATTATTAGATATGTAAGCTTTATTTTCTGTAAATAAAATGGCACGTATTTGATGATTTACCGAAGCATTCATTCTTTGTGCGCATGGGACTCAATGAATATTAGCCGGTTTTGAAGTGAAGGGCACAATCAAGGAAGGGCAGATAAAGATATTGGTGTGAGGCAATCAATCTCCTGCAAAAATGTTTTTGGCCCTCACCTTGGAATGCCAGCAATCGGTCAGAGCTTTTAAAAATCGATGGTGTACTCGCGACAGAACTTAGGTTATGACCGATGTCTACACTATTTTCAAGGATTGCACGGTTGTGCGCGAGAAGTGGTTTCGGCCAAGATCGTTAATAGTCATCACGCCAAAGGGGTCTTTCAGGTTCTGCTTGTCCTCGGTTGAGACACCTTTGAGTGCATCTACGTCAAGATCGAAGACCTCGGTAGCAGGGTTTCCGCGGTGTGCAGCATTGATGAAGAAATCACAAGGACCTGTTGCCATGGGAACCTCCTTGTTTTTACTCCTGAGCGGAGAAGAGTAGGATTCTTTCACCTAGGCCAAAGGCTGCAATATAAATCAGGAATGGGTGAAAATTCTAGGTTGGATCACAAGATCTAGGCTGAGATTCAAAAGGGAAAAAGTCTCGTTAAGGCATCAGCGCCTAGATTTGGTCTATCTAAAGTCCATGGGGTGAAATTTCTAGTGAGAGCACTAATCTTAGGTAGGCGGGGTCTTGATGGATGCGTTCGTAAAAATCAGGAAAAGACTAATCATCCTGTATCATTTCAGATAAATTTTTTTCTAAAAAGATACAGACTAAGTAGCGATTGAACAGGAAGCTAGAGCAAAGATGGTCCAAAAGGAATATTTCCAGTGATGCGAACTCCAGCAAACTGACTAATGTCCTGTGGTCCTTTTGGGAATAGGAATTTTAGACGGCCTTTTTGAGAGAATCGCCAAGGACCAAAAACTTCATCGGGGATTCCATCCCCAGATGTGGTTGTGCGACCGGCGGGCGTATCTCCTGTGAGTGAGGGCTGACCGGCTCATTGTTCTTGGATTGGGCCCGTCGGGGGGCATTGTGGTATATGTGGGTAGGCGCGGGGCACAGAGGGAGAGTCGACTCACAACTTGAACCGGAATCTAGAGGGAAGCTTGTGAACCCGGCGGGATTAGGGGTCTTTAAGAACTGTGGGGTCTTTTTGCTCTTGCCCTAGGCAAATTGGGCAATGTCAAAGTCGGGGAAAAGAATCACAGCGGGATGAACTTTGAGCACATTCGCTAAGACCAAAGCCCGTTCTCGGCCTATTTGACTCCTATCATTTTCCATAGCCGAGATATTGGATTGCGAGATTCCTGTTGCACTCGCAAGTTCTTTTTGTGTGAATTCTTGTAATTCCCTTAGGGTCCGTAGCATTTCGCCAGGTGTAATCTTACGATTCACTTTGGCTCGCACGAATTCCTTTTTATTCATCGCCATATGGATTCTCCCAGGTTAATACGTGTGTGCCATGACTTCAACGACGTACACTTCGAGTTGCCCTTTCGCAATATGGTAAATCACGCGCCATTTCTTGCCTAATCTGGATGATCGATAGCCTTTCCAATTCCCCTTTAAGGCTTCATCGTGAAACCCCTTAATAGACCGAAGACCTATCGGACCCTCTAACTCGACGATCCTTTTCCAAGCTTCATACTTTAATAAAACATCAGAAGGAAGCCGATCAAGAATTTTTAAGACCGGTCTCTTCTCATAAACTACCCACATTAATATACATTAATGTATATATACAGATTAATGTATAGCTCAAAGACTACCAGTGCAGTAACCTATATAACACCTACAGAAGAAACTTACTGGCTCAAGCTGTATCCGGTTTGCAAGGATTTGGAGAATAAGAAAATTACAAGACGAACAAACAGGACTTCGAAAAGCTGCTTCCCGTCTGACTGCTCTGCCTCTTCAGCTGAGCCGTCCACGAGCCTTAATTGATCTACAGTGCGACGACCAAGCTGATTTTTGGTTGGCGCCGGCTTTGATGATTGTGAGTTACCCCAAAGGACACGTAGAATTGCTGTGAGTTAGGCGACCTTTAAAGAACAGGAGTAAGTAAAATGCCAGATAAACAGTTGTTTATTGATGGGGCCCCTAGTGCGGGTTTGGTGGGCGTGGCTTATATTATTTATGCCTTGCATGGCTTTAGTGCCTTGACTGGTGTCATGACTCAGGCCTTTGTGGTGACTGCTTTTCTCACGGGCTGGCCTTCTATTATTGCGGTTATTTTAAGTTACGCTAAGCGAGGTGACGCTAGAGGTACGTATCTTGAGTCTCACTTCTCTTGGATGATAACAACGTTCTGGTATGCGGCTTTCGCCATTGTGCTTGCGGGTTTGATGTTTGTTACCGTTGTGGGCATCCCTGTCGCAATCGTGATTATTATTTTCACGGGGCTTTGGGTGCTTTATCGTATTGTTCGAGGCATATTACATCTAATGGACGAAGCACCCTTGCCGATGAGCTAATCGACTGGATCTTCTGTTGTAGTGTCAGTGAAAACCATCTTTAAAAAGATTCCATGTAGTGTCAGTAACGAAAACTGGATGCGGAAGAGTCTTTAAAAAGATTCCATGAGCTAAAAAGAAAGCTTATGGCTACGTATTCATATAAGGAAGTCATTCGCACTCCAGAAGAGCGTTTCGAAAATCTAGAGGATTATCCCTTCCAGCCTAACAATACGTAGATATCGATGGCCTGCGTATGCACTATGTTGATGAAGGACCCAAGGATGGTGAGATCGTTTTAATGTTGCATGGCGAACCCAGTTGGTCGTATTTATATCGAAAAATGATTCCTATTTTTGCCGATGCAGGCTTTCGTGCAATTGCGCCAGACTTAATCGGTTTTGGTAAGTCCGATAAGTTTGTAAAGCAGAGCGATTACAGTTTTCAGTTCCACTTGGATATTATGGAAAACTTTATGGAAACCTTAGCCTTAAAAAATATTAATTTATTTTGTCAGGATTGGGGTGGTCTCATTGGTTTAAGAATCGTCGCCAAACATCCCGATTGGTTTTCTCGAGTTGTAGCCGGTAACACCGGTTTGCCCGGTAAGCCCCCTAAACATAAAAATTTACCAGCGAAGGATTTGGTCGTGCCAATGCTAAAAACCTTTGTAGGTTTTAGCGGCTGGTATGTTTTTTCTCAGGTAATCCCAGAAATGAAAATCGGGCAGCTTATCAATATGGCCACCACGACCAAGCTAAGTCGAGAGGTCATTCGTGCCTATGATGCACCTTTTCCCGACAATACCTACAAAGCAGGTGCGAAAGTGTTCCCTCGTTTAGTGCCTACACAAAGAAAAGAATGCGCTGAGACTTTTGAGCAACTCACGACCTTTGAGAAGCCTTTTCTAACGGTCTTTAGTGATAAAGATCCAATTTTAGGATCGATGGGGCTTTTGTTTTAGCGAGTAATACCTGGTGCGCAGGGTTTGAATCAGAGGTGGCCCCGTTTTGTTGAACGACTTATTGGTCGCAGATAAGTGGATCACTCCTGGTTGAGTTGGGTCGGTGTTGTTACGGGAAAAGGCCCACACAAACATTTCATGTGCCACTTGCCAAAGAGAAGCACGTGGCCGCTTAGGAGATCATTGACACTATGAGAAAACTGACACCGAGTAAGAGTCACCGACTGTCAGATGAAGTCTTGAATTTTACATCTTAAAAAGCGCCTTGCCCCTTATTTATTCGATAAGTATGAATGCTCGTATATTTGATACATCAAGTAATAGGCCTATATCTGATGGTGAGTACGACTATATAAAAAATGAGATAATTCCCAAAATAGAAAGATTGAGATGTGGAGAGAAATTAAAAGGAACAAATGTCCCCGCTAATAACTGGGCTATGAATAATACCGATAATGATTTGAGTTAAGATTGAAAGTGGTGTTTGGGTGAGTTGAAAAGACGCGGCGTCTCGGGTTGAAATGGGTGTTGCAAGACATCCTCAGATCAACCACTAAAAGGAGAGACGCCACGATGCCAGAGCGTAGCAAAGTACCAGCAGAAGAACCAGTGAGCCGGGATATGTTAACCGAGTTGCTTCGAACCGGGGCTCGGCAACTTCTGGCCCAGGCCTTGGAGGCCGAGCGAGCCGAATTATTGGCTCACTATGCGGATCAACAGGATGAGCAAGGGCGAGCAATCGTCGTCGGCAATGGGCATCAGCCGGAACGAGACATCCAAACCGGCCTCGGGCCAGTGTCCGTCAAAGTGCCGAAGGTGCGGAGTCGTCAGGGGGCACCAATCAGCTTTCACTCGGCGTTGGTGCCGCCGTATGTCCGGAAATCGGCCACACTGGATGCCGCAATTCCGTGGCTCTACTTGAAAGGGATCTCGACAGGGGAGATGCAGGCGGCCTTGGAAGCGTTAGTGGGCCCTGAGGCCCAAGGGCTCTCCGCGAGTACCGTCGCACGGCTCAAACAAACCTGGCGGGAGGAGTACCACACCTGGCGCCAGCAACGGCTGGATAAAGAGGAGTGGGTCTATCTCTGGGTGGATGGGATTTACAGTGGGCTCCGGGCTGAGCAGCAGCGGCTCTGCGCCCTGGTGGTCATCGGGGTGACCAGCACGGGCGAGAAACAGCTGGTAGCCATCGAAGATGGGGTGCGGGAGTCGACGCAGAGTTGGCGAGAAGTGCTGCTCCAGCTAAAGGCCCGTGGCATGAAGGCGCCCCGCGTCGCCATTGGCGATGGGGCCTTGGGCTTCTGGGGCGCCTTGGAGGAAATTTATCCCACCACGCAGCAGCAACGGTGCTGGGTGCACAAGACGCGGAATGTCCTCAATGCCTTGCCCAAGAGTGTGCAGCCCAAAGCGAAACAGGCCTTGCACGAAATCTGGCAAGCGGAGACCAAAGCCGATGCCATCCGAGCCTTCGACGTGTTTCTGACGACCTATGAAGCCAAGTACCCGAAGGCCACGGCCTGTTTGGAGAAAGATCGGGAGGCCTTGCTAACGTTCTATGCGTTTCCCGCAGCCCATTGGCAAAGTCTACGAACCACGAATCCCATTGAATCGACCTTTGCCACGATTCGCCACCGAACCAAGCGCACCAAAGGCTGTCTGACGCGAGATGGGATGTTACACATGATGTTCAAGTTGGGACGCTGTGCGGAGAAGACCTGGCGACGGCTCCGGGGCTTCAAACAGTTGGCTCAAGTGATCAAGGGCATTCAATTTACCGATGGCCTAGAAATACAGGAACCCGTCGCCGCGTAATCAATCATCCAGACACCAGATTTGACAATAGCTCTAATGATTTCTACGAAGCATATTATAGGATCGTTAATGGAAATAGATCGACAATTGATAAGTTAAGATTGTTCTCTCAAGCCTTTTCTGGATACCAACTTTTGTCATTTTCTAATGCATTCGGAAAATCATCAGTTAATTCGATTGGAGATGACATTGATGAAATTATTAGGAAGAATATTGTTAAATCTAAAAAATGGCTCAACAAATATAATAAAATTATTAACTATATTCCTGATGTTTATCAAATAGAGAATAGTAAGTCTTTAGGTGAAATTGGGTGGGAAGTAAATGGTTTTCCCGTTAGTCATGATTTTTATGCCACCTCTGAACGTATCTATTTAATGTATAAAGCTGGAATTTTTGAGAAAATTGAAGAGAAAAACAAGCAGGGAGAAGAAGTTAATGTTTTAGAAATTGGTGCAGGGTATGGGGGGGTAGCGCGGTATATCAAGCAAATCTTCCCATTTGTAAATTATTGTATTTGTGATCTACCTGAATCAATGCTTTTTTCAGCAGTGTATTTGTATGTAAACAAAGTTTTTGATGAAGTTATCATTTTTGATAAGGCTCAGCCTCAAAAGAGTAAAAACTTCTGTTTTGTACCGAACTATTATTTCGATGATTTTTCAAAGACAATGAAACTTGACCTGGCAATCAACACGCTATCGTTTCCAGAGTTATCTATTGAGCAAGTGGACAACTATTCAAGAGGGATGGTTTCAATGCTTGGAGGTAAAGGCATATTATTTGAACAAAACCTTGATTGTAGATATTCAGGAATGATAGACCATCGAGAAATTTTAGAAAAGCATTTTAGAAACAAAAAACAAATATTTCCAAGTTTTACAGAAAAATGTACCCAGGGTGATGCTTTTGTATGGAGTACTGGGGAAATTGAATTCTTCTGTGATGCTAATGTTGTTACGAAGTTTATTAATTCTGGTTTAGATAAAAAAATACTATTATTAATATGTAAACTCTTTGGTCCAAATACTATAAACAAGATAAAAAAAATAAAACATAGGTTAGTTAATTAGTTTAGCCTGTCCGCTTGACGGGGAAGCTTACACCTGAGCCCGACATCTATCGAGCGTTATTTTATGAATTGCTACATTCAAGCATATGATTCAGTCAAGAGCGGTAGCGGTCTTCGAGAATTTGGCCGTCCTGGAGATGGATCAAGCGATGGGTTTGCTGGGAGAGTTTTTCATTGTGGGTCACGATGATAAACGCGGTTCCGTGTGTCTCATTTAACTTTTGTAACAATTCGAAGAGTTCCTCGCCGGTATGCGTGTCTAAATTTCCGGTCGGTTCGTCGGCGAGGACCAAGTCGGGTTGTCTCATGAGCGCACGTGCCACCGCCACGCGTTGTTGTTCCCCACCTGATAGTTCACCGGGTTTATGATGTAAGCGATGAGATAACCCCACCTCCGCTAGAAGAGCTTCAGCGGCTTCCATGGCTGTCTGTTGAGGTATTTTTTGAATCAAGGCAGGGAGATAGGTGTTTTCAAGGGCTGTAAATTCTGGGAGCAGGTGATGAAATTGAAACACAAATCCAATTCGTTGATTGCGAAAATTGGCTAACGCTGTTTCGCTGACCCGAAACATGTCTTTCCCTTCAAACAACACCGTTCCTTCGGTCGGGTGATCCAGTGTGCCCAGAATATGGAGCAGCGTACTTTTTCCTGCTCCGGATGCGCCGATAATGGCGGCCATTTCTCCCCGTTGAATAGTCATCGTGATGCCATTGAGGACATGCACGGTTTGTTGTCCCATGGTGAAGGATCGTTGAAGGTTGTCGACCAAAACGAGGGGTGCTGGTGCATCTGTTGGAGAAGATTCAGTATTATTCATAACGCAGTGCGCTGACGGGATCGAGTTTGGCGGCTTGCCATGAGGGGTAAAATGTGGCGGCAAAACTGATGAGAATAGCCGAGGCAGCGACCAAAATCACATCCAAGGGAAGGATATGAACTGGAATGCGAGAAATGTAATAGACCGAGGCATCGAAGGTCCAATAGTTTTGTATCAGCCATAAAAAGGAATAGCCAAGCGGAACACCGATTCCGGTTCCGACCAATCCTATGACCAATCCATTGACCATGAAAATTCGCATAATGGATTGAGGTGTCGCGCCCATGGCCTTGAGGATGGCAATCTCCCGTTGTTTCTCGTTGACGATCATCGTCAATGTGCCCACGATATTAAATGATGCCACGAGGGTAATGAGCACCAAGAGGAGGAACATCATAGTCTTTTCGAGTTTTAGGGCTGAAAATAAATTACGATTCAGTTGCATCCAATCGCGTGCCATAAAATCCATGCCGAGTGTGGCTTCCAAACGATGCCCAATTTTCTCTGCCTTGAAGACATCATTGACCTTCACTTGAATGCCGGTCACCGACTTTCCAAGACCGAAAAATTTCTGTGCTTCTTCTAAACTGATGTAGGAAAGAGATGAGTCATACTCAAACATGCCTGATTCGAAGATGCCCACCACCGTAAAGGGTCGAATCTTAGGTGTCATGGTAAATGATTTGATGGGCCCGACTGGAGAAACGACATTAATGGGGTCTCCGATAAACACACCCAGCCGGAGCGACAATTCTTTGCCCAGAATGATGCCTGGACGATTTTTGGGAGGTGTTGGGTCTTGCCCTGACAAAGAACGACCACGTTCAGGTGGAACGAGTGATGGATCTTCCAAGCCCGCTAAATCGCCAAACTTCATATTGGCTTGCAGATCGGTGACGTGAATTTCTCGATCAGGTTGAATGCCGCGTAGGATAACGCCTTGTACGCTGTTTTTGGAAGAGATCAGGACTTGTTTGAAAATGAAGGGGGCGGCAGCGACCACGTCTGGGGTCTCTTCGATTTGTTGTATGAGGGTTAGATAGTCTTTCATCGCATTGATGCCGCGCTCTTGTACGATGATATGAGCGGTTGTGCCAAGAATTTTTGATTGGAGATCTTCTTTGAATCCGGTCATAATGCCCAAGGTGCCAATGAGTGCGGCCACGCCTAAGGTAATTCCGGCGATAGAGATAAATGTGTTAAGTGAAATTGTGCGCTGCCGCCGCTTGGCCCTCAGGTATCGCAGGCCGATCATCATTTCATAGGGCAAGGTCACGAGGTATGGTCCGGCCGCAATTGAGGAAAGAGAATGACATCCCGGATAGAGGCTTGGTTGGTTAGCAGCATAACGAGCCGGTCAATTCCAATACCTTCGCCCGCTGTGGGCGGCATACCATATTCCAGCGCGCGGACGAAGTCTTCATCAAAAAACTGTGCTTCTTCATCACCCGCATCACGAAGGGCCACCTGTGCTTCAAATCGTTTCCGTTGATCGATCGGGTCATTTAACTCTGAGAAGCCGTTGGCCAGTTCTCGTCCACCAATGAAGAGTTCAAAGCGGTCAGTCAGCGAAGGATTTGATTCGTTCTGGCGTGCCAATGGAGAAATTTCGATTGGGAAATCTGTAATAAATGTTGGTTGAATGAGAGTTGGTTCTACGGTTTCTTCAAAGAGGTAGATGAGAAGATCAACGTGACTGGATTTGGGTTGGACCGTGACGCCCAAAGTTTTGGCAGCGTCCCGTGCTGCGTCATGATTCGAGAGGACAGCCGTATCCAAGTTATTAACTTTTACAATGGAATCGAAATAGGAGAGGCGCGACCACGGAGGCTCCAGATTTATCGCTTGTCCTTGGTAATCAAGAGTTAAGTTTCCACGGACATTCATGGCTAATTGATGAAAGAGTTGTTCTGTGAGGTCCATTAGGTCATGAAAATCTGCATAGGCCTGATAAAATTCCAACATCGTAAATTCAGGATTGTGAATAGTGGATATGCCTTCATTGCGGAAATTTCGATTGATTTCGAACACCCGACGAAATCCACCCACAATGAGACGTTTGAGGTACAGTTCTGGAGCGACGCGCAGATAGAGGTCAACATCAAGGGTATTATGGTGTGTGACAAAGGGACGAGCTGTTGCGCCTCCTGGAATAGGATGCATCATCGGTGTTTCCACTTCCAGAAATCCTCGATCTGTCAGAAATGCCCGTATGGTCGAAATGATACGACTGCGTGTTCGAAAGACCTGATGCACAGTAGGATTGGCAATCAGATCGACATAGCGTTGGCGGTAACGGGTTTCAATATCAGTCAGTCCATGCCATTTCTCTGGAAGTGGGCGTAAGCCTTTTGTAAGAAAAGTGAGAGTACGTACTTCAACGGTGAGTTCGTCAGTTTTTGTTCGGAAGAGTTGGCCTTCAGTCCCAATCCAATCGCCTAAGTCCAAATGTTGGCAGAGTTCATAAGCCTGATCTCCTAGGACATCTTTTTTGAGATAGATTTGTAGACGATGTCCTTCCTCCTGAATTCCCATAAATGCCGCTTTGCCGAAACGGCGCATGGCTGTAATGCGTCCAGCAATGGTACATGAAACTGGCGTGGCCTCCAATTCTTCTTTGGGTAAGGATGAATAGGTCTGCACAATCATTTCCACGGTATGGGTCGTAGAAAAACTTGTCCCGAAAGGCCGGACCCCCTTTTCTTGAAGAAGGCGCAATTTGTCCAGCCGTTGTTGCTGTTGTTCGTTGATTTCATCCATGGCGCACCAAAGTTCTCGTCGTTCTCGTCTGGATATGGGAGAGTGGGGTTGTCCGAATAAAAGTTGTGCTTATGAAGGTCATTGTTGGGGAGTATTCGAAGCTTTCATGGTGAGATAGGCTTCAATAAACGGATCAAGGCCGCCATCCATGACAGCTGCCAAATTGCCTGATTCATGATTCGTGCGATGATCCTTTACCATTTGATAAGGCTGAAAGACATAAGATCGAATCTGACTACCCCAGGCGATATCTTTCTTTTCGCCCACAATATTTTGGAATTCCTCATCCTTTTTTTGTTGCTCGACTTCATAGAGCTTTGCTTTCATCACCCGCATGGCGCCAATTCGGTTTTGTAACTGGGACCGTTGATTTTGGCATTGAACGACGATACCTGTAGGAATATGAGTCATGCGAATGGCTGTTTCAACTTTATTGACGTTTTGACCACCGGCGCCGCCGGCGCGGAACGTGTCAATTCGTAAATCTTTATCATCGATGGCAATCTCGATGTCATCATCTAATTCCGGGTATACTCCGACGGCAGCAAAGGAGGTATGTCGGCGTTTATTCGCATCAAAAGGCGAAATGCGGACGAGGCGATGAACCCCTGCCTCTGCACGTAAATACCCATACGCGAGTGGTCCAGCGATACCAAGCGTCGCACTTTTGATCCCGGCCTCATCGCCAGGCTGTAAATCGATGGTGTCCACTTTGAACTCTCGTTCTTGTGCCCACCGCATATACATGCGCATGAGCATCTGTGCCCAATCTTGAGATTCAGTTCCACCAGCCCCAGGGTTAATGGAAAGAATAGCATTGTTGCGATCATGCTTTTCCGATAAGAGCTTTTCAAGACGCCAGGTTTCGAGTGAGCCTTCAATTGCTTCAATTCCCAGTGTCCACTCAGCTTCAAGTTCTGGGTCGCCTTGTTGCCCAATCAACTCTTGAATAGCCAGAAGATCGTCGCGTTGTTGTTCAAGTTTCTCAAGTCGATGGATCTGACTTTCTAGTTCAGCTTGACGGCGGCCGATCTTGGCGGCATGTTGAGGGTCATTCCAAAACTCCGGTTGGGAGGTCTCTTGCTGAATTTCGTCGAGTTCGGTTGTCAGGCGAGGGAGGTCAAAGATACCTCCGAAAGTCGAGGATGTGCGCATTAATCTTATCCATACGGTTTCGAATGTCTTCGAGCATCTGTGGTGTTCCTCTCGTTATGTTTAGCGACTTGTCGCTTTGTGGGTCTAGGAAGTGATGTTTGACCTATAGCACCTGAGTAACAAGAATCCCACCAGTATAACACAACCCCAACTAAAGACATCACCATACTGCGTATAAAATGTGGGTCCTGACGAACGAAGTGGAATGGAGCCTGTGATGGCCTGCTGCGTGAAGATCGGGGTCTTTGCCAGAATGCGGCCATCTGTGCCAATGAATCCGGAAATGCCGGTGTTGGCTGCGCGTGCCACGGCAAGATGATTTTCCACGGCACGAAAAACGGCCATCGAAAAATGTTGGTAGGGTGCGGCGGAGTCGCCGAACCACGCATCGTTAGTGATGGTGACGAGGAAGTTGGCGCCTTCCTGAGCCATCTGCCGTACGAGATCGGGAAAAATGATTTCGTAGCAAATGGGAACAGCGAATAACGGTTGGGTATTTTCGGATGAATCAGAAAAGGAAAGGGTCATCGAACCTTGGCCAGGCTTGAAATCGCCAATGCCCACGACGAGCTTCTCCAAGAAAAATAACAACGACTTGAATGGAATATATTCGCCAAATGGAACAAGATGACGCTTGTCGTATCGTCCGATCATCATTTTGTCTGGAGATAACACGTATGCACTATTGAGCAGGTAAGGGGTACCGTCTGATTCAAACCGAAGGGTGGGACTACCGAATAACAACGGGCTTTGTGTTTGTTGAAGAAGAGACAGAATCGTCTGTTGATAGCCTTTTTCTTTTTCAAAGAAAAATGGGGTTGCGGCTTCCGGCCAAATGAGGAGATCAAGCTGTTGTCCTGCCTGTAGGCTCAAGGAGGTATAACGTGTCAAGGTTTCGTCGATGTAGGCGGTATCCCATTTTTTATCTTGTAAAATATTGGGCTGGATGAGTCCCATGGCTAACGATTTGACTGATTGATCTATGATGGCTTGCTGATTTATCTGCCAATGTCCATAGCCAAACGCGGCACTCAGGATTACGAGAAATCCCAGGGTTGCTTGCCAGGGAAAGGAAGCTGAATGCCCTGATTTTTGGCTCCACATCCACTTGGCCATTGATGTGACTGCGACATTACCCATGACGAGTAAAAATGAGACGCCATAGACTCCGGTCAGGTCTGAGAATTGAATGACCGGAAGCCATTGATATTGTGAATAGCCCAGGAGAGTCCATGGGAACCCGCTTAGGACATATGTTCGTGCATATTCCAGGGAAACCCACAAGGAAGGTGCGCTTAGCCAGATCCACCTTGAATAGTCTTTGTGCAATTGCTGGTAACCCCAGGCATAGACGCCAATAAAAATTCCAAGATAGGTTGCCAACAGCAGCATCAATAGAGCGCTGATCACCCAAGGTACCTGTCCAAATTGGTTCATGGCGGTGATGACCCATGAGATAGTTCCGGTAAACGCAATTGTGCCAGCCAGCCAGCCATACTGAAAGGATTTTCCTGAGGGTAATCCGGTTAGTCCCAAATGGAGTGGAACCAGAACGATCCAGGCCAGCCATTCTAGATCAAAATGTGGGAAACAGAGTGGATGCAATAATCCGGTGAGGCAGACCGCAAAAAGACGTATAAGATAGTTTGATCGCACAACTAGAGGATATAAATGAACCGATGTTTAGAGGCAAGCCGATAAAACAAAACCCTGGACCCCATGAAGGGGCACCAGGGTTTTGGGTGCCAAAAATCTGAAAGTGGCTTATGTTTTCTTTGTTTGTCGTATACGCCAGATTGCCAATCCAGCTAAACCCGTTCCAAATAATATGACGGTACCGGGTTCAGGAATTGTTGATTGAGATTGGACAAATCGCGCTAGCAAAGGCGCAGTGTTGGTTGCATTTTCAGCGGTAACAAACTCTTCTACCAGATTTCCATCTACTTGAAAACCAAGAATTTGAAGGTCAAAATTCGTGCCACCAATGTTGACCACGCTCTCGGATACTCCATTGTTCGAAAATCCAACCAAGTCCGGGCAAGGACTTACTGTGCCTGGGATTGCGCAAGGATTGGCACCATTGAGGGTCTCGGTGAATTCGAACTGGAACAATGCTGTATTAGGGGAAGAATCAGCTCCAACAATATTGAAGTTCACCTCAAGGTCCACCTGGCTTGGGCCGCTACCAAAAACAGGATTATTAACATGGTCAAACGTGCCGAGAACAAATTGTTCATTAGGATCGACAACTAGGTCGCCCGATGCCGCGTTAAAATTAAAGCCGCTTTTTCCAGCAGCTGTAGCTGGTGTGCCCCATCGAATTTGATCGCCAGTAGGGTTGAATGTTATGGCAGTTCCGCCATTCGGATTTTGCCAACTTCCATCAACATCAGTAACTGTTATGGCGAAGGAGAAGGTTGGAGCCGTCAAGAAAGCGGCTGCCAGAGCAATCGCTAGGGAATTCTTTGGAATGCTTGAGATGTTCATAGCCGCAACTCCTTTTGCATCTCATGAATAATCAATTCTTCCGCATCCTGCGAAAACTTTTACTTGTTGCAAATACTCAGAGAGTACCACTGAAAAAAATACTCTAGCACATGGTTCCACTAAAGACAAAGCCTTTTCAATGCGTATTTAATGGGTCGAAAAAGGATTAAACAAGGCCAGAAGAATGATGGAAAATTCAGCTTGTTCGGTTCAGTGGGTAATGGAGAAGGGTTCTGCTCAAAGTATGATGATACAGTAAAAAATAGCGTCGCGGAAAAGAAGGGGAAGAGGTTGGAGAAGTGGGAGCATTCATCAAGCTGAACGACTGACTAACTAACCCCTGGGTTTACACCTGATTAGACAGCTTTTTGCACCAATCCTGAACGTAAACAGCGAGTGCAGACTTTGATGCGTTTGGCGACACCTTTAACTAACGCCCGAACGGTTCGTAAATTTGGCCGAAAGATCCGTTTCGTGCGGTTATTGGCATGACTGACATTGTTTCCAACAAGACGATTTTTTCCACAGACTTCACATGAAAAGGCCATAACAGACTCCCTAACAAATTTTCTGGAAGGATAGACGGTCAGATTCCTTACTGTCGTACCACAAGTGGTATTGTACACTCAAGGTGCCCTATATTAAAGAACTTTGATGATAATCCTCTATATTTTTTGATGAATTCATATCGAGAAGATAGTCGGGAAGAGATCCTGGAAGAGATACTGAGACAAATGAAATACGTCAATACTTCTATTTTATCGAGTAAGCGCCTTCCTTTTTGGTCATGGTGACCCTGCCTCCTCTTTGGAATATCCCGATTCAATTTGCAAAAGGAGTGGGTCCACGAAGGGCTCGCTTATTGGAAAAACTAGGCATTTTCACTGTGGAGGATGCCTGTTGGTTTGTCCCCTGGCGTTACGATGATCGACTGGAAGTTCTTCCTATTGGAAATTTACTGCCAGGGATGACGGCGACTATTCGGGGGCGAGTCGAACATTGTCGAGTGAGTATGACCTCCCGCCGCCGTCTCGTTGTGGTGACGATGAGAGTTCATGATGAGACGGGCCATATGGAATGTGTGTTTTTTAATCAGCCATATTTGGAAAATACCTTTCGAGAAGGCGTCTTTGTGTTATTGACCGGTGCGGTTGTTTCGAATCCAACGGAGAGTATCCCATTGCTTATGAAAGGACCCCAGTATGAAATTTTGGATGTCGATGAGGGAGATTCTATAGGAGGAAATGCGGGAGGCAAAATCGTTCCGATCTATCATGAAACACACGGATTGAGCTCGAAGCAAATTCGTCGGATTATGCAATCAATATTTGATCATTATCGTAACCAAATTGAAGAAATTCTGCCAGATGATCTGAGGCAAAGACTGGGGTTCCCGACTTTATGTGATGCTCTGCCCATCTTGCATGGTCCTGATTCCAGCCGTTTAATTACTCTGTTGAATCAGCAGGCGACTATGGAGCACAAGCGCTTGGCCTTTGAGGAACTGCTCTTGCTGCAGCTGGCTCTCATGTTGAAACGGCATCGTCAAGTGACCAGCGCACCTGGCATAGCGTTTTCAGGACAAAATGCGTTGACCGAACGACTCAAGAACATCTTGCCTTTTTTCTTAACTGAGGCACAGAGTCGGGTTATAGATGAGATTACACAAGATATGGGTCGTGGAACGTGCATGAATCGTTTGCTGCAAGGGGATGTGGGATGTGGCAAGACAATTGTGGCATTGCATGCCATGGTCATGGCATGTGGATCCGGCTACCAAGCCGTGTTGATGGCACCTACCGAAGTCTTAAGTGAACAGCATTTTTTATCTTTGAAGCCCTTTTTTGAGGCCCTGAATCTCACCGGTGTGCTTGTGAAAGGCGGGCAAGCAAGTGGGGAACGGGCGGAAGCATTGGCGGCTATCCAGTCCGGGGCTGTGGATGTGGTCGTGGGGACCCACGCGTTGTTACAGCCGGATGTTCAATTTGCCAAGTTAGGGTTAGTGATTGTGGATGAACAACATAAGTTTGGTGTACTGCAGCGTGCGAGTTTGCGAGAAAAAGCCTCGTGGCGCCCCGATGTTTTAGTGATGACGGCTACGCCAATTCCTCGAACATTAGCCATGACGTGGTATGGGGATTTGGACGTCTCTGTGATCGATGAGTTTCCTCCGGGGAAAAAACCCGTACAGACCACGTTGTTTGAGTCGAAAAACCGCAGCCGAGCTCATCACATATTGCGCACCGAATTAGAAGCTGGGCGGCAAGCTTTTGTGGTGTATCCTTTGGTTGAGCCATCGGAAAAAGTGGATTTGCAAGCCGCGATGGAAGCTGTGGATGATCTGCGTGAGCAATTTTCTCCCTTTCGAGTCGGGTTGTTGCATGGGCGTCTTCCTTCCCGGGAAAAACAGGCAGTCATGGGGCAATTTCATCAAAAAGACATTGACGTGTTAGTGGCTACAACGGTAGTTGAAGTTGGACTGGATGTTCACAATGCGACGGTGATGCTCATTGAACATGCGGAACGCTTTGGGTTGGCTCAACTCCATCAATTGCGAGGCAGGGTGGGGCGGGGGTGCCATCAAGGCCATTGTTTGCTGATTCATTCACTGGGCAGGATTCCTGCTTATACCCAACAAATGCGGATGGCGGTAGAGCAACGTTCAAGAAGTGATCGTCAGAGCATAGGCTCTCGGCCTTCTTCCATGGTTTTGGAGTCAGTTTCTCCATCTACGGCCAAGCGGAGGCTGGCCGTCTTTGCACATTGTGGCGACGGGTTTGCCTTGGCAGAAGAAGATTTGAAAATTCGCGGGCCGGGGCAAGTCTTAGGGGTGAAGCAATGGGGAGAAATCGCCTTCCGTGTTGCAGATTTGGCGCGGGATGTGTCTTTGTTAATGGAAGCCAGGCAATGTGCAGCCGAATTGTTACAACGTGATCCTGATTTGGCCGCTCCGGAACATCAGGATCTCAAAGCAACACTTTTTCGAAAATGGGGTGAGAAATTAGCGCTGGGAAACATCGGGTAAGGTGCATGCATATAGAATGTACCGCTCTAAGGTAAAGAGGGTGTTGCAACTGAGCGGCAGCTGTTTGACCTGTTTTGAGGTTCATGTTAGAAACTGGTTCTCTCAAGTAAGATAAATATAAGTAGACTTTCAATATTTTTTGCCCGGATGGCGGAACTGGCAGACGCGCCGGACTCAAAATCCGGTTCTCGCAAGAGAGTGGGAGTTCGACCCTCCCTCCGGGCACCAGGTGGTGGTTAGGTGCAAAAAATAAGATTATTCACTTAAGATAAAATTCGTTGGTTTAAGGAATGTCAGAGTGATGAAACTGACTTGACAGGGGCATCGGCCTTGACTATAGTGAACGCCCTGAACAAAGCTCTGAAAATTTTTTAAATATTAAAATCGTTTTTTTGATTATTCACTCACACTTCCAAGGAGGAGCCACATGCGGAAGGTAGGGTATTTTGGATTAGCAATTATTCTTGCAGGTTCTGTGAGCGTGGCAGGTGCGCAAGAACGTGCGCCTCAAAACGTCGGGTTTGGCACTGGAGTCGGGGACTCCCAGGGTGTTGGAGACAGATCGAGGGTTATGGATCAAGATGACATGTTACGGTACCTCTCTGCACCTGAGACGATTATGGGCGAGATTGTAGCGATTGACTATCCATCAGGAAAGTTATACATCGATATGGGCGGAAGTTCCCATGATGAGCGTCAATCTTTAACTGGATCCTTGAACATGAAAGAATTGTGGTTTGATGGCAAGACAAACATGCAAAACCTCAAGGCCGTTAAAAAGGGAGACTATGTCTCTATCCAGGCTGTGAATGAAACTAATGACCGTCAAAAGTTCGGTACCGGTAAGAAAATGGTCCGAACGGTTTATGTATTGGAAGGAGCTCAAACATTGGGTGGAGCTGACAATGAAGATTTTGGTGGTGGGCTAGGCCAACGTCCAAATCCTTACAAATATCGTGGAATTAACACCAGAACCGCCGGTTATACGGGCGTCCCTGAAGGTGGGATGCAGGAGGGTGCTGTGGGTTCTGGCATTATTAGCCAAATTGGTACTGTGACGGGTGCTGCTCCATGCTGGCAATGTGCTCCTCAACCGGATACTGTTAATGAACGAACCGATAAAACCATTGCCACCGATTATGGCGATGATCGAAAGAACTTCAATAAAGGTACCGTTCAGTAAGCTATAACTTTTATTCTAGCTAGACCTTACAAAAGAGCGTGTCGGTTTTATAACCGGCACGCTCTTTTGTTATGGGCCGTTTATTTTTCAAGAAAATAATAGTATTGAATAATGGAGATAACAAAGGCCATATTTCGCCAGGAAGCCCTTGGCGATCAACAGCGTAGGGTCGGTTCGAAAAAGTTCGCTCGCCTGCGCGAATTCGCTTTCAGCCTTCGTAACCACTGTGGCGAAGCAGGCTCGGCGAAGGCACGGAACGCTGCTGGTGGCTTTTTTCAACAGACCCAAAATAGTTCTAAGCAAGAGAAATAGGTTAAGAGAACGATGGAAGAACTAGATTTACGTGGCGTGATTTGTCCATACAATTTTGTGAAAACGAAACTAAAGTTGGATACTTTAGCAATAGGATCACAATTAGCCGTGTTGTTAGATGAAGGAGAGCCGATTCACAATGTTCCCCAAAGTCTCAAGAATGAAGGCCATCAAGTAGTCTCCAAAGAAAAAGTTGATGACCATTATCGAATTGTCATTCAAAAGGAGGACTCTTAAGACGCTTAGAATCGGTGAACGTTCCTTGTTTGGTTTTTCTTTGAGGGAGGCCCTGAATGACTAATGTAATTTCTCCTTTAATCGATTTCCTTCCTAAGATTGCGCATATTTCCTCCACGTCTCCGCGCATGATTTCCTCATTGAGTTTTGTCAGTTCTCGTGTCAGGACTATTTGACGGTTTCCCATCATCTTGTGAATAGCCTGTAAGGTTTTAATGATTCGATGTTGAGTTTCAAAGACGATAATTGTTCCCATTTCTTTCTGAAGCTGTTCAAAGAACTTTTCTCGTGCGCCTGACTTTCTAGGCACAAATCCTTCAAAGATAAATCGATCAGTCGGGAGGCCAGAAACGCACAGTGCGGCGAATACGGACGAGGGGCCAGGAATGGGAACAAGGGGAATATTGGCTTTCACCGCTCGACTGACTAGATAGTATCCAGGGTCAGAAACCAATGGAGTGCCAGAATCACACACTAAGGCAATTGGACTACCTTCTTGCAGTCTATGTAACAGGATATCGGTCTTTTCCTCTTTATTGAAATCATGGTAGCTTGTGAGCGGCGTCCTGATTTGATAGTAGTTACAGAGTTTTTGGGTTCTGCGGGTATCTTCTGCAGCGATAACACTCACTTCTTTGAGAATTCGTATTGCTCGGAATGACATGTCCTCCAAATTTCCAATTGGTGTACTGACGATGTAGAGTTGGCCGCTCATTATGGATGACTCAAATTGTGAGATTTTAGGAGTTGTAAAAAGTTTGGCATGGTACTGCGTCAGTGGGAGATTGTCTAGGAAAGATTGCATGCCTATCATTCCGTGTACCCTCTAGTAACCTGTTGATTTTCTTGACCTTCTCTGGAAGCAGATCTATACTCGATTTTGGGTATTTTTACCTGTCTGAGTGAGAGGGGATCCTATGTCTGAAACATTGTCCTTTCTGACAATGGGCCTGTATTTTGTAGGAACGCTGCTTTTTCTTGCATTCCTTCTTCATCGCTCGGAAGGGCTGTCTCGAGTGTCTGTTGTTGTGGCGGGTGCAGGGTTTTTGGCCCACACGGTTGCCTTGGGTTTAGCCATGGTGGCGATGGGACAGGTGCCGATCATGACTTTTCGGGGGGCCATGTCCTTTTTTGCCTGGGGGTTAGTTTTGGTCTTTTTGGTAGTTGGATTAAAACGTGGGTTGCAGGTATTAGGGGCCTTTATACTTCCTCTGGCCTTCCTCTCAATGGTCTCTGCGACATTGGCTCCAGTGGAGGCTGGGACGGTGGTTCCTGTGTTTCAAGCAGTTTGGGTTCATGTCACTTTAAGCATCCTTGGCACTATCGGATTTGCTGTGGCATTTGTGGCTGGGTTGATGTATCTGATGCAGGAACACTTGTTGAAATCTAAGCAATTTAATGTCTTAAATTTCAAACTCCCGCCCTTGGATTTTTTGGATATGCTCAATCAACGTTCTATTCTTTTCGGATTTCCTCTCTTAACGTTAGGAATTTTGACAGGAGCGGTTTCTGCTCAGTTAACCATTGGTTCGTATCTGAGTTGGAATCCTGAGCAAGTGTGGGCCCTGATTACCTGGGTCTTTTATTTTGTGGTGCTCATGGGAAGGGTCACTGCGGGTTGGCGAGCAAAACGGGCCGCCTATTTGACCATTGTCGGGTTTGCAGGGGTGATCCTAACGTTTGTGGGGATTCTCTTAAAAAGTCCTCAAGGCATTGCACATTTATGAATATCATCGCATTAGGACTCAGTCACCGAACAGCCCCGGTGGAACTTCGAGAATTGTTGTCGATTCCCGATAGTCGTATGGGGGAAGCGTTAGGTCGGTTGCGGGCGTATCCCGGAGTGAAGGAGGCCATGTATTTAGGTACCTGTAACCGGGTTGAGGTCTATGCCGTTGTTGAAAAAGGCGAATGGGGATTTCGAAAGCTGGAAGATTTTCTCGTCTCGACGCATTTGTCTCTATCATCTCAAGATTTGTTGCCGCATTTATACCGCTACAGTGATGATGAAGCAATCGCGCATCTCTTTCGAGTGTCGGCCAGTTTAGATTCCATGGTCGTGGGTGAACCCCAAATTCTTGGGCAGGTGAAGGAAGCCTATGAGTGTGCGCTAACGCATCGTTCCTCTGGGGTCATTCTTAATAAAGTTGTCAAGAAAGCTATTTCCGTTGGGAAGAATGTCCGAACGAATACTCGGATTGGTGAATATGCGGTCTCTATCAGTTATGCCGCAGTCGAGTTAGCCAAGAAAGTTTTTTCTAATCTTCAGGAACGGGTGGTGCTATTGGTTGGAGCGGGGGAAATGGGAAAACTGGCCGCTCAACATTTGGTGAATCATGGCGTCAAGGAAGTGTTATTGACGACGCGTAACCAACACCGAGCGTTGACGTTGGCCGAGCGTTTTCAAGGGCATGCCGTTCCCTATGAACAACTTCGTAGTACCTTACCGAAAGCCGACATTGTGATTTGTGCAACGGGAGCGCCTCACTTTGTCATTTCTCAATCAGATGTTGAGGGAGCGGTTCAACAACGAATGAATCGGCCTATCTTTTTGATTGATATCAGTGTACCTAGAAATATCGATCCTGCGGTGAAGGATGTGGATAACGCTTTTGTCTTTGACATTGATGACCTGAAAGCTCATGTGGGACAGAATCAAGGTGAACGGTTGAAAGAAGCTGAGATGGCTGAAAAATTAGTGAAAGAAGAAGTGGAAAGTATGGTGGCCTGGGTTCGAGGGTTAGAGGCGACGCCCACAATTGTCGCCCTCAGGAAAAAAGCGGAAGATATTAAGAATAGTGAATTAGAAAAAGCCTATAGTCGGTTAGGCGATGTCTGTGAAAAAGACCGTGTGGCCATCGAAGGGTTGGCATCGGCGATTGTGAATAAGCTGCTTCATGGGCCATTGGTGACATTAAAAGCGGAAGCCCAGTCACAAAATGGATTTGCTTTCATTGAAGCGGCCAGGCGGTTTTTCGAGCTTCGGGAACGAGAACTGCATTCGATAGAGTCTCAGTCCATAGAGCCTGAGAAGCACGATGAGGCTCCGGAAAGCTCACTATCTCGGAAAGATGTGCTGTGAGTTTGGCTACGGACGCACGTTCCACCCTTGTTATTGGAACCCGCAGTAGTCAGTTGGCTCTTTGGCAGGCTGAATGGGTGCAACGTCAGCTCAAACTCATTGCTCCGGATCTCTCAATTGTTCTTAAGCGAATTCAGACAAGCGGAGATAAAATTCAGGATGTGCCTTTGGCCAAAGTTGGCGGTAAAGGACTGTTTGTGAAGGAAATTGAAGAAGCGTTGTTGCGAAAAGATATTGATCTAGCCGTCCATAGCATGAAAGATGTGCCCGCTGAGCTGCCCAGTGGCTTGCATATTAATTGTATCCCTGAACGAGAAGATCCCAGGGATGCGTTGATTGCTCGTGAAGTAAAAAGCCTAGATGCATTGCCGGTTGGTGCACGAGTGGGAACAAGTAGCTTACGTCGGCAGTCGCAATTGCTACATGCGCGGCCAGATCTCAAGATTGAGATGTTGCGAGGGAATGTTGATACCCGATTGCGTAAGCTAAAAGACGAGCAGTTCGATGCCATTGTTCTGGCGGCCTCCGGGCTCAAGCGCTTGGGGTGGGATGAACATGTTACCGAATATCTCCCTGTCATGGTTAGTCTCCCCGCAATTGGACAGGGAGCTCTAGGAATTGAGGGCCGGGAAGACGATGATTTTGTCGAAAACTTGGTGGCGAAGCTTGAGCATCATCCAACTCGTATCACCGTAATGGCTGAGCGTGCGTTGTTAAAACGTCTGGAAGGAGGATGCCAGGTGCCAATTGCTGGTCATGCTACTCTTCAAGATGCGATCCTCACATTAGATGGCTTAGTGGCGAGTTTAGATGGTAAGCAATATGTGCGTATTTCAAAGACAGGATCTCCGGATGACGCTGATTCTCTTGGGACACATGTCGCGGAAGAACTATTAAGCCGTGGAGCAGAATCTATTCTTCAGGAAATTTATGGTGCAGCCTGACATGGCAATTTCTCAAACTCTCGGGCAGGTCTATCTTGTGGGGGCAGGTCCAGGCGATGCCAAACTCCTAACGTTGCGTGGACGAGAATGTCTAGAGATGGCCGATGTGGTGCTGTATGACCATTTAGCCAATCCAGAAATATTAAAACATGCACCAACCCAAGCCGAGCGGATATATGTTGGCCGGAAAGGACGCGGGTCCTATCGAGACCAAGCTGACATTAACCAGTTACTGGTGACTAAGGCTCAAGACGGTCGTTGCGTCGTGCGGTTGAAGGGCGGGGATCCATTCGTATTTGGGCGGGGCGGTGAAGAAGCTGAAGCTATGGCTGAGGCTGGAATTCCATTTACGGTCGTTCCTGGAGTCACGGCTGCTGTTGCAGTTCCAGCTTATGCAGGAATTCCGGTGACCCACAGAACTTTCGCGTCGACTGTAGCCTTTGTGGCAGGTCACGAAGATCCGACGAAATCCTCAAGCGCCATGGAATGGCCTCGTCTTGCATCTGCCGAAGGGACGCTTGTGTTTTTAATGGGCACCAAGAATCTTCCGCATATCGTGGATCAGTTACTTGAGCAGGGAAAGTCTGCGACAACGCCTATTGCTGCTATTCGATGGGGCACCTATGCTCGTCAGAAAACGGTTGTTGGGACGTTAGGGGATATTGTGGAACAAGTCAGAAAAGCTGATCTTAGTCCGCCAACGGTGATTGTTGTAGGGGAGGTTGTCCGATTACGTGACCGTCTCAATTGGTGCGAAATACAACCGTTATTCGGAAAAGGCGTGTTAGTTACACGACCACGTGCACAAGCACCGGCTCTGTCAAATTTGTTGGCTGCGCATGGGGCTGAGCCTATTGAATGTCCCACATTGGAAATTTGTCCCCCTGAGAGCTGGCGTCCAGTTGATGAGGCGATCGATCAACTTTCCACTTACGATTGGGTAATTTTTACGAGTGTGAATGGCGTCCAATCATTTATGCAGCGTGTGAGATTTCGTCAAAAAGATGCCCGAAGTTTTGCGAATGCAAAACTTTGTTGCATTGGGCCTCGGACGGCCGAAGAAGCGAGCCATTGGGGACTTGTGGCTGACCTCATTCCCAAAGAATTTCAAGCTGAAGGAATTTTGGAAGGTTTAGGAAAATCAGATATCAAAGGAAAAAGAATATTGATTCCTCGAGCGACAATTGCTCGTGAGATTCTTCCAGAACAATTGGCGGAGATGGGTGCGGATGTTCGAGTGGTGCATGGATATCAGGCTGTGCCACCTGAAGCGGAACGGGAGCCAATTTTTGACCGTTTCCATAATCGAGATATTCAGTATCTGACCTTTACCAGTTCATCGACGGTGAAAAACTTTTGTCAGTTGTTTGGCAATCATCAGGCGGTTCGGACGTTGATTCAGGATGCGGTGGTTGCATGCATAGGCCCGATTACGGCCCAAACAGTTCGAGATGTAGGCTTGCCAGTTGATATTGTGGCACAGAAAAATACCGTGCCGGCGTTGGTTGATGCTATTGTGGCGCATGCCAGGCAGAGTTCTCGTCCTGCGCACTTATCATGAGAATGGTCATGAAGAATCGTAGACGACTCTGTCAGCATCATGTGGGCACCTCTAAAAACTGATGATTTTTTCTGAAGGCAAGGAAGCGGCGCGCGGAGAACCGGAGTGTATAATGGGAATACATGAGGATTTGAGCACGACGCTGACGTCGCCATCAGGGAAAAGGACAGTTTTTAGAGGTGCCCATGTCTTGTTAACCGATTGATGGGAGGAGTAGAGCCATGGTTCCAGTCAAGTCATGTATGGTCCCAATAGAAAAAATTGTCAAAGTTGACCGGGATGTGTCGGTTAAAACTGCTGCGGAAATGATGCGCGACAGCGGGATTGGCAGTATCTTTGTCATGAGTGGCGGTGAAATTATTGGGATTGTGACGGATACGGATTTAGTCCGGCGAGTTGTTGCAGCCGGATCTGATCCTCGGACGACAACGGTTGAACAGATCATGTCTGCTCCCATTGCATCCATTGAAGGAAATCGGACGCTGTTGGATGCCAATGATTTAATGGCCCAACAACATATTCGGCATTTGGGGATTACTAAAGACGGAGCGATGGTCGGGATGATTTCCGTTCGAGACCTTGTCGTTTTTTTAACCAATCTTCCTCGAAAATAACATCCACAATTTCAGATTCCATGATTAGCGGTATTTTATGTCTGCATGATGGAATCATGCGTATTGAGAGCAATGCATCTGAGATAAGCCACTAGAGTACAAGTAGGAGCAGAAATGGGATTTCCAATTCATCGAATGCGGCGGCTTCGCCAACATGCTTCTTTGAGGCGCATGGTGCAGGAAACCCGATTGACCCCTGCTGACTTGATTTTCCCTCTGTTTGTCACGTTTGGGAAAAATAAACAAGAACCGATTGTTTCCATGCCGGGCCAATTTCGCTGGTCCGTAGATCAACTGATTCAAAAATCTCGAGAGGTTTGGGATCTTGGTGTGCCAGCAGTCATTCTCTTTGGGATTCCGGAGCACAAAGATGAACGGGGAACTTCCGCGTTGGACAAAGATGGCGTGGTGCAGTGTGCGATTCGCGAGCTGAAGAATCATCTCCCTGATTTAATGGTCATTACTGATGTCTGTATTGATGAATACACTTCCCATGGCCATTGCGGTATTGTCCGGGATGGCCGCATTCTGAACGATGAGACTTTGGAGTGTCTGCAAGCCATGGCGCTAAGTCATGCTGAGGCAGGAGTTGATATGGTCGCGCCATCGGATATGATGGATGGACGAGTTCAAGCTCTTCGTGGGGCGTTAGATCAGCAGGGTTTTGTGGATATGCCGATCATGTCTTATTCCGCAAAATTTGCGTCGGCCTTATACGCTCCATTCCGTGACGCAGCGTTTTCTTGCCCGTCTTTTGGTGATCGGCGTTCGTATCAGATGGATGCGGCGAATGCCCGGGAAGCGATAAGGGAAGTCCAATTAGATATGGACGAAGGGGCTGATATTGTGATGGTGAAGCCTGCTCTACTGTATTTGGATATTCTTCAGCAGGTGCGTGAAATGGCTTGTGTGCCAGTGGCAGCCTATCAGGTCAGTGGTGAGTACAGCATGATTAAAGCAGCTGCCCAGCAAAACTGGATTGATGAATCTTCGGTCATGATGGAAAGCCTCCTCTCCATTAAACGTGCAGGAGCGGATCTTATCCTCACGTATTTTGCGAAGGAAGCTGCTCAGCTTCTCAATCAACATGACCTATGAATATTACAAGAGGTTTGCCGTCAGCCCCGCTTGCTACGTTCCCTGTCTTGACCATTGGAAATTTCGATGGTCCGCACATCGGCCATCGTGCCTTAATCGACGCGGTCATTGAACAAGCCCGGCGTCATCATGGTGTTCCCATGGTGCTGACGTTTGATCCGCACCCTATCGAAGTCTTGCGACCAGGGACCCATCCTAAGTTCTTATCTGACCCCCAAGACAAGTGCCATTTTTTTAAGCAATTGGGGATCGCTGAGCTGATCATGCTTCCTTTTACCCTCGAGTTGGCCAGGCTTACGCCGGATCTATTTGTGCAGCAGGTCTTACATGATGGATTGGGAGTTCGACAATTACTGGTTGGTGAAAACTTTGTTTTTGGAAAAGAACGCAATGGGACGATCCAAGATTTAGTACGGTTAGGGGAACAGGCTCATTTTGAGGTTCAACCTGTGGAGCCTGTGATGTTGAACGGTGACGTGGTGAGCTCCACCCGTATTAGAAAGGGGGTGACCTCCGGCAATGTGGTGGATGGGCGGGCATGCTTGGGCCGGCCCTATCGGCTAGCAGGTCCGGTGGTTGAGGGAGAAAAGCGTGGACGTGAAATAGGGTGGCCGACGGCCAACATTCGTATTCCCTCTCACCGTGTGCATCCTGCCGATGGCATCTATGCCACGTTGGCTGAGGTTGATGGCGTCCTTTTTCCTTCTGTAGCGTATATTGGCACGCGGCCTACATTTCAAGAAGGGGAACGTTTCTTAGAGGTCCACATTTTTGATCAAATGCCGCAATTGTACGGCAAAATTCTGTCGGTCCTATTTATTGAGCAGATCAGGGAAGATAAGACTTTTCCTAGCGTCAGAGATTTGCTGAAGCAAATGGATCAAGATGGAATCCAGGCCAGAGAAATTTTAAAGAAGTACCAAGACAATTCCGCACATATCTGATGATAGTCGCAAAATGGGCAAGTTAACTCCTCTGTTAAAAATGGAAGAAAGAGTCCATCAAATGATCAAGACCCGTGACCTCTTGAGTGCGGGTGAGCATCTTGTAGTGGCGGTATCTGGAGGACCAGATTCCGTTGCTCTGTTGGCTTGCTTAACGGCCTTGTCAGCACGATGGAATTGGGCTCTTAGTATTGGGCATGTCAACCATGGCCTTCGGGGACGTGAAAGTGAAGAGGACGCAGTCTTTGTGAAAGAGCTTGGGGCTCATTTTGGTATCCCCGTCAGTATTTGTGAGGTTCCACTCAATAAGCAGAATGCGAAACTTTCTAAACAGTCCTTCCAAGCATATGCGAGGGAGGTTCGGTATCAAGCACTGGTGAATATTTTCGAAGAGCGTCGTGCCACAAAAATTGTGACTGGGCATACTGCTGATGATCAAGCCGAAACTGTTGTGATGTGGATGCTCCGGGGCAGTGGCACTGGAGGGTTGAGTGGTATCCCCATGAGACGGGGAGAACGCATTGTTCGTCCACTTCTTGGTATTCCCCGGAGTGACATTATGTCCTATTTGAAGAAACAGAAGTTGAAATGGCGAATCGACTCTTCAAATAGCCAGCCCGTATATTTCCGAAATCGTCTTCGTCAGGACCTGCTGCCTCAACTCAAAGATATCTCGCCTGGAATCGTAAAGGTCCTGGCGCGGCAAGCTGAGATTCTTTCTGAGGACCATGCGTATCTTGAAGAAGTCGCAGCCGAAGCGTTTCAAAAAAACATCTTAGCTCAAGGTGTGGGAACAATTACGTTAACACGAACCGGATTACTGACATTGCCAGTATCGATTCGACGGCGCGTGGTTCGCCAGAGTTTTCAGGAGATCATGGGACATACCCAAGGGCCTCGCTTTGATATCGTTCAAGAGTTGCTCTCTTGCTTGCAGCATCGGCAATCTGGCTGGACCTTGGCTACGAAGAACGTTCAGGTGACTCAGGAATATGATCGACTCATTTTTTCTCAAATCAAAGAAGTTGGGACGCATCAGATGGATAATGATCTATCGACAGAAGTCGACCTCGAGATTCCAGGAGCCGCTGCGTGGCCGTTGACAGGTCAATCGATGGCTGTTTCCTTGAAACAGGATTTAAAAACTTCTAGCCACCCACAGAAGTTGTCGCTGCGTCTTGATGTTGACACGTTTACCCCTAAATTGACTCTCCGTAACTATAAGCCAGGAGATGTCTTTTGCCCGACAGGCATGGGTGGGAAGAGGAAGAAGCTCCAAGATTTTTTTTCGGATATTAAGCTCCCCCGTTCGCAACGCAAAAAAGTACCGTTGTTGGTTGCCCCAGAAGGTATTCTTTGGGTTGGGGGTTTGCGAGCGGATGAACGGTTTCGAGTGACATCCGCAACATCATCAATTGTTGTTGCGACCATTGACGACTGAGCGGATTATTTGATGCCGGAAATTTTTGGAAAACCCTTTGTGACCCAGGAAGCCATGTGTACGCGTATTCAGGAATTAGGACACCAGATTTCGCAAGATTATCAGGGCAAAGATCTCGTTGTGGTGGGGGTTCTCAAAGGGGCCTATGTCTTTTTCGCCGATTTGGTTCGAGTTATTCAATTGCCCATCCATATTGATTTTCTCATTGCCAAAGGCACACAGAAAGTTGGGCATCCACCAAAAATGGTCAAATTATGGACGGAATTGACCGAGAAGATTTCTGATAGGCATGTCTTGCTGATAGAAGATATCGTTGATTCAGGTCTTACGGCAGACTTCTTGGTTTCTAACTTACGAAAACATGGGCCACTATCTGTTGAGCTATGTACGTTGTTAGATAAACCAGCTAATCGAGAAATTCATTTTCATCCACGATATGTGGGTTTTGAAGTACCGTCAACCTATGTTGTGGGTTACGGTTTAGACTTTAAGCAAAAATATCGAAATCTTCCTTACTTGGCCACTATGGGTTTTGAGGGTGTTCCCATGGAATCCTAGAATGTCTATAGTTGTCAGTTCTCAAAAATGCATGGTACAATCAGTTGGTTGTCGTAAGGGCTTGTCCTTACCTTCCGCATTGACAGGAACGAATTGATAGGGGAGCTGTTCTGGATATGAATTCTCGGGTGAAAAATCTCTTATTTTGGGTATTCGTTTGCCTATTTATGATCCTGTTGTTCAATTTGTTTACGGTACCCAATCAACATCCTGAAGATCCAGTCATCTTTAGTGAATTTATGGCCCATCTAGAGCGGGGGGATGTGGAAAAAGTTATTATTAAACATAATAATATCAGTGCAATATTGCGGGATGGTACTCGAATTCACACCTATTCCGTTGAATATCCCGACCTTGTCAAAGTCTTACGCGAAAAATCTGTACAAATCGAAGCCAAACCGCCAGAAGATAATCCGTGGTATATCACCTTTTTGGTTTCTTGGGGACCCTTTATCCTGTTTTTAGGCCTGTGGTTTTTCCTCATGCGCCAAATGCAAGTGGGAGGCAATCGAGCGCTTTCATTTGGAAAAAGCCGAGCCAGGATGTTAACCGAGGAAAAGAAAAAGGTGACATTTGCTGATGTGGCAGGGGTCGATGAAGCCAAGGGTGAAGTGGTTGAAATCATTGAGTTTCTTAAGGATCCTCAAAAATTTCAAAAACTCGGTGGCCGAATTCCTAAGGGTGTCTTAATTGTTGGCCCTCCAGGAACGGGTAAAACGCTTCTCGCAAAAGCCATTGCCGGAGAGGCGGGTGTTCCCTTCTTTAGTATCAGTGGTTCTGATTTTGTCGAGATGTTCGTGGGGGTTGGGGCGTCTCGTGTTCGTGATTTGTTTGAACAAGGGAAAAAACATGCTCCTTGTATTATTTTCATCGATGAAATTGATGCGGTTGGACGGTTACGAGGGGCTGGGCTTGGTGGTGGACATGATGAACGTGAACAAACGCTGAACCAGTTGTTGGTTGAAATGGATGGTTTTGATACCACTGAAGGGGTGATTTTGATTGCCGCCACGAATCGGCCTGACGTGCTGGACCCTGCGTTGCTAAGACCTGGCCGTTTTGACCGCCAGGTCGTAGTGAATCGTCCTGATGTTCGTGGACGTGCTGAAATTTTAAATGTGCATACCAAAAAAGTGCCTATTTCCCCAGATGTAGATATGGAGAAAATTGCTAGAGGGACTCCTGGGTTTTCTGGAGCCGACTTAGAAAATCTGGTCAATGAGGCCGCATTGTGGGCGGCACGACTTGATAAAAAATCAGTGGATCAGATTGATTTTGAAAATGCCAAAGATAAAGTTCTCATGGGAGTTGAACGTAAGAGTATGGTGTTGAGTGAAGAAGAGAAGCGTACGACCGCATTTCATGAGGCGGGGCATGCTCTCATGGCTAAATTGCTTCCCGGAACGGACCCTGTCCATAAGGTCACGATTATTCCTCGTGGACGGGCCTTGGGTATGACGATGCAATTACCTATCGATGACCGGCATAGTTATTCAAAAGAGTTTCTGTACAATACTCTCTCGATTCTTTTCGGGGGTCGCGTTGCTGAAGAGTTAATTTTCAAAAGTGTCACGACCGGCGCTGGTAATGACATTGAACGAGCTACGGATCTAGCCAGAAAAATGGTTTGTGAATGGGGTATGAGTGAAAAGTTAGGTCCATTGACCTTTGGGAAAAAGGATGAAGAAGTGTTTTTAGGGCGTGACTTTGGGGCCAAACGGGACTTTAGTGATCAAGTGGCCTTGGAGATCGATAAAGAAGTCAAACGGCTTGTCGTTGAATCATACGAGCGAACCACGCGAATGCTGACAGAACATATCCATACCCTCCGGGCTCTGGCCGAAGCCTTGTTAGAGAAAGAAGTCTTAGACGGTGTAGAAATTGATCAAATTGTTCAGCAGACTTCTTCGCTGGAACAAATTGCTGCCGTCTGATCAGTTTTTTTCAAGTTCTTCCCCCAACAACATTCCCGTGTATTCTTGGGCGGCTCTTCTTCCGTACCTCTGTCGTTGACCAAAACGTTAGGAATCTTTAGGCTTTCAAAACAATAGTGGCAAGAATTGGTCAACTCCAAAAGGGGATCTGTTGAAAAAAGCCGCCAGCGGCGTTCCCTGCCTTCTCCGGGCCTACTTCGCCGTAGTGACTACGAAGGCTGAAAGCGGCTTCGCACAGGCGGGTCGCCATTTTCCTGTGCTCACGTCATGCCAGGACGCTCCGCGCGCAAAAATGGCTGTGGCCTTGCTGGACGGACTTTTTTGAACAGACCCGAGATTGTTGATCACGAAGGGCTCCGTGGTGAAATATGGCCTTTGATATCTTCATTGTTCAACACTCCAAAGGGCGAAAATGACAGCATTAGCTTTCCCTGAAATTCGTTGCTGCGAAAGAACTCTTCCTTTGGACTCCCATGTTCTCATGATGGGAATTCTGAATGTGACCCCAGATTCATTTTCTGATGGAAACCGGTATATTGATCCAGTCGATGCAGTCGATCAGGCTCAGAAAATGATCGATGAGGGCGCAGATATTATTGATATTGGAGGAGAATCCACAAAACCTGGGTCCTTATATGTCGATGAAAAAGAAGAACTACGGCGAATTGGTCCTATCATGAAGGCGTTAGGAAAACAGACGAAAGCTGTTCTCTCTATTGATACACGAAAGGCGGCTGTCGCTCAGATGGCCGTGGATTGTGGGGCCTCCATTGTGAATGATGTGAGCGCGTTGCAAGATGATTCTTGTATGCCGCAGGTTGTTCGAGACGCTGGCGCGGCCGTCGTGCTTATGCATCGGCAAGGTCATAGTGTCACCATGCAGAATTCTCCTTATTATGAGGACGTTGTAGATGAGGTCAAAAGTTTTTTAGCCAAGCAGGTAGCTAGGGCTCAATCACACGGGATTCCACTTGATCATATTATCGTCGATCCAGGTATTGGGTTTGGAAAAACCTGTTCTCATAATCTTAAGATTTTAGCGAATCTTGGGGATTTTCTTGAATTAGAACAGCCACTTATGATTGGTTTTTCCCGGAAGGGCTTTCTTGGAGAATTGACGGGAAAACCTGTGGTTGAACGGGAAATGGCCAATGCTTCCGCAACAGCCATGGCTGTTTGGCAGGGTGCTCATATTTTGAGGGTTCATGATGTGGCCGCGATGAAGGATGTGACTCTCGTGGCTCAAGCTTTGCGAAATTCGTGCGAAAAGTAATAGTAACGCTCTTTTTCTATCCAATATAGAAAGAAGAACAATATGGGACGACTATTTGGGACAGATGGGGTCCGGGGTGTAGCAAACCAGGATCCGATGACCAGTGAAATGGCGATGAAAGTCGGTCGAGCCGCTGCACATGTCTTCCGAAAGCGGGAAGAAGGCCGTCATCAAATTATTATTGGCAAAGATACTCGCATATCCGGGTACATGCTGGAATCGGCATTAACGGCAGGTCTCTGTTCCATGGGAGTCGATGTCCTCCTTGTTGGTCCGTTGCCGACACCGGCCATTGCTTTTTTAGCCAAAAGTCTTCGAGCGGATGCCGGAGTCATGATTTCCGCCTCCCACAATCCTTATCAGGATAATGGCATTAAGTTTTTTTCAAATAATGGCATGAAATTGCCTGATGACGTGGAGAAGCGTATCGAAGACCTTATTCTCTCCCATGAAATTGATCATATTCGCCCGACAGCCGATGCGATTGGCAAAGCGTTTCGTATTGATGATGCAGAAGGCCGGTATATTGAGTTTGTCAAACGTTCCTTGCCACGGGAAATGGATTTTCAACAGTTAAGAGTAGTCTTGGACTGTGCGAATGGCGCTGGATATCACGTGTTTCCCAAAGTTATCCGTGAACTCGGTGCAAAGGTTTGGGTAACAGGGAACGAACCGGATGGGCTGAACATTAACGATGGATGTGGGGCGGTGCATCCAGAACGGCTCCAACAAATGGTGCGGGACCGAAAAGCCGATATTGGCATCGCATTGGATGGTGATGCTGATCGAGCCATGTTTGTGTGTGAAAAAGGACAAGTGGTGGATGGGGATCATGCCTTAGCCGCGTTTGCCTTGGATCTCAAGCGGTTAGGGCGGCTCAAGAAAGACACGGTCGTAGGAACGGTCATGAGCAACTTTGGCTTTGACATGTGTATGCGGGAAGCCGGGATTACATTGGTTCGCACGGCTGTAGGGGATCGGTATATCTTAGAGCGTATGGTGGCTGATGAGTATAATTTAGGTGGGGAGCAATCCGGCCACATGATTTTCATGGATTATCATACCAGCGGGGATGGTCTGATTACTGGACTACAAATGCTGAAGCTCATGACACGTGCACAGAAACCTCTATCGGAAATTGCTCAATGTATGCAGGCCAGCCCACAAGTCTTGCTGGGGGTCAAAGTGCCCCATAAACCAGCTTTAGAGTCCTTGCCCGTCCTCCAACAAGTGATTCAGGATAAAGAACAGCAGCTCAATGGTACGGGGCGTGTTCTAGTGCGGTATTCAGGAACAGAACCTCTGCTACGGGTCATGGTGGAAGGGCAAGATGCTACCGTTATTCAAGAGATTGCCGAAGATTTAGCCAATGTGGTGAAATCATGTATCCATTAATTTTTGGCTTTGAATTATGTGATTCAGCTTGGAGTGGGTGCCTATCTGGTCGGGCTGTGGTTCGGCCCGTTTCTCTCCCAATTTCCCCTTTCTTTTCTTGGGGCACTTCTTAGTTGCGGTCTACTTTTAACCTGGCTTGAACAACGAAGAATTCTTTCCCGATGGGGAGGAGTCTTGTTCTTTGCCGTGTTCATCGCTGGGATAGGCCAAGCCCATTGGGCGGTTTTGAGCCGGGTAGACTCTTCTCTCTTGGAATTTTCCACCGACCAGCCGGTCACGTTTCAGGGTGTCATTGATGCCCCTGTTCGTCGAACGCCGGATGGCGTCATTCTGCTTGTAGAGGTGGAGTCTATCATGTCCAATGGACAGGCGGATCCCACGGAGGGTCGGGTCCGTCTTTCCTGGCGAGAACCCAATGTCTCCTTGGTGTATGGGGATCATGTGAATGTGAGGGCGCGGTTGCGAGAGCCGTATGGGACGCGTAATCCGGGAGGTTTTCAGTATGGTGAATATCTGAAGCAAAAAGGTATTCACGCTGTTGCGACAGTCTATGGACCAGGAGCTATCAATGTGTCAGCCTCACGGTCACATTCGTTAGGAGTCACTCTGCTGAGAATGATAGATGAAGGACGCCAATCTATTCATCACGCGGCTACGAAAAGCCTCTCCAATCCTGCATTGGGTTTATTTTTAGGGATGATTCTTGGAGAGCAAAGCTATATCGATCAAGGTATCCGCGACGCGTTTATGGCCAGTGGGACGGTACATATTCTTTCCATTTCCGGATCCCATCTTGGGCTTTTAGCGCTGGTTGTTTTCGCCGGAACACGATGGGGCATTCACCGACTGCCAGCGTCTTGGTTGGAACGTGTCTCCATTCATCTCACAGCGACGCAATGTGCAGTTTTGATCACATTGCCGGTAGTTTCCTTCTATATGCTTCTGGCCGGGGCAGAAATGGCGACCGTGAGATCCTGGATCATGATTGTGGTGGCGTGTTTCGGGATATGGTTAGGGCGGGAACGCAATCTGATCACGGCCTTAGCGGTTGCAGCATTGTTGATGCTGTTGCCTCATCCGGAAGCCATACATGATATTTCTTTCCAGTTGTCCTATCTTTCGGTGGCCGCCATTGGGATGGTGTGGTTGGGCAGAAAAACTGAGGAACTGAACGCAGACAAACGGAAAGGGGCTGACCATTCTAGACTCTCAAAATGGTTCGTCAGTTTACAAGAAAAAGGCAAGCTTGCCTGGTTCATGACATTAGCGGTGAGCCTGACGACTTTGCCGTTGGTGGCGTTCTACTTTCATCAAATTCCATGGTTAGGTCTGGTGACTAACATGGTGATTGTGCCTATGGTCGGAATCTTGGTTATTCCAATTGGTTTTCTGACAGGTCTTGGTGTGTTAGTGAGTGGAGCGGAAAACCTTCCTCTGGAACAGGTCAATCAATGGATCTTTGACCTTTTTGCTCACACAGTTGTGTGGCTGTCCTCTGTACCATATGCGGAATGGCATGTGGCATCCCCTTCTATAAGTTTAATGCTTCTGTTTTGGGGCATGTTGGCGGGGATCATGTTATTACCACATCGGCCAACCATACGATGGAGTTGCGTAACCGGATTAGTCGCAATTTTGATATGGTGGGCGTGGTCTCCTCGAACGAATTGGGAGCCAGGCGTCCTACGCGTAACTTTTTTAGATGTGGGGCAGGGAGATGCGACGGTTCTGGAGTTGCCAGATGGTCAAACCGTCTTAATTGATGGCGGGCCTAGATATCGTCGCTTAGATATGGGACGGGCAGTTATTGGCCCGTATCTCTGGAATCAGGGTATCCATCGCATTGATCATATTGTAGCCACGCATCCGCAATGGGATCATGTGGGGGGACTCCCGTGGGTCTTAGAAAATTTTCATGTAGGAAAATATTGGAGTAACGGCGTTGTACGATCCAGAGAATTTTTCCAACGGCTTCAGATGGCCGTCGACGCCTCTGATCTTGACGACCGCGTGATTGGAGCAGGATCCGACATCATTGGATCTGGGCCCTGTTCGCTGGCGGTGTTGAGTCCATTGGCGAGGAATAACCCAGTCATGCTTGTTTCAACACATGAGATGAGTGGAGCAGAGTTGAACAATCGTTCACTGGTCATTCGGCTGGAATGTGGAAGGCATTCGGTCTTATTCACGGCAGATGCTGAACAGCAAGCCCTAGAACAGCTACAGCACGAAACGCAGGGGCATTCGGCGACCATTGTGAAAATTCCGCATCATGGAGCCAAGAGTTCCTTGCATCATGGTTGGATCAATCAGATTAAGTCTCAAGCTATGGTGATGTCGGTTGGATCTCACAATCGCTATGGGCATCCAGCTGCTGAGGTCATTGACGCCTATGTAGAGCAAGGTTTCCCCATCTACCGGACAGATCGTGATGGTGCGATTGTCATTGAAGCTTCTCTTGATTCACCCCAAATGCATATCATCACTGCAAAGCAACATGAGTTTATTCCTGTTCCTCTCAATGTCAGAATTTGGAAACATGAATGGGCCAACTGGCAACGATTGTGGAATTAACCACAAACGTAGCATGAGGAGACACACTGTTCCAAGTCATAGAGTGATGTTCTATGCTTCTCTCGTCGGTTTTCTTCTTCGAATCCGATTCTTTGTTTGAATAAGGATATTTCCGTTATCCTTGCTCGCCTCTTTTCTTCGATGCTAACATAATCTTTTATTTTGTTAAGTGAAAGGGAGTGTTGGGGTATGGCAAATGTGACGCTGTTGGTCTCGAAGTCCTGTTCGGCCTGTCCTTCCGCGAAAACGATGTGGAAGGGGATGAAAGTGAAATATAGTTTTACCTATCGAGAAATTGATATTTCTTCCGAGCCGGGGCAAGAATTAGCGGAACGGCATTCGATTCGGGCAGTGCCGGCGACGATTATAAATGGGCGTTTAACCTTCATTGGGGTGCCGCCGCGGGAAAGCGCTGAGAAAGCGATTAAGGCAAAGGCAAAACCCAAAAAGAAGGCTGAGGAAGAGTAGACTTGCGCTATGTATGATGATGACGAACCTGAATTAGATATTGAACTCCCTATTTTCCCTGTCGTTGATTCCGGACCTCCACCGGAATGTCCATTTTGTGGCGACCCCATGTCGCGCATTGACGGTGATTGGGGATGCCCTGATTGTAATGGCGAATTGATCGGTCCTGAAACTGGTTGAACTCTCCTGTCAGTTGGATCCTTTCCTCTTTTTGTGACCAATTTGATATGGTCGCAGTCTAAATGTTTACTCTTCACAGTGGCCCTTTCCATCCCTATTTAGAATCTCGCTTGGTTGAAGTTGTTCGGCGAATTAAATCTGCTGACGCTCGAACTCCTCTTGCTATCGTTGTTCCTTCTGAGTCATTACGACGACGTCTTCAATGGTTATTGAGTGTCGAGCATAAGTGTGCCCTGTTTGATGTGCATTATTTAACCTTTCATCAATTCGCATTGCGTCTAGATGCTGAGCGGAGCGTGACCGGTCAAGGGTACATGGTGGGTTCCCCTGTTGAGCTTGTTGACGACATATTTTTTGACTATGCCGTATCTCATCTCTTGCAGGAAGACCCCGTCGGGTCGAATCCCTTTGCATCGCGGGCGGGATCGTTGGGAATGTGCCAGGCTTTATGGCGAACCATTCGGGATTTGCAGGAAGCGCAGGTAGAGCCTCATGTCGCACTTCGGGGTCTACAAGAAGGTCTGTTTGACGAAGCCGCTTCTGAACGACTGGAAGGTGTGTTTCGTCTGCATGAAAGGCTTCAGGCATGGAGCCGTCAACTTGCAGTGGGGTTGCCTGATGATCTGGCTCATGCGGTCATTCCGTGGATTCCGTATTCCCTTTACCTTGCTCGCCTTTCCGAAATTTTGTATTACGGATTCTACGATATTAACCAAGTGCAGTTGACGCTGCTAGAAGAAGTGGCTCGTCACTCAACGGTTTCCGTTTTTTTTCCTCTTGGTGAGGGCGAGTCGTTTCAATTTGCACAACGATTTTTTGATCGGCATCTTCTGAAGGCTGGTGTCGTGCACCAATCGGTTGCCGCAGATAAAGAAATTGAATCAGAAAGCCATGTTGAACGTTGGACTCCCCAAGTGCAAATCGTTAATGCCGTTGGCGCGGAAGGTGAATTGACGTACATCTGCAAAGCGATTGTTCAGCATCGTGAACAGGTTGGTTATGCGTGGCACGAAATTGGAGTCGTAGCTCGAAGCCTTGAACCTTACTCCGCAGATCTTACGAGAATCTTCAATGCTCATCACATTCCTTATTGGACGACGGCAACCCGGCCCTTGTTAGAAGAACCGCTGGCGAAAGTCTGGTGGATATTGGCTGGACTTCGTGAAGATCGGTTTCATTGGCGGCAGATGTTGGACGTGCTGACTTCACCATGGTTTCCTGGAAGGTCCAAGGCCGGGCGGTCTTTTCAGGGATGTTCACATGTGTGGGTGCAGGCGGTCCATTATTTTCGTCTCGTCAGAGGTGATGAAGATTGGGAGCGGCTTGCCTCTGTGGCTGGAGATCCTGCGGCAGTTCAAGAATGGCAGGAACATTGTGATCTATCAGTAGAGGAAGTTTCCGATTCATTGCAAGTGTTTGCGGAAGCTGTTGCGGAACTTTTGTTTGATTGTCGTGCTCTTCCTGTATCCGGCTCCGTGGGAGAGTTAACTGAAGCCTATGAAATCTTCGTCAAAAAATATGCCTGGTTTTCAGAAAATCCGTCGTCTTCAACAGATGCTGGCATACTCGACGAGCGAAATGTGCGTTTGCAATATGGGTTTGAACAAGTACTAGCGTCAGTCCGGCAACTTGACCAGTTAGGTCGTCAGGTGACCTGGGAACAATGGGCGAATGTGTTTCGAGCGGCATTAGAAAAAGCTGTACTCTCTCTGTCAGGACAAGCGGAAATGGGAGTGCAAGTGTTAGATGTGATGGCGGCTCGCGGGCGTCCTTTCAAAGCCTTATTTATTGTGGGAATGAACGATCATGTGTTTCCACGGATTGTACGGGAAGATGCCTTTTTACGTGACTGGGATCGAAAGGTGTTAGCCGAAAGTTTAGGCTATAAAATTGATGAAAAACTTAAGGGCTTTGATGAAGAGCAGTTGTTGTTTAGTCTGCTTCAACAGTCGGCTCAAGAGTATCTCTATCTTGTGTGTCAGCGGGCTGATCAGGATGGACGCTCATTGATTCCCTCCTCTCTCCTGCGGGGTTCTCTCCATGGCATGGATCTGCCGCGATTTGATACAGAACAAAGTTTGCCTAGCAGCTTGAGTGAACGAGCGCGAGTTGGATTGTGGCCGTCGCAGAGTGAAACTGCGCTAGAGTCACGTGTGCGCGGTGTCCTCGAAGGACATACTTTTCAGCCTAAGGCACCTGAAGGGTCTCCATGGTGGAGTATCTTTCATGAGGGAATGAGAGTGATTCCGCATCTAGAGAGGAGTCGAGGAAAAGCTGGACCCTATGATGGCATCATCGATGACTCACAGGAATATTGGCTGGATCTGGTTGCGCGTGGTCTTTCACCAACGGCATTGGGCACCTATGCCCAATGTCCCATGCGTTATTGGATGAAACAGGTGCTACAGGTTGGAGAACTTCAGGATTGCTTGTCAACAGAGCTTCCCAGCCGTGTCTGGGGGGAACTTGTGCATCAGGTGCTTTGTAATGTGTATCAAGCTCTGTTGCAAGAGGGGTGGCCGCAACAGCTTATCAGCTCCGAGAAGATAGAGGTTCTTCTCGTGAAACAGATGTCTCAAGTGTGTGAGGTCCATGCACGAAAATTTGGGAGAGGGTATCGCCTTATTTGGGATTGGATGAATGTGCGTTTGACTGGCATGATGTTGGCGATGATTGAGTATGACCAACGCGAGCATATCGAACATGGTTTAGTGTCGCATAGCTTTGAGGTGGAAGCGGCCGGAGAGTTGAGTGATGATGTAGAGGCACCGCATGAGTTGCTCAAAATTCGTGGCCGATTTGATCGAGTTGATACGGCACAGGGTCATTCAGGGATTCGTATTGTGGATTATAAGGTTTCCATGCGCCGGATGTTTCAGGATGATGAATTGGATCTGGTGACGAAAGCTCTTCAAGGCCGGCGGTTGCAGCCCCCTTTGTATTCCCTCATGCGACCACTGCCAAAGGAAGAGAATTCAGCACATGATGAGTCAGGCTGCGTTCCCATGCACTCGGTGGAGTTCCGCTACTTGCGGCCTATGCAAGAGGAGTCCGTGCGTTCGGCCTCCTTTTCAGGGGACGTGTGGAATACGGCGACAGGGGTGCAACTGAGTAACACACTTCGGGCATGGGTGCAGGGGATTCGTACCGGGCAGTTTTTCATGATGTCTGGTGTCCATTGTCAAAACTGTCAGTATGCCTCGGCTTGTCGATTTCAGCATCATCCTTCCTGGTCTCGTGCCTATGGGCTACCTCTGGCACGAGCCTACCGCGCTTTCCGTAGGCAAAAGGCTTCGCATGTCTAATCGTTCTCCACTGGTGGATGCTGAAGCGCGGCATCTCGGAGAAACAACATTTGATCGCAACGTTGTGGTTTTGGCTGGCGCAGGAACGGGGAAGACCACATTGCTCGTGAATCGACTTCTGCATGCGTTGTTGCGAGAACCACGTCCATTCCGATTAACTGAAATTTTGGCGCTCACCTTCACAAACAAAGCGGCGAATGAAATGAAAGCGCGGCTACGCGAGAGATTACATGAGTTTTCAGCAGCCTGTCAGTCAGTAACACAGAATGGAACATCTGAGTATCCTCTCCTCCAGTCATTTCAAATACGTTACCAAATTTCAGCGAAGCATATTGAAAATACCATCACGCAAGCTCTGAATGATCTTGAACAAGCCCATATTACGACGCTCCATAGTTTTGCCGCGCATGTCTTGAGACTCTATCCCTTGGAAAGTGGCGTCGATCCCCATTTCCAAGAAGATGATGGGACCCACTTTGTGCAGGTGTTTTCTGAGGTATGGGACCGTTGGCTTGATGAAGCGCTTGGTGAGGATGGAACCCATCATGCGCAATGGCGAGAGATCCTGGATGTCATGGATCTCAAAGGGATTCGAGAATGTGCGTTGGCCTTGTGTGATGATCACGTTTCAATTTCAGAGATCCATCGGCAATTAGATGCGGCTATTCCCTCGCCGGCTGTGATGTCGTGGTTAGAGAAGAATCGGCAAAGAATTGCATCTCTATTGCGAGAATATGGTCCAGCGAAACCACGAAAGATAGAAAAAGTGTTGATCCTAGCCGAGCGCGTATTTCACCACATGCTGGGAGGGAGTTGTGTCGGGGATGAACTTCTTGATGCTGATGAACTCGCGCTCTTGGCATCCGCTCTTGGCCAAGCGCCGAAGGCATGGGATCCTAGCGATTTTCAGGAAGCGCGACGAATGATTCAAAGTGCACAACGTCTTGTGAAAGTGGATGAGGAATTCTTGAAAAAAATGGTATCTCTTCTCGAACCATTTGTGAAACATGTGCGTCAGCTTTATGCCGACAAGGGGTGGATTCGGTTTGATGGGCTTATTGTCCGTGTGCGAGATGTTCTGCGTGATTTTCCACACGTACGCGAGCAACTCAAGGCTGACTTTCAGGCAATCATGGTTGATGAGTTTCAGGATACCGATCCCTTGCAATATGAAATTCTTTTGTATTTGGGTGAACGATTAGGTGAACACTGTCAGCAATGGGACGCGATTCGATTGATGCCAGGAAAACTCTTTATTGTGGGTGATCCTAAACAATCCATTTATGGGTTTCGTCGAGCGGATATCCAAGCCTTTGATCATGTGGTTCGTAGGTTGACGGACGATGGTGGAGTTGTCTGTACCTTGGCGACAAATTTTCGCAGCGGTCGCGCTGTGCTTGACGTGGTGAACGGAATCTTTGATCGATTGTTTGTCCAGGAGGAGCACGTTCAACCGCCCAATGTTCCCTTGATGGCAGGGCGAGGAGGAGAAGAAGTTTTGCCTGAGGCCGGAGTGAAGTTGTGTGTGATGGCAAAGGCGGAAGAAGAAGAGTGGGATGCCGATCGGGCCACGCGTGTTGAAGCGGAATGGTTGGCTGCATGGCTTCAGGAGCAGTTGACTTCAGATACACAATGGGTGTCAGAGGGGGGAATTCAGAGCCCATTGCGTCCAGGCCATGTGGCCGTATTATTTCGAAAGTTTACCAATGCGCATGTCTATTTGGAAGCCATGCATCGTCGAGGCGTGCCATATCTAACTGATGGCGAACGGCATTTCTATCGCCGGCAAGAAGTCATCGATCTCGTCAATGTGCTAAGAGTGTTGGATGATCCTACCGATGCGATTGCGTTGGTTGGGATCTTGCGCTCCTCTCTCGGTGGGGTGCCTGATCAGGATATTATGAGTCTCGTTCGGATTGGGCCTTTAGATATTCGACGAACTGCTATGCTGGAATCGTGGAACAGCCCACGAAAGGCAGTGGTGACTCTTCTTTTTGAACAATTGAACGTGTTGCATGTTCAGGCTAAACGTATTCCTGTTTTTGAATGCATTGACCAGATCTTTTCTCAGCTTCCGGTTTTGGAGTTAGCCGCAGCGTCGAGTCATGGTGAGCAGGCTGTGAGGAATATCTGGAAGCTTCGCGACCTGATGACGGCCCAGGCGGCAATTCCTCATCTTTCATTCTCCGGTTGGGTGGCTCAATTGGTTGAATCGATTATGACCCACCCTCCAGAACCTGAAGCTGTGTTAGAGGAAGAGTCGTTAGATGCCGTGCGGGTGTTGTCGATTCATAAAGCCAAGGGATTGGAGTTTCCTGTCGTGGTGTTACCAGGCTTGCACCAAAAGTCATCCGGGATAGATCGCCATGCTCACCTCTCCGCTGACTGGATGAGTGGAGTCTATGGGTGTACGTTTCCGCCGACCTGGAATGTAGGGCAGGTGTTCTTATGGGAAAAAGAACAGATTTGTCAGAAAGCGGAACAACGACGAGTGATGTATGTAGGCATGACTCGTGCTCGAGATCGGTTAGTCCTGTCTGGAGGAAAATTGATCAAACCGATCGGCGAGAGTTTTTTGGGATTTCTCCAGGATGTAGCCCAAGAAGACATCGGCAACCCTGAACATGATAACCTACATATCGGTGAATCAGTGATTCGGCAAACGGTTGTGACTTCTCGAGACCTCTTGCTGTCAAAGAACATTCAGAATGGTTCAAAATCTGGGGTGCCTGAGCCAAAAAGAGCAGTATTTCTTTCACCAGAAAAAGATCGTGAACGGGAGATGGCTTGGGAACAGATCGTTCAAGATCGTGCTTTCCTGAGTCCGTCTTTGCTGCATACGTCCCCATCTTCTGACCCTTCCTACGTTCGGCAAATACATTCGAAATTAGGCAGTCAACAGATTGGAACCTTGGTGCATCGAATATTGGAACAATGGAATTTTCAATTGGACCTCCAAACGTTTCGAGAGCCTTTACAAGCAATATTACGCAATAACATGTTTCATGATCGTTCTGATCAAGAAACTGATCTTGTGGTTGCGGACATTGAAGAATTGATGGAAGCCTTTCTGCATTCTTCCTCTTACGATGAGTTACACAATGCGACAATTCTTGGACGAGAAGTGCCTTTCGTCATACCCTGGACAGATCATGAAACACTTAACGAAAAGAAAGAACCCCGAATAATGGAAGGGATCATGGATGTGGTGTATGAAAAATCTGGGGAGGTCTGGGTTGGGGATTACAAAACTGATAGAGTAACTACCTCTAACGTGGTGGAGTATGCGGAGAGATATAGATCACAGGCGCACATCTATGCAAATGCCGCTTTTCAGTCACTTGGTCCCCATGTCGAAGGATGTAAGTTGTTTTTTTTGAGAATCGGAGAAGTCGTGACTGTGAAGCGTGGCTCGACTGATAGCAGTAGTAACGTAAGTCATAGAAAGTTTTAAACTCTCTCTTTCTATTAGGGAAAGGGTTGGAGTGAGAGTAAAGGCTTATGGAGTCGTTAAAACACTGTTGAATACGAAATTGTTTTCAGAAGGAGGGATCCATGAAGGGGTTGCAATTGATCGTTTTTTTTCTGTGTTGTCTTTATATTTTAATCAGCCTGGGCTGTGCCTCCGATAAACCTGCACCTTTGACGGTGCTTGATCCTCCTGCCAATTCGATGGCGCAAGTGCAGAACTTCTTTACAGAAGGGAACCGTTTGTTTCGGGAGGGGCGATGGGAGGGAGCCCGGCAGCAGTTTCAATCGGCGGTTCAAGCGCAACCGGATCTGGCAGAAGCGCATTACAACTTAGCCGTGACCATGGAACATTTGGGAGACTCAGTAGGGGCAAAGCCTCATTTTATTGAAGCCGCTAATCTTGCACCTGGTCATAAAGTCATTTGGAATTCTCCTCCGCTTCGGCGCTATGGCAATGTTCCTGATGCGCCAGTCGAACCCACTGCGTCTCCTGTCATTCCAGGGTTTAGTGGTGGAAGCACCGGCCCGACGGGAGGGTTTTAAGATGTAAAAAGAACTGCGATTGATAGGCTTGTCCTCATAGCAATGAGCAAACCAGTGAATGTCAAAAATGGGCTGAGCTTCATGGGTGATCTCGTTGTGCCAAAATTTATAGCGGTTAGTTTTGCGAAAGAACTAGAGTGATTAGGGAATGATAAAGGGAAAGGAGAGCATATGGAGTGGAGAGCGAGTCATATCTTAGTGAAAGAAAAAGGATTAGCCGTTGAACTGAGAAAACGCTTGAAAACGGGTGGGAAATTTGCGGAGTTGGCGAAAGAATTTTCCACTTGTCCCAGCAAATCCAAAAGTGGGGATCTGGGGTGGTTCGGTCCAGGAAAAATGGTCAAGGCATTTGAAGACGCCGTGAAGCGCATGGGACATGGCAGTGTGAGCCAGCCCATCAAAACGCAATTTGGATATCACATCATAAAAAAAACCGGACAGAAGGAGTAATTCTCTCCCAGCCGAACTGGATCTGGAACCTCAAGTAATAAGGAATGTCATCTGGGTTTCTGAAGATGACAGCATATGAGGTGATGAACAATGGGCATGACCTTCTGCCGATTGCAGCTTTGAGCTAACCATTCAGGCTGACGGTGAAAGAGCTTTCAGCTTCTCTCCATTCATTTCAATGGGTCCAATAACATTGCACGCCTAGCTGTTTTTCGCAATGATGCCATGTTCTCACTAAAGGGCACCTCTAAAAACTGTCCTTTTCCCCGATGGTGGCGTCAGCGTCGTGCTCAAATCCTCATGTATTGGCCCATACACTCCAGTTTTCCGCGCGCCGCTTCCTTGCCCTCAGAAAAAATCATCAGTTTTTAGAGGTGCCCTAAAGTGAATGTGGAAGCTTCGCCCTCGTGCCGAGATTTCGCAAATATCGCGATTTAACTAGTAGGAGACTGTTGAATAATGATGATATCAATGGCCACATTTAGCCTCTGTGGTGTCACATGTCAGAGGCCTCGGGTCTGTCAAAAAAGTCCGTCCAGCAAGGCCACAGCCATTTTTTGCGGGCGGAGCATACTGGCATTATGTGAGCGCGGAAAAATGGCGAGAACGCCGCTGGCGGGTTTTTTCAACAGACCCAGTAGGAGATCCTTGTTTCCTCTTCGGAACCAAGCCCTTGAGGGAGAAGGAATTTTAAGAGACACCAGTTGAAAGTTAAAATACTATAGAAGTAAATGCCTAGAGTATAAGTGAGCATGGCTCAATTTTGTGTCAGGATTGTTGCTCTAGATCTTTCACTTATGACTCATCAGTGATTTTTTAAATACGATATCTCCGAAAAAAGACACCGCCTCTTCTTGTGTATTATCGGTATCTGTCATGATGGCCACGCCTGAGATTTTTGGCGGGTCTTCTCCAAAGGCTCTTTTGTAATCCTCGTATATATTGCGTTCTTCCATGACCCATTCATCTAAGCGCGTCTCCCCGCTTTCAATGACAAACATTTGAACGCGGTCTGTGTAAGGATTTGGGGCAATGGTGCCAATGGGGCTTTTGCTTTCCCAAATATAATTAATGGCTCCAATTGGAGGATATTCTCCATAGAGAAGTTTGGCTGCTTCATATTTGGCTTCTTCAAAAAACCCTACCTTGTCCCTATCGTATTGAAACGTAATGTAGATGCGGGCTGGATAATCATCACCTGATTTTTTTGTCATATCTCCATTGTTGAATGTATTGCTCACTTTCCAGCGCCATTGAATAATGGGATATTCCTTCGGATCAATCATGATTTCCCGTGTGAGACCAGAGGAGGACTGACGGCTGGTGGCTTTGACAACAGTCTGTTCTCCATCCTTCACCAGTTCGTATTGTGTATGGGTTGGAATTTTCTCAAAGGTCAGCGGTTTCCAGCCGTCTGGAAAGCTGCCACCGGGTTGAGCCTGTGAAAATAGGCCAATCGGGAATTCTTCATCTGCTTTGGCCAAAACGATTGGAGAACAAGCGAAGAAAAAAATGAGCCCGAGTGCGAATGATAACGCCAAAATTTTGCCAAGTAGGTGTGTTGGTGTGAGCATGGCTTTCTTTCTCATATCAACGAGTCCACGAAAAAAGTTTTCCTAAGAGCTGTTTTTTGGTTTCGGTGAGTGTGGCTTTTCTCCAAGCATTGGCTGTTTTTTTGATGACTTCTGCTTGTGTGGGGTAAGGGTGAATGGTGCCAGCGATAGTATTGAGTCCGAGTTTCCCTTTCATGGCCAACGTATATTCACTAATCAAATCTCCCGCGTGAGTGGCCACAATGGTTGCCCCAATAATCTCATCTGTCCCTTTTTTCACATGAACACGGGCAAAGCCTTCTTCCTCTCCGTCAAGAATGGCCCGGTCCACTTCACTGAGTGGGAACGTGAAGGTGTCAATTGCTATGCCGTTAGTTTTAGCGTCTTTTTCGTATAGCCCGACGTGGGCAATTTCTGGTTGAGTATACGTGGCCCATGGAATGGTCAGATCGTTTGTGCTGCTGTACCCCAGACCTAAAGGATGTGGAAATAAGGCGTTTTGGATGACAATCTGGGCTTGTGCATCTGCCGTGTGCGTAAACTTGAAGGGAGAGCAGACGTCGCCAGCCGCAAAGATTTTGGGGTTGGTGGTTTGTAATCGGTTGTTGACCTGCACACCCTTTCCATCAAATTCCACGCCGACGGTTTCAAGTCCCAAGTTTTCTGTGTTCGGGGCTCTACCGACGCCAACTAAAATCTCATCAACTGAAAGATCGTAATGTTGGCCATGAGAGTCGACAGACATCTGTTTTGTGTCGTTCACCATTTTCAGGTTTAAGTCTTTCCCGCAGCAGAGTAATTGTACGCCATCGCGGATTATGGAGCGTTCGACGATTTCTGCCGCGTCTCGATCTTCATTGGGGAGAATGCCGTGCATCGCTTCAACCAGAAACACTCGACTGCCAAAGCGTGCAAATGTTTGGGCCATTTCGCAACCGATTGATCCTGCCCCAATGACTCCCAGTCGTCTAGGTAACTCGGTTAAAGAAAACACCGTTTCATTAGTCAGGTACTTGATTCGATCGAGTCCGGGGATGGGAGGAGCTGCAGCTCGTGCGCCAGTACAAATAACGGCCTTGGCAAATTGCAGAGAGGTGCCTTCTACATCGACAGTGTCTGAGCTACTGAAACGTCCGTTTCCGATGAAGACATCGACTCCGAGTTCAGTGAAACGTTTAGCCGAATCAACTTGACTCATGCGTGCCCGTAGTTGGCGCATACGAGTCATCGCCGCGCCGAAATCTTGTTGGATGCCTCCTGATATGTGCAAACCGAATTCTTCAGCTTCCCTGACTGAGGTCCAGGCTTTGGCTGCCCGTATCAGACCTTTTGAGGGAACACAGCCGACGTTCAAACAATCTCCGCCCATGAGATGTCGTTCAACAAGCGCGACTTTTGCTCCAAGTGCCGCTCCGATTGCCGCCGTAACCAACCCAGCCGTTCCAGCGCCAACCACCACTAAATTATACCGCCCTGTCGGACTGGGATTTTTCCAGTGAGGAGGATGCACATTATTGACCAGTTCCTGATTGTACTGATCATCAGGAAGGATCAACGCTGGCCTATCTGTAGCTTGTGGACGTTCCATGAGCTATCTCAAAAGTTACACAGTTGACAAATGCGTGGTCATGGGTTCAAAGAGGACGTATTTCTGGTCGTCCATTTTTTATAGGCCACTGGCATTAGGGCAAGGAGCCCTAATAGTGTAAAAGCCAGAAGGACCGGTGGGCTGGCTATTTCACTCAGTGAATTAATGGAGCCAAGTTGCTGCCCCGCAAAAGCAAAGACAAAACTTCCAGGAATAATCCCAAGAGAGGTTGCCAGAATGTAGGTTCCAAGGTTGATGCGCGTCAGTCCGGATACCAGATTGACTAAGAAAAAGGGAAAGGCAGGAATGAGACGCAGAGTCAGGAGATAGCTGAATGCATTTTGAGCAAATCCTGACTGAATGGCTTCTAGTCGATCCCCCACTTTGCGTTCTACCCAATCTCTTAGGAGATAGCGCGCAGCCAAAAACGCGAGTGTGGCCCCCAGCGTTGCGCCGATGTTGACAAAAATTGTTCCCATGACACTGCCAAATAAGAAGCCGCTTGTGAGTGTGAGAATGGCGCCACCTGGCAAAGAAAATGCGGTTTGGAGTACATAGAGAAGAATGAAAAGCATGACCGCCACCGTATAATTCGATTCGGTATAACCTCGTAAGAGATCGCGATTGGATTTGATGGAATCAAGGGAAAGATATTGTCCGAGATCAAAATACATGAAGGCTCCTAACCCGAAAAGAAAGACGATTCCGATAAGGATTTTTCCTGAGGATGATGATGAGGATTGGGGTGAAGTGGCGGTCGTGGCCATGTTGGATTCCATTATGTCGTTTTTCATGAGAATTCTCCAGGTGATGGCCTCAATATGCGGATTATTTTTCTCGAGGCTTTTCCCCATTTGCTGAGATGTAGTCCACCTTTACTGAAAATTGTTACGGACAAAAACATCAGCGGAAACCTTTGTTCCTTGCTCGAAGCCTAAGGTAAAAGATTCACCATGGGCCCAACATATTGATGAATTTTTCGAGTAGGGTATTTGTGCAATGATGATCACGGAGAAGTGATCTAAGAGGCTGAGGGAAGTTCTTCGGCAAGTTCTTCGGCAGGGTAGGTCAAGATTTCGGCCAAGGTGGGATGGTAATGAGGTATTTTTATGAGGTCATGCACGGTTCCATGGAAATGCATAATGGCAGTGAGTTCATGGATCAGTTCAGAAGCCTCTGGTCCGACGATATGTCCACCCAGAATTTCCCCGGATTGCGGGTGGCATAGAATTTTGACATGTCCATGGAGTTCGCCCAGGCAGAGTGATTTACCGTGATCGTTGAAGGGGTACGAGGCGACAAGAAATGGAACATGGTCCTGAATGCATTCTCGTTCTGATAGCCCCACGCTGGCCATCTGAGGGTCAGTAAAGACGACCTGCGTTTTGAGGCGGTCATCATAGTGCTTCAGTGGCTGATCCGGGTGAACTGCATTCCATCCGGCAATTTCTCCCTGCTCTATGGCAATATGAACGATTTCATGTAGTCCATTCACATCGCCGACTGCAAAGATATGTGGCTGAGATGTTTGCATGTGTTTGTTGACGACAATCGTATTGTTGTCGATCGCCACCTGAGCGGCATCTATCTGCAATCGACCGATATTAGGGTGGCGTCCAAGTGCTTGAAGGATGGTGGAGGCGGTGACTTGGTGTGGTTGGTCGTCATGCAGGAAATGAACGGTTTTCTGACCACTAGGAGACTGTGTTACTTCTTTGATCGATGTGTTCGTAAAAATGGCCATCCCTTCTTCTTGGAGTTTGTCTTGAACAGGTATCGCTAAGTCTTCGTCTGCTTGTGACATCACATGCGCGCTGCGTTGAATGAGGGTAACCTGGACTCCAATTCGAGAATAGAATTGAGCCAATTCCAGGGCTACGGCTCCTCCTCCTAGGACAATCATGGAATCTGGAAGTTTTCGCAGTTCTAAGGCTTCGTCGCTTGTGATGAAGCCAGCCTCTTCTAGTCCTGGGATGGGAATATGTGTCACGACGGAGCCTGTCGCGATAATGAAGGCTTTTGCGGTGAGTTGGTGAGAGCCAGCTTGTATGAGGGATGGGGAAAGAAAGTGAGCCGGTTCTTGATAAAGCGTAAACCGTGAGTCCTGAAGGGCTTGAATGCGATAATCCGCAAATTCCTTGATTAACCGATTTTTTCGATCGATAATGGCGCTGAGGTTGGCTTGAGTTTGGGTGATATTAAGGCCAAATTCTGCGGCTCGACTCATGAGTGCAGCAATATCCGAGGAGCGGAGCATGGCTTTTGTTGGCATACAGCCGCGTAAGATACAGAGCCCTCCAAGCGGGCCGTGGTCGACAATCCCAACGTTGGCTCCCTCAGCTTCGGCCGTGCGTGCAGCCGCATATCCGGCTGAACCGCCTCCGATGATGACGATATCGTGGTTATATGGTTGATTGGGGGATTTGGATAATTGAGTCATCGTAAAAAGTCATGGAAGGATGCCATATGACTAGATGGAGTCTATCAAAAATACCGAATGTGTTGTCAGGTGTAGTCATGATAGTGGGGATGGTGATACTGGGAGGATGTTTTCCGCAGACCGTTCCTCTGGCAAGTCTGCCTGTCATCGAGCCTGAGGCTTCGGCACTCAATATGAAAGGCATTGATGAATATCATATCGAAAAATGGGAGTCTGCCTTACAATTTTTTCAAGCAGCATTGAGCCTCAATCCTATCTTGGTGGAGGCTCATTTTAATACGGCACTGACGTTGCATCAATTAGAACGTCACAAAGAAGCTGCACAGCATTTCAAACGGGCTGGTGAGTTGGACCCTGAGAACCAAGCAATTGTCCAGTCTACGCTTTATCGCAATCACCTAGGTTTGTCGTCAACACTTGAGCGGCATTTGAGTGGTGGGTATCGGTATCAATAGAAGGAGTGAAGCGAACCGAGAAGAAGAAATTATAAGCAGTTGAGCGGTCGCATCAACGAATGCCCCTCAGTTATTGCGGCCTATTAGCGACTCCTACTCCTATGAGTGCATGGATCTTCTTGATGAGGACTTCGACTTGAAAAGGTTTTTGAATAAATGCACAGATCCCAGATTGAATGAAATGCTTCATGGCTTCTTCCTCGGCAAATCCGCTAGAAACGAGAATAGGGATATCTGGGTCTCGTTGACGAATGGTTTTTGCTAATTGGCCACCATCGATATGAGGCATGGTGAGGTCAAGAAATACGAGCGCAATCTGGTCCTGATATTGTTCAAAAATGTGCAGGCCGGCTTTCCCATCCTGAGCAACCAGGGCATCGTACCCAATTTCTTTGAGGATCAGCGAACAGGCTGTTCGGATCTCTTCTTCGTCATCAACCACGAGCACTTTCGTGCCTGTGGAGGCATCCGATGGTTCCTTTGGCAACCTGAAAGAAGGAGTATCCTGCACGGATGGTTTCGTTGTGATAGGAAAGAGGAAGATAAATTCTGTGCCCTGACCAACTTGACTATGAACGGCAATGGCCGCTCCGTGTCCACGGGCAATTCCCAGCAGTGCCGCTAACCCAAGTCCTCGTCCAGGGAATTTGGTGGAAAAAAAAGGATCGAAAATTTTAGGAAGGACGTTTGATGGGATTCCACTTCCTGTATCCTGTATTTTCAATGAGACACAGGGTCCCCAGGGTAAATCCCCCATAACATGATACGGCCGGAAATCTTGTGTCGACGTATCTATGCGACTCGTACTGAGATAAATGTGCCCGTCTTGTTCTCCGATCGCTTCAGCGGCGTTCATGACGATGTTCATCAGTAATTGACGGAGTTGAGAACGATCACCTCGAATGGTTGGGAGATTGCTGTCGCCATTGAACCTCATGGTGATTCGCTTCGATACTGTTGAACGTAGAAATGCTTGGCTGTCTTTCAGAAATTGTTGCAAGTTGATCGGCTGAATATCTAATTGCGCTTTTCCCGCAAATGTGAGCATTTGGTTGGCGAGCTCTCCACCACGGAGACCGGATTTTTCTATGATGTGTATATGCTCACGAACTGGAGAGTCGGCTGCAAGGAATCGTAAGGCGAGACCAGCCCGAGCCACAATGGCCATGAGGAGATTGTTGAAGTCATGAGCAATGCCTCCTGCCAATACTCCCAAGCTTTCCAGCTTTTGAGCATATTGCCGTTCTGTTTCATGGCGTTGTCGTTCTTCTTCTGCTTTCCGACGTTCGGTGAGATCGCGAAGGGAGGCTAGGTAAGCTGGTTCATTTTCCCACTCAATTGGTACAACTTTCATTTCAACAGGGGTCGTCTGTGTGCCTTGATGTCGGATCGTAATTTCTTGAGCCTCTCCTGGTACCACTGGAAACTCAAATGGTGAGCCCAAAAGGTCTGCTTCTGGTTGTTGAAAGATTTGAGTTGCCGCCGAGTTAGTAAAGCGGATGAGTCCGTGAGTGTCGATGACCATCAAGCCATCTCCGGAGGATTCTAGGATTGTGCTGAATTGGTGCTCGAGAGTGTGAATGCGACGCAATGTGGTCAGTTGATCGAGGGCTTGTTGTATATGCCGCCATAAGAATTCTTCCGTGAGCGTATTCTTGATGAAGTAATCTTGGGCGCCAAGCTTAATGGCTTGTATGGCAATCTGTTCGTCGGCTTCTCCTTTGAAGAAAATAATTGGGATATCAGCATGTGTGTGTAAATCCTTCAGCTTTGAGAAACAATCTAATCCCGTCATATCGGACAGTTGGTAATCGAGAAGAATGCAGTGGGGTGAAATGTTGGTGCAAGCTTCCAGGGCCTGGGCGCCTGTCCGTATTTCTTGAATCTCTATGTGATTGGGAGCTGCCTGTTGTATCCACTGCGCATATCTGGAGCGGGTATTGGGATCACTATCAACAATGAAAATCTGGACATTGACGAGTGGAGATTGTGAGCTGTGAAGGTGCATGTTCAGACCCAGCTAGTGAAAGAGGCGTCAAAGAGATGAGGCCCGGTACACATTATGTTGGGTTGCCGTTATTGAGGAGCAAATTCTTCTGGTATGGTTTTCTTTTCTTGTGCGGTCATGTCTGTACGAACGTTATGTTTTTGAATGTGAGGAAGTGTTGAATGGAGGGTATCATACTCTGGGCAAAGATCTGTTGCAATGGAGTGTTTTATCATTTACATGGAGTGAGGACCATTGTTTTGAGGAAGAAGGCCAATGTAGAAGAGAGCAATGACTGAGTAGACAAGGGATAGGGAGAAAAATGCAAAATGTAGGAATGAAGAATGAAAAAGGAAGAAGCCTAAGCCCTAGATTCCGTCGACAAGTAATGGCTTTGCAGACGTTTTGTCTCTTTACGAAACGAGGGTCTGGACCATATGCTGTGCACTTTCATGGGCGGGAAGGGGAGGAGCAAGCCAATAGCCCTGCATGGCATCGCAGCCATGTTCTTCCAGAAAATCAACCTGTTCTTGTGTTTCCACGCCTTCGGCAATGACTTCGAGGCCTAACGCTTTTCCTAAAGAAATAAGGGCTTCGACAATGGCGGCATCATTGGTGTTATGGGGGAGCTGCTGAATGAGGCTTTGATCAAGTTTGATCCCATCGACAGGGAACGATTTGAGATAGCGAAGCGAAGCATAGCCTGCCCCAAAATCATCGATATAGAGATGGACACCCATGGCCCTCAGCTCGCGAAGCGTATGGAGTGTTTCTTCTGTTTCGTGAATTAAGAAGGTTTCTGTGAGCTCTAACTTGAGATGTTCCGGTTCTAAATGAGAGCCATGAAGGATATCTTGAATGAGGGTCGGTAAATCCCCTTGGTGAATTTGCCTGGCTGATAAATTTACCGCCACGTGTGGAGTGGGGAAGCCTTGTTTTTCCCAATACTTGGCTTGTTTACTTGCGGCTCGCAATACCCATTCTCCAATGGGAATAATCATGCCGTTTTCCTCGGCTTGAGGAATGAAGTGATTTGGGCCGATCAGTCCTTGGTACGGATGATGCCAGCGTAAGAGGGCTTCCATTCCGATGACTTCTTTTGTCCGTAAATTCATTTGTGGTTGATAATGGAGCAGGAACTCTTTTTTGGCTAAGGCTCGACTGAGTTCAACTTCGAGTGTTGAGCCATCCAACCCGGCGGTTTTCATCCCGGCCGTATAAAATTGATAATTATGCCCTCCCTGGGCTTTTGCTCTATACATGGCGGCGTCGGCATGGGATAGGAGTTCTTGTGGATTGGCACTATCCCAGGGGTAAATAGTGATACCAAGGCTTCCGGTAATTTGGAGTTGATGATGGTTGACGATAATTGGCTGGGCTAAAAGTTGAAGAATGCGTTCGGCAACCAATGCTACGTCTTCAACGGAGATGATTTGTTCGAGTAAGACGGCAAATTCATCTCCGCCTAAGCGTACACCGGTGTCAATTTCTCGAATGCATTTTTTTAATCGGGTGGCTACGGTTTTGAGTAACGAGTCGCCACATTCGTGTCCGAAGGTGTCATTAATTTCTTTGAAGTGATCCAGATCTAAAAACATGAGTGCCATAGCCATATCGTTACGATTGCATCGAGCCACAGCACAATTTAGGCGCTCATAAAAAAGACCACGATTGGCTAATCCGGTGAGATGGTCGTAATGGGCCAATTGCGTAATACGCTGAGTGGCCCGATGGCGTTCCATGGCGTAACGGATGGCTCGGCAGAGTGTCGAGCTGCTAGTTTGTCCTTTAATCAGATAGTCTTGTGCCCCGCTTTTTACGGCATTGATGGCTTGTTCTTCATCTTCCACACCGCTCAAAATCAAAATGGGTGCTCCAGGACAGTATTGGATAAATTGAGGAATGGAATCGAAGCTTTGTCCTTCAGGTAAATGAAGATCGAGGATAATGGCTTGAAAGGACTCTCGCCGTACTAATTCTAAGGCTTCACTGACCGAAAAACGTTGTTCGAGCGTAAACTGATTCTGTAGGCCTTCTTGCAACATTTTTGTAATCATTAAGGCTTCGTTATGATCATCTTCTACCAAAAGGAGCTTAATCATGAGTTGACCTTTCCTGCATGTGCCTGTTTATCCTGCTCTTTGAATAATAAGTGCTAACTCTTTTGTTCTACTCATCTTCTCGGATTTTGGATGGCATTCTTAATGATTCCTTAATGAGAGGTGAGCATGATGAAAGATTGGTGAAAGGCAGAGGCTTTTCTTTTTTACTTCAATGAAATTAAAAGGTTATCATTTTCTAGGACGGTGCAATCTATTTGTATATAATGTTTTATTGCTAAGTATAAATTCTTGTTTTTTTGAAGATGATTTTCTCACGCATGATGTTCGATCTATTTACTTTTGCTAATTTTTTTTCGTATAGTCCTATGAAGTTGCGCCTTGTGACTATTTATTGAATATTCTTCAACAATAGTTCTTCTTTCTGATTTCGCTGTAATCGCGAAAAAAGTGGTGTTTTTTTTGGGAATTTAGCTGTTTATTACTTTGCTCAGAAGTATTGAGAACTTTTTATCACGACATACAACAAGTTCTTGAGTCAGGAAAATCCTCAATACAAAATGCGGCCTCACTGAAGCTTTGGAAAAGTGTTAGGATTTGAAGACGGTACTAATTTTTAAGGAGCCACGCATGGGAAAAACGACAACATTGGCAGAGGTGATTCAACGGTTAATTGTGATTGGCCAGCCCAAAGGGCACATCACCGTGAAGGATTTGACGCAAGTCCTGCCTGCCGATCAAATCACGTCTGAACAATTGCATGTGATTTTGGGCGCCTTGAATGAAGCAAGCATCCAGGTTATTGATCCTGTAAAGCGGACTGTGCTGCAGGCCTCTACCTTGAAGAAAGGTGGGGGACTGGAAGAAGGTGAAGAATCTGAAGAAGAAACTGATTCATCGTTGGACATTGATCTCACGCCTGGAGAGCCAACGCGAATCGATGATCCTGTCCGTTTGTATCTAAAAGAGATGGGGCGGGTACCGTTGTTGACCCGTGATGGGGAAATTGAACTGGCCAAGCATATCGAAGAAGGTAAGCGGGATTTAGCCTGCGCGGTCTATGGGATGCCTCTGAACATTCACTATCTCGAGTCGCTGTATGATCAATTAAAACAAGAGGAAATTCGAGTGAGGGATATTGTGTTGTCCCAAGAGACGTTGGATGATGAAGATGCGGAAGAGGAATCTCTGGATAGTGAGCAGGAAGATGAAGAACTGCGGCTTCGTACGCTTGAAGGTTTGGCCTCGGTTCGGAAGCTCGGGCGGAATCTCTTGAGCCGGTACATGCAAAATCGTGAAGGTGGAGCCCCAAAGACAAAAAAAGCTCAAATTGATAAACGGTTGACGGCTGTGACGGATCAATATGTTGATCAGGTTGAATCGTTAAATCTCCATCAACGGGTGAAAGACAAGATGTTGATGCGGATAAAAGAATTAGGTCAAGACATTCGTTCTGCTGAGTTGGTTATTACCCGGAATACCAAAAAATTAGGCTTTGTCGGGCAAGATGGCATTCAGGTTATTGGGAAGAAATCAAAGAATTCTGCAAAGACGACGAGTCAAAGGCGGAAGACTCATTTAACTCCTGAAGCAATCGATCGACTCAAAAAAGATGTGCAGACGGCCAAAGGTAAGATCGCCGACCTTCAAAAGGATGTGTTGGCCATGCCCTTGGAAGAATTCAAAGCAGCCCTGACGATCTTAAGCAACGCTGAAGAAAAGGTAAAACGTGGCAAAGCTAAATTGATAGAAGCCAATCTACGCTTAGTTGTGAGTATTGCTCGAAAATATACGAATCGAGGGCTACAGTTTATTGATCTCATTCAAGAAGGTAATATTGGCTTAATGCGGGCAGTGGATAAGTTTGAATATCAACGGGGTTACAAATTTAGTACCTATGCCACCTGGTGGATTCGACAGGGAGTAACCCGTGCCATTGCCGATCAGGCTCGGACGATTCGGATTCCAGTCCATATGATCGAGGCCAATACCAAGCTTGCGCGAACCGCTCGTCAGTTGGTGCAGCAATTAGGACGTGAACCGACTCCTGAGGAAATTGCCGAGCGGATGGGCTTGACCCCGGAAAAAGTTCGTATGATGTTGGACATTTCTAAGGGAACCATTTCGCTGGAGACACCTATTGGGGAAAAAGAAGATAGTCAATTAGGTGATTTAATTGAAGATAAAAATGCGGTGTCACCCATGGATGCGGCGAACCGATATGATCTGCAACGTCAAATAGCCAATGCCTTGGGTGTGTTGACTCCACGTGAGGAGACCGTTATTCGGAAGCGGTTTGGTATTGGAGATAGCACGGATCACACGTTAGAAGAGATTGGTCAAGACTTCGACGTGACGCGTGAGCGGATCCGTCAGATCGAAGCCAAAGCTTTGAAAAAGCTCCGACATCCAAGCTGCAGTCATAAGTTGCGGAGTTTGGTTGATCATCTTTGATCTACAAGAAAATTGAACAATACGAAAAGGCCTCGTCATATCCATGACGAGGCCTTTTTTTGCGCTAGAAATGCTGCCTATTGGTTTCTGTCTCGACCTCTCATATTTCTTGTTTGAGGAATTTACTCTTCTCCCCTTCTTCTTGAGATGATACCATTTTAGTCATATGCGAATTTTAGTTGTAGAGGATGAACCCAAAGTGGCGTCGTTTATTCGGCGTGCCTTAGAAGAAGAGAGTTATGCTGTCGATGTCTGTACTGATGGGGTGAGTGGATCGGATTGGGCGCAAACCGTGAATTACGATCTGATTATTTTAGATTTAATGTTGCCGGGTCTGCCAGGGGTTGAAGTGTTAAAGCGTACCCGTGTCGCTGGAGTGAAAACCCCAGTGATCATCTTAACCGCTCGCTCGGAAGTGGATCAGCGCGTCAAAGGTCTGGATGCCGGTGCGGATGATTACCTCACCAAACCCTTTGCGATTGAAGAACTATTGGCGAGGGCTCGAGCCTTACTACGACGAGCGGGAGGTGCTCCCACGGGAGTCTTGCAAGTCGATGATGTGGTGTTAAATCCTGTGACGCGAGAGGTGACTCGTGATGGTCAACGCTTGGAACTCACGACCAAGGAATATGCGCTCTTAGAGTATTTGATGAGAAATGCTGGACGGGTGTTGACCCGCTCGATGATTGCGGAGCATGTCTGGGACTTAGATTTTGATACCTTTACGAATGTGATCGATGTCTATATTAGTTATCTGCGGAATAAAATTGATAAAGGACGCGAACGAAATTTAATCCAAACGATTCGGGGGAGCGGATATATGATGAGGTCGGATGAGTGAATAATACCTCCATTCGTGTTCGACTGACCTTGTGGTATGGCACGGCGTTGGCGCTCATCTTGCTCCTCTTTGCGGTGGCCCTCTATTTAGTGATGTCTCGTGCGCTTCGAGAGCAAGTGGATGCCTCCTTAGAGGAGGCCTCGTCTGTGGCCATTCGGACTTTGGGCGAACATCGTTTTGGGCCATTCCTTATTTTCGAAGATTTATCTCAAGATTTTCCTGAAATTGCCTTGTTGGATAAATTTTTTCAAATTTTTGGTCCGGCAGGTCAAGTGACCATTCAATCTTCCAATATCCAAAGTCGGGAAATCCCATTAAGTCAATCCGCGTTTCGAGCTTCGCTTGAAGGGGAACCCACATTTGAATCAGTTCAATTTCAAAAAGGTGTGTCACTCCGGTTGCTTTCTGTGCCAATTCGTCAGGGTGATCAACTTGTCAATATTTTGCGTGTCGGAACCTCATTGCAACCAACTGAGCGAATGTTACACCGACTCTTAACGGGCCTGTATATTGCTTCTCCCCTCGCCCTAATTGTGTCGTTAATGGGAGGATGGTTTTTAGCTGGTCGGGCCTTACGTCCTGTTCATGCCATTACCCAGGCAGCTCGACGTATCGCAGCTGGTGATTTAAGCCAACGAATTCAATCTCCGCCTTCCAATGATGAAATTGGACAACTCGCTTCTACGTTTAATGACATGATTGGCCGCTTGGAAGTGTCATTTAAACAAATTCGACAATTTAGTGCAGATGCCTCACATGAGTTGCGCACGCCCCTCACAATTACCAAAGGTGAAACAGAGTTGGCCTTACGCCGTCCCCGGCAAGCGGAGGATTATCGAGAAGTCTTGGAAAGTAATTTAGAAGAAATTGATCGTATGAGCCGGATCGTAGATGAGTTGTTATTTCTGTCCCGTGCCGATCTTGGGGAAATTAAATTAAAGATGGCCCCTGTGCAGTTAGACGATCTTATTCGCGAAATTCATCAACAGGCAGTAATCCTGGGAAAAGAACGTCAAGTCCGACCCGTCCTGAAAGTTGTTGAACCGGTTGTGATTCACGGCGATGATTTGCGGTTGCGTGAATTAATCTTAAATTTAGTCGATAATGCCGTGAAATATTCTCAAGAGGGGCAGACCGTGGAGCTGTCTTTACAGGTAGTTGGAAGGCAAGCCAATATTACAGTTCAGGACTATGGTATTGGGATTGCTCCGGAAAATCAGGCCCGAGTCTTTGATCGTTTTTATCGCACCGATGACGCGCGTGCCCATGCGGCAAAAGGGACGGGTTTGGGCCTCGCAATATGCAAATGGATTGTTGAGGTACACCAAGGAAAGATTGAACTCCAAAGTGCGCTCGAACACGGTTCTTGTTTTACGGTTTTTCTGCCACTCTCTCCCAATCCAGCCTGAGGTAGTTCTTTTTCCGCACCAGTTTTATTAGCAAGTTCTAATGTTGGCTTAATTCCCCGTTCATGTCGAGGTGGTACATCTATACCCGTACCATCGAAATGATGAAGTCATCAACGCCATTTCTGGAAAGGGGACTGTCATGACAACATTGCAAGCTCTACCGACTCTTCAGACCATACAAAAAAATCATGCACCGTATTTAAAGAAGCGGCGCGTAATGAAACGTGTGACGTTACGGTCTAGCTCTTCTTCAAAATCGGCGAAAGCCACATGGGGGCAGGCTGAACAAGCTAGGAAAACGGCTGAGTCCGGTTCCGTGAATTTAGAGTCCATGTATTTTCGAGGATTTCGGTCTCGTCCCCTGTTGCATGCGGATGAAGAGCGGCAATTAGGAATCCGACTTTATGAAGGAACCAGTCAGCTTCGGGCCTTGCTCCAGCAAGGTGTGGATTTAACGCAGAAACTTCAAGGACGACAAGAAGCCGAGGAGTTACGGGAACAACTCCAAGAATTTCTAAATCTGAAAGGATATTCAGCGCCGGTGATTGAAGAGATCCTTCAAGCCATGTTAACACTCGGGTCTTTCGCGGCTGCGAAAGGAAAAATGGGGAAAAAGGTCGGTGAGCAGGCCGCTGATCTTTGGCGTGCCATTCAAGCCTGCCGAGTGGAGATTGAGGAACCTAAAGACGAATTGGTTCAACGGAATCTCCGCCTGGTCGTGAATGTTGCCAAACGCTACTTAGGGAGGGGTCTAAATTTTTTAGACTTGGTACAGGAAGGCAACATTGGCTTAATGAAGGCGGCCGAACGGTTTGATTACACACGCGGATTCAAATTCAGTACTTATGCCACCTGGTGGGTGCGGCAAGGGATTACTCGCGCGGTTGCCGATCAAAGCCGGACCATTCGAGTTCCGGTTCATACCAATGAAGCTTGTACCAAAATCGCCAAAACGGCCCAGCGGTTATCTCAGCAATATGATCGAGAGCCAACTTTCGAAGAAATTGGTGAAGTGTTGGATATTACCAGTCAGCGGGTAAAAGAAACCATCGAAGCGTTCCAAGATCCAGTTTCATTGGATGCGCCATCTGCTGATGGAGAAACCGAAATTGGTGATCTCATCCCTGATCTTGACTGTTCTGCTCCGGATGAGGAAGTGATTCGTAAATCGAATGCGCAATGGCTGACAAAAGTGTTTCGGGTGTTAAATCCTCGTGAACAACAAGTCGTCCGGTTGAGATTCGGTATTGGGGTCGATGAGCCTTGGACTCTTGAACAAGTGGGGCGTTCGATGTCAGTGACGCGAGAACGTATTCGTCAAATTGAAGTCGTGGCGCTCAATAAATTAAAAGATTCCCATGTCAAATCCATGCTGGCTGAAATCAAATAGCAGTTCAGATTAGCGAATGCGAGGGAAAGGTATCATCTAGCCTCATTTCATGAAAATTTGAGATAGTTGAAACAACAGCAGGGGTGCTATTGCTCCTGCTGTTGTTTTTTTAGGGCCTACTACGTATTCGGCAAGAGTTGCTCTCCATAGGAAGCGGTTTACTGATATTTTGTTCAAGTATTAGAGGGTTCAACTATGTTATGAAATAAATTCTCCGTTTGGCCTTCTGTCCGCAAACATTCTCGCCGAATAGGACGGTAGGTATCATGAATGATGCCAGTCTTCTGCTTAACACGTGTTTTTCTAAGTGAAGTATCTCATGCCAATCGTGATCAATTCTTCCACTGCTATTCCTGATGCGGAAATTCAATTTTCGGCTACTCGAAGTACGGGACCAGGTGGGCAGAATGTCAATAAAGTAAATAGTTGTGTGATTTTGGAGTTTGATCTCAGCGGTTCGTCAGTGTTCACTCCGTATCAGAAGCGACGGATTGCTGCCAGTTTGGGTAGTCGAATAAATAAGCACGGGATCTTGCGTATGCAGTCTCAACGACACCGATCACAAATGGCGAATCGAGAAGAGCTTACTGAGCGATTTATCGCATTGCTGCAGGAAGCCTTACGGCCAAAGAAATATCGGGTTCCGACGGGGGTGCCTGCTCGGGTTCGGGAAAAGCGGCTAGAACAAAAAAAACAGCGAACGCAAACAAAACGTATTCGCCAAGCTCCAAGAAATTTTGATGATGCCTAATTGCCAAATCTTGTCGAGAGTGCGATGTGAAGGAGATTTTCATGAGTAGTGATTTGTCTGGTCCGGCTTCAATGCCGTCTGATCCTCCTCGGGCGAAGGTTGTTCCGCATCGCTTAGAACAACATGGGCAGGTCCGGGTTGATGACTATTATTGGCTCAATGATCGGTCTAGTCCTGAGGTTGTGGCGTATTTGGAACAAGAAAATACCTATGCTGCTGTGCAGCGGCAACATACAGCTGACCTGGAAAGAACCTTGTTCGAAGAAATTAAGGGACGCATCAAGCAAACAGATTTATCGGTTCCTTTCAAGCAGGGCGACTATCTTTATTATGTCCTGTATGAAGAAGGCAAAGAATATGCACTCTATTGCCGGAAGAAAGGCTCCCAAGAAAGTCCTGAAGAGATCATGCTGAATGGCAATGAATTGGCGGAAGGGCATGAGTACTTCTCTCTGGGAAATTGGATGATCAGTTCCGGGCAGGATATTCTGGCCTATGCGACCGATACCCAAGGGCGCCGTATTTATTCTATTCGTTTTAAAAATCTCTCAACAGGAGAAATGTTGCCGGATGTCATTCCTGCTGTCACGGGGAATATGGAATGGGGAAATGACAATCGTACGCTTCTCTATGCCAGGCAAGATCCTGAAACGTTACGGTCATTCCGAATTTACCGCCATGTCTTGGGCACCGATTCGGCTCAGGATGAATTAGTATTTGAGGAATCTGATGAAACATTTTCAGCCTATGTGATGAAATCAAAGTCCAAACGGTTTCTCATGATTGGGCTGCATCAAACGGTGAGCAGCGAATATTGGTATTTGGATGCCGATACACCGGGAGACAGGTTTCAGGTTTTTCATTCGCGAGAGCGGGGACACGAATATGATGTCGATCACCTTGACAAGCATTTCTATATTCGCACGAATGATCAAGCCAAAAACTTTCAACTCATGAAGACCCAAGACCATCTGACGGAGAAACGCCAATGGCAGGAAGTTATTCCTCACCGTGACGAGATATTTTTTGAAGGGTTTGAATTGTTCCGCGACTATTTGGTTGTTGAAGAACGTCAAGAGGGACTCATTCATCTACGCATTCTTCCTCATACTGGAGCCCAACCACATGAATTGGATTTTGGAGAGCCAGCCTACCTGGCGGCATTGGGAGATAACTACGAACTTGATACGCCCTATCTAAGATTTGGGTATACCTCCATGACTACGCCCATGACAATCTATGATTATCATATGGAGACGCGGGAGAAAGTCTTTCTCAAACAAGAGGAGGTGCTTGGAGATTTTCAGATCAGTCACTACCAAACGGAACGGCTTTCAGCGCCAGCAGCCGATGGGACACTGATTCCTATTTCGCTAGTGTATCGAAAGGGATTTTCCTGCAATGGATCTCACCCCTTGCTGTTGTATGGCTACGGTTCCTATGGTTCCAGCATGGATGCGACCTTCAGCTCAGCACGATTGAGTTTGCTCGATCGAGGGTTTGTGTATGCCCTGGCGCACATTCGTGGCGGGGAAGAACTCGGTCGGCAGTGGTATGAGGGCGGAAAGCTTCTTCAAAAGAAAAATACCTTTACTGATTTCATTGCCTGTGCGGAGTTTCTCATTCAACAAGGCTATGCCGATTCACAGAAAATTTATGCTATGGGCGGCAGTGCCGGGGGGCTGTTGATGGGTGCCGTGATGAATATGCGACCAGATTTGTTTCACGGAATGGTGGCGCAGGTGCCTTTTGTAGATGTGGTAACAACGATGTTGGATTCCAGTATTCCCCTCACGACCGGAGAATATGATGAGTGGGGTGATCCGAATCAACGCGAGTATTTTGATTATATGTTGTCCTATTCTCCCTATGACAATGTGAAAACTGTCGCCTATCCGCATCTGTTAGTGACCGCGGGTCTACATGATTCGCAAGTCCAATATTGGGAGCCTGCCAAGTGGGTGGCCAAGCTGCGCGCGTTGAAAATGGACAATCACCGTCTGCTTCTGAAGACGAACATGGAGGCGGGGCATGGTGGGGCCTCTGGGCGGTTTAAGCGTTATGAGGAAACTGCGATGATTTATGCCTTTCTGCTGGACCTTGCCGGCATGTCTCAGATCTAGTTGTGTTCACTTCCCCACCTCGTTATGCCCGACATTTTTTATCGGGAATCCAATTTGGTTCATAGTAAACTGTTTTTTGAGGTGTACGTATCTAGTAGCATGACGGGCATGCCGAATTCGGTTTGCTAAGGATAAAGTCTGTGAGTTGTTTGGTGTTGTCTGGTTTCGGCCTGGCAGCCGATCTACTTTCGTTTCGGCGAAAGTAGACAAAGCCATTGATGCCCTACTGCTATATTTGATAGTTCGATTCTTTAGCGAATCGCACGGACAGTCGTCTAAACTTTTCCTCTGTGTTTCAGTCGTTTTTGTATACAAAATACTTGACTTTTTTGTTTTTGTGCTTATCTATATATCAACGACGAACGACACTACCTTCCCGGCTGGGTGTCACACAAAAAATATTGTAGTAGTTATGATCATTATCAAAAAGGAGGGGAGAGACTATGTTGGTAAAATGGAATCCTTATACAGAATTAGAACGAACAATGAATGGGCTGTTTGATCGGCCGTTTGGGTTGCGGCCCGTTTGGGATGATCGAAATACAGAGGCGCTGGCGTGGCAGCCGCCGGTGAATGTGTATGAAGATAAGGATCATCTGGCAATTGAAGCGCAATTGCCAGGAATCGACTTAAATGACATTGAACTTTCTGTCAGAGAGCAGACCTTAGAGCTTCGTGGTGAACGCAAAGTTGAAACGAAAAAATCCAAAGATGGGTATCATTTTCAAGAGGCTCATTATGGAAATTTCTCTAGAAGCTTTTCGCTGCCGAGTACGGTGAATCCTGACGAGGCAAAGGCTACGTATGATAAAGGAGTCTTGACGATCACGATTCCAAAGCAAGAAAAGGCGAAGCCTCGAGCGATTCAAATAGAAGTGAAGTAACGTTCAAGTCGTTCGTTCTTTAAAGTCTGGCCGGCACAGCCTCCTGGGAGGCTGTGCCGGCCATTGTTTTTTCGTAACGTATGTCTCTACCTCACCTAGCCTCTCCTTACAAAGGAGAGGGACATGATTTTCTCAGATCCCTTCGTAATTCTTTCACTCTTGTTCTCCTCTATTCGATTGGGTTTTTTGTTCTGCGGACAAAAAAATATCTTGCCAGAGGGCTGGAGATTCTCTACATTCTTAGTCATGATCGCTCGTCCATTTCGAGCAAAAGTCCAACGCGTCAGACATTTGACATCAGAGATTCGAGAGCTAACGCTGGAGATGATTGAGCCAGCGTTCTTGTCCTTTCAGCCTGGGCAAGCCATAGCCGTGTCGATGCCTCATGCAAGTTCTAACTCTCCTATTCTTCGATATTTTTCTCTAGCTTCCTCACCACGACTATCCACGCATATAGTCTTGTTACTCAATAGTCGGGATCGAGGAAAAGGCTCTACCTTTTTATTAGAACAAGCTCTTGGTGCTGAGGTAGAAATATCGGGTCCTTACGGGTCGTTTGTTCTCCAACAAGAACCAGAAAAAGAGTTGCTATTTGTTGGGACCGGAACCGGAGTGGCTCCGTTGTGGTCGATGATAACCACGCTCTTAGAAGATTCCTCTTCGCAACGTATCACACTTCTATGGGGACTGAGGAGCGAGGCCGACCAATATTACATTCAGGAGTTAGAAGCCTGGGCTATGCAACATCAAAATTTTTCGTATGTTGTAACATTGTCGAAACCCAATAGTTCTTGGTATGGGAAGAAAGGGCGGGTCACGGATGTTCTTCAAGAATTTTCAGAGGTTGATCGTCTTTCGGTCTATGTCTGCGGGAACTCCGCGATGGTAAAGGAAGTCAGTGAATTGTTGCAGAGAAAAGGACAGTGTGTTGTTTATCGTGAAAGGCATGCTGAAATCTAGTTGATCTACGAACGATCGCACGACGCCGATAGCATGTATGTCGATATGGACAAAGAATTAAGCCTTCTCAGTCATCATGGTAGTAAGGGAGCTCTGCATGTAGATGTGGGTCTCTATATTCATATTCCCTTTTGTGTGAAGCGGTGTCATTTTTGTGCGTTCTATTTGGTGATGCAAGAAGAGAAGCGTATTAAGCGATTTCTTGCGGCGCTGGACACAGAAATCAGGATGTACGCTGCACAATTGGGTCGAGCTGAATATCATATTTCAACAGTCTATGTTGGGGGTGGAACTCCGACTGCGCTATCGCCGCGACAACTCGCTGAAGTGCTCAAGACTGTGAAGGCAAAATTTTTGTTGACGGATGATTGCGAAGTGACAGTGGAAACGACTCCAGAGTCTTTGACGACAGACTATCTAGATATGTTTCAGCAATTAGGGGTCACCAGGTTGAGCTTGGGTATTCAAACCTTTGATGAACAGGAGCGACGTTGCCTAGGTCTTTCAAGTACCTGTGAAGAGGCACTTGTGGGGTTGGGGTTGGTGAAGCAGATCGGCTTTGCCAATTTCAATGTGGATCTCATATATGGAATCCCTGGACAAACGTTCTCATCTTGGAGTCGAACGATTCAAGAAGCATGTGAATGTGAACCTTCCCATGTTTCCTGCTATGCCCTTTCGCTAGAGGAAGGCACACGGCTTGATGCGGCCTTTCATCGGGGAGAGTTAGATTTGGTGGAGACTGAAGTGGAACAACAGTTTCAGACTCAGGCCGCCAAGGCTTTGGCTTCTGCAGGATATGACCATTATGAAATTTCCAATTGGTCGAAACCTGGATATGCCTGTTGCCATAATCTTCGTTATTGGCAAGGACAGGACTATATTGGGTTAGGTCCCAGTGCACAATCGTATTTGGATGGCTGTCGTTTTGGAAATGTGGAAGATCTTGGGCAGTATTGCCGGCAGCTTGAGTGCAGTGAATGGCCAATTACGGAACGGGAGGAGTTATCGATTGTTCAGCAAGAAAAAGAGCGTCTGGTCTTTGGCTTGCGATTGCTCGAGGGTGTGCCAACCAATACAGTCGAAATAGATCAGCACGACTCTGCATGGAAAACATCGTTGGCATCGTTGTTAGATGAGGAATATCTCATTCAAATAGATTCGCGATTGGCTTTGACGGACAAAGGGCGTCAGTTTGCGGATATGGTAGGTCAACAATTACTGTGAAGCCAATTCTCCCGTCGATGTTGTCAAATGTTTATGGGTCTGTTGAAAAAAGCCGCCAGCGGCGTTCTCGCCATTGTTCCGTGCTCACGTCATGCCAGGACGCTCTGCGCGCAACAATGGCTGCGGCCTTGCTGGACGGACTGTTTTGAACCGACCCAACCTTAACGATTGCTAAGGACTTCCTGGCAAAAAATGGTTTTTGATATCTTCATTGCTTAACACTCTCTTTATGCATTTGGGGAGTTGAGGATGGCGAGAAGAGATGAGCCTAACCAGAAAATAAAGCTCAACACCAGACTAAGGATGAGAATCATCACAAGAATGATCGCACTGACGTAGAGCCAATCAATCACGGTGGTCACAGGGGCGGTTGTTTGGGAATGTTTATGCAGGATTTGGGCATTTTGGAGGTTACTTTTAAACCATATAGAAAAGAGATCTCCCACGATAGGGATCGCTCCGACAACCATATTAATCACAATATTCATTGACATACGTAAGATGACAATACGAGGCACTCCGGCTTTTGTCGCTAAAAAAAGCAGAGACGATCCGATGCCATTACTGATAAGGTCACCTATGCCTGGAATAAGCCCAATAAGCGGATCCAGGCCCACTTTGATTTTGGTTCCGGGAATAGTCAGCGAAGAATCAAGCAATTGGCCTAATGCTTGAGCAATTTGGCTGATGTTTTTCTTATTGATACCGGTCGAGGAAGATGGGTTTGCCGATCCCTGCTTTTTAGAATGAAGCCCATTCGACATGATTTATATTTTACCAGTATTGTCGAGCATATAGTAACCTCATTGGCTGATCTCATTTCGGAAACAGAGAACTCGATAGCCACAGCTTTATGTTGATTGTATATTCTTTTCTTTTTCAAACGACAAGAGTATAGTGGATTCTCTTATTCCTACCACCGACCTTTCTTCCACTCAGGTCTCACCTGAGTCGATGACTTCGACGCACCGCCTTTCCAAAAGTCGGTTTTTGTCAGGCCTCCAATGCCATAAACGGTTATATCTGGAAATTCATTCCCCCGAACTCGCGACTCCGCCAACGCCGGATCGCCGGGCCATTATGGATATGGGAACGGATGTGGGTGTCTTGGCCAGAGACTTTTTTTCTGGTGGGGTGTTAGTGGCCGAAACGCATCGTCAAATTCCTGCGGCTCTGGCTCGAACGGCTGAGTTAGTCGCCGATCCTTCGGTGATGGCCATTTTCGAAGGAGCGTTCGTGTGGCAGGGCATTCTCGTACGCGTTGATGTTCTTGAACGGCTGGATGACACACGGTGGCGGTTAATTGAAGTCAAGGCGACCTCAAAAGTCAAAGCCACGCACTTGGATGACTTGACCATTCAGTTAGCGGTATTGGAAGGCGCCGGTCTTCTCATCGATGGCTGCTACTTGATGCATCTCAATACACAATATGTATTTTTAGGTGGAGAGTTAAATCTGAGCGAGATGTTTACCTTAGATAATATGACGGAAGAAGTTCTGGCTCGCCGACTTCTTGTACAACCGCAGTTGGATGAAATGCGGGCGGTCTTAGAAAAGCCCGCTCCCCCGATGATTGACCCTGATGCGCATTGTTATCAGCCCTATGAATGTCCCTTTTGGGATTATTGTACGAAAGAGAAGTCCCCGCGCTGGGTGTTCTATTTACCAGGCAGCTCGAAGCTGCAAAAAGGGTTGAAACAGGAAGGGGTGGAAACGATCGATGATATTCCTGATCATATTCCCTTGTCTGATATTCAACGTCGTGTGAAAGCCAATGTCGAGTGGATCTCGCCTCTTTTGCGTGCGCGATTGCAGTCAGTACGGTATCCGGTGCATCACTTAGACTTTGAGACGTTTATGCCTGCGATCCCCAAGTTTCCTCATACGCGGCCCTATCGTCCCATTCCTTTTCAATGGTCGAATCATATTGAATATGAAGATGGGACGGTCGTTCATCAACACTATTTGTGCGTAGATGGGCGGGACCCAAGAGAGGAATTGGCCTACAAGTTGTTAGAGAGTCTGGGAGAAGCTGGGAGTATTTGTGTCTATTCGGAATACGAGCGATTCTTACTATTCGGGCTCGGAGACTTTTTGCCTCCTTTGAAGTCAGCCTTTTCAAAAGCTGTGCGGCGTTTGTGGGATCTGCTTTCTGTCATTCAACAACATTACTATCATCCCGCATTCGAAGGATCGTTTTCGATCAAAAATGTCTTGCCGGCCTTAGTCCCACATTTGGCCTATGATGATCTTGGAATTCAAAACGGTGCCGTTGCTGCGGTGATGTATCAAAAGATGGTCTTTGCAGAAACGGATCTGATTGAACGTGCAACTATTGCCCAGGATTTGGAAGAATATTGTCGCCGGGATACCTGGGCTATGGTCGAACTCCGTCGTATTCTCATGAAACGTGTGATGGAGCCACTCTTGTAATAGAGTCGGACGTGAAATTGCGTTGACCCATTTGTACAGCACTGGTAGAATCCCTTACATCCTTTCGTGTCGTGACCTCCATAGAATCCCTAGGTTGATGTAACAAATTTTCTCTTTCTTGTTTCTCTGATTCGCTGGGATTGGTTTGGGTATGCTTCGTATTCTCGTGTTACATGGACCGAATTTGAATTTGTTGGGACTTCGAGAGCCTAAGTTGTACGGGAGCACGACTTTAGAGGAAATCGATGCCATGTTGATAACATTAGGGCAAGAATTGGGTGCTGTGGTCGAAGCACGACAATCCAATATCGAAGGAGAATTGGTGACTTGGATTCAAGAGGCGGCCGCGAGATTTCAAGGGTTATTGTTTAATCCGGCGGCCTATACCCATACGAGTATTGCGCTTCGGGATGCGGTACTTGGAGTTGGGCTCCCGATGGTGGAAGTCCATTTGTCTAATATTCATCAGCGTGAATCTTTCCGGCGACGGTCATATCTTGCCTCTGTCTCGCTGGGGCAAATTTCAGGTTTTGGGCCGCTGAGTTATTCGTTAGGCCTTAGGGCATTGGTTCAAACGCTTCAGGAAAAAGCTTAAGCCTGATCTTCATTCATTTTATGTAAGGAGTATTTGGTGTGATTTCAACTGCAGACTTTCGTAACGGGGCCCGGCTTGAGCTAGAGGGGCAGCCCTTTTATATTGTGGAATTCCAGCATGTCAAACCGGGAAAAGGTCCGGCTTTCGTCCGGACCAAACTCAAGGGATATAAGACCGGTAGCGTCATTGATCGTACGTTTCGATCAGGAGAGAAATTTGAAGAACCCAACTTAGACGAATGCGAAATGCAATTTCTATATAGTGGAGGGGATGAGTATTCGTTTATGGATACCACAAGCTATGAGCAGGTGACGTACTCCAAAGATCAGTTGGGTGACAATGTTGATCTGTTGAAAGAAAATACCGTGGTACAAGTCCTGCTGTATCAGGGGGAGCCGATTTCCGTGGAATTGCCAATTTTTATGGAACTCAAAGTTGTTGAAACTGATCCGGGTGTTCGAGGGGATACCGCCTCTGGAGGAACGAAACCGGCTACGCTTGAAACGGGTGCCGTCGTCAAAGTTCCTCTCTATCTTGAATCTGGAGAAATAATCAAAATTGATACTCGGACCCGTGCCTATGTCGAACGGGTTCGCTAAGTTCTCTTAATCGAGTGTTTCATTCATAAACGAATTGAAAAGCTATGCCTGATTCATCGAGACGAGAAATTGAAGATCTGGTTGAGTTGCTCAATCGGTATCATCTCACCGAGTTAGAATTGGAAAAGAAAGGTGTGCGAATCCGTGTGCGGAGAGATGCGGCCCCTGTCGTGTCTGGTCTCCCAGTGGAAGCGCCTCAGGCTCAAGAGGCCTCGGTTCCATCGATTATCCCTGCTCTCTCACAACCCGCTGAATCATCGGAATTTTTCACGGTGACCTCTCCCATTGTCGGGACCTTTTATCGTGCCCCTTCGCCAGAAGCCGATCCGTATGTTGAGGAAGGAGCACTGGTTCGAAAAGGACAGGTGCTTTGTATTGTTGAAGCCATGAAGCTCATGAATGAGATTGAGGCAGAAGTTGATGGGAAGGTTGTGAAAGTGTTAGTCGAAAGCACAACACCTGTTGAATTCGGCCAACCTCTCTTCCTTATTGATCCACAGTAATAGTGAGAAGAAAGACCATGCTCCCAGGAATGAATGCGGGAGTGAGGTTTCCTCAATTCAGGATGTCGTTCAAAATGTTTTTCAAGAGGGATAAGGCTTAGGGTGATCCGTGTTTAAGAAAATTCTGATTGCGAATCGAGGAGAGATTGCTCTACGAATCATTCGTGCCTGTCGAGAGTTAGGAATCCGCACAGTCGCCATTCATTCTGAAGTCGATGGGCAGTCCCTGCATGTGCGGCATGCCGATGAGCATGTTTGTGTCGGGCCAGCGGAGGGTGGTCTCAGTTATCGAAATATTCCCAATGTCTTGAGCGCAGCAGAAATAGCAGGCGTCGATGCTATTCATCCAGGCTATGGGTTTTTGGCAGAAAATGCTCATTTTGCTGAAGTTTGCGAATCGATCGGGGTGACATTTATTGGCCCATCGTCCGAACATATAGCCTTGTTAAGTGATAAATCACAAGCGCGGGCACACATGAAAAAGCATGGGATTCCTGTTTTGCCGGGAAGTGAGGGAGAAATTGAAGATCCGAAAGTCTGTTTGTCTGTGGCCAAGAAGCTTGGCTTTCCCGTTATTGTTAAAGCCTCTGCTGGCGGTGGCGGCCGTGGTATGCGGGTGGTATGGCATGAAAAGGACTTAATCCAGGCGGTTGAATCGGCACAATTGGAAGCTCATACGGCCTTTGGCTATGGAGGGGTCTACCTCGAGAAATTTTTTGAGGAACCCCGGCATATTGAACTGCAGGTGATGGCAGACCACCAAGGTCAAGTCGTGCATTTTCATGAGCGTGACTGTTCGGTGCAGCGGCGATATCAAAAGGTGATAGAAGAATCACCGTCTCCTGCCTTAGATGAGACGACGAGAAAAAAAATGGGTCAGGTGGCGGTCACAGTTATGAAGTCTGTCAAATATCGTAATGCGGGAACCGTTGAGTTCCTCATGGATGCCGCCGGTAAATTTTATTTCATGGAAGTGAATACGCGTATTCAGGTTGAACATGGCGTGACGGAGATGGTAACCGGAGTGGATCTGATCAAAGAGCAGATTCGTGTTGCTGCCGGGGAGGCATTGTCGTATCGACAAAAAGATATTCAGTTACATGGGCACGCCATTGAATGTCGTATTAATGCTGAAGATCCTGTTCATTTAACGCCATGTCCGGGAGTCGTGAAAAAGTTTTGTGTGCCAGGAGGGCCGGGGATTCGCGTGGATACGGCCATGGATACCACAGGTGTCGTGTCCCCTTTTTATGATTCGATGATTGCGAAGCTGATTGGATATGGCCGGGATCGGGCTGAGGCGTTGGCTAGAATGGGGCGAGCGCTCGATGAGTTTGTGATTGAAGGGATACAGAGTAATATTGCGCTTCACCAAAAAATTCTTGAGCATCCGGACTTTCAAAAGGGACCTGTCTCCACTCGCTTTCTCGACCGGTTCTTAACGCTACAGTCTGTATGACGTCCCATGGCACATCCGGCAACAATCTTCTCTCCCACCTTAATGGCCTTTATCTTATTCTGGACGAGCAGTGGTCCCCCCGCTGTTCGCTGCCAGAAGTGTTGCAGGAAGCTGGTCGGGCAGGTGTGCGAATCGTGCAATATCGGAATAAAACAACGTCTATGAAGCATGCATATGATCAAGCAAAGACTCTTCGCCTCATGGCGAAAGAATGGAACATGGCCTTTGTGGTGAATGACCGATGCGATTTGGCTATGGCGGTGCAAGCAGATGGTGTGCATCTTGGCCAAACTGACCTGCCTATTGGTCTAGCAAGAAATTTGCTGAGGAAAGAGACGTTTATTGGAGTCTCCACCCATGATTCGCAGCAGGTGCAACAGGCTACTCAGGATGGGGCTGATTATTTGGGTTTCGGTCCTATTTTTTCTACTGGGACGAAAGCGAATCATGATCCGGTCGTGGGAATTGAGGGAATGCAATATATCCGTCGACTCACGCCGCTTCCAGTTTTTGCTATTGGTGGCATTACGACGGACTCTGTTCCGGAATTGTGTCAGGCTGGAGCAAATGGGATTGCCGTGGCTTCCGGCATTTTAGATGCCAAGGATCGTCGAACCGCGTTTGCTCAATTCATGGCTCCTTTTCATTAAGGGATCTGTTGAAAAAAGCCGTCAGCGGCGTTCTCGCCATTTTCCCGTGCTCACGTAGTACCAGTACGCTCCGCGCGCAAAAATGGCTGTGGTCTTGCTGAACGGACTTTTTTGAACAGACCCGAGGCCTCTGACATGTTCAGTCTCAAAGACTAGATGTGGCTGTTGATATCATCATTGTTCAACAGTCTCTTAAGGTGTATGGCTAGCCGTTGAATTTCTGTGTGTTCGGCCAACTGATTGACGCCTTCCTTCCAGTGAGTGTGAACCTTCTGAACAAAGTCTATTGGCCCAAATACCGGGACAGGGGCCCATTCTTTTATCAACTCGATTGTGGACTGTTGCTGGCGAATCGTTATCGCCGTGTTTGAGGAATTGGTCGTATTCAGCGCAATGCCGCACAGAGGAATATTGGCTTGTTGCAGAGCTTCCACCGTGAGGCGGCAGTGATTGAACCCACCAAGGTCCGTTCGTCCTACAATCAAACAAGAAACATTCAGGAATGTGATCAAGTCTCGTATCGTTTGTTTGGGTGTAATAGGTGTGAAGATGCCTCCTGCACCTTCTATCAGCAGAAAAGAATGCCGTGTGGCCAGTTCTTGAATATGCAAATGAATCCGCGAGAAATCGATGGTTGTTCCTGTTTCATATGCAGCGGATAGCGGAGCCAGTGGTTGAGGAAAAGGGTACAAACAAACTGATTCGAAAGAAGGAATTGGGTCAACCAGGCGCCGCAAACGTTCTGTGTCGGAATGTTGGCATTCATCAATATCAACACCAGTCTCAAAAGGTTTGAGTATACCCACTGATTGGTTTCGTCGTTGCATTGTGAGTAGCAATGCGGCCGTAATCGTTGTTTTGCCGACATGGGTATCGGTTCCAGTGATAAATATTGATTGATGAATCATTTTCAGAAGGTACAATCTGGCAATGTACACCGAATATAAAGAACTACCAGATGCGACTATCGAGATTCCATATCTGGCCAGAAACGCCTTGGGCCAATGCTAAATGATAAACACTTTCTGCGACGGAATTCAGTGAAGATCTTCGTTGAAGAATATGCGTCTGCTGGGTAAAGGATACGTCTTTTCCTGATGCTGATAAGCGTGATGAATGCCAACCTGGGAAAATGGCATTTACCCGAATATTCCAGGGAGCCCATTCTTTTGCAGTTGTACGCATTAATCCGATTAATCCGGCTTTTGATGCGGCGTAGGCAGCCTGCCCTGCCATGCCTTGTTCTCCGGAAAGAGATCCGACTAAAATCACTGCACCTTCTTGTTGTTGTTTAAAAATCGGCCCCGCCTCTCTTAGGACATGAAAGGCTCCAGTAAGATTGGTGTGTAGACATAGCGCCCAATCTTCAGGACTAGTTTTGAGAAGGAGTTTTGAGGGTGCAACTCCAACAGCCCATACTAGAATTTTGAGCCCCCCACAATCATGTAAAAAGGATTGAAAGAATGTTCGGATTTGCAGTGGATCATTCACATCAGCTTGGTAAAGACGGGCATGTCCTTTAGAATTTTGAATGTCAACAGCCGTTTTCCATGCCGTGGCCTGGTTGTAATGATAGTGCACTCCTACCGACCAGTTCCGTCGTCCAAATTCTGTTGCAATTGCACGACCGATAACTCCAGACCCTCCAAACACGGTTATTGATAAGGGTACAGAGCTTTTGGTCTTCGCCTCAGATAAGTTGTTCATCGTTGACGATTTTCTGTCATGGTGAATTGTTGCAACAAGGCTTAAGGTAAGTTTTCGGTCATATATTTTCTTGCTGGAAATGAATATGCTGTGATAAGTTTATAATACATTGTTGCTTATGATGTGTTCCTTCCTATCTCTGCGTTTTCAACAACATATGTATCGAATGTATCTTCTGGGATTCTTGTGCTTGACCTTGTCTGTTCAGGCGCATGCTGCTGGTTCATCTCCTTTTCAGGTTGACGACGTTCACGAATATTTTCCTGATCAAGTGGGAAATGAATGGGTGTATCGTGGCACCATAATTGAGGGTGGTATGGTCCAGATTGCCGAGAAAAATACGCAGTTTACGAATGTCTCAAAAGTGATTGGGGAAAAGACCATTGATGGTCTTAAAGTCACCGTCTTCAATGATACGAATCCTGGCAATCAAGGACCATCAGATAGTTACTATCGTCGTGATGCGGCGGGTATCCGCTATTATGGATCTAAGCCTGGCACAACTTTAGAGCGACAGTTGGTCCCTTATCAAATCGTCAGATTTCCCTTGGAAGTTCCTAGTTCGTTTGAACAGTTTAACCGTCGGGGGCTAGAACTTGGTATGGATATTGATCGAGACGGTGAATCTGAAACAGTGGATATCGTGGCGGTTTCTTCTGTGCTAGGACAGGAGACCTTACGCGTTCCTGTTGAAACATACCCAGAGGCGCTTCGTTTAGAAGCCAAAATGACCATGCAGGTGCATTTATCCGAAAGTGGAAAAACGATTCAGGGAAGCGATACGATGACCGTCTGGTTTGCACGTGGCGTCGGTCTTATCAAGTATATTGAACGTCAGACTATTCCTTCTTTGAATAGCCAAGATGAACGGATGATTGAAGTCACAGAAGAATTAGAGAAAGTAACAGTGTCTAGCGATGTGGTGTTATCGTCAGATCATGATTTTCCTTGAATCCTTCTAGGACACCTCTAAAAACCGTCCTTTTTCCCGATAGCGGCGTCAGCCACGTGCTCACAGCCTTCGGCGCGCACAAACGTGGTACTCTTCGCACCGTGCGCCTTCATGTATTTGCCCATACACTGCGGTTTTCCGGGCGTGACTTCCTTGCCCTCACACAAAAATCCTGGTTTTTAGGGGTGCCCTTTATTTACTCTTTTCTCTATTGATTCATCCTTTCTTCAGAATTTCTCTCCTGGGTCTGTTGGAAAAAGCCTCCAGCGGCGTTCTCGCCATTTTCCCATGCTCACGTAGTGCCAGGACGCTCCGCGCGTAAAAAAGGGCTGTGCCTTGGTGGACGGACTTTTTTGAACATGTTGATCGCCAAGGGCTTCCTGGCGAAACATGGCCTTTGCTATCTTCATGATTCAACACTCCCCTCCTGATCCTTTCGCCAGAACTCTTTTCATTCCTGGTGGCCTCTCTCAGGGTTCTTCCTTGGAGTTATTGATTACAAGACGAAAGTCGTTGAGCAGAGATGCTACCGTACGGTCCTTGGGAACTGGTAAATGTTCCTTCTAGTCGTGCGTCTCGGTTGCTGAATAGTAGACTATCCTCTTGAAAGCCTTGTGGAAAGGTCCATTTGAGGTAGACCGTATCTCCATGAATGTGAACAACGGAAGGTTGAACCTGTGGCGGAGAAGATTCCTCTGGTGAAGTGAATGTCATGGTAGTCTTATAGTCCCCATGGTTTTGATGATTGTGAATAATCCATTTCCATGTGCCGCACAATCGCCCTAGAGTTTGCTTAGACTGTTCTTGTTGCTGCCATTGTTGGATGTGCTCCCATGATTTCCAGGCGACGTCGTAGGTATGAGTTTCGACTGCTATTGTCTGAGCCAGAACGTGTGCGTGAAACATGGCAAGCAACCTGGTTTCTATATAATGCTGAAAATAGGATTCTTGAAAAGCCTCCGAAACAAGCTGTGGCTCAGATTGAGGATCAATGTCTTTCCAATATTCTTGTAGTCGATTTTGAATCCCTTTGAACCCTTCGTTCTTGAAGAGGGTTATCCAAGTTTGGTTATGATCAGTTGAAGTAGCTCGATCAAGGAAGCTAGAAAATTTTAAAAAATTATTGTCTCCTAGAGGAATAGTTAATGGCTTTCGGTTAGCCCAACTCGACAAGGTCTTTTGAAAATTCATCAGATCTTGAAATTTTTCTAGTCCAGGCTTTGAAATGAACCACTGCAGTTGGGATTCATCTGGCATGACAGGAAGTTCTGTGTATGAAAAAGATAGTAGTGTTGTCCGAAATTCCTGGGTATAACCTATCCCGGCAAGTGCGGCCCAAAATGTTGTGATAGCTGTTTGAATGCCTTGTGGGATATGATGTGGAAGTAGCTTGTCTCTGGATGATTGGTGCGTAGGAACAGATTGCTGAAGTTTTAGTTGAGGGGGCATGAATTGTTTATGGAATTTCAAGGCTTCCTCATCAGAAGATAGATGCAGAATGTTCTGCCGGTGTACCTGAAGAAGCTGTCTTGGGTGTTCAAAGCTGTTGTTATGGGCTTCGACTATTGCGACTGGCCATAAATTGAAAAGGCTGAGGAGCAAAAATATGACAGCTGACCACTTCCAGAGTTTGTTAAGGGAAATGCCACTTTCCGTATGAAGTTTTTTCAATGGGGAAAGCCTATGCGTGATGATTGGTGGTGGTCTTATCCAAAAACGTGGTTCAGGATTTTTTGAGAAAACGGCTGATAAAATCCACTGACTTCTGTAAGGCATTTTCTAGATCAGAAGCCCGGTAATTTGGTGAGTTTGGATACCAGAACCCAGGAGAGGCTTCATTGTACGTCTGAACTTCAACGGTTTTTTCGGCGTTTTTGGCCCATTGACAAAATTGATCAAGTTCATCAGAAGATGCTTGTGAATCTTGTCCAGGTTGGTGCATCATCAAGGGACAGTATAGACCCTGTGCCACTTTTTCCGGATCGCCGGGAAGTGAACCTCCAATTGCCACCGCGGCTTGGAGCCGGCGTCGGTGAGTTGCTGTTTGAATCGCCAAGGTCCCACCCATACCAAATCCTATGACCGCATGAGCATTAGGTACTGTTCGGTCCAGCGACGTGTCTTCAGCCAAATTGGAATTGAGATATTCAAAACAAGCATGGATGTCCTGGAGTGCATGTTCCTCATTGAGGCGTTCCATCAAAGCTTCAGCTACCTCTGTATTCGCTGTGACCATTCCACCCTGGCGTCCATAAAGGTTAGGAATCATGACCACATATCCATGGCATGACAAGCCTTTGGCTAATTCGTGAATGGTTGAGGTTGAGCCCCATTGATCATGCAGGACCACCAAGACTGGGAGGAGTGTGGTGGTGCCTTGTGGAGCATATTGAATGCCTTCTACCTGAGGACCTTTTGGCATTCGCGTGGCGGCGTAGGGATCGACCATATGATCTTTGTGAGTTTCAAAGATTCCTGTGCTATTGAATCTGACGAGTGTATAGCCGATCTGATCAAGTGAATAGGGGGTCGTGTCTTGTGTCATGAGGAGTACCTTTTGGTGAGCCGTTAAACGATTAAACGAAGTAGGGTCAAAGCTTTGAATGGTATGCAAGAAAAATGTCAAAAGACTATAATGATGGATTCTTCGAGCTGTCAATTGACCACTTCAAGAATTATTGATATCTAGGGTCGATTGAGGGCCTTTCTGAAAAATTCCACTCTTGATGAAGAGAAGAACTCTGGTCTTAAGAGAACGAGTCTGTCAAAATAAAAAAATACCTAAGGAAACTTGTGGGATTTTCCGAAGTCAGATTTTTCATGTCGTGAAAAATGTTTTATTCAGGGAAGGGAGTAGATATATGCCACGGATACGGTTGACCGGATTGTTTCTTTCCTTGGCCTTACCATTGCTGTTGGTGAGTTTGGGGAATTGCACACAATTGTCTGCGGAGGAAAAGAAGGCCAAGCATTATGAGCGAGGCATGGCCTATTTTACCGAGGAAAAGTATCAAGAAGCTCTTATCGAATTTAAGAATATTATCCAATTAGATCCCAGTGATGCCAATGCCTATCATCAACTAGCCCTTATCCATTTGAAGCTCGGAGGGATGCCGGACTTACGGGCGGCCTTTGGAGAACTGACGAAGGCTGTGGAGATTGATCCGACCATTCACGATGCCCAATTAAAATTGGGAGAGTTTTATTTGCTGTCCCAGAAACCTAAAAAAGCCAAAGAGCGAGCCGATATTGTTTTAGCGTCTTCCCCTCAAGATCCTAAAGGACATTTGCTTCGTGGTCGTAGTTTGATCGTGGAGAAAGAATTTGAGGCCGGTATAGCCGAATTGAAAAAATCGCTAGAGTTGGATCCCGATAATGAACAGATCTATCTTGATTTGGCGCGAGCCTATCTAGCGATGAAAAAACCAGAAGAGGCTGAAGCGAGCTTGGAGCAAGGACTCGAACGAAATAAAACCTCAACGGTGCTCATATTAGCCAAGGGTGATTTGCTGCTCCTACAAGGCAAACAGGATGAGGCAGAAGCACAATTTCAGGGAGCCTTAGAGTTAGACCCCGACAATGATCGTTACTATACAAAATTAGGCAAATATTATGTGGCAAGTCAACAGTGGAAAAAAGCTGAAGAGGTGTACCAGAAATTTGCCAATCGAAAGCCTGCTTATGAAACACCTCAAATTTTATTGGGGGAATTTTATACATTTATGGGAGCAGGGGCTAAAGCGCTGGAACATTTTCAACAAGCCGTTGCGCTTAACCCAGAATCTAAAACGGCTCGCAATGCCGTGATCAATTTTCACTTGGATAATCGGCAATGGGAAGATGCTGAGCCGTTAATCGCGGCGGCATTAAAAACCGATCAGAATGATTCGTTACCCCAGGTCTTCCAAGCCCGCTTGTTGTTAGGGAGAGGGCAGACGGATGAGGCTATTCCTATTTTTCAAAAAGTCATTAAAGAAGAGCCTAACCAGGCGATGGCTCATCAATATTTAGGGGTGGCATTTGCGACAAAACAGAATATCTCTCAGGCAATTCAAGAGTTAAATGAAGCGGTCAAACTTGCTCCGCAAGATCGGGGAATCCGTAAGGCTATGGCTTTAGTCCATATGGCGGAGGGTTCTTATAAGCTGGCTATTGAAGAAGCGCAGATAGCGATTCGGCTCAATCCTCGAGATGTGCAAGCTGTTCATTTATTAGGTCAAGCCTATCTCAAGAAAAAAGATATTTCACAGGCCAAAAAGGTGTACGAAGCGATTGTCAGGCAAATTCCACAAGATCCAACATCACATTATCAATTGGGTTTAATTGCTCGACAGGATAAACAATACGATGCGGCTCTCGCTCACTTTGAAGAGGCCTTACAGCATAATCCGAAATTTGCCCAAGCTGTTGCTCAAATTGCGAGCATACGAGTGAGTCGCGGAGAGGCAGCTCAAGCTCGAGACCGTGTGCAGCGACAGCTTGAATTCTCGCCAGATAATCCATTTTTATATAATTTATTGGGTGGGCTTTGGATGCAGGCGAATGAAGCAGACAAGGCTGAAGAAGCGTTCAAAAAATCGTTAGAACTTAACGATCAACTGCAGGTCTCGTATATGAATCTTGCTGAGCTCTATCGGCGAACCAATCGAACGGATGAAGCGGTCCAAGAATATGAACGACTTTTAGAAAAAAATCCGAAGGCCGCTTCCGCACATATGATTTTGGGGATGATTGCGGAACAACAAAATGAAGTCCAGAAGGCTCAGGCCCATTATAAAAAGACGTTAGAGATTGAACCAAAGTTTTCTCCAGCGGCAAACAATCTTGCATGGCTCATGTCTGAGAATGACGGGAATTTAGATGAAGCCTTGTCGTTTGCTGAAAATGCGCGAGCGCAGCAAGCCGACAATCCACATATTGCTGACACGCTGGGATGGATCTATTATAAAAAGAATGCCTATTTAAAGGCTGTTTCGCTGTTGCAGGAGGCTGCAGAAAAGTTACCTGAAAATCCGGTCGTTCAGTATCATTTAGGTATGGCCCAATTTAAAAATGGAGACCAGGAGAAAGCTAAAAAAACCTTGGAGGCGGCCTTCCAACTCAGTCCAAAATTTCCAGGATCCGACGAAGCGAAATCAACGCTTGAAACATTATGAGCCCACTGTGCTGCCAATAATTTCATCCGTCAATCTTGTCTAGACGTGCCAGTCCTCTTCGAGTAACGAAAAGAGGACTGACACGTTTTGCATGTCGCTTTTCCGTATCACCTCTCCCATAATTCCCGGTTCCCTACCTTCTCTTCCTTCTGACCATTAATTAGTTGTGAAGTGCTAGAAAAGTTCATTAGGGAATATTGCCAATAGGGAAGGTAATCATGTATGATAGTATCCCGCCTATTTCGTTGCCTCAATGGTGGCCTTTTAACCAAAGAAAGGGTTTGAATATATGGAACGGCGAGTAACTTCCCATACGGAAGAAGAGGAAATGAATCAGCGCCGTCGTCTTCTGACTCTTGCAAGAAAAGGGGATCAAAAATCTATTGATTTGTTATTTGAACTGTACCAAGTGAAGGTTTTTTCTGGGGAGGCTCTAAAAAAGAAAAAACTGCCTTCCTTCCCTGATCCCAAGCCCTCTAATGGTTCAGGAAAATCGGGTTCTAAAGCCTCAAAGAGTAAAGAAAAGGCTGGGAAGCTACCTCTGGGGGATTCTAATGGCACGAAAGGGAAAGCAAAAAAACCAAAAGCTGCTGCCCAGAGGTCGTCACAATTAAAGTTAAAAACGAAGACGTCCCAATCGATCGTATCCCAAAAATCGACGAAACCGCCTTCCACGAAAAAGGCATCAATAAAGAAAGGCAGTCCAGTTAAGAAAAAATCGGTTTCGCCGAGACCTCAAACCAAAAAAATTGTTGCTGTTAAAAAACCTCGCATTGCTAAAAAGAAATAAATACGGTTTCCAAGATCTCAAATTTTGAATTCAATGCCGGACTTCAATACGTAACCCCCCGCTTGCGAGTTTCTTTCCAATATCATTGGCTTGCTTAATATCACCACGGAAGACGATTGCACTACCTTGATGATCAATTTGCCATGCCAATTCAAAAGCTTTTGGGGGAGTCATGCCTGGAATAATTTGACAAAATAAGGTGATGACTTCTTGGTAGGTATGACAATCACAGTTGAACACGACCACTTCGGCTTCGAAATCCTTGCCGGTTCCTAAATCCGTCGTCTCTTGGGTATCAGGTATATCAACGGTTTTGGCGGCCGAAATTTTCATGATGTCGATATTGTAACAATGGAACGATTGCCCCTCAACATAGGTGAGGGACAGCAAGTCTTCATGCTGTCGAGGATTAAGCTTTTCAAGAAAGTTACCGAAATGAAGCCTTTGGTGTTAAAATTCTCATGAAAACAAAAGGTTTGTCGAAATTTTGTAGGGAGATGTGATGTGAGCAAAAAAATACTAGTGACGGGGGCAGCTGGGTTCATTGGGAGTCATGCGGTTGAACAACTCGTGAAACGAGGAGATCAGGTCATTGGACTTGATAATTTGAATGATTATTATGATCCATCCCGAAAGGAATCCAACCTTCGTGAAGTGACAGAGCAGGCACTGGAGAATAAGTGGCCTGGGACCTTTCAGTTTCTAAAGGGAGACATTCGCGATCGGCAACTCGTTGCCGATCTTTTTTCCGACCATGAATTTGATGCGATTGTGCACTTAGCAGCCATGGCGGGTGTGCGGGTGTCCATTGATGATCCTGGCTTATATTATGATGTGAATGTCATGGGAACGCTGGCTTTACTTGATGCGGCAGTTGGAAGAATTGGGTCTTCCAATTCTAAAATTTTTCCGACATTTGTTTTTGCATCGACTTCTTCTGTCTATGGAAATACAAAAACAGTGCCCTTTGTTCCCGAAGACACCTGTGCGCTGCCGTTAGCACCTTACGCAGCGAGTAAGCGAGCCAGCGAGATGTTGTGTTATACGTACCACCATCTTTATGGGCTGAATGCTACTGTCTTTCGATTTTTTACGGTCTATGGCCCGCGCGGCCGTCCGGATATGATGGCCTACAAAGTGTTGGATAACATTTTTACGGGTTGCGAGGTTCCTCTTTATAACAACGGCAATATGCATCGGGATTGGACGTATGTCGAGGACATTGTCAGTGGGCTTATATCAGCGGTCGATCATCCTCTGGGTTATGAAATCTTAAATCTAGGTAGGGGAGAGCCTGTCCTGTTATCTGATTTTGTAAAAGGCATTGAACAGTTAGCTGGAGGTAATGCTAAATTAACTTCGACTCCCATGATGAGTGCCGATATTGCTTATACCTTTGCAGATATTTCGAAGACGCGAAAGCTTTTGCAGTACGATCCTCAGACTTCTGTTCCTGAGGGGGTTGCCCGTTTTTGGAAATGGTACCAGACTGTGGTCCTTCCGTCTCTCTCCTCTTCGTAGCCAGTAAGAACTTACGGGCTCCTTTTCTGTAGCTTTGATTCCTCAACTTCATGTTGAGCCAGATAGGTTATCTCAATATTTAAGGCAGATTTGCCATCCTGCTTTCCCTTTCCCCTAGGCAGTGGGTCTTTACTGTAGACTGACTGAAGATGTGCCTACAGCCTCCCTTGCTTTGGGGGTTGCCTCTAGATGAGAGACGTCCCCGGGTATTTGGTGCGGTTATAGGGAGTCCTTAAGTTTCAAGTTGGATATGCCGACAAAGGTAATATGTCAGCTTGTTCATCATCCCCATGAAAGGGAGATGTTCCATCTGTCGTTCACGAAGAAGATTGAGTAGAAAATGCAAGAATTCAATGAAACTAGAAACCATTACACCAGGAGGATTTCATGGGCGTGAGTCAAACCAACAATAGGCTTTTTCTTGCTATCGTGTTTGGGGCTTTTATGGTCTCAGGGTGTAGTGGGCATTCCCTAGAATATGGAGCAAATTCAGAGGGCGATGAGATGATCTCTAGCGAAGAGGAAATGAATGGGACTGCCGATAGAATGGTTCGCAACGCTGATGGCACAACGATGCAGGGGGGCAGAGTGAACGGCAGTCGTCCGTACTCTGGAACAGGTCAGGGATTGTCACCGAATTTGTCAAATAGTGGAGATGGGGACTCAGATATGAATGGGGGAGCTTCATCAGAACCAGGGAGTGGCTCCGATTATGGACAGCAATATGGTGGGGTGAATGGTTCCGGTCCTAACCATGGTCCAGTCACCGGCTTTGGAAGTGGGTCAGCAGCGTCAAGCAATCCAGATCCCGAAGCCTGGGCGAATGCGTATCTGCGAGGAGGCGAGAGCAGTCAAGAGTTTTATGGAGATCCCTCATCAAACGGCGATTCCAACGGAAGTGGAATTGGAAGCCGTTCAAACTATGGGCATGATTATTCGGGAGTCCCAGGAAGTGGGCCCAATTACGGCGCTGTGGATGGATTTAGTGATAGCTCGGCTTCTGCCATGGAATCTAATCCAGAATCGTGGGCTCAAGCTTATCTGCGGGAAAACGGCGGACCGTCGCCAGAATATGTTAATCCCGATTCGAACATTGCCCAAGCCAATGATAATAGAGACTCCGGTTCGATGCGGATGAGGGAGTCAGAGATAGAACCTTTTGGCACCAGTAACTCTAGCAGTGGATCTGGAGGTCGTGTGCATGATATATACTTTGGGTTTGACAGTTGGAGTATTTCCAATGAGGCCGCACGCTATCTGGAGGAAGGTGCCCAATGGCTGCATGCGAATCCTACGAAAGCCTTAACGATTGAGGGTCATTGTGATCAACGAGGAACGCAAGATTACAATCTTGTGCTTGGGAAAAAACGAGCAGAAGCAGCCCGAGAATATTTAGTGAATTTGGGCGTGCAGAGACATCGAATTAAAATCGTGTCCTATGGCAAAGAACGACCTGCCTGTCAGGATTCCAATGAGAATTGCTTTCAAGAAAATCGTCGAAGTCATATGGTGGTACGAATGAATCAATCGTAAATTCACCATTTACCCCCTTGATGAATGGGGTGATTTGATGTGTTTGTTAGAGGAGGATGCGAAGATTTCGCATCCTCCTTTTTTTTCTACGAAAAAAGCCATGGTAATCATGGAAAGCCTGAGATGCGCCTGAGAAATCTTGCCCTGCGTTTTCACGGAGTGGTAGAGTCTGCTCCGGGATCCTGCTTCATGCCGGAGTGGCGGAATAGGCAGACGCAAGGGACTTAAAATCCCTCGGGCTTAACGGCCCGTCCCGGTTCAAGTCCGGGCTCCGGCACCATAGAGAACAACCGTTTATTTTTGATCGCCTTGAGGCACTGTAAGAAAAAGAAATCCTCCTGCATCCGTCGCACAAAATCAGCAATCGTGATAAAAGTGATTGTAACTACTTGGGAGTATGCCGTATAGGCTTCTAGCTTCTAGTCAAATTCTTCCTCCTAACTCCCACCCTAGTTGGGAAAATCATGTTTGCATTTGAGAAATAGGGTTCTTATTGTGGGATCTGTATGTTGAAATCTCTAATCCCAAGAAAAAATTACCGTGGGTGAGTATGAATGGGGCATAAATCTCAGTCCAGCGAAATATTAGTCAGAGGTGGATCAACCTGGCTGCGGTCAAGGAGATGTTGGGTATATGTTTTTTGTCTCTATCTAGGATTTTCTTTCATAGAACCCTCTGAAAGGTGCTGGGCGCAAGTTTCCCAAGCTTCATATGCATTCACTGGAGGTGCTGCACCATTTCACCAGATTTCTTTTCTCAGAAATTTTCCTGGAACGGGCTTAAGGGCAGGTCCGGTAATACTGCATCCATTTTTGGGTGGGGCAGTAATCTATTCAGATAATATTTTTAGAATTGACAAAAGAAGACGTAGTGATTTTATTTATAACATTTCTCCTGGACTTCAAGCCATTCTTCCTTTTGGTGGGCGGCATCAGCTGATGGCTGACTATCGCGCGAGTCAACAGTATTTTCAACGTTTCTCAGAAAATAATGCTTTGAGCCAAGAAGTTATGGGTCAATTAAATTTAGATTTTCCTGTCGGGTTAAAAGTCAAGTTAAAAGGCGGTCATATTGAGGGATTTGATCAGAGAGGTTCTGAATTTGACCTTCAACAAAGAGATCTGACGACATGGAATACGGATTCCTTCGTTGGGCAAGTGGAGAAACTGGGATCTCAAATAGGATTTAGATTTAGGTTTTTTTTCACGAAATGGAACTATGAAAATAATAACCAGGCGCCCATTCGAGATCTACGATCAACGGGAGCAGATGCGACCTTTTTTGTTCCTGTTTCTCCAAAGATTGCTCCGTTGTTAAGTTTCGAAATCAATGACAATGATTTTGAAGAAAATAACCAGTTGGACAGCTTCTCGTATACGATCAGTACAGGCGTGCGGTTAGCTGCGACCAGTCGGCTTTCAGGAGAATTTCGTGCTGGGTACCAAGTTCTAAATTTTGATCATGCCCCGATCACTCAGCCAGCGGGTTCGCGTTTTAGTGATGGTGGGCAGGGGAACGATATATTCTTTATGCAAGGAAACCTTAATTGGAATCCTACTTCGAGGTTCAATATGAACCTTGGTGCTTTTCGGGGAAATCGTCAATCTGGTGTGTTTTCAAGTTCTGTCATCACACAAACCGGAGCTTCTCTTCTAGCGACACAACAGATGGGAAAACGTGCTGCATTGAGAGGTGGAATGAGATTTGTCAACAATAAGTTTAACGATCAATCAAATAGTGGACTTAGGTCAGATAGACGCGATAATCAGATAACTAGCAGACTAGGATTGGATTACCGAACTGTGAAATGGTTAGGGTTTCGGCTAGAATACATTTTCCAGAGACGGTTTTCCAACGTTAACCAATTTGATTTCTATGCCAACTCTATTATGGTGTCTCTTCAAGGAGCGCTTTGAGAAGAGAAACTCAATCGCTTATTGGTTACCTTTGGCTTCATTTTCAATGAGCAAAGCTATATAGTACTCTTCAGAAACCAGCTTACCTGGTTAAATGTGAATCGTCTCGAACTTGCCTACAGACAAAGTAGAAACAGGTAGCTACGTATGGTTAATCGAGGTGGACCTGGTAATGAGAAGATGAGAGTCTCGGCATGGATGCCACTTAAGCTTTTGGCAGGCGGAACCTACTAAAGTAACTTGTAAATACCTTCGGGGATGTGAAACTTGAGCTTGGTCAGAACGAGCCCCAATATATTCCCGCCACGCATAAAAATCTGTTCCTTGACACTATTGGCAACAGTCGAGCGAGTTTTTTCAGCTTGCAACACGAAAACAATTCCGTCGACGGTATTGCAAAGTGCCAGGCTATCTGGGGTAACACGAGCTGGAGACGAGTCAATTAAGATTAGTCCAAATTCGTCCCGAACCCTATCCCACATTGTCTTCCCATGACTCTTGGTTTGTCCCGTAAGAGCGGACTGCACTTTCGATGAGAGAGTTGCAACATAGAGATTTGATTCCTCAATTTGAGATACCACTCCTTCAAGAGCTTTTCCCTCTTCAAAAAGATTCTCTAATGGCGGTTTGGGATCAATGCCAAAGGCCTGATACTGTGAAGGTTGGATTAAATCAGCTTCAACCAGCAATATTGGTTTGGTGCTATGTTGAGCTAAAACCATAGCGAACTCTCGGACCAGCGTAGAAGTTCCTTCCCCTTTTTGAGTGCCAATGAATTGAATGACATTTTTCTTTGGATCCCCTAGTCGGGCTGCAATATGTTGGGCAAGCCCTAGAAGTTCTGCCTCCTTGTACTGCCGAGAAATAGAAAATGGGCTGTCTATTTTTAGAAGAGCAGACGAGCTGACAGCTGGTGCAGCCTTTGATCCGTTCTCAGTAATGAGTCGTTCGCCGTATGCAATTTGCAGAGCGTCGTAAATTTTACTCATTGAATCACATTACTCCTTGGAAAAATCCGGGAGTACCAATTGCTGTCCAACATGGATAAGATCTGGGTCAACTATGTCTGGATTATGTTGTGTGATCCATGAAAGATGCTCCGGAGCAAATGAGCCATACACTTCCTTGGTGATTTGGCTGAGGCTTTCTCCGCTATTCACTGACCGCACTCTAGGAGAGGTCGAATCTTGCCTCGGAAAAGACTTTGATTGGCTAAGGATCATGGTGTTAGGTCCGGTCTGAGTTTTATCAGGTGGTTGTTGTTTAGGAAAGATAGTACTAGGAACTGTTTCTTCTAGTGCCACAGGAACTTTTTTGTCGTCCTTAGCGATTGTTTTTTGAATCTCTTTCCCTGGAGATTGCGTTTTGTTTAAGGAGGAACTCTGCAATAAAGATTTTTCGGAAATATCATTGAAAGCTTGAGGTGGGGAAGCCTCTAAGAGGGTTTCGTTTTCGTTCATATCTCTTACCTGCTCGATGACTGACCCAGTAGTCTCTGCGGATATCTTTTGTGCCATCACCTGAGTGTTTGAGGCGGATGATCTATCTGAGAAAATAGATAAGATGTCAAAATTCTCCTTAAGAGGATAGTTTTTCCAAATAAAAAATCCTGAGAACAAAATGGCGCCAGCCGCGATGGCAGCTACCCATTTAAACGGACGAAAGGACCCGGGTGTGCTTCCATCACCAATGATCTCTTTCACGACTTTAGTTGTCACAGGTTTTTCCTGATACCCAAATCCAGTGCTAAGTGAATTATCGCAAATCATATTAATGCGTCGTGGAACTCCTTGTGCATGCTTACAAATAAGCTGTATGGCCCCCTTGGAAAATACCCGTGGTTCACCAGTTGAAGCTCTTGCAATGCGATGTTTGATGTAATCTTGACTTTCTTTGAGCGTCAGAGTGGTAATTGTTGCTTGAATGGCTATTCGTTGTTGAAGCTGACGCAACCTTGGTTGGTTGAGTAGTGCTTCAAGTTCGGGCTGGCCAATTAAGATAAATTGAATAAGTTTATCGGTTGAGGTTTCAAGGTTAGAGAGCATTCGAAGGTTTTCCAGCGTATCTATAGGGATGTTTTGAGCTTCGTCGATGACGACGACCACAGTACTGTTGGAGCGATATTCCATGATGAGTGCTTCATGGAGTTGGTTGATCATTTCACTGAGATCACTATGAGTTGGAACTAGATCCAGCCCGCGTAGTATGGACTTCAGAAGTTCCTGATACGTCAGTACTGGGTTGAATATATATACCGTTTTGTGTTTGTTCTGACGCTTACCTTCAAGATAAGCTCGCAGAATAGTTGTTTTGCCGACACCGACTTCCCCAAGTATCGCCACAAATCCTTTCTTTTTTTCTATACCATAAATAATTGTGCCAAGAGCTTCTTTATGGCTGGGACTTAAAAAAAGAAAGTGGGGATCGGGTGTGGTATGAAATGGTTCTTTTTGAAGCCCATAAAAAGATAGGTACATTGTCTAACTCGCACTTTTTTGATAGAAAGAAGCCAGCACTGGAAGCCCTAAATCTTGCGTGGCTTGAGCTGGCCTTGTGTATGTGCCACCCAAGAATTCAGAAAGGAATGCAATGCCAAAGCCGACGACTGTGCTAAGGAGAGTTCCTAGCAACAGTTTAAGTGTGGCTGAGCGACCAGTCGGCTGTAGAGGGACTTCTGCTGCTTGGATGACGCTAATATTGGACATGTGGAGGCGATCCATCTCTTCTGAAACTTTGGCTTCTTCCACTTTTCCCAGATACAATTGAACATTTTGTTCATCTGTCGTTTTTTGCCTTTCCAGCACTGTTAGTTCTTCATTTAATTGATCAAGACTCAAAATTTTATTGTCCAGCTCCTTGATTTGATCAGCAATGACTTCCATGCTAGCCTGTTTCGTTTTAAGAGCAGAGGAAGTTTCTAGTTTTGCAATCTCCAGGTTTTGAAAGATGGGGTTTTTCCCACTTGTGACGGTGTTTGAACGTTCGTCATTGGGTTGTTGACTGATAAATATCTCTAGAAGTTCAATTTCTTTTTGAAGGTTTTGAATGGGAAGACTGTCTTCCGTGTACTTCCCCAACAGACTCTGTTCCTGGCGCTTGAGCTCAAACAAATCTTCACGGGCTTGTTTTAAAACCCCTTCTCCTTCCGTAGTGGTAAGTGGAATAGTCTGGGGAACTGTTTTCAGTTGTGCTTCAAGTGCTATACTTTTGCTTTTTAGGCCTTGTATTTCATTCCTGATTTTTTTATATTCCGTATCCAATTCTGCCCTCTGATCAAGAAGGCGTTGTTGATGTTGCTTTAGAGGAGAAGAAAGGTTGTGTTTGCGTTTAAAATTTTGCAGTCCTTCCTCTGAATCTTTGAGCTTTTTTTCATAGCTCTGTAGTTGATTCGTTAAAAATGAGGCCTTGGGATCACTAAACACTTGAAGGTGTTTCCCCTTCAACAAATCAATAAGAGTGTTGAGGGCTGTTGCTGCTATTTGTGGATCATGATGTGAGAATGTCAGTTCAATCACATTAGAATAGTTCACAGAATCAGCCGTCAAATTTTTTAAAAATTTGGATGTAGCGGAAGCGATGAGTTGACTTTCCTCGAGTGGAGAGTCAGCTAACTGAGGGTAGAGGTTATGAATTCCGATGCTCTGTACGATTTTTCTAGCTAGATCTCTACTAAAAATTATATTGAGCTCTGTTTGAATCGCCGCCCCTTGGTCAAAGTCTACATATTCTTTTGCAGTGCCTACTTCTGGTCGTACGATATGTTCTCTTCCAAATTTTAGTACGATACTGGCATCAGCCATAAAGTGGGGCGTGGATAAAAAGACCCATCCGATGACAGGTAGGAATGCTAGAAGGAAACCTAGGAGGATTTTACCTCTGTGCTTAAAAATGGTTGTGAGAATGTCTCGCAAACTTCCTAAAGGATAGGGTGCCACGGCATTTTCAATTATGGTTTCATCGTCCATTGTGATTCTCTGAGCGGGGTTCAGCCTCGATTGCTCCTACACTGTCTCCTGGAACATTCGAGGACCGAAGTAATACCGCAACTTCGGGGTTCTTGAGTTGGGTTGAATAATTCTTCATCAGGATTTCTCGTAATTCTTTAACTGTATGTCCAACGACAGGAAATTCACCTACTAATTGCAAGGCAATTCGGCCATCGGGTCTCACCAAAACAGATTCATTTAGTTCAGGGTTGAAAAAGAATTTAATGTCAAGATGATCCCCAACCTGAATCTGGTAATCTTGCGGAGGGGTCGTTCCAACTTTGGTGAGATAATTCAAGTAATTTCTTTCATCGGCTTTAACCTGGCGGCTCAATTCCTCAAATTCAACTTCTAAGCTTCGAAGCTCCTCAAGTTTTTTATCAATTTCAGAAATTTGTTGAGCAATGACTTGACTTTGAGCTTTGGCCGAAACCAGATCAGCCTGAGTATGAAAGAGCTGCATTTCCATTTCCTGATACAACGGGTTCTTTCCTGTCGTCACGCTTCCCGCCAAGTTGGCCTCTTGTTCCTCGATAAACTGAGAAACTAATTCCATTTCTTTTCGAAGCGATTGGACATGGGGGTTTTTTTCAGTATATTTATTTAGGAGTTCTTGTTCCTGCAGTTGAAGTGTAAGTAAATTATTTTTGGCCTGGCCTATAATTCCTTGTTCGGAGCTCAAAACACTCGACAAGGGAATTTCTTTAGGCACCTGGCTAATTCTATCTTGTACCCAAGCCAACTTTTCTCGAAGGCCCTGAGCGCGATTCTGTTCTATTTTAAACGAGTCATCTAGCGCATTACGTTGCTGAAGAAGAAGATTGATTTGAGTTTCAAGCGAAATGATGCCATGTATTTGTTTGAAGTCCTGTAGCCGACGTTCAGAGGCTTCTAACCGTTTCTGATACGCCTGAAGCTGTTGTTGCATGATGGAGTAGGTTTGATTCGCTGCTTCATCCAAACTTTCCTGGCTCAAAGAGCCTTCAATTTCTGATTGAGGTAAAGTCTGAGCAATCGCTTGAAGTTCTGCGATGTCCATCTGGGGTAAAATCATAAAAGATATGAATACGAGCCACCGGTACGTTCGGTGCGAAGTTCCCACTATCATTGAGAAATGTCTTGGGCGGGACGATGTCATCTGAAAAGCTCCTATTCTCATCATGGCCTCACCAAAACGATCTTGGTACATAGACAGTGTCATGAGGCAGTAACTGAATGTTTTGAGTGAGATCTCTTCCACTGAGTGCTGCATTTAGATCGACCTTTATGGCGAATGGCTTGCCGCCCTGATCACGGCGTATGACTACCACGTTATTCTTGTCAGCGGTGTCTTCAGTCATCCCTCTGGCGAGGGAAATGGCCTGTAACACGGTGAGGGTTCCAATCATTTCAAATTCTCCCGGTGCCCCAACTTGACCATCGACATAAATTTTGTTGGCCTCTTTGATTGATCGGACGATCACCGCAATTTCAGGATTTTTGAGCTGTCCAGCGTACTTTTTTGCTAAGATCTTGGTCAGTTCCGATGGAGTAAGACCCGCTGTCTGGATTTCATGTGCCAATTGAAGCGAAATAAATCCATCAGGCCGAACTATCAGATCTTCTTCATTTAATTCGGGGTTGAAAAAGAATTTCACGCTTAACTGATCACCCGGCTTGATGATATATCTCTCGTTGTCAGGATTTTGATTTGACGTGTGGATAGGAAAGCCATTGGAATCTAATTCAGAGACATCAACTGTCTTTAAACCGCTTCCGACCGATTGGCAGGCAGTCATCATAAAACATAGCGTCACTAAATTTAAAAAACGTATTCTGTTCATAGTGTTTTGATAAACCTTCCCCTCAAGGTACAAGTGGTGAGATATCTGACTTATAGTAAAGAGCGAAGATATCAGATTGCAAGGCCAAGGGAACGTAGAGAACTAGTTGACGTGAGGCATGACTCTTTCCCTGCTACTTGTACTCTGTTGAGTAAAGATTTGATTGATCTTTGGCACTAATTTTACCACACCATGAGGTTTGTCGAGAACCGCGCAGGCACCAGCTTTGAACGCTCTCTCCTTATCCTGTGGGCCTAAATTGCCACTAAAAACAACCACTGGAAGCAGCTTAGAGGGTGCTGATTTTGACAGCTGTTCAAGAAAGTCTAATCCAGTTAAGACAGGCATTCTATTGTCGGTGATGACCAGGTCCACCTGAGCCTGGCCCAGAAGATCCAATGCCTTGCCTCCGTGTTCTGCCTCAAGACATGTATATCCTTCATTTTCCAGGAGAGCCCGTATAGCTCTTCGTCCAGATTCATCATCGTCGACAACGAGAATTGTTTTCGAATCGTTGTGAACATTTTCTATGCAGGGTTCCCAGTTTTCAACTACCCTGTCATTCTCAGAGTGTAAAAATGTTGGAACAAGTTGTTGCAATTGATGTATCACGAACGATGGAGAGTTCAAAAAGCTTACATTTTTAAAGGTTTCGAGTACCTGATTGAGTAATGTGAAGTCTTGAGAAGTTTCAGATTTTATTTGGAAAATTTTCTCTATTGGGGAACGGTCTGTTTTTTCGCCAGTTCCTACTAGCTCTTCTTCTAGCTTTTCTCCTTGTCGAAGACCCACAAACTGGATAGGAATTTCCTTTTCAGGGAGAAATCCAGAGAGACGAATGAGGTGGCGTGCCAAATCTAACAGCTTTATTTGTTGACCCATATCTAATACGTAAAGAGCTCCTTGCTCACTGAGTGTTGAGGTTTGTAGTACCAATTCAACGGCTTCGGGAATTGACATGAAGTACCGACGAACGTCGGGGTGTGTCACGGTTACCGGTCCGCCTGCACGAATTTGTTTCTGAAATCTTGGCACCACGCTTCCGTTGCTCCCTAGTACATTTCCAAATCGGACAGTCAAAAAGCACGTTTGGCTTGTTTGAGCCAAGCTTCTCACGACCAATTCGGCTCCTCGCTTTGTGGCTCCCATCACGCTGGTGGGATTCACAGCCTTGTCTGTCGAAATCAAGACAAATCGTTCTACTCCAGCTTGTTGGGCGGCTTTTGCGACGCGGTGGGTTCCAAGGATATTATTTTTAAAGGCTTCGCAGGGATTCGATTCCATTAACGGGACGTGCTTATGTGCTGCTGCATGGAAAACGACATGAGGTTTATGCTTCTGCATCGTTTCCTTGAGATGAAGAGAATCAGTGATGTCGCCTAAAACCTCATGTGTGATGGTAGAATGTCCACTGTCGGTCAGCTCACTTGCAATCTGATAGAGACTATTCTCATGTCGTTCATACAGAATGAGTGCTTCGGGGCTATATGACACAATCTGACGGCACAGTTCCGAACCAATAGAGCCTCCCGCACCAGTAACCATGATTCGCCGGCCCTTGATAAAATGGGGAAGGATCTGTCGCGCAATACCCACGGGGGGACGTTGGAGCAAGTCTTCGATTTTTAAGTCTCTGATTTGGCCAATTGTGACTTTTCCATTGAGAATGTCTTCTAATTTTGGCAGGGTTTTGATTGGAATCTTATAAGGCTCCAAGGTACTCACGATGCTTCGGATAGTATTGGTATTTGATTGGGATAACGCTACTAAGATTTCTGCAGGATTTTCTAGCTCCAGAATTCTGGGAAGGTCTTTTAACGTGCTAAGGACTTTCACTCCATGAATTCTCTGTCCTAATTTCAACGGATCATCGTCAAGAAATCCAATTGGTGAATAGGCACATGATGGATGTTCTTGCATTTCTCGAACAATTTTTTCTCCGGTATTTCCTGCTCCGATAATCAAGACACGTTTTGAGCGTTTAGAGGTTCTGTCTATCCGAAATAGACGGACCACGAGTCGAATGCCAACAAGAAGGCTGATCAATAACATACTGTCAATGACAAACACTGATCGAGGGTACTCAGTAAATCCGAGTCCGAAATGAACAATAAGAAAATATACAATGGTTCCGGAAAGGACTCCCCAAATGATGTTTTTGACATCCCAAAGTCCGATATACCGCCAAAGTCCTTCGTTCAATCGAAATAAGGAAAAAGAAACTCCTCTAACCAGAAGGAGAATAGGGAAGAGTTGGAAAAACATGTGGCTTATCTCTGATGGAATATGCCCATCAAATCTCAACCAGAAAGCCATATAGTTAGCTAATATGATAAGCCCTAAATCCAATGTCACGACAAGTTTATGTCGATGCTTTAAAATATGAGTACGAATGGAAGAGTTCGGTAGAACGAAGATTTCTTCCCGGTCTTTTTGCGTACTGTCAACTAAGAGGTTGGTTTGAATCCCAACGATTTTAAGTAAGGTCTGCAGAATAATTGTTACGTCGATGAGAAAGGAGGAATGCGCAACGTATAACTTAGCCAATCGGATTTTGTCCGGGAGAATCGTCTTGAGATATTCCTCTTCAGGATTTATGGCATTTCCGAGTATCATCTGTTCATCAATATACTTAAGGGAAGCAAGGTCCACTAAGCCTGGGCGAACCTCTAAAATTTCCGCATAGTCTTCACGAAACTGGTCAACGTATTGGGGAACTTCGGGTCTCGGCCCCACGAGACTCATCTCGCCCCTTATGACATTCAAAAGTTGTGGAAGTTCGTCAAGCTTAAGCTGACGTAAGACTTTTCCGAGCCCTGTGATCCGTGGATCTTGTCCGATTGTGAGTTCTCCACCTTCCTTTGAGACATTCGCGTGCATGGTGCGAAATTTTAAAATAGAAAAATGCCGAAAACCTTGTCCAACCCGAATTTGTTTGAAGAACACAGGCCCCGGTGAATCAATTTTGACGAGGAAAGCGAGGAGAAGAAATATAGGTGCACCTAGGATAAGTCCTAAACCTGCTGCAAGTATATCAAAAGCACGTTTCATCATCGGCGATACTCTTTAATGAGGGTAGAAACTGTTTGAATGACATGGCGAACATCTTCGTCACTCATTTTAGGGTAGATCGGGAGAGAAAGAATACGTTCGAACACTGCGCTGGCTTCGGGAAAGTTTTCTGGCAAATAGCCAAAGGTATCTCGATAATAAGGATGAAGATGTAAGGGAATGAAGTGAACGCTGGTCCCTATTCCATGTTTCTTTAATTGATCCATAAATTCATTTCGCCCGATTCTCAATTGTTCGAGATTCAACTGAATGACATACAGGTGCCAGGCATGGTCGATGTTTTTGTCCACATGCGGCGTTGTGATTTCAGGTACCCGACTGAATCCCTCATTGTAGAGGGAGGCGATATGCTGCCGAGTGCTCTTAAATTCGTTGCATTTCCGGAGTTGTGGAATACCCAAGGCTGCGGCAATATCGGTTAGATTATATTTGTACCCAGGGTGGCGGATTTCGTAATACCAAGAACCTCCTGGGGTGTAGCGTTTCCATGCATCCTGTGAAATGCCGTGAAGACTCAACATGCGCATCCGTTGAGCCCATTCCGGATTCTCAGTGGTAGCCATGCCACCTTCTCCTGTGGTCATCGTTTTTGTGGCATAAAAAGAAAAGCAGGTGATATCTCCTAAGGTTCCAACCCTTTTTCCTTGATACCTGGCGGGAAGGGCATGGGCAGCATCTTCAATGACTTTAAGGTGGTGAGAATGAGCTATGGCCAGGATTTGATCCATGGCACAGGGTTGCCCAGCAAAATGAACTGGGATAATCGCTTTGGTCTTAGGGGTTATTGCGCGTTCAATTAGCTCAACATTCAGATTAAGCGTGTCTTTTCGACAATCCACCAACACGGGTTTGGCTTTAAAATAGTGTACGACCTCTGCCGTTGCAGCGAACGTCATTGTTGGAATGATGACTTCGTCTCCTTCGCTGAGGCCTATAGCTTCTAAGGCAAGATGTAAAGCAGCTGTGCAAGAATTGACTGCCACGGCATTGCTCACTCCTAGCTGTTCAGCAAATTCTCTCTCAAACTGCTTGACCTTTGATCCTGTGGTTAACCAACCAGAACGGAGGGTTTCAACAACCGAACAGATTTCTTCGTCCCCAATATCAGGGACGTGAAATGGCAAAAACATATTCAAAGTTCGCACCTAACCTAGAAATTACGAAAGCAACCCGCTGGGATCTATAGAATCTGTTATCTTTGAGTTTGAGTAAGCAATTTTAAGACCATGACTGTCAAGGGTATCAAAGAATGACTCATATCAACAATTTTCGTCATCGTTTCAAAAAAGATTATTAACAGTCGTGAGATATGCACATTAGAACAACTAAAAATGTATCTAAAAGGATATAAGTTGTATCTAAATGTAGAACAAGTTTCATATTTTATGGGTGTGCTGCGTTTCGTCTTCTGGTCTTCTGATTTCGAAGAACATAAAATTATTAAAACATTCATCGAATTGTAAAGTATACCTACGGTTCATAGGGGGTAACGAAACATTAAATATATAAAAAAACCAGAAAAAATGAATGTGTGAGAGTGTGAGAAGGTGTAAAAAAAAATGACAATATTTTGAATAGATTATTTGAAGTTCTGACCTGCCCCCTTTAAACCGCTCCGACACCTATGTTACAGGCTGGGGCATATTTTCAAGGAGGGCATCGTGGCAGGTGTGAAGTGTGCTGAAATTAAAAGCTCTATTCTTGTTGTTCCCTTCATATAATGAAGAATGGGAATATGGCGCGTATTTTGCTGGTATCTGAATGAGCATTATCATGGTGATTTAGTTCTATAGAAAGACCATTTATGTAAGATTATGTAAGAGCATCTATGGATAAGTGCAGAAAAGTCAGAGAATCAATAAGACAAACAACAGTGAACTCTTTTTTGCGGTTTTTCGGAACGTTGTTTTTTAGCAATTTTGTTGTATATAGTGTGTCAGGTGATACAGTTTATCTCTTAAATGAGATAGCTTTTTCCAGAGTAGGAGCAGCTGTCTGATGTCTAAACATGCAGGACACAGTTTTTTCTTATGGTCAGGTCTGCTGTTACTTTGTTTCGTTTCTATTATTGTACAGCTGTCATTCAGCGGAGCAGCTGGCAATATTATACTCTCCGATGAATTTACATCGCCAACGCTAAACTCCTTTTGGCGGTTTTACGATCCTCTAGCTAATGCTCCGTCGTCTGATGATTCGTCGTTTGCACTCTCAGGTACTCATCTGGAAATCGCGGTGCCAGGGGGAAGTTCGCATAATCTCTGGCCCGGGCAGATGTGGGCTCCACGGGTCCTCCAAGCGGCGAGTGATACTGATTTAGAGATCGAAGCCAAATTTGATTCTCCAGTGACAACCAGATACGAAATTCAGGGAGTGGTCGTACAAGAAACCGATGAAACCTTGCTTCGGTATGAGATTCACCACGATGGGGCAAACGTCAAAATCTTTGCCGCGACGATCACAAATGGCAGCAGTGCCTCTATAAAAACCAACGCTCCCATATCCTTGCCTGCGCCGTACTATCTTCGGGTAAATCGAAGTGGCAGTGTCTGGACTCTTGATTACTCAGGCGATGGGCAAAGCTGGGTGACGGCAACTTCCTTCACACATAATCTTATCGTTACTGAGGTTGGGATACATACAGGCAATCATCCCACGCAATCCCCAGCCTTCACGGCTTCAGTCGATTATTTTCGGAATACGGGCTTGGTCTCTCCCATTGCCGTTGATGACTCGGTCGCTACTCAACAGGATACTCCGGAGGAGATAGATGTTCTAGCTAATGATAATGCTAATGGGCAGACCATTGATGTGACGACCGTGGTGGCAAATGATCCGCCTAATGGAACGGTTGACGTAAATGCCACTACGGGAAATCTTACTTACACCCCTGATGTGGGTTTTGTAGGAGTCGATTCTTTTACTTACATTGTAGATGATACTGAGGGAGACACATCGAATGCTGCAACGGTTACGGTCACAGTAACTAATAGTTCGGCCGCTCCCATCGCCGTAGATGATACGGTCAACACCCAGCAAGACACACTAGGGGTTGAGGTGGCGGTGTTAAATAATGATCAACTTAATGGGCAGACCATTAATGTGACGACGGTGGCGGCAAGCGATCCAGTCAATGGTACGGCAGTCGTGAATGTCTCTACGGGCACCATAACCTATACTCCTGATGTAGGCTTTGTTGGAACAGATGTCTTTACATATACGGTGGACGATACCGACGGGGATACTTCGAATGCGGCGACAGTGACTGCAACGGTTTCAAGTAATATGGCGGCTCCTATTGCGGTCGATGATGGAATAAGTACTTCACAAGACACGCCAGTGGGAAATTTTGTGGTGCTCGCTAATGATCAAGCTAACGGTCAGACGATTGATGTAACCACAGTAGTGGCAAGTGATCCGCCGAATGGATCGACAGTTGTTAATCAAACGACTGGAGCCGTTTCTTATACACCTAACCTGGGCTTTGTCGGGATGGATGTTTTTACGTATACGGTGGATGATACAGACGGAGATACGTCAAATGTGGCCACTGTGACGGTTATGGTCACAGCAACGAGTAGCACAGCTCCTATTATAGATGTTTGGCATTCTACGAATCAGAATTTTGGTCACGTTGGACGGGCTCAGGAATGGATAAATATTGTGGGTAATGTTTCGGATCCAAATGGTCCCACCTCCTCGCTGGCACTAACCTATTCTCTAAATGGTGGACCCTCCGTTCCCCTTTCTATTGGGAGTGATGGTTTTCGACTTCAAGAAACTGGGGATTTTAACGCGGACATTGATGCCGATGATTTTGTAGTGGGTAACAACACAGTAAAACTTACGGCTATAGATCAGGACTCGGAAGTGACCACCAAGAATGTTTCTGTCAATTATAGTCCTGGAGTGACGTGGCCATTACCCTATTCAATCGATTGGACACAGGCAACGACCACGAGTGAGATACTCAATTTAGCACAAGTCGTGGATGGAAAATGGCGTATAGATTCAGCCCAGGCAGATTCGGTGCGCATTATCGAACCTGGCTACGATCGTCTTCTTGCTATTGGTGATATGTCGAGTTGGGAAAACTATGAAGTTGAGACACAGATCACGATCACAAACTTTACCCACACCAATAGCGCGGCGGTTGGGTTAGCGCATGGATGGAGAGGGCACTCCACCGAATCTTCAGTTACAAACCAACCACTTACTGGTGCTCCGATGGGAGCGTTGGCATGGTATCGTGTGCGTCCTGCCGTCGGCCCAGAGCGGCTTGAAATTTCGAATTGGATAGGAACTAGCGAGATTCGTCTAGCGGTCGATGATAGCGGGTTCACCTTAGTTCCAGGTGTAACCTATAACTTCCGATCACGTACACAGGCTGTCACAGGGGGAGTGTTGTATACATTAAAAGTGTGGGAAGATGGGCAACCAGAAAGTTCTGGTTCTCTTATTCAGGCATTGAATAACCCTCCTCAACCTATAGGCTCTCTTCTTTTCGTTGCCTATAGGGCTAATGTAACCTTTGGAGCCACAAATTTCATTGCTATCGGGGATACTCCTGCAGCCTTCGATGATTCAGGCGCCACAGTCAGTGATACTCCAGTAGTGTTGAACGTATTAAGCAATGATGATGCTAATGGACAGACTTTAGATCCTGCTACCGTGACAGTGATTCGTGGAACAAAGAATGGGGCGACGATCATAAATCCAACAACTGGAGAAATTACTTATACCCCGAATACTGGATTTATCGGATCTGACAGTTTTACGTATACGATAGCTGACACGGAGGGTGATACGTCTAACGAAGCAACAATGAACATCATCGTCGGTTCGGCAATTCAATCTGATGAATTCTCATCTCCTACGCTGAATTCGTTTTGGAGTTTCTATGATCCCTTGGCTGGAGGGTCGTCTGCAGATGATTCGTCGTTCAACCTCACAGGCGATCACTTAGAGATTGCAGTTCCGGGAGGATCTTCGCATGATCTATACCCGCCTAATCTTTTTGCTCCTCGGCTTTTGCAAAATGCCAGCAATATGAATTTTGAAATCGAAGCAAAATTTGACTCAAGTGTAAATGAACGGTTTCAAATTCAAGGGTTAGTGGTACAAGAAACCAATCAGACGCTTATTCGTTACGATGTCTACCATAATGGATCAACTGCCCGAATTTTTGCCACTACGATCACCAATGGAGGGAATGCATCTATTAAAACTAATGCTTCTGTGGCGTTGACTGCACCGTACTATCTACGGGTAAATCGGTCTGGAGATCTGTGGACGCTCGACTATTCAGATGATGGGCAGAGTTGGACAACAGCCACTTCCTTTAGTCACACAATGGTTGTGAACCGAGTAGGTATTTTTTCTGGGAACCATCATGCTGACCCTTCGCAGTCCCCAGCTTTTACGGCTTCGGTCGATTATTTCAGAAATACTGCCTCTAGCACGAACCAAGCGCCGACGGTGGCTGCGGGGGCGGACCAGGCGGTGACGTTGCCGAACGTGGCGACGTTGGATGGGACGGTGGCAGATGATGGGCTCCCGACGCCTCCGACCTTGACCACGGTGTGGAGTATGACGAGCGGGCCGGGCGTGGTGACGTTTGGGGATGCGACGGCCGTGGATACGACGGCGAGCTTTACGCAGGCAGGGGTGTATGTGCTGCGGTTAACAGCCGACGATACGGCGTTAAGTACCTTTGATGAGCTGACAGTGACGGTGGCCGCGACGAACCAAGCGCCGACGGTGGCTGCGGGGGCGGACCAGGCGGTGACGTTGCCGAACGTGGCGACGTTGGATGGGACGGTGGCAGATGATGGGCTCCCGACGCCTCCGACCTTGACCACGGTGTGGAGTATGACGAGCGGGCCGGGCGTGGTGACGTTTGGGGATGCGACGGCCGTGGATACGACGGCGAGCTTTACGCAGGCAGGGGTGTATGTGCTGCGGTTAACAGCCGACGATACGGCGTTAAGTACCTTTGATGAGCTGACAGTGACGGTGGCCGCGACGAACCAAGCGCCGACGGTGGCTGCGGGGGCGGACCAGGCGGTGACGTTGCCGAACGTGGCGACGTTGGATGGGACGGTGGCAGATGATGGGCTCCCGACGCCTCCGACCTTGACCACGGTGTGGAGTATGACGAGCGGGCCGGGCGTGGTGACGTTTGGGGATGCGACGGCCGTGGATACGACGGCGAGCTTTACGCAGGCAGGGGTGTATGTGCTGCGGTTAACAGCCGACGATACGGCGTTAAGTACCTTTGATGAGCTGACAGTGACGGTGGCCGCGACGAACCAAGCGCCGACGGTGGCTGCGGGGGCGGACCAGGCGGTGACGTTGCCGAACGTGGCGACGTTGGATGGGACGGTGGCAGATGATGGGCTCCCGACGCCTCCGACCTTGACCACGGTGTGGAGTATGACGAGCGGGCCGGGCGTGGTGACGTTTGGGGATGCGACGGCCGTGGATACGACGGCGAGCTTTACGCAGGCAGGGGTGTATGTGCTGCGGTTAACAGCCGACGATACGGCGTTAAGTACCTTTGATGAAGTGATGATTGCTGTGGACACACCAACTATTCTTTCGGACGAGTTTACGTCGACGACATTGAATTCCTTTTGGCGGTTTTTTGACCCCTTAGAAGGTGCTCCATTGTCTGATGATTCATCGTTTGCGCTCACAGGTACCCATCTGGAAGTCGCAGTTCCTGGAGGAAGTTCCCACAATCTCTGGCCCGGACAAATGTATGCTCCCCGGCTTCTGCAAGGGGCCAGCAACACGGATTTTGAAATCGAGGCGAAGTTTGACTCGCCTGTGACAACTCGCTATGAAATTCAAGGGCTGGTGGTGCAAGAGACTGATGAAAGGTTGCTTCGATATGAGGTTCATCATGATGGAACGAATGTGAAGATTTTTGCCGCTACGATTGCGAGTGGAAGTAGTGCTTCAGTAAAAACTAGTACGTCCGTGGCATTGACCGCACCACTTTACTTGAGGGTGAATCGAAATGGTGATCTGTGGACGTTAGACTATTCAGACGACGGGCAAAGTTGGGTTGCCGCAACTTCCTTTATATATAATTTAGCTGTAACGGAAGTAGGACTACATGTGGGGAACCATCCAACTCAGTCCCCAGCTTTTACGGCTTCTGTTGATTACTTTAGGAATAATCCTGTGCCTTGAAGAATAAGGTAAAATTCTAAATATTCTTCGAATATACAAGAAGAAAATTGTTACAATACAAATTAAAAATATAAGGGACGCGTGTAGCGATGTTTCACATGGTAGTCCAGCAAATGACGGAGCGGCGGTATCTATGGACGATCACTGCATTGGTGTTGGGAGTCATGTTGTCCGTGGATGCATTGGCCCAGAATACGGTTCAAGAGCTGGTGCCTATTGTCAACACTGATAGGTATCCGTTAGGGCCGCAAGTCGACGGTTTTGAGCTAAGATCGTTCAGAAATTCTTTTTCTCAAGCACGAAGACATAGGAGCCGCTTCACTGTCGTACTTGGTGGAAAAGCCGTGTTAGACAAGAAAACTGGTCTTGTGTGGGAACGTTCTCCTGATGGTGAGAGGAGAGATTGGTCTTCGGCAATGTCGTACTGTGCCTCAAAAGTTGTTGGTGGAAGGAAAGGTTGGCGGATACCAGTATTTGCTGAGTTATCCAGTATCTTGGAACCGAGCAACCAAGGAGGTCAGGCCCCTTTTACAGTTGGTTCTCCGTTTAAGAATGTTAAGTCCTATCGCTCGTCCAGAAATGTTGAATTGGCCTTCTATTGGTTGGCAAAAGCAAATGCCGATGGACCCGACGGTGCCTGGGACGTATTCCAAAACGTTGGTATCAATGGAAGCATCATAAGTGAGGAAAATAAATTCCTTGTTTGGTGTTTGATCGGTGAGGGGGCGACAGAAGACTCTTCAAGACAGGGTTCGGAATAATTTCAACGCCAATTTGGAGAATATGCTGAGCACAGTTAGAGAACATTATTAGCCCCCAAGATCTCCTGCCGGTTTTGATGTTTGGACAATGGGCCAAGACTATAGGCAAGTTTAGTTCGGCGTGCACATTACCGTCTTAACACAGTATTACCCTCCTGAAATAGGTGCTCCTCAAAAGAGACTTTCTGAAATTGTTGCGCATATTATTCGTAGCGGGCACTCGGTAGCCGTTATTACGGCAATGCCTAACTACCCAACCGGAAAAATTCACCCTGGATATGGGGGTATATTTCGCCGAGAACTTCTTGAAGGAGCGGATGTTTTTCGTACGTTCATTTATCCTACACAGAAAGCTGCTTTCCTACCAAGACTGACAAATTACTTTTCGTTTGCACTTTCATCAGCAGTGTTAGGTAGTTTCAAGCTTCGTTGCACCGACTATTTGCTTGTTGAGAGCCCACCACTTTTCTTGGGTCTCACCGGAATTTGGTTAAGCCGAATAAAGCGGGCAAAAATGATTTTTAATGTTTCTGATTTGTGGCCGGAAAGTGCTGTACAGCTGGGAGTCCTACGGAATAGCGGGATGGCTTATAGAGTCAGTGTCTGGCTCGAGTCATTGTGCTATCGGAATGCCTGGCTTATTACAGGCCAATCCAAAGGTATCATTGATTCGATAAAGCGCCGCTTTCCAGATCGACGAGTGTACCATCTTTCCAATGGTGTAGATACTCAACGATTTCCTCAAGCGTTGAGTAATCAGGATGTATCAAATGCTGCAAATCAACAAGAAAAGTTTCTCGTCACCTATGCTGGTCTTCATGGCCTGGCTCAGGGCTTAGAGCAGATCTTAGAAAGTGCAAATGTGTTGAGGCCAGATGACAATATTGTCTTTCATCTTATTGGGGACGGCCCGGAGAAGCAAAAGCTTGTGGCTCTGGCTAGGCAGCAAAATCTTGCGAATGTCCGTTTCTTTGCTGCTCTATCATCTGATCAAATCCCCCGGGCGCTTTCTTCTAGTGCTGTGATAATCGTTCCCTTGAAAAAAGACATTTCTGGGGCAGTTCCTTCAAAATTGTATGAGGCTATGGCATGTGGACGGCCCGTGATCTTAGTCGCAAAGGGGGAAGCTGCGGATATCGTGCGAGAGCATCAAGTTGGAATTGTAGTGCCTCCGGGAGATACAGATGGATTAGTCAAAGCAATTCTAACATTATACGCAAATAAAGATCTTCGTGAAAAACTTGGAGAGAAGGGGCGTCAAGCTGCGGTGCAACATTTTGATCGCTCGACAATTGCTAATCGATTCATAGAATATTTAACTGCTCAGAAATGAGTCTCTTAAGCTATATCTAGAAAATAATGAGTTTATCCCGAGGCCCTAAATTACTATTCCTGGCTTGGCCATTCCCACCATTGAATGCCCCAGGATGTATTCGTACCTGGGCTTTTGCCAAGTATCTTTCTCGACATGGGTGGAATGTTACAGTCGTGACTCCCCATGCCTCTATTTGGAAGCGCGTTGATATTCTCGACACGATTGATGACAAGTTGAAGCAAGAAAATATCCAACGTATAGATACGGGGCATCAATTTCGTTATCTAGCGACGAATGATTTGAAGTGCCGTAACCAAAAGCTTGGCTGGCTGATCGGCGGAATCTTCAGAAAGGTTGCGCGCCGATTTGCCATAGATCCCGCTATAGGTTGGAACAAAGCAGCGGAAAAATCGTGTTCTTCGTTGACCGCAAAAGACGTGGATGTGATTCTCGCAACAGGAAAACCCTTTACAGCTTTTAGGCTTGCTGAGCGTTTAGCAAGCAGGCTTAACCGGCCTTTTGTTTTGGATTATCGAGATCCTTGGACTAGTAACCCTCATGCCGCCTACCCGGCTCGTGCAGCTACCTTTCGGGAAGAGGCGCGGTTGCTTAAGGGGTGTTCTGCGGCAACCATCGTGTCTCCATCTTGGAGGGCTATTCTCGAAAAACGTTTCGGTGTTGGGCCGAAGCTACATGTCATCACAAATGGCTACGATCCTGAAGAATTAGAAACGATAGAACCATATAGGTTTAAACACTTTTCCATTGTTTATACCGGAGTTTTTTATCGAACGAAGCGTTTGATTTCACCTGTGATGGCTGCGCTTAGTCGACTGAAGGATGCTTATGATGAAACAGCACATCCTTGGGCTTTTCATTACTTTGGTCCATCGGTAGACCATGTCCGGACAGAAGCTCAACGTTTTGGAATACTAGATCGTGTGGTATTTCACGGAAATGTCCCCAGAGTCGATGCTCTTTCTGCCATCTGCGGCGCAAATCTTGCTGTTGTTGTGACGTCAGTCGCGGAAAATGCCACTATGGAAGACAAAGGCATTGTGACGAGCAAGGTTTTTGAAGCACTGGGCTTGGGAACACGAATTCTGTCGATCGCACCTTCAGGAAGTGATATCGAAGTAATTCTTAAGAACGATGAAATGGGTCAAAGTTTTACGGGGGATGATATTTGTGGCATTACATCCTTTATTCGAGAAGCTATGGTGCGGGTATTTGACCGCCCTCAAGAGACTGAACTGTACCAATGGCCCCAGATATCAAAACAACTGAATGCTATTTTACAAGGAGTGTTGTAAGCATGTTAAGTCAATAACAATGTTGAACCTAATACGAGGTATAAGCCTACGTGGCCATTCTTGAGGTAGCAAGTGACATGACGTGAAAAACCTCATTGTAGGAATTCGTAACAGGAAAAAATGTTTTAACAACGAACAAGAGCAATTTAGTGCGATTTCTTTACTATAAAGCTTTATTTGGGCATTGGTTTCGGATGTTTGGCGGGCGCAGTTACTGGCATGCTGCCTACGGCCTATCTCCTCTGTTTAAACCTGGAGAGTTGCAGGACTATTATCGAGACTATTCGTCAAAGGCAGAGTGGAATGGGACTGTTGATCATCAAGGTCTTCCCCTTGTTCAAGAGCCAAATGGGAAGCCGTTCCACCACCCAATTCTTCTAGCACAAAAAGCTCTTGGTCATTGGAGTTGTTGGTTGCAAAGTTCGAAAAATGAAGAAAAACATAGAGAAAAATTTTTACAACTTGCTCGTTGGTTTGTTGCATCTCAAGAACCCCAAGGTGCATGGAAGCTGTTGTCCATGCAGAAACCAGTGTATACGGTTCCGTACTCTGCATTGGCACAGGGACAGGCTATCTCGGTCCTTGTGCGGGCATTCGTGGAAACATTGGATACTGCATATAAAGAAGCAGCTCGTCGTGGCGTCCAATTTATGCTTCAATCACTACAGGAAGGAGGCACTTGCAGGGCTGTTACCGAGGGATTGATACTCGAGGAATACCCACGACATGTACCCAATAGTGTGCTTAATGGCTGGATAAGTGCTCTATATGGGTTATATGACTGGTTAATTCTCGCTGAGGGACCTGATGATACAAAAGTTTTGGATGTTACCTTAGGCACTCTTGTCAAATATTTGCCTAAGTACAATGCTGGGTATTGGTCGTGTTACGACCTTTCTGGTTCCATTGCTAGTCCTTACTATCATTCTGTTCATATTACCCAACTTGCTGCACTCGAAAAAACGTTTCCCCACTACTCAGCACAATTCCAGGTGATTCGAAAGCAATTCGAGCGACAAAAAAACTCATCCTTTTGTTTTGCTCGGGCCTGTGTATGTAAAGGGATTCAAAAAGTTAGAAATCCTCCAGAGACTGTATTCATACAGATCAAGAAAACTTGCGATAAAGCTTTCTCACCATATAATTTCTAATGTTTTTGCCTGTTATGAGATGAGCCGTATGGTTGTGCAATTCTCAATTCTGAGTTATTGTTCTGAGATTCGTCGGTGCATTGGGTGCACTATTATCTCCAGAGCCTGAAGAAGTGTTGTTGAGAAACTCTTCTAGATTTGTGTAGCCATCTCCATCCGCATCTTGTGGGCCATCGGAGGCATTGTTGGGATTGAAGCCCTGAGCGACTTCCCAACTATTTGGCATTCCATCATGGTCACTATCGGTGGGAGGAGACCCAGACGCTAAGGTTGGATAACCACCTACCTGGGAAGGGTCATTTATGATTTTTCCTGTTTTGTTCTTAACTTCATTAACGATACGTGTATCAACAGAATCTCGAACTGGAAGGGTGGCACCCGCTTGGGCCAAAACATCGATTTCCGCTTGGAACGCGTTCGTGGTCGTTACTTGAGGATGGGTATATCTGGATGTAACCACTGGGAAATCTGGAGGCCCAGAAGAACGTCTAATAACGTTATCTTCGGGACCTGAGTTATCTGGCCGAACATTCGTATGAATGTTCCCTTTAAGATAAATACCTGACCCTGAGTTAAAAGTTGCACCACCTATAAGCCTTACAGGTGCCTTGTCAGGCTTTATGGGATTTGAGGCGAGTATATACTTATTATGCAAAAGGTTGGCTCTTATAACCGAATCCACTGGCCACAACGTAGTGCCATTTAGGCTATTGTAATATACAACATTATTGACGAAATCAATGTCTCCAGTTGTAACCAAAGGGTTCCGATCAGGATGATGTGCAAGAAGATTGTGATGGAAAGACAGGTTGTCCCCGCTACCTCCGATCAAGGAACCTTTGCCGTGGCAGCCATCCGGATGCGGAGGGTTTGCACAGTTTAGCGATTCTGTAATGAAACTCCATTGGATTGAGACATTCGACGGCCCTCCTAACCCACCCACGCCATTCACCTGATCTGTAGCCCAACTCATTGAGACATGGTCTATGATCACGTCATGGCTTGCCGAGCTTACTATGTTAAGGGCATTATGTGATTCAGGGTTTGGCGCTGTTGGGCCAGGGCGAACTCGAATGTGGCGAATAATTACGTCGTTTGTTCTTACTCTAAGTCCGCCTCCTTTCAACTGAATTCCCCCACCGGGAGCAGTTTGACCAGCGATCGTGACGAATGGGTTAACAATCGTGATTCTGTCAGAGAGATTGATAGTTCCACCTACCCGAAACACGATCGTACGCGGTCCAGATGCCTCAAGGGCAGCACGCAAGCTGCCGGCTCCGGAATTATTCCAATTGGTTACCTCGATAACCCTCCCTCCACGACCTCCCTTCGCAAATCGGCCAAATCCTTCAGCGCCAGGAAATGCAAGTGTTTGAGCATTCGCATATGACACAATTGAAGTCAAAAACAATATTGCTAAAAGTGAGCTAAAAGCGTAGGGCATCAAAAACCTCCTGAAAAATGTTTGTGTATCCATAATTCCAATTGTAGGAAATGTTTTATATCGTCTGATGGAGGCTTGTCGGAAAAATTGATTAAAAGTTTAATGAAGAACTCTGAAGGCTCTCAGTTTTCATAATATCTCTCTTGTTACACTTCTATAGGGTACTTATATTTTGTACTTGTTTCAAAAGCTCAAATTAAACGCGGCCTTTTGGTTTTGAGTTAAATCGCTTGTTCATCTTGCAAATTCTACGCCGTAAAATAGAAATTATAGAGAATTCAAATAATTACTAGTTTTTAGAGCAAAATACTCCAGTTCTAGACAGTCGTATGTGAAGGCTGAGGCATACAGTTTTTGCACATTAAATGAAACGATTTAATGATGTTGTATTGCTCAATTGGACTTCCTTCGAATCGGTAGACACTCTTATACTTAACAATAAAGCATGGGAGGGCAGGGGATGAGCAAGAGTCGATTTGCCGATGAGTTCAAAGAAGAGGCGGTGAAGCAAGTCATCGAACGCGGCTACACCGTTGGCGATGTCGCCAAGCGATTAGGGATTTCAGTGCAAAGCCTATACAAGTGGGTCAAGGTGTATAGCCCCAACGCCACGGATCGCTATGAGGCAGAGCTCAAAGAAGTTCGACGCGAGAATCTGACGCTGAAGGCTGAACTTCGCCGGGCCCAGGACGAGCGAGACATCCTAAAAAAGCAGCCGCGTACTTCGCGGGGCCTGTCAAGTTATCTGTGTAACTGATCGTGGTTAATCAATTATGGGCACGCGGTCTCCAACAATCATGGCAAATTGATTGAGGGCGCGTTTCCACTCGGGAATGGGTACGGTCCATTTTTTGGCAATCCGCTGCATTCCGAGATAGAGGACTTTGAGAATGGCTTCATCCGTCGGAAACGCCCCCCGTTTTTTTTAGCACCTTCCGCAATGAATAATTGAGCGATTCAATCGCGTTCGTGGTATAGATCACTTTCCGAATCTCGGACGGATAGTCGAAGAACACCGTCAGTCGCTTCCAGTCTCGTCGCCAACTGGCACTAATGGTGGGATATTTTTGATCCCACAGTTGAGCAAAGTTCTCCAAGGCGTCTTCGGCTTCTGAAAGAGTGGGCGCTCCATAGATCGCTCGTAAATCGCGGGCAACAGGGCGACGTTCTTTCCAGACCACGTACCGTAAAGCGTGGCGCACTTTATGGACAATGCAGAGTTGCACCTGTGTCTGGGGAAAGATGGTTTCTAAGGCTTCGGGTAACCCGATCAGCCCATCGACACAAGCGACAAAGCAATCCTGTACGCCTCGCTGTTGCAATTCCGTGAACACCGCTAACCAAAACTTGGCTCCTTCGGTTTCACTGACCCAGAGCCCGAGCAGTTCCTTCTCTCCCGTGAGTGTCACGCCGAGGGCGACATACACGGCTTTGGTTTTGACGGCCCCCTCATGCCGCGATTTCACAAATAGGCAATCGAAATACAGGATGGGATACACCATCTCCAAAGGCCGACTCTGCCAGAGCCGCACATCTTCTAAGACGGCATCGGCGATCGTCGAAATCAGTGTGGGCGAGACTTCAGTTCCATACAAGTCTTCCAGATGACTTTGAATTTCCCGCGTGGTCAACCCATGGGCATAGAGGGCCAGCACTTTGTCGTCAAACCCCTCCAAGCGCCGTTGCCGTTTTGGGACAACCGTGGGTTCAAACGTGCCCGCACGATCTCGGGGGACGGCCAGTTCGACCGGCCCTTGGTCCGTTTGAATGATTTTCGAGCTCGTCCCATTCCGAGTGTTCCCACCCTGAGAAAGGCCTCGGGCATAAGGGGGATAGCCCAGATGATTCGTCAATTCAGCTGTCAACGCCCGTTCCACGAGCCGTTTGGTTAAATCCTTCAAAAGGCCATGTTCCCCCAGAATATCTTCGGGCGACTCACAGTCTTTTAATAAGTCATCCAATAACGCATCGGTTTTTGTGTTTGGCTTGGTCATCATGTTCTCCTTCTGAAAAATCCGTTATGATAACCAGTTACACACTTAATCTTACAGGCCCACTTCGCGAAAAACCCGGCGTGAGGTACGCGTTCATCTTGCAACATCACAACCGGTACGCGATCCAGCCGATGTGTCGCCTATTTGGGGTCTCGCGCAGTGGCTATGATGCATGGTTGGAGCGCCCTCCCTCACAACGGTCTCAAGACGATGATCGTTTGCTGGGACTCATTCGGGAGTCGTATGAAGCGAGTGGCCGCACGTATGGGTCCCCCCGCATTCTTTGCGATCTACGCGAGGTGGGTGAGTGCGTGGGCAAGAACCGGATTGCCAAGATCATGCAGCGTCACAAGATACTGGCGTGCCCCCTTTAAACGGCTCCGAGGCCTATGTTACAGGCTAGGGCATATAAAAAAGGAGGGTATCATGGCACGTGTGAAGTACTCGGTTGAACAAATCATTCACAAACTGCGGGAAGCGGAGGTCCTGTTGGGGCAAGGGCAGACCGTCAAAGACATTTGTCGGAAGTGGAATATCACCGATCCCACCTACTATCGGTGGCGGCAGGAATATGGTGGACTGAAACTTGATCAGGCGAAACGACTCAAAGACTTGGAGCGCGAGAATGCCCGCTTGAAGCGAGCCGTGGCAGATCTCACCCTGGATAAATTGATTCTGAAGGAAGCAGCTGAGGGAAACTTCTAAGCCCCACCCGACGCCGCCGAGCCGTTCACACCATTGGGCAACGACTGAGGGTGGCGGAACGGCGGACGTGCCAGGTGCTGGGGCAACCTCGATCGACACAGCGGTATCAGGCTCAGGTCCGAGGGGACGAAGAAGCGTTAACTAAAACGATTGTGCGGCTGGCTCGAAAGTATGGGCGCTATGGCTACCGACGCATCACCGCGTTGGTTCGAGTCGAGGGCTGGCACGTGAATCATAAACGCGTGGAACGGATTTGGCGGCGGGAAGGCTTAAAAGTGCCGAAGAAGCAACCCAAACGGGGGCGACTCTGGATCAACAAGGACTCCTGTGTGCGGCTCCAGCCTCAACATCCAAATCATGTCTGGGCCTACGATTTTGTGGCCACGCGGACCCATGATGGTCGCCCGGTACGCTTGCTGACCATTGTCGATGAATATACCCGAGAATGTTTGGCTATTGAGGTCGCTCGGCATCTTCGAGCCGATGATGTGCTACATCGGCTGGCTGAGCTGTTTCTGCAGCACGGTTGTCCGGGATATATTCGTTCGGATAACGGCCCAGAATTTACCGCGAAGGCTGTTCGACAATGGCTCGCCCAGCTAGGGGTCGGCACCTTGTTTATCGAACCAGGCAGCCCCTGGGAGAATGGCTATAATGAGAGTTTGAATGGCAAACTGCGGGATGAGCTCTTGAACGGGGAAATCTTCTATACGCTCCGGGAAGCGCAAGTGCTCATCGAATGGTGGCGGCAACACTATAAGCAGGTGCGTCCCCATAGCGCTTTAGGATACAAACCACCAACCCCTGAGGCATTAATTCCAAAATGCGCTTAAAGCTGCATGCACACTGGAACAATCACTGGGGGCACGTCAATACGCGCCCAGCGTGGATATAAAAAGCCAGGCGTGCGCTACAACAAGCCGGCAATGGCAGCACCGAATCGTTTGTAGCGACAGTTTTCGAAAGACCGGCCGGATCATGCTTGGGTGACCGACATCACGTATATTCGGACGTATGAGGGGTGGCTCTACTTGGCCGTGGTGATGGATCTTTACTCCCGACGAATCATCGGCTGGTCGATGAAGCCCACCTTGGCCAAGGAGATTGTGTTGGACGCCTTACTGATGGCTATTTGGCGACGCAAGCCCAGGCATGATGTCATAATTCACTCGGATCAGGGGTCGCAATACAGTAGCGATGAATGGACTCGGTTCTGTCAAACACATGGCCTGCTCCCGAGCATGAGTCGCCGAGGCAACTGTTATGATAACGCGGCAGTCGAGTCCTGCTTCAGCAGTCTCAAGAAGGAGAAAATACGCCGGCACATCTTCAAAACTCGTGAAGCTGCGAGAGCTGAACTATTCGATTATATTGAGGTGTTTTATAATCGAGCAAGAAGCCATCAACACCTCGGAAATATCAGCCCAATAGCGTATGAGCAGCAGCGGGCACAACTAGGTTGAGTGTCCACAGAAACGAGGGAAGTCCAAGATTACGGGAAGCTTACATAGTATTTGTGAATCTAATAAATACTCTGGAATCGGTAATAGCTTCAAAGCACAAGGCATGCCCTAATGAGTTCCAATGTCCATCGTCTGGGTACTCAAACCGCCTACCATGCTGCTTGTAATGATCTCGAAAAATCGGTTCCATATCAATAGTCTCATAACCGATCGCAGTCGCATTTTCGATGAAATAACGACGCATAACAGAAAAATAACTGCTTTCAGTAAGCTTTAGGTGGCTATCCTCATAAAGGTGAGGACGTCTTCCGTCGATAACAAAAACGATTTGGTTCGGACTAAGCCCAGATGTAGCAGGCAGCATATTTAGAAAAGCGTGAATTGCGAGTTTTGAGTCCGCAATGCGAGTTGGACTTGAACTGGAAGAAGTATTGCCAACAAATTGTACATACTCCTCTTTGGGTGAGAGGAGAGTGTTAAAGCGCTGTAAACGAGCTTGTAATCCAAGATTAATTGCTAAATACCTAAATAGTGTAGATTCCCTGAAAAATCTTTTCCAGAAAGGAGGAGAATAATCCATCCTTTCTAGCCTTAGCTCTCCATTGCTGTTTTCGAAAAAATAGTGGTATCCAGGCTTAGACTTATATTTCTTCAAGCTTTCATCAAAATCATTCCCTACAATTACTATTATCATGGCTGCAGGCTGGAATGTGTTTCTCACAAACTCAGAATAGGCAAGATACTGGCTCAACGGAGCACCGGATACACCAAAAGAATAAGCCCGAGCCTGATCGCCTAATTGATCTGCTAATCTTCCCGCTGCCGTCTCCTTAAAAGGCACCATAACAGCTTCTACATAGCTATCACCTACTATGGCAAGTAAGGGAGTCGTGGCATCTTTATCGTAGTCAATCTGGCTCAGAAAACCGAAGTTATTGGTTCTTAATTCATTCACTATGGAGAAATTCCATCCTTTTGACCAAACTAGTTGTCTGTTAGGTTCAAAGCGTAAAATAGGATTTCCTTCATTAACAGGCAACCTGTGTGTAGCGTCGCAGACCGGTAGCACACGCAGTAAAAACTCAAAAAGAATGAGGGGTATGGTTAGTCCAATCAAAACTAAACAACTCCAAAATGTTAACTGTTTTTGCCAAGCCATCGTTCTCAGAATCATTGTTGAAGGATTTTGAAGGATCGGGGTTCCCTTTGCATCTTCAGATTACGTGGATAGGAACACTCTCACTTTTCAATTTATTGTGCGTAAGGTCCTTTGTGACAACATTTATCGGAACCATATTGGTCTTGAAGACCTAATGGAGTAATGGACCCTAATCATCGGTAAGTGAACTCTTCTGCGCTATATTGCCTCTCGATGAAAGGAGCAGAAGATCCGACGAAGCTCAGGTTTAGCATGCAGTGTTTTCAGCGCCTCGATAAATCCTTCCTCGTCTCCGGACTCTACGACGATTCCTGCTTGATGATTTTGGACTATTTCTGCAGGTTCACCAGTCGCAATTAATACAATTGGTCTTCCGCTTGCCATTGCCTCGTATAACTTTGAAGGAACAGCGTCTGGAATGAATGTTCGTATGGGGACTAGAAGAATGTCTGCTATAGTGGACCCCATTGTCAAGACTACAGATGTTGCAAAATAAGTAAGCTTTTATTCATGGTTTTTACGTATTATATGGTCTTGACAATGGGGTCCACTATTGACCTCTCCCCCAAAATCGACGACAGCTTAAAACTGGAGTACGATGGCCGTTTCGGCAGTCCGAACGGAAAGGAGGGGGGCCATGAAGCGGTCCAAATTCTCGGAGGAGCAAGTCATCTATGCCCTTCGGCAAAGCGAAGGGGGCACACCTGTAGGCGACGTCTGTCGCCAACTGGGCGTCAGTGAGGCCACATTGTATGCCTGGAAAAAGAAGTATGCGCATCTCGGAGTGACGGAACTCCGCCGGTTGCGGCAGTTGGAGGAAGAAAACACGCGATTGAAGCGCTTGGTGGCCGATCTCTCATTGGATAAACATATGCTGTCGGAGGCCTTACGAAAAAAAGCCTGAGGCCCGCCCGCCGCCGAGAATTGGCCCAGTGGTTTCAGCAGACATTCTCGGTGAGTGGTGTGCGGGCCTGTCGCTTAGCGCAGCTTACTCGATCGGCCTGGTATCGACGAAGCCAGGCGAAAGACCAATCCGCCTTACGTCTCCGTATTCGTGATCTCGCACATGCCCGTCCACGGTTTGGGTACCTGCGGATTTGGGTCCTCTTGCGGCGGGAAGGGTGGGTCGTGAATCGGAAGCGCGTGCGGCGCCTCTATCGTCTGGAAGGGTTACAACTTCGGATGCGGGTCCGCCGACGCAAACACATGGCGTTGCACCGCGGGCCGGCACCCACTCCGGTACAACCGAATGAGCGCTGGAGTATGGATTTTGTGCATGATACGCTGGGCGATGGCCGCCCATTTCGGATGCTCACGGTCGTCGACAACTGGAGTCGGCACGCACCCGTACTTGAGGCGGGTTTTCGAATGTCAGGCGAGAGCGTTGGGCAGGCGCTTGATCGAGTCGTCGGCGCTAGTGCTCGACCGCGTTCATCACGGTAGATCATGGCACCGAATTCCAATCGCGAGCGTTGGAAGAGTGGGCGTATCGGCAAGGGGTTCAGCTCGACTTCATTCGCCCCGGCAAACCAGTCGAAAACGCCTTCATTGAATCGTTTAACGGGCGATTGCGAGACGAGTGTCTCAACGTCCACCAGTTCCGGTCACTCGATGACGCGCGAGCGATCATTGAAGTCTGGCGGCTGGACTATAATCAACACCGTCCCCATAGCTCACTCGGGCATCTGACACCGAATGAGTTTTTGAACCAACGTCAGGAGAGCCAGGCAGCTGAAGTCACCATCTATTCTGGTTAAGATCTGTCTCAAAACGGGGGCAACGTCGGCAGGTAGAATCTTCACTTATCCGGCTGTCCAAAAATCGGGGACCACTTCTCTTAACTCATAGTAGGTGGGCGTTTACTGGCTACTAGGTGAACCGATAAAAAGAGTATGACCCAACGGTATAGAGATTTTCTTGATAGACCTTTATACGATTCTCCTTTGCAGAAGGCTCTAACGATTGGTTGGTAGATTTCGGGGCGATAATATGTCGATAACCTAGAGGACGAATTTAACAGGGTATCGCTCAGGAAACTTTTAAAATTTTCGTTAACCCACTTATCCACTGGAACAGCAAAGCCGCGTTTGGCTTTATTAGCGACGGCAGGGGGTAGTTTCTGTTGAGCAAGACCTCGTAGGACGCGTTTGCAGGTTTTGCCTTCTACCTTGAGTTTGTGAGGAAGAGAAAGCCCAAAAGTGAATAGGTCTTCGTCTAGCATTGGGACACGGATTTCCAGGCTTTCTTTCATACTTGCCGTGTCCACCTTGAAAAGAAAGTCGTTGGCGAGGATAAGTCGCGTGTTAATTTCAGTCAGGTGCCCAGATAAACGTTCAAGGCGAGAATGACTTCCCTCAGTGTCATTGATCCATTGTGGCTCAAAGAATCTTCGAATGGGGAGGTAATCTTGATCCCAGCAAAGATGCTTAAGATTGTCCTCTGACATCCAAGAAAACAAACTTTGAACGGTAGTGGTATTGTCAGGTCTAATGAGTGATTGAAGCCGACGAGTATATGCTTCAGGCTTAATGCCACAAAACTCAGTTTGAGGTATGAGAGCGGTAACAATCTTCCAAAACTGTGCAGGTATTTTTTGCAGGTGAACGAGTTGAGCAAGTCGCCAGTAAAGATTGTATCCTCCAAATCCTTCATCGCCACCGTCTCCCGATAAGGCGACTGTCACATATTCACGCATAGCACGACATATCTTATGTACCCCAAAAATCGAAGTGTCAGCAAAGGGCTGGCCGGCATGCAAAAGGAGGTTCGTAATTTCTTCCCAGGTTCCAGTAAAGTGATCCAAGTGCAATGTGTGATGATTGCTTCCTACGTGATTAGCCACTGCTACCGCAGCCCATGTTTCGTCATATGTTTCTTCTGAAAAACGTGCATTAAAGGTGCGTAACGGACTATTCGTCATGGCTTGAGCTTCTACGCTGATTAAAGAAGAATCAATTCCACCGCTGAGGAGAGTGCCAAGAGGAACATCACTTTCTAGTTGGCGTTGGACACCAGTCGAGAGAAGGGACTCAGTAATGTCGATGGCTTTGTCAAGAGTCAGGCTATAATCTAGTTGCATGGACCAACGATGAAATACGAACCGTTTCCATTCAATACTATTGTTTACAAACTGAGCGACAATAAGTTCACCAGGCTGAAGCGCTTGTATGTTGGTGTAAACTGTTTCTGGGGCGGGAATAAAGGAAAGGCCTGCGAGATCATAGAGTGATTGGCGATTGATCTGGAAGTCAATGTCGGGGATTTCAGCCAGTGCATTGATTTCACTTCCAAACGCAAGGTAGTTCTTCCCCAGAGAATAAAAAAGAGGTTTAATCCCAAATCGGTCCCGGGCTAATAGAAGGGTGTTCGTTCGAGTGTCGAAGATTGCGAAAGCAAACATACCACGTAATTTGGAAAGGAAGCTTTGTCCCTCAGTTTTGTATAGATATGGCAGAATTTCCGTGTCAGAATGGCCTCGAAAACTGTGTCCTTGATTTTCTAACTCTGTTCGTAATTGGCGATGGTTATAGATTTCGCCGTTAAAAACAGTCCAGACAGTGTGAGTCTTGTCAGACATTGGTTGAGACCCAGATGGAGAAAGATCAATGATACTTAGACGAGTATGAACAAGCGTGGCCTCAGCCCAAGAACGTACACCAAATAAATCTGGTCCTCGATGTTTTAGCGCAGTAGCCAGCCGTTGTCCTATGTTGTCACTATTGGGTAGGACTCCTAACCACCCAGCAATTCCACACATATCAATTCTTCCAACCTGCGGATCTATACGCTTTTAGTGTTTCTTGTGCAAGGCGACTCAACGGAAACTCTTTCTCAGCTTTAGCGCGTCCAGCTTCACCCATGATACGGCATAGATTCCTATTGTAAAAAAGCTCTTCCATGCACTTGACCAATGCTTCATCGTCCTGACGTTGGACAATGTATCCGGTCTTCCCGTCTTCGATCATTTTAGAGATATCTCCGGAATCGGTGGCAATAACGGCCCGCCCGCATGCCATGGCTTCCATAACCACATTCGAGCGACCCTCGACGTCAGAAGTGTGAACAAGGAATAAGGAGCTAGCAAGTAATCCAGGAATGTCATCTCGATGTCCAAGAAATTCGATATTACCATCAAGATCAAGATTGTGAGCTTCCTGATCTAAGGATTGGCGCAATGGACCATCTCCAGCTATCTGTACAAAGCAGTTATGCCCTTTTCGTTTTAACTCGAAGGTGGCTTTGAGTAACCGGTCCCATCGCTTCACTGAAATCAGTGAGCCGACTCCAAGCGCTACGCCTTGCGGAGTGTCTTGAATAGGAGTCGGTTGATAATGGTCAAGATCAAGGCCATTCGGAACGACATATATACAACGTGGAACAAAGAAACTGTTTATAGATGAAGCAGTCCGCGCAGCGGAAAAACTATTGTAGATTTGCTGTCTTGGCCAGCGTGCGTTCAAGTGTCCTATCAAAGGACCGGTTTTCTTTTTTAGTCGAACTAAGTCACTTCGCACGGAACCTATGGAAAGAGCTCTTAACCCTTTTGCTCCCATATACGCAATACTATTTGTCCAAAAGCTATAAGAATGCACAACTTCTGGTTGCAATTTTTTCACAAGCTTGCGAAATTGCAAAAACTTCGTGGTGGGCGATGGTGAGCTTGAGAGGGGATATACGGGAACATCGAGTGAGCGAATTTTTGCCAGATTGATATCGTGTTCGGAATAGTTCCAAACAGCGACAACTGGTCTATAACGCTTACGATCTAATGCATGTAACAAATGACAGAGTTGTTGCTCTTGTCCTCCTGGACGCAGTTGACCAATAAGGTAGAGTAGACAGCATTTCATATTGTTTTTTTCATGAAGAACAAAGGAACTTGTAAAAGAGTCCTCAAGTGTGTAGGTAAGTAATGTTTGAGAATCTCCATTCCTTACTGAGAACAGATCTATTGAACTATGATAAAGGCCTGTAAATTGTAGCTGATTATTCTACGAAACTTTGTCTAGTTGGGGATTGTTGGTCCGACGGCGTGAGATCCAAAGATTTGTTCCGACTAACATCCCTAGTACTAGTGAAAATTCTTTTGCAAAGAGGTGGTGCATCACGAGTGAGAGAACCAATACGGATACGGAAATCCCAATCAAACACAAGACTAAGGGATCGCTTTTATTGGTTTTTGGCACGCAAGTGTACGCTTGCCACATGATGGTTAGTAATCCTAAAAGTCCCGGGAGTCCCCAGTAGAGAGTCACCTGCGTAAAGCAATTGTGACTTCCTGCAACCATGCCCCGGCTGTTAGCGAAGCCGCTCTGTTTACCCCATTTTCCATAAAAATTACTTATTCCCACACCAGTCAATAGATATTCCGGCAAATGGTCAATGGCTGCGGAATATACGCGAGATCGTCCTTCAACTTTTTCGCCACGCGGGTTATCCATCGAGAACGTCATGCGTTTATATATGACGTCCGGTACCCAGAGCAGCATCCCGATGGCCAAGACCACAATAGTTAACAGCACTCTTAAGTGCCTAAATCCATAGGTGTGTAGAATAGCAGCACACGAGATGAGAAGGATTCCTACGCCACCTCTGGACATTGGTAACAAAGTGGCGATGGAACAAAAAATAGTTGTGCCCAGAAACACATATCGGCGGTAATACCCTCTTGCTGTAAGCGCTAGGGCAAGAGCGACCACTGAACCCTGGGCAGTGAAGGCTGCCATTGTGTTGGGACTCTGGTAAATCGGGCTTTCGGCAAAGACACGAGAGCGAAGCTTAGATGCTTCCTCAAAGTTTTCTACTTTTGCAGAACTTAGTGAACCATAGGTTGACATGAAAAGTAGGATTGATAGCCAAATGCTGGCAATGAGGAAACCATACATTCCATACAGTAGGGCTTTCCCGTCTCTACAAAATGATGCGATGACAATGCCTCCGATGATCATGAAGCCAATGCGTACCAATTCAAAAAAGCCAGTGCTATTATTAACAAGCTCCATGAAGAAGCCAATGCCTACCAGTGCATATGTGCTCAAAAATACAGGGTGAATTAGTGTTCGAAACAGAAATTGTTGTCTAAGCAATAAAAGAAAGACCCCTAAAATACCAAAGAGGATAAATAATATGCTTGCTCCTCCAATTGTAGGAAGATGTGCCTGTAACGGTAGTATCGAGACGGTAACGATTAGTAGAAACTGTTCAAATCTTGTCGTTCGATGTTGCGTTAGCTTCTGAGGCCTTATTGTATGACATTCGTTGTGCACTTGCTTGACCCATATTTTGTTGGTGAATGCAATCGATGGTTTGTCAAAGGTGATGCTTAGAGTCGGAGATCATGCAATACGAAAGTGTGTTTGATGTTTGTGGTCATCGTCTTTCATGATTTCTCTTTGCTGTCGTGGAACGTGTTATCTCAATGACCCTGACAAGGTCGTTTTTAGTTAATATGTTGCACGTCTTCGAAGTAAAGGGATTGTCGTGGGTGTGGGTATTTGTTGGTGAAATACAAAAAAGCAGGTGTGCCATTTTTCGCATTATTTGGTTGCCTCACGTGCCCTCACGTCATCAACAAGAATCTGCTGTAGATTTCTTGCTAGCTAAAATGTTTTCGTACGGCTTATTGAGCCAGTGTTGAAGTGAACGACCAACCACCTGTTCAATCGCCCTTATCTGTGGCTCCCATACTTCCCTCAGTTTTTGCAGGGTACTATATTGTAAGCATACTGATGGATCACGGGTGACTTCGTCGGTTGGTTTTAGGACAGTTTTCCTGACATAGCTTGATCGCTTTAAGATGTCTAAAACTCTCAAGAAACCGGTTTTCCGCAAGGAGTTTGCTGTAAATGCAGCGAGGTAGCCTATTAACTGTGATCGTGGCACTGAGCTAGCATTAATTCGTTGGTTGATGACAGTGGACGTGAAGTCTGGATTGGCACCAATGAACGACAGGAGTTTTTGAACAAAGTGTTGTGGTGTAGCTACCAAATCATCATATAGCAAAACACAGATTTGCTCTTTTGGGAAGAGTGAGAAATATCGGTTTAAATGAGTGTAATAACAATTGTCGTATATGAGATCTGGGTAAATAGACAGAGCTTTCTCTAAAGGCATGTCATGAGGAATTTGCTTGGATCGTTTTCTATAGATATATACGGAATGTAGTCTCTCATAAGGATCTCGAAGACAGGTGAATAATCGTGCTTTTGGCAGAATTTCACAAATTCGCTCAGGAGCTCTTTCATCATAGAAGTATGAGGTGGAGATTTCACCAATAGCTTTTGCGTTTGTCGAAGATCTGAAAAAATTTTGGTACCAATTAATTCCTTTATGATACTCGAAAGTAAAAAAACTAGTTTCTTTTGTTCCATTAGCTAGTGATACTTCAGGATGCTCAAGTAAAAGCTCATAGAGCATGGACGTTCCCGTGCGGCCTGGGCCAATTCCAATAAAAGTGGGTAACATATACAGTCCTGAGAAACTAATGAGTCATCCGATGTATACGATCTCTGACAGCTAACAAACTAGAAGGTCAACGTGTAGCCTGTCGTGTGCACCCGGATGTATCTTTCCCCTCGCGGATGGTTTGGTAAATGTCAAGCAGTTGTTGCGCAACTCGATCTAAGGATAAGTTCATCATCTTTGAACGTCCTGGTGTAACGCCGGGCCCATTATATACATGCATCAGTTTTTCAGCTAAATCAGAAGGAGTTGGTTCAGCGATATAACACCCCTCGAGATCGTGAATGCGCTCCTTGACATCTCCAACATCAAGAGAGACGACAGGACGGTTACAGGCAAGGGCCTCTTTTACGATATTTGGCGACCCCTCTTGATAAGAAGTTAGTAAGAGCACATTGCTTGCATTTAACCAAGTAGAAACTTCGTGATGTGGGACCCCTGTAAGAATTTTTAGTTTTAAAGGGACTCCATTGGCGATTAATTTTTCTCCAGCTAGTTTAGCGAGTCCAAATCTTTTGTGTGGACGGTGGGCTTTATCTGCAAACAAAACGTTGAAGCGACTAGCGTCCCAACCTAGCTGAGAGCAAGCTGTTACGCGATCCTGTGGTTGAAAACGATCTAAATCCACACCATTGGGGATGATCCACACCTTTTGTCCGTCAATGTTTTTAGGGAGAGCCGCTCTCAGGTTTTGGGACTTTACTATGATGCCATCTGCTCTTTTGGCAGCTAAATAGGATGCAAATACTCCTAGGCGGACAGTGATTCGTTTAAAAAAGTTAAAAAACGAACCTCCAAGGAGATCTGTTCCACAGAATGAAACAAGTACTGGACGATCTTTGACGATTCTCGTTACAGTTTCTGCGAGGAGTCCTCCATATAATGCATGTACGATATCAGGGTTGAATTCTGCTATTTTTGTAGAAAGAGCTTTCCCAAGCTCTCGATAGGTTTTTCTCCCTTGCTCGACGCGTTTCACGCATAGCACATCCACCTCAAGTCCAAAGGCTTCAAGCCCTTGAAGCTGTTGTTGCACAAACGTTCCTAATGTCGGATTTTCGGGCGTGGGGTACATATTTGTAACGGCAAGAACTCGCATAAGACTATGAGATCATCTAAGAAAATTGAAGCTCACTCAGTTTCAGAGTTTTCAGATCTCTGTTTTTGATGTAGCTTTCATGCCGAAAAGCAGCATCAACCCAATTAGAGGTTCTGTCAGTAATCGTTTTCGATCCGTTAGCATTCTTCTTGCGATACTTAAAAACATTCGCATTTTTTGGCTTGGACCGAAGGGAGCATCCTTCACAATCATGAGTTTTTGAAAAAGAAAGTTCCAAGCAAATAAAAATATTTTGCCTTTGGTTTCAGGGTCATAGAATTCCTGCTGAGCTTCGATTGTTTTAATATGACCAGAAGCTGCTGGATGTAGTCTTCGAAAGAAGAGATATTCAGAGAGTTCAATGAAAGGCCCATAGAGGAGAAGCTCGAGCAGTAGTACTTTATCAGAAGGAGTAAAATTTTGAATTAATCGCGTCTTCTTTAGAATATCTGTGCGAATGACTCCTAGTACGGCATTGCAATGGCTAATATTGCATACTCCGCGATGAAAACGAGATGTCACTGATGGTAAGTCGAGATTAGGATCGATATTGGCTTGTCGAATGCATTGTCCGTATTCATCGATCAGCGTGGCTCTCGAATAACACAGAACAACTTCTGAGCGTCTCTCGAGTGAGGCGACGCATTTCTCTATATAGTTCGGAGCACAGAGGTCATCGGCTGCTGCCCACTTAAAATATTTTCCAGAAGAGAGTTCGAATGTATGGTTGTAGTTGTATGCTGCCCCCATATTTCTCTGATTTTTCACATATCGAATTCTGGAATCCTTTTCTGTATAGAAACGGCAAATAGATTCTGTTTGGTCGGTAGATGCATTGTCTGAAATAATGATTTCCAAATCCTCAAATGTTTGGGCGAGAAGAGAGTCTAATGTTTCTTTAAGAAATCTCTCTCCATTGTATACGGGAATGCCTATAGAGACACATGAATTTTTGGGCATGGTGCTAAATCTTTAGTATATGAATTGTTTTAATCATTTGGAGAGGTGGCCATATCTATAAGTTTACGAGTGCTTTTACTTTTATTAGCGTTGACAAATGGGTAAGTTGAAGAAGGCTTAACCTTTCCGTGTGTCGAATCATATTTGAAAAGGACATATGCAGGAATTTTCCACCAGATACGAAGTTTAAATAGATGAGTATGTTGTCAATTTTGCAAGCGTGTTACCATTTCAGATTATGAGGCCAATAGTGTGAATGACTGAAGGAATTCGTGCTACATGATTGTCAAGAATGTGATTGGACTCGCCATGATTTTCGAGAAATATAGTCTTTAGTATACTCATATAAAACCAACAAAGAACAAGGGCAATCTCTTGAAAGATATAAGCAGGTATACCGCCTGAATGCCTAATATGGCCCATATGAATAGTAGGAGAATTGCTAGTTTAGCCCTTCAGCTACATTTTTGGAGAATTCTAAAATCTGATTAAAGAATGTGGTTAGTGCAACAGTAACCGTCCAAGTTAGAGCTATGAGGGCTAGGATGTTAGCGCGCTGTGTCTTTTGGGATTTTTTAACGGCGAAAAACAATACTTCTTGTAGTATCAAAAGAGCGCATAATATCCAAGAAAATCTTAGCCGATAGCCATAAAAATCCTTGAATTTTTGGTGCTTGCTTGCGGTTTTTGAAAAGCTTCTGTGTATGTTGGCGACGTTTTCACGAATGTTTGGCGGTGGGCTGAGCTTTAAGGTGTGAATCTTGGTTTTGTCATGAAAATCTTGAAGAACTATTTGCTTGCCCTTTCGTGCGATAGTCATCCCTCCAGATTTAATTGGGAGGTCGACTTCCCATTTTTCAGCACCATTCCAATCCTTCATCGAAGGGGCGGTGTGAAATTGGATAGAACCCTCGGTTTCATTGCTATGCCAAGCCCAGGCCGCAGCTGACCATGCCTCTTTGGGCGGTTGCTCGACAACAACGGCAGAAGTAGGTGTTGGTCTGAATGCAAGAACTTCCCACCCAGCAAAGGGTTCCATGCCCCCTTGAACAGTAGTAATTTTACTCCCTGCTGATCCCCAAAAAAACGTTTCTAGATTTGCATCAGTTTTCCTTGAGTGAAGGGTGTATGATTTCACGGCACCCGAGCCTCTATTTTCAATCAGATGGATGTTGCTAGCTGTATTCCAAACTGTTCGACTTCCTGTATTACCGGAAACATTGTCAAGAATGAACCAAAGGCTTGGGACGACATATACTACTTGCCGACGGGCCGAATATCCATCTGAATTGGTGCGTTCAAGGTCGATAAATGTTATAGAGTCTGACCGTGCATGATTGAGAATTTTGGTGGTCCGCCGACTGCTGGCAGTTTCATTCAGAGAATGTGGTGCATTAGATCCATCCCATGATAAGGCCTTAAGGCGCCCTGGATCTCCAAATGGCCAATATCCTATGTTTGTCCACCACCTTTGCCCACCGGCCCACATGATGATACTCATTTCATCTGCATGTTTGTGGGCATGACCAGGAAAATGGGACCAGATCAATACAGTCTGATTTGTCTTTTTCACTTTTGGCCAGTGTCTTAATCCATCCCACCATACAGCATATCCTGCGACTGGAAAAAGGTTATAGGGTTGTGGAGCTCCCCAAACTTTTTTGTGGCGTAGCGAGCCCATACGTTTTTGTTGGTCGATGTTGGATACGAGTGGTCCAAGCTCGTCTGGAAGGCCGGTGGCACTATCTCCGAAGATGGGCAATGTTCCATCAAAACGTCTCAATTGTTTGTACACATTCTTTGCCTTCTCATATTTTAGGATCCATTCAGTAGGCAAGTTTTCGTTTAACAAAGTCAAATATCTCATCGCCATACCGATAAGGCGAAGCCCAACTTTGTGATATCCTGCCGAGTGTTCAAGGATGACTCCGTTTTCGTTAATATAGTATGCCATCTGTTCAGTCATTCTCTTTCGAGCTGTTTTCTTATAGCCTTCAGTATTAGGAATGGTGGGAAAGGCAATGGAAAGATGCCAGAGGGCCAAGTTTTGCAAAATTCCATGGTTTGTTTCAAACGTGAAATGAGAATCCTTCGCCAGAAACTGACCACTACGAGAGACTAATTGTAATATATGATGAGCAATTTCTTGGTTGTAAAGTGTATGCTTTCGGTAGTGATACCAAAATTTAGTCAGCACAAAAATACGTTCAGCAATGGCATGATCATTCCAGAGTAATCCTTTCGGGAGCCAATTGCTCTTCTCGTATAACGCAAATTTCACAATATAATTTCTAGCTGCAACAAGAAATTCGTCATGATTAGTCAACTCATATGCATCGATGAGTAGGTCGGGTATCATCAATACGGCAATTCCAAGTTTTTGGGCAAGAGGTCCGTCTGTTAAATCACTTGGCTCAAAAAGAGGAGAGCCAACTTTCATTGGAGGCTTTCCTACGATTTGCGTCTCCCCTTTTAATAATTTGGCGGCAGACTGAGCCACGTCTTTACTGGTTTTTTGTTCAGCGAGGAAAAGCGACATTGTCTTTAATTCTTTCAGAATTGAATCTGGAGCTAACTTTCGAGCCTCGTTCACTGTTTTGTAACTTAACGTAACGTCGGATACATAGTAATGTGCAAAGAAAGGGAACCATAGGGTTAAAAATGCGGCTACGGGCAGTAAATAGCAAAGTAGTCTTAGTATGAATAGTTGTGACATTGTACGCTTCCCCGTCAAGCGGACAGTTGTAAAGTAGAGTTTTCGGCTGTCCGACGTTGCCCCCGTTTTGAGACAGATCTTAACCAGAATAGATGGTGACTTCAGCTGCCTGGCTCTCCTGATGTTGGTTCAAAAACTCATTCGGTGTCAGATGCCCGAGTGAGCTATGGGGACGGTGTTGATTATAGTCCAGCCGCCAGACTTCAATGATCGCTCGCGCGTCATCGAGTGACCGGAACTGGTGGACGTTGAGACACTCGTCTCGCAATCGCCCGTTAAACGATTCAATGAAGGCGTTTTCGACTGGTTTGCCGGGGCGAATGAAGTCGAGCTGAACCCCTTGCCGATACGCCCACTCTTCCAACGCTCGCGATTGGAATTCGGTGCCATGATCTACCGTGATGAACGCGGTCGAGCACTAGCGCCGACGACTCGATCAAGCGCCTGCCCAACGCTCTCGCCTGACATTCGAAAACCCGCCTCAAGTACGGGTGCGTGCCGACTCCAGTTGTCGACGACCGTGAGCATCCGAAATGGGCGGCCATCGCCCAGCGTATCATGCACAAAATCCATACTCCAGCGCTCATTCGGTTGTACCGGAGTGGGTGCCGGCCCGCGGTGCAACGCCATGTGTTTGCGTCGGCGGACCCGCATCCGAAGTTGTAACCCTTCCAGACGATAGAGGCGCCGCACGCGCTTCCGATTCACGACCCACCCTTCCCGCCGCAAGAGGACCCAAATCCGCAGGTACCCAAACCGTGGACGGGCATGTGCGAGATCACGAATACGGAGACGTAAGGCGGATTGGTCTTTCGCCTGGCTTCGTCGATACCAGGCCGATCGAGTAAGCTGCGCTAAGCGACAGGCCCGCACACCACTCACCGAGAATGTCTGCTGAAACCACTGGGCCAATTCTCGGCGGCGGGCGGGCCTCAGGCTTTTTTTCGTAAGGCCTCCGACAGCATATGTTTATCCAATGAGAGATCGGCCACCAAGCGCTTCAATCGCGTGTTTTCTTCCTCCAACTGCCGCAACCGGCGGAGTTCCGTCACTCCGAGATGCGCATACTTCTTTTTCCAGGCATACAATGTGGCCTCACTGACGCCCAGTTGGCGACAGACGTCGCCTACAGGTGTGCCCCCTTCGCTTTGCCGAAGGGCATAGATGACTTGCTCCTCCGAGAATTTGGACCGCTTCATGGCCCCCCTCCTTTCCGTTCGGACTGCCGAAACGGCCATCGTACTCCAGTTTTAAGCTGTCGTCGATTTTGGGGGAGAGGTCAGGACTTGGTCTAACTTTTGGGAAGGAGAACAAACTCTTAGGTCTTACAGTTTTTTCCTTTGGTTGTGACGGTTCGAGGGATTATGACTTTTCTGCCCTCTTCCCGTTATGACTTTCGCCGCGTAATCCAATTCCTGATAAGGCCAGATTTATCATTTCAAAAATTATGCTTGGTTTGATGGCATAGAGAGTCAGGCTATAACTCAACACTCCGGCTATAATCAGGATTGCGAGAGAGAGGAAATTGTGTGTGCCATCAACCACATTCAGTAGTGGCTCTTTTAAGGTCCACACTACTCCCATCATTATACTTGTCCCAACAATCGCAGGTGAAATTTGAACAAGATAGTCTTGCAATGTGATTGGGAGTGCTGTTTTCCGACATACCATGAACGAATTGTAAATTAGACCAATAGCAAAAGCGCTGACAAGAGCAAGAGCAATGCCCTCAACCTTCCAGGGTACGAGTAGAATAACAAGAATGACCATAGCGGTGCTTTGAATTATCGCGCCTCCAAAATTATATTGGGGTCGGTTGATAGCTAAAAACAATGGAGAGGCCGCTCCAGAGAGTGGGCGGATAAGGCCAAGAAAGGCAAAGATTTGAAGAAGCGGTATTGAGTCACGCCATTTTTCTCCAATAAGAAAAATCACCAATTCAGGTGCTAAGGTAAACAGTCCCATCGAAAGGGGGATGGTAATAGTCGATAGCATTTGAAGGCTGTCAAGGAATGCCTTTGCTAGGCGTGCCTTATCTTCCCTTATGGTTGCGTAAGCGGGAAACAAGACAGAGTTTGTAACCATGGAAATTTGACCGACGGTGAGCGCTGAGATCGTATAGGCTTGACTATAGAAGCCGAGCTGGGTAGTTCCCAAAAGTTTACCCACAATAAGTTTGTCGCCATATTCATAGCCATACTGTACGAGGCCAGTCCCTAGAGTCGCTGTGCCAAATTTAGTTAGAGTTGTGGCGACAATGGGGTCCCATTTGTGTGGTACCAGCCACCGCAACGTCGGACAGACAAGGAGGTTCACGCTTAGAGCCGTAAATGATTTGACCAGACGGCCATAGACGAGGCTCCATACTCCAAAGCCAGCGTACGCTAGCCCTACAGAGGTGATCATATAGCTAAGAGAGCTCACTGTCGCTGGAATAATCCGCCGACCGAACATCATACCCTTCGATAGGATAGCATCTGGTATGAGGCCCATAGCATTGAATAGGACGATGACGGCCATCCACTGGCAGATTCCTATTAGGTCGCTCCCGCCAAAAAACCAGGCATATTGGGGAGCGAAACTAATAATCAGTCCTGTCAGAAGGCATCCGATCGTTGTGGTGATGAGAAGAGCATGAAAGGCAACTTTGTTGGTTTCCTCTGCTGAAGCGATGACAGCGGCCTTCATACCCATCCCAGACAGTAACCCGCAGATTCCAACCAATGCACCGCCTAAACTCATCAGACCGAAGTCCTGAGGGTCCAGAAGTCTTGCTAAAAAAATTGCTGTGAGTGCTTGGAAAAGACTAAGAATGGTGTTGGACGCCGTGACTGCGAGTCCAGACCGGAATGTCTTTAGACGCATAATTGTGAGGAGCCGTGCCTAATGCTGATAATCCATTTCATTTCGAAGTGTTTCATTAGGGCAATCCTCTCTACGCCTTTTAAAGAACAAGCTTGCGGCTATAGAATGATTCGGCGTGGTGACTTGATGCGTTGGATTCAATACCGCGAAGTCTCATGATTGAGAGAAATGTGTCCTCTGTAAACCATCCTTTATCCTGTTGGGACTTGAAGGTGTTCATAATATAGCTTACTTTTTTTTTGCACTGCTTCTCATTCAGAGACATAAACACATTTGGTTTCCCTAAATCTCCATCGTATTTAGGAATTTCGTACTCTAAAATTGTGTGGTCTCGATAGGTATTCCATGTCAGTTCAGAAATTGTTCGATGATCCTGATGGAGGTCGTTGCGATAATGAGTCAAAATCAGATCGGGCTCAAATTCTTTACGGAGTCGCTCGAAATATTCTTTAATTTCGGCACCGATGAAATTAAAAAACGATTCTCGAAATGTTTTCACGACAACATGGTGGCTCTGGGCATCTTTGAGAAACAGGTCAGCGCTTGCTCGTGCTTCTTCAGCTCTTATGTGATCCGCGCTGAAGACGACCCAGTAAAAATTGACATTCTCGTAGTCTTGGATCAATTTAAGGATGGTTGCTCCGCATCCTATTTCTATGTCGTCAGCATGGGCACCAAGACACAACACGTTAAACGGCGAGTCCTGTTTCGTATTGAAATGCAAACTAAGCATGATTGTGCTTTGGACCAGAGGCCCTCCAGAGTTCCCACGGAGCCTCTCCGCTTGCATCTAGTTCGTCTAGATGTTGCTTTTCTTTAAACGTATCCATGGTTGCCCAAAATCCGTTATATCGATATGCTGCGAGCTTATCTTGTTCGACAAGTCGCCCAAAAGGTTCACAGACCAACTCTTCACCCTCGTTCATATATTGAAAAATTTCTCTTCGAAGCACAAAAAACCCACCGTTAATCCATAGGCCAGAATCACCAACATGACGGACGTCTGTGACTTGCCCGTCGCCTTTCATGTGGACAACATGAAAGCTATGCGGTGGTCGCACACAGAGAAAGCTTGCTGTTTTCTGGCTTTGTGAGAAATGGTCAAGAATGTCGGGTAGGGGACAATCTGTCAGGCTGTCACTATAGTTTGCTAAAAACACCTCATCCTCCCCGATGTAGGATTCGACGGCTTTCAAGCGCTGCCCGATATTAGATTTTAGACCGGTGTCCACGAATGTGATGTTCCAGTCTTGGGTGTCGGTATTCAGGAGTTCCAGGGATTTTCCGCCATTTTTTATGGTGAAATTATTTGAGAGGCATTCGTTATATTGCAAAAAATATTCTTTAATCACATCGGCTCGGTAGCCAAGACAGAGAATGAAGTCTTTATGTCCATAATGCGCGTAGTATTTCATGACATGCCAAAGTATCGGTCTATAGCCAATATTCACCATCGGTTTGGGAATCGATTCGGAGTACTCCCGTAACCGCATTCCTAATCCGCCACAAAACAGAACCACTTTCATGAGGACCTCCTACTCTCAACCAATGGAGTCCAACCAGTTGGCAACGTTCGGCTCTTAATAGATCTTGACATCAGGGATGGGAACCAGAAATTTTCCTCCCCATTCGCGTATAGGGGACATCTGTTCAATGATTTCGTCCTTGAAATTCCACGGTAAGACAAAAAGGTAATCCGGCTTTGTCTCTTTGATTTTGTCCGGGTGTAAAATGGGAATGTGCGTGCCGGGAAGAAACTTGCCTTGTTTGTAGGGATTCCTGTCGACGGTATAGTCGAGAAAGTCTGTGCGTATCCCACAATAGTTGAGCAATGTATTGCCTTTCCCAGGTGCACCGTAGCCAGCAACAGATTTCCCTTCCCGTTTAGCAGAAATGAGAAAATCCAGTATTCTCCACTTAATGGATCGAACCTTCGGTTCAAAGGTCAGGTGAGCGTCAAGCTCACCGAAGCCGGCGGCCGTTTCAGTGGCCCTGAGATCTGCCGTTCGCTGACTCATTTCCTTCGACGTGTTGTCACTGTGACAGGCAAAGATTCGTAATGAGCCTCCATGGGTCCAGAGTTCTTCAACATCGAAGATGGCCAGACCGTGTTCCTGAAAAATTTTCTCAACTGTCAGAAAAGAAAAATATGAAAAATGCTCATGGTAAATGGTGTCGAACTGAGACTCTTCCATTAACCGCGAGAGATGTGGGAACTCCATGGTGATCACCCCTTGTGGCTTAAGGATGATCTTCATACCTTTTACAAACCCATTGAGATCCGGCACTTGCGCTAACACGTTGTTGCCTATGACGAGATCGGCTTGCTGGCCTTTTTGTGCCATCTCCTGTGCGCTTTCCTCGCCGAAAAACTGAACAACGGTCTTGATGCCTTTTTCGTTGGCGACTTTCGCAATGTTGGCGGCTGGTTCGATACCAAGAACAGGTATGTCTTTTTCAACGAAGTACTGCAGCAAATAGCCATCGTTGCTTGCGAGTTCAACCACGAGGCTTTTGGCATCTAACTTAAAGCGCTCGATAGCCATCTCCGTATAGGCTTTCGCATGGGTCAGCCAGGAATCTGAGTAGGATGAAAAATAGGCGTATTCCGTAAAGATATGTTCCGGTTTTACATACTCTTCAAGCTGGACGAGCAAACATTTTTGGCAGACATAGGCATGAAGGGGATAAAATGGCTCCATTTGGTTGAGCTGCGTTTCGTCTAGGTAGCTCTCACAAGGCGGCGACATCCCTAAGTCGACAAACGTTCGCTTCAAAGGGGTGCCACAAAAACGGCAGCTCCCTTTTTTTGAGAGCATGTCCTGTGTTCGATGCAATGTTTCGGAGTTCTGAGTCATGTGGTGTCCTTCTGTCCTCGTCTGGTGATCTTATCGATGAAAAGTTACGCTATAAGAAACTTGCTCTCTAAGCCGATACTGTTGACAAAGTCCTTAATTTCCGTTTCATAAATGGGATTCGTTAGGACAATCACATCAGGTTTAATTTGTGCTAGATCTTTTGGCGCCACGATTTGTTGGCCAGTTCCTCCCATGTATTGCCCGTGTTTTCGAGGACTGATATCCACGGCATATTCAATATGATCGATGGTGTCGAGCATGTTTAGAAAGCTAGAGCCTCTGGCTCCTGCACCCCATAAGACGGCTTTTTGACCATTGCGGGTGAATTCCTGAAAATTCTTTTTCCATGTGTTGAGCTTTTCTTGATAATTATCTGTAAATACCTCTACCAAATACTGAATCTCTGTTGGGCGACTGTCTTGTTCAGCAGGTGAAGGAGATGAGCCGTTTGCCGGTGTTGCCTCAAGACACAAGACTTGCCCAGAAAAGGCCTCAGATATATGTTGAACATGAAACCCATTTTCAGCAAATACCCATGCGAGAGAATTTTCGCAGAAGTAGGAACAATGCTCGTACATGATGTCCCAAATGCTGAGATCACGAAGCAAATAGAGGGCGGTAGGCACTTCAAAGAACACCATGCAATCCTGGCGATCACCAATCGCCTTTCGTAGCCGTGACAAAAATTCTGATGGAGACTCGACATGCTCTAAGACATGCCTGGAACAGATAAAGTCTGCTTGATATTCTTCATAGGCCTCAGAATAATATCCCTTGATAAAGGTGAGGTGATCCAACAGTAAGCTGTCTGGTCTTTTCCCATCATAACTAGGATCAAAGCCGATGCCACGATTTTGTCCGCCGTCACACAACATCGCCAAGAATTCACCACTCCCGCACCCAATCTCGATAATGGTTTTCCCCTGGAGATGGTGCTTTTTGATGAGCTGGTTTGCCAAGTCTCTCGCGTATCCTTGAAAGTGTGGCGAGAAATGCAGACAGTTCTCGTACTGCTGTGTGTATCGCATCAGGGAGGGGTCAAATGCCACGTTGTACATCATTCCACAGGTACGACAGAAGCCTAGTCGCATATCTCCCTTAGGGGCCCTCAAGGCTTGTTCTCTGCTTGGCCAGATGGCTGTGCTATGAACGGGAAGTCCTTCGGTCTCAAAAAATACTGATACATGCTCCTGTTGACAGACAGGACAACGTATCTGTTGGCCATTTCCCTCAGTGTCATCTTTCTGCATACTCGTTGTGCTCCTTGTCAGTGTCTCTGTGTCAGACTGCAATGAGGTCAGCGTCAACCCCCATCTGTTTCAAATCTGAACAGATTTCATCACAATACACGGGGTTCATGGCAACTACAAGGTCGGGCTTGTAGTCTTTAAGAAAGGCTGGCGGGACAATCTCATGTCCGGTACCTGCAGAAAACTTCCCATGTTTATGTGGGTTAATGTCCACGATATAATCGAGTTCTTGGTCGATTCCCAACGTTGTGAGATAGGCTACAGCTTTCGATCCGGATCCCCAGATGACAATTCGCTTTCCTTGGGCTATGGCAGACTGAAGAGTTTCCTTCCATCTTTCCATTTTTAGAGGCACGGTCTTTTTGAATGCCTCGACGTCGTGAACTAGTTCCTCTAAATCATGATTGTCCATAGAGATGGCTTTCTCAGAACAACTGTTTGGGCGGGCTTCAATCAGTAAATACTGGTCATTGAAGTCTTTTTGAGAGTTAAGAATGTCAAAGCCACATGAGCGAAAGAGATATTCTAAGGAACCTAAAGTGAAATACGAACAATGTTCATAGTAGATATCCCAAAACGCTTGTTCTTTGAGTATTCGAGACATGTCGGGAACTTCAAAGTAGACAATCGTTTCATGTCGGTCTCCGATACAGCCTCGAACCATGTGAAGAAAGTCGGATGTCGTTTGTATGTGTTCCAGTGTATGGCGGCAGACAACGAAATCGGCGGCGAGGTGTGAATATTTTTCAGAATAGAAATCGCTGGTAAAAGTAATTCGTGAGGCTGCGTCACTTTGCGTTCGCTCAGGAATGTATCCTGGATCAATTCCTGTCCCGTGGTTCATGCCCAATTCGCAGAGCAGGACCAAAAATTCTCCTTTTCCACAGCCAATTTCCAGAATATGTTTCTCTCGAATGTTGTACTTTTTAATAAGTCGGTTGGCAAGATTTGTAGCGAATTCCTGAAACTTAGACGAAAAGCCTTGTGTTTCTTCATAGCGAGATGAATATTCATGCATAGCGGGATCGAAAAGGGTATTTTCAATAAACCCGCAGTGTTGACAGTAGGCTAACTGTAAATCTCCTTTAGGATAGGCCAATGCTTCATCACGATTGTCGATAAGCAGACAACTGTGCCCTGGAACATTTTGGATATCATAAAAGGGAGACAAGCTGTCTGACCCACAGTTAAAGCAGGTTTTCGCGATCTCCAACCTTTTCGATGATTCTTGAATTCTCACTAAGCTTTTCGCTCGTTACCGTTATTGGAAATGACGCAAAACATTCCCGCCTAGAAGTGAATTACGCCTTGCTTTTCTCATTGTCAGCAGTGGTTGTTTCCCATCGCAATGAATTATTCAGCTTTTTTGTTTCTAAGAGATGCTTAATGTGATCGATTCGCTTGTAGCGGATACCTTCAAAATCTTCAAGGCGAAGTCCTACTCTTTTGTATGTCTCGTACAATTGTTTCGCAGCATCCCGGGCATTCCATTGTGGGCGAAAATCGGGTAGCACGCGCTTAATCTTACTGAAATCCACACGATAGCAACGTGTATCTGGACCTCCGTCTTTTGCATATTCAATCTCACAGCCTGGTACCGTATCTTTCACGATGTCTGCTAATTCTCTAATCCGGTAGTTTTCTTCTGACACTCCAACGTTGAAAGCCTCATTATGGACAAGCTCAAGTGGGGCATGGAGGACGGCAACGAAGGCCCGTGAGATGTCATCGATGTGTGCGATAGGTCGCCACGGTGTTCCGTCACTCTTCATATACACTCGTCCGCTGGTGTAGGCCCATGCGACGAGGTTGTTCAAGACTAGATCAAAGCGAAGCCTGGGTGAAACCCCATACACGGTGGCGTTACGCAGAAAGGTTGGCGTAAAGGATGAATCTGCCAACTTGGAGACGTCCTGTTCTACACGGACCTTGGATTCCCCATAGGGAGTGACAGGATTGAAAGCCGACTCTTCATTGAGCAAGTCTTCTCCTCCGGCCCCATAATTGCTGCAGGAAGACGAAAAAAGAAACCGCGGTACCCCCACTTCTTTCGCTAGTTTTGCTAGTCGGACTGATGCCTCATGATTGATTTCGTAGGTCAATTGTGGATCTAAATTCCCTAGTGGATCATTGGAGAGGCCAGCAAGATGAATGATTGCATCAAAGCCCTCTACATCTGAGGGTTTAATATCACGGATATCTTTTTGAATATCAGGAATTGTTTGCATCGGCTCCCCAAAAGCGCAAGCTGCAAACAGATCGCTGTCTAATCCAACCACATCATGCCCTTCCTGAATGAGCATGGGCACCATGACGGTGCCAATGTACCCTTTATGACCTGTGACAAGAATTCTCATGTGTATCCCTCCATAGTTCGTTGGATCGGGCCTTTTCGCGATGTATTCCGATTGATTTGCATTCAGTCCCCGGCCTACCCGAGAAATGATCTTCTTATCTTATACTTGGGCTTGAAAAAACTTTCAACCATTCAAACAGCGACTTTACCAGCTCTTTTAAACAAAGTCTGGGCCCCAAGAACAACGACAGGTACCTTGAGAAGGAGTATTGTGGAAATAGACCAAATACTAAAGTGTCCTTAATGGGGCTGGTGTCAGCATTGAGTCAGTCGCTAAAGGTTAAAAGGGTTTCAAAAAACGTGCAATAACGAATATTTCGATGGCGCAGTTTCAGATTTACTTAAGGTACGCCAGCCCTTCTAGTCAAAAGAGCTATGGTTTCTTAGAAATTGCCCAAGTTCCTATGCGGGAAGGTCAGAAGTCTGTGAGCCATAGAACATTTTTTCCTATGGGGTAAGGTCTGCATCGTCGTGCATCGTTCGCCAGCATTTTCATCTAGTCATTGTTTCTACTGCCTCTCAGAAATTGCGTCTTTTTCAGGAGCATTTTCAGGGTTCAATAGGGTTTTGCTCGAATCGTAAAAATGGCACATGGGTTGCTGAGGATATTAATGAGAAAGATGCAGGTGGTTCCGAAGAACACGTTAGATATTGGCACATGGCGGGAGGGAACAGCAGATGTTAGTGATGGCACGATGGGACAAAAAGACTCGGATATTGTTGTTGTCAGGGCGGTTTGATAAAGCTGCCCGTGTCCCTGTTGAAACGGCGTTAGCTGCGGGAGAGGGGCGTCCATGTACACAGGTGATTCTTGATTTTTCAAAAGTGTCGTCAATAGATAGTGCCGGGATTGGTAAAATGTTGCTCCTCTATTATTCTCTGCGAAAAAAAGGGATAGCTTTAACGGTTAAGAACCCTAAGCCCTCCGTCGAAGCCCTGCTTCAACTCGTGAATTTTTCGACCGTTATTCCGATTGTGCAGCAAAAACCGCCAGTCCGTTCCGTGGCCTAGCTGTGCTTGGAGAGGCATTCGTTCATTCCTCAAGTTGGGAAAAAGACAAACCGAAAAGATTGGCCAGTGATGAGTGAGCATTCTACGAAACCTGCCCTTCATTCAGCGATGCATATCATTACCCTTGGAGCCTGTTTAGATACTCAAGCTGAGCATGCTTTAGAGTCTGCGGTGTGTCAGGCTCAAGAGGCTCGAAGGCAGCATATTCTTCTGAATCTTCAAAGCTTGAAAACTATTGATAGCCGAGGGTTGGGGAAATTATTTTTGACCTACCATCATCTTAACCGTCAGAATATTCGTCTTAGTATGGCGAACCCTCGACCCAGAGTTCGGGAAATGCTGGAATTTGTCAATTTTTCCAAGCTCGTGCCAATCTATGATTCACTAGAAGAAGCTATCCTCTAGGGAGTAATTGTACAGAACTGCCACAAATACACGACAACATTCTTCAACAGACCACAAAAAGATCCTCAAGAATTCCATAAAAATCCCCGATTGGCATATAAAGCCTTGAGCATGTGAGACAAGGAGACACGTAATGTATATAAAAACTGGCCCTAAAAACGTTGACGGGTCGTCCCACGCCTTGTTGTTCCATCAAGATCCAGATACACGGTTTGATGCTGCCATTCAGCTGGGTGGGGAGACGGCTGGAGTCTCTGATCAGCGATTAGCACTTGAAGCATTGACGACTGCCCTTGAAGACCCCTGTTCGACTGTGCAAGAAGCCGTGCTGCAATCGTTGATGCGGATGAGTGTCAAGAACGAGTAAAGGGCTTCTGAGGCGATTCTTCCCTGATTTCCTTACTGAGAAAATTTTTTGTCCCTAAGAAAGGAAGTTTGCTGGAGACGTCAGGCACCTAGTTGTTGTCTGGTCTTGCATTGACTTCCTTTTTCCTCCCTCCATAAAATCCAGTGCCATCCATTCTGATGGTCCAAACCCCATAAGAACGGCATTCCTTTGTGATCCCCATCGTTAAGTTTGAAAAGGTGGTGAAAATCCATGGTTCGGTGGTCGCCGTGGATCATGTGTCGCTGAATATCAAACGGGGGGAATTCTTTTCAGTACTCGGTCCTAGTGGGTCTGGAAAGACCTCGATCCTTCGATTGATCGCCGGATTGGATGTTCCTGATTCTGGAACGATTACTCTAGAACAGCGGGTGGTTAACGCTGATCCTCCTCATGCCCGTCCTGTGAATATGGTATTTCAGCAGTATGCGCTTTTCCCCCATATGACCGTTTTTGACAATATTGCCTTTGGCTTAACCATGCGGGGACAAACAAAAAATGATATTCGAACGGCTGTCGAACGCATGACAGCTTTGGTGCGTTTGGAGGGGAAAACCCACCGGCTGCCAGCGCAACTATCTGGCGGGGAACAACAGCGCGTGGCGTTAGCTCGTGCGCTTGTCAATAGCCCTGCTGTCTTGTTGTTGGATGAACCTTTAGCGGCGTTAGATCAGCAGTTACGACAGGAAATGCAAGAAGAACTGAAACGAGTACAGCGAGAGGTCGCCGGAACCTTTGTTTGTGTGACGCATCAACAGGATGAAGCCTTGATGCTTTCTGATCGAATCGGGGTCATGCATCGTGGAAAACTTCTGCAAGTCGGGACCCCTCAAGAGGTCTATGGACGGCCCACATCGTTGACCGTAGCCAAATTTGTTGGCCTGTCGAATTCCTTGTCTGGAAGGATTCTGCGCGTTGAGAAGGGGATATGTTGGGTTGAGCCTGAAGGGTGTCCGGTTTTGATGGCAGCATGCCTTGGAGAAGGTCTTGAACAAGAATCCGTGACAATAATGGTTCGGCCCGAACGGCTACATATTGCGACAGATCTCCGGCTCAAGAAATACGACAATGCTCTCTCTGCTTGTGTGAAATCAGTTGTGTTTCAGGGTAATGAATTTGTCTATCAATTTCAGCTTCAAAATGATCATCTCTGGACCGCTCGAGTGCCGATACATGAGACTCACAAAGGTTCTTTGGATGTTGGACAAACTGTGTATCTTCAATGGGCAGTTGATGAAGGGTTGGCTTTGATGTCCTAATCCTCGTTCTCTATATTCTTCTTGTGACAAAAGCACCTATTCATGCATTCTCGTGGCCGATTATCGGTTCACTCTGGGCAGCCGGGCTGTTTTTCGTCCTTTTCTTTCTTGTTCCGTTGGCCATCGTGCTTGGCGTGAGTTTGGCGAGTAGGGGCATGTATGGTGGAGTGGAATGGATCGGCACGTTAGAGAATTATCGACGGTTAGCCGATCCGCTAATTGGTATGATCTTTCTTCGATCAATGCTGTTTGCAAGTGTAACGACTCTAGTGTGTGCAGTCGTGGGTTTTCCCTTGGCCTACTGCGTTGCTCGAGCCTCTCCTCGCTGGCAAGTTATATGGCTTATCGTAGTCATGGTTCCATTCTGGACGAATTTTTTAGTTCGCACATATGCCTGGGTCTTAATCTTACGAGCCGATGGTGTCTTCAATTCCTTACTCCTTCAACTAGGGTTCCAAGCAGAGCCTCTTTCCTTACTTTTTACTGATTTAGCAATCGTCCTGGGTTTGGTTTATGGTTACCTTCCATTTATGGTTCTGCCCTTGATTGTGGCCATTGAACGCATTGCTCCAGAGTTAGAAGAAGCAGCGTATGACTTGTATGCTTCATTCGGTTCTATGATTCGTTATGTCATCATCCCTCTCAGCAAACCAGGGTTTATCGCGGGTGGTGTTCTTGTCTTCATTCCTTCCCTTGGGGCATTTATCACGCCCTATCTGTTGGGTGGAGGGAAAAATATGATGATCGGGACCCTTATACAGCAAGAGTTTCTTGTCGCACGTGATTGGCCATTTGGCTCAGCGCTGTCGTTTGGATTAGTGGGGACGGCACTGATGCTATGGTTTGTGTTAAGTCGAAAGACCATTGGGAGCAATATTCCATGAATCAAGTGCCGATATCAGTTCGTATTGCAGGTGTGATGGTCATCATTTTTTTGTACCTGCCAGTCATCATTCTGATCAGCCTTTCTTTCAATGCTTCATCAATGGGTGTGGAATGGAAAGGATTTTCTTTACATTGGTATGAGAGATTGTTTGCAGATCCATCAATGATCGATGCCACGGTCAATAGCTTGATTATCGCCTGTATGTCCACGGTCTTCTCATTGTTATTGGGTATCGGTACGGCTGTTGGACTGGAGAAGGGATACCATCGTCGTATGAAATGGTTACCAACTCTACTGGTATTGCCTTTGGTGATTCCGGAAATCTTGCTGGGAGTGGCCTTACTGCTGATGTTTGTGCTGCTTCAGATTCCCCTGGGATTTGGTTCTATTATCATTGGGCATATGGTGTTTAATGTTCCCTTGACCGTGGTGATTCTCCGAGCTCGACTCCAGAAACTGGATCCGGCATGGGAGGATGCGGCCCGGGATCTTGGAGCAGACTCGTGGAAGATCTTCACTCATATTACTCTTCCCATGTTACGCCCAGCTATAGTGGGAGCCGCACTTCTGAGTTTTACGGTGTCACTGGATGATTTTGTGGTAACATTTTTCGTGGCAGGTCCAGGGACTACCACCTTACCGCTTAAAGTCTTTTCCATGATCAAAACGGGATTGACTCCAGAGGTAAATGCCTTGTCAGCTATCATGGTTGTCGTCTCGATGGTGTGCATCGGCTTGTCTTGGATGTTTCAGCAACGCGCTCCTACCTATTCTCCAATTGTGACTCTCTCGAAGTAAATCCATGAAGATAATGTGGACAGGTCTTTGCTGTTCGGGCTTGCTCTTTGTGTTTGCAGGATGTACTGATCCGTCGGTGCCCCCGCAATCAGGAAAGTCTGGGTCTTCGACGCTCCATTATTACACCTGGTCGGATTATGTTGATCCGGAACTAATGAAGGCATTTGAGGCCAGTCGGGGCGCCCGTGTTGTTATTGACACGTTCAGCAGCAATGAAGAGTTATTGGCAAAAGTTCAAACGGGGATGACGGGATATGATGTCGTGGTGCCTTCCGATTTCATGGCCGGCATCATGGGGCGGCTTGGGCTGTTGGCGGAACTGAATCTTGCTCAAATTCCCCATGTCCAAGACTTGGAACCGCATTTGACTCAATTGCCGTTTGATCCGACGCAAAAATTTGCCATCCCATATTTATGGGGAACCGTCGGAATCGGATACAACGCGGATGTTGTGGCGGATATTCCAACCAGTTGGGATGTGTTGTGGGATCCACAATATTCTGGGCGTATCAGTATGTTAAATGACCAACGGGAAGTCTTTGGACTGGCCTTGCGATCTCTGGGGTATTCTCTCAATAGTCGAGATGCAGGAAAGATTCAAGAGGCCAAAAATCATCTGATTGTTCAAAAACCGTTGGTCAAAGCCTATACGAGTGAGCAATTTGATCATCTGCTAGTGTCCGGTGATGTGGTGGTGGCCCATGCCTGGGGCGGCCCTGTGGCTCGGGCTATGCGAGAACAACCCTCAATCCAGTTTGCAATTCCTCAAGAAGGGGGCACCATTTGGACAGATTGTTTAGCGGTGTTGGCAAGTTCGGAACAGAAAGAACTAGCTATGGATTTTATTAACTATCTATTAGATGAACAGGTTGCCTTGTTGACGTCTCAGCGATTGTTATTTGCTTCTGCGAACCGGCATGTCCGAAACCAATTACCGCCTGAAATACGTAACAATGTGGCTGTCTATCCGCCAGATGATGTGCTTTCACGAATGGAGTGGATAGAGGATGTTCAAGAGGCCATTCGTGACTATGATCGAGCTTGGACTGAGCTGAAAGTCCACTGATGGAATTGTCGGTGCTCGTCTCACCTTGATGATGTCCTTGAATAGAATTGGGGCAGGGATGTTGGCTTGACCGTTTTAGCCATCTGCCACTAGACTAAATAAGCTTTTATGTATTTGATGAAAGACTGACGAAAAGGATTCTAATGATTCGGCAAATAAGGCCTAAAGGCAAATTTTTGCGCTGCCTGGCTCTAGTTTTTTTTCTGGGATCCAGCTTCGTTTGGGCTGGTCACCATGACCGCATTCCAGAGACATGGTTCGTACAGTTACCTTATGAGCCGCCTTCACAGCCTGATTATACGCCCGCAGAAGATGCGACTCCTGCTCCTGAAACATTAGATGCACAAGGCCAAGAGCGTTTGGCGTCGCTTCTTCCTCTCTTGGATGGGAAGCAGGAGCTCTGGGCGATCGGTGAATTTGTGCATTTTGGGAAACATTCGGTTCCCCATTTAGTGAAAGCGTTAAAGATGCCTGGGCCTCGAGTGCGATTTAATGCCGTTGAAACCTTGTCGATCATTAAAGATCCCTCTGCTGCACCCGCTTTAGTCGAAGTCGCCATGGAACCCAATGAGGAGTCCAAAATACGATCACATGCGCTTCGGGTTGCCACTCGGCTGGATCCTAATCAAGTCATTCCGGCTATCGAAGTGATGGTGAAAGATCCTAATTCTACGATCCGTAACACTGCGGTGTTTGAAGCCCGGTTTGTCCATCGAAAAGAAGTCCTTCCCCTCATTATTAGCGCGATTCCTGATCCTGAACGATTTGTCTCAATCACCGCGCGGGATTCATTTTGGACTCTGACCCGGTTTAGCGGAGCCATTCATGATTGGGAAGTATCGACTCAAGAAAATCGAAAAGAATGGGCTAAGGAATGGTGGGAATGGTGGGAGACCAACAAGCATCGATTTGATGGACCGTCTTCGCCAGCGCCTTCACCCGAATCGCCAGCTAATTTGGATATAAGTTAGTAGGAGACTTGTGACTAGGGCACATGTTCAGATGTCGTGAATATTGTACAGGTTTTGTCGCAACTCACACGTGAAGGTTAACATAAGGAGTCAGGTTAGATGGCTGTGTTACACATAGCAAAAGTCGGCAATCCAATTCTTCGTCAAGTTGCCAAGGCAGTTGATCCGGCGACGATTGAGAGTCCGAGGTTTCAGAAATTTATTGATGATATGTTCGACACGATGGTGCATTACGAAGGGATTGGATTGGCTGCTCCGCAAGTCGCTCAGTCTGAACAGGTAGTGGTGATGGAATGTGGTGGAAGCGATGGTATTCCTAAAACGGTACTTATTAATCCGAAAATTGTGTTTTATGGCCCCACCCAAACTGAAATGTGGGAGGGGTGTTTGAGTATCGATAATATGCGAGGGAAAGTGGTCAGGCCTTCCATGGTGCGTGTGCAAGCCTATGATCGACATGGAGTGCTCCAAGATATTGAGGCCAATGGATTGTATGCCGTCTGTATTCAACATGAAATGGATCACTTGCTCGGAAAATTATTTATTGATCGTATGACCGATATGTCGACACTCACTCAGCTAGAAGAGTTTGATGCCTATTGGAAAGAAGAATCTTCCTCAGTGATTTAAGGGTGTAGGATCAAAACTCTCTACCGAATGACATCTGAACTGTCACCTCCGCATACACGATCTGGAAATTTCCTACGACTTTCCGGATTGTCTTTTTACAGAAATAATACATTTGTAGTTCTGCTGTGAAAGCACTTCTCCGAGTTTTAGTTTATCTTGCTCCAGATCGGAGCATGGTTGGTTTAACCTTTCTCTTTGCGGCATTAACGACTGGGTTTGGACTAGTCCCGCCTTGGCTCATAAAAATCGTGATTGATGAAGTGCTTCCTAGTCAAAAAGAAGGCCTATTGTACTGGATTCTTGGCGGACTTATTCTCGCGTATGGCTTGAAAAACCTCAGCAATTCGCTTCGCATACGATTTAATAACATGCTTGAACAACGGGTAGTGCACCGCCTTCGCCGGGAAGTCTTTGGAGCTCTACAGAGATTGTCCTTGAACTATTATGAGAATCGGTCAACCGGTGAAATTATGTCTCGTGTGGTGAATGATACGGAACATGTTCAGCGTATCTTCATTGATGGTTTTGAGGGAATGCTGACAGCTTCTCTGACGCTGGTTGGCATTACGACTCTTTTATTTGTCCTAAATTGGAAACTTGCATTGCTTGTTCTTCTTCCCATTCCCATCCTTATCGTTGGAGGTGTCTTTTTCACCCATCGAGTTCATGGATATTATCATGAGATTCGCCAACAAGCGGCTGAACTTAATGGCTACTTACAGGATGCCCTTTCAGGCATACGGGAAACTATGGGCTTTAATCGTCAACCCTACGAACAATCTCGTTTCAAAGACATGTCTAAGAAGTACGGCCAAGCGAATTTGAAAGCGATGTCGTTATGGTCTGTGTACTCTCCAGGCATGACCTTCATTGGAGACCTGGGGACAGTCCTCGTTATCGGTTATGGTGCGAGCGAGGTATTTTCCGGGACATTGAAGCCTGGCGAACTTGTTGCATTTTTAATGTATTTGTCTCAGTTTTATACACCGGTGAATCAAATTCATTCGGTGAATCATTTGCTCCAGCATGCCTTGGCTGCGAGCGAGCGAGTCTTTGATGTGCTGGATGCCAAGCCCGCTGTGCCGGATCAAGGAACCCTCATTCCTGAAAACCCTCGATTGTCGGGAAGAGTTGAATGGAAAGATGTGAGCTTTGCGTATCGCGAGGAGACCCCCGTTTTTACAGCGATCTCGTTACGTGTGGAGCCTGGTGAGCATGTCGCGCTGGTAGGTCCTAGTGGCGTTGGAAAAAGTACGATGATGAAACTGCTCTTTCGCTTTTATGATGTTGACGCTGGAGCGATTGAGTTGGATGGCTATGATATTCGAGAGCTCCCGTTATCGGTTGTGCGCGAACACATTGGGTTTGTTCAGCAGGAACCTTTCTTATTTAACGGGACGGTAAGAGACAATTTGGCCTATGGGGATCTCGTAGCTTCTTTTGAGCAGATCAAAGCCGTAGCGAGAGCTGCGCAGGCTCATGAATTTATTCAAGCACTTCCCGATGGTTACGATACGTGGATTGGCGAGCGGGGCGTGAAGTTGTCAGTTGGACAGAAACAACGTATGGCCATTGCGCGGGTGCTTCTTAAAGATCCACCTATAGTCGTCATGGATGAAGCCACTTCGAATATTGATACCGAGACCGAAGTGGAAATCCGAATTGCAATGGATGAGTTGATGCTAGGACGAACCACGTTTATTATTGCCCATCGGCTCTCTACCTTACAGGCCGTGGATCGTATTGTGGTGATTGATCAAGGCAATATTCTTGAAGAAGGCGATCATGCTACGTTGCTGGCGAAAGGTGGGCTGTATGCGGGTTTGTATGATGCTCAATTTCATGTCTGATTGGTGCGTTGAGGTTTGGTGGAATGAGTGAGAGGAAAAGCACCTGTTCAATCTGCGGGAAAGTCGTTTCTTGGGAAGGGAATGTCTTTCGGCCTTTTTGCTCTGAGCGTTGCCAACTCGTCGATTTGCAGGGCTAGTTTGGAGAACGCTATCGTATTCCCCTTGATGAAAGTACCGATCCAGAGGATGCCATAGAACCGAATCATGACTCCTCTCTCAATTGAATATTCATTTTAAATTTTTTTAAAAAACCCCTATGCCTAAAGTTATTACAAACAGACGCCAGGGAGATGAAACGGAAAAGGCGCAAGAATTTGTACGAACCTATATTTTATTTCCGGCAAGCCTCCTAGGACTTATTTGTATTTTAGTGGGAGTCGTGGCGTTAGGGTATCAATTGTATATGGGAAGATATGGATGGGAGACCTTTACCTATAGCTCCGCCTTGCTTGTTGCGGGGGTGCTTTTTGGATTAGCGCAGACGAAGTATCAACAATATCTCCTGCGGGAATTTCCAGGCTATTTTGCCAATCGTATGAAAGCCTTCACGCAACGGTCTGTGCGGAAAGCCAAGAAAGCCGCGACCGAAGTAACGATTGAACATCGAGGGCGAGGATTGGTTCCGTTGTGGTACTTCTTGGGAATGATGGCTTTGGTGATTCTGTCAGGAATCTGTGTATGGACGGGATTTATGGATCCAGTGGCAGCATTTGCGTTGCCATGGGCAGGGTATTTTTGGGCAAAGATGTTTTTTTGGAAAGGGTTAGTTCTACCTCCGTCAAAGAAATAAAGAAAGGGTCTATTGAAAAAAGCCACCAACGGCGTTCTCGCCCTTTTTCCGTCTCACGTCGTGCTAGTACGTTCCGCGCGCAAAAATGGCTGCGGCCTTGCTAGACGGACTTTTTGAGCCGACCCGACGCAGCTGATCACCAAGGGCTTCCTGGCGAAATATGGCCTTTGCTGTCTTCATGATTCAACACTCCCAGGAACGTCTGCTATAGGGATGCTTTATGCTGCGAAAGTCTATTCAGAAAGTCCGTGGAGAGTTGTTTCAGGACTCTTGCAGGCGTTTTTTCAGGTCTTCAACTTCTTTTCTCAGTGCCCGCAGTTCATTGCGCATATCAGGTAGTTGGTATTGTAAGACTTGTGCTTTGCGCCAGGTGGTATGAGCCACGGCCGGACGGCCGCCGACTGTTTGATGTGACTCGACATGATTAGTAACTCCTGCCCCTGAGGCAATTCTTACCTGATCGCCAATCGTGAGATGGTCAACTAATCCTGCTTGTCCTCCAATCATCACATGGTGCCCAAGGCGTGTGCTTCCGGCAATGCCCACCTGTGCAACGATAATACAATGTTCTCCAATTATCACGTTATGTGCAATTTGGACTTGATTGTCAATCTTCGTACCTTGCTTGATAATGGTACTGCCAAAAGTGGCCCTGTCAATAGTGACATTCGCGCCTAATTCCACGTCATCTTCGATAATGACATTCCCCAACTGCGGGATTTTCTGGTGACAACCTTCATGCTGTGCGTAGCCAAAACCATCGCTTCCAATCACTGTGCCACTATGCAGGATGACACGAGCACCAAGAATACAATTGGCCAATAACGAGACATGAGGGTACAAAATGCAATTGTCTCCAATTCGGGTATCCTCGCCTATGTGTACTCCTGGATGAATCGTGACGCCTGCACCGATTTCTGCTCGATTTCCAATTGTGACAAGTGGTCCGATTGAGACCTCCGGGCCAATACGTACGTCGATCCCCCTAACTGCAGTAGGATCAATGCCTCGTTGCGGGGAAGCGGGCAGAAAATAGGTGTGTGCAAGAGTTGCGACTGCGAGCAGAGGGTTGGGTGTAATTAACTGAGGACGCGGATCATCGGGAATCGGCTGAGTTGTCAAGAATGCTGCCGCCTGCGAGTTTCTGGCAGTATCATGAAATTTGGGTTTTAGGACAAATGAAAGATCGCCGCAACTGGCACCTTCCAAATGGGATAAACCAGAAATTAATATGTCTGATGAACCTTGAATGGGCACCTGAATGCACTGAGCCAGTTCTTGAAGAGGGATAGGACTGGTTGAAGAGGGGTGATGGTGGCTCATGAACGTGACGTCTTTGATTGCGAGCGAGATTTTGATTGAGATGTTGAATTGGTTGTTGGCCTGGTGCTTTGGATGGAGTTAGTCAGAGGTGAAATATGATTCTGTGGGTGACCGGTTCGTTCACCAAGGTAGGTGACGACCTCACCTATAGTGCGTAGTCGTCCGAAATCTTCATCTGGAATTTGTATATCAAAAACAGACTCGACCTGATAGACCAGTTCGATGGTTTGTAAGGAATCCAGCCCTAAATCATCTCGAAGCGAATCTTCGGGGTGCAGAGTTGTGGAGTCGCAGCGAAGGTAATCCGCCAAAGTATCATAGACTTGTTGATGAAGACCGTTGGAAGAGGAAAGTGGCATCGTCATGAATATTTCTTGAGAACCAGGACTGCATTGTTGCTCCCGAATCCAAAGGCATTCACCAGGGCCACGCGTATAGGTTTCTTTTGAACTTCTGTGGAAAGCCCAGGTAAGGCACAGTGAGGATCTGGATCGGTATAGTTTACGGTTGGATGAACCATCTTTTTGTGAATGGACAGCGTGGTAGCAATGGTGGCGATGGCTCCTGCAGCTCCTAATGTATGTCCGATCAATGACTTTGTGGCATTCACAAGAATATGATTCATGCGTTTTCCAAAGACCGTGCGCAAGCCTTTCACTTCTACTTCATCGCCCACAACCGTGGAGGTGGCATGGGCGTTGACATAGTCGACGTGTTTGGACTCAAGTTTCGCATCGTTGAGTGCCAGTGTCATGGTTCGAGCGATATCGAGACCATCTTCTTTGGGTATCACCATATGGTAGGCTTCACTCGTGCAACCATATCCTACCACTTCAGCATAAATCCGTGCTTTCCGGCGAGTGGCATGTTGAAGTGATTCTAAAACTAATGTGCCAGCGCCTTCTCCCATCACAAAGCCATCTCGTCCGCGATCAAATGGGCGTGAGGCTTGCCCGGGTTGATCATGATACCTTGTAGACAAGGCCCGTAAGGAGCAAAAGCCCGCAAACACGAGGGGTGTAATACTGGCATCTGCTCCAGTTGCGATCATCATATCAGCTTGCCCCTGACGAATGCACTGCATGGCCTGTCCAATGGCGTGGATGCTGGATGAACAGGCGGTAGAGACTGTTAAATTAGGACCTCTGGCGCCTAAGGCTAAGGCGACAATACCTGAAGCCGAGTTCAGGGTAATCGTTGGAATAAAGTTAGGATGGACACGATGAGGCTTCTGAGATTCGTATAAGTTCGTCAACTCACGTTCACCCATCATCATGCCGCCCATGCCAACACCAGCAATGACACCCAGCCGTTCAGCCCGTTCACGTTCTAAACAGAGTCCACTATGCTGAACGGCTTCTTGAGTGGCTATCAAGGCCATTTGAGCGTAACGATCAACGCGGGAGCAAAATTTGTCATCATCAGGATCTGGTGGTTGAAAGGTTGTGACCTGCCCAGCTATTTGTGACCGGTAGCCCTCGATGGGGAAAGTCCCAAATGATTCAATAGGGGTAATGCCGGATTCGCCACGAAGGGCAGCCTCCCAAAATTGAGAAATCCCGATGCCAATAGGGGAAACAACCCCCATGCCTGTAATTACGACGCGAGCTGACATAGATATTCTTCTCGAAATCTGTTCACTAACTTACCAAAAATACAGGATAAATAGAGAGGGTTATTGTCAATTGGTTCACCGAGAAGGAGGAGTAGGGTTGTTCTAAAAATTTTGAGAGGATTTTTTAAGTCTAATGCCGAAGGCAGGCTAAGTATCCTAACTTTATCATTCATGCAGGGTCAAAAAAATACAAAACTATGAATTCGCTAGAGGCTAATGAAAAAACTCATAGAATAGCAGATCCATGGATCAGACGTTAAATTTAAAGTGACAGACATCGCCATCTTTGACGATGTATTCCTTGCCTTCGGAGCGGATCAAGCCCTTTTCGCGTAATTGGGTTTCGGAACGATGTTGATCGATATCCGTGAAGCTATAAATGTCAGCTTTGATAAAGCCTTTTTCAAAATCGGTATGGATTACGCCTGCGGCTTGAGGCGCCTTAGCATTCAGAGGAATGGTCCAAGCGCGAACTTCCTGTGGACCACAGGTAAAGTATGAACACAGGCCCAGTGTGGCATAGGCGCCGACAATCACTTTCTCTAAGCCACTTTGTTCCATCCCGAGATCTTTCATGAATAGTTCACGGTCTTCACCGGAGAGCTCAGCAATTTCGCTTTCCAGTTTGCCACAGATGACGACTGATTCAGAGCCACGGGATTTTGCGAAGGTTTGGAATTCAGAGATCACAGCTGAGTCAGGATTTTCGTCGATGTTCCCTACATAGAATATTGGCTTGGCTGTGAGGAGAAAATAGCCTTTCAAAATATCTGGCTCAATTCCAAGTGCGCGAGCAGGCTTGCCTTCTTCGAGTCCAGCTTTGAGTGTTTCCAAAATTGCTAGCGTCTCTTTCGAAGCTGTATCTCCTGATTTGGCCTTGCCAGAGACCTTATCAAATTGGCGACTCAGGCTGTCCAAGTCTGCCAGCATCAGTTCCATTTCAATAATTTCAATATCACGCTTGGAATTGACACTGCCCATGGTATGGACCACATCGGCATCTTCAAACAGGCGGACCATATGGAGGATGGCATCTACTTCACGGATATTGGCTAGAAATTTATTTCCGAGCCCTTCTCCTTGGGCAGCGCCTTTCACGAGTCCTGCAATATCGACAAACCGGCAGGAGGCGGGGATAGTCTTTTTGGGTTGGAAGAGTTCGGTGAGGCGAGCTAGGCGCAGGTCAGGTACAGCTACGACGCCAACATTTGGTTCAATGGTGGTAAAGGGATAATTAGAGGCAGCTGCGCCTCCGGAGGTCAAAGCATTAAAGATAGTTGATTTGCCAACGTTGGGCAGGCCGACGATACCAATTTCCATGCGAAGTGCAAGGTATCAAATCAGGCCTAGTTTGGTCTCTAAGCCAAAAGCCCTATGGCCTAGGGAGCGCTTACTACTCTTGAGCTAGCGCACTCAACTCCACCAAGAGATCGCAAGAGTGATTTCATCGATGATACCGGGATTGTTGAATAATACAAAACACGAGAGACAAATTTGCTTATGATCACGTAGGATACCAACAGCTTCGGGGCGGTTCAAAAAAGTACATCCAGCAAGGCCGCAGCCATTTTTGCGCGCGGAGCGTACTGGTACTACGTGAGCACGGAAAAATGGCGAGAACGCCGCTGATGGCTTTTTTCAACAGCCCCATACCTAGATTTGAATAGCTGGCTTATGACCCTTTGAGCCTGAGAAGTAGTAGAAACCGGCATGCTGTCACACAGCATGCCGGTTTTTAGCCTCAATCGCGGGTTACGCGGATGGAATAGGGGCCAGTTCCAAAAGGCGAAAAGTGTCGTACACGTGCAAAATATTCACCTGGTGCCAACTGCTGGCGGATATGGGCATTGAACGAAGCACCTCCATCGTCATTGCTAGCAATTTCTGGAATCTGACTGTTCGGACCATGCAGAGTGAGAAAGGTATCTGTTGTTCCATTCGTCAGAATACTGTACGTAGCCTCCGCGGTAATTTGAAATCGGTAGAGATCGCTTTCATTTCCGGCAGAGATGGCTGCATTGACGTTCGCCCCATCCACAATGAGTTCAGGAATAGGATTGGGGATATTGCTGTCGGCACGTACCCTCACCATATAGTCTCCTGTTGTGCTCGGACTAAAGAGGCGGACGTGTAAAAAATACGTTCCGGCCGAGAGATTGAGGCTTATTTGTGAGTTGAAATTTTCACCGCCGTCATCATTTGAGGCCACCTGAGCAGTTGGATCGTTGGGGCCAAAGAGAGACATAAAGGTATCCGATGGTCCGGTGGTAAACATGGTATACTGGCCGAATTCAGTGACCTCAAACCGGTAAACATCAGTTTCTCCTGGGGCGCCAATCTCTGCAGGTGTCGGATTGTCGCCAACGACAATGAGGGTTGGTTCCGGTATGCTGATTCCACCGTCATCATATTCGATACCTAGGGCAGCACTATCTAAGACATCGATGGGACGTGGTCCTATAAGACCAGACGGAGTGCTATCCATTGGATCGTTTAAGTTTTGTCCAAATGGGCCACCGGTTTCGGGAAGGTATCCTTGATTAGGGAACTGCACTTGCCAATCATGCCAGACCTTATCCACCATACAGTGATTCATGTAAAAAACTGGATCGTTCGGCGAGGTCATGGGCAGCATTGACCCACCAACCCAGACATGTCCGCGATTATGCAGATTGGGGCCGATCCAGCCTTCGAGTTGATTGCGAAAACTGGGATTGCTGCTTGTATTCCAGGGCGCCACATCGTAAGGAGTAACGGCTAGGACTTGATTAATTTCTGCTTGGGTAGGCAGATTGGGTGTCTGTTGCCCAAGTGTGCGAAGCAGTGGGCCAGCCGATACGCCGCTAGAGTTTACTATTGTCCATTCGCCCGCTCGGAAGGGACCAGTCCGTACGACTCCCCCTGCGTCTCCATCTCCACCAAGTAAGTCGTCATTCCACATCGAGGCACTTGCTCCTCCAGATGGCCAGTTCCAATAGGGTATCCCCAGATCCGGATTTCCAGAAACACGTTGAAGTTCTAACTCAAGATCATAAATAAAACGGCGGTGCCAAGGAAGAAAGGCTGGCGACCGATGAATAGCGTTCATGATTGCATTGGCATGACGAAGCACAAACTGGTCGTAGAGACCTTCTGCTTTTACAGCCTTGACGGCTGCCACGAATTCTTCTCGTTCAGCAGTCGTGAGAGTGTTGGCATCTTTTCGAATAGCCATAAGAACCTCCTTGTATGCTTCTCTTCATGTTGACTATTGATGTGCGGTAGAAAATTCAACCGTGTCTTTCACAATTGCTCTGGCCATTTCCAGTAATGAATTAAATTTCGTATAAGGTAAGTACTTTGTTGACCATTTATTTTGGGTGACATCTTGTTCGTAATCGATTTCCTTTCCGTTGATGGTCAACGTCTTTTCGTTTGTAATCTCAATCACGCAACCTTCAAGTGTTTCCTTATGATTTGCCATGATGGAACTCCTTTTGTGAAATGAGGGTAAAGAGAAAGACTGTAGTTTTGAAAAATATTTGCATTGAGATCGTTTACTTATTCATACGCCTTGCATTGTAATGTTGAAGTAATGACGTCTTTGGTTTCGCGCCCGCGCCCTCGGATCACTGCAGAGATGTCGACGAAATACCCATCCAGCTTGTCGTTGTTCAAATTGGCAAACCCCAGCGTTCTTGGGAAATCGCTCGTTGTGTCTTTTACGCCTTTGGTTTGAGTGGTCAAGAGTTCAAGGCTCATTGTGTTGTTGAAATGGGAGACTTGAAATTTCCCAGTTTTTCTTACATCTTCCATAAAAAAACATCCGTCGTAATGGGCCGTGAGTTCAAATGCATTATCCTCTTGAATATGCAATGTCCCAGAGCGAAGTGTTGGGATTCCAGTGCAGCCCTTCGTATCTGGGGTAGAGATATGGCAGGTCATATTTGCAAGACTGGAGGGTTTTGACGACATAGCAGGTAGGTCTGTGCCTACAAGAATGACAAGACATATAAGAATGAAACCGCATACTTTCATGGAAGCTCTCCTTTGTCGCGTCTTATATTCGAATAATGGTGTACGGGTATTGCTGGCCTAGCTTACTTTTCGCATACTTCTCGAAGCTGTCATGTTAATCATGAAAGTACTTTGCTGTGCTCACGGTACGCCATTTCTCTATTTTATTCAATTGAGAAAGAACGTGATCAATAAAAACTCCGACAAGGTTCAGGGTGTTTTTGTTAATGAATTGGGATATTAAAATATTTCCTCTAGAATGAAAAATACACGGCTGTTGTCTTAGGAAGGAATGGCTCCAGACTGCTCTGTTATCTCGGAAGTTTCTTGAATGGTTAATGAGTGTACTTGAGTCTAGAATGATTAAAATTGAAGCAAGAGCTATACCATGTGCCTTTTTGTTACGGTCACAGATTCTTGACCGCTAATTTCTTTTATAAGAATGTTGTGTACAGCATAATAACGTTGCTTAGCAGAGTGAATTATTTATTCTGAAAAATGTATCTCTTTGGATAAAATTTGTATCTAAAAAGATACGTTTAAAACCGGAATGAAGCCTATTCAATATGCTCTATTAAAATGGCTGTAAGAGATGGACTTAGGGTGTTGCCGAAGGAGTGAGGTCATAAGATATTGAGATCCTTAACTTCTTTGATAAACCTATGAGGATTTGACCATTTCCTTACATTAGGCTTATGTTCCTACTCTTTTCCATGATGAACGAGAAAACCGAGAAGAACGATCTAGCCGCTCTATTTTGTTGGTTGATTCCATGAAGCCAGTTGCGGGTTTTCGATTCGTCTGTTGTGTCTGGGCATTGCTTGCGAGCCTTGATCCAACAAGCAGCTTTGCTATTGATAATGAAGAAGAGCCACGTTTGCCGTTGGCAATGGAGGTGTTTTTAAAAAAACCTCAAGTGCAGGTGTATGCGCTACATGTGCATGTAACGAATATCAGCGACGAGGTGACGACGGTGAATATTCGGGATTTGCCTTGGAATCCTCCGAATGATTCAAAATGGTTCTCGGTAGTTCGTATGGATGAGGAAGGGAGTAAGGTTAAACAACCTGTTCAAGATTGGAAGCTTGGCTCACAAGTGATTAAACTGGTTCCTGGTGAATCGATTCAAGATACGATGATCTTAAATCCTCGGCTGCCGTCATTGCTCGATGACATTGAGCAATTTGGTGTGCAATTGCGTTGGGACTGTCCACCAGCTGATTTAAAATTTGTCTGTCACAAGAAGTCTCCGAAAACTCTAGCTATTCCCAAAGGTGATGAGGGTAAACCAGATACGTATTCTATTGATGCGGCTGTCTGTAAGAAGTTAGAAAAGACCATCGGCCTTATCAAAATACCTGATGGGCATTCCGTGTTGTTTCTCCTAACGTCAGAATCGGTCATGGTTGATCTTGCAAAAATTCACGCACTTCTTTTTCAGGTGGACGACTATGTAAAGAAATGTCAACCTTCCTGGACCAATAGTTGGGGAGTGAGTTTTTTTACCGATGTCCGATATGCTGGATTCTTGAGCGAGGGAACCGGGAGAGCTGATTTCAAACGAGGGATATGGCAGCAGGTCAATATTGGGCAATATTCCAGCCAGACCAGGACGTTATTCCGATTTCCGTGGATCAAGAAACAATCTGACGAGGTGTATTTATCTGTGTATCGGTGAGGTACATATGAATTTTTCCGTCTAGCCTGAGATTCTACCTCCCCTTAGTCCCCTCCTTACAAAGGAGGGGGTAATGATGGATTTCGGTCAGATACTTGTTACAATCTCTAGATCCCTTCTCTGCGAGTGTTGAATAATGAAGATATTAAAGGCCATATTTCGACAGTAAGCCCTTGGCGATCAACAGCCTCGGGTCGGTTCAAAAAAGTCCGACCAGCAAGGCCGCAGCTCTTTTTGCGCGCGGAGCGTACTGGCACTACGTGAGCACGGAAAAAGAGTGAGAACGCCGCTGGCGGCTTTTTTCAACAGACCCTTTCTAAGAGATGAGGCATTGACCTATGCCCCTGCAATCTTTCCATCCAGTGATTCAAGAATGGTTCTCCTCGACTTTGGGGGAACCGACGGATGTGCAGCAAGCCAGTTGGCCAGCGATTCAATCGGGGAGACATGCCCTGATTTCGGCCCCTACCGGTTCTGGAAAAACCCTCTCGGCATTTTTGACATGTATTGATCATCTGTTACATCAGGCGATTCAGGGTGAATTGGTTGATGGCATTCAAGTTGTGTATGCCTCTCCCCTTCGTGCACTCAGTCATGATATTCACAAAAATCTGCAACAGCCGCTCGACGAGATTAGTCAACGGGCGCTGTCTGCTGGTTTGCTGAGTCCCAATATCCGGGTAGAGGTCCGGACAGGGGATACGCCGTCTGCGCAACGGCAACGCCTACTCAAACATCCTCCACATATTTTAGTTACAACTCCAGAAACCTTGTTCCTCATGGTGACGGCCAAACGAAGCCGTGAATTGTTGACAGGTGTGCATACGGTGATCGTTGATGAGATTCATGCGCTGGCGCCGAACAAGCGGGGCGCTCATTTAGCACTGTCCTTGGAGCGATTGGATGCCTTAACCAAAAAACGGTTAGTCCGTATTGGACTATCTGCCACCCAAAAGCCATTGGAGCAGGTTGCGAAGTTTTTGGTTGGTGAATCGACACATCGAAAAAAGGACCAGCAAGCGTCGCTGTTTGCATCGACGGACTGTCACATCGTTGATGTGGGACATCGTCGGAAGTTGGATTTGCAAGTTGAAGTGCCTAATGATGAATTAGGGGCCATTGCCACGAATGCGATTTGGTCGGAGGTCTATGACCGTCTTGCAGCTATAGCGGAGCAGCATCGTTCGACGTTGGTGTTTGTGAATACGCGCCGTCTGGCCGAACGCATTGCCCATCATTTGAGTGAGCGATTAGGTGAAGATCAGGTGGCATCGCATCATGGGAGTTTGTCTAAAAAACTGCGGCTTTCTGCGGAAGAGCGACTCAAGACTGGGCAAATTCGAACCATGGTAGCCACGGCTTCATTAGAGCTGGGAATTGATATTGGGTTCATTGATGTGGTGTGCCAAATTGGATCGCCACGCGCCATTGCGACGTGTCTGCAGCGTGTGGGGCGGGCAGGTCACAGGGTCGGCGCTGTTCCCAAGGGACGTTTGTTTTGTACCACCCGTGATGAGTTGATGGAATGTGCGGCGGTGGTTCGAGCAATTCGCCAGGGGCAATTAGAAACGATTCAAATCCCGACCGCTCCGATAGATATTTTGATTCAGCATATTATTGCAGAAGTGGCTGCGCAGGAATGGGATGTCCAAGCGTTGTACAATTTATGCCGGTCGGCTTATCCCTATCGAGATCTTTCCTGGGAAGCCTTTGAATCATTGATCCAACTCATTGCTGATGGTTTTGTGCCTGGCCGCCGCCAGTTATATGCCTTTGTGAGTTATGACCGGCGGGAAGGCCGTGTGAGGCCTCGACGGGGTGGGCGGTTAGCGGCCTTAACTTCAGGAGGCGCCATCCCTGACACCGCTACCTATTCGGTGGTCGCCGAACCCGATGGGACGGTCGTAGGCACGGTCGACGAAGATTTTGCCATTGAGAGTTTAGTGGGTGATATCATGTTGCTTGGTACCACATCGTGGCGTATCAAAGGGATTGAAACTGGAAAGGTTCGAGTCAAAGATGCCCACGGACAACCACCTAATATTCCTTTTTGGCGCGGCGAAGCGCCATCGCGATCACGAGAGCTTTCGCAGGCTGTTGGGTCTTTACGGAATACCATTCATCAGATGATCAAGTCTGGAGCGACAACAGGAGATGCTGCAGCCCGACAACAGTTACTCAAGGAATGTGGCGTTGATGCAGCAGGAGCCGATCAATTGTTGGCCTATGTGGCCGGTGGTGTGCAGATTTTAGGGAGCGTGCCCACACAAGATTGTATTATTGCCGAACGTTTTTTTGACGAAGCAGGAGGGATGCAGCTAGTGCTGCATGCGCCGTATGGCGGGAGGCTCAATCGCGCATGGGGGTTGGCGTTGCGTAAACGGTTTTGTCTGAATTTTGATTTTGAACTGCAAGCCGCCGCGACGGATGATGGGGTCGTGTTATCGCTTGGCGAACAACATAGTTTTCCTCTGGACACGATTTTTCAGTTCCTTCAGCCCAAAACCGTGCGGGAGGTTTTGATTCAAGCCACATTAGCCACGCCGTTGTTTCTCACACGATGGCGTTGGAATGTCAGCCGATCTCTGGCAATGCTGCGGTTTCAAAATGGCAAACGGGTTCCCGTTCATCTTCAACGTATGCGTGCGGAGGATTTACTCGCGGCGGCGTTTCCAATGGCCGCTGCCTGTGGTGACAACCATGTGGGCGATATTCCTGTGCCGAACCATCCACTCGTGCAGGAAACCATTCAGGATTGTTTGTCTGAAGCCATGGACATCGATGGCCTTCGGCATGTGTTGAAACATGTTGCCTCTCAAACCATAGAGGTGCGAACGGTTGAGTCGCCGGTGCCGTCACCCTTTGCCCATGAAATTTTGAATGCGAACCCCTATGCGTTTTTAGATGATGCGCCGCTGGAGGAACGCCGGGCTCGGGCTGTCAATCTCAGGCGTACCTTACCTTCCACGTTTGATGGAAAAATTGGAACATTAGACATTGCTGCCATTGAGGCTGTGTGTGAGGAAGTCTGGCCGACGGTGCGTGATGCCGATGAGCTCTTTGATGTGTTGCAGGTGATGGGATGGGTGCCTGCCAAAGAGGGAGAAGCCTGGCGGGAGGAATTGGAAGTTCTTGTGGCGAAAGGCCGTGTCCTTGTGCTTCGCGTCCAATCTGATGAAACATCGAATACAAACTCTGTTGATGGATGGACCACAAGGGATCATCTGACTCGTGTCCAATCATTATTTGCGAAAGTGGAAGTTCTGGCTGGAACGAGTGAGCCCTCTGCACTGAATGATGAAGAAATACCAACCCCTGAAATAGCTGCTCAGTATGTGGTCCAAGGATGGATGCCATATATAGGCCCGGTTACGGCCAAGCAGTTAGCCAATCGCTTAGGCATGGCAACTTCTCAGGTTTCTCAGGCATTGCTCCAATTAGAAGCCCAAGGCCAAGTATTGCGCGGCCACTTCCGATCCGTTCTAAATAAAAATCCCTCTTCCTTTAAGGGCTTGGCCTTGAAGAGAAGACAAGGCCAGGGTGAGTCCTCGGATAATGAGCTCGGTTCTCTTTCAAGCCCTTTCCACCTTGAGGGAGAGGGTGGAGCGAAGGGGAATGCATTAGTGAGCCTAGACGATGAATGGTGTGATCGCAGTCTTCTCGCTCGCATTCATCGGAGAACAGTCACCGCGTTACGTCGAGAAATTGAACCAGTGACGGCTTCAGATTTTATGCGGTTTTTGTTCCGGTGGCAGCATTGTGCGACGGGGTCGCAATTGCATGGCAAAGCCGGACTGCGTGAAGTGCTGAGCCAGTTAGCCGGGTATGAAGTTTCAGCTTCTGCCTGGGAATCATCTCTATTGAAATCTCGCGTGGCTCATTATAAACCTGAATGGCTGGATAATCTCTGTTTGCGGGGGGAAGTGGCATGGGGTCGATTGAGACCGCCAGAGCTGAAACCGCATCTTCGGCCAGTTGCAGAAGGTGAATCATTTCGGCGCATTACCCCCAACAGTATGGCTCCTATCAGCTTTATTCGTCGAGACGACCTTGCATGGATGCTCAAGATCGTTCGCCCTGGAGAAGCCTCTGGGCCGTTTGACGTTCGGTTGCGGTTGAGTGGTGTCGCGCTCGCGTTGTATGAGTGTTTTGAGAACCGAGGGGCTTGTTTTTTTGCCGATCTCATGAATCGAACTGGGCATGTTGCTGCTGAAGTGGAACAGGCGTTGTGGGAACTGGTCGCGGCAGGGTTGGTTACGGCAGATGGGTTTGATCCCTTGCGCGCGTTGTTAGATCCTCGACGACGACGAGCGGCCGGAAAAGATCGAGCCCGCCGCGCCCGGCATAGCGTCGGACGTTGGGCACTACTTGAAGAGTCCGTCGAGGAGCCTGAAGAAGGCTCGACATTGTCAGGCCATCCTCATGAGTTGTGGGCAAAACAATTGGCTCATCGTTATGGAGTGGTGTTTCGCGACATGCTGAAACGGGAATCTTTGCCTGTGACATGGCGGGAATTGCTTATCCAGTACCGGAAAATGGAATGGCGCGGAGAAATGCGCGGCGGGCGTTTCGTCGAAGGGTTTACCGGAGAGCAATTTGCGCTTCCTGAAGCGGTTGAAGCGTTACGAGCTGTCCGCCGAGATGCTCAAGCCGGAGTGCAAGATCTACGGCTTTCTCCTGCCGACCCTCTGAATCTTGTGGGGATTCTCCTTCCAGGAGAACGTATTGCCTCCCATACGTCTCAGCCCATTCTGTTTCTTGACGGTAGGCAGGTTTTAGAAGGTCCCCACCTTCTAAGTTTGGCCTAAACTGCGTCACTCAAATTGCCCCCTTGTCTTAGTTTGGACTGTCGAATAATGATGATATCCTCGGCCACATTTCGTGTCTGAGGGGTCACAGGGGCCTCGGGTTTGTTCAACTGTTCAGCAAGGCCGCAGCTCTTTTTGCGCGCGGAGCATACTGGCAGTATGTGAGCACGGAAAAATAGCGACAACGTCGCTGGCGGCTTTTTTCAAAAAACCTTAGTTATACATAACCTTATGGAGGCGATGGAGACCATTGGGGTGGCACACATTGGTTTTCTCCTGACGAGGAAAGAACCTGGCAGAGGCGTTGCGCTATTTGACGGAAAGCCTCTGGAGAGAGGTGATGGTCGAGTTTGGGGAGTGATTTAAGCAGTGGTTTGAGCCTAATCAGTTGAGGCGGCGGAAAAGGCCTGGAACTCTCCGATGACCTGTTTCGATCGTTAAATAGTTGGTCGTTGCCAAATTTTTGTAATGCATTCTCATTTTGAGTGTGAAGAAAAGCTAACATGAAAGGGATGCGGTCTTGCTGGCTGATGTCAATCATTCGCTCCACTTCATGAGCAAAGAATGCTTGTCGTTCAGGAGATGCGCGCCTTCTTTTTTGTTCCGGTTTCAGAACCCATTGTTGATACGCAAGACGCAGCTTGAGCAGGAGATGAGAATATCCAAACATCTGGCTAATTGTTATGGAATCATCCAAGTCATTCTTATGCACTAAGTAAATAATGAGATCAGGATGATAGAGAGAAACTGTCTTTGCCATATGATCGGCGATGTTCGTGGCATTGTATCCTGGCACACCAAAATTGATTACTTCGACTCTCGGATCAATAGCTTCCATTTGTTTCTGAAAAGTATCCTCCGATTTGACAGACCACCCAAAGGCTTCGCTGTCTCCATAGGTAGCGATTCGAAAGCGAGTTGAGTGTGGAGAGATCTCTTGGTCTTCTCGAAGGCCTTGAGCATTGGTTCGCCATTCGACGGGTGGAGAAATGCGAGTGAACATTCCAGAAAACAGGATATTCATATTGGATCTTAGGACATAGGGCCTGGTATCGGGGACTACCGTCACGAGTTTTCGAAGAACCATGAGGTCTGGAGGAATAAAGCGAACCAGAATTTCTAGAAACGTGAGCACAAGAAGGAGAGGAAGAAGAACGCTAAGGATTTTGATGGCCCAAGTTCGGGTCCGAGAAGATTTCATGAAAAAAATATGCCAGGATTGAATATCGAATGCTACTGTTAATGCAGAAAAGGCCTTTGCCAACAAAGGCATGAAATACACGTGATTTTGATCATATTCAAGAAAAGTACGTTTTTGTTTAAAAGGCCAGGTTCTTAGGTAGAGAGCGTTTTGCTAAGGAGATTTCAGGTTCTGCGGTTGGTTGAGAAGGGAATCTTACGTATAAGCCTTTCCACGGTACTATTATTTGAATATGAAGATGTTTTAAAGAGGAATAAGGCGCAGTTGAATTTACGTATAGGAGAAATAGAGGAGTTCCTCGATACCTTGTGTAACATAAGCGATCATTTTCCTATCTTTTTTTATGGCGACCGTATTGCCAGATCTGAAAGACGATCATGTGTTGGAGTTGGCTGTGGCATCTCAATCCTCAACCATCATTACCCACAATGTAAAAGATTTTGAGGATATTCGGCAATTTGGAATTAAGGCGATCACTCCCCAAAAAATATTGGAGGCTCAAAAATGAGTGCGTTAAATTTACGACTCCCAGATTCTATCCATCGACATATCAAAGAGGTTGCAAAAAAAGAAGGTGTCTCGATTAATCAGTTCATTTCAACTGCAGTGACGGAAAAAATTTCCGCCATTATGACTGAAGATTATCTCAAAGAACGAGCTAGTCGCGCCAAAACCAAATCCCTCAAGAAAATTTTGGCAAAGGTGCCGAATCGCAGGCCGCTCCCTGGTGATGAACGATAAACGGTTTTTAGGTGGACTTGGGTGAAGGTAGAGGCCTCGTTGCGCTGTGAAACGACAACACTAGGCAAGTTGATAGAAGGCGCTATGCGGAATTAGAAAGCGTAGCAAACTCGTGCGATTGCAGTAACCATTTGTCGGCGGTGACGAGAGTGAGCCCATATACCTGGGCTGTTGCACCCAGAAAACGATCGACGGTGTCTTGGTGAGAGAGAATGAGCTTGCGACATTGGATGGCCACTTCACGATTGAGTGGAGCTTCATGACAAGGAATTCGTTTGTAGGCGTCTTGAATCCAATCAAGAGGATTGCACGTCAAGGTAATCTTTCGTTTGTCGGACAAGACGAAGATTTCCCATGTCGTGAGTGCAGAGAGCCTCAGACTATTGTTTGGGTTTTCCAGTTCGATTCTGACCTGTGAACTGAGTCGAGAAGGTTCGAGCAGCGCTCACAAAAAAATATGCGTATCAAGTAACAGATTCAAAGTTTCAGAGCGTCCCACTCTGCCTAATCGGTTGGTGGCGCCACGATATCATCATGGATTTCCCCCGTCTCTTTCATTGAACCGAGCCAGGGTTTGGTTGGAGGAGATGGAGTCGGAGGACTGACTTGGACGATAGGATCACCTTTCCGAGTGACAAGGATTGGCTGTCCAGTACGCTTGCCCTTATCTAACAGCGCCAGGCACGTGGCTTTAAATTTGGAAATTGGAACGGTTTCCATAATATCTATCTTCGTTCATAAACATGAGGACTATAGTCAAGGATTATAATCTATTGCGTCGGGCACCTATCGGTCAATCTACCCGATGAGAGTATTGAATATTGATTCCAAGAAATAGCAGGTACTTGAGACCGACTCCTTGGGTCGACCCCCTACGGAAGCTGGTCCTGCTGCATGTTGCACAACAGCTGATGCTCCTTCAAACCATTCATGCTGAGCTCGTCAAAGTTGGAACGGTCTGTTGCCTGGTGAAACTCAAGGAGAAGGAATTTTGAGAGCTCCCAGTTGAAAGTGACAATACCCTAGGATTTCGGTGTGCCAAAGACGTCCATTTTTCTTTGTTCTTCTTCTCCCCAGTAGGGAAAAGGTTGGGATGAGGGGTAAGGCATTAAAAGGCCTGGAGACTTTCAATTGATGCTCATCGATTGTTGAAACTCTCCACCCTCACCTTTATCCTCTCACTGCTAGGGAGAGGAGTAGAACAGAGGTGAGATGAGGCATGATGTGCGATATTCTTGACCCATGGGGATTGCTTGGATAAGATCACAGCCATGCCGATGCCTCCATTTCCTGGCGGTTCACGTCCCACTCATGGAATGCGGCCCCGCCGTCCTCCAGCGCCTGAAGATGATCCCAAGCAGTTTGACTCGCTTCGGGCTTCGTTGCTGTTTTGTCCCAAATGTCAGACGGCCACTCCTGCTCGCGAGCGGTTGCTGTTGGTCCTGCCCAGTGGGAATCTCTACGAATATATTTGTGCGCAATGTGGGACGTCGACTGGTTCAAAAACTGATCAAGCCCAGAGTGGCGGGCTGATTGCGCCGTAAGAAAAAGTAAAAAGGTAGTAGTACTTTTTGCTGCGCCAAAGACTAGGTTTGTGTCTGAAATCTCAAGCCTTCTTATTGCTTTTCGTTTTTTCGTCACCCCTCTTTTTACTTCTAACTTTTCACTATTCCTTCGGAACGGGCAGGCCTTCTTGAGCCATGATGCGAAGAGCATTAGTCGTGGGACACGGGCCTGGGCGTAATTTATAGTCAAATTGAAGTGTGCCATTTTCTACTGATTCCTGAAAATGTGCGTTTCGAATGTGGCCGTTGTTGTCGGCAAGACGAGTGAGTTCCAAATCGTGCGTTGAGATCATGCCGAGCCCACGACTTTGTTGAAGCACGTTCACGAAGGCTTCACTGCCTGCCAGTCGTTCACGATTGTTGGTCCCCCGGTAAATTTCATCAATGAGAAACAAAACTGGTTGGGTGGTGATGGCTTGTACCGCATCTAAAATGAGTTTCAGCCGTTTGACTTCAGCATAAAAGTACGAAAGCCCTTGATCCAAGGCATCTGTCACACGGATACAGCAATAGAGTTCTAGCCAGGACCATGAGAATGTGGCGGCACAGACTGGCCCGCCGGCTTGGGCGAGGCAGAGGTTGATGCCCACAGTTCGGAGGAACGTGCTTTTTCCTGCCATATTCGACCCAGTGACCAAGAGAATATGGCCTTCTCCGCGTAATGTGAGATCGTTAACGGTTCGCTGTTGACGCGCAATGAGTGGATGGCCAAGTTCTTGTGTGGTGATTCCAGGTTGTGGGTCTGTCTCCGTGACAACTTCCAAGTGAGGCCATTGATAGTCAGGATTGATGTAGGCAAATCTGGCCAACGCACTCGCGGCATCTAATCTGCCGATAATCGTTAACCATGTCGGAAGTATATGTTGCAAGTTCTTGATGAGTCGATCTAATCTTCTGACAAATACAAGGTCCCATGGAATAAGGGCGTTCAAGGCCAGATGAATCAGCGGGTGCGCTTTGACACTGAGCCCTTGGCAGATGCGCCCCAATTGCTTGAGACAGGTGGTTGGTCGCTGCGCATGTGTGAGGAGCTCTTGGCATTGTTGCCGGATTGTTGGTGCATGAGTAAAGGTTGATTGTTCAAGTATCGTCATGACGCTGGCGAGTTTTTCCAGTTCAACATGAAGCGCCAGGACTCGACCAAAGAGCGGGCCTATTGAGCCGGCTAAAGAAAAATACAAGCCGCCATAGATGAGGATGGTCAATACCCATAGATTTCGTGCTCCGGTAGAGAGCGTCCAGAGACCTAATATAATTGTGAGGGCGCAGAGACTGGAAGTCGCTACCACGGTCATGGCAAGATTGCGAATGGCGATGGGTTCTTGGAGCAGTGAAAGAATGCGGGTACCATCTAATGGGTGTTGGCTTATAAGGCGCGTGGCGAGGAGACATCGGTCTCGCAAACGAGAGAGCGGTGTCAGTTCACGTACGAACGTTTGCCGGTCTTTCCAGTTTAGTTCGTCGGGTCGGGGATCGTTTGCCTGAAAAATCCAGTCTCGAAGTTGGGTGCGGCCACTCGATGAAAATGTGGTATCAAGAAGACTCAATAGAGAATGGGGGCCGGCAAGATCCAGATCTAAAGCATAGGGGTGGTGAGGTGGCGGTTGATGGGTCTGAACGTGCATTTTGTCCCAATGCAACTGCAACCGCGCCAACACATCTTTTTTGATCGTGATCCAAAGGTCTAGACGATGTAGGCGGAATTTTAATTGTTGATGGAACCAAGTGGTTGTGAGAAAAATTGTCAGAAAAATCAATAATGCGAAATTACCGCTATGAAACCATGCATATTGATAGAAGCCAATGCAGACAGCTGTGCCGAGTAAAAAAATAGTTAGCCTCCAACGACTGAATCGCTGACTCGCGGCCTTTCCTTGTATCACTAACCGATTAGCCCGACGCAGGAGTCGGGTTAAAGCTTGTTCTCGCTGGTCAGTCCGTGGGCTATGCATACAGTTAGGGAATGGTGAAAAAAGCCGCCAGCGGCGTTCTCGCCATTTTTCCGTGCTCACGTAGTGCCAGTACGCTCCGCGCGCAAAAATAGTTGCGGCCTTGCTGGACGGACTTTTTTGACCATTTCCGTCGAATTGAAGTTATCATGGCTCTGAAGGCCTTTTTGTAACTTGAAAGTGAATTATTCAACAGTACCAGTTGGAGACATTAGCCCCTATTAGTATCTCCGTCAAATATCTGCATGCTTAAGTCTTCTTCAATTTTTCAAGTGACTATTCCTGCCTGTGTGGATGGCGGTGAGCTATCGGGGCTCCTGGCCTGTCCAGAGTTTTTGGGTCTATGGGAGGAGAATGAATCGCTGATCATGTATTGGGAGGGGAGTGGGAACGATAGGGCTCATAACATTCATGAAGCACTTGCTCAACTGGGTACGAAGATTACGGAGAAGGAAATTCAAGAACACATCGTTGCTTCGAAAGATTGGAATGCTCAGTGGGCGGCATCAGTGAAGCCGATTCGGATCGGCACACGAATTAGCATATGGCCCAGTTGGGCAATGGTGGATTTACCGGAAGATGGAATTGAAATTGTGCTTGATCCCAAGCAAGCGTTTGGAACTGGACATCATGCGACAACACACCTGCTTCTTGAATGGCTGGAAGATTTGTTTCCTATCCCTGGTTGTCGAATCTTAGATATTGGCACCGGAAGTGGTCTCTTGAGTATGGTGGCCTTGCGCCTAGGAGCCATGTCGGCTTTAGGCATTGATCATGATGCTGTGGCCATTGATTGTGCAAGGGACTATGCCGCTGTGAATGGTTTTGGGAATGAGCTTGACTTACGGGTTTGCCGCATAGATGAACTTCCTGGTGAGGCCTTTGAGATCATTGTGGCGAATATCGATCGAAACACCATTCTTGAGATCTCTCCTGAATTTTCAAGATTTCGGGCATCAAGAACACAATTGTTTTTGTCAGGCCTATTGGAAGAAGATCAATTTGACGTCGTAGAAAAATTCATGACTCATGGTTGGGTTCAGTACGCCGTCAGAAAAAGAGAGGGATGGATCGCGCTTCAATTTGGGGTGGAGCCTTCTGGCCGATGATCTTCAGGAAGGGATTCAAGATAGGTGATCAGTGCCTGATAAGTTTGTTTTCGTACTTCCGCTTTTGACCCTTTCCCTCCGTCGATATTTTTCTTGAGCCAGACGGTGTTGGAAATTTCTGTGTTGGCGGAATTGCACAAGGTCCACATCTGATGAAGAAAATCCACGGAGAGGCCCACTTGGACGCCTTCCGATTCAATGCGGTCATCCAATATCGCTAACAAGTCGGAAATCGCCTGATCGGGACGGTATGGTTGTGTGGAAAATCCAAAAGCCGCTTGAGCGGCCTCTTCTTGCTTGGCTTGTTCCACGAGATCATACATGTATTCTTTGAGGAGACCGATAACTCGTCCAGGCAAACGCATGGGTCAGCGTAGCTGGAAGTATGTAGACTTGGGAAGAGGGGTCGCAAAACAGAGTGTGGTTCGTGCCTGGAATCTGATTCTGGAGATCAGATATTCACTGGCAGTGGTTAATCCTCGAAGAGCGTGGCGACGTCTGAAGGAAAGACGCCTTGTGGTAAGCCGGGGATCCAATCTCCATACTTTTGATCTGGCCGATGGAAATACTGATTGTTTTGGAGTTTAATCACCCAGTCTTCCCCTTCTGCCCATAATTGCCGGATTTCTTCCTGCTCCATTCCGAGATTTTCCTTTCTGCAGAAAATTTGTAGAATTGCGGGCTTGATGGTCGGCTAGAACTTTCAGCGACTCTCAGTGAACATATCATTCTCATGCATTGTGTGCTTAATGACTCTTTTTCGACTGAATTGTGACTGAACTGAAGGTAAAGAAATTCTTTTTCATATGGAAAAAATAACTAGAAAAACTAACCTCATGCGACGATTGTGAAAAAACGGCAAAGAATTTCAAGGAATGGTGCTGATTCATCAATATTGGCAAAGAAGGTGGATATATGCTATAAACACAGAGTTTTCCCCCTCGCTGGACTCACAATTTCATCAAAAAAGCCGAGAAGGTAACGACCGTAAGTGATACTGTTGAGGAGAGGTTTATGCGACGTGGTCTATATGAATTCATAAGCCTGTGTGTGATGTGTGTGTGGTGTGTCGTGGGCGTGCCGGATGGGTGGGCACAAGATTCTGTTCAGGTTTTAACGACCCAGGCTATGGAGGAATGTCAAAAAGGCCGTCGCGCGAAAACTGCGGAAATTCGGCAGGTGCATTTTGACCGTGGGCGTGTGTTAGCAGAAAAAGCCGTTGCGATGGATGAACAATCTGCCGATGCACATTTTGCCTTGTTTTGTAGTATTGGCGAACGCATGAGGGCTGAAGGGGAGGTCTTTTTCTCCCCCTTTGAATATGGACGGATGATGGAAGCTTTGGATCAAACCCTACTCCTGAACCCCAATCACCTCGACGCATTGTCTTCTAAGGGTACGATTTTAATAGAGGTGCCTGAATTTCTTGGAGGTGATGACGCGAAAGGTGAAGTCATGTTGCGGCAAGTCATTCAAGAAGAGCCAGAATCAATTAATGCTCGAATGGTTGTGGCTCGTCAATGTGCAGAACGAGGTCAACATCAGGAAGCCTATGAACTTTCTAAGCGCGCATTGGAGTTAGCGAAAGAACAGCAACGAGAGGATCTACTTCCCGAAGCGGAAGAAACATTTTCTAAGATTCAAGCGCAACTGATGGCTCAATAAATTCTGGTGTTCGCTTTCCTATCGTTTCCCCATTCTAAATTTTCGTTATTTTCAATTTAAGAGCATTCTATGTCTGGTATTCGTGGAGGACTCCCAGACTACCTTGCCCCAGGTCTGTCCATTCTTTTTGTTGGTATCAACCCTGGACTTCGGTCTTCTGAGGTGGGGCATCATTTTGCTGGACCTTCAAATCGATTTTGGAAATTGCTATTTGAAGCCAGGTTTGTTCCACAGATGATGACTTCCAATGATGATGTACGTCTACTGGACTACGGGTATGGTCTCACGAATCTCATTGCCAAGCCCACGGCAGGTATTTCTGACTTAACAAGGCAAGATTTTGAAAATGGACGCCGTGTATTACTCACAAAAATTCGACAGTATCAGCCTGCACTTGTGGCAGTGTTGGGGATAAGTGTCGCCCGAGTGTTATGGCCCATAGACCATCCGAGAAGTGACAAAAAGCGGGTAGGTCGACATTCCATGCAGACGGGTCTACACTCAGAGCTGTTGGCCGGAGTTCCGGTCTTTGTGTTGCCGAATCCAAGTGGACGAAATGCGCACTATTCTTTTCAGAAGATGAAAGAATTGTTTGGTGAGTTGCGATCCCTTTCCTTCCATCTCTCTACTGAGGCTGCCGCCCAGTAGATGTTTTTGAGTGTTCTGAGACAAAACAGGCATTTTCTTGATACCCAAATCTGATGAGGGTTGAGCATGAGAGTTTGGCACTCTATTTACTTTTTACTCCTTGTTTATCTGAGCATGGGGCTGTCTGAAACTTTTGCTGAGAGACAATCGTCTCAAGGTCAGGCTGAGGTCATTGAGCGTTCGAAGCGTGCAACAGTGGGTATTCTTCAGGCCAATGCCGTGGAAAGTGAGGAGCAAGGGTATGGCGTTCCCATTAAGATTCGAGGAACGGGCATTCATTTAGGGAATGGTATTATTCTGACAGCGCGGCATGCTGTTGAGCGTTCAGAAGGTGGAAAGGTTGGTGTCCCTGAAGAGATTCATGTCCTGACCGATGATGTGAGAGAGTTACCGGCTATTCGTCAAGGAGCCAACGCTTATATGGATGTGGCTGTGTATCAATTGCAAGGAGAGGAATCGGATTGGCCAGTCTCTGCCGTGCAATTTGCTGAGCAGGATGTAACCTATGGCGAGAACGTGTATACCGTGGGCTATCCGATGGGCCGAGGCCCCGCGCTGTCTTTTGGAAAAGTTGGAAATCCGAACACCTTCTTGCCGACTGTCCAGAGTCGGTTAGTACAAGTGGATCTTTCAGCTTGCCGTGGCAACTCCGGTGGCGGTCTTCTCAATATGGATGGGCAAGTGGTTGGTTTGATTCATGCCATTATTCAAACGGAAAACTTACAGGCGGAACGAGGATGTAGCCGATTTGGCTTTGCGCTTCCTGGACGATTAGTCAAACGCGTCGTCAATGCAGCGGTAGACGGTAAAGCTCCAGGATTTTCTATCCTTGGCATTCAGCTTAAAACGATTAAGGAAGGAAGCCGTTGGGTGTTAGGCGTGGCAAAAGCTACGGGTCCTTCACGGCATGCTGGATTTCGAAAAGGGGATATCTTACTGGCCATTGATGAGTTTCCCATTACGACCCCCGCCCAATTGAAAAACTATCTTATCGAACGAACGGAGCCTGGCCAGACAGTTGTTCTGCAAGTGCAGCGTGGAGACACAGAACGCACAATTTCCGTAACGTTAGGGCAGTCGTGATGATTTTTTGTCCGTCATGTTTTTTATGCCTGAACGTTCACTGTTTGGGAGGGGACTCGCATCGCTAGCACGTTGAGCCGGAAAAAGAGGTCTGCACGCAACGTCCCCTTTGCAATTGTGTTCCAGAGTTCCATCGTTGAGGCTGAGATGATACGAACTTCCACCTCTTGTCTATCGGCGCGTACAAACCGAATCAACCCGTCATGATCAATCAACGCTAATAACCCACGCTGTAGCTCCCAAGGTAAGGCTGCGACCTCATCTAGATAGAGGGTGCCCCCGGGGATACAGGTTTCCAGTTCACTTTTCAGTGAGATGCTCATCGTGTCAAAAGAACTACGGAACTTCAACTGCGCCATCGCTTGTTTCCAGGAAGACTGTGGATTTGATTGACAGGAGATCGTCATAAATGGCTGCTTAGCAAATCGGCTTTTTTCGTGAATAGCACGAGCGAAATTTCTCGTGATGGTGTCTGCGTTTCGGTTCTTCCATAAAAATACAGGTGGATCCACCACGGCAATATGGGCCAATTGATCCTCACTCTTGTCGATGGCCCAAGCCGCCTTCCAGGGTTGTGATGGTAAGGCAATCCTTCTATGGTTTTCGCTCTTTTTCCCCATGTCTAATCTCAATTCGAACATTGTTGCCTTACAATCGTAAGGGTTGCAGGTTTCATAGCCCTTCATCTTTTGACTCACTTCTTGAAGTCTGTTGCCGTTAAGCGTATCAATAGGTAAGTCGTAAGAACACGGGTAATCGTTGAAGATTACTTACACTTGAGAATGATTTTATAATAAAAAGGAGTGTTGAATAATGAAGATATCAAGGGGCATATTTCGTCAGGGACCCGTAGACGATGAGCGGCCTCGGGTTGGTTCAAAAAGCATTCACTGAGTCTGTCGAAGAGTCCGTCTAGAAAGGCCACAGCCATTTTTGCGTACAGAGCGGACTGGTCCTACGTGAGCACGGAAAAATGGCGAGAACGCCGCTGACGGTTTTTTTCAACAGACTCTAAAGTATAAAAGGGGTGTGAGTGTAGACCAGACTTCTTAGCTCCATGAGATGGGAGAGGGGATGAGCGGAGAAAGAGGTTTAGGAGAGAAACGACAAAATTGTACGCAACCATTGGTCAAAGCGAATGATCGCTTACCATTCATACTCTGAAGAAGAACTTTCTGTTTGGTTTTTTGCGGTATTCAATTGAGCAACCAGTTGTTCTTCTTTTTCTTCAAGGTAATCCGCGATGATTGGGGCGGCAGCTTCTGGATCTGCGAATGACCAGAGATTGCTGCCGACTCCATCCAAAATCAGGCCGTACACGGCCATTTCAATGGCTTCCCGTACTGCCATTTGCGGTGGTTCGTTGCTTGATATCCCGATTTCTGCTTCAAAAAGACGCAATGGATCCACAAATCGAAATAACCCTCCCTCTAATTTGGCAGAAAAGATCGTTTTACGGGTTTGCAAGGTTTTGAGAATCGTCCCGCGCTTCACAGAAATCGCTCGCAAATCGACCGTCACCGTATCGCGACGAAATTCTGTGAATCCTCCAGCTCCAAAATATCGAGCTCCCATGCCGCCGCTGAGCAAATTGGATTCATAGGCCACAATCCCGCCATCCAACATGATCGGGGCATAGAGGAGCGGCGGTAAGGGCGGCAATGTGCTGTTTCCATTGGTGTACTGCTTGCGTGTCTGGCGAATGATTTTCCGTTCATTTAACAGACTTGACAAGTTTTCTCGCTCTAATACCGTAAACCATGTGCCTTGTCCTGCATCCATCAACGCTTTAATCAAGAGGGAGGTGGCTCCTTGCGTGACGGCTGTGGAATACTGCAGCACGGTGTCACTGGGTTTGTACTGGCCCGTCTGATCACGAAATTTATACACTGAGACCACAATGGGTTCGGACGGGGGTGGGAGGGCGGCCAATTGTTCGAACACGTGCGACTCATATCCAACCACGGCCTTGCCACTGCTCATCGGCTGAATCATCGGGGAACAGCCACTGAATACGCAGACGAGGTATCCAACGAGAATAAGAAATTTCCGGTGTACGTTCATGACAACACATCTCCTTATCAAAATCACAATAATGCCATGGCATTAAAAAAACGGAACTTGGATGGTGGTGGTATCCCCCGTCAGCTTGTCCACGATGCCAACCGTCACCCCGTCGACATCTTCGGAGATGTCAATCTGAAAATCCCCTGTATCAAAGGTGCCTGGGGTGAGGTCACTGTCCTCGCCGAAGGCTTCCGCCACAATTTCGCGGGACAGGCGATTGAAAATAGCCCGATCTAAGCGAGTCTGAAAATCTTCAAGGACTCCGGGCCGACTGTCGTCCTCCTCTCCGTCAAAATCATTCTGTAAGACAGCGGAATTTAAGAGAGGTTGACCATTAAACGGGTTGCCCCCAAAATTCGGATTCGTAAAGGTATGCCGGAGTTCCGAGGCTGCTGATTGATGCACGTTGCCATCCCACGTGAAAAAGGAAAATATTAGCGAAAGAAGTATAAAAAAACATTTCATCTCAACCCTCCCTTGTGGCCTATCCAATGTGTGCTTTGACGACGAAGGTGTCGCCACTCATGGCCCATTAGTACATCTCCAATGCTTGCTGAAGCTGGTGTGCCATGTTCAATACTCGATGGACTCTGGATACCGCCAATTCCACTTCCTTGTCGACATCTCCCAGCCGCGGGGCCAAAAATCGCCGAAAGACGAGTGCGGGTCCCACGTTGACTGAGAGGCGGCTGCCAAAGCGGGGATCTGCCAGCTCGGTCACCACAATGTTCTCTGTCTGTCCCCCAAGATCCGTCAATTGAGAAGCGAGGCCTTCGAAAAATCGTCGCCCCGCTACCGTGCGTGTTTCATCCACGACCAAGCCCGCAATCCCCAAGAAAGTATCGTCTGTTTCATCTTCTCGGGGCGGCGTCACAGCCAGAGTCGCCATGGGCGAGAGCAAGCCCATGATAAAAACGAGACACCACATTTGTAGCCCGACTTGCAAGAGTATGTAACGGGGCAGCGTGTTTCTCATGAGGTCTCTCGCTTCTTGGTTCGCGAAGAACCATCCTGTCGAATGGCGGCTCGGTTGCCAGAACCTTTTTGACGAATGCGACTACTGTTGCGATCACCCTCTTGAATCGACTCCGCCTGATTGTCATTACCTTGTTGAGTAATGGTTGACTTGTTATCGGTTCCGCGCTGCTCCAGGCGCAGCTTCAGATGCTCACCATCCTGGGTGATGGCTTTGTGATTATTCTGGCCTTCTTGGATGATGATTTGCTGATTCGTATCCATCTGTGCTTCCTCATCTGCCGTGTGGAGAGAAGATTGCCCTGCCTCAACTGGTCCCAAACATAACCAGAGGCCAACCCCTAGGCAGAGCACCCACCCAGGAAGGTGGGCACTCGCTCTCCAAGTAATCATGCCACTAAAGCCTCTGTGAGATCTTTGATTCATGGGTTATAAAAGGCCTCATTGCCATTCCCTGACTGTACAACATTCACCACATCAAATTCTTGACCGGTCATATTAATTAAGGCTTCGTTATTGTCGCCGGATTGGTCCACACTGGCTACATTGTTCATACTGTCAACACTCTGATTAATACTTGCCAAGTTGTCATTGCCACTTTGGTCAATCGTGGCTTCATTGTTTTCAGAGTTAAGACTTTGATTTATGTTAGCTGCATTCGTGTTACCGCTTTGGACGATAGAGGCTGTGTTGTGGGAAGAAGTGAGTAGCTGTTCGAGAGTTGCCTCATTGCCATCTCCGCTTTGGACGATGGAGGCTGTGTTGTGGGAAGAAGTGATTTGCTGCTCAAGCTCCGCAAAGTTGTTATTCCCACTCTGATTGATGTTGGCAACATTGTTTTCCGAGACATCGTCTTGAGTAATGCCCGCCTCGTTGTTGTCGCCACTCTGGTCGATAGAACCTACATTGCCTTCGGCTGCTTCATCTTGTTCAACTTTCGCAAAGTTGCCGTCCCCATCTTGAGTGATGTTTGCTTCATTGTTTCCGGCTTCCAGACTTTGGTTGATTTCCGCTACATTGTCATCGCCACTTTGATCAATGGAGGCTGTATTGTTTTCAGAATCCTCGTTCTGGTTAATATCGGCCGTGTTCCCATCGCCACTTTGGTCGATAGAGGCTACGTTGTTCGCGGAGTCAAAATCTTGGGTAATATCTGCAAGGTTGTCATTTCCGCTTTGATCGACGGAGCCAACGTTGTCAAACGAGTCTATCTCATGGAGGACATCCGCATTGTTCCCATCGCCACTTTGGTCGATGGTGGCCTCGTTGTTGGAAGAGTTCAACTCTTGGTTGATCTCCCCATCGTTCCCATTGCCACTTTGGTTGATAGAGGCTACGTTGTTCGAGGAGTCATTTTCTTGGAGGATATCCGCGTCGTTTCCATCGCCGCTTTGGTTGATAGAAACAACAAGGTGGGCAATATCCTCCCCCGCTTGCTCAATTTCCGCCTCGTTGTCATTTCCGGCTTGACTAATAATAGCCTCGACTCCTTCAGCATCCGGGACTTGAAGTATGGTGGCTACATTGTTATCTCCTTCCTGTAGGAAGTCCGCCACGTTATCTTGTGCCGAGACCTCGGTTCCGGCAGTGAGCAATGCAAGCACGAATAGACTGGTGATTGATGTATGTCTGAATGATCGATGTTTCATTTCAATCCTCTTTCGTCAACATTACCAGCTAGGCTGAAAATGAGTGGTTAATTGTGGTCCATGTACTATTCTTCTTTGGCTGTGGAGGGAGGGTTATCTCCCTCCCCAGGCCCTTATCCATCCATGAACTCTTCAATTCATGGGTTGTAATTGGCTACGTTACCATTGCCAGATTGCACCACAGACACCATGTCGAAATTGTCAATCATGTTCACATTGGCCTCATTGTCATCTCCCGATTGATCCACGCTGGCGACGTTGTTCGTGCCAAGTTGGAAAATGGCGGCCGAATTGTCATCGCCGCTTTGATCAATGGAGGCTGTATTGTTTTCAGTACCATTGATTTGTTCGAGAAATGCGGAGTTGTCATTGCCGCTTTGGTCGACGGTGGCCACATTGTCGACGGAGTTTAGATTTTGCTGGATTAGCGCATTATTGTCATCGCCGCTTTGGTCGATCATAGCCACGTTGTTGGATGAGCCTCCAAATTGGTTAATATCCGTGTTGTTTCCATCGCCGCTTTGGTCGATGATAGCCAGATTGTGTGAGGAGTTCTGGTTTTGGACGATTTCCGCCGTGTTGTCATCGCCGGCTTGACTAATAAAGGCTTCCACTCCCTCAGCGTCCGGGACTTGGACAATGGTCGCGACATTGTCGTCGCCCTCCTGCAAGAAGTCCGCAACGTTATCTTGTGCCGAGACCCCAGTCCCGGCAGTGAGCAATGCAAGCATGAATAAACTGCTTACTGATGTGTGTATAAGTGATCGATGGTTCATGATCATTCTCCTTGTTAAACATGAAATGTGTTGGTGAACAATACTTTTTATTTGGGAAGCCTTCTTTTTCATCCTTCGCTTGCGGACTCGCGCGTTGCCCTGCTGCGTAGAATGGTTCTAGCGTTTCTTCCCTTAAACGCTAGCAGAATGTTTTATATGTCACCCATCTAAGATGTCCCTGTTAAACCATTTTTCGACGAACTCAGAATGAGGTTTCGATACGTGTCATGTGAACCTGTTCGAACCATGTGTCCTAATCCCAAATCTTGTCATACCCGCAGAATGTGGCGGGTATCCACCTTTCTTCACCAGCTTCGTGACTGGCGAATTTAGATTCCCGCCCACGCGGGAATGACGAAGTGTCACTGCCCGGGGGGAGGTGTGACCACGGTGCCCAACATGTCTTGCGTGATCGTGATCTCCATCCCATGTCCCTCTTGCACCACCGAATAGGCTAACCCATCGCCGACTTGTGTATGGGTGATGCTGTTATCCTGACCGAATTGTAGAGCGTCTGACTGATTGTCATTTCCCATTTGTGTTTGGGCAATGCTGTTTCCGTCTCCAACTTGGCGGGCCGTCGCTCGGTTACCAGACCCCTCTTGTTCTTGCTTGATCTGGTTGTTGTCGCCATCTTGGTAGGCTTCCAGTTGGTTATCAAATCCCTGTTGCTGTTGCGCGATCAAGTTCAAAGCCCCTTCTTGGATGGCCGTAGCCGTATGGGCCATGCCGATTTGCTCCAAGCTGATGGTGTTGCCCACTGTGTTCAACCCTTGCGTCATATTTGCTGTATGGTCCTCTCCCTCTTGATAAACGGTGAGGAGATTGTCTTCTCCATCTTGCGTCAGTTCAGCCTGATGGTTCTCACCGACCTGTTCAATGCGTACTTCGCTATGGTTACCCCCTAGTGTCACCACCGCTCGATTCGATTGCCCGGTGTTCGTCAAGGTGGCTTGATTGTCATCACCGTGTTGGAAGACCTGTATGTCGTTGTCTGCCCCGTAACTGAGTACAGACCCTGTCATCATGAACCAGATTGCCCATGCTGCCATTGCTAGGACAATTTGGTGTTGGTAGCTGGTTGTCGATTTCTGTAAAGATCTAGAACTCATGCAAACTCCTCAAGATTATTTGATCTTTCTGGACAAACAGCGGTTGAGCGCTTGCTTGGCAGGAAACATTCGGGAATTATCTAGCTCCTTCACTATTTCCCTCCGTATCAGATTAGTTTTGCCCGGCCAAAACTTCATGGCTATCTCTCAGCCATATCTGGCACACACTTTCCACATGACGATGGTCTGTGCCGCAGCAACCGCCAAGTATATTTAGGTTTGGGAGTTTTGAACGTAACAGAAGATATTCCTGCCCAAACTCTTGCGGGTTGCCTTCATCCAACTTTTCAGCATTATCTAGCTCTGCATGGCTCATTTTTGAAGAGTTGGCACGGATCGCGCGGATACGTTCTGCCCAAGGTTCGCCCACGAACACATTCATAAAATGCGTAGGGTGAGCACAATTGACCATGTAGTAAATGGGAAGATTTCCCGTTTCGCCATCGACTTGCTCAATGGCATCTTTGAGAGATTGCCCACTTGGAAGCCTTCCATCTGTCTCAAGGGTAAAGCCTATAGTGACGGGTATACCCGCATTCTGGGCGGCCCGCGTGATACCAATAGCTTCCTCCGCATAGCAGATCGTAAAGGACGTGACAAAGTCAGCAGCTGTATCCTTGAACGTATCAATTTGCGACTGATGGTATTGTTCGGCTTCTTCTGCACTCATAAAACAGGAGGGATTATATCCATCGCCCTGGGGGCCGATGCAGCCGCTTATTGGCATTTTAGACTGCGTTGTTTCATGGCGACCACGAATTTCTTCTATAAAAGAAATTCCCTCGCGATTCGCCGCATGCAAATCCTCTGGCCCATACCCAATTTTCGCGGCCCAGTCTGGATTCGCTCGCCATGTAGGGCTTTCCAGCACAAACCCCAGCTCGTTTTTAGTGGCGAGTGGAATATAGCGATCAAAATACTCACGCATGGCTTGTCGTCCCTCTTCTGCTTTAAGCAACGTAAAGGCCGCGAAGGCAGGAAGATCCAACCCCTCATGGAATACAAGCGTCGTTTCCATGCCACCATCAGTAAGAAATATTTCATCGGATAGTTGTGGTAGGTTATTCCGATATTTTGCCACCATGATATTCTCCTTTCTTGATTGCTCTCGGTATTGTTTTTGTGCGCTACCTTTATTTTGCTCGATTATTTCAACTAAAAACCTCTCAATCTGCTTTGAGCCGTCTTGCTAGGCAGCGTTTGAGTGCTTGCTTGGCATGAAACATTCGTGCCTTAATCGTGCCTTCTGGACTCCCAACGATCTCACTGATCTCCCGATACGAGAAGTCTTCAAAGAACGCGAAATGTACAACCTGCCGCTGTTCATGAGATAACTTCTCCATGCAATGTTGAATATGGCTCCCTAACTGCCTCTTTCCTACAAGGGTTTCAAGATCGAGATCTGATTCATAAGATTCGATGGTTTCAAGTTGTTCCGTGGGATGCCGAGTTTTGCTTCGTATGCGATCAACGATTTTGTGATGAGCGATTCCAAAGACCCAGCTTGTGACCGCTGAACGACCTTCAAACCGCGCAGCGCCCTTCCAAACCTCCCACATGATTTCATTCAGTAAGTCGGTGGCATCATGAGAATCGTTTAAACGGATTTGCACGAACGCATAAATCTTTTTCTCAAAGATCCGGTAAAATTCCGATAAGGCCTCTTCACTCCCTCTCGCCATTTTCGTTATGAGCGCTTGGTGATGATCATTGTCCTTGCTTCGTGTGTGTTCCATTTGTTTGCGCAAGGAGTCTTTGTTTAGGGCTGATGTGGGATGATGAGGGGCTAGCATGGGTGAGGCCTTCTTCCGTCTTGATAAAGAATCTTTCTCCACTCTTTTAGCCAATTTCATGAGATAAATAGCAATATGAATGCCATAAGCAGATTTACCTGTCGCTTGATCGAAGGAGAGAGTGATCCAACCGCCGTTTTTAGGATGATTTGAGCTTTGTTGAAAAATTGGAAAGATTTTTACGTCGATTGACCTTTTTCTGGCCTCCTTGGTACCGTTTGGTTTTCTACAAGATTTACTTATTGCCTTCCTATTCTCAGGAGGGCTGGCTGATGGCATATCTCCACTGAGCATCACGTATCTCCCCCCAGAGCACCTAGCCAGCCCACATTCTCATGAGTGAGGTGATGCAACGTCACAGCACCAGACATCTATTCTTCGGTAGCGCCCACAAACGGCAACAGATTCTTCTGCCTCGGATCTTCACGCCTTTCAGGTCAAACCATACCATTCAATCTGAACTGGGCCGTATCTCCCATGGGTGCCGCTCGGCGCAGGGGTCATGCGCATACGGTAATAGAAGATAAGCGAAACGATTTATGTCCTCATTTAGCAAACGAGATGCGGCTGAACTTGAAAGGCGAGTTGAAGAACGCACGGCTGAGCTGAAAGAAAGTGAAGAGCGGCATCGTTTCCTCTATGAACATACCCCCGTCATGATGCATTCTTTGAACAAAGAGGCGAAACTGGTGAGCGTGAATCAGCATTGGCTGAATGTCCTTGGCTATAGACGGGAAGAGGTTCTTGGCCGGCCGGTCACTGACTTTCAGACGAAGCCATCTGGAGCATATGCGATCGATTATCACTTTAGAGAAAGGTTTCTCAAAACTGGCTTAGCCACGAATCTCGAGTTGCAGTTCATTAAAAAGAACGGTGAGATCATCGATGTGTTGTTGTCTGCACATGGCAAGTTTGATGAGAATCATGTGCTTATCCACACTCAGTCGTTTTTGGTGGATGTGACTGAACGAAAAAAAGTGGAACGGGCGCTTTATGAGAGTCGTGAACGACTGAATGGCATCATTACTACGGCCATGGATGCGATCATTACGGTGGATGAAGACTTAAGAATTGTTCTTTACAATGAGTCCGCCGAAAAGATGTTTCGGTGTGACCGTGAAGCGGTTGAAGGCCGGTCACTCGAGTCGTTTCTGTCTGAAGAATTGCGAGGGTTGCTTCAAAACTATGTTCATGACATGAAGCGGCAGAAGAAAAAAACTCCACTCTGGGTTCCGGAAGGACAGACCGCCGTTCGAGGTGATGGAGAAGAGTTTCCTATCGAGGGCACCCTTTCTATGGTTACTATTTCTGGCCAATGCCTGGTGACGATTATTTTACGTGATATAGAGGAGCGAAAGAAGGCTGAAGAACAACTCGACCGGCTCCATCACCAAAATGTCTATTTGAAAGAGGAGCTTAGAGACGAACTCAATTTCGGCGAGATTATCGGGACCTCGCCCTCCATGGAGCGAGTGTTTAAACATATCGAAATGGTCGCGGCGACGGATTCGACCGTGCTGTTGCTCGGGGAAACTGGAACCGGAAAAGAACTGATCGCGCGGGCGATCCACAGTGCGAGTCATCGAAAAGACCGTATCATGATCAAAGTAAACTGCGGAGCATTGCCAGCGGGCTTGGTTGAAAGCGAGTTGTTCGGACATGAGAAGGGGGCATTTACCGGTGCGGGTACACAGAAGAAAGGCCGGTTTGAATTGGCCCATCATGGCACGATATTTTTGGATGAAGTCGGTGAGCTGCCACATGACACGCAGATTAAACTCTTGCGGGTGCTACAGGAACAGGAATTCGAGCGTGTCGGTGGCTCGCACACCATTAAAGTTGATGTACGTGTGATTGCTGCAACCAATAAAGATTTGCAAGAAGAAGTACGGCGCGGTTCGTTTCGCTCAGATCTGTTTTATCGATTAAATATTTTTCCTATTTTCATTCCTTCGCTGAAAGAACGAAAGGATGATATCCCACAGTTGGCCAACTATTTTGTGCGAAATTTTTCCAGGAGAATGGGGAAGCCAATTAAGAGTATCAGCGATTCGGCATTTGATAGGCTCCGACGTTTTGATTGGCCGGGGAATGTCCGTGAGCTGGCAAATATTCTCGAACGAGCTGTCATCCTCTGCCAAGGCCGAGTGCTAACGGAAGAGCACATTGGTTTTTTAACCGGACCGGAGGTCAATCCTCCAAAGGCTCCTACCTTAGAAGTCGCCGAGCGTAGCCTCATTCTTGATGCACTTGATAAAACCGGCGGAGTCCTTGCGGGTCCAAAAGGAGCAGCGGCTTTACTCGGCATGAACCGCTCAACCCTGTGGTCGCGGATGCGAAAGCTGGGAATCGACGTTAAAAAATAGCTTCAACAGCATTCCTCCCTTCTCCCCAACAATTTTCTGGTCCAACGTACTGACATTTCAGTACGCTGCTGACATATCAGCAAATATTCATCCGTTCATCACTGGTTGGCTCATTCAATATTTTGAACAGTTTTAGTCCGATTCCGGGGGGCACTAGCATTCGGAATTTGCCTTAGTCCGCTCAGACACAATTCCCAACTGCTAGTGTGCCGTCCTCATAGAAGGGTCTGTTGAAAAAACCACCAGCGGCCTTCCCTGCCTTTGCCGGCCTACTTCGCCGCAGTGGCTACGAAAGCTGAAAGCGGCTTCGCGCAGGCGGACTTTTTTAAACAGCCACGAGGCTCATGGTAACCGGCGTCATTATGGGCAAATTTGCCTCTGGTGCGTTGTAATATTCAACCTTCACTAGAATCACAGGCTGATGGAGTGGTATTGGGGGGCTCCTGCCTTATCGTTCATGTTCTGCATTGGAGCGATCAGAGCTTCTCTTTTACTTTGGGGGTTACCTGGTTGGCATGTGTATTGAAACGTGTGATGCGTTGAAATGAAGGTGTGGTTTGTCGAGGAGGGACCATGTTTCGAATTAAAAAAATTTTTGAAAATGAACAAACCGTTCTTTTCAAGGTAGAAGGAGAGATTGTTGAGAGCGATCTTGATGATTGGTCGAATTGGCTGGAGTCTCTTTTTATGCATACGAACAAGCAGTTCATTATAGAATTTTGTCATCTTGTTATTGTCACGCAAAAGGGGGTTGAAAAACTCTTTGAGCATATGCGCAGTAATGTCTATTTGCTGAACTGCCCCACCGCCGTGACGAACATCGCGCATTCCCTAGGTTTTTCGAAGAATGTGCTTGATTGAGGATGGTCAGGATGAATGTGTGTTGTTTACACAAGAGGTTCATTCACAGAAAAAGGACGTGGATGGACCAGGAAGGTTGTTCGTTTGGTTTCGTCTTTCTTCGATGAGCCTATGGAAACAATTTTTTCATGCAACCAATTCTTTTGTTCAAACGACTCACTAAGTATGAACTAAATGCCAAAAGGCATGGGTAGCATTATTTCACAATAAGGAGGTCTTTATGATGAAGTATTTTTCTTGTAGTTTCCACCACAATACTCTGTCTTCTCTGGCAGGCGCACAATAGGAAACACGAGTTGTCTGCCATTTCGTCTAGAACATGTATTTCTGAAATTTTCAAGATGGATCAAGGAGGTGCCATCATGCGAAAGCTTACGCGAGTATTCTCGACCCTTTTAGTTCTTGGGCTCACTCTAGAGTTCATTACACCCATTCCAGGGAATTCTATGGAGAGGAAATTTGAAAAGCCTCCGCCAATGCCAACTCGGTCGACGACTATCGCACTGACTTCTGATGACCGGCGCTTAGTTGTCGTCAATCGTCAAGCAGACAGTGTCTCGATCCTTGAAGTACGGGACGAACATGGGAATGATGTGGAGAATTTGATCGCTGAGATTGCAGTAGGGCGAGATCCCCGATTTGTCGCTATTAGTCCCGACGACAAAAAGGCTTTGGTGACGAACGGAAGAGATGGCACTGTCTCGGTTATTGATTTGATGTCTCACCCTCCGGCTCTTAATGGAAACCCGCTTCAGGTCGGTGAGGAACCACGAGGGATTGCTCTGACGCCAAATGGCCAGTTTGCATTTGTGGCAAATCACACTTCGGGTGATGTCTCTCTTATCGACATGAAATCCTTGAAGGTTATCGGGGCTGTGCCGACAGGTGGTAACCCCATGGCCATTGCCATTACAGACAATGGCAACAGAGTCGATATTGATGAACGCGTGTATGTCACACGGTTTTTTAGCGAGCTCATCGATCCAGCCAGACCCGATGGATTTGACGATGCCAAGCAGGGTGTCGTGGATTCCTTTAAGGTCATTCATGGATTAACGACTGCAAGATTGGCGGACAGGCTTGGAAAAGACTCGCCGATTTTGCAATCCATCCTTTCGGGCCGGATTAAGCAAGTGACCTTGCCTCCCGGTGACTCAGGGTTTAAGGCGGACCGTCGGCAATTCTGTCTCAAGACTCGTCAAATTCTCCAGGATAATGGCGATGTCGTATTCTTCAGTAGTGGAAAAGATAGGCAAGGAGACGGTGCAGCTCTGTTGGCCAATGAAGTGTTCTGTCCTGATCCCAATAGCCATGATGCTTCTCCGGATGGGCCAATTGGTTCCGACCCGCAGGGGGTCTATCCGAACCTCCTCTATGCGGCCCTGCTTCGTGGCGACAACCTCTATGTGCTGAATGTTGGTGCACAGCCGGAACCTCCGGTCATCTTTAACAACAATGTCCAAGCCTTAGTCTCCGTAGTTGATAGAAAGAAAAACAAGAAAAACGGCGGCGAGCACGACTTCACGCTCAATCTCAATACGCAGGTAGCCAGCGAAACGCCACCGCTTCAGGAGCCAGGAAACTTGGACCGTCTTTTTCTGAACGATGTCGTAGCGATGGACGCGGATGGCCAGGGCAAGAAATTCTTTATCCTCAGTCGCGGCGGTAACGTGCTGTTGCCTGCGGAGCTTGATAATTCTGGGAAGCTGGATATTGGTGCTCCGGATAACGTCATTCGTTTGCAGACTGGAAATATGCCCAGTGGCGTGGTCATTGATTCAGGAGCGACCCGGGCATATACCAACAACGAGATCAACACATCCGTGACTTCAATTGATCTAGGATCGAATCAGGTGTTGAATCGAGATATTCCCTCGAGCACACCGCCTCCCGCAGGAAGTCCGGAACATCGGACCCTAGTTGGTAAGTTGCTCTTCTTTACTGCATTGGGTATCCCCGATGTGCACGATATCAGTGGCGACGGGCTGTTTGATATTGACCTTCGCAACATCGAGCCTCTGCAGTTTCGGGGCAAGGCCTCAAAGGATGGTTGGAGCAGTTGTTCTTCCTGTCATGAGGATGGTCACATGGATGGGGTCACCTGGCTGTTTCCGACAGGTCCGCGACAAACCATCGAGCTGGCCGGTTCATTTACCAAAAATGATTTGACTGATCAACGGATCATGAACTGGAACGGGGTGCGAGGGTCGCCGTCTACGGACTTTGATCAAAACTCACGGGGCGTTCAGGGTGGAATTGGTCATGCCACAGATGTCAATGGCGAGAACAAAGCGGCAGAAATCTTTAATCATGGGCCTGTGGTGGGCGTTAGTGATGCGCTGGACGCCATGCACGAGTGGATCGCCACAATCCGGTCTCCCAATATGCCGAATCCAGCGGATGTTGATACAGGGCGAACCGTCTTTGCCACGAATTGTGCGTCCTGCCATGGTGGGAGTAAGTGGACAAAGAGCCGAACCAGTCCTTTGTATCAGAATAACCCCACCTTCAATGTGGACCCATTAGGGATAAATTTCTTTGATGGTGTTCCACCAATAGATCCAGCTCTGATGGTAGCTGGACCCCAGATTGTTGCTGTTGCGGATGGCAACCGCACGCTCCGATTCGTCGAGAACGTCGGCACGTTTGACCCAAACAGCCCGATTGAAATTCGCGGGGCAGGCGCCATTGCAGGGCAGTCCACACAAGGATTCGCATCCTTAACTGCACAAGGCGCCTTTAATGTGCCCTCGTTACTCGGTATCCGTTTTGGTGCCCCGTACCTACATGATGGGAGTGCGCAAAACTTTGAGGAAGTGTTTGCGGTGCACCAGTTAGGAAATTCTACTATTCAGGGCGCACTCAGTGAGCAGCAAAGGAAAGATCTGATCATCCTCTTGAATTCTATCGATGATGAGACAGAACCCTTTGAATCAGAAACTGATCAGTTCTTTATGGGTACGCCGTAACAAGAGCCAGTGAGAAATTGCTGCATGAGCTGTGGGCCTCCAAGTTGTGACTTGGAGGCCCACAGCTCTTGAAGTTATCTCAGTGAATCTGTACTGATATTTTTTTTATAACGGATAGAAATCTTTTAGAGCAACCTTCCTTCATGAAAAGCGACATTCTATGGTTCGCGGCTTCATCACGGTCCGTAAACCAACTTTTGCTTCCCAAAATGCCAAACGGTCGGGAATTCGCTTTTCCGTAGATTCATCATACGTATCATAATCCTGTGGTTCAGGAATTTTATCTCTCGTTCAGGTCTCTATTCGTAATCAAAAAAATATGATCATGTTGAACAGGTTCTATTTTTGTGTGCATTATCACGGCTTCCGGAACATTAGGCTAGTATAAGGTAAGATGATGATTCAAGTATTTGTTAAATGTCTGTTGCCGTCTGATTCTGAGAGGTTGCTCTGATACCCAAGAGTGAATCGTGTGAGCCGGTGCTCTCGCAATATGGTGTTTAATGTCTTTCATCTTGAGTCGCTAGAGATGGCTCGCTAGGCCCTTGTAGATGTGTAACTTCGAGAGTTCTATAAAAAAAGTATAGCATCGATGCGGCCGTGATTTCTTTGATAGCGATGCATGCTTGAGAAAAAATGAATGATCGATAGGGGTCGTGGAAGTCCCTAGATCGATCACCTATTTGGGGAATACTGTTTTTCTAAGCGAACGTTGCTTCTCTTTCCGAGAAGTGGTCTGCTTTTGAATCTTTCAATGAATTATGCGCTTGAGAGGGGGCATATCGTCTGGAGACAGGCGATCACTTTTTTTGAACGAGAGTAGTGAATGCATAGGACAGGAGAGGTCATGGACGTTTAAACGATTGAGTTGATACAAGAGACTGGCGTGAAAGAATCCTTCTTGGCATTTTTTCCAAATATCTGTAGTCGTGGAGGCTATGACTCTGATTTCAACGCCGTGGGCATTCTTACCCATAAATCGAATGACTCCATCTTGATCCAATAACGCATAGAGCAGGCGTTGTAGTTCAAAAGGCAAGAACTCTAGATCATTGATAAACAACGTTCCACCAGGAACCATGGTAATTGGGTCTGCAGGTTGTTCGTCCGTTCTGGGTTGATGTGGCACGATAAGCTGAGACAGAGCCATTCCCCAAGTCTTGAAAGGGTCGGTTCGACAAGATACGGTCACAAGGTGATGCTTGCAAAAGGGACTCCTTTTGTGCAACAACTTGGCAACTTCCGAGGTATCTGTGTCTTCGTACTTCCATAGCAGCACTGGCTGCTTGCTTGAGGCTACACAATTAAAGTGCACGTCAAGCTCTTGGCATCGTTCCTCCTTTTCCCAACGCTCCTGTGTCGAAGTCCATGGTTCTTCATTCTTCATTGTTTGTCTTCTACATAGATAATTCCCATTTATTATTTGGTGTAAGATCGAGGTGATGTTCATTGTGTTATTCCTTTAAATAAGTCGATTATTTTTGAACGTGTCATGAGGTAAGTCGTCAACATGAGCATTTTGGTTGTATCATTATCATAAAAAGCTTGCATGATATGATTTGATCCTATTCATTTTGAGTAAAGAGTTCTCTAATAGACACGATAAAAGAATAGAGGCCATTCTAAGAGTGGTCATTTCGGTACAAATTTATAGCTTGTTTACGGAGGTCAGGTGGGAGATTTTTGAGCTCATGCTCGCTGAGGGAATCTAATTCGCTTGTAAACTCTTTGTCCTCTTCTTCATCGTCAGAATCGGTGGATTGCGCGTTATGGGTTTCGCTCAAACCCGTTGGCCAAGTTTGTGCCTCATAGGCATTGTAACTTGATGGTTGTGCTATGGAGGCCGATAGAACACGAGAGAAAGGTGCTGGGCCTTTCCGCTGAGAAACAAGATACAGTACGGTAATTTTGCCTGTTGATCCATCACGGTTGATTCCGTAATTCCAGCCACTGAGAAGTCGATCTAAACCTTTTTCAAGTGGGAGGTTCCAGAATTGTTTGGATATTCTCACATTGCCGATTATTGTTTCTTCAAAGGCGACAATGTTGAAATTTCCTTGTTGTCGTAGGTCATCCAGAACATCCTTCAAGGTCTTATTGTGGCTATCAACTGTGAGGGTGTTGTGAATGAGACGAACCTCGGCATGGATCGGTGAGATTGAACTAGTGAGTCCGAAAGATAGCAAGAGATATAGATATATAATAAATTTTGGCATCATGGCCTCCTCACTCGCCCCTTTGATAATGAATGCAGACCAAAATATTGGGGTGCTGTCGAAACCTGTTCAATGACTACTCTGTCAAAGGGTGTTGTAGGGTAAGTGGTAGTGTGAAGGAAAATGGTTGTAATTATTTTGAGCAAAATTGAAGGATGGGCACGGATCTATTCTAAAAGTGAGCACTTCTGTTGGAATCAATCTATTTTCGCTAGGTCACTTCACGCTTTTGGAGTCTCTGGGGAAGGGGAACTAAGGGCAGTATCGTTCGAAAAGTTAGTGATTTTTTGCTATCAATGCTTCACTCTTTTTGAATCAGGATTCATGCTAGAGGATTGAGTGTGAAGAGATGACGAGGTATTTGGACAAGTGTGTGGAATTTGGATGAGTCCCCAACCAAAGGTTTCATCCTTGCCTGTGGTTCCCAAGTCCACAGCCGTACGAGCTAGTTGGTATACAATTTGATCTGGAGTCCAATGCGGGTTTAATTGTTTGACTGCAGCGGTTGCCGTTGTGACAAATGGAGTCGCAAATGATGTTCCAGATTGAAAGGCCCCGGTCCCACCTTCTTGAGGGATCCATATGTCGACGCCTGGAGCAGAAAACGAAATGTAAGACCCTCTGTTGGCGTAACGATACGGATGAAGTTTTGCGTCTAATGCTGTTACGGCAATGACGCCAGGTTGTGCGGCTGGATAGATGGGATGTCCGTCAGGGCCTGCATTTCCTCCAGCAGCAACAATTGGTATGCTCTGGTTTAGGGTCGTGGTGATGGCATAGGAAAGCAAGGCATTCGGTGGACCCCCTAAACTAAGATTAATGACTTGTACATGTTGTTCTACGAGCCAGTCCAACGCTCGTACGATACTCCAAGTAGTTGCTTCGACCTTGCCGGCTTCTTTTTGCCGAAATGCCTCTGCCACGAACAACGAAGCTTGGGGAAGTAAGGCATGGTTTGTTGTGTGAGCTTGCCCAACGAGAAGTGTGGCCACCGCTGTTCCATGATAATCCTGAGGCTTTGATGCATTGGGAGGGATAAATGATTTGGTGTGAATTGTGCGTTGTTTTGCCGGGAGACGTCTCATATTCACTGCGGTGTCAATCATTCCGATTGATATCTCATGGATGACACAACCAATGGCGTGATCAGTCCACCCTACTAGTCGGTGTCCGTAGAGAAGAGGATTGATCGGCAGGGTCTGCTCCTGTAGGTAATAGTGATGGTTTGCGTCGATGATTTGTGACGGAAAAGCTTCTTGGATCGCCAGGATTGCTTCCTGGAGACTTTGTCCGGGCGGTGCGTGGAAAATACTCATCACGAACCCGAGGTTGTTGAGTATCCGGCGTTTTTTCTTGGTGTAACCTCTGGCTTGTGCGAATTCATCTAATTTTCTGGCGTCGGCTTCATTCACATTTATCACACACACTTCCCCAGGCTCGAGCCTATTCAGATCAATATCCTCGTGATCTCGAAGGCCTCTGGTTCGGAGACGATCAAATGCACGGGCGGTGTCTTGATTGTTGATTCGTGATCCGACAAGCTGCTTCTGTTGTTCGGAGGGAGATTGAATCGATTGACTCTGAGGTGTGGAGGTGGTACAGGAGATTACAGAGATTGAGCTAAGAATGAGTGACAATGTTACGGCAAGTTGAAAAAATTGGCTCAGCATATCATTGCCTCCATCTTTAGTCTTCTGCAACATGTTGGATGATTGTCGTCTGTTGGCGAAGTTGTTCAATGGTTTGTCGGATGGGTGTTTCAGGAGAGGCTGCCGTATTGAGACGAACTCGATAAAGGCCTAAAGAACTTGGCCCATCGATAAATGTTCCATGAATATGACTCATCGCTTCTCGTATTTGTGCTTCTGTCGCAGTTGGTTGAAAAGAGATCTGCAGGACTTGTTCATGTGTTTGTGGACCAGCTAGCGGAACCATCGGTTTGGACAAATACCAGGCATCCAAGAGAAATCCAGCTTGGATAAAAATGATCAACGAAGCCGCAATGGCAAATCCTTTTTGCCACCATCCAGAAGGTCTTAGTCGTTCTACTTTGGTGACAGCCTGTTCCTTTCGAATTTCGGACAGGAGCCGCTTAAGGCCAAATTCTCCCGGAGATTGAGTGTGCGTTTCTTTGATATGTGTCCTTATTCGTTGGAGCAGAGCAATTTCCTGTTGACATCGGGAGCAAGCTTGAACATGTTGCGCGACATCATCTCGTTCGTTACTTGAGAGTGTTTCGTTGACAAACCATGGTAGCAATTTATCCGGGTGCTCTTGTTTGTCTGTTGAAGTTTTACTCATACAGTCCTCTCGTTACTCACGAATGCGTCTAGCTAAACAGCGTTTGAGTGCCTGCTTGGCATGAAACATGCGCGCTTTGATGGTACCTTCCGGGCTGCCCACAATTTCTCCAATTTCTCGATATGACAAATCTTCAAAAAATGCCAGATGGACTGTCTGATGATGGTCCGGCGAGAGCTTCTGGAGACAATGCTGAAGATGTTCTCCCATTTCCTTTTGTACAATGATGCCCTCCAAATCATAGTCTGATTCTTTTTCAGTGGTCACTTCCAAGGGTTCCACAGGGTGTTTTCCGCGATTGCGAATACGATCAATCACTTTGTGACGGGCAATTCCAAACACCCAAGTGGTGACAGAAGAACGACCTTCAAATTTACCGGCTCCCCGCCAAATTTCCCACATGATGTCATTGAGTAAGTCGGCTGCATCATGTGAATCGTTTAAACGAATTTTCACAAATGCATAAATTTTTGCTTCGAAGGTGTGATAAAACTCGGTGAGTGCGGCTTCTTTTCCCAAGGCCATCTGGTGAAGGAGTGCACGATATTTCGATTCCTGATCCTCTCTGTCGGAATTTAGTGAATCTGTGTCTGGGGCTGATGTAACATGTGGAGTATCAGGCAGGAGTGGCATGGACAACGCCTCCAAGACGAGAGGATGATCTCTAGGGAGAAGGGTAAGGAGCCATGGAGCAAGCGGTCTTCTGACAAGTAACCAAGTGGGACCTTGTTTGTTCTTGCCGGTCAATTATAATACAGAATAGTAAATGTTGCAGCCAGGTTGCGAGATTTTCTCAAAAGGCTTTGCTGACATGGGCCATGAAACACTAGGAATTGAATGGGAAATTCTCATAAGTGAGATACATGACAGAGCATAGGGGTCTTTAATGACTGTGGCAGTTTTTCCCAAGCGGTATGATGTCATTGTTGTGGGTATGGGGCCTGCCGGGGCTTCGGCTGCGTTGGAGTTGAGTCAACGGGGGTTTTCTGTGCTGGCGTTTGATAAACAGATGCACCCCCGTTACAAAGTCTGCGGAGGTGGGCTTTCAGCCAGGATTGCGAGAGTTCTTCCTGCAGATTTTCATAGCGTTGTAGAAAAAACAGTCTATCGCGTGCAATTTGCCTGTGGCACTCCAGAACCCTTTCTGATCGAATCATCGAAGCCCATTGCTTATATGGTCATGCGCTCGCGTTTTGATCATTGGTTGCTCGAAAAAGCTCGTCAAGCAGGCACAGAAATTCATGAAGCAGAATCAGTAGGAAAGATTGTCAATGGGAGCGATGGTGTTGAAGTAAGTACGGAGTTGGGGTGTTATCGAGGCCGTGTGGTCATTGGGGCTGATGGTGTCATGAGTACCGTTGCGCAACAATGTTTTGGGAGACGAGCTCAGCGGACTATTCCTGCTTTAGAAAGCGAAGTGCAAGGAGCGAGTCTGCATGCGTCTCAAGAGCCGCCAGTCGCTGTGATTAGTTTGCAAGCGGCCAAGAAAGGCTACGGGTGGATATTCCCAAAACGAGATGGATTTTCAGTGGGTCTTGGTGAATTTGTGAAGGGGACTCAACGCCCAAAACAGAGTTTTCAATATTTTACTCAACGACAACAGACTTTAGCCGGTTTGAAGATTTCCACTCCCTTAGGACATCCGCTTCCTCTTGCCACTTCGCATCTTTTACGAAAGGGCACGGGTTGGTCCGGTCAACTCGTCAATGGTTGCGCCATGCTGGTCGGGGATGCGGGGCATTTAGTTGATCCATTGTTAGGTGAGGGTATTTATTATGCCGTTTGGTCAGGACAATTGGCTGCGAAAACGGTAGCACAGGTGAGGCGCAATCCAGCTGCACATCAGTTGAGCGAATATGAAGTTGCTGTGGAGGATGAACTGGGGCCGGAATTTCGTGTGGCTGATCGATTGGGAAAGATTGTGTATGGTCTGCCACAATCGATGCATCGTTGGGCCGGTCAACGTTTTCCCGGTGCTTATCATCGTGTGCTTCAGCGATATTGTGCCATGTTACAAGGAAAGGAAACCTACCAAAGTTTTTGGAATCGAATTCTTCAACGGCTGCATTGGCCGCTGGTGCCGGAGTTGTGATGTGGGATTAAAGCGCGTACGAAGGTGGAAATGCCTCAGCTGTCTTGTGGTCCATAGGCCTTTAACCCATCTATAAGGGCAGCGATGCCATAGCCCCAGGTGTCACGAACGGCATGATGGTCTTGTCCAGAAGACACCATCATGACAGTTAAGCTCCAACCTTCAATTTGATGGTGGTGGAATTGCGTGGGTTGGATTTCTAAGATGATTTCCAAATCCAAGGTATGATCAAGTATGGTGCTTACGTCTTGTAGGAGATTATCCATTTGCTTTTGGAGGAAGGTGACGAGATCAGAGAGTAAATCTTTGGCGTTGTGTGAAATTTCGGTAAAGCAGAGGCTCACGAACGAGACCAAAATCACAGGTTGGTTAGGGTCAGGCCCTTTTGCATAACTTTGATCGGCAGCCAGGCTCATAAAGGGTGACTGTGGCTTGTTGATCTGCGTGAGCAGCTCCTGTGTTTCCGGCCATCCGATGCAGGGCGGCAGTATGGGAATCATTTGTGGGTTGGTTTTGACATCAATAAAGCGAGCGTCAAGGCTCCCATCAGTGATGGCCGGGCCATAGGGAACGTGAAAGCTGGTTGTACCTTCGGAGAGAACAATACCCATGCGGTTACCTCATTGATGGAACCTGTTTGCTCCATTGTACTGGAAGAGGAGGGCTAAAAAGAAAGAGGGCCTGTTGAAAAAATCCGCCAGCAGCGTTCTCGCCCTTTTCCCGTGCTCACGTAGTGCCAGTACGCTCCGCGCGCAAAGCCTACTCCGCCGAAGTGAGCTACGAAGGCCGGGAATGGCTGTGGCCTTGCTGGACGACATTTTTGAACCGTCCCGATGTGGTTGATGTCGAACGGCTTCCTGGAGAAATATGGCCTTTGATAACTTCATTATTCAACACTCCCAAAGAGGAACAGAAAAATATCTTGTCTCTCGGGAAGGTTCTGGGTTGAAACGAGTATGTCGGCATTGATTTACGCTCAACAAATTCAAAAATCATTCGGGGCTCAACAGTTATTTCATGGCGTCACGTTTGGGATTGCTGAGAACGATCGGGTAGGGATTATTGGTCCGAATGGGGCAGGTAAATCCACATTTTTAAAAATTTTTGCAGGGCTTGAAGCTCCGGATGAAGGGCAGGTCACACGGCGCCAGCATTTGCGTGTCGTCTATGTGCCTCAGGCCAACGAGTTTGCAGATGGTATGACAGTGGGTGCGGTGCTGCAGCAGAGCGTCCGCGCTTCTGGTCTGTCAGACAATGAAGTCCAGGCTCGCATATACGAAATCGCAGGGCGTATTGGATTTGATGATATTGCCCAACCGATCGGTCCCTTGTCAGGAGGATTGAAAAAACGTTTAGCGATTGCGTGCGGCTTGATGCAGGATCCGGATGTTATGTTGTTAGATGAACCCACAAATCATCTCGACCTGGACAGCCTGCAGTGGTTAGAGCAATTACTCGTGCAAGCTCCATGGGCGTGGGCGCTCGTCAGTCATGATCGATGGTTCTTAAATCGCACCGTAAGAAAAGTGGTAGAGCTACATAGTCGGTACGTGGAAGGTCTTTTCGCTGTAGAGGGAACATATTCACATTTTTTGGAAAAACGAGATGCCTTTCACGAGACACAGGAGCAACAGGCGCAAGCCTTGGCAGGTAAAGTTCGGCGTGAAGAAGCCTGGTTGCGTCAGGGTCCGAAGGCGCGGACGACGAAAGCTAAGTATCGCGTGGAGACCGCCCATGCCTTACAGAATGAATTAGCTGAAACCGCCACACGTTTACGTCAACAGAAGGTCGCAATAGATTTTGTCGGTTTAGGCCGACAAACCCGGCAGCTTATTGAAGTCACCGGACTTCGAAAAGCATTCGGTTCGCACCGTATCGTTCAAAATCTTAAGGTGATGCTTTCTCCAGGTAAAGCCCTGGGAGTCTTAGGCCATAACGGCTCAGGCAAATCAACACTTCTCAAACTGTTAGCAAAAGAATTGGATCCCGATGAGGGGACGGTCAAATATGCCGAGCATCTACAAGTCGTCTATTTTGATCAAAATCGTGAACAATTGGATCTCAAGATGACATTGCGACGGGCACTTTCGGATACAGGCCATACGGTCACCTATCGAGGACAGACTATTCATATAGCCGGTTGGGCCAAGCGGTTCGGTTTTCAACCAGAACAATTAGAGTTGCCGGTGAAGCTATTGTCTGGTGGCGAGCAAGCTCGTGCCGTGGTAGCTCGATTTATGTTAACGCCCGCTGACGTACTCATTGTCGATGAGCCAACAAACGATTTGGATATTCAAACCCGGGAGACTCTTGAGGAAAGTTTTAAGGAGTTTCCCGGCGCGCTGATTTTAGTTACGCACGACCGTTACATGATGGAAAAAGTCTGTACGGAATTTATTGGGCTCGATGGGAAGGGAGCGTCTGGGAGTTTCGCTACATATGCTCAATGGGAGGCGTGGTTGAACGCTCAGCACACTCCTTTGAAGCAAAAGACCTCTTCTTCCACTAGAGGCAATGGAGATCCACGGGAGCCAAAGCCCAAGAAGCTTTCGTTTAAGGAACAACGGGAATATGATGGGATGGAAGCACGTATTCTCCAAGTTGAAGAGGAATGTGCGGCTTGTCGTGCGACGATAGACGATCCAATGATTGCCGCGAATCATCTACGCCTTCAAGAAGTCTATGAAGCGTTAAGGCAAACGGAGCAGGAGTTAGAACAGCTTTATATCCGATGGGCCGAGCTTGAGGAGAATCGCCAAGCCTATTCTGGGAGATCGTAGTCAGGTGGACTGACTCTGATGTGTATCGGTGTTGATGCTGAACTATGATAGAATACATAAGAGTCCTTATGTTGGAAGTATTATCCAGCGCTGCGGTTTGATAAGAGTGGACACGATGTTATTCTGACGCCAAAACAGTTGTATCTCTGAGTTGGGAGAACTTGAGGTGAAGCTGACAAGAGGACGTATGAAATATCTGAGATACGTGAAGGTCATTCTTCTTCTATGGTTTGTAGTCACGGCGCTTCCAGCATGGGGAAATTTTCTGGCTGGCGAAGAAGCCTACCTGCAGGGAGATTTTGAAAGAGCTCTTGAAGAATGGCGGCCCTTGGCGGGACGTGGCAATGCCGAAGCACAAAACATGCTGGGATATATGTATCGGTATGGGCAAGGAGTGACTCAGAATTTTGAACAAGCGCATCACTGGTATCGATTAGCCGCAGACCAGGGCCACGCGAGGGCGCAAAACAATCTGGGGGCGATGTACCGACAAGGTTTGGGAGTGCAGCAAAATTATAAAGAGGCGTTACGCTGGTTTCGTCGCTCAGCGGAACAAGGAAATGGTGGAGCGCAAAATCATTTGGGGCTCATGTATTTTGAAGGTGAAGGCATCGAGAAAAATGTGGTTGAAGCCTATAAATGGGCGTATCTTTCTGCTCAACAGGGTGTAGAGCCGGCGGTGTTGGCTTTGGATTTTCTGGAGAAAGCCTTGCGCCCTGATCAGATTCAAGACGCCAAGCGGTTAGCCAAAGAATGGGTTCCGAAAGGTGAAGAAGTGGAGCTGTGACGTTGGGATATGCTTGAGATGGTGGTTTTGAAAACTGGGTCTGTTGAAAAAAACCGCCAGCTGCGTTCCCTGCCTTCGCCGGGTTTCCTTCGCCGCAGTAGCTACGAAGGCTGAAAGCGGCTTCGCGCAGGCGAGCGGACTTTTTTGAACAGACCGAGGCCTCTTACATGTTAAGTCTTAGAAACTAGATGTGGCCGCTGATATCATCATTATTCAACCGTCTCAAGCTGTGATGAAAGTTCCTTGTCCCACAACATCTTGACAATTTGACTCCCCTTCAGGAGGGTGTTAGTCTGAGGCGTTTATTTTGGGAAGATTATATTGAAAACATTAGGGTTTTCTTCTGTAGTGGTTACTTCTCTTTTTTGAGAGACAAGCCTATGCGTTAAAGATTTACTCACGAAAGGAGGTCACATATGGGACGCCCAGCCAAGGTGACTCAAGCCAAACGTAATCGGGAGATGATGAAAAGAATGAAGCAACAAGACAAAGAAGCTCGTCGGGAGCAACGGAAAGCTGAAAGCCAAGAAATGCGTCCTGTTCTCGATGGAGAAGACCCAGATTTGGTGGGATTACGGCCTGGCCCTCAAGCGCCTCTTTACTGAAGAGTTAGTTGCCTCATCTAAGCTTTTCGTTTCTTTCCATTTATTTTCTCTTGTTTTTATAGATTTCTTCGTCTCTGACGGGAATCGTGCTGAGGCCAGAGTTTCTCAGATCTAATAGGGCTTTTCATGCATACTCACATGTTTGGATTGCTGTTAAGTGTTCTTTTGCTGTTTGGAGCTGGCTGTGCGTCTGGTCCAGATGTCGTCCCTGAGAGCTTCAAAGAGGTTATTGATCCAGCCCTAACTTTTCCAGAAATTCTTGAGGACCCAACTGTCCATCAAGGTTCTGTGGTACTTTTGGGAGGCGAAGTGCTTTCTGCGAAACGTCTTGCTAATGGGACCCGGCTTGAAATCTTGCATCTCCCGTTAGATGATTCGCAAGAACCTGTTCTTGATCGGACGACTTCGGAAGGCCGATTTCTCGCGTTAGAATCAGCTTTTCTGGATCCTGCAACTCTTCCTGCCAGTACCCGGGTGACGCTTGTGGGTGAAATCTCAGGCGTCACGAGTGCCAATCTTGATGAGATGGAATATCGCTATCCAACCTTGCAGGTCAAACATTTACATGTTTGGCCGGAAGCTGAAATCAACCAACCCGCATCTCCCGGCCCGCGCTATGGTATATTTGGTGGAGGAGGCATAGGTGGCGGTGTCGGCGGTGGTGTCGGTATTGGGATTGGATTTTAAACGTACGTTCTTCTCTCTTCAGGTTTTATCTATTAAGACTGCCGGTTTGATCTGTGATCGCTCATCAGTATAGTACGGGTCGGAAGTGAGATTGACCTATCACTTTTTAAGAAATAAGTTATGAGGAAAATGGGTCTCCAGCATGGTATCACGAAAACAATCCTTTGCGTCGTGATGTCGATAGTTCCAGTCACGGTACATGCTACAATAGGCTGGGAAGTTGGTGATATGGTCTTAGATTTTGGCTTGGATTTAGAATCTGGAGCAGAGATCGTGCTCGTTGACAAAAACGAAGTGGGCCATCCATTTTTTGTAGAATTGACGTGGAAGTTGAACTCTGAACATTGCCTCTTGCAAGTTCAGGAAACCAAGGGGCAAAGTGATACGGTTGTCATGAACATTGTGAAAGACGATGGCCTTTTGTTGGGCTTAGTCTCCCATGCGGTCTACGATCATGTGGATGCTGTTGTGGTGAAGGCTGCTGAAGGCAAAACATGTGAGATTGATCCAGCGCAGGATGAATTTTTGTCCATAGCTCGGGAACCCCGTGCTCCGACTTCTTTCAAGGAGGGACTGGCGTCAGAAACCATTGGTGCCGTCGTAGTGGTTTTTCGAGCCCCGACTTTCTTTGTACCCTCAGAAGTGACCATCCAGCCAGATGAAAAAATCGTGTGGGTGTATGCAGATGGTGCTCAAGAACCGCATAGTGTGACGAGCGGGGCTTGCCGTGTGAATGATTGTTCCGGTGGGGGGCAAGTGTTTAATAGTGGACTCACGGTCAACAAACCTGGGCAGAGGTTCGAGCATGTATTCAAGGAGGCTGGCGTGTTTCCCTATCACTGCGATCTGCATCTTGGTTCTATGCAAGGGACCGTTGTAGTCCAAGATCTTCAATAGCGTTTAATCTATTCCTCTAATCGTTGTTCTCGTTTCTAGCGCTCTTCCCGCACTTCTTCTGTTGCCTCTAGAAGATGACCATCCACGGGTAGCGATGGTACTATACCTTGTTTGAGCAAAACATTGTGGAGCTGTCTCTCCATTTCTCAATCCTTTGCCGTATTCTGACAGAACCTTGTCATGAAAACTTGGTCGCGTCGTTTGTGAATTTGTGTCTCATTCCTCTTATGCGGTGGCAGACATTTCTGCCTGACTTTTTTTATGCGTGAGAACAGTTTTTTTCTTGCGGCATCACGAATATTCTATGGCTAAAGGACGGATAGCTGACAGTCAATGGCCCTAGAACCCTCAGGTGTTCTCGAACATCTTAAAGCCCTCTCTCCCAATCATATTTATTTTTTGGCTCCCAAAGCCTTTGTGCTTCGTGGTTATGACTACTACGTTCAGGGCCGGTTAGAGTCGTATAGTTGGAACCGTTCGCGAACGATCCTCGCTGCGTCGGTGCGAGGATCAAAATATTATGCCGTGACGTTTCTAGTTCAAAAGGGGAAATTGGCCTATTCTTGCCGATGCCACGCATGGACGGCTTCAACGCAGTGCAAACATGTGATTTGTGCCTTGTTGACGACGGTCAATTTACTCGTGCCGGATGCTTTCCCAGTAGCAAATGCCAGAAAATCTCGCCAAGAAGAGCTTTCGCAGCAGTTATTGCAAGGTTCGTTGCCATCTCACTCCGGATCAAAGACTGCCCGTGTCATTCCGCGTTTTGAAGTCAATTTAGTTGATCGCCTTGGGAAAGGTTTCATTGCGATCACCAATCATGGGAATGTGTGTCAGACGTTTTTAGGCATGCCCACCGAGTTGGCTGTCTTGCTGCGCGCAACCCAGGATCCGGCTTGGTCAGTTCAGGAGGCTTTGCGGGATTTCCTGAAACACCACGGGCAGGCTTTCCCTCTCTATTTTGAGGATATGCATGGGCGCACGTTAGTGGAGTGGGCGCCCTCGATGACCTATATCATTAAAACGGAATTGGATGTAAGCAAAGGTAATGTCACAGTAGCCGCTCGTAGTTTTCGATTTGGTGTTGCTCAGGAGCAGGCTCAGTTGTTTCTAGGGATGGTTGTGGATCTGGGTGCTGGTAAGTTGGCCCCAGTGGATAACGAGTTGGGATGGGTTCTCTATGACATGTTAGCCGAACAGGTCAATGAAAGAAGTGAAATGCCTCGAGGCATTTCAAGGAACAAAAGTGTAAGGAAGATGGCGGCTTCATCAGTGCAATGGAATGAAGGGGAAGCCAGGGACCTACGTCCGATGTTGACCATTCCGGTAAGAAACTTTGCCCAATTGCAAATTGATCTTCCTAAAAAAGATCTATCTCATCTCCTAGGAGCTGTGCAATTCAAGATTGAGGGACGAGAGGTCGACCTGATTCAAACTGATGGAACCGAAATTCCTAAACCTCAACGAAATCGTTTGACGGTGATGCCTGAAGCCTGGCTGGTGGATGAGCCTCTTCTGGAAACCAATGCCGCATCCTTGGTGGCAGAATGCTGGCAAGGCGAAGGTTTCGGTGCGACGAGCGAACAAATTTTCAGTTTCTATCTGGTTGTTGAGCGAGGCTTATCGGTTTCCAGTGGATTGCGATCCAAAAAACGGCGAGCCGCGCTCTATGACACGTTTTTTCAACTCTGTCGAGCGAAAACGTCGGCTGCCGGAAAGAGGCTGATCAAAGCCTGTCTACGCCAAGAAGAGTTTGGCCCTTTTCGTATCAAAGCGGAAGCGGAAGAATTGCTCAACTTTTTTTCAGTGCCACTTCTAGAAGAGTCCCTGCGCTTGCTTGTTCACGACGGTCAATGGTGTGTGATCCCAAATGATTGGGCAAAGGAAGCCTTGTTATATCGCATTCCCTACGAAATTTGGGGCCTGCCCATCTTTGAAAACATGATTTCGCATGATGTCATGTCACTGTCTCAAGAGGCTCTGTATGCGGGGTTGCCTGAATGTTACGCAAAAACTGCCGAAGCCGGTATTGAACTATTTTTCCAGGATAAGCCCGTGTCGACAGGAGACTGGGATTGTTCCGTTGATGCAAGCCGTCCGCCGACTATTGATTGGTTCGAATTGCGCCCTGAAATCATGTGTGACGGTGTTCGTCTCGAAGCCCACGAGATTCAGACGATTCTGGATCGAGGGGGTATCATGGAAGTCGATGGACAGGTGCGTATTGTGGATCAAGATACGCAAGAAATCTTGCGAACATTAACTGCACTCTCTTCCTCGAAACTACCCAAGAAGTCACATGAAGGGAAGCCTGTCGTCGTACAAGTTCCTAAACTGCAGATCTTGGATTGGGTCGCATTGCGTAAGCGGGGAGTCAAAATTACTCTCTCACCTGAGGATGAAGCCTTAGTTGACCGTCTTCTGAATTTTGAGCGGATTGATCGCCGACCCTTGCCCAAAAAGCTACAGGCTAAGCTGCGTCCCTATCAACAAGAAGGATACCGCTGGTTAGGGTTTTTGTACCAGCATCGTTTAGGGGCGTGCTTAGCTGATGATATGGGATTAGGAAAAACCATCCAAGCTATTAGTTTGCTAGCGGGGATCCATGAGGGTGTCATTGAATCTCCAAGTCAACAGCTGGGACCGCATTTAGTGGTGTTGCCCCCAAGTTTACTCTTTAATTGGGAACAAGAGATGACTCGGTTCTATCCCAATTTCAATATTCACCATTATGTAGGAAAAGAACGCCAGACAGATTTTGCCCATGCAGATGTGGTGCTGACTACCTATGGATTGGTCCGACGAGATATTGTCATTCTTGAACAACAGATGTTTCACGTCATTTTCTTTGATGAAGCGCAGGCTGTCAAAAATATTCTAGCCGGGACAACTGGCGCCGCGCGACGCCTCAAAGGGTATTTTAAATGTGTGATGACCGGGACTCCATTAGAGAACCATGTCGGCGAATATTATTCCCTGATGGATTTATGTGTACCGGGTTTGTTGGGTGAGTATGAGAGTCTCAAAGGAAAATTGAAGGCGCCATCTCCTGAGTTACTGAGAACGATTATGCAGCGGACGAAACCGTTCGTGCTCCGGCGCACAAAATCCCAAATACTGAAAGAGCTGCCTCAAAAAATCGAAACAGATATCTATCTAGAACTGACGGATCGCCAGAAATCGCTCTACCAACAGACCGTGGCCACTATCCGTTCGACGATTGCATCGGCGTATCGTACGAAAACGGCTTCACAAGCCAGAATTATTGCGCTAACCGCTATCTTGAAATTGCGTCAAATCTGTCTCTCACCTCGCCTTATTCAACAAGATAGTACGGATACTTCTCCCAAATTGGGCTGTGTGGTGGAGCGATTAGAAGAACTCATGGATGAGGGACATAGCGCCTTGGTGTTTTCTCAATTTACCTCGTATTTAGATCTCGTTGAACAGGAATTTCAGGCGCATCATATTCCCTATGTGCGGCTGGACGGCTCAACGCCCACACCTACGCGCAAAAAAATCGTACAGGAATTTCAGGAGAGTCATAAGGCCATGGTCTTTTTACTCAGCCTCAAAGCTGGGGGGCAGGGGTTAAATCTGACAAAAGCCTCCTATGTCTTTCATTTAGACCCGTGGTGGAATCCCGCCGTTGAAAATCAAGCCTCAGATCGCGCCCATCGTATTGGGCAAAAACAAAAAGTCTCGATTATGCGATTGCTCATGCGACACACCATTGAAGAAAAGATGATGGCTCTTAAACAGCAAAAAATGGAACTCTATAATGCCGTATTAGAAGGCGCATCTCATAAAGGAGGCGGAGCGGGATTAACGCAAAAAGATTTTGAGTTTTTGCTAGAGTAGATTTTTACGGCTAGAATCTGTAGTTTTCTGCTATCAAAAGTGCTCTCTTAGAGGAAATCCTCACGATGCAAGCCAACTCTCAGATGATTCATTGACCCTTCTGTGAATCCTTTGGTACTTTGCTGCCCACTTACACTCGGCTTTTTATCTATTCCTCATCTCAAAATGATTGGAGCGAAGAAATGAGTGAAAGCACCCCTCACGGTCTTGGCACGAAGGCGGTTCATGCGGGACAGGAACCTGATCCGACGACGAATGCACGTGCCGTTCCGATCTACGCGACAACTTCCTATGTATTTAATGATACTGATCATGCGGCAAGTTTATTCGCCTTGTCAGAGTTTGGGAATGTGTACAGCCGGATTATGAATCCGACTAACGATGTGCTTGAAAAGCGCTTGGCTGCCATGGACGGTGGCGCGGCGGCCTTAAGCTTTGCATCTGGCCAGTCCGCAACTATGGCGGCCTTACTGACAATTTGCCATTCAGGCCAGAACTTTCTTTCCTCTACGGGTCTGTACGGTGGGACATGGACCCTGTTTACGACGACGCTCAAAAATCTTGGGATTGAAGTCCGGTTCTTTGAGTCGGATCAACCCGAGCAGATTGCTGAACTCGCAGATGAGAACACTCGCTGTGTGTTCTTCGAGAGCATGGGTAATCCGAAAAACGATGTTCCTGATTTCAAAAAGGTTACGGATGCCGCGCATGCACTCCATCTTCCCACGATCTGTGATAACACGGTCATGACGCCGATGCTCCTGCGGCCGATTGAGCATGGAGTTGATATCGTTGTCTATTCGACCACCAAATTCATTGGTGGACATGGTGTACATGTTGGTGGTGCGGTTGTTGATAGTGCGAATTTTCCATGGGCTGATGATCCAAAGCGTTGGCCGGAATTCTGTGCACCTTCACCTTCGTACCACGGCACCGTCTTCGAAGAAGCTCTACGCCCGATGGGCAATATTGCGTATATCTTGCATATGCGGACGCATTGGCTGCGTGATACCGGTGCGGCCATGAGCCCTTTTGCCTCTTTTCTGACTCTCCAGGGACTTGAGACGTTGCATTTACGAATGCCGCGTCACTGTGAAAATGCTTTGGCGGTCGCAAAATTTCTCGAAGGACACGAACTCGTCGAGTGGGTTAACTATCCTGGCCTTGAGAGCCATTCTCATCATCAGGTTGCTAAGAAATATTTGCCCGCCGGTGCCGGGGCTATTCTTGGATTTGGCATTCAAGGTGGCGAACGGGCAGGGAAAACGTTTATCGATAACGTCAAGCTGGCGAGCCACCTTGCCAATATTGGCGATGCGAAAACACTCGTGATCCATCCCGCCTCAACGACTCACCAGCAACTTACGGTCGCAGAACAAGTGAAAGCAGGCGTCACGCTAGGGTACATCCGCGTCTCCGTTGGGATCGAAGATGCTGCTGACATCATCGCGGATCTAGAGCAAGCGCTGCAGGCAAGTCGCTAGGCGACGCTAGATCTCAAAGGCAATAGTGTGAGTCTTCCGCGAAGTTCGGATCCTCAGCAATACGGTTCGCCTCTTAGACATGCCAAGACGTGGGTTTTGCCCAAGCCACTGGAGCTCGAGAATGGCGACCGGCTCGAGCAAGTCACGGTGTGTTACGAGGCATGGGGTACTCTTGATGCAAAGCAGAGTAACGCTGTCCTCATTTGCCATGCTTTGAGCGGGGATTCGCATGTTGCTCGACATGATGAGAGCGATAACCCTGGCTGGTGGGAAATTTTAGTTGGGCCGGGTAAGCCGATTGATACGGATCGGTATTTCGTGATTTGTTCGAACGTGCTTGGTGGTTGTCGGGGGACAACGGGGCCGAACTTTGTAAGTCCAGAGAGTGGCCGACCCTACGGCGCGGAGTTTCCTGTCATTACAGTGCGGGACATGGTGACGGTACAGTATCGCCTTATCGCCCACCTGGGAGTGTCGCAGCTTCGCTCAGTAATCGGTGGTTCGCTTGGAGGGCTGCAGGTGTTGACTTGGGCCGTTGAGCACCCCGATGTGGTGAGGTCGAGTATCGTGCTCGCGGCTTCGGCTCGGTTGAGTTCGCAAGGAATTGCCTTTGATGTTGTCGGGCGCAATGCCATTCGTCATGATCCGAATTTTGCTGGAGGTCAATACTATGACGGGCCAGCTCCTGAAGGAGGGCTCGCTCTAGCCCGCATGTTGGCGCACATCACGTATCTTTCCGATGAGTCAATGCGGGCCAAATTTGACCCGACTCGTTTACAGCCCCGAACCGTTGATTCCGCCTTTGAGAGTACCTTTTCGGTAGGTTCCTATCTGGCACATCAAGGCGATCGTTTTGTGGAGCGTTTTGATGCCAATAGCTACCTGACGCTTTCTACAGCAATGGATCTCTTTGATCTGGGCGATAACGACCAAAAACTAGCAAAGTCCTTTGTCCCTTCGACATGCCGCTGGCTTTTTATCAGTTTCTCGAGTGATTGGCTATATCCGGCCTCGGCTTCGCGACAGCTCGTGGATGTCCTTGTAGCGCAGTCCAAGTCGGTGAGCAGTTGTGAAATAGAAAGCCCTGCTGGCCACGATTCTTTTCTCCTAATGGATACCATGAAAGATGGCGGTCGCATGATCCGTGCGTTCCTTGCAGGCGACGACATGGTGACGAACGCTACTGTTGCTGCCAGCACCCGCGTTGATGAACCAACAAGCATCTTTTTTGCGGAACGCCTCGACTATGACATGATCCTTCGTTTGATGCCTAAGCAGGCGAGTGTTGTGGATCTTGGGTCCGGGAACGGAGAGCTTCTTTCGATACTACGAGACAAAGGATATGGCCCTCTTCTTGGTGTTGAACGGGACCAGGGTCACGTTGTGCGTTGTATCGAACTTGGGCTTCCGGTTCTCCATGCCGACCTGGATCATGGGCTTACGGCAATACCAGATCTGAGTTTTGATGTGGCGCTCTTGTCCCAAACCGTACAATCAATTGTTGATGTAGCAGGTGTTCTCGATGAAGTTGTGCGTATCGGAAGACGGGGAATCGTGAGTTTTCCGAACTTCGCCTATGCGCCCATGCGCAAAACATTCATGCTGGAAGGACGATTACCCAAGGAAGAGGGGCTGTATGCTTACGAGTGGCACGATACACCGAATCGGCGGTTTCCGTCGATCCTTGATTTTCAAGAACTTTGCTCAAAACGCAAAATCCGCATCCTGGAAGCCATCTACTTCAATTCCAGTACGGGTGAAGAGATCGTTGATGATCCCAACTTGAATGCTGACATCGCCGTCGTTGCGCTCACCCGCTAAGTAACATACATATTAAAGGTGTCAGGAACCTTTTATTGCTGCGGAGTTTCCTCATCGGGCCTATTTTTTTGTGAGTAGAGTGAGTAGCGATGTGGATATATGTCAAGCAACTCCTTAGATTAATTCCGGGGAGTTGCATTTATCTTTCTTAGATGGCAAATCATGATATGAGGCAATCATTCAAAAGGATCGTCATGGGCAATTTGTTCTTCAGTCTTTACTTGATAGGGAATAATATCACAGATGCACCCTTCTACTTGTTGATCTACATACATCTTCCAGCTACCATCTCGTTTTGCATCATGCCAGTAAAACAAGGGGAATTCTTTCGTTTCGACAACTGAATTCCAGTATTTGTTGTATTCTGAAATGATGATTTGCCGAGCGGTCTTATAATCCACTTTTCCGTCTTGGTGAAGCGAATATTCTCGTGTATACAGACCGGTGATAATATTCACGTCTTCATTGACTAAGTATGCCTCTTCCGGTTCAGGGGGAGGCGTTTCGGCCTGCACCATTTCTCCATTAATAAACACAAGAGCTAATCCGATTGCGATGGCTTGAGTAAAAAGTGAATGTTTCATCGTGCCCTCCTTGGCTTAAGGTCCGATGTTGCGACCTTTTAGCTTTGTCCGAATGTCTTGTGTTTATGAGACAGCAACTAGTATGCCAAACATGAAGAGAGGGGTTTACATAACATGCATAAGAGGGCAACTCATTGAGTTGTAAGGAATTTACGTTGCAGTGAGGCAAAATTCAGCAGACTACCGTCGTCAAAGTTTTGAAAACTATTTCAACAATATGTCAACTACTGTATCTGATTGTTCTATCGGTTTCGCTCGCTTGCTCAGCCACGAGTATGAGAAAATTTTTAACTAATGTTAAGAGGTAAGCAGAAAGGTTTGCAGAAAACTATAAGGTTGAGTGAACTTCAAAAAAACAAGATGGATTTCTGATAGAAAATGTCGGGAAAGAAAAATGATATTTTATTGAAGGAGTATTGGGAGAGAGTTTACCAGGCGTAGGCTTCGGGGGCGGGGCCACCGGGGCCCGGAAAAGTTTCATCCAGGCGCTTCAGCTGATCTTTAGAAAGCGAGATTTCCGTCGCTCGTATGGTGCCATTCAATTGGTCTAGCGTTCGTGGTCCGATGATGGGTGCCGTGACCGCTTTTTGATGAAGCAACCATGCAAGGGCGATATGTGCGGGCTGTTCCCCTGATTCACGACAGAGTTGTTCATACGTTTCTAATTGTGGACGACATGCCTCGATAGTTTTTTGTAAGTCTTCATCCGCTCTTCGTCCGCTTGTGGCGGGTTCAAGAGCTCCTGCCAAAAGCCCTCGTGCTACAGGGCTCCAGGGAATGAGACCGATGCCATAGGCTTCGCAAGCTGGAATGACTTCCAACTCAATCATGCGGTCATTCAGGTTATACAGGCTTTGTTCGGACACCAATCCTAAAAAATGGCGTTGTTGTGCCAATTCTTGGGCTTGAGCCAGATGCCAGCCTGCAAAATTACTGCTCCCCACATACAAGACCTTACCTTCACGCACGAGCTGTTCCATGGCTTGCCAGATTTCTTCCCATGGAGAATCCCGATCAACATGATGCATTTGATAGAGATCAATATAATCTGTCTGCAATCGGCGTAGACTGTCTTCGCAGGCCCGTTTGATATGCAACGCGGAGAGCCGAGATTGATTTGGCCATTCGCCCATGCGCCCAAACACTTTGGTCGCCAACACCACTTTTTCACGCCGGCTTCCGCCTTGAGCAAACCACCGTCCAAGAATGTGTTCAGTAATGCCTTCTCCCAATTCCCAGCCATAAACATCTGCCGTATCATAAAAATTGATTCCCAGCTCCAACGCTCTGTCCATGATGGCAAAGCTCTCAGCTTCTGACGTCAACGGCCCGAAGTTCATCGTGCCCAAACAGAGACGGCTGACCTTGAGTCCGGATCGCCCGAGATGTACATATTGCATGTAAGGGTTTCCTTCGATGGACAAGACAAAACAAGACAGAAATGAATTGAATCATTAATTTCTCTTGAAGTTCAAGCTTTGGTAGCCAAGGTTCTTGAAGGGGTGTGTTGAAAAAAACCGCCAGCGGCGTTCTTGCCCTTTTTCCATGCTCACGTAGGACTAGTACGCTCCGCGCGCAAAAATGGCTGCGGCCTTGCTGGACGGACTTTTTTACGACCAGACGCTGCTGATCACTAAGGGCTTCCTGGCGAAATATGGCCTTTGATATCGTCATTATTCAACAGTCCCTGAAGAGGAATACGACCCAATTAACTCCTATGGGCTTACACTCGTAAAGGTTCGTTCTAAGTTTATGAAATTTCTCAAATAACTATTTTAGTGATGGTGGGCATGGGGAAAGGCGGGTTCTTCTGCAGGGTCTTGAGTGAGGTGGTTGAGGTTGCAGTGGAGGTCATGGGTTTCGGGACATTCAGTTTCTAGTTGGATGGTCAGATGGTGAATGCCGAATTGCGTGGACAGAAGAGTTTGGATGGGTTGCAGGAGTTGATCTTTGTCTTGGACCGTTTCTGTATCTGCCAAAACATGGCAGGTGAGCATGATGATTCTTGGTTCGACGGACCAGATATGGAGATCATGCACTTTTTTGACGCCAGGAATTGCTTCAAGACTGGTGACAATTGTTGAAGTATTCAGATGAGGTGGGGTGGATTCCAACAAAATATCCAGCGATTCTCGAAAAAGTGGCAAACTTCCTTTGATAATGACGATTACCAGCACTAAGCTGATGAGGGGATCCAGAATCGTGAGTTGCGTGAGGGCGATTCCTAGTCCACAAAGAATCACGCCGATCGACATCCAGGCATCCATCATCATGTGAAGGAAGGCACCACGAATATTTAGATCGTTTTTTGCGCCTTGCCGCAGTAACCATGCCACGCCAAAATTTGCGATCATGCTGATTCCGGCAATGCTCATGACCCATAGACCAGGAATATGCTCGAGGGGAGTGAAGATGCGGTAAAGCGCAAATCCTGCAATGATTAACCCAGTAATGAGAAGGGTGAGGCTATTCAGGAATGCGGCAATGGTGCCTGCACGGTGGTAACCAAATGTGCGGTTTTCTGTGGCAGGACGATTAGATAAAAGATGGGCGTAGAAAGCTAATAAGAGCGCCCCTTGATCGATAAGATTATGGCTGGCGTCACTGATAAGTCCCAGGCTATTCGTCCAATAGCCGCCAATAAATTCTGCCAAGATGATGATGCCATTTAAGACAAGCCCAAGTTTGAGGCGAGAGGTGAGGGGGGAAGTTCCTGCGTTGGGTGCCGGCATCTCTTTAGTGTCGCATGATTTTTATAAAGGAACAAGATAATGACGACTTGTGATCAGAAGGTAATGCTGTCCCACAGAGGGATTGTGGGTCTATCTTCCAAATGAGTTTTTACAACCTGGCGATAGATTAAGAGGAGAGCAGCCTAGAGCTGAGAATAGAGGTATGTCCCACGGCCCCAAAAGCCATTGGATTTGTTGTGGTTGTGGAAAATCGCTCAATCTTTAGTCATCAAAGGTTTCTTGCTTTGCGGTTTTTACGGCCTGTTTTGTGGCATCGACGGCCGAATTGACACGGTTAGCGGCTTGCTTCATGGTTTCTTTGGCTTCCTCGGACCAATTATGCATAGCTTCTTTTGTTTGTGAAGCCATATCCGAAAATTCATCTTGTGCGGTTCTGGCACCACGGGCGACACGGTGACGAAGTTGTGTGCCTGATTCAGGTGTCAACATGATAGCGGCTCCTGCGCCTAACAAAAATCCAGCAATGAAGACAAAACTGTTGACCCAGCTTGAATCGCTCTGATTATTATAATCGTTCATCGTCATGCTCCTTCTGAATGTTAGAACGTTATGAATTGCGTTGATTGTTTTTAGATGTTGCCATTGCGGCCATAATTGCCCCCCCTAAGCAGACGCCAGAGGCAAAAATTAAACTGTAGGAAAGCCCGGTTCGAAGTTCAGGGAATGTGTCCAGGACTCGTTGCCACAAGGGAACTTCGTCGGAAACATGGACATGGCCCTCCCAGCCTAATTCTCCTGATGGCATGGAGTGATCAGCCATAGATTCATCATCTGCTGCGCGAACCGTGTTGAGATTGGTAACAGTCATGCAAGAGGCTCCAATAGGGCGAAAGGGAAATGTGAAAACAACGTGGCCATATCTAATTCTACCACGTCTGAATCTTTTTGTGGAGTCACTATTTCTTGGGTAAAGAGATTTCTAAATGATCGTATCGCGAAATCTGAAGGGAGGGAAATCCCAGTTTGGCCCCAAACCGATTTCCCAACTGGAAAATTTGAGGGATTGGGAGTTAACTGTGTGAAAAATCTTGGCACAATAACTAGACAGGCGTTGGCGCCCTCCCGTCGAAGAAACCCACATATATGTTGTTCCCTTTCTCCATGAGCGTCTAATGGCTGATACGAACCCTTTAAGAAGAGGGAGGGATGTTGTTGGCGATAATGGAGGATAGTTGTGGTGAGGTACATTTTAATTAGGCCATTATCGGCATGTTGAACGAGGAACTGAATGAGATCGATGGGTGGTAGTTTCTGTTGGAGGTCTTGTAATTCTGCCAGACGTTTTTCGTGGCTTGCATAGTCCACCGGATTTCGGTTATCCGGGTCGACTAAGGTGAGCGTCCAGAGTTCGGTGCCTTGGTACAAGTCAGGAACGCCAGGCGCTACGGTCTTGATGAATACTTGGGCCAGTGAATTCAAAATGCCATAGCCTGAGATACGTTGTTGAAATGGCAGAAAATCTTCCAAAAATGCATTGGCCGGCGTGGGCGAGAGAATTCGCTCAAGGAATTTTAAGACGGCCTCCTCATACGCTTCATCAGGATTCAGCCAACTGCTGGTGACTTTGGCTTCACGGAGAGCTTTGACCATGTAGGCTTGGATCCGTGCTAAGAAGAGCGCATGAGTTTCATCCGATAATGGATCCATGGGCCAGGCACCGAGCAATGTTTGATAGATAAGATATTCTTCATTGCGGCTGGGGACTGGTTGTTCATCAAACCGTTGTCTGGCCTTTTTATTCAGGCGGGTCCATGTACGCAGGTGGTTCCGCCATTCTGTAGGAATTTCAGAGAGCACATTGATCCGAGCGCGAACGTCTTCACTGCGTTTGGTGTCATGTGTTGAAGTGGACGATAAGCTGCAAGGCCAATGTTCAGCCCGGTGCTGCATCTGCTGATGAAAGGTTGAAAGAGAGACGCCAAAGTGTTGAGGCTCTCCACCGACTTCATTAAGGGAGGTCAAGCGGTTGTACTGGTAAAACGCCGTATCTTCTACGCCTTTGGCTGTAACGGGACTCGTGGTTTGTTGGAATTTCATGATAAAGGGACGAATGGTATCCCATGCTAAATGAGAAGATTCTTGTGGAACGTTCATGAGCAAGTCACGAACAAAGTCAAAGATCAACTTGCTCAACGCAGGGTTTCGGCGTTTGGCGCGAGCCACTGCTCGACCAATATAGGCACGATCTTGGTCGGAAATCGCTTCCTTAGCATCTGGCCGAATATAGGTGCGATAGACCGGAAAGCAGGCGATGATTTCTCGAATGGCATAGATTAAGCTATTGAGTGTGAAGTCCCGGGAACGGCGATTCTGCTCAGAAAGCCCGTTGAGTTCATGTGCCAGAGCATTGATTTCTCCAGCCATGGAACTGGTCATAATCAGTTTTTTGCAGTGATAGACAAGATCATCGTAGTGAAAGAGAGGTTGGGTAAAGCGAGTATAGATTTGTTCCATTTGGCGCTGATGGGAAGTTTGAACGAACAGTTGGTTAAGCAGAGAGAGAAAGGTATAACCGGTGGTCCCGTAAATAGGCCAATTGGGATTTAAATGTTCCTCTGCTCCTAAAATTTTTTCAACTAACAAGTAAATGCTTCGCCCTTTAGAGTCAGGTGTGGATTGAAACTGTCGAGTAGCCCAGTTTTGCCATTGAGTCAGATAGTCTTGTGGATCATAGAGTCCATCCACATGGTCAATTCGTAAACCCGTTACAGCGCCTGAACTGACAAGGTCAAAGATCTTTTGCTGCGCCTTGAGAAAGACTGCTGGCTGCTCCATGCGAATCGCAGCTAATTGATTAATGTCAAAAAACCGGCGGTAATTAATTTCTTCTCCCGCTACACGCCAATAGGCCAATCGGTAGGCTTGGCTAGAGACCAATTCATCCAAGCGGTCAAAGCTGCGGGGAGCATGTTTGCGGCCGTTGAGTTGCTGGAGATTGTCCTGAAGAAAATGATGCAGCGTTGTACTTTCTGTGATCACGGTGGCGAGTCGACGGCGAATGACATCTTTTTCACGGTAACGTTCAGCAATTCTGTTGGGATCCGTTTCCGTGCGTTGAGGTAAATGGGAGAGCGCGGTGACAATACTTTGAAATTCTTGAAGAGGTGGCGATGAGGCATCAAAGGTGGCAAGGAGATTGTCTTGGCGGAAGTTTAGCACGAGAGGCCATGTGGAAGGATCTAAGGGAAGGTGATGTTCATAGTATTGGAGAAAAAGTTGACCATCTTCATAGCAGAGAACAATTTCCTGATTTTCTAGGACAATGCCGTATTGATCGCCTAAAATCGGCAAGAGAACGGTATTCCTGAGTTCAGGTTGGACTGGAGTCCAATCAATGTCAAAAAATGTCGCATAATGTGAGGAAGGGCCGTTTTCTAAGACATCCTGCCACCACATATTGGCCGACGCCGCAATGCCCATGTGGTTCGGAACGACATCCAAAAGTTGTCCCATGCCATGTTTTTGAAGGGCGGCAACCAACACAGCATAGTCAGCTTCGGTGCCGACTTCAGGATTGAGGACGGTGGGGTCTATGACATCGTAGCCATGAGAGCTTCCCGGTACCGCTTTCAAATACGGAGAAGCATAGCAGTCTGTGATGCCTAGTTGATGAAGGTAGGGAATAAGACGTGCTGCGTCTAAAAACGTAAATGAACGGTTAAATTGTAAACGATACGTTGAGAGTGGAATGCGCACGGAATGGGTTGACATGATCGGTTGATCACGTGGAAGCAGGCGAGGATGAAATTGCACGACCTCCATAGGATTGTCCACGAGAGAGAGTGGTGAGCCCAAGTTTCCCAGTCATTCGCTTGCCTTCACGCTCTTTGGGACGACCCAAGATTGTTCCCGATTCAATGACGTTATACCGATCAATGATACAACGATGCAGTTGACTCTTTCGCCCGATGACGGTTCCATCAAGAATGATTGATTCGTTAATTGAACAGCCTTCACCAATGCGCACATTCCGCCCAATGATTGATCGGGTGATGGTACTATCGATGACAAGGCTGCCCTGGCCGACCATGGCATCATCCATGCGTGAGCGCACCATGCTGGCTACCGGATCGGTTAACGCATCCGTGGTAATGGGCCAATTCACATTGCGTAAATCGAAAATTGGCGCTTCCCCTAAAACGTCCATATTTGCCTGCCAATAGGCCTCCATCGTGCCGACGTCCCGCCAATAGCCCCATTCTTCATAGGGATGGATGCCAGGGACCGCATTTTCCAGAAAGTCGTAGGCTAACACTCGATGTGATTTGATAAGCGAAGGAATAATGTCACGCCCAAAATCATGCGTTCCAGCTTGGCTGGCATCCTTTTCTAAAATTTGGACTAAGGTCTCGGCATTAAAAATATAATTCCCCATTGAGCTATACGACATTTCTGGATTGCTGGGCATGGGTTTGGGTTCAGGCGGTTTTTCTTCGAAGCCGACAATTTGATGATCGGAGTTGGCTTCAATAATGCCAAAACCTTTCGCGGCCTGAATTGGAACGGGGAGTGCGGCCACGGTCACTTCAGCTTGTTTGTCCAGATGAAACTGGATCATTTGTCGGAGATCCATGCGGTAAATATGATCAGCGCCGAACACGGCAACAAGGCCTGGTGCAAAATCGTGAATAAGATTGATATTCTGATAGACGGCGTCGGCGGTTCCTTCATACCATTTCCCTCGGCCCTTCATTTGTGGAGGCACGACAGTGATAAAGGCTTGTCGATTCGGTCCGCTAAAACGCCAGGCTCTCCGGAGATGTTCGATGAGGGACTGCGAGCGATATTGTACGAGTACATACATGGCCTGAATGCCCGAATTAATGAAATTACTTAACACAAAATCAGCAATGCGATAGTTGCCGGCAAAGGGCACCGAGGGCTTGCTGCGCTGTTCGGTTAAGGGCATGAGGCGTTCACCTTTGCCTCCGGCCATAATCATGGCCAAGACTTTTTGTGGTGTTCGTTCAGCCGGAACCGTTTTACGGCGTTTGGGTTGGGCTTTTTTCATACTCAGGGAGAGGCACGATCACAGCTTCTGGTTCTGGGTCGGCAGTTTGTTGAGCCAGTTTCTGTTCCAATTCCGTGATGGTTTTTTGTTGTTTGGTAATCAGGCGGCTTTTCTTGATAAACGAGGGTACGGACGCCACCATACTCAGCAACACTCCACAGGCCAATGCTGTGAGCAGCACCACGACGAGAGACCCTTGAAAGGTCCAGGAAAAAAAATTCAGGATAATGGGTTCTGAATTTTGCAAAGAAAAGGCAACGGCAAAAAATAAGACGAGTAGAAATGTGATAAGTACAGAATACATAAGCTGGCAAATTTGTTAGACTCTTTCTAGTTAACATAGAAGATTACGGTTGGCAATGCCTGTGACCCCTGAACAGCTTCAACGAGTCCTGACAGCCCAGGAATGGGATCCTTTTTCTGTGCTGGGCCCCCATCCAGAACGCCAAGGGGATTCCGAGCATATTCGGATTCGTGCGTTTCTTCCCGACGCGGCCAAAGTGGCGTGTCTTCCCTCTTCAGAATCGTCGAAGCCATTGCCCATGACGTTAGTGGCCTCGGATGGACTGTTTGAAGCAGTCTTTCCGGGACCCACATTAGATCCTTCCTATCAATTTCGAATCACCACGATCCAAGGCAATATTGTTCAGCAGCATGATCCCTATGCCTTTACCCCAGTCTTATCAGAATTTGATTTGCATCTGTTTGGGGAAGGGAAACTGTATCAAGCCTATGAGAAATTAGGGGCGCATCCTTGTACACATCAAGGTGTCAAAGGTGTGAATTTTGCGGTGTGGGCTCCTAATGCTCAACGCGTAAGCGTGGTAGGAGAAATGAATCAATGGGATGGGCGGCGGCATCCAATGCGGAGTCGTGGAAGCGTTGGGATCTGGGAATTATTTATTCCTGAAATTCAAGAAGGGGAACTCTATAAATACGAAATTTTACCGCAAGGTGGGGGGGCGCCATTTACCAAAGCCGATCCCTATGCCACAGCTGCGGAGCTGCGTCCCAAAACAGCTTCGCGTGTCTATGATGTTTCGGGGCATCAGTGGAACGACGAAATGTGGATGGAAGCGCGAAAGCATGCCGATCCACTCCAGAAGCCGCTCTCAATCTACGAGGTGCATCTTGGTTCCTGGAGACGGGTAGTTGAAGAGGATAGTCGGTGGATGACCTATAAGGAGTTAGCCCAGGACTTGGTGCCTTATGTGAAAGAAATGGGCTTTACTCACATTGAGCTTATGCCCATTGTGGAGCATCCGTTTGATGGGTCTTGGGGCTATCAAGCTACGGGATATTTTGCGCCTACCAGCAGATTTGGGACACCGGATGACTTTATGGATTTTGTGGATGCCTGTCATCAAGCTGGTATTGGTGTGATTATGGATTGGGCGCCGGCACATTTTCCGGATGACCCCCATGGGTTGGCCTTTTTTGACGGCACGCATCTGTATGACCATGCTGATCCGCGAATGGGCTGGCATCCGGAATGGAAAAGCCGCATCTTTAATTATGGCCGCACCGAAGTCAAAAATTTTCTCATTAATAGTGCGTTAAGCTGGTTTGACCGGTATCACATTGATGGCCTGCGCGTGGATGCCGTGGCCTCCATGCTGTATCTGGACTATGCGCGTAAAGATGGGGAGTGGTTGCCCAACCAGCATGGTGGGAATGAAAATTTAGAAGCTGTGGAATTTATCAAGGAATTAAATGTGATGGTTCATCAAGAGCATCCGGGTATTCTCATGATCGCCGAGGAATCAACGGCATGGCCGGGAATCTCCAGGCCAACCTATGTCGGCGGTTTAGGCTTTTCGTATAAATGGAATATGGGGTGGATGCACGATACCTTAGAGTACTTCAGTCTGGATCCAGTTCATCGAAAGTATCATCAAAACAAAGTGACGTTTGGGTTGATGTATGCCTTTACCGAAAATTTTGTCCTCGTGCTGTCGCATGATGAGGTTGTGCATGGGAAGAAGGCGCTTTTAGATAAAATGCCAGGAGATGATTGGCAACGATTTGCCAATCTCCGAGCGCTCTATGGTCATATGTGGGGCCATCCCGGGAAAAAGATGCTCTTTATGGGAGCTGAGTTCGGGCAGTGGTGGGAGTGGAATCATGATGATAGCCTGCAGTGGCATTTGTTGGAGTATGCCCCGCACCGCGGCTTGCAACAATATGTTGCTGATCTGAATCGGCTGTATCAATCAGAGCCCGCGCTGTACCAAGTGGATTTTGACTGGCAAGGGTTTCAATGGATTGATCTACACGATAGCGATCATTCCACTCTGACCTATATCCGCTATTCGAAGGATCAGGCAGATTGTGTCGTGTGTGCCTGTAATTTCACGCCGGTTCCGCGAGAGAAATATCGCATGGGTGTCCCTCGTGGTGGGTCTTATCAGGAATTGCTGAATAGTGACTCAGAAATCTATGGGGGGAGCAATATGGGTAATGGTGGCCAAGTTCAGGCTGATCCCATACCCTGGCACGATCAACCCTTCTCTCTCCTCGTAACTCTTCCCCCCCTCAGCGTGATCTTCTTTAAGCCTCTTTGAAAGTTTGAATAGTATTAGGGGTCAGACTCGAGTTATTTAATTCGAGTCTGACCCCTTAGTCAAAGCATGGCGATGTCTCACTTGTGTGTGTAGACCAGTGCTTTGTAGGCCTCGAATGTGATGGTTTGTTTGACCGAATTTAGGTCCAGTGAGACAGGGGCATTTGTGGTTGTGTTGCTTTTGGATTCAACAAAGTCGGGTCGGTTGTTGTCTAGGAGGAGAGACCCTTGGCCTTTCGGTTGGGAAAGTGTGAGGGGGGTAGGTTGGTTATTGAATTCTAGGATGAGCAGCAGAGCTTTTGCGTTTAGGTTTTTTCGATAAAATTGTTAGAAGGGTTTCTGTCTTAGCTTGCTATCTGGCAGCGGGGGAATATGAATCGATGGTCTGGAGGTTTTTCTCTTCAGCATGTTGAGCATGATATAAGTCCCAACGCAACTGGACATTCATCCAAAAATCAGCGGACATATCAAAAAATTTCGCTAATCTTAGTGCTGTACTCGGTGTGATGCCTCGTCGTTCATTGATGATTTCATTAATGCGTTGATAAGGGACATGAATGGCATTTGCTAAATCACGTTGAGTTAATTCCATCGGTTCCAGAAATTCTTCTAATAACATTTCCCTAGGATGAGTGGGAGGATGATGAGTGGGAATGCGTATCATGACCAACTCCTGGGGTGGACATTAATGATAGTCAACTATTTTAGCCTGTTCTGGTCCAGCATTCGTCCAAACAAAACAAATACGATATTGTTGGTTGATTCGAATGCAGTGTTGATTTCTTCGAGTGCCAGTTAATGCTTCTAGGCGATTTCCTAAAGGAATGCGTCGTTCCTTCATGGCAATGACTGAGTCAAGCTGGTCCAGTTTCCGTCCCGCTATCAAAGTTAGCGCGGAGGACCACGCGGCGTGAGCCTGTGGGTGAAAGCGCTCCCCGCTGGAAGCGGGGGGCTCCTTGCCACATGAGGGATTTTTGATGATTATGGCGCATGGAAGTTCGCCTCAGTGGCCATGGGGCCTATCAGCACCACTATCATGTGGTGTGGATTCCCAAGTATCGTCGGCGCATTTTGCGGGGGCAATCAAACTCTTTGTCCAGGAGCAATTACCTCAGATTCAACCTTTTCATCCTGAGGTAGAGGTCCAGCAATGGAGTGTGCAGATTAACCATATTCACATGGTGGTGGTGATCCCTCCGAAATATGCAGTCTCGAGTATTGTGGGCAAGATGAAAGCCAATTTGAGTCGACAACTGGGACTTCGATATCCCGAACTGAAGCGGACGTACTGGGGAGCAGTGTTGTGGTCTCCGGGATTTTTCTCTTCGACGGTGGGGTTGAGTGAGGCCGTAATCCGGCGGTACGTGGAGCATCAAGAACGAGTGGACAAAGGGCAGCTTCAACTTGAATTTGAACTTTAAGTGCCACGCGGCGTAAGCCCGTGGGTATCTACTTCAGCGAGTCTAGGCTTGTGTGTAGATCCAGGCAGAGAAAGAGGGAAGGGTGAAGGCTTGTTTGCCCGAGGTCAGATCTATTTCTTTTAGAGCTTGCGTTGTTGGGTCTTTGATGGATTCAACAAAGTCGGGGTGGCTGTTGTCTAACAAGAGAGACCATTGGCCTTTGGGTTGGGAAAGTGTGAGTAAAGTGGGCTGGTCGTTGAATCCCAGGATGAGCAGCATGGCTTCGGCTTCGGGGTTTTTTCGGTAGAGGGTAAGGATGGTTTTGGACGGATTGACCCAGACGCGGAGCTGATGGCCTTTGACTCCGGTGTCTAACGACGCATGTTGTTTTCGTAAGGCGATAAGCTTAGAGGTCCAAGCTGCCATGCGTTGGTGTGTTTCAGTATGGCTGTCGAGTGGAGTGAGGCGAGAAGCATCAAACGTCGCCACATCATAAGGATCAGGGATGTTTTTCCAGCCAAAGGGTTTGAATTCGGCTAACCGGCCTTTCCGGACGGCTTCTATTAAACCCAGATCGCCATGGTCAATAAAATACTGAAACGGAGCCTGTTCTCCATATTCTTCGCCCATGAACAGAAGTGGGATAAACGGAGAAAGCAGCACCGATGCGATGGCCACTTGTTGCGCGGCCATTGGGATGAGCGTTGAAAGCCGGTCCCCCTGCGCACGGTTGCCGATTTGGTCATGGTTTTGTGTAAACACGACAAATTTTTCAGGCGACAGGTGTGCCGCAGAATTGCCATGACGGCGGTGCCGATGATGAGAGTAGTGTCCAGAGATCACAAAATGTTTCCGAAAGGCCGTGGCCACATGATCGAGTGAGCCAAAATCCTGATAGTAGCCGTTTCGCTCGCCGGTCATTGCTGCATGGAGCGCATGGTGGAAGTCGTCGTTCCATTGAGCATCTAGGCCAAGGCCACTTTTTGATGGGGGCGTGATGAGTTTGCTGTCGTTCCAATCACTTTCGGCGATAACCCATACGGATCGGTCTTCTTGTTTGGCCGCGGCATGAACGGCGCTGGTTAGGTCTTTCAGGATATGCGAGGCACTGGCATCGTAGATGCCATGGATGGCATCCAGTCGAAGGGCATCAATATGGAAGTCGCGTGTCCAATACACGGCATTGGAAATGATAAAATCTCGCACAGCGTCACTATGCGGCCCATCGTAGTTGATGGCGCTACCCCATGGAGTACGATAGTGATCTGTGAAAAAGGGGCCAAAGTCTCCCCAGTAGTTGCCTTCGGGCCCGAGATGGTTATAGACCACATCCAAGACTACCGCGAGTCCTGCCGAATGGCAGGCGTTGATCAGGCGATGGAGTTCTTGTGGCCCGCCATAACTATTTTGCGGAGCGAACAGATAGGTGCCGTCATAGCCCCAATTCCTGGATCCTGGAAATTGGGCAATGGGCATGAGTTCAATCGCGGTGATACCGACGGTATCGCGTAAATAAGGTAAGAGGGGAATGATGCCGTCAAAGGTCCCGGATTTGGTGAAGGTGCCAGGATGGAGTTCATAGATGATGTAGTCCGAGAGCGGCAGCCCTTTCCATGCGTGGTCGGTCCAGGGAAAAGCCGAAGGATCGACAACCTCTGAGGGGCCATGTACCCCTTCAGGTTGAAAGCGAGAGGCTGGGTCTGGTCGGGTAAGTTTTTCATGGAGAAGATATTGGTAGCGAGTCCCTGCGCCAATGTTGGCTACAGTTGTCTCACAATACCCGTAAGGTTGAGGCTGCATCGTCACGACTTCCGGTTGATGGCCCAAAATTTTTACCGAAAGTGTTTTCACCCACGGAGCCCAGGCTCGGAAGGTGACCTGTGACGGGCCGGTGACGACGGCCCCGAGCGGTGGGTTGCGTGGGGAAGACGAGAGAGGTGGAGTGGTTCGACGTGGCATGACTTTCAAAGAATGTTTTAGAGAGATTTTTCGTTAACGTGGAAGAATTATTGTTGGAGTGTTGAATAATACAAAACGTCAGAGGCAAATTTGCTCAGGATTATATCGGATACCAAAAGCTTTGGAGCGGTTCAAAAAAGTCCGTCCAGCAAGGCCGCAGCCAATTCTGCGCGCGGAGCGTACTAGTATTACGTGAGCACGGAAAAATGGCGAGAACGCCGCTGGTGGCTTTTTTCAACAGCCCCATTCTAGCATGCTTTTCTTGTACGTCACGGTGGGCATGCGAAAAATATTGAGCAGAGAATTGTTTTAGGTCTTTCTTGTATCGGGAGAGCCTGTTACCGTAACAATGCAGGGTAGGCTTGAAGTTTGATGGGCACGGAATGGTGAAGTGAGTGCCCTGTGGCGTTTGAATGGTGAAGGAGCAATCGCGATGAGACAACGGCCGGGACGTCCGTATCCTTTGGGGGCAACGTGGGATGGTGAAGGCGTGAATTTTGCGTTGTTCTCGGAAAACGCCACAGGTGTAGACCTCTGTTTGTTTGATTCCGAACATCAACAGCGGGAGACCGTTCGTTTACCCATGGAAGAATGTACGGATTTGGTGTGGCATGTCTATCTTCCGGAAGTCAGGCCGGGACATTTATATGGCTATCGCGTGCATGGCCCGTATGATCCATCCGCTGGGCATCGTTTTAATCCATACAAGCTCCTCATTGATCCTTATGCCAAAGCGATTACGGGCACGGTGAAATGGTCGGATGCCATGTTTGGCTATCAAATAGGACAATCCGACGCGGATTTATCCATAGATGAACGGAACAATGCGGGCAATGTGCCTAAGTGTATGGTTGTTGATCAGTCTTTTTCTTGGGGGAATGACCGGTTGCTACAAATCCCATGGGCGCAGACGGTGATTTATGAAGTGCATGTCAGAGGCTTTACGATGAATCATCCCGATGTGCCTGAACGCCTTCGAGGGACCTATGAAGGATTGGCTTCTCCTCCAATGATTGCCCATTTGCAATCACTAGGTGTGACGGCGGTCGAGCTCCTACCCGTACACCATTTTGTAAATGATCAATTCCTCGTAGAAAAGGGGCTCAACAATTATTGGGGATATAACTCCATCGGGTACTTTGCACCCGATATTCGATACTCAGCCTTTCCGCGGGAAGGCCGGAAAGTATATGAGTTTAAGACAATGGTCAAAACACTGCATAGCGCGGGCATCGAAGTGATCTTAGATGTGGTGTATAACCATACGGGCGAAGGGAATCATCTCGGCCCTACCCTGTCTTTTAGGGGCATTGATAATGCGGCCTATTACCGGTTGTCGCCAGATGATCCCCGCTACTACATGGATTACACAGGATGCGGCAATACGCTTAATGTGAGACATCCCAGAACCTTGCAGATGATTATGGATAGTTTGCGCTATTGGGTTTGTGATATGCACGTCGATGGGTTTCGTTTCGACTTGGCTTCGACATTAGCGCGTGAGCTTCATGATGTGGATCGGCTGAGTGCTTTTTTCGATATTATTCATCAAGACCCAATTTTGTCTCAAGTGAAACTTATTGCTGAACCCTGGGATTTAGGCGAGGGGGGCTATCAAGTCGGGAATTTTCCGCCGGGGTGGGCCGAATGGAACGGAAAATACCGGGATGTGGTTCGAGGATTTTGGAAAGGCGGCAGCGGGTTGCTCGGGGAGTTTGCTTCGCGGTTGGCCGGGAGTAGTGATCTCTATGGCCGAAGTGGGCGGCAACCCTATGCCAGTATTAACTTTGTGACCGCGCATGATGGATTTACCCTCACGGATTTAGTGTCCTATGACCAGAAGCATAATGACGCGAATCAAGAAGGCAACCGGGATGGCACAGATGACAATGATAGTTGGAATTGCGGGGCGGAAGGGCCAACAGACGATCCTGCCATCCAGCAATTGCGGGATCGTCAAAAGCGGAATTTTTTCGCAACCTTATTGTTATCTCAAGGCGTGCCCATGATTTGTGGGGGAGATGAGATTGGGCGCACACAGGGAGGCAACAATAACGCCTATTGCCAAGATAATGATATTAGCTGGTTTGATTGGAATCTGACGAAGACGCAACTTGAACTTTTGGAATTTGTGAAACAGCTGATTGCTATAAAAAAGGAACATCCCGTGTTTCATCGGCGGCGATTTTTTCAAGGCAAACAGATTAAAGATTCTGAAGTCAAAGATATAGCCTGGTTTGGCAGCGATGGCAAAGAAATGACCGAAGAAGATTGGGACAAAGGTCTGTTAACGTTAGGGATTCGATTGGCTGGTGACGCCATTGAAGAAATGGATGAACTCGGGAATCCGATTATTGATGATTCGTTTTTATTATTACTTAATGCCTATCATGAGCCTGTGACGTTTACCTTGCCTGCTCATAAAAAGGGTGTCGCGTGGGAATGGGTCTTTGATACGGCGACGACTAATGATAAGAATATTCCAAAAACCTGGCGAGGCGGGAAGATCTATGAAGTCGAAGGCCGCGCCATGGCCCTCATGCGCCTGCGTGCTTAACGCGCGCATGAATAACTTTTTAATTTAGGGGTCAGACTCGAATTAATTAATTCGAGTCTGACCCCTGATAAAGAGCGCCATACTACATTTGTAGCGATGGCGCTGCTGTTAAGATATAAGCATCCTATTCTGTGTTAAATCCGGTCTTCGACGAAGCGTTTGCCTTTGTCCATGAATTCGGACATTCGGTCTTTGGTTTCTCCCGCCATGTCGTTCATACGGTCGGTCGTGTCGTGGATGTAGTTTTTAATTTGTCTGCGTGTTCGTCGGCCCGTTTGTGGGGCCATTAAGAGGCCTAGCCCTGTTCCTAATAAAATGCCGGTGACTAGTGCTAACCCTCCGCAAAGGATGACTCGTGTATCTGAATCCATAATGCCTCCTTGTTGTTAAAGTGATTTGCCAGAATTTTCGTGGATGTTGGTGTTCCGTGAAGTTTGGGTTGCAATGTTTTCTTCTAGGTTATTGTAAAACGAATGACACATTTTTACCAATGACCAATTGGGACTAGTAGAATATGTCGGTTTGCTATGGCAGCCAGAATGATGTTTCTGAGGCGTAAGAGTATCTACATCTTGGTCAGTTTTCTTGTCCGCCATGGTGATTAAGTTCCTTGTGAAGCTTGAAATAATACTCTGGTAACTGTGTAAGGGTTTTTTCTTGCCCTAACGTCCTATTTATGGTATCTCAAAAGAGTGTAAAACTTGTAAATCCTGTTATTTTTCTGGAATTTAGGAGTAGGATTTCATCCCCCACCCTCTCTCCTAATTCATTCACAACTCTATGATGGTTGAAGTCGCAGAAAGAAAGACGAGTCATTCTGAATCTGCTCAGAATTGCCAGATGATTTCTTCAGATAATGATTTGCGCCGACTAGCAGAGGCCGTTGGTGTGGAATGTGATTATGTGGATGGAAGGGAACAGCGGCATCAGGCCAAGGATGATGACATTCACAGCATATTGCGGGCGTTAGGTATTCACGTTGTTTCTGATGCAGATATTCACCGGGAGTGGGTATGCATTCAAGAAAAACAGTGGACTCAAGTAATCGAGCCCGTGCTCTTGCACTATGTAGAAGCGCGTACTCCCTTGTGCTTTACGCTGGCGCTTCCGTTAGGAAATGAGGCTTTTGAGACTATCTCACTCCAATGTGGTCTGAAAGATGAACAAGGGAAAGTTCGATCCTTTCGTGTGAAAGGATCGTCCTGTGTCTTGCTTGAAGAAAATCAGATTCGAGGTTTTCGCTATGTGCGAATTCAGGTCAGTGTGCACGAGCGCCTTCGTTTAGGATATTACGAACTACACCTTGCCATCAGTCTTGGGTCTCGTCTGTTGGAAGTGCAGAGTTTTGTGATTGCGGCTCCCCGGCGCTGTTATCTTCCTCGACAGTCAAAGAAGGCATGGGGAATTGGGGTACAACTCTATGGTGTGCGTTCTTGCGATAATTGGGGCATTGGGGATTTTCGCGATTTGGAACGCATCATGAAAACGGCCGGGAAAACGTTGAAAGCGTCGACGATTGGTCTACAGCCGCTTCATAGTTTAACCCCGGGCCTCCGAAGTCCGTACTCGCCGTCCAGTCGACTCTGTTGGAATCCGTTGTATTTAAATTTGGAGCAAGTAGCCGAATTTCGTGCCTCAGCAAAATTGCAACGCATGGCCAAGACAAAGAAGTTTCAAGGGTTGTTGAAGGCTCTGCGGTCCAGCCGTCTCGTAGACTATGACGCGGTTGAGCATGTAAAGCTGTCAGTTCTGGAAGATATGTATCGCGTTTTTAAGCGGATTCATCTTAAAGCAGGGACGCCGCGTGCTCGATCATTTCTTCGATTTGTTAAACAAAGTCCTTCTTACTTAATGAATTTTTGTACGTACCAGTGCCTCCGTGAATATTTCCAAGGTGCGTCATGGCGGCAATGGCCTCGAGAATTTCAAGCGTCAACCTCTTCCGCCGTTGAGCGATTTAAACATGAGCATACCGATCGCCTTTACTATTTTTATTATGTGCAATGGTTGTGTGAGTTACAGTTGACTCGATTGGATCAAGTGGCACAGAAGGCATCGCTCTGCTTAGGGCTCTATCATGACTTGCCGGTGGGTGTTCACCCTGATGGAGCGGATGCCTGGAACTTTATAGAACAATTGGGACAGGATGCCACCATTGGCGCGCCGCCAGATTCGTTTAACCTGCAAGGGCAAAACTGGGGGTTGCTGGCTCCAAATCCTCATGTGCTGCGAAAGCATCAGTATGATTTTTTTCGTCAAACGCTCAGCCAAAACATGAGGCATGGCGGGGTTTTGCGCATTGATCATGCGCTGGGATTGTTTCGCATGCTTTGGATTCCGTTCGGGAAGAGTGGGCTTGAAGGTCTGTATGTCAAAACCTACGTGGATGAAATGTTAGCGGTGCTAGCCTTAGAAAGTGTTCGTCATAAGGTGATGGTGGTTGGTGAAGATTTAGGGACGGTCACACCTGTTATTCGAGGGAAATTGGAAGAGGCAGGAATTCTTTCCTATCGATTGTTATTTTTTGAGCGGGATCGTCATGGAGCGTTTCATGCACCTTCTCAATTTCCGGCACAGGCACTGGCGGCAGTCACAACACATGATCTTCCCACGCTTAAGGGATATTGGGCTGGACGCGATATCGGCGTGAAGGCGGAGGCGAAGCTCTACCCGTTAGAAGAAGACTGGACACGAGATCTTGAGACTCGAAAAGCAGACCGATATGCGTTATGGGAAGCCTTGTATCGAAATGGGTTGGTAGGATCCGATGCACTTCCGTCCAGTCTTTCCCATGAGCAGATGAAATTGGTGTATCAGTTTATCGCGCGAGCTCCTTCACGTTTACTGATGGTTCAATTGGAAGATTTGTTGGGTGAGCTGGATACGCCAAATTTACCTGGGGCATCAGATTCTGCGTATCCCTCGTGGCGTTTAAGATTGACCAGGGATTTGACAACATGGCTCAAAGCTCCAGACGTCAAGGACTTTTCTCAAGTGATCTTGAAGGAACGGCGGCGACGGGTTTCTGCTGTGCGTCGAAATGAGAATGCGTCGTTGTGTTGAGTCTGTTCTTTTCTAAAGACATGCTAAGGCTCATCGCGAAAATGATTGCTGGGAGTGTTGAATAATGAGGATATCAAAGGCCATATTTCGCCATCACACCCTTAGCGATCAACAGCGCTGGGTCTGTTCAAAAAGTCCGCTCTCCTGCGCGAAGCCGCTTCGGCGAAGGCAGGGAACGCCGCTCCCGGCCTTCGTAACCTACTGAGTTACTCCGGCGGAGTAGGCGGTGGCTTTTTTCAACAGACTCTTGCTAATTCCATAAGCCTGTTGCGGCATACTAAGCAGGAGACTATGATGAGACATGGGGTAAAAACATCAGGTCACAATTATTAGTGGCATTGTTCTAAGGCACTCGATAGACAAGGGTTCTTATTCTCATGGAAGAAAAAGGTGTGACATTGGCCGGGTGGTGGGAAGGGCTGGTGGAAGCGGTCACCGCGAGCCTTAATCAAATTCTAGATTTTTTGCCGGCCATTATTTTGGCGCTGATGTTGCTGGGGTTTGGGTATTTTCTCGCGAGAGTCGTGTCCATTGCTGCCATACGCTTGCTGCAGTTGATGGGGTTTGATCGGCTACTCAGCCGCACAGCCATTCAAACGTTGTTAGAGCGGTCTGGAACGAAGCAGAAATCTTCCGAAATTCTTGGCTTGATTGGATTTTGGATTATCTTTCTAGTGTTTTTGATTAAGGCATCCGACACTCTAGGTTTATCTATGGTGTCTGATGCGTTGACCGGCATTGCCCATTATATCCCCAAGGTAGGCATTGCCGTCTTAGTGCTGATTCTGGGATTGATTGCGGCCAATTTTGTGAGGGAACTCATTACCATGACCTGCAGTTCGGCAGGTATCACACATGGCACCATGGTGGCGCAAGCTGTTTATGTTGCTGTGGTCTTACTCATCGTGGTGACGGCTATTGATGCGTTAGGGATCGATACGGAATTGCTCAATAGCACAATTGTGATTTTGTTGGCTGGGCTTATTGGTGGCGCAGCCCTGTCTTTTGGTCTGGGTTCCCGCAGTGCGGTCGCCAATTTAATTGCGGCTCATTATTTGGGATCTGTTGTCCGGGTTGGAATGGCGGTGAAGGTCGGAGACACCCAAGGGACGGTTGTGTCGATTACCCCGATTTCAGTCGTGTTGGAAACGAAAGAAGGGAGAGTGATCATTCCGGCTTCCCAGTTTTCTGAGTCTACTGCGGTGATCACGCATCCGGAACAATAAGTATGGAACTCGAACATCACCTCACCCTGGGATATTTTCATGCCCATCCCGTCGAAGCGGCCAAACACCTTGAATCCTTGGGCCCGCAGGAAGCTGGCGCACTTTTAGCTGTTTTAGATGCTGAAGAAATTGCCAACGTTTTAGAGCATAGCTTGCCCGTATCGACGGCCAAAATTTTGGAAGAACTGCCCAAAGAGCTCAGCGCAAAGGTCTTAGGGGTGATGAATGCCACATCAGCCATTGGTATTCTACGTCAGTTCGATGAGACAACTCGTTTTGACATTTTAGAAGGCTTGGATAATTCCATGGGGGCGACGCTCCGCCGGGCCTTGCGGTATTCTCCTAATACGGCTGGAAGTTTGGCTGATCCCCAGGTCTTTACGCTTCCACCTGATATTCCGGTGGATGAAGCGCTCTCCCGGATTCGAACCTATGGGCAGAAAGCCATGTATTATATTTATGTCATTGATCGCGACGGTAAATTAGAAGGCGTGGTGACGCTCAGACAATTGTTGGTGAATACCACTGCGCATTTAGTGGGAACGCTGATGGAAAGCCAAATCACCACATTGTCTGCCGAAGCAAACCTAGAGGAAATCATCAAACATCCAGAATGGAGCCGGTTTCATACCCTGCCAGTCGTGGATCGGTGGGGAACGTTTTTTGGAGCTTTGCGGTATCGTATGCTGCGCCGGATTGAAAAAGATGTCGAAGGGAAGGCGCCCCTCGGGACTGTAAGCGACTCGCTGATGCAACTATGGGAAGCCTATTCCATCACTGGGATTCGATTAATGACCGATGTTGCCCAGACGCTTCATGAACGGAAGAATGTCTAATGAGTAACCCTGCCGTTGACACGACCGCAGTTCGGCGAAGCGGAACCCATATCTTAAATGAAGCTTTTTTTCATAAGCATCATCAGGATGCGGCTCGAATATTAGAAGCCTATCCCGCTGCAGATATCTTGCGGGTCTTGCAGGGAACGAGCGCGAAAAATTCGGCCAATCTTCTCTCGAGTATTACTCCACCTATCGCGGCTGATGCTCTCTCCTTGATGCCCACCGATATGCTCAAGCAAGTGATTCCGCATATGTCGCCTGTGCTAGCGGCCACGCTGTTTCAACGGTTGGATGAAGATCTCCAGCGCGCCATTTTATTTCGCGTGCCGGAGCGGTATGCCGAAGAAATTCGATCGTATATGACGTATCCGCCAGAGTCAGTTGGCAGCATCATGGATCCGAAATTTTTTGTGTTACAGGAAGAAATCACGGTCCGCGATGCAATGCTGCATGTGCGGTCGCGTGCTCAGAAGGATGTGCATGATGTCTATGTGATCGATCGCCATCAAAAACTGGTCGGGAAGTTCTCCGTGCGGGATTTGTTGCTCGTTGACCCTGATGAAAAATTGCAAGCCGTCATGAGTCCCGATTTGCCCACCATCCATCCCCTAGAACCTCGTGACGAAATTGTTGAGCTATTCGGTGAACGCCATTTCTTCACGATTCCCGTGGTTGACCTGGATAATCGGCTGTTAGGGGTTGTGCGGAACGAAGATATTATTAAAGCAAGTCAGGAAGATGCCAGTGCCGACTTGTTGACCATGGTCGGAGCCAATAAGGACGAGCGGGCGTTGTCCCCTGTATGGTTTTCGGTTCGGAAGCGATTGCCGTGGTTGCAGTTGAATTTGGTCACAGCTTTTTTCGCCGCGTTTGTCGTGGGAATGTTTGAGGGCACCATTGCGAAATTCACCGCGCTGGCTGTGTTACTCCCTGTCGTGGCTGGACAATCCGGCAATACGGGAGCGCAATCCTTAGCGGTTGTGATTCGGGGGCTTGCGTTGCGGGATATTCGACCTTCTCAATGGTTACGTGTCAGTGGGAAAGAAGTATACGTGGCGTTTTTGAATGGATTGGCGGTTTCTGCCACGGCCTGTCTTGCTGTTGCGATTTGGAGTCGTTCGTTGGGCCTAACCCTTATTATCGGATTGTCGATGGTTGTGTCGATGGTGATTGCAGGGTTATCCGGAGCCATTATTCCTATTGCGTTAAAAGCCATGAAACAGGACCCTGCTCAATCTTCTTCGATTGTTCTCACGACGGTCACCGATGTCGTGGGATTTTTTAGCTTCTTGGGCCTTGCTACACTCCTCTCTGGTTTATTGGAACCCTAACACTCCATAGAGTTTATTAGTTTTCTTCTATGACGTAGCTCGATCGCACTCGTTCCCTTGAGTGGGTCTATCGTATTACCACAGATAACTTCCGTTGATACTCTCTGGAGAGTCTTGTCGTGGTGTTCTCCTATCTTCTCGCTCCTTGGGGGAGAGGATAAAGGTGAGGGGGCAGGGTCAGATGGGTTGAGAAATGCCAACATGTTGTACTGAATTGGAGCGACTATTGATGGTAGGTTGCCCAACTTTTTCGGGTCGGTTAGGATCAAACAACTTTTTATCTTTCCAGCAGAGGAGGCTTTATGGATTCCCAGTTGGCCACGAAACCTGATCGAGCCCAGTCGTTAGATCAGGACATCCAACGCTTGCGTCAGCAGTTGGATGTCTTGAAAAAACATTTAATGAATGAGCCCTCGGCAGAAACCTTAGACCAGTTTGATACGGTAGCAGAGGATTTGTTGGCCGACGTGTTTGGAAGTTCTTCCTCAATTTTAGATACCTATGCATATGCTGAAGTGGGCGAAGCGGCTGGCCTTCTGAATTTGACGGATGAGGCGCCTGAAGGGGCCAATGCTCAGACTCAACGAGAAACGATTCGTCAACGGCATCGTGTGCTGGAAAGTGCGGTTGCTGATTTGGAAGCTCGCCGGGCTTCGTTGGCCAAGGAATCGCGAAGGCCAAAAAAGACTGGACCTCGTGTTTCCGATTTTATGGCAAAATCCGTTCGTGCTATCTCTCTCGATTCCACGCTTCGGGAGGCTGGGCAAGCCTTGCAGAAATGGAAAATTGGGTCGCTGCTAGTCCAAAGTGGTGATGACTACATCGGATCGATTTCTGAGACCGAGTTAACGCATGAAGTCGTGGCCTTAGGTGCCGATCCTTCAACGACCACGGTAAAGACCTGTATGCGGGAACCCTTGGTCACCATCGAAACGAGTGATCCGATTGTTGAAGCCGTCCGTCTGATGAAAGAAAAAAGTACGCGACATTTAGCTGTCACCGAAAGTAGCCGAATTGTCGGAGTCGTATCAGTGTCTGATGTCATCCGATACTACTCTGGTGTCGTGTAAAAAGATTAAGACTCGAACCCCGGCCACCAGGAAACATTCAGCTATGTTCTGGTGGCCAGACTTTAGCAGGCTGCTCTCTACTCGTCTCATGCCTGCAATCTCTCCCTTCCCGCTAGCGTAATTCACCAGACCTTCTCATCTTTCTTCGCCAGTCTTAAAAATTTTTAATCTGTGTTTAATCTGCATATCATAGAGAGGCGGTATTCTTCTTGAAAGAACAAGATATGCTGTCAGCTAATTTTCATCAAGGAGGAATATCTATGAAGCAGAACGAAAAAGAATCTATCGCTCAATGGAACTTGAGGCCAGTATGGCAAAAAAGTTTAGGTTTGGCAGGGATAGGTATTCTTGTCGGGGCCTTGTTGTTTGGTTCCTGGAATACTTCAGTTCCGACCTTAGCTCATAGTGCGCATGCCAATCAGAGTATGAGCACGACGGATCCCCCGTATTTTCAGAAAGGGGGATTTGCGGATATTGCTCAACGTGTGACACCCGCAGTGGTGAATATCACAGTCAGCAAACAAGCTGCTGTTCCTATGTCTGGTTTGCCATTTGATCCCATGAGGGAGTTCTTTGGGTTGCCAGGCACTCCTCAGTATCCACCTCGTCACAAGGAGATGCCTCTTCCGGAGCGACAGGGTGCTGGTTCCGGTGTCATTGTTTCAACTGATGGCTATGTCCTAACCAATAATCATGTCGTGGAGAATGCTGAAGAGATTACGGTGACTCTGCCAGATAAACGGGAATTTCAAGGAACAGTTGTGGGGCTTGATCCGCAAACCGATCTGGCAGTGATTAAATTGGAAGCCTCTGATCTTCCCTTTGTCCCATGGGGCGATTCATCCAGTCTGAAAGTGGGAGAGTATGTGTTGGCAGTAGGTAATCCTTTTGGGTTGAATTCCACGGTTACCTTGGGAATTGTGAGTGCGTTAGGCCGTGGCGGGATGGGGATTACTCAATACGAAGATTTTATCCAGACGGATGCGGCAATTAACCCAGGGAATTCCGGAGGAGCCTTAGTCAATACTCGAGGGGAACTTGTTGGGATCAACACGGCTATTTTCTCTCGTACAGGCGGCTATCAGGGTGTAGGGTTTGCGGTTCCTACGAAATTGGCCAAACCTATCTATGGCAGTCTCGTCAAGACCGGATCGGTAGTTCGAGGTTACTTGGGAGTTGGGATTCAAGCCGTGACGTCGGATTTAGCTGAGTCATTCAATCTAGAGAATGCACATGGAGCCTTAGTGACGAATGTGATACCCGGGAGCCCTGCCGATCAAGCGGGGATTCAACGTGGCGATGTGATTGTGGAATACGAAGGTCAAACTGTAGATGATCCACGGATGTTACAAGGCCAGGTGATTGGGACAGTTGTGGGAAACGAAATTTCTCTGATTGTCATGCGAGAAGGAAAAAAGGTGAATCTTCATCCAGTTATTCGTGAACAAGATCAGCCGACACGAGTGGCACGAACTCATTCAATGAATCATGATGGCCCCTTGGCTGGTGTGGCCGTTCAGGATTTGGATGGACGAATGGCTCAACAGTTAGGAATCACTGAGGAGGTCAACGGTGTTGTGGTGATGGAGGTGAGGCCAGGTAGTGATGCTGAACGAGCTGGCTTGGCTCAGGGCGATGTGATTTCCGAAATTAATCGTCAACCGGTTCGATCGGAGAAAGACTTCAGGAAAGTGGTGTCTCACTTAGAACAAGAAAAAGATGCCCTCATCTTTATTCATCGTGGAAAAGGCGCGCTCTACTTGACTGTGAAGATATAGTGACAACTGTAGAAACTTAGATTCCATCTCTCTGACAATGTTCGATGAAGCCTAAGATAGGAGCGTTGAATAGTGAAGATATCAAAAGCCATCTTTCGTCAGGAAGCCCTTGGCGATCAACAACGTCGGGTCTGTTCAAAACAGTCCGTTCAGCAAGGCCGTAGCTATTTTTTCGTGCGGAGCATACTGGCAGTAGTGAGCACGGAACAATGGCGAGAACGCCGCTGACGGCTTTTTTCAACAAACCCATGTTGTCTTTTCAGCCATATTTAATCGGGGTTCCATGTGTAAGATGACATACTTGATAAATCATAAAGCCTTTCGAGAGACATAGAGAGTAGAGAATACTATTGGCCAAAATAAAGAAACGGGAGCTGATCGAAATCAGCTCCCGTTTCTTTTTGCGCCAGACTTAGTTTTCCGTGATCTGAATCTTGCGTGGTTTGGCGGGGCCAACTTTTGGAAGTGTGACGCGAAGCACCCCATGATTCAAGTTGGCTTTAATATTTGGCTGATCAATGACTTCAGAGAGTGTAAATTGTCGAAAGTATTTTCCTGTTTCAAACTCCTGCACGACGACTTCCTCGTTGTCGGGAACCGACAAGGTTGGAACGCCTGTGAGTGTGAGGATATCCTCTTGAAGGTCAATGCTGACATTATCTGATGGGACTCCCGGCATATCGGCGACAATTGTTAACGCCTGATCATCTTCAAAAATATCCACAAGTGGAGAAAACACTCGACCGGGTGTGGTTTGTTCTGACGTGGATTGCACTTCTTGCTTATCTCGAGCTTGAATATCTTGTGTTGCTGCCGCCATGACTATTCTCCTTTCTTTCGTATGAAAAAAATATTGCTCTTGTTCAATTCTTCATCAGCCATTTATAGAGATTTTCCTCGGCTTTGCACTTTCTGCTTTGGGTAGCACAATCATGAGCATGCCATGGCGATATTTCGCCTCAACTTTTTCGGCTTCAACATCTGTGGGCAGGTTAAATTGCCGTCGAAATTTTCCGGCTTCTCGTTCCCGTCGATGATAGCGTACTTCTTGCTCCTCAGATGGGATCGTTCTTTCACCAGAAATGGTCACATTTCGTCCTGTCACAGAAACGTCTAACTCATCTAAGGTCATCCCCGGAATTTCTGATCGAACATAGAAATTGTCTTGATCCTGGGTCACATTGAGAAAAGGATACACGCCAGCCGGTGAATCTAGCCCTACTTGCCCTCCTGGGGTTGTGAGGATTTGACTCAAGTCACGCCGTAACCGATCAAAATCTGAAAGTCCATTCAGCTGGTGTTCCAAAGGCCAACTTTTTACTCGTCGAATCAGCATAACTTTTCCCTCCTTTTCTGTAAGAAATGAGAATTCCTCAGGTCTGAAGCTTGCTTCGTATTATGTGCCAAAAGTCTCACTCATATACCCTCTCTATGCTTAGAAATAAATTCAAAAATTCATGAGTCAAGTCTTGAGCGCAAAAAAAAGAGGGGATCATCCGATCCCCTCTTTCATGAGTTCCCCTATTCCTGTTAGTTGTTGATAAGTAGGTGGATTGTGGTCGTTTCAGACTCCATGCTTAGCTATCACTTTCCTGAGAGGTGTTTGTCTGGTTTGCCTCTCCACTCTCCATGAAGTCGTGCACGATGTTTGGACGATATTCCTTTACCTGATTGACGACATAGGCATCATGAAACTGAGATGCCAATTGTATCGCCTCTTCAGGTGAAGGCACTGATTGTCCTGGGTCATTGGCTGTGGGCATTCCCGAAACAGGATCTTTGAATTCACCCATTGGGTACCCTGGATGTTTTGGGAGCAGGGCAGGGCTCCCAAGGGCCAGCGAGCTGACCAACACAACACTCATGACGATTGTGGCAACGAATAGAATCTTTTTCATAATCAATTCCTCCTTTCAAGTTGATTTGACCAGGAATAGGAGAATATTGAGAGGACAGATTGCGAGTGCGCTGGCCCCGCGTCTTCGTCTTATGCAGCCATCCGTCCTTGTTGTGGGCGAATGGTACGGGGCGCATGACGGGACTCATCTCCTTGACCGCTACGTGGAGCGTTACCGTCCAACAGTGCGGTGATGGCAACCATCATGCCCGCCATGATCCCCATGACGGCCATCAGCCCTTCCATAAATTCACCCATAGCATTCACCTCCTTTCATCGTGTTGTCTGCAGGGTCTCTCAACTGTTCTTCTGTTCTCTTCATGATTTTTTGTAATAATTCCCAATGAAAAAAAGTCAAGAGGGGGCTGTGAAGTAGAGCGGCACATTTCGATGCTGGGAGTGTTGAATAATGAGGATATCAACGGCCACATTTCGTCTCTGCGACGTACCATGTCAGAGGTGTTTCTTCACAGCTTGATTTTTTCATAAAAGAGCTTACCTCTAGAGGTAGAACAATGCTCGTGTCCCCTAAAAAATAAATGATCAAGGAAGAGGGGACTCAGGACATTCAGGCGATAAATCCAAAAGAAAGGAGGCTGCCATTATGGAACTCAAAAATCTGTTGACACCGTGGAATTGGTTTAAAAAAGAAGAGGAGCAATCACACACGAGTCAAGGTCACAATTCGTTGCAATCAAGAGAACACCCTCTGAGTCGATTGCACCATGATCTTGACACATTGTTTGATCGGGCGTTTCAGGGCTTTCCTTTTTCGCCTGTTCGCAAACAGGAGCGTAAAAGGTGGGGAAGTCTGCTCATGCCGCAGGTAGATATCGGGGAAAGTCAGAAGGACTACACAATTACCGTAGAGGTTCCCGGGGTCAAGGAGAAAGATATTGATTTGACGTTGATTGATGGCACCTTGACCATCCGAGGAGAAAAACGTGAGGAACAAGAAGAACATGATAAACATTATCATCGGATCGAGCGGTCTTACGGATCATTTCAGCGTATCCTGTCTTTGCCCACTGATGCTGACGAAAACACCGTTAAAGCCAAATTTTCGGATGGCGTTCTCACGATTATCATTGCGAAAGATCCTAAGGCCAAGCCTCCAGTACGAAAAATTACAATCGGCTAAGCGAATTATCTGACCAGTCGGAATTTGATTACCCTCGTATCTTGCGATGATACGAGGGTAATCAAGCCCTCAAGAAAATCTTTCGTTGTTTTAATTTATAAGTTTTCACGCCGAGATAGTTCCCCCAGCCTAGCCCATCCCATTTCTTCTTATTTGTGCGCGAGTGAGCCTGCTCCCTCTAGGTCCAGATTGGAAGTTCATAGAAATTTTCTATCCATTTTGAAAATAAAATCAATTTGTCATTTTGCAATTGATCGTTATGTTAAGAGTAGTACAAGAAACACAAAACTGGACTTAAGAAACTAGACAGAATTTTAGAAAGGAGGAGCAAGATGAAAAGATTGAAAATGTTGATCCTCATTGGGCTTTTCTTCGTCGGACTCAGTGGATGTTCTACGACGCCACTTATGAACTCAGTCATGCCTGTTGATCCATTTGAGAAGCCTCTTCTCAGTGCGGAGGACCATCTGAGCTATGCACAAATGCTTGAGCAAGACCTTCAGCGCTTAGAAGAACAGACGGCTCGAATTGACCAGAAAGTCGCAGGTTTTGACCAGAAACCATATTTAGATCCGAAACATGTTCGACGGGATGGCTTGAAGATTCTCCGGGGGGCAAACCTCAACAAGATAGAGACTCTTCAGGAAAAAGTCGTCTGGCATCGTGCCCAAGCCTCCCGGTTAGCGAGTCTCGACTCTTTGAGGGAGAAGCAGTCGCTTTCAAGTAAAGAAAGTGTAAGTAAATCGGTGACTTGGACCGGTAATCAAGGATAGGGGAAATCTATTAATCAGGCAACCAGTGAGGTTCTGGGATCATCAACCTAAACACTGTAAAACGAAAGGAGGAACGGCCATGTTATTTGAAGCGACAATTGCCATGTTATTATTAATGGGCGGAATGTGGGGTGCTGCTGTATGGGCTTCCTTCCAAGAGGAGCCTAGAGAAAATTTCCGCTCAGTCTCATTCAAGAAAAAAATCGCTGCATAATCGAGCGACAAGAACCGGACTCACTCTTTCGGGTGAGTCCGGTTTGCTTTTTTGAGAATTTTCTTTCTGTTCTTTACAAATGTTCGATGTTTCGCTAATTGAGAGATGGCCACGATCGCGGGATGTTTGAGTCGTCGGTCTACTGTATGGGCATAGAATTGTTGGATAACGTTTTCTACTTCTCCAACTACCTCCACTTGGTATTGGCGACAAATTTCTTCTTTCATGATTTCCGACCCAGGAAAAATTCCCAGTCCTGCCTGTCCAAATGCCTTTTGCATAGCACTGTCCTCAAACTCTCCTACGACGTGGGGGTGAATTTCATTCAGCGCCAACCAACTCTCGGCATCTTTCCGAAGAATCGTATGGGGTTTGGGAAGTAATAAGGGTGCGGTGTTCAAAGATTTCGGATAGTTTTTGCGGTAGGTCTTAGCTAAGTGAGGTGTCGCGAATAGAAGAACTCCCGATTCTCCTAATAGATGATTGTATGCTTGAATATGGATGGTTGGAGGAATGGGCATATCGGAAAGAACCAAGTCCAACTTGTGGATGGCTAACTCGGAAAGAAGCTGTTCGAGCTTGCCCTCTTCGCATATCAAATGATTTGGCTTCTCAGCTTTTAGTGCTGCTTCGAGCAATTCATAGACAATCATTTTCGGAAGGGAATCAATCACACCAACTCTCAGCCGAAGAGGCCGGTCAGATGACTGCCCTTTCAGTACGTGTGTCATTTCTTGCCCCAGCGAAAAAATCTCTTCTGCATAGCGAAAAACAACCTGGCCGGCTTCTGTCAGCTCGAGCTGGCGAGGGCGTCGGATGAAGAGTTGGTGCCCGAGGGCGTCTTCCAAGGCTTGCAATTGACTGCTGATGGTGGGTTGGGTGATGTGCAGCTCCTCACAGGCTTTTTTGATACTGCCTTCTCGTGCAACGACCCAAAAATAGAGTAGATGATGATAGTTCAGCCATTCCATCGTGTTATGTCCATCACGATTTGAAACAAGTTTTGTGTCTGAATAGAGATGGGGGTATCGACCCTATCTTGTTGCATAGCAACGATCTGTAGAATAGAAATGTTTTGTTAGTCAGATGCTAAAAACTGGATGGATGTATGCCAAGAGAAAGGACAAGGGCGGAAAGCGTTCCAACATAATCATTGCTATTTGTTGGCACGATCACTTTCCGCCCCTGTCTTGTATTTGGCCTATCCGTTTCTGAAACAAAACACCATTTTATCCATCAAAGAGGAATTCTTTGAATTGGGATAGGGATTGTTTCAGCGACGCAAAGATGCTACTTGTCGATTCCTTGTCCCGAACCTTTGCCTCAAGGGTTTCGATTGTGTTCTCAAATTCTTGGTAGCGATCTTCTTTGATGCCATAGCCCAAGGCTTCTGCCATTTGTAATTGCTGCCGGGCATTCTGCAGTTGTGCCAAGATTTCTTCCTTTTGAACATTTTCATTTTCTGCTGCTGAATCGTTCGTTTCCTCAAGATTTTTCGTATCTGTTGCGATCTCCGGAGTCTCTATATCTTGGGCCAACTCTTCAGCTTGATGAATCATGGCTTCTGCTCGCAGCACAGGCAGAGGGATGGCAAGCTTATTCGTCACCACCAAGGTTTGTAACGCGGCTTGCAACGCTTCTTTTGCTTCTTCGATTTTTCCTTTATCGATCAAGGGCACCACTGCTTTGATGGCATCAGGATAGGTTGCCAGCGGAAGACTGATTGTGCTCATCACCAGCTCACTGGCAAGACCTGACAGGAGAACTCTGGCTTTTTGTATGTCGCCGTTTTTCAGAAATTCTTCAGCTTGTTCTTTAGCTCGATTGATCGTGTCTAGGTCAGCATAAATGTCATGTGAAGTGACATCGATATCAATAGGCACAAAAGCCAGTTTGGGGTCACGTGACACGATGATTTCCAATTGGCCGGTGACTTCCGCCAATGCTGTGAGCGCATCCTTGGGCCGCTCATCTTCGAGCGCTTTCAACGCTTTCTTGGTTTCCGAAAGAGCCGTCAGGGCTTCTTTGACCAATGCCTGACGTTTCTTTGCCACTTCCTCATTTCCCTTAGATGTCACTTCTGACTCCACGGACTGTGTTTCTTCTTCTGCTTTTGTCGTGGTTTCCTGGTTCACTGCAATAGGGCTTGAGGTTGTCTTTGCCCATGATGTGTGTACGGCAAAGCTGAGTCCAAGGATAAACGCTCCTATCACTAGACTTTTGAAAGCATGCTGAATCTTCATGGGTTCCTCCTTTCTGTTTTGATGAGTTTGGTCATTCTGTATTCTTAACCCTCAGTTAAACACTCTGCCCATGATGTCAAGATTTAGTCCATAACCTTCGCCCCCTTGGCGTACTTTGAGGGCATCTATTGAACAATTATGAACAGGTTCCTCGGCTGGTTTCCGTCGGAACTTTTATCGATCGATCACCGAAATCATTTGGTGATTGCCTTACCTGAAAGGCGGCCAGCGGCATGGGGCTTGACTTTTTCTCCTTTAACATTATTAGAAAATTATGCTTGTCGGGTGGTGGCTCCGTGGCAGCGCGATTAAAGATGTGTAAGCGGGTAGTTCATGTTGTACGCTGACTGGTTCATGTGGGAGGGAGAGCTATGAAAAATATCTTAAGAGCCAACAAGCAGCAGCATGGAATCTTATTGACCATCGTAGGGGTAGGGTTCCTTGTCGTTGGAATACTTTTGGGGGTGGGGCTTAGTGGAGACCTCAGCTTTTCGCAGGGAGCTGAAACAGAGGGTATTGACACATCCTCTTCTGGAAAGCCGTTGCTTTCGGGAGCGCTGCTTAGGGGAGAAGGTGATATCGAAGCCCGCAATAGCACTCTTATTCAAGTTGCAAAAAAGGCCCGTCCGGCAGTCGTCAATATCTCCACAACATTTTCAGGAAAAAATCAAGACTTAAGACAGTCACCGTTCTTTGATGATCCGTTTTTCCGTCGTTTCTTTGGAGAGGAATTTGAAAAAAGATTTCGACCCCAAGATTCGCCTCGTCAACAAGGCGCGGGGTCAGGTGTCATTGTCAGAAAAGATGGGTACATTATCACCAATAATCATGTGGTTGAGTCTGGAGATGAGATTCAGGTGACCCTCTCGGATAAACGGCAGTTTGAGGCGGAAGTGATTGGCACTGATCCTAAAACCGATTTAGCACTTATCAAAATAGAGGCCGATGATCTACCTGTGTTGCACTGGGGAGACTCACAGGAGTTGGAAGTTGGCGAAATTGTGATGGCGATTGGCAATCCCTTTGGCTTGAACCAAACGGTTACGATGGGCATTGTCAGCGCCGTGGGACGAGCAAATGTCGGTATTGTGGATTACGAAGATTTCATTCAGACGGACGCGGCGATTAATCCGGGGAATTCTGGTGGAGCCTTAGTAAATCTGCAAGGAGAGTTAGTGGGGATCAATACCGCGATTTTTAGTCGATCTGGAGGCTATATGGGGATTGGGTTTGCCATCCCTAGTCATATGGGCAAGGCCATTCAGACGAATTTGATCGAGCACGGCAAAGTCGTGCGAGGGTGGTTAGGTGTGTCTATTCAAGATCTTAATGCTGATCTACAAGAGCAGTTTGATGCTCCCGATCAACGCGGAGTGCTCGTGAGCGATGTTGTCGATGATAGCCCTGCGGAAGATGCTGGCCTCAAGCGTGGGGATATTATTCGAAAATATGATTCTCAGGATGTCAAAGATTCGCGACATTTACGATCACTGGTGGCCGAAACCCAACCCAATAGTTCAGTTACGATTCATGTGCTGAGGGATGGAGATGAGCAGAATGTGGACGTGACGATTGCGGAGATGCCCAAAGATCTTGAAACGTTTGCCTCTAGTGGTGAAGCACGAGGAAAGCATGTGTTGAGTGGGATCACGGTTAAGCCGTATTCCTCTGGAGAAAAAGGCGTTGAAGTCACAGAGGTGAAGTCTGGTAGTGCAGCCAGCCGTGCAGGGATTCGTGCAGGCGATATTATTCGAGAAATCAATCGGCAGTCTGTCAGAGATATCTCAGATTTTCAACGTCTGACCAAAAAGCTTGATGCCGATGATCGTGTCTTGCTGCTCATTCAAAGAGGCGGAAGTACGATCTTCTTATCCATCACGCCGTAACCATTCACGACGACACTCCTGGCTTATGCTGGGAGTGTCGTCGTGTTATCTGACCTCGTATCGGATTGATCTTAAGGGGACTGTTGCATCACTCACTTTCCAGTTACAAAAAGGCCTTCAGAGCCATGGCGACTTCAATGCGATGGGAATGGTCAAAACAGTCCGCTCGCCTGCGCGAAGCCGATTCGGCGAAGCCAGGTCCGGCAAGGCCACAACCATTTTTGCGCGGAGCGTACTGGGACGACATGAGCACGGAACAATGATGAGAACGACGCTGGCGACTTTCTTCAATATTCCCTTAAGAAGATAATTTTGGCAATATTGAATTAATTGAGATTCCGGAAACCTTTGTGGACTGGTTTTGTAAGCCACTTCAACGTAAGGCGACAACGTCATCAAGATATATCTTATCATCCTTCTCAAACAGGAAAGATTTCCCCCTAACTTTCTTGGACCAAATATACTAAAGGTGTTTCCTCCAATGCCCTATAAGTCATGGGTCTAAAGATAGATTGCGTAACTTCATGGGAATGCTTGATAAATTAGTGTAGAACTTTCATCAAAATCTCTATGACTAAAGTTGGTAGTGAACGCGCGGGCATCTTTGCTATGAGCCTCGTGCAGAAGTTTGTATTCACGTCATGATGATTTCGATTCTTATTCTTCTTTTCCCTCTCTCATCCGGAATTCTCATTGGTTCATTTGGGAACCGTATCGTCACTCATGTAGCAAAAATTGGTGTGATCGCCATCATGAGCTCATGTTTGTTTTCTTTGTGGACGCTTTACTATGTGAGTACGGTAGGTGACATACATATCACGTTGTGGCCTTTTGGATCTGAAAACTCTGCCGTCCTGAAGATTGGCATGTTGATTGATCGTTTAACGGCCGTCATGATGGTGTTGATCACGAGTGTCAGCACCGTTATTCATGTGTACTCCGTTCGGTACCTAGAAGGCGATCCTGGCTATGCTCGATTCTTTGCCTTACTGGGTCTCATGACCTTTGTTATTCTTTCGCTGGTTTCTAGCCCGAACCTTCTGATGTTGTTCGTGTTTTGGCAGCTCTTAAGTTGGACCCTGTATCTGATTCTTGCATTTAATTATTCGCATGTACCTGCCTATCAGAATGCGTTTAAGACCTTTATGGTGCATCGCGTTGGCGATGTCGCCTTTCTTTGTGGGATCTTTCTGACGTACAAATATTTCGGGACCCTTGAGTTTCATGAACTCTTTGAGCAAGCTGCACAACACTCTCATGTGATTTCGCTTCTGCCAGGAAATCTCTTCAACGTCAGTGCCGTCTCAGTCATTACCTTGCTGATCTTTGTTGGAGCCATCGCCAAGTCGTCCCAATTTCCTCTACATGTGTGGCTGCCCGATACTATGGATTCTCCCACTCCTGTCTCGGCCCTTATGCACGCGGGAATCATCAATGCAGGAGGATTCCTTCTCAATCGGCTGGCTCCGCTTTATGCTCTTTCACCCAACACTCTACATATTGTGTTTGTCATTGGTGCGCTGACCGTGCTGTTGGGTGCATCCATGATGCTCGTCCAAAACGACATTAAGAAAACCCTCGGATACTCAACAATGGGTCAAATGGGCTATATGATCATGGAATGTGGGCTGGGAGCTTTTGCGCTTGCCATATTCCACCTCATTGCTCATGGACTCTTTAAAGCCTCTCTATTCCTCAGCGCCGGCAATGTGATTCATAGCGCTCGTTACGAACCCAAGTTTCCAGCTTCTTCTAGCCATGAACCAACCAGACTGCCTGCCCAAGCAACGTGGGTGACGGGGTTGATTGTGACGTTGATCATGCCCTTTATTATTTTGATGGTGGCTCATGATCTGTTGGAGGTCCCACTTCAGGATGCCCACGGGGCAGTCATCTTTCTCTTTTTCAGTTGGGTCACGGCCTCCCAAGCCATTTTCAGCTTGTATCGATTGCATGCCGTGGCTTCGTGGAAAGTGGCCAGCGCAATGATTGCCGCATTATTTCTCATTGGGTTTACGTACTTGTGGGCTGGCGAACTTTTTACCCATTTTCTCTACCCCGAACCGGGCGTTGCAGATGCCTTCTTCGTGGCGGCGGCCTTGAATCCAACGGTATTTGATGTATTCGTGTTGCTTGCCACAGTCTTAATTCTTTTTGGGTGGATTTATGGCTATACCGATGCGAAAGGACAAAAGATCCTGAATCCAGACTGGAGTCAAGCCATTCAACAAAAAATGTATATGTTTCTGAGCAACCGGCTTTATGTGGACCTCATATATATGAAGTGGGGGAACGCACTCTTTCAATGGGCTCAAAAAATCGGGAATCGGTATTAAGCGCAGCCCTGGGTTAGACTGAGACTCTCATGACTTTAGAAACTTCTGCCATACTTTCATGTGCAATCATCCTTTCAGCTTTGTGCGCAATCCTTGCGCAACATCGTTCAAATTCTTCGTCAACGACACTTGTGGAAATTCTTGTTGTGTCTGGACTGGGGCTTGGAGCTTTGCTGATACCCTCGCCCTTCAATCGATATTGTCTTGTTGGTGTTCTTAGCTTTGCAGCGTATTCTCTCTTTAAGTCTCATTGTCCTGCTTCGCTAAAAACAATCAGTCTCGCTCAGCTAGCTCTGGCGATTCTTCTTACCCTGGGTGCTACATTCACGGAAAATTCCTTAGCCCTATACGCTGGATTGTTTCTGACGGTGACATTCCTGCCACTCCTTCCTTTCCATATACCGTTCGCGTTACTCGTGAGTTCTTCTTATGGAGCAGTATCCGGTCTATGGACGACCGTGTTCCTTTCTCTTGGATTGGCTGAGCTCACGGAGCTCCAAAATTTCTTGTCGGAAGGAATGCTAGCCGCGATTTCCTGGTTAGCTTTAGGTAGTGCGCTGTATTCCTCAGTCAAATGCTTGGGACAAAGCCAAGTTCGGTCCTTACTCACGTACGCTGTCATTGCGCACGTATCCATGTTGTGGGGGATCGCTACGGTGTTCTCCACGTTTTCCCAATGGTTACTGCCATTTGGATTAACCATTGCCTTGGTCTTAACTGGTCTTTTTTTCACGTATCACTGCATTCAGCAGAGGTTTGGTTCACATGCGTTAGGAACCCTGCCAGGCTTAGCCTTGGTCATGCCCCGACTTGGGGTGTTATTGATTATTCTGATCAGTATCGCTGTAGCGCTTCCCATTGTTCCAATGTTGTCAGGGTTACCTGCCTTGCCAACAATGGACGGTCAATATGTCTCCCTTATCATCATTTGCGTAATCATATTCGTTGTGTGGACTTTTGGTAGTTGGTATTTTTCACACTTGCTGCATCAAACAGCTTTTGGAAGGGCCAGACCGGATATTCCCTACACGGACTTGACCGGAAGCGAAATCGGCGCTCTTGCTCTACTCATTGCTGCAGCCGGTTATAGTGGGCTGTTGTATTAGAGAGTATCGATTGTGGCTGAAGTCAAAGAACTGGTTCAATCAAAAGAAGGTCAGCGAATGGAAATTCGCTCGCTCGTCAAATTGGCGAGTGAGCCCATTTCTCATTTTTGGCCCATGCAAACCTTTATTCACCATAATCCCCTCCACGGATTAGAACATCTATCCTTCAATGAGGCCATTAACCAAGGGACAAGGTTTCTTGGTGGCAAAGGGTATCTATCGAATGAAGAATACCGGAACTACTGCCAACAAGGCCGCATCACACAAGACGCTATTAATGAGGTCTTGAAGGAGCAGGTTCAAAATCAACTCGTTGCCATCGGCAATCGAAAAATATCCCATCTGGAAGCCTTACGCACGATGCTCATTTCTGGAACTGGTTATACAGCACCGGACGTAGCTTCAGCCATCGTGCAGAATGCCAAACGGGATAGTGATATCACTGAGCTTATTAACAAACTCGACGCTCTGTTCGATTCGAAACCGCCCACGTTTTCTTTCAATGACCATGCAGCCATTGAGCAAAAAGAACTTGCGTCGGCCTACACATTGTCTTCCTGGTGCGATCAAACTCTCAGTACCTCGGTTCAAGACCTTGTTAACCAAGAGCTCATTAAGTGGTGTGGCGGTTTCCTGGATGAAGGACATGCTCCCTGGCCCATGCCTTTTCGAGAAAAAACCTTTTATGGCGGATGGAAAGTCTTGGCCCAGGAGGATCGGTCTGGCTCGGTGTTAGGCATTCCACAATGGCAGTCCAAAATTCGAAATCTTCCAAACCGACCCGAGGATACCATCGCCGAAAGCCTTGAGAGCATGGCCATTCCCCATGAATTGTGGATTGATTATTTTACCATGCATTTGGCCCAGCTCTCAGGATGGGCTGGGTTCATCAAATGGCGATCGGAACAGTTGGATTATCCATGGCAGAATGTCAATCGCATCGATCTGGTCAAATACCTCGCGGTTCGCTTGTTTTATGAAAGAGAGCTGGTTGCATTGGCTTGTCAAGGCCAACTCGGCATCCCAGGAACGTATCCTTCGATTTGTTCCTATCTAGAAAGTCATCCTACTGGATACGGACTTTACAAGGAATGGAAGCTCACAGGCTTGCCGGAAAAAGTTGTAAACGATCTTAGTCTTTCGCTTTTCGTGGAACGCCCTTTGCGTATTGATGCCCTGGATTATAGTGCCGTCCACATCAGCGAAACATGGCAATCGATTCGCCGGGAACAAGACATTCATCAAAAGGCCTTAATTGTGTTGCACCTCGCCAAATCCCTTGACTGCCCTGTCAAAGAGTTAGTCGCCAGTTCCAACCAAGCCTTGGAGGGATTGCTTGAATGGGTGTCAAAATTTCCAGAGTCACAACATGGTCCGCTTTGGTTAAAAGCATTTGAACTCACGTACATCAAGGATTTTCTTCCACGTTTTTCTCCGAATCTTGAGAAACTCGAAAAAATTGATGAGTCAGAGGAGCAACCCGCTAAATCACGTCCGTTGGCTCAAGGGATTTTCTGCATTGATGTTCGGTCGGAAGGTTTTCGTCGACATTTCGAAGAAGTCGGGGGCAATGAGACCTTTGGGTTCGCCGGATTTTTCGGCGTTCCCCTTTCCTATCAGGCGTTTGGCAGTGAGCAAGAGACCGATCAATGTCCGGTGCTCCTCAAACCCAAACATGTGGTAAAAGAAATTCCACGCGCCTATCAAGGAAAGGCTGCGGAACAATTTCTTGAACGACAACAGTTAGCCAAAACTGGGCACACGCTGCTTCATGATTTGAAAGAGAATGTCATTACTCCTTATGTCATGGTTGAAGCCATTGGCTGGTTTTTCGGGTTCAGGCTCTTTGGCCAAACCTTGAGTCCCTTATGGTTTAAGCGGATCACCTCCTGGTTTAAAGAGCGGTTTTCCATTCCTATTGGAACAACGTTAACCGTTGAAAAACTCACATACCAGGAGGCAGAGGAAATGGTTGCCTCAGAGCACCGTGCGACGATCTATCGCATGCTCATTGAACGATTCGGTAGGCAAGGCAATGCCGTTTCACATGACCAAGTCGAACGACTTCGCAAGCAGACACTGGGTCAAATAGCCTTTGATCCCCATGAAGACAGGGAATTACTCAGCAAGCTCCAGTGGACGGAATCTGACCACAAGCAATTTATTCAAGGCTTAAGGGGCCAATATGGTGTGCACGAACGCGCAGTCACCAATCGAATGCATCGTATTACGCAGACAGGATTCACGACAACCGAGCAGGCGCATTTTGTGGAAACCGCTCTTCGGGCTTTAGGTTTTACCAAAATATTTTCCAGATTAGTCTTAATCTGTGCACACGGCAGTGTATCGGACAACAACCCCTATGAATCAGCGTTAGATTGTGGGGCTTGTGGAGGGAACCATGGCGTCTCGAATGCTCGAGCCTTTGCGGCCATGGCCAACAAAGGACAGGTGCGACAAGTTCTGGCACAGAAAGGCATTCATATTCCTCCTGATACCCATTTCCTTCCAGGCCAACACGACACCACCACTGACGAAGTCGAATTGTTTGATCTGGAAGATGTCCCAGCCACGCATCGTAAAGATTTACTGAGATTGCACCATGACTTGGAAGAAGCCACTCGCCGAAATAGCATGGAACGATTAACCCGCTTTCCTGACGAGGCAGGCTGCCAGTCTTTACGTGAGGCTTCTGAGCGAACCAAACAGCGCAGCATCGATTGGTCTCAAGTTCGACCCGAATGGGGTCTTTCGCGACATACGGCGTTTATTGTGGGACGGCGTCTCTTGACGCAAGGAGTCAATCTTGAAGGGCGAACGTTTTTGCACTCATATGATCATTTGCAAGATCGAACAGGAAAATATTTAGAAATTATCATGACCGCGCCGATGATCGTTGGTAATTGGATCAATATGGAACATTATTTCTCCACGGTGGATCCCTTGGTGTATGGCGCTGGCAGTAAAGTCTATCATAATGTGGTTAGTCGCGTGGGGGTAATGTATGGGTCTCAAAGTGATCTCTGTGTAGGACTGCCAGTCCAGACAGTTCTCAACGGAGAAGAGCCCTATCATGAACCCATGCGATTATTTGTTATTATTGAAGCGCCACGGGAACGAATCAGCGCGATCATTTCTCGGCATGATATTCTTAAACGACTCATTGGCAATCAATGGATTAATCTCGTGGCGTTAGATCCGGCCATCAAAGAGTTCTTTTTTCACGATCCACAGGGGGATTGGCAACTCATTCAATAATGGGAATGTTCAAAAAAGTTTGCCCGGCAAGGCCGCACTGGCTTTCACGCGTGGAGCGTGGATATTGCACGTGAACACGGCAAAACGGCGAGAACGAAGCTGGCAGCTTTTTTTAACATTCTCATAATCCATCAGGTTGAGGAGGACCAAGCAATCATGAGCAGCATTAAGCTTCATCCGATGAAAGAGATCAAGGTCATTGTAGATGGCGAGCACATAAACTTCGTGACGGAAGTGCTCGATCAAATCAAGGCGAGTGGCTATACCATCTTCAGTAATTTATCCGGCAAAGGCCATAGCGGATTTCATGAAGGGCACTTGATGTTTAACGACACGAGTAGCTTGCAAATGGTCTTGACTGTCGTTCCAGAAGAGAAAGTCGATCCGATTCTGTCAGGTCTGAGGCCCTTTCTAGAACGTCATTCTGGTAGTATATTTGTCATCGATGCATGTGTGCTCAGAAAAGAGCACTTTGATTCAGCAGAATCTTAATGCAACGTGTCCACGACAACAGATTGTACCTTCCTCACATTGACTGGTTGTATCCAGTAAAAGAGTGCTCTACTAGCATCAGATTCGTGCGACTTCAATCAGTTTTACGCTAAGGGCAAGGGAATCCAGTGTGTGATTCTAGGCCGTAGGCTTTTCTTTCTCAAAGGTGAGCGTCGGCTTCGTGAATATGACAATGACAGCCCTGGCTTGATTCAGGACTCACGTATTTAGCTCCGACCCTTGCAGTAGTCCGCAGTCAACCCTCTCACATGGTGCTGCGCGCAGAAGCGCGATAGTGTCTTGCTATGTGGAAGTCGTATCGAGGTGAGATTTCCTAAGGTAGGGATAATGACGTTTGGCAGAATCGTGAAAAGATAAATATTTTAAATGATATAGTGATAAGTTATATATTTGTCTTATGATAAAAATGTCTCTATAGTAAGGCAGAAGAGGTTAATAGAAATACATGAAAAGATGTCTATGGGATCCCAGGCTCATTGAAGAAAGGAGAATAACATGAATGCCAGAACTACTCTTTTCGCAAGATTGATTTTGGGAGTTGGGTTGACGTTGACAGGGTGCATTTCTCATGGCAATGGCTCTGGTGAAGGCTTTCCCCAATCTAAACAGGTAGATCCAGTGAGCTACCATGTTGCCGCACTTGAAGAACATGAAGGCAAATTGGCTATGTTGAGCCCCGAGCTTCAAAAGCTGGAAACACTTATTGACAGATATACACAAACGCCTTATCTGGATCCAAAAGGGTTTAGGCGATCTGGATGGAACACTCTCAAGGGGAGATGGGAGAAAGAAGTGAATACACTTCGTCAGCGAATTACCTGGCATACTCATGAGCTTGCGAAAATACAGACTTCTGCTACAAGACATGGCGTCTTGATGGAGGAGCGGAGCTAGGGATGCGAGGGGATTTTCGAATGTGGGAACTATAAAATATGATAACCGACCCTTTCTTTATTGGTTTTGTTAGCTCACGTTGTCCAGCATTTGGGCTCATGGGAATGAAAAAGATCTGACAGATGAGGGGTTAGAATCGATAGCTGCTGGGAACCACCATAAAGCATTAACCAGAATAAGAAAGATGATCATCCCTACGACGAGCAACTATCAATTCGATCTCGTCTGTATCGGTAGCGGCCCGGCTGGGCAGAGGGCCGCAATCCAAGCTGCCAAGCTTGGGAAAAAGGTTGCGGTCATCGAAAAAAACCGTGTGATTGGGGGGACTTGTCTTGACACGGGCACCATCCCTAGTAAGACCTTTCGAGAAGCGGTTTTGGCCTTTTCCCGTGGCTCAGGTATCCGTTCCCAATCAGAACGAGTTTCAACTAGTCGTCCATCAGCCAACCTTCTTCTTTCCCGTGTCATAGAAGTCATTCGACATGAGGGGGAGGTGTTGGAGGATCAGCTCTTGAGAAATGACGTGGAGATGATCCGAGGGGATGCGTCCTTTCTCGGTCCCCACACCCTTGGCATCCTAGATGAGTTTGCAGGTCAACAGATTACTTCTGCAAGTTTCTTATAGCTGTCGGTACCATTCCCACTCCCCCTCCAGGAGTTCCGACGGATGGGACCATGATTATCAATAGTGATGGAGTCTTGAGTCTTAAACGATTACCAAAGTCAATGACTGTGGTGGGGGCAGGAGTCATCGGGATGGAATATGCTTCCATGTTTGCTGAGTTAGGTGTGGAAGTGATTGTGGTCGATAGCCGGGACCGCCCTCTAGAGTTTATTGATTTAGAAATTGTAGATGAATTGATACATCAGATGCGTAACAAGAATGTAACATTTCGCTTAAGTGAAAGCGTCGAACAACTTGAAATTTCTTCCGGCCCTCGAACACGCGCCGTTGTCCAGCTCGACTCAGGTAAGCGATTGCTCTCGGACTTAGTGCTCTACTCCATTGGGCGGTTAGGAGCCACAGAAACACTGAATTTGAAAGCAGTTGGTCTAGAGGCTGATGGACGAGGACGTTTGGCGGTCAATGACCATTTCCAAACAGCGGTGCCGTACATTTATGCAGCTGGCGATGTGATTGGATACCCAAGTTTAGCGGCCACCTCCTCTGAGCAGGGACGATTAGCAGCCTGTTATGCGTTTGATTGTCCCGCCCATCCTATGGTCGAGTATTTCCCCATTGGAATCTATTCGATTCCCGAACTCTCCATGGTTGGGAAAACTGAGCAACGCTTAACTCAGAATAAGGTGCCGTATGAGACCGGCATCGCTCGTTACCGGGAGATTGCCCGTGGCGCTATCATGGGTGACCATACCGGCTTGTTTAAAATGTTATTCCATCGGGATGATCACCGACTGTTGGGAGTGCATGCGATTGGCACGGGAGCCACTGAACTCATTCATGTGGGTCAAGCCGTGATGGGTTTAGGTGGAGGATTAGATTATTTTATAAAGACGGTTTTCAACTATCCCACTTTGGCAGAATGTTATAAAGTTGCGGCCCTCGATGCCTATAACAAACTCTATAATTGAAAATTAAGAAAAGATATCGCGCATAGGAATCTTCATGGCTGATTGCTTGCCTGGTCCTTTCAAGTCGAAAAGCTGGATGACCTACTGAAGGGGTTCTTCAATGAAAACTCTACAAGAGGTTATCTTTCCCTTGATTTTTTTTGAATGTGAGAGCCATTTTCATCTATAGAAACGAGATGATTTCTCTACATGATGAACTCCGAGCCTTTTAACTCCTTTTAAGCAAGAATACACGATATTCTAAGAGCGAAAGGACGAACCCCGGGGCGGCTCCTAAAAAAACCGCCCCGGGTCGACACCGGTAAAATCCTCCCCCTTACTCGATGGCAATCTGGCGAGGTTTCGCACTTTCACTCTTGGGAAATTGAATCAGCAACATCCCATTGGTGAAACTGGCTTTGGTTTGATCATGGTCGATGTTCGAGGCTAACCGGAAGGAGCGCACAAAGGTGCCCGTTTCAACCTCTTGTAAGGTGTAGACTCGTCGAGGCTTTTCAGCATCGGGAGAGCGTTCTTTTTTTCCGGTGACAGTCAACGTATCCTTTTCGACTTGTAGCGAGACTTCATCAGACGCCCATCCTGGTAAGGCCATTTCGATACAAAATTTATCGGATTCCTCCCAGGCGTTACAGGCCGGGACCCAAGTCGACACCGACCCCGACAATTTCTGAACTGCGTCGTTTAACAATTGGTCAATTTGTGCATTCATTGGTGCATAGGCTGCATACGTCATGTGAGAGACCTCCTTTCTGCTTGATAAATTGATTAGGTAACTGCCCTTCCTAGTGTGGGAGATAAATTCTTCTCAAAAAAAGTGAAGAGAATTAAAAAAATTTTTTTTGACATTTATGCCCGGCTCTTCCAATAGGTGCCTTGGAAAATGAGTTATTCCTTCTAGGGAGTGTTGAATAATGAAGATATCAAGGGCCATATTTCGCCTGGAAGCAGTTCGCCATCAACAACATTGGGGCTGTTCAAAAATGTCGTCTAGCAAGGCCACAGTCATTTTTGCGCGCGGAGCGTACTGGCAATACGTGAGCACGGAAAAATGGCGAGAACGTTGCTGGCGGCTTTTTTCAACAGGCCCTTCTAGTTTTCCACCGTCCACGGCATCCAGGGTCATACCTGTGTCTGTCATCTAATGGACTAGAGGACTTGACCATTTTCTAAGAGGCATTATCTTTTTGTTGAAACCATACGTGCTTTGGCGCAGCAGAGGGCACCGGGTGACGCCACAAGAAGTTGGGACAGAAAGGAGGGCAAGCATTATGGAAGTTAAAAACCCCCTCTTGTTACCGAAACCAAGATTACAAGTAGAAAGCCAACCAGCAGCTTCGGTCCATCGAACGGGCAACTTGGTTCAGAAAAGCCATCTTGTGCCATTCGGTCTACAGGGTAAAGAAAATCGGAGGATCGATACACTCCATGACGATCTCCAATCGACTCGGCTTCCCAGAAGTTTCGGCTCCTCTCTTCCTGTTATTATGGTGGTTGAGGATAATCAGTCTCTTGCCGCCATGCTGCAAGCGGCTCTTAGGTCATGGGGCTATGAGGTGTGTGTGGCTCGGAATGGACAAGAGGGTTTGGTGCTCCTGGACACCTATTCCATAGCTGCCATTCTACTGGACCTACGTATGCCGGTGATGGATGGGCGCACCATGCTCAATGAGCTGCGGTGGGCGGGGCATACCATGCCGGTATTGGTTATGTCTGGGGGAATGGAGTCCCAAGCTCTTCGACGCCTGCTGAACGAGGGGGCACAGGGCTTCTTGATTAAGCCCTTTGGGCTTTATGCGTTGAAACAAGCGTTGCCCAGGCCTTGACCTGTCCTACTTCAGGGGCTGGTGAATAATGATGATATCAATGGCCACATTTCGTCTCTGCGACGTCACATGTTGGAGGCCTCGGGTCTGTTCAAAAAAATCCGCTCGCCTGCGCGAAGCCGCTTCGGCGAAGCCAGGCCCAGCAAAGCCGCAGCCATGTTTGCGCGCGGAGCATACTGGTATGACGTGAGCACGGAAAAAGGGCGAAAACGCCGCTGGCGGATTTTTTCAACAGACCCCTTCAGACGAGTCTTCGTCCTCCTCGGCAAGTGAATAATTTCTCACCAACGGAATTTTCGTTTATCTTAGGCTAGATTCAGACGTTTGGTGTGAGTTGTTTAATGAATGGGGTAACACACTGGAAGTATTTAGCAATTGACAAAGGAAGCTCAGGTATAGGTCTTCTTAGAGACCTAACTGCCTAGCATCATAATGGCCTTGAAAATGCTTCATGTGAAAATGAGGCTTATCTTTTTGTCCCGGTTTTGCCTTTCGGGGTTATTTGTTTTACCACCAAAACAGAGCATTGTGCGTGGTGAGCCAATTTGTGAGCCACACTTCCCAAAAGGAGGCGTCGCAACCCTGTTAAACCTCTAGACCCCACTACGACAAGATCAGCACGGGTCCGTTTGACAGCTTTGAGAATTTCTTCGGCTTCATGACCAAAAGCAAGATTCTCAACAGTCTTAAGCTCATGACGATTTAAGGCCTTTTTTGTCGCTTCTAACAGTTGCACTCCTTCTCGGCCTCGGGCTTTCAAGAGGTCTTCAGCTAATTTTTTAAATTCAGTATGTTGAGCGTGGTTTGTCGTGAGTAGTTGTGCTGTTTGATGAACTTTCTTCCTCACAACATGTAGAATGGTAAGCACTGTAGAAGAGGGCATGACGATCTTGTTTAAAAACTTGATACCCTCCTGAGCAGCAAGCGAACCATCAGTGCCAATCAAAATATTCAAACCTTTTGTGGATTTTTTAGGCCGAGTCTTTCCCCGAACGATCAATACAGAGCAGGGTGCTTCATTCAAGACCCACTCACTTACGCTTCCAAGCAGCACTCCCGAAATTTTAGAGAGCCCCCGTGTTCCCAAGACTACGAGGTCGATGTGATGTTTGGTTATGGCTCTCAGAATTTCTGCTCCTGGCGAACCATCTGTCACGATAGAGTGGACGGTCAAATTGGAGCTCCGAAACGTATCCTCCATTTTATTGAGAATGTTTCGCATCGTCGCGTCTGCTGCTGAACGAATACGGCTGATTTGCTCAACCATGCGTCGGGTACGCCCTGCTGTTCCCAGCCGGAGCCATTCATCGAGTGGATTGACATGGAGAAGATAGAGTGTCGACTTGGCGGGAAACTGGATTCGTTGTAGAAAGTGTGCTGCGGCTTGGGAATCTGGGGAATCATCTACTGCCAATAAGATGTTCATACAATTACTCCCTTCTTTTTTCGGAGCATATTTCTGGCTCAGGCCAACATTGGGGTCAGTAACCACTGTTGGCGCTCTCTAGTAGAACACATATGTGCTATATAAAGACTGATTCTTTCGCAGATTTCGAAATGGCCAATACCGCTGGATGATGAATGCGACGTTCTACCGTAATGCCGTAAAAGCGCTCAGTCAGATCGGGAATATGGCCGACAGAACGCACTTGATACTGGCGAGTAATTTCCTTAGCGACAACGGATGAGCCAGGAAAGAGTCCATGACCTTCTTGTCCGAATGCTTTCATAGTTGCTCCATCTTCGAACTCTCCGACAATGAGAGGAGTAATGTGTTCCTTGCGAAACCATTCCTCCATCCCACGTCTGAGAACAGAGTTATTTGTTGGTAAAAGAAAGCGTGCGCCATCGAGTGACTGAGGAAAATTTCGTCGATATTGAAGAGCTAAACGTTCCGTCCCAAAGATCGTGACGTGGGTTTCACCCAGCAAATGACTATGAGCTTTGATACTGACCGTAGGTGGCACTGGTGCATCAGTCAACACAATGTCCAACGAATGTAGAGCCAGTTCTCCAAGTAGCCGTTCTAAGCGTCCTTCCCAACATACGACCTTAATGTGCTCAAATTTCTTGAATGCGACTTTCAGAAGCTTGTAGGCGACCATTTTCGGGACCACTTCAGCTATCCCCACAACGAGACGGATAGGATGGGATGATTCGCGGCCCTGTAACGTGTTGGTCAATTCCTGGCCCAGGGAAAAGATTTCATCAGCATAGCGAAACGTGACCTGTCCTACTTCAGTAAGGACTAGTCTTCGTCCTAGACGAGTGAATAACTTCTCACCAATGGTATTTTCTAGGGTATGGAGCTGAGCGCTCAGCGCAGGCTGTGATAGGGTGAGGACTTCACATGCCTTCTTGATTGAACCTTCGCGAGCAATGACCCAGAAGTAGAGTAAATGGTGGTAGTTCAGCCAGTTCATAATTCCAAAATATACATAAAAATATTAAATGAAACAAGTAAGCATTATATATTTGTCTTATTTGAAAAAGTTGTTATATTAACTACTAATGAAGTTGCCGTATCTGTGCGCCATTTTTTAAGTGAGATGGTCATGTAAGACAGAAATGAATGTGCCAAAAATTCTTAGAATTTTTGAATATCAAGAAAAGGTTTAACAAGATATGGATATTTCTACTTTGGAACATGACGCACCAAGGTTGGTTGAGTCAGATGAAGGAAGCAAGTCTTTGGGGGAATTGCCGCTGTCTGATCATAGGAAATTGCAGTCGGCAAATTTGGTGAAAATTCCTCGAGCTTTAGGTATATGGGCCCGTTCAGCGCTTATCATGTTCATCGTTTTTGTTGTGATACTGAGTTTTGTGCCCTGGACCCAGACGGTGACCGTTCAAGGAAATCTTTCAGCATATTCTCCCACAGAAAGGCCACAAGAAATTCACGCACAAATTAACGGGAGTATTCGAACTTGGCATGTGAATGAGGGAATGTCTGTAAAAAAAGGAGATTTGATTCTCGAACTAGAGGATGTTAACCCCCAATTTTTGGCGCAGGATCTCTTGGAACGGTTGGATCAATCTCGTGACGCGCTCGAACAGCGAAGGCAAGCTGCTCTGGAGCGAGCTGATATTTTAGCGGAACGTTTGAAAGAAATGTCGACGTTGACGCAGGCTGCCACGACATCGGCAGAGGCTCGAGTTGCTGAAGCTGAGCATAAAGTTCAAAGTGCCGAACAACGGGTGGCTGCTGCCAAAGTTGCAGAAGAGACGGCGAAATTAAATCTTGATCGATCACGTCTGTTAGAAGTCGAAGGGTTACTTTCTCGCCGAGAGTTAGAACTGGCCATTCAGTCGGCAACAGCTGCTGCTGCCGACGTCAAAGCCGCTGAGGCCTCTCTCCGTGAAGCGGAACAAGCTCGACGTGCGTTAGCTCATAATCGTGAACAGATTGATGCGGAATTGGTTCAGCGTCTCTTAGAGACACGGTCTCAACGAGCGTCGGCCCTTGGTGAGGCTGCTAAAGCTTCAAAAGAGATTGCGGATTTAGAGTTGACTCGCTCGAATGCTCTTCAGCGGCGAGTGGCCAGTCGGGTTATTGCGCCTGTTGATGGGACCGTTGTTCGTCTGACGCGGATTGGGCCTGGGGAAATCGTTCATCCTGGAGATCTGTTGTTCACGATTGTTCCTGGCGAGGCGACCCCGGCCATAGAAATGTGGGCAAATTCAATTGATGCTCCTCTCTTAAGCCCAGGGCGTTCGGTTCGGATACTGTTTCACGGTGTCCCCGCCATTCCACTTCCCGCTTGGCCTGAATTGATGGCTGGAACATATGATGGCCGGATCCAAGTAGTGGATCAATCAGCCTCGGCGAATGGGAAATTTCGGTTCTGGGTCGTGCCTGACTCTGAAAAACGAAGTTGGCCTCCTCAAGAACATGTACGACAAGGGACTCAAGTGATGGGGTGGGTCATCTTAAATCGTGTACCGTTATGGTATGAAATGTGGCGACGCTTCAACCTATTTCCTGCAGACTATGAGTCTGGCGAAAAACATTTGACGGATGTGTTATTGCCCAAGGCGGGAAGGCCGGGGAAATAGCGAGCGAGATATCAAGCCGTTCATTTGGTTTATCAGAATATCTGAGGAGGTAAATATGAAGAGAGTTTCCACGATAGCATGTGTTGTGAGTCTGGCAGCTTTAATCGTGACTCCTTTATGGGCCGATGACGTTGTCAGCCCATCTACCTCAACCCCTCAAACTTCTGTGTTGACACTTCAGGCCGTGTTGAAGCGGGTAGAACAAGGTCACCCTCTTCTTCAAGGCAGTCAAACCCAAAAGGTAGTGGCACGCGGGAAATTGCTATCAGCCCTGGGCAAGTTCGAACCAAAGCTGGTCAATGATTGGGAGTTGGAACGTCTGGTGAAAGATGGCAAAACGACCAGCGTGGGGTTCAATGACACCTTTGTGGAGATGCGTCATCCTTGGGGTGTCAAAGGGTTTGCAGGATATCGGGCTGGAATCGGAGATGTTGAAGTGGCTGATCTTGCGATTAACACGACCAATCAGCCATTGCTCGGTATTGCTCTGCCACTCCTTCGAGGATTTATCACGAACCCTGATCATGCTGAATTACAAAAGTCTTCATTAGCTGATAGGCAAGCCGAATTGGAGATCCAACAGACGCGCCAAGATCTGTATCTGGGAGCGGCAACTCAATATTGGAATTGGGTAGCAGCGTGGAAATTTATGGATATTCAAAAAAAAGCTGTTTCCGTTGCCGAGGCACGCGTTGGCCAATTGACGAAGCAGGCCAAAGAGGGAGCGCGAGCGCAATTTGACGTCGTTGAGGCAAATCAAGAGGTCCAGCGACGCCGCGATGGCGTGATTAAAGCTGAACGACTGGTTGAGCAAGAGCAATATAAGCTTGCTTTATTTTTATGGGAAGGGACTGATTTGATCGTCCCTGAGCAAGTCGTCGCACCGCCCTTTCCCTCTGTCGATCTGGACGATATGTTGCGTTCTGGCGAACAAGAAAAGGAGCGTGCCTTGTCTATCCGTCCAGAAGTGCAACTCGTGAAGTTGGAGGCGGAATTTAATCATATCGATTTGGAGGTTGCTGAAAACAATTTCCTTCCCAACTTGACCGCGGAAGCACAGCCAACGAGGAAACCAGGGGAATTTGTGTTGGGTCTTGGCTATCGGTTTGGTGTTCTATTTAGCATTCCTTTTTTGCAGCGTGAGGCGCGTGGAGATCGACTGCAGATGGAGGGGAAAGCTCAACGCCTGAAGCTTCTGCAAGACTATCGCCTTCAACAGGTCACCATGGATGTGGCCAATGCTGAATCAGCCATTACCCGAGCTCAGGAACGAATTCAGGTCTCCGAGGAAGCCTTTCAATTAGCAAAAGCATTGGAAAAAGGCGAACGGACTCGGTTTAAAATGGGTGCAACGAGTTTACTGTTTGTCAATCTTCGTGAACGGAATGTCCTTCAGGCTGCGGAGGGATGGTTGACGGCTCTTGCGGACTACCAGAAAGCTCTCGCACTGTATCAATGGGCCATCGGTGCATGGGTGAATGGATCTGCCTTTAAAGGATTGTCACGAGAAAGCGAACAAGCCTCAGGAGAGTCATGAGCCAACGTCTTCCACTTTTGAGGGAAACACTTGACCGATTGGGCCTCTTCCTAAAGCAAGAGCGCTCTCTTCTTTTAACTATTCTTACATATGCTGTCGCGGTAGCCTTGTTCTCCCTTATCATTCCCCTGACTGTTCAGGAACTGGTCAACACGTTTGCTTTCTCCGTCTCTCCACTGATGGTCGTCACCATTGTGGGTATTATGGCAGGGATTCTATTGATCGTCGGGATCTTTCGAGTCTTACAATTTTATGCGACGGATATTCTCGAACGGCGAATCTTTGTTCGCGTCACTCTTGCTGTTGCGCGAGTCTTACCTCGTTTTAACGAGGCCACGTTTCCGTCTGATTCAATCAGTCGATTTTTTGAAACGGTCTTTCTGCAGCGAGCCTTGTCGAGTCTCGTCGTAGACTTTACGAATGTGGTGATCGGCGGACTGATAGGCATGACCCTTTTGGCGCTCTATCATCCCTATTTCGTCATCTTTGATCTGGTTCTTGTCGGGTCAATGCTGCTTATTGCCATCTTAGGTAAGGGTGGGCTTCGAACAACACTCCATATGTCTGAGGCGAAATACGAGGTGTTTCATTGGCTTCAAGAAGTGGCCGATAACCTTTTGCAATTTAAAGCTACCAGCAGTTCGGAATTTATTGTTGACAATGCTGATACATTAGCCACCCACTATGTCCATGCGCGTCAATCCCGGTTCCGGGTGTTACTTCGCCAATATATTGGCTCTCTTTTAATTCAAGTGGTTTTGCACACCGGTTTGTTGGGGACGGCTGGATGGTTGCTGAGTCAAGGGGAGTTGACTTTGGGGCAACTAGTTGCCGCTGAAGTCATTGTCGCAAGTTTGCTTTTGAAGCTTGATTCAGTCGTGAAGCGAACGTATGTGATGTATTATTTTTTTACAGCCTTAACGGAACTCGATCATCTGTTTTCTCTTCCTAAAGACGCCATTCCCCAAGAGACAGACTTTTCTATTCCTCCCTCCGACTCCACTGGACTACATCTGACATGTAGTCATATGAATTGGGCCAGTGAGTCGACATTGCATGAGCCCACAGCAAATTTTGAAGCATTGCCGGGAGAGAAAGTGGCGCTTGTGTGTTCAACGGAATCTGTACGTCATCGGGTGTCTTTAGTGTTAGCTGGATTTCATCGGCCTCCTACTGGGGTTGTTCGCTACAACGGTCTTGATCTGAAAACTTTATCCAGAGATCAACTTAATGCACAACGAGGTATTGTGTTTGGTCGAGATTTAACCTTGTTTGAACGATCCGTGGCTGACAATATTATTGTCGGTCGACCGGGCCTTGAGTCACAGGATGTGATGTGGGCCTTAAAACTGACCCAATTGGATCAGGAGCTTGAAGCCATGCCCGATGGGTTAGAGACGATGGTCACGGAACGGGGAAGGGATTTTACCCCCAGCCAACGATTACGAATACTGTTGGCAAGAGCCATTATTACTCGTCCTCCACTCTTAATTTTAGATGGCGGGATGCATGAAGTTCCAAGTCATATCAGGGAACCCCTCTTGTTTCATCTTAGCTCGAAAGATTGTCCTTGGACCTTGGTCATTGTGACTACGGACCCACAGGTCAAGGTATATGTCGAAAAATGTGTCTTTTTCCTGGAACAGACTCCTGAAGTTATTCAACGCAAGTGAATGCTGACCTGTTTTTTGAGTTAATTAGCTATCAAGGGGGGGCGACATGCGGGTTATTGTTCTATTAGGTGTTCCGGTGATGGCAATGGGTCGCCTCTCAACGAGAATGCCTTTGGCACCTTAGGCGTTGACATCGTTTTGGATAAAATTAAATGTCCTCTTCTATTGGAAGGCAATGCTCGCCCAGTTCTGAATATTCAAATAACGAACCGAGCGAATTGGTTATCCAGATTGTATTCGATAAAGGAATCTGGTGGCATGCTTTTAAATGTCCAGGAGGGAGTGGATTTTGCCGTCGAAAGTTTTCAGGCACATTTATTAGACCACAAATAGGCACTGTTGTAATTGAGCCATTTTTCTTCATTCTCCCAAACTTTTTCTTTATCGTTGCACCCGATAGTTTTCTGAACTTTTACCTGCTTCCATCCCATGTCGGCTTTTCGGTAGCAAGATTTGGGAAGGATTCTAATGCAGGTCGTCATAGTGCTCTAACACCAAATAGGAGCACCAAAATCATTCGGGATATATTTTCCTAGTTCAGGCTGATCAATGATTAGGTGAGAGGTACGAGCACATCATTTTTTTCTCCCCGGCTAAATTTAAATTTCATTTAGACTTTTCAGCATGTGTTTCGCTTGCAGGGAATTTCCCAAATCGCAGAGAGAAAAATGTCATGATGCTAAGAACTAATGCAATTTCAAAACGATTCCAGGCCACGGCCATTCCAATAGCTCCAGTACTCCAAACGCTGGCTGCTGTGGCGGTGCCGGCCACATTTCCTTTTTCTTTTATGATGGCTCCACCACCTATGAATCCAATGCCTGTCAAAATTCCATACATTACTCTTGACCTTGCATCATCTAACTCCAGAACGTAAATTCCGGTTAACATATATCCACAAGAAGCCATTGCAACAAGAGGGAAGGTTCGGATTCCGGCCCCCAGAGATCTGTATTCACGATCCCAACCAATGGGAACCGCCAATAGATAAGCAATAACAAGATGATAAAGGTGAGATAGTATTTCTGCCCACTTAATATCTTCTAGTAGCATGAGCCTGATACGTCATCTGCGATTTTTTTCTTTCTGTAAGTTTTTACTAACGAAAATTATTCTGCTCTATCAATGCTTTCAATGGTTCTGCAAATATCAAGGTTCAGGAAAGGAAATTTCAATTCTAGTTTCGTTTAAGGCTTTTTTGACCGCCGCTACCACTCGATCACCGCACTTCTACCGGTTTAGAGTCCGTCCACCACGTTACTTCAAAGTCGATACTGCTGGAACCAAAAGCCTGTGCAAATGATCCGTGCCTAAAAGGACGAGGTGCCAGAAAGCCAATGACCTGTATCAGCCACGAGATGTCGAATAAGCCACTGTTGATCTTCAAAATACACATCTTTTAAGGTCCCTATATGACCATCCATTGTACGAATGGAAAATCCGAAAAAAGATTGAAAACTACGTAGCATTCACTAAACTCTAAGTTTCTCAAGTCATTGATTGAATAACATTGCGTATATGTCGATGATGAAGTTTTCTAGAGAGCATTAACCTATCTGTACTTACTGAAACTTGAGTAGTTAACAATTTTTTATGGACAATGGTCACATTATTTATTAATCGTTCTGAATTCCATCCAAGCAATCGGCAATTAGAGATTGTTTGCTCGCCTGAGAGAGACGTAGTTACTATTTAACGTTTGATTGTGGGATTTCTCATTCAACTGAGGCATTGCTATGAAACTAAAATGCAGACTACCTCTAACAGGCTGTATCCAATTCTTGATTTTTTTTCTTGTACTTTTTCTTTCAGTATCTTCAACAGCCGAAAATCGCTTCATACTGAATGCTGATGAAACCGAAGCAAAAAAGCGGATGGAGCTACCAACACGAAGTCGTGCCGCTTTTGTTTTCGGATTCTTAGCTGGTCTTGACCATCTCTACAATTCAACTGGGCTCATCGTCACAATGAAACGGCCACTTTCAGCTGAAGAATTAGCTGACGAGCTTTACAAAAGTCTTTTGTCCCAACCAGAGCTTCGGAACGGACCCATAGACCAAATCATACTTCATGCACTAGATGATATCATTGTCATCTCGACCAAATCGGGCGCACATGTCTCTCCCGGAATGATGGAGGTGTGTGTGGGTTGTTAATGAACCAACAATGGTTAATCCTTGATTTAAGAAGAGATTTTTCGAAAGCGCTCTTTATATACGTTGTAAGCCCTAAAGATTACTATTGGATCGCTAGATGGAAAACAATAAAAACGTTCCTTTTTTACTTGAAGGTGAGTTATCCCAACATTTCAATATCTTTCCTAAGAATTTAATCATTCTCAAGGTTCGAGGTGTTAGGTGATTGGGCTTCAAGGGCGTGCTGATCAAACCATTCATCCATCCATTCTTTCAGTTCTTCTTTTCTATCTCCATATCTTTCCTGAATTTTCCCTTCAAGCTTTTCCATCTTTCCTTCAATTTGAAGTAGATCATCGTCGGTAAAATTCCCCCATTGTTTTTTTAATTCTCCTTTGAATTGTTTCCACTGCCCCTCAAACTGGTCTTGATTCACGACCAAAAAGATGTGACCCTCCTTTGAGGAAGACATGTGTGGATTCGGATTCTCAATCCACCAATTAGCCAAAGCTGAATGTGGGCCTCCGACTATTATCAAGCCCAACAAGACTGTCATAATTGTTAGGTGTTTATTGTTTCGCATATTTCCTCCTCATGATTACTGACACTTATTTCTACGCTCTATGAACCCTTCAAATTTTACACTAACGGTTTTCTTGTGAGGGATTAGGTGTTGGATTTGTGCCATTGTTCTACCCAATCTTCAATGGCTTCTTTCTGATCTCCATAGCGTTCTTGGACTTTCCCTTTAAATTTATCGTAGTCGCCTTCAATTTCGAGCAAGTCATCGTCGGTTAGTTTGCCGAACTGTTGCTTGACCTCCCCTTTGAATTGGTTCCATTTGCCTTTAAATTGTTCCTGGTTCACAATGACCTCCTTGGTTAATGAATGGGTTAGTTTTGCTGTTGCTGAACAAGCTACATGAGTACTTGTAACTGGGACGAGCGCAGAGATACAACGGACAAAACGCAGCAATTCAATCTACAAATGTCTAGTGCTTAGATCTCTCTTTATTTTAGATTTGTGATCGTGGCGGAAGGAAAAGGGAAAGATGTGGTAAGTCTAGTGAGTAGGAGAGAGGTGGGAACGTATCTTTACGCTATGGTGTATGGGTTTTCAATTCTGGCATTGACTTCCTTTCCTACCAGCAGAGCTAATCCGATTAGTTGCAACTGCAACATGGGATCGTGCCAACTCTTTTCTCCGTATTTGTAAAATCCTAAGTCGAAATCTGGTCTAGCCCAAGAGACAAGGCACTTCTATTGCCAAATTGTCTACTTAACTCACGTCTGAATAAACTTGACTCAATTTTGACGCGGTTAGTGAAGGCCTAGGGATGGTTCAAAGAGATATTGTTGTGAAAAAGACGAGGAAATGATTGGAAGTGAGGTGATGGACATGAGTGTGAGTGACTGTGCGAGTGGTCTTTCGAATGCTAAAGAGAGGCGACTAACGCCCCCTCGTTTTGTTGCGTTCCTAGTCTTTCTTTGAGGTTTAATGACCGGTCATTGTCAACACGATCTTAAGTTAACGAGAAGGCAAATGTGCCATATCGACTTTTATCCCATCAATTATCTTTTTCGAAGGCAATTCGTCAATGAAAGCTCTTGGCTCTTCGGAATCCGGAAGAGCGAGATCGATGTCATACCAGTTGTTATTTGGCTTTGTCCTTTTGACACGAATTTCTTCGAAAAATCTATTTACTGCATTGTCTGGAGCGTCTTTTCGGAATCGGACTTGAACTCTGTGAGTAACTGTCGAGGTGGTGACAATTTCAATATCTCCTCTTTCTTTCCAAGACTTGAATGGCAAATCCGGTGTTCGAGAATTAGATTGATCGAAATTGAGAGTATACCAACGTCCCGTCCTATAACGTTGTTGTGTAGGGACTTGGGCTAAGATTTCCTGAATTCTTGAATCAGGCAGATCCTTCTTAAATCGCACCCACACGGGGCGGTTTTTCAAAAGTCCCTGCTCTAAAGTTTCAGGTTTTTTGGCTAGGATAGAATCTCCAACTGCTTCCTTTAACCCTTTCTCTTTTACGATGCCTCCTTCTGATTTTGATGTGTTGGATGTATCATTCACCATTATGCTTGGAGACTTTTCCAATTTACTTTGAAGGTCTAAAAGTTGCTGTGACATCTTTTGTAGTTGCTGATCTTGGGAGGCTACAATTCTACTGACATCATTCATGCGGAAGTTGCTGTGGTAAAGTCGGTCGACAACCAAGAATATGACTCCTGCAAGTAAAAGAAGTTGAGCGGCAAGAGCCACCATTGACCATGCATTCCTGTCTTTTTCGGTTTGTTTAGTAGAGTTTATTAACGAACTCTGAAAAGGTGAAATGCCGTTAAAATTGAAGAGATTTTGGGCTGTGAGAAGGAGTACCCCTTTGTTATCCTCAGTCTGTAGTTTAAGCCGCAGTGAAAAATTTCCTGCCTGAAATTCTGCGGTTTTTTGTTTGCGAGGTTCAGAATACAGGGATCCTAACAGAAGACCGGAGGAAGAACGTAGTTCAATTAGCTCTTGAACAGGAATTTCTGTAAAAGTTTTTTCGATTTTTGCATTCCCATCGCATTCTAATGCTCCTAGGCTTTGAGTCCCGATAAAGACTTGAAATGAACCAGGAGGCTCTGTTTGTCTTCGCTCAGGCTGATCCAATAAGGCCTGAACAAGATGCCCCTCGTATCTTAGTAACTCTTCATTATGACTCACGACTGTTTATCCTTAAAAATTTGCCATTGGTATATTAGAAACGAGGCTCGTTGGCTGTATTTGAAGTTTGAGATTAAACGGATCACTGTCGGATATTGCTTCGATCCCCAATTCATAAACTAGTTCCAGGCAGGTATAGCACATCGCGAGATGCCAGGTCCGATAGTCCTGGCTATGTCCTTCTATGAACATCTCCTCCAACTTTTCTTTACTATTGCAAGGATAGTGCTCCGGCTCACTCTTTCGGTAATAAGACTGAAACTGAAGTAGTAGGTTCTTTGCATTGTTATTGATGGTATCTGGATCGGCTTGCAGCTGCTGCTCTAGAGTGGTGATCGAGGGTAGAGGCAAGCCAATATCTCTCATAGTTCGAAGCCAGCCCGACTGACGCCAACGAGTCACATTTTTGTAAATTCGCTGACTTTGTTCATCTGACAGACCTAGCAGTCGAATAACCTGTGATGGTGTGAGGCGATAGAAATGAGTAAATTGTGCTATGAGCGCGTCACGGCTGACGACTGCCCTTGAAGTAAGACCCTCAATAAAGATTCCTAGCGGCGTATGTGCCTGATCATTGTAAGGAAAGGAATTTGGTTGGCTGAAATACTTTGCGACAAAGCTGTCTAGTAAGAGAAAGGGACGACAAGGAATTTCATGGCGTGCATATTCTATAAATCGTTCAACTAATTCGTACCCCAGACGGAGAGCAAGTTTTTCATGCCTAACGTCGTCTTTCCATTGCTCTGTTTCCCGAAGAATTTTCTTCGCATAGTCACTTGCTCGACTGAGTAACAAGGGCATTGCCTTCTCAAGAAATTGAACATATTCTTCCTTTGTATGAACAATAGTGTGTGGCATGGAGCCAGAGAATTCAATTTTTGGGGAGGAGAGAGCTCTGAGTTAAAGTTAAACTGCGAGAAAGTTTACAGGGAAAGGTGAAAGCTGGCAACTGACTACTAGTGAGAAAAATGAAAAAGAATTATTGGGGTTGGCCATGGTTTTGCTTCATGGCGACATCAGTGAATAAGATTAGAGGATTAATGCATTTTTCATCAAAAAGGTTCTAACCTCTTGCTCATCAGATCCGCTTTCCGAACAATAACGGGTCCTTCCTCGACTATCCATCCGTAAGGTCAACAAAGATCAAATTAGTTAGTTTGGGTGCATTCGATCTAATGCTTGTAAAGAAAGTGGAAGAGAGGGATTGATTCGCTATGCGGGAGGTCGGCGGCCCATCACCAAACTCACAACAAAAATAATGAGAAATACCACAAAAAGTATCCAAGCAATATTTGATGCGGTGCCAGCTACTCCCGTCAGCCCTATTGCACCAGCGATTAATGCGATAATGAGAAAAGTAATTGCCCAACTTAACATTCTGCACCTCCTTAGTTGTTTAATGGTTTCGCATGCATTTCTGATTTCAAGCAAGCTTGCTTTATTGATAGCACCTCAGCAAAAATTTGCCTAGTAGACAAATGAGGAATTTCTACCGGTATCATGTCCAAGAGATTGACTAGGTTAAAAGTTTGATTTTGTTCTAATAGGAGAGATGTCATGCCTGCATTCACTGATTTATCTCTCGATACGTTCATGACAGGTTTGAAACGAAGAAATCCTGGAGAAACAGAATTCCATCAAGCGGTGGAAGAAGTGGCAACCTATCTCATTCCCCATATCAAAAAGTTTCCGCAGTACCAGAGAGAGCGAATACTCGAACGTCTCACCGAGCCGGATAGAATCATCATCTTTCGAGTCTGTTGGGAAGACGACGAAGGCACCGTCCGAGTCAATCGCGGATATCGTGTCCAATTTAACAACGCGATTGGCCCCTACAAGGGAGGGTTACGTTTCCACCCCTCGGTCAATCTGAGCATTCTGAAATTTTTGGGATTCGAACAAATTTTTAAAAACAGTTTAACGACACTTCCTATGGGAGCCGGTAAGGGTGGAGCGGATTTTAATCCTAAGGGAAAGTCAGCTCGAGAGGTGATGCGGTTCTGTCAAGCGTTCATGATAGAGCTGGCCAAGCATATTGGCGAAGATATTGATGTGCCTGCAGGCGATATTGGCGTTGGCGCTCGAGAAATTAGTTATCTGTTTGGGCAATACAAACGCCTGAAGAATGAATTTACAGGAACCATGACTGGCAAAGGTCTGGAATTTGGGGGGAGCCAGATTCGTAAGGAAGCGACGGGATTTGGATGCGTGTACTTTATGGAAGAAATGTTAAAACATCAATCTGATGATTTGGCCGGAAAGACCTGCGTCATTTCAGGATCGGGTAATGTCGCACAATATGCCGCTTTGAAATTACTACATCTCGGTGCCAAGGTCATTGCTATGTCGGACTCTACAGGATTTGTACATGATCCCAATGGAATCGATCAAGAAAAGCTTAATTTTATCATTGATTTGAAAACCGTGAAGCGCCAGTCACTCGCCGAATATGCTCGAGAATACAATCTCGTCTTTCACGTGGATGAAAAGCCGTGGGCTGTGCCATGTCGATTAGCCTTTCCCTGCGCGACACAAAATGAAGTGAATGATGAGGATGCGAAAGAGCTAATAAAAAATGGCTGTATCGGCATTGCTGAGGGAGCCAATATGCCAACGACAATAGAAGCCATCAATGTATTTCAACATGCGAAAATTTTATTCTCACCAGGAAAGGCTTCTAATGCTGGGGGTGTGGCCGTTTCTGGGCTAGAAATGACGCAGAACAGTATTCGTATGTCGTGGTCTAACGAGGAACTAGAAAAACGCCTACGCGGCATTATGACAAACATTCATGAAGAATGCGTGCGGCATGGCCAAGAACATGGGTATATTGACTATGTGAAAGGAGCCAATATCGCAGGTTTTTCAAAAGTCGCTAATGCCATGCTTGCGTATGGTGTCGTTTAGAAATTCAGGGAATGTTGAGAAAATCCGCCGCCTACTCCGCCGGAGTAACCCGATGGGCTATGAAGGTTGAAGGCGGCTTCGTGCAGGCGAGCGGACTTTTTTGACCATTCCCGTCGAATTGAAGCCCCCATGGCTCTGAAGGCCTTATCGTAACTTGAAATTGAATGATTCAACAGTCCCATTCAGGTAATCCGCTTGCGGGTGTGTATGAGAAACATCGCATGCCAAACAAGATGGTTATAAGAAATTATGGCACTGTTTAGTTTTTTCCTGGGCTTCCAAGGTCGGGTGCCTCTGGCACAGAGGTGTTGCCGGAAGGCGAGAGCGGTTCAATAATCGTTCCTCTCAGCATCGTTGGAGGGTCAGTTGTCTCACGTTTGGCGAGTGTCTGATTAATGCAGAACTGGAGTTGTTTTAAGCGGGTGATGTCTAGCGTGTCAGGGTGTTGTGAATAATCAAGTGCTAACTGTTCGCAACGAGAAAGAGAGTTCTCTTTTGTCTCCGCCTGGGTCGAAGTAGAAACAAAGACCAGTCCAAAGATCATCGTAACAAGTAATGCCGTCATAAGGATTCCTCAGAAATTGGTGAATAGGATAGGTGAACGTCTTCTTGATTGTACCATTGAGGTTATCGTTGGCAAATCCTGTGGACCGTCCCTCTGAGATTCTGCTTTTCCCTCGATCGTAGTAGGTGGGCATTCTTTCTTGTCAGGTGAAAGAGGATGCCAACATATGAAAAGGAGATGAGACGATGAGTGTGGCTTGGATATGCCTGCTACTGGCAGGGCTGTTTGAAATCGGGTGGCCGGTAGGATTGAAGAATGGATGGACAAATGACGGAGCCAGTCTCCCTTGGCTCTTGTTTGCAGGAGGGTGTATTGTGATTAGCGGGGCTTTGCTTCTGTTTGCTCAACGAACCATTGCCATTGGGACGGCCTATGCCGTGTGGACGGGAATTGGAGCAGCCGGAACCTTTGCGGTTGGCGTCATGTTTTTTGGTGATGCGCTCACGACTATTCGCATGGTCTCGATTCTTCTCATCATTTCCGGTGTGGTGGGATTAAAACTCGCCTGATTTGCTGAACTCACAATCCAAAAAATCTTCGGGTATAGGTTCTTTCGTGCGTCATTTGCTTGGGTAGACTCATACCTCTAGAGCTGAAAAATTGTGCGGATATGCACAGGAGGTGAGGAGTGAATCCGAACGGATTGGCCCCATCAGTTCATGACGTATTCCTAACGGACGTGATGCATGATGTTAAATTTTCAACTTTTACAAAAATTCATAAGGTCAACGGTTTGGACGTGGGAGCAGGAACTGGAGTCATTGTACGAGTTAGGGTTCATCGCAATTGTCATGGTTATTGCGTGGACGCTGATTAACGTTTTTGCATAAGGTACCTACCTGCCTGAACTGTAGGCTCAGAAAAGTCGAACAGTAATCACGCTTTTGTTGGAGGGGAAGAATTCATCTCTCGCACAACCACCACAATCCGCTCTTAGCCTACAGTAGCCTCGCAAAAAATTAGAGGCCGATAAACACCAAGATCGTCTTCAACAAAATGGTTTCGCTAGCCTACGAATAGTCCCACCCAAGAGTTTTTCTGCATACTGCTTCTTGCTTTGTTCAGCGCCTCTTTTCTCTTTCATGTTGATGTGTGAGTTCAGCTGGGGGCTATAAGATTAAGCGTTTAATAGTTATTCTCAGATTTTTTTCTTACGAAGGGAGTGAAGACGAAACCAGATACCAAAACCAATTTACGACGCTTGCTGCAGTCATTGGTCCACTATCTGATGACGCAATGATGGGATCTTCTAAACTCGGACAACGACTATGGTTCAAGAGGATCAAAGCGGCATGTAATGCTCGGTGAAGCGGGATGGACCGTTCTTTCCTTTCGTTGCCGAATCGTGAAGCTCTAACGCATCCAATAGATTTCCTTTCCCATCCGTTACCATAATCCATTGCAAGGCGCTGATGCCTTTGGCTTGTAATCCGGCTTTGTGAGAAAGTAAGAGCATCATTCGATTACGAAGAGGTGTTGGGTGTGGTGTTCAACATAGTCGAGAGCCTCTAGCAGGAATCTTCTGAAATGATCTTGATTTGTTTTCCAGCCAGAAGAACATACAAATGAACAAACGGGAAGGTTGTCAGCTTGAACAATGGCGAAGTAGCGGAGCATAGTGGAATACAGGGAGGCATGTGCAAACGTGACAGACGGTGAGAGCTGAAATGGTGCGGGCCATAAATGGTTCGTCACTACTATTGGCCCTAAAGCATGGTTGGTGATACTTCCGCCAGTACCAGAGTTGACTGATCGGTGTCCTCTTGATGGGAAGACACCTGTATGGAATTGTGAGTTCCCTGGAAGAGTTAAGCGGGTGTGGCCGTTGTGAGCGCTCGGCGTACCGCTTCAGGTTCTTGGTCAATGACAAAGAGAAAATTTTTTGAGGCTCCCGACGGAACGCGTCGACCCTGTTCCCAGTCCTGTATTGTTTTTACAGGAACCCCAAAATACTCGGCAAACGTATTTTGGCTCATATTCAGCTTTTTACGGATCCGCTGGACATTGATTTCTTCAGGAATATGAACAACGGTCCCTTTTTTTTGTTCCCCTTTAGCAAAGGCCACGGCTTCTTCCATTCCCTTCATCATGCTTTCGCCGATTTCGCTCATGTTCTTTCCCTCTTGTATGAATCGATGAGAATTGCTGACAAGGATTTCATCGTCTGTTTCTCCTTATCGGTAATATCGTCCTTTTGGTTCTTTGCGTAAACGGTCACCAGAAAGACAGGCATCAGAGAGCCAGTAAAAAAGGTGATCACCCGGTATCCTCGACTCTTCCCCTTTCCCTTCGCTGCGACACGGAGTTTTCGCATTCCTCCGGTTTCTGCTCTTTCATCGCTTAGATCCGGCTGAGCCGCGAGCTTCTCAATGATGTTTGCTCGTTCTTCCTCGGAGAGGCCGACTTGTTTTGCCCGCCGTAAAAATTCTGGCAATTCTACGACGGTCTGCATATCTATATAGTACGGCAATGCCGTATATCTGTCAATGGAACTGTAGAACGCGGTCTGCCGCCCATATAACCGATTGGGAAATAGACATCATTTCCGAGAGGTTCTTTGAGAAGCAGCACATTTGTCCGCATTCGTTGCCCGAAAGGATTAAGTTTTACGAAATATTTTCACTTGGTCGCTCTCCCACTATTCATAACTTTTACACTCTCGGCCTGTATTCTTGTTCTGCGTTCTTCGGACATTGGGGCAAGCGAAATTTGAGGGTTGATGTTATTCAACGAATATGATCACATTTGGTGCACTTAAGGGAACACCAAAGTTGAGCAGTCATGAGAAAAGAGCCAAAAGCTCATATCTGAATGGATATTTTAATTTCTTATCTTATTCAATAATCCCAAATAGATTTGTTATCCATTTAGATACAAGAAGGTATCTAAAAGGATACGTTTTCCAGGACGGACTACTCAATTTGTCGTTGCCTAACCACTTTTATATCTTCTCAAAACACACAGCTTTTTAAGCATTGTATAACTTTTTTAGGCATCGAAAATTAAAGGGGAAACCTGGTCTATGTATTGCAGCAAATATAGGTAGGAAGGAAAGTGGACATGAAGAGAAAACAGCCAAAATCTCATGAAAATTATGAACCTTAAGGTGAGCACAATGATGCGTCATGATCTATGGTCAGGCATTAAAATGTTCTTCGTACACAGAAAGAGAATTTTGCGTCGACTAATCTTTTTGACCGGCCGGCAAGAGATAAATAGCATGACGGAATAATTTGTTAGAAAATGTAAGTGAGACTGTAAAAAGATGAGGAAGTCCAACGCGGGGACGTAACTGTAATTATAATAGAACATTAGGAGTCGACATGCGTAGAAACCTTAGAAACCGTTTCTGGATCGAGTGCACCCTAGCTTTCGTGAGCGGCATCCTCCTCGTGCTCACACTATTCTGGCACAACTGGATCGAAGTGCTGTTCGGAGTCGAGCCGGATGGCGGCGACGGGTCATTCGAGCGGGCGCTCGTTGTGGCACTCATTGGAGTGATGGTGACATTTTCCGTGCTCGCTCGGACCGAGTGGCAGCGAGCGGGTACTCAACCTCAGTCAACGTGAGTGGAGGGTTCCATGGCGAAAGATAATGGCAAAGACAAAGAAAAGGGCAAAGGCAAGGGTGGTAGGGACGACTACCGGAGAGACAAACCGCATGGCCTGGATGAGCCTGAGCGAGAGTCGTACGACGATCCCGAGGTGCACCGCGAGATAGAGAGACAAAGGTTCCGAGGGGGACTGCCGGCGACCCCCGAATTGTACGCACGCGCCCTCGAGCAGTGGAATCGACTACCCGGCTCTATTGTGAGGCCGCCAATGAATCCAGTCGGCGATTCCACTCCCGGTGAGAAACACCCCCGGGGTCAGGCGCAAGCGGACGGAAAGGAGGGTCAGGCGCAAGCGGACGGAAAGGAGGGTCGGAAAGGAGATTGAACAATGAGCCTGAACGGGACGGTGTGGACCCCCATAGGTCCGAGCCCCATCGATGAAGGGGCGATTACCGCGAATGGCCAAGTCACTGCCATCGGAGTCAACCCAAACAATCCCAACATCATTTTCATCGGCACGGCGTGGGGCGGAGTCTGGCGAACGCAGGATGGTGGCACGAATTGGAAGCCAATCTTCGATCGCGCGCCGTCCCTAGGTATTGGCGGACCCGGCGCGATAGCGATTGACCCAACCAATACCGACATTCTCTATGTAGGAACCAGCAACCGAGAGGGCTCGCAGTTCTCGACCGATACGACACAACCGTCGGCTGGGCTGTTCAAGTCGACCGATGGTGGTGCGAGTTGGATCCGTCTCGGCTCCGCCTACCCGTTGAGCACTCCCAGTAACGCGAGCATCTTCTTCAATCAGACTATCAACGTCGTCATCGTCGATCCTGCTAACAGCCAGATCATTTACCTCGCGTCCAATCGCGGCCTCTTTGTTTCGATAGATGCCGGGTTGAATTGGACCCCGGGGATAGTTCCTTCCGGAGACGTACGTTCGTTGGTCCTGGACCAGACCTCGCCTGCCGCCAACCGCATCTTGTTTGCTGGCGTCACCGGCGTCGGCGTGGTGCAGTCCACCGATGGTGGGCAGAACTGGACGACGATCCTCAACGCCACCGACCCGGCGGTGTCCGGCGCCATTGCGGGCGGCGGATTCACCGGATTCAGCAAGGTTGTCGTCGCGTTGGCACCGCCCACTTTGCCGCCCAACCCAGCGGGCATCCAGGTGCTCTACGCCACGATGGTCGGAACAGGCGTCCCGTTCGGCACGCCGGATTCAATTGGGCTGTTTCAGAGCACAAACCAGGGCGGCGCCTGGACCACGCGAGCGACAGCTGCGGTGCTGGCGGCAGCTGTCGGCACGAGCTTCCGCGGTTACGCCTTCCACATGGCGGTCGATCCTCAGTCCCCTGGAGATGGAGTGAGCGACACGATCTACTACGGCGCGCAGAGTCAAGCGAGGTCCACCGACGCAGGTTCGAGCTTCGCGGGGTTGAACGGGCTTCACGTCGACACCCACACATGGGGTTTCGCGCCGCAGGCCGGTCCCTTCTCCGTCGTATACTCCGGCAATGACGGAGGAATCTTCAGGAGTACGGGCGGCGTCAACTTCACATCGCTCAATGGCGGCGGCTTCCAGGCCGCTCTGTTCTACAACCTTGACGTCAAACCGGACGCAACAGCGAGCGTCACACATGGCGCTTTGCAGGACAACGGGATCGTCACGACGGCCGACGCAGTCGCCCCGACCTGGAAGTGGGGTGTTGGTGGCGACGGCTTCGAGGTTGCGCACGACGGGCAAATACCGGCGCAGGTTTACGGGAGGAGCAACGCGACAATCCTGCGATCGATCGATGATGGTGTCTCCTACGCAAGCATCTCGCCGCCGTGGCCGCCCGCCGAAGTGGGGATCTTTTTGGCCGCCGTCGCGACCGACCCGAACACGGGCGGCGTCGTGTACGCAAGCAGTAACCAGAACCTTTGGCAAAGCACCGATGGCGGGGCGACGTGGCCGAACCAGGTGTCGATCTCCGGAAGGGCCAGTGAAGTGGACGTCGCGATGACCAACAGCAACAACGTGGTCGTCGCTGTTGGGGGGCGGGTTCTCGTCTCCACCAACGCGCTCGAGCCGGGAGGTTTCACCTTCAGTGACATCACTCGCAACCTTCCCGGTCGATCCGTCGGGGGTGTTGCCTTCGATCCCAACGATCCGGCGACTATCTACGCCGTGCTCAGCGGGCTCAGTGGCGCTCCCAGCGGGCACGTCTACCGTACCTCGCTTACAGCGGCGACCTGGACGGACATCTCCCCGCCGCTTGACCTTCCGCACAACGCCATCGCGCTCGATGGCAGCGAGACGCCCACGGCCCTCTATACCGGGACGGACTTCGGCGTGCTGCGTTCCGTCGACGGCGGCGCGAATTGGAGTGTGCTCGACGACATTCACTTCCCAGGCGCGCCGGTGTTTGAACTGGTCTATCACCAGGGCGAGCTGCGGGCCGCGACGTTCGGCCGAGGTGTGTTCTCATTTGTGAAGCCAACTGGACCGTCGATTGCGGTCAATCTTGAGAATAGCTTCGGATTCTTCGATTTCGGAACGGTGTGCGAAGGGCCGGCCCACCTGATGTTGCAAATCTTCAATGTCGGCACCGACAACTTGGTGATCCACAGCGTGCAGCGCCTCATGGGCTCGCCTGCATTCGACGTGGATCCATTTCCGGCCACGCCGCTGTTAATATTACCTGGCGGCGAGATCGATTTCACTATTCGCTATACGCCAACGGCACCAGGCGTGACCGATTCAGCGACCATCCGGATCAGGAGCAACGACCCGGGCGCACCGAACGTTGATCTGATGGCCACCGGCACCGGTGGGGTAGCCACTGCCGAAATTGCCATCGCCGACGCAGGCGACTTCGGCGAGGCCTGCCTCGGTTCCTTTATCGATCGCGATCTAGTTATCAACAATTCCGGCATCTGCCGGCTCGAAATCAACTCGATCACCTCTTCGTCACCGGCAGACTTCATCGTGCCCGGCGTAGTGTCCTTCCCGCTCGTTGTCAGTGGGGGTGGATCGATCAAGCTTCCACTTCGCTTCCAGCCGACGGCGTTGGGCGCTGCTGCCGCAACGATCCGCGTCTTCAGCAATGACCCGGCAAGTCCTGCCCAGATACAAGTACGTGGGTCAGCTCCAGCACCGGAATTGGACCTAATTGTCGCTAATACCGGCCACTTCGGTGATGTCTGCATCGGCTCGTTCATGGATCAACCTTTGACATTGCTGAATAGCGGTGCATGTACCTTGACGGTAACGAACATTGCGTCTGCTACAGCAGAGTTTATTGTTCCTAACGTTTTGGCATATCCAATACGGATTGCAGCCGGAACCGCAGTTCAGGTTCCTATTCGCTTTGAACCAACCAGTTTTGGAACGAAAGTGGGTACGATCACGATCATAAGCGACGATCCGACTGGTGCGAAGAGCATTGCCGTAGCCGGAAATGTGCCTTCTGGAAAACTTGCCATCACGGGCTCGACGTGTATCGGGGGAGTGAAAGCATGTTGTCTCGGGGAGCGCACCATTTCTATCTGCAACGTGGGTGATTGTAAGCTACACGTTATGAGTGTTGCGTTCAAACGCAAGAGCAAGCATTGGAAGTTGGTCAATAACCCATTTCCCGCAACGCTCCAACCAGGATCATGCTTGGATATCTTGATTCGGTATAAGGCTACCGAGAAATGTCCGAGATGTTGCGAATTGGTCATCACCAGCGATGACCCTGATACACCCATAAAGACTCTCGACGTTATGGCTTATACGGTCTGGGGCGACTGCGGCTGTAAGAATTGCTGTGACGATTGTCACAAAGGATGTTGTGAAAAGCATCATAATGAAGTTTGTAGCGCGCAGAGCCTAGACGCTTGTTGCGATGACGAAGGTAATGAGGATGAGGACGAAGGGAGGGAATAGGAACTTTAAAGGGCCTTTTTGCTGAATCGGGACTCTACCACTAGCCTCGAAAGACTCTCCTTCCCTTTAGGGTTTGTTCATGCAAATGGACAAAAAGTCTCGCAAAACGAAAATTATCCTTTATTTTAAAGGCGTTAGATATATACATAGTTTTGCCTTCACGCGTTCCAAGTGAGCTTGTACAAGTTGTTGTTTGTAAATGGTTTTTTTGAATCTATAGGAATTTTCGTCTGTTTCCGTGAAGATCCCCATAGAAATAAGAAAAATTTCCTCTTGAGGAGAAGCCATTCAATTCCTCTTTTCGAACCCCGAACTATATCGTTGTACCCCTTGAAGGGTTTTTCAGTGCTCACGGGAAATTCCCCGCTCACTGATCATCTCGTCTGAAGTTTCCTTCTGCAGTCTGTCGAAGAGTGTCAAGAGTCTCCATGGCTACCCTTAGGCCATAACTACGCAAAATCGTCTCAAGGCCATTTCACGAATGTCGTTGGCTCTGCACTTTCTCCCCTTCAGGACGTTTCTCAAAGAAACCCTGATAAATTCCTGGAGAAGTTACGGGTCTTCCTTTCCCATGAAAAGTGTTCTACTCTTTATCTTCCTTGTTTCAATATTAGCCTTACCTAGTTTGGTATCAGGGAAAAATTATCCTCATGAAACACAGGAGATCCCTCTTCAAGAAGACGGCGTGGAGCAATTAGATGTAGTTACGGTATCGGCCAAAGAAGGAAAGCCAACCTGGTTTGAAGTCTCTTCCGCAAAAAGCGTGATCGAGAAGGAAATCATCAAAGAACGAGCTCCACACACTCTTTCTGATGCCCTTCGTGGGGAAACAGGGGTGTTCATTCAAGAAACCACACCTGGACAGGGAACACCGATTCTTCGAGGGTTGTTGGGCAGTTCAACTGTGATGCTCGTTGATGGCATGCGCTTGAATAATGCCATTTTTCGATCAGCTCCCAACCAATACTTTGCCTTAATAGATCCACATAACGTAGACCAGATTGACTTGATCCGAGGAGCGAGTCCTACTCTCTATGGCAATGGAGCCATAGGTGGAGTGGTAAATGTGCAGACCCCCATCCCCCGTTTTCAGACAACGAATTGGACGTGGGATGGAACGCTTCATGGCGGGTTTCGCAGTGCGGATTTATCACGGATGACTCGATTAGCTCTAAAGGGCGGCTATGAAGGACTAGGCCTAAGTGGAGGATTTACGTATCAAGGCCATGAAGATGTTCGGGGAGGGGGTGATATCGGTCACCAACGTCCTTCTGCTTTTAATGCTTTTGCCGGAGATGGAAAAATCTTCATTGGTGACGAATACCAAAACTTTTTACTAAACGTCCAATTCCTTGAACAACCGAAGACTCCGCGTTTTGACCAATTACATGCTGGCTTTGGGCAAGAGCAGCCCAGTGCTTCTGAGTTTTTTTTTAAACCCAATAACCGCCTGTTTATTCATGGTCGCTACCTCCACAATCTGAATTCTTTTTTCTTTGATCGGCTTGAAGCTAACCTGAGTTTCCAAGAAATCAACGACGATCGGCAGATTCGCGATTTTGACAGCCTTGAAGTTGATCGAGAGGAAAATCGCGATCGCTTGTTAGAGTTTAATTTGAAAGTGCTCTCCCACTGGAAAGAGTATGCAATGTTTCAATACGGCGTTCAAGTCCTCCGGGATGAAGTACGAAGTCGTCGTCTACGCCAAAATGTGGTCACAGGGGACACTGTCTCTGTGTCCAGCCGGTTTGCCAATCATTCATCGATCACGAGTGGAGCTGTGTACCTACAAACGACCGTACAACTTTCTTCCCTATGGGAGGTCACAGTGGGAGGTCGTTGGAGTTATGTCGATATTGATGTACCCAGAGCCGATCGTTCTGTTGGGACGCACTTGTCGGTCTCTGAATTTACAGGGGATGTGGGGACAATTTTTCATTTGACAAAGTCTGTAAATTTGGTTGCCAATTTTGGGAGAGCCATTCGCACTCCAAATATTTTTGACCTCTCAACCTTAGGAGCGAGACCAGGGAATCGGTTCAATGTTCCAAATACGAATTTAGGGCCCGAAAAGGCATGGAGCGTTGACTCGGGCATCAAATGGGAAACACCAAAATTTTCGGGGGAATTGATTGGGTTTCTCATCAACATTGAGGATAAAATTGAATCCGTGCCTACTGGGGCCATAACCAATGACGGGAGAGTCGTGGTCCAAAATGCCAATGTGAATGCAGTGGCACTTTTAGGATTTGAAACGGGTGTTCGATGGCTATGGCATGAACAAGGGGAAGTCTTTGGGAATCTTACTTTTACCTGGGGCAAGGAAACCGTTAGTGGAGGTCGGACCAACCCAGCTGATCGCATTTCTCCACTCTATGGCCGATTTGGGGCAGCGTATCAATTCACACCAAAACTTCGGTTGGAATCATTCGTGCGATTTGCGAATCGACAAGACCGTCTCAGTCCCCGCGATCAGTCCGATTCTCGGATCGACCCTGATGGCACTCCAGGTTGGGTCACACTGAATTTTCGTTCAAGTTATGACTTTGGATCAGGCGTGATTGCTAGACTTTCACTCCTGAATATATTAGATCAGCCTTATCAGGAACATGGATCGGGCATCAATGCTCCTGGCATCAATGCTATTTTTTCAACAGAATTTAGTTTCTAGATAATCTTCATATGAGAAAAGGGGAGTATTCCCATGAATCTTGTCCTTCTAGAGATGTAATATTTATCAGTAGCTAAGACTGCTGATTTTCCCATTACTTCATGAGTTTTTGAATGCGTGTATCAGTGCCGCCCAGTTCTAGATATTTTTTATAATGATGTTTGGCCTTTTGCAGATCTTCTTTATGAAATTCATAAAAAGCTCCCATATTGAATTGCCCCTCCATGGATTCTGGCTGTAATTCTAGGCCTTTCTGATAGGCGACCTCTGCCTGATCCAACTGCTTTTCTGAGACAAAGAGTACACCCAAATTAAAATAGGCTTCAGCATCTGTGGGTGTTAATTGCACCACTTGCTGAAAGTGCGCAATAGCTTTTTGCGTTTCATTGTCTTGTTGATAGAGAAACCCCAAATTGTAATGGGCTTCGGCATGCTCTGGGTTGTTCTTCAAAACGTGCCGGTAGGCATCAGTGGCTTGATCGATTTGCTGGGTCTGCTCGAAAAGACGGCCGAGTAAATGCCAGCCTTCAGCATGTTGTGGGTCATGGGTTGTCAGACGGGTAAGGAGAGCATGAGCCTGGTTGTGTTGATTCCTTTGCATAAGATGATAGGCCAAATGAAATAGTGCCTCCGTGGAGGAAGGCTCTTGGTCCAAGACGGTTTCATATTCTTCCAGAGCTTTGTCTGTTGCTCCGGTTTGGTCTAAGGTTTTGGCTAATGTGAGCCGGGCTTCCCAAAATTTTGGGTACAGGGTCAAGGCTTGTTGAAGCGCTTGTTGTGCTTCTCCCATCTTTTTTTCTTTTAACAATAGTAGACCCAAGTCATGGTGGGCTTGAGCAAAGTTGGAATTGAAGTGAACAGCCTGTTGAAGTGAAGAAATTGCGGTATGAGGGTCCTGTGTAAGCTGGTAGTGCACCAGTCCCAGTAGATGATGAGCCTTGGCATAGGCGGGGAATTCAGAAATGGCCTTATGAAGTAAAGATTCAGCCTCTTGAAGATTCTGAGTCTGAATGGCTTCGACCGCTTGGTGGTAAAAGTCTCCTGCTGGGTGAGCGAATCCTGTTAGGGGCCAGGAACCAACACAAAATGAAAGTAATACGGTGACAAGACGAATGAGTGGACCAATGTCGAAAGATGGACAAACTGCATTCATGCAGACCTCCAGCCGGATGGAGTGAAAGGGGAAGAAAATAGAGTATAGGCAGATTATCAAGAACGAGGGTGGAAAGAAAATTGGGTGGGAAAACTTGAGAACAATCCGTATGCAAATCAGTTATGCGGTCTTGATGGACGAAGCCTTTACGTTTCAGTAGTGGAATAAAAACAGGGTGAAGGCCAAGGAGGTCGGTCCAAATGCCTTCACCCTGTTATCTCCAAAGCCAGGAGGAAGACCCCACCTTGGAGTTGTTCTGGTGTCGAGTGATGTTGGCGGCCCTATGCCTCAGGTGCTTGTAGAGTCGCGATTTTTTCAAGTTATCGAAAAAGGTAAAAATTTGTCTAGACATACTTGCTTATGGATGCAACAAGTCTCATTCTCCTTCGGTGAATTGAGGGAAAAATGGCCAAATTTTATGCTTATAATGGCGCTTTGGGAATGGCATATTTTTTATTTTTGAAACATTGACTGTAAAAATTGAAGAACGAGATGTAGCAAACTGTAGTATCTTTTGATATGCATCAGTAGAAATTCTCCTGGTGTATCGATACATTGGACTCTCCTGTTTTTTTCTGAAGAAAACGTCTCATTTCCAGCGTTTTTATCAACCGCAATTCACGTGTTTATCTTATTGTAAGGAGGGGATCTATGAAGAGGGGGCATCAATTGAGCTTGCGAAAAGAAATGGTGATGGGTTTGATATTGGGTGGACTCATAGTGGGGCCTGGTGTGGGTCTGAGTGATGTGTTGGCTAATCCTCACACGACAGTCCTTCCCAAAAATACGCCAAATGCATTTGCTGAACGGGTCGAATTAGAAGGAGCTAGCAGCGTCGTGAATTCATTCAGTGTTCCGCATGGATGCAATGGGACAGCTATTCGAGCGATGAGTGCCGTATTCCCGAATGGGAGTTCTACCGTGGCAAAGCGCATGGATACTGGTGAAGACGTGGCTTTGGGCAGTCATATCAAAGGGAATCCTATTATGGGTGCCCGCCCTGTGCAGGATCACAACGTATTCCGAAAAATTAGACGTGTGGAAGGTTCTGTCGCTCCCTATGTGTCTCGAGGAAACACGGTCAGTTCAGATGTCCGGGCGTTTCGGTACACTAAAGGAAAATTAGATCCAGAGTTGGTGGGGCTTGTTCCTTGGAGAGCGTCCTATCCTCAATTTCAAGAAACGTCGTGTATCGCCAAACTTCAAATTAATATTGCTATTGCGAATTACTGCACGCATTCAAAGAAGGGTGCTGATCGTGCGGATGTTTGGATGGCCAATCTCACGCCTGCCTTTGACGATCCAACGATTGTGGCCGAAGGGTTTTGGCCTCAAATTACCGTGATCCGTGACTTAGAAAACAATCCACTGCCGGCGAACTGTGGTGAGGGATTTGGTGTGGAGGTGTCTCCCGCTGCCCATGAGATTGATGAATATTTACCTATCAGGGGGTTTTGGCCAGCAAAAAAATAGTATGTGAAATGCAGAGAAGGTAACGGGCTGGCAATCGACAGGAAGTTATCACGGCTCGTTATCCTGCTTGAATTGAGTCAGTCATCTTCCTCATCATTTGCGTTGAAAGGAATGTACCATGGGTTATAGATATTCTAATCAATGGTTACTCAGTCTTCTCTCTTGTCTGGGAACAGTATTCGCTCTCCCACAGGTTGTGTTAGCTGTCAATCTTTCCTTTACTGGACAGTTTACTTTGGATGATGATGTAAAATTGTTCGATTTTTCTCTTACGGCTCCATCAACAGTGACAGTGAAAACCTTATCGTATGGCGGAGGAACCAATGCCGCTGGCGATATTGTTTCTGCCGGTGGCTTTGATCCTGTTGTCTCTCTCTTTGATTTGAGTGGACTGTTCCGCTTGGAAAACGAGGATGGTGATATTCTTGATGTTGGCGTTGATCCCATGAGTGAAAATGCCTTTGATTCCTTTCTAGAAGCTTCGTTAGAACCTGGTGAATACCGTGTGGCGCTGACGCAGTTTGATAATCTGGCACTAGGTTCGACAATTTCAGATGGGTTTGCTCAAGAGGGCATTGGAGATTTTACGGAGTTTTTTGGTTGTTCGAATGGGTCGTTTTGTGACGCTGATGGGAATAATCGAATGGGTGCCTGGGCGTTGGATATTGAGGGAGTGGCAACAGCGACTCAGCAACCAGTTCCCGAGCCATCAACGGTTATGTTGATGAGTTCAGGTTTGCTAGGGCTCGGGCTTTGGCGATGGAATAAGAGCAGAACGTGACTCTTGTTCGTAGGTCTAAATTTCCCCCATGTTGTTTTTGCTATGAAAAATAGATGTAGCTATATAGTGTCCATGGGACCAGGTCAGGGGAGATAGTGGAGGTGTTTTTTTAGTGTGCGATGCTGGTATTTAGCAAGACATGCTTGTCAATAATTTTCTTCGAACGTTGTAGAATATGGTGAAGGATGTGAGGAGAGCAGGTCTTAACAAGTCATAGTCAACAATAAGAAAAATGATGATGAAAGTGGATTGGAAGGGACTCAGTTCTTGAGAATTGAGTCCTTTTCTTTATCTAAGGTAGGGATTATTCGTAGACGCATTCTTAATGGAGTCTTTCTCGTATTGAATCTTACCCGGTTCTTGGGAAGTTCTTAGATCACGTAGCTCGCCAATGGTTTCGTTCCAGAGTCGTGCAAAGTCGCAGAGGCACAGGCTGGAGACATGGCGTCACCGATTTTGAAGGTTTTGGACTCTCATTTGGTGTAAACGCTGTTGAGAAGAAGTTGGATATTGATTGTTCATCTGATGCCTCCTGGGCAAGAGGTCATTCGCGAGACGAAAGGCGTATGGTAAAAGGCCAGGGTGAAGGCCAAGGAGGTCGGTCCAATATGCCTTCACCCTGTCGTATCAAAGGTTAGGAGGAAGAAGAGCCTACCTTGATACATGGGCACCTCTAAAAACTGTCCTTTTTCCCGATGGCGGCGTCAGCGGCGTGCTCAAATCCTCATGTATTGGCCCATACACTCCGGCTTTCCGCGCGCCGCTTCCTTGCCCTCAGAACAAAACACCAGTTTTTAGAGATGCCCATATGTGTTTGGTTGTTGGATTAATGCATATGTACTCGTTTTTCGAAATATTCGTCGTAGTGATGCACATAATCCTTGGCGTCACCTAATGGCATGTGACAGCCACGGCATGTTGTATAATCAACATCTAATCGATCCCCATTGGGCTTGAATGCCGAGTAGATCCAATCTCCATTTCTTAAACCTTGTGGTGCTTGTTGGCCCCAGCCCTTGCCTTTTTGCATGACATAGACTTTCGCAAGACCATCCTTTATCAGATTCCCTTGACCGTCTTTTTGTAACGTATCGCCGGGGCCTTTCTTAGCATTGTAGATTTCCATGACTAGGATAGATCCGTTGGCAAAGGATTCGCCATGATGTGCTTGGGCTCCTATGTTGTTGATATAAAGATCACGGACAGCATTAGGTTTTTGGATGCCGTGTAAAAATGTTGAGAACGTTTTGTAATTTTTGGGAAATACTAATTCCCCATCCTGAGGCATTTTGCCTGATTGTGTACTCGGAGCCATTGATGTTGACGCACACCCCATGAACACCAACATGACAGTTAGCCAAACAAACTTTTTCATGAACCGCAACCTCCTAGTATTGTATTGAAACCCTGTGAGTATACAGAGAGACGATGGTCCCCTTTAATGGAGTTCGTCTGTCCAGTTTTCTCTCACAGCATAGGGTGGATGCTATAAGTCTGTCTACCTAAGTTTACATACATATGCTACGGCTTTCTTATACGAATCATACCTGCCAGTGTTAACGAAGCGACGTGGGGACGTAAAAATTCAATGGATTCATCGCTTGATAGTCCGAATATGATTTTTTGCCTGCATGAGGATCAACAAATCCTCCTATGGTTCCTGGCTCATGAAGTGAGGTGTTTTGAGGGAAAGAAGGGTGGCTGTTGTATTGTTGAACAAGATTTTTGAATGTCCGCTTCCCTTTTTCAATTCGTAACACATCATCATCATTTTCATAGTCCGAAAAGGCAGGATGGGGTCGACAGGTATCAATGGCAGCATTGAACACCTGATGGAGGCGCAAAAAAGTATTCAATGCCAATTCGGCTATGAGACGTTGATGGTCAGTAAGTTGAGACAAAAATCTTGGTCGCGCGAGACCTTTGGGGTGTGTGTCATCAAAGATCACGGCATGGCGGTCGTCAAATGCAATGGCGCCATTGGGTATTTGGCCGCCAGTGAGGTCAGCTATCGTGACAAAGTGTACATAGTCTTTTTTTCTGGCGTCCTGGTTATTCTTGGGACGGTGTTGGCCAGGAACTTTTTGGAGAAACAGATCTCTATGCTTGGCTGCAAGAATACGAATAGAGGAATGTTCATTCGATATGCCACACATGCTGCGATTCAATGGGGTCGCGGCTAATCGAAGGGCCAGTACATGCTCGGCATGCACTGAAAAAGTGAGGACAGATATGCTGAATAGATTCGCGAGAACAAAGAAAGATATCGGTATCCAATGTCGAATGATGGCTTGAGTGAGAAGCATGTTTGCAACCTCCTCCAAAGTCATGAACGAGCAGGCGTCTCTTGCACCGGGTATTGTGTCTTTGGGAATGTTGAAAAAATCCGCCACCGGCGTTCCCTGCCTTCGCCGGGCTTCCTTCGCCGAAGTGGCTACGAAGGCTGAAAGCGGCTTCGCGCAGGGGGGCGGACTTTTTTGACCATTCCCGTCGCATCGAACCCTCCACTGCACTGGAAGCGTGTTCGTAACTTGAAATTAGATTATTCAACAGTCCTTCTTTGTCTGATTGCTCTCAAATCGCATCCGAAGTCAGCCAGACACTTTGAGCTAGACCCTTCAATCAGATATGTGTAAGGTCGATGAGGAGAGAGGCATCGCTGGAGGAGCACGAGAGTCTGGTGAGAAAAGGAGAGAGGAAAGGTGATGGATTGAATAGGAGAGAAACCTTGATGTGAGAACGTAAGATGATTCTGCCAGAACAACAGATGGTGTGTGAATTACATGACTGGCCTTACACATCCAGTCACACCATGTTTGGGAATGGTTGTGCGGCGTGTGCTGGTGATCAATAGCATGACTTGTGATCGGATAGGCTAAAACAGCACTCATGATAAGAAGCCATAGTCCTAACCCGATCACAAAAAATTTTTGAAGAGATGGAATTCTCATCACAAATTTGATGGACATTGATAAACAACCCAATCTAAAACATCATAGGTTTTTGGTGCATCTTTTGCTACCGATAGATGCCGTCACATACAACACTTTGGTCGGGAAATTATCGTGTTTGTGTGAGAACAGGTTCCCAGCAGTCTTTGCGGTTTGCTTGCACAAGAGTCGTGACGGATTCCCCAAAAATTCGTAAGCTTCCTTTTCCGATTTTCGTGGCTTTGAGTCGCCCTTCATCTACCCAACGGTAAATAGTCCACCGACTCACGTTTAATTCCCGTGCGGCTTCGCCGACGCGTAATAATTGTTGATCCATGATGACTGTCCTCCTCTCAATACGAAATAAGACATGCAAGACATAAGAAATCACGTTGATTCGAAGTTTCGGTAGGAAAATTTTCATGACCTGCAGAGGGAAAGCTGCTGGGTCAGATAAATGTCTACATGAGAAACAAGCTCTTCAATCTTTCGAAAAACGAGCCCGCTACCAACATTCGAATAATGTGAGTCAGGAACTACAGAGAAAGGAATACCCGAGGTGGGGCGCGAGATGGAGCAGAAGCGATCTCATACGGAAGTGGAATGCTAGAAAAGTTTGGAAGAAGAGCAATAAGCAACAAATCTGGCTTTGTCTCAGGCGTTGAGGCAACCTGCCCGTTTGAAGGAGAGGAACTGACCTGACAAGCCCAGGTACATAACGTGGAATGGGTCGCAGTGTGTTGGGTATGGTGGCTTTCTTCGTTCAGAGGAGTGGAATGGGCGAACATGCAAAATGATGCGGCGCCCAGGAGAAATACATACAGAGAAGAGAGAAAGATCCCCCCTGACCGTATGTGACTCATTTTTGAAGACATTCTCATTGTGTGGCTTCAGGTTTTGTGGCAATCGCCATGTGCTGAATGCCGCTCAGTCGGAATTTATCCATAACAGTCACGACCAAGCCGTGCGTTACCTGTTCATCTGCATTGATCACAATCGTTGGCTCCGGATTTTTTTGGATAAGCCCTGTGAGCCTTGTTTGAAGCTCCTGAATCGTAATCATTTCTTTGTTGTAAAACAAGTCTCCATTTTCTGTAATGGTCAACGAAACCGGCTCCTTCACGTCGTCGGTTGTGGAGCTGGCTTCAGGAAGATTCACAGGCATACCATGTTGTATGGTCATTGATAGTGTGGCAATCATGAAAAAGACAAGCAAAAAAAACATCGTGTCGATCATGGGAATGATCTCAATCCGCGGTTTCTTTTTGACAGCAGCAGAAAGTTTCATGGTCTCGCTCGATGGCTTTCGCGTTGGAGCGCGGCCTCGGTCTTAGTTGCGTAATGTTCAATGTTTTCAGTTTCTTGCTCTACGCGCGCCAGAAAAAAATTGTAGGGAATTAACGTGGTGACGGCCACAATAATTCCGGCGGCCGTGCAAATTAATGCCTCTGCAACGCCGCCGGTGACAGCATGCGGGTTGCCCAAGCCAGATTCGGACATGAGTCCGAATGAATCAATCATTCCGATGATGGTTCCAAGCAAGCCTAGAAGTGGTCCAAGGGTAATCACGGTATCCAAGATAGGGAGGCCTCGTTTCATCTTGGTGAGTTCGACGATGCCTGAGGCTTCCATGGCTTTACTAGGAAAGTTGGTGCGTTGCTGGATCCCGCTGGCAATCACCCTCAGAGTAGGGCTAGGGTGTTGTTCGGCAAGAGCCAAGGCATCCGTAAATTTCTCTTGTTCGGTCAATGCGAGCATTTTGGGCGCAAGCCGGCTTGATTGAAATTTCTTGAAATAGATCAACCGTTCAATGCTAATTGTTAGGGCTAGGACAGAACAGGCCATGATCGGAATCATCATCCAGCCGCCGCTCATCAGCATGTTGAGAAATCCCACGTTGTATCTTTCTCTCGATCGGTTTATTAACTCTTGAGATTAAACTTAATGGGAATATCAACCCACTTGGTGATGGGGATGTTCCCGTCTTTGGCAGGTTGAAAGGTCCAGGTCGAGACGGCCTCTTGCGCTGCTTGATCCAGCGTAGGATACCCACAACTTTTTTGGATTTTGACCTGACTGGGCACTCCATGTGTATTGATCAGGGTTCGGACAATGACGGTGCCCTCCCATCCAGACTCTCTGGCCACCCGTGGGTATACGGGCTTGGATGATGAAATGATTGTTGGCCGAGTCATGCCGGGTGCGGCTTGCGCCGGTGACGGGGGGGCGAGGGTTTTCGGTGTTGTGAATGCGGGTAGCGCAGGAAGAGAGGGAGTGTTTGTACGCTTTTCTTGCACCCTCGGTATTGGCGCGAAGAGATGCGGTGTTGAGTCTGTGCGAGGATTCACTTTCAGCAAGGAAGGTGCCGCTTGTTGAGTTTGAGAGGGCACTCGCATTTTCATTAGGTTTCTGGCTTTCATGGCTTGTGATGCCCGCGTATCTTTCAAAATCGGTTTTGTCAGGGTTGGGGGTGGTAATGGAGCCGGTGTTTTGGGCAGCGACGGGGTCAATGTAGCTTGCATGGGCGGTAGCACAGGATGAGATCGTTGTGGTGGCGAGTGAGGAGTAGGGAGAGATTGTGTCTTTGGCATCGCCGTGCGGGGCTGAACGACTGGTTCAGAGGTTGGTGGTGTCGGAGAAACTTCTGATGTTGGTAATAAGGTTACGGTAACAGTTGGAGGATCATCCTTCACGGCTGCCACTTTCGGGATATTGGCCAAACCAAAGATGATGAACCCATGTAGTGCAAGACTGCCCAATGCACTCAGCGCCAAGATACGGGTATCTGCATGCTGCTCAGGAAACGTGGTTGTCACGACCCGACTCGTGTGAGAAGTTTGGTAATTCGTTCATCCTGTCCCCCGAGTTTGACATATTCCTTGTAGTATTCCAGCGCCTTTTGAGGCGCATTATGATGAAACTCATACAGTAATCCCAGGTTGTAATGGACTTCTGACAATTGAGGATTGAGGGCTAAGGCGGCCTGATAGTGTTCCTCTGCCTCTGACAGTTTGGAAAGCGCCGTGTAGACCACACCTAAGTTGATATGGGCTTCTGGATTGTTCTTGTCCAGGCGAAGCACATTCTTAAACGCTTCGGCGGCTTCGGTATGCTGTTCTTGTTGTTGGTATAAGATGCCCAAATTAAAGTATGGCTCAACAAGTTGTTGCTGGAGAGCCACGACTCGTTGATAGGCCGAAATAGCTTTTTCAGTCTGATTGGTTTGCTGTGCCAATGACCCTGTAATAAGCCATCCATTTACATGTTTGGGATCTTGGGTCGTGAGCTGCTCCACATATGGCTGTGCCTTTTGGGGATTTCCTTCACGGACGAACCAATAGGCTAATCCGTACAGTGAGTCAGCATGATGCGGATCGATTTCTAAAACTTTTTGATGAGCCTGGATGGCCTTGGAAGCGTCTTGTTGTTGATCAAAGAGTGTGGCCAGCGCCGTCCAACTTTCCAGGTACGTGGGGTAAATAATAGAGGCTTGTCGGAATGCCTGCTCGGCGTCTTCGAATTGTCCTTGATCCTGAAACGCAAACCCTAAATCCATATAGGCTTGAGCAAAGGCGGGATAGGCCTCGACCGCTTGTTGTAGCGAGGCAATAGCCAGTTTAGGTTGATCAAGTTTCGTCAACACGAGACCCAAAAGATGATGGGCTTCGGCATATTGAGGATAAAGCGCAATGGCGCGTTCCAAGGGAGATTTCGCCGAAGCCCATTGCTGTTCTTTGTAGGTCGAATGAGCTTGAGCGAGGAGGTCCTGCGCCTCTCCAGCATGGCTATATAGTGGAGGGCTGAGGCATAGCACGATGACCGAGCATATCATGAAATACGAATATCGAAGGTGATTCATATATTCAGTCCTTTTAGGTCTCTTGTAGGCCAATTACTTCACTAAATCAAATTGAATGGGAATATTGACAATAGAAGCCACAGGAAAGGCGCCGTTTTTCGCAGGTTGAAACTGCCATTGGGTGGCAGCCTTGACGGCACTGTCATCCAAGAGCGGGTGTCCAGAACTTTGGTGAATATTGGCTGATTGTACTTGGCCTTGAGACGAAATAGCCAAGCGTAAGATCACTCGTCCATGCCAGCCCTGTTCTCGTGCGCGTCTGGGAAAAGGAGGATGATCAGTTTTTAATGGCTTAACAGGCGTATGGATATTGCGGTTCTTGGCAGTTTCATCCAACAAGATCGTCGATGGTTTTTCAAATGGCTTGATCAATTCAAATTTGGGAAGTGCCAGTTGATCCGTCACCATGATATGAAGCTGGGCTGGGATTTGTGGAGTGGGGAAGATCATGTTTCGAGGAGTATCCTCCACAACGGTTCCCGTAATCTCGATGACCTCAAGCATTTCGATTTCGTCTTCTTCCTGGGGGGGCATGTCTTGGGCTATGGCCAGTATGGGAAGTAGACAGACGCTCATAAACATGAATGCCGGAGAAAAAAATTTGCATTGATATCGATCGATGTTCCTGGGCGACATCATGAAGCAATTATCAATAGGCATAAGTGTTTAAACATGATACTAATATTAATTAGATCTGGAGTGCAGGTCTTCCTTCAACAACTCATAGAATACCATTCGGGTCAATAGGTTATACAAGGCCGAGATGGTGAAAATGACTCATCAGAATACAATCTCGAGAGAAGCAAGTTCTTCGTTGACTGAAGTGCGAGGATTCATTATCAAGATGAAAATCTAGTGAGAAATCCATGGAACTCTTCGTGATCCTATTAAGGCGGGTATCGTAAGCTTGAGGTCATGGTGTTGCGGGTGTATTGCCATCATTTCCTCATGTTAGGGTCCAGTCTGAGTTGATTCCCATTGATATTTCGGTATACTAGAACATTCAAGAGAGCAGAAAGCTTTCCAGCCAACAATCCCTACCGGGTCTGTTGAAAAAAGCCGCCAGCGGCGTACTCACCAAGTTCCGGTGCTCACGTACGAACGGTACGCTCTGCGCCTGAGTTTGGTTGTCGTCTTGCTGGACCTGGCTTCGCGCAGGCGAGCGGACTTTTTTGAACCGACCCGAAGCTTTTCATGTTCAAGGGTACTGTGGGCTTGTTTGCCCATGGAGAAGGTAGTTATTCAGCAATCCTATCTCTTTAATTGCGTCGTTTCTACATCTATTTTTTTCAAGGTAGCATTGTCTTATGTTAGTACGTCTTTTGAACAGCTTGTTTGGCAGTAACAATGAGCGAGAGCTGAAGCGGCTTAAACCGCAAGTGGAGAAGGCCAATGAGTTTGAAGCTTCCTTGCGGTCCTTGGAAGACCATGCCTTGGCAGAGAAGACGGAGGCTTTCATAAAACGCTTGGAAGCGGGTGAGACCTTGGATGATATTCTGCCAGAAGCCTTTGCCGTCTGTCGGGAAATGTCGAAACGAAAATTGGGAATGCGCCATTTTGATGTGCAATTACTGGGTGGCATGGTTTTGCACCAGGGGCGAATTGCTGAGATGCGGACGGGTGAAGGGAAAACCCTGGTGGCTACTCTGCCCATTTACCTAAATGCGTTGGATGGTCGAGGGGTTCATCTGGTCACGGTCAATGACTATCTAGCCAAGCGTGATGCGCAATGGATGGGCCCTCTCTATCATAGTTTAGGACTGTCCGTCGGCATCATTCAGCATGAAGTCTCCTTTCTCTTTGATCCTACGTACGATGCCCCAGATAAGCGTCTGCAGTTTCTCCGACCCTGTTCCAGGCAAGAAGCCTATGCTGCGGATATTACGTATGGCACAAATAATGAGTTTGGTTTTGATTATCTGCGGGATAATTTAGTGGTGACTGACGCGGAGCAAGGCGTTCAGCGTGAACTTAATTACGCCATTGTGGATGAAGTCGACAGTATTCTCATCGATGAAGCGCGGACCCCACTCATCATTTCTGGTCCTACCGAACAGAGCACCGATTTGTATTATCAAATCGATCATATTATTCCGAAATTGAAGCGAGAAGAAGATTTTACGATTGAAGAAAAAACCAAGACCGTTTCCCTCACCGATGAAGGAAATGCCAAAGTTGAAAAGCTTCTTGGTGTAGACAACCTCTATGATTTGAAGCATTTAAGTCTGGTTCATCATGTGGTGAAAGCCTTACAAGCGCATGCGTTGTATAAACGAGATGTAGAATATGTGGTGAAAGATGGAGAAGTGGTGATTGTTGATGAATTCACCGGAAGAATGATGCCTGGTCGACGATGGAGTGATGGGCTGCATCAAGCCGTGGAAGCCAAAGAGGGCGTAAAAATTGCCAATGAAAATCAAACATTGGCCTCGGTCACTTTTCAAAATTATTTCCGGATGTACAATAAGCTTGGAGGCATGACCGGCACAGCGGATACTGAAGCGGCCGAGTTTGCCAAGATCTACAACTTAGAAGTGAATGTGATTCCCACTAACCGGGCAATGATTCGTCTTGATCATCCTGATGTGGTTTACCGGACGGAAAAAGAAAAGTTCGAGGCGATTGCCGATGATATCAAAGAGCATCATGAAAAAGGCCAACCTGTCTTAATTGGTACTGTGTCTATTGAAAAATCAGAACGGCTTGCGACCCTTCTGAAACAACGAGGTGTGAAACACAATGTCTTGAATGCCAAATTTCATGAGAAGGAGGCAGAAATTGTCGCGCAAGCGGGCCAAAAAGGTGCCGTGACGATTGCCACCAATATGGCTGGCCGTGGAACTGATATTCTATTAGGTGGAAATTTTGAGGCACTCTTCAAGCAGCAATTTATCTATAAAGGTGAGGACCTGAGTGAAGAGCAGAAAGCCAAAGAATTCGAGATGCTCAAGACGTTCTGCGAAGCTAATAAGGAAGAGGTCTTGGCGGCGGGTGGACTGCATATTGTTGGAACAGAGCGCCATGAAAGTCGTCGAATCGATAACCAATTGCGAGGTCGGGCTGGTCGACAAGGTGATCCTGGGTCTTCTCGTTTTTTCCTATCATTGGAAGATGATCTTTTGCGTATTTTTGCCTCTGAGCGTGTCTCCAATCTCATGCTGAAATTGGGGATGGAGGAGGGAGTCCCGATCGAACATCGTATGGTGACGAAATCCATAGAAAATGCGCAAAAGAAAGTTGAAGGTCATAATTTTGAAATTCGCAAACATCTTCTGGAATATGATGATGTGATGAACAAACAGCGCGAAGTGATCTACAAGCATCGTCAAAATGTTCTGCGAGCCACCGATGTCCGTGAAGAAGTCCTTGATATGCTTGATGAGATTGGCGAGGGGCTAGTGGTGACCTACTGTCCGGAAGAGCAGTATTCAGAAGAATGGGATTTTGCGGGATTGGTCGAATCGGTGCATGGGCAATATGGCATAGAGTCGTTCAAAGTTGATGAACTGAAAGAATTGGGACGAGATGCGCTTCTAGAAGATATTCCAGAGAAGCTCAAGCAAGCCTATCGCGATAAAGTCAAAAATTTAATAGAGGAACATGGGGCAACGGAGGAATTGATTCACTATATCGAGCGGACGATATTATTACAAATGATTGATCAGCAATGGAAAGATCATTTATGGGGGATGGATCAACTCAAGGATGGTATTGGTCTTCGTGGATATGGTCAAAAAGATCCGTTGGCTGAATATAAACGTGAAGGCTACGACATGTTTGCTGGCATGATGGAGCGCATCAAAGGCGATACGCTCGAACGCCTGTTCAAGTTCCAACTAGTGCGTGGTGAACGGCCAGAAGCCGAAGTGGAGGCCCCGCGTCCTCCCCAAATGAGCCTCAACCGGGGAGAATCCGCCACTGCTCCAAAGCAACCCGTTCACCGTACAGAAGAAAAAGTCGGTCGCAACGACCCCTGCCCCTGTGGCAGCGGCAAGAAATTCAAAAAGTGCCATGGAATGTGACGGCCATTTACTGAAATGTCATTCTTTTCTTTCCTTATCCATTTCTAGCTGTGGCAGGGGAACGGATTTCTCAAAATGATCGCGCAAGATTTTTGAGAAGCTTCAACCATTGGGTTGGTAGCATTGCGTGCTCTTAAGGAATTGCTGTTCCCATATCAGTTAGTGGTCGGTCGCAAGGTTTCTCTTTCTCATTTCATTTAACAAGGAGGTAGTCATGAAGGCAACGAATCTGTTAGTTGCGATTTTCGTCATGACAGGCGTGTTGGCAGGTAATGTTGCTGAAGCTCATAGCAGGGACTGTGAGGATCTCCCGTCTCATGCCGCACTCACTGCAGCTCTTCAATCTGTTGTAGCTGCCGGAGGCAACGGCGGGCTTGCCAATGACATGTGGGGTGCCATTGTGGATCGGGATGGGATTGTCTGTCAGATTGCGAAGTCCGGTGCAGATCGTGGAGATCAATGGCCTGGAAGTCGTGTGATTTCTGCTCAAAAAGCGAACACTGCCAATGCCTTTAGCCTTCCTGCCGGAAGTATAGGAGTTTTACCTGGACTTTCATTGTCAACCGCTAATCTCTATTCAGCGGTACAACCAGGCGGCTCGCTATTCGGTTTGCAACTCAGCAACCCTGTTGACACACAAGTCGCTTACAAAGGGCCTTCCCAAAATTATGGAAAACGGAATGATCCTATGAGGGGGAGGAAGATAGGTGGTGTCAACGTGTTCGGCGGTGGGCTGACTCTGTATGGTAGCAATGGGGCTGCGTTAGGAGGGCTCGGAGTGAGCGGAGACACGTCTTGTACGGACCACATTGTAGCATGGAAAGTGCGCGATGCTCTTGGTTTGGATCATGTGCCGGTCGGGGTCTCTCCTACCAATGATGATAATATGATTTTAGACACTACTGTTGATCTAACCACTGGACATACGGTGAGCGCCGGAGGTTTCGGGCATCCAGTTTGTGGGTTTGGGGAAGATGCTATTATTCCTGACCTTCCAACGAACTATCCGATCGGTCCCAATCCCTGATAATTCAAGAATTTGTGTGTAAGGGAGGCTCCCGATGTATTGCGGGGAGCCTCCCAAATAAGGTGTCAGGAACCATAATGTTTTGTGTTCTATCTTTTGATACCTGATGATGTGTTCTGGCTAGGCCGTATGTTGTATGGAGTTGACGGGGATCATTTTGTCCAGGTGAGTGGTTTGCAAGGTATCCAAGACTCGGCCCGGAGAGGCTATGATAGAGAACGCGATCTGCTGCTGGGCTAGAGTTTGATAGGTTCGAATAAAAATCCCCAGGGCAGAGCAATCAACAAATGACACTTTGGTGAGGTCCAGAACGATCTGTTGCGTTTCTTCGGTTTGGGCTTCTTTGATCGTGCTTTGAAATGTTTTTCGAACGGTAAAATCCAGTCTTCCTGAAAGGGCAAGGACGATTTCTCCAGGTCTAGCCAGTTTTTTGGTAATTTCCATGTGACTCTTTTTCTCCTCATGAAGCCCAAGGCAAAAAAAAACGCAATCAAGATTTCTAGGATCTGTGATTGCGCCAACAACTGAATGGACATGCCTACGCATTCCATCTCGTTAGGTGCTATTTATATTTCAGTAATAATCTCGTCGCGTTTTAAGGTGTGTTATCTTTTTTTCTTATGAAAGTTTTTCCCCTAGGAGCTATCAGGGGCCTTGCTCATTTTTATTGATATATTTCGGAAATACTGTCGGGAACTTAAGGAAATTCTCCATAATTGTTTGTCCTTTTCATCATGATTATTCAAAAGCGAAAGAGTCGTTGCCCTGGCAGGCTGTTTTCTAGTATTTCGGTCTTTTTCTCAAAGGTCTGTTGAAAAAAGCCGCCGCCTACTCCGCCTGAGTAACTCGATGGGCTACGAAGGCTAAAAGCGGCTTCGTGCGGACGAGCGGATTTTGAACCGACCCGACGCTGTTGATCGCCAAGGGCTCCGTTGCGAAATATGGCCTTTGCTATCTTCATTATTCAACACTCCCCTCAAAGAAATGGCGCTATCATCATTTTGCCTTCATGACCCGTTGCAGACTTCAGTAAAGGGAGGGCCGCAATGCGTCTATTTCTCTGACCGACATATTCAACGGCTTCGAACGTTTCTGTTCTCAAAAAATAGAGGTCAATCAATTCAGTGATGGAAATAGATTCTATGAATGTTGCTACTTCCCCAAAGACCGGTTGTTCAAGCTGCTGGAATGAAGAAAGCCCACGAACGCCATGTTGAGTCCTATGGAACTTTTTCTAAATGCTTGAAAGTATTAGATAATGTTAGGTCGTGTTTGCCAGTTTTGCTTGACTTCGATCGCTACGGATGGGTATCGTAGCCGACTTCCTATAGGCATATTGAAGGAGTGACTCTAGTCCATTCGTGCCATCTGAATCGTCACATTTTACAGGCTCCCAAAAGTTTATCCAGAAAATCGTGGAGGAAATTGAGTTACATGGCCCCCTCACCTTTGCCCGCTTTATGGAACTGGCGCTGTACGATGACGAATATGGATATTACATGACGAAGAATCTTGCTCAGGATGAGTCGCCGAAAGACCGTATTGGTTGGGACGGCGATTTTTATACTGCGCCAGAACTATCGCCTATTCTGGCCAAGACTTTACTGCGCCAAGTCCTAGAGATTGACGAACAATTAGGTCGTCCCGATCCTTTTACCTTTGTTGAAATGGGTGGAGGAAATGGCACATTTGCCGCAGACTTTCTCCAACACTGCCAGGACATTGCACCTGATTTGTTCAATCGTCTGCGCTACCGCATTGTCGAACAGAGTCCTCACCTTCGGTCACGTCAAGAGGCTTACATCGGAAAGGAGATGAGCCGTGTGTGGGTGGAGACACATGTTTCGTGGAAGTCCTCTATTGGGCAACTCAGCAAAGACTCCGTCACTGGCGTCATGTTCTCGAATGAACTGGTGGATGCTCTTCCTGTCCACCGTCTTCGCTGTGACAACCAGGAAATCCAAGAGCTGCTCGTAGATTTTGAAGATGGAACGTTTGTGGAACGAGCCCGTCCACTCACTTCCACAACATTGGATGACTATATGCAGCGTCATCGTGTGGTGTTAGCGGAGGGGCAAACCTCTGAACTCCATGTCGAGAGCGAACAATGGATGAGGCATGTGGCGCAGGCTCTGCGTCAGGGTATGGTGATCACCATCGACTATGGTCATACTCGGGACGATTATTACGCACCTCATCGAAAAAATGGCACGCTCTTATGTTACCATCGCCATGCCGTGTCAACGAATCCCTTTTGTCGTGTGGGCGAGCAAGATATGACGGCCCACGTAAATTTTTCAGTGTTGGCCCAGTCGGGGAAAGAGCACGGACTTGAACCTCTGGGTTTTACGACGTTGGCGAATTGGCTGATGGGCTTAGGTGTTGAAGAGATGGTGATGGATCTGAAGCAGGAAGCAAAGGAGGTTCAAGCGTTGAGCCAGCTCTTACGTCCTCACGGGATGGGCACGACCTTCAAAATTTTAGTACAACGGAAGGGGATTGAGGAAAGACCGCTCCAAGGGTTACGCTATCGTGCATTTTTTGATGATGTGCTCTAAGCGGAATGGTGAAAAAAGCCACCAGCGGCGTTCTGGCCATTTTGCCGCGCTCACGTACTGGGAGTACGCTCCGCGCGTCAACCTGGCTGCGGCCTTGCTGGCTGACTTTTTTGACCATTCCCAGTTCTTACTGAATAGATCATTGAACGAGATATGAGTTCAAGCATCTGTCGGTGTGGATCATGAGTTTTATGGAGAGTCAATAGATGGGTAATGAGCCGGTTCCCTTTAATTATCTTCCTATCATCATCTTTATGGTGATAGGCACCCTCTTTGGGGTTGGTTCTATATTAGCAGGTTGGCTTCTGCGACCAAGCCGGCCCTACCGGGAAAAACTGTTGCCGTATGAAAGCGGGAGTCCGCTCTTTATGGATGCGCGTGTGCAATTTCCCATGCGGTACTACATTATTGCGATGCTGTTTGTGATTTTTGATATTGAAGTCGTGTTTCTCTTCCCCTGGGCGGTGGTCTTTAAAAAGCTAGGATTACTGGGGTTAATTGAGATGGGTCTATTTTTAGCTATCTTAATCGTTGGTTTTTGGTATGCCTGGAAAAAAGGCGCATTGGATTGGGATTAAAGAAATAGGTCTTTAGGCCTAGAAATATCCGGTGTCAGGCAGTACAATATCCCGCCCGTCCTCTTGGACAATAATCTATGAGCATTCTTGAACGACAATTCGAACCCAATATTGTTACCACCAATTTAGATTATTTCATTAATTGGTGTCGGAAGTCGGCGGTATGGCCTATGACCTTTGGCCTGGCCTGTTGTGCCATTGAAATGATCGCATCCGTGTCGTCTCGCTATGATATTGACCGGTTTGGGGCGGGAGTCTTTCGAGCCTCGCCACGGCAATCGGATCTGATGATCGTCGCCGGCACCGTTTGCCGAAAAATGGCTCCCGTGATTCGTCGAATTTATGATCAAATGGCTGAACCGCGGTATGTCATTTCCATGGGGTCCTGTGCAACATCCGGCAACCATTACAATAGCTATAGTGTGGTGCAAGGGGTGGATCAAATTGTGCCTGTCGATGTATATATTGCCGGTTGTCCTCCCCGGCCTGAAGCTCTACTGGATGGTCTGATTAAGCTTCAGGAGAAAATTCAACAAGAAAAGTATTTTGTCAAATAGGTTGTCACTCGTGTTGTTGTTCCTGTCCTGAATTTCATTAATTCCCAACAAAGTGTGAGTGAATGCACCCTTTCCTCGAAACCATTGTTGCCAAGTTTCCCCAGGCCGTGCTTTCGGCTGAACAAGACCCAACCCGTGGTGACCTCTGGGCACAAGTGACTCCACAGCATTGGCGGGAAGTCGCCACATTTCTCCATGATGAGCCGACCTTGGCATTTGATCATATTACTGATATTTGTTCCGCCGATTATCCCGATGATGCGCAACGGTTTGAAGTGATTTATCAATTTCTCTCATTGCCTCATGGGACTCGGATCCGCATTAAGTCTCGAGTGACTGAAGAGTCGCCGGAAATAGCATCGGTGAGCGATATTTGGCGCGGCGCCAATTTTTTAGAGCGCGAAGTTTATGACCTGATGGGCATTCGTTTTCTGGGCCATCCGGATTTACGGCGTATTCTCATGCCGGAAGATTATGACGAAGGGCATCCATTGCGAAAAGATTTTCCGGCTGAAGGCCGCGGGTGGCGAAGTCGGTTTGATTTTTTGCCTAAGCTTGACGAGCCCGTTGGGGAATGGTCTGAGGCGGAAGTGCCTAATGATCAGCGGCATCAGTTTATGGCGGATGACCGGCCTGGTGATTCCAAACGTACGACTGAAATGCTTTTGAATATGGGGCCGCAGCATCCCAGTACGCATGGGGTGTTACGGGTCGTGTTGGAGTTAGATGGTGAACGGGTAACCAAGGCCGTGCCGGATTTGGGGTATTTGCATCGAGGTGTAGAAAAATTGGCCGAAGGGCTCACCTACATGCAAGTGCTGCCGCATACGGATCGCCTGGATTATGTCTGCGCGATGACGAATAACTATGCTTATGTGCGGGCTGTGGAAAAACTCATTGGCATGAAAGTTCCTGAACGGGCTGAATATGTGCGAACAATCATTGCTGAAGTGCAACGAATTGTGGGTCACTTATTTTGGTTAGGGACCCAAGCGTTGGACATTGGCGCGATGACGGTGTTTTTTTGGACATTCCGCGAACGGGAAGTCTTGTTGGATCTCTTTGAGAAACTTTGCGGGGCGCGTTTGACGCTAAATTATTACCGGATCGGGGGTGTCGATGCGGATCTCACTCCAGAAATTATCGCGACGCTACGGGAATTCTTGAAAACCTTTCCCGACCATATCCGTGAATATGACACGCTGCTCCAAAAAAACCGTATTTGGGTGGCCCGGACGAAAGGAGTCGCGGTTATCTCAGGAGAGGATGCGATTAACTTCGGGCTGACCGGACCAGTGCTACGAGGGTCAGGTGTGTCATATGATATTCGCAAGCTCGAGCCCTATGGGGTCTATGATCGGGTGGAATGGGAAGTGCCGTTGGGTAAGGACGGGGATACCTATGACCGGTATTGGGTGCGCATGGAGGAAATGTGGCAGAGTGCGCGAATTGTCGAACAATGTTTAGATCAGTTGCCTGAGGGGCCAATTCTGGCTGAGGATGCCAAGGTTATTCCGCCACCAAAACCTGAAGTGATGCGAGATATGCAGAGCTTGATTCATCATTTCATTATTTTTACTCAGGGGTTCAAAGCTCCCAAGGCAGAAACCTATTGCGGGACGGAAGTCCCTAAGGGTGAACTCGGCTTTTTCCTTATTGGTGATGGCAGCTCTCGGCCTTATCGGTTAAAAATTCGTTCTCCATCGTTTGTGCATATGGGAGCTTTTGACCATATGGCTCGAGGCTATCTGATTTCTGATATCATCACGATCTTTGGGACTTATGATGTTGTCATGGGTGAATGTGATCGATAGTGAAGACGTCAAACGCGAGAAGTGAAAGGTAGAAAAGGTTAAGGGGTTGTAATTATTAGATCGGTGGAAGAGTTGGTACTTCTACCCCACCTTTATCCTCCCCTTACAAAGGGGAGGAAATGAAGAATATCAGGATATGCTGCTGACGAAATTCAAAGACGAGATTGAAGATATTCTTTCCCGTTATCCGGTGAAACGATCGGCATTGCTGCCGTTGCTCAATTTGGCACAACGGGAGGAAGGCTATGTGAGTGAGCCAGCGATGCGAGATATTGCCAAAGTTTTAGATTTGACTCCACCGCAGGTGTTTGAGACGGTCACGTTTTATACGATGTTCAATCTCAAGCCGATTGGGAAGTTTCATCTGCAGGTCTGCAAATCCCTTATGTGTGCGTTGGTAGGCTCGGACGTCTTGGTGGGTTGGATTTCGAAAAAGCTCAATATTATTCCGGGGGAAACCACGAAAGATAATATCTTCACGCTTAGCGTCGTAGAATGTTTAGGTTCTTGCGGCACGGGACCCATGATGCAAGTGAATGATGATTATTATGAGCAATTAACGGAAGAAAAGGTGGGACGGGTTTTAGATGATCTTGCTCGGGATGGAGACTGCCCTTTAAAAAGTGGGCCGTTTATGTATCCAGTGCCTTTGGCAAAATCTTAAGTCATAACGGTTAGACAATCTAATGGCGCAGTACGAAAAAATCCTTCTCAAAAATATGGAACAGCCAGGCTATACGGGGTTGTTGGCTGACTATGAGAAAGCTGGCGGGTATCAAGCTCTTCGCAAAGTATTGAAAGAGATGCAGCCGGATCAGGTCATTGAAGAAGTCAAGAAATCCGGTTTGCGGGGACGAGGAGGAGCAGGTTTTCCAACTGGTGTGAAGTGGGGGTTTATTCCCAAAGATCATCCTGGTCCCAAATATCTGTGTTGCAATGCCGATGAAAGCGAGCCAGGCACCTTTAAAGACCGGCAATTGATGGAGCGTGATCCTCACCAAATGTTGGAAGGCATGGCGATTACCTGTTTTGCCATTGGTGCGGAGACGGCCTACATATATATTCGAGGCGAGTTTCGCCTTGGTGCAAAAATTCTGGAAAGAGCAGTTCAAGAAGCCTATGCCGGGGGATATTTAGGTCAGAATGTGTTAGGAAGCGGAAAGACGTTTAATATCTATGTGCATTCCGGTGCCGGTGCGTATATTTGCGGAGAAGAAACGGCCTTGTTGGAATCCTTAGAAGGCAAACGGGGCATGCCTCGCTTCAAGCCGCCGTTTCCCGCGACGCATGGCCTCTATCAGAAGCCTACTGTGGTCAATAATGTTGAAACGATGGCGAACGTTCCATCGATCATTAATCGTGGCGGCGAATGGTTTGCAGGGATTGGTTCTCCCCCAAAGAGTTGTGGCACTCGCGTGTTTTGTTTGAGCGGCCATGTCAAGCGTCCGGGCAACTATGAAGTCCCGATGGGCATTCCCTTTCGTGAATTTATTTATGATGTGGGTGGAGGGATGCGGTCTGATAAACCGCTCAAATCGTTTATCCCTGGCGGAGCTTCAGCCCCGATTCTGACCCCTGAGCATTTAGATGTCAAAATGGATTTTGAAGCGGTCGCCATGGCTGGATCCATGTTAGGCTCCGGTGGTGTGACCGTCATGGAAGAGGGCACGAGCATGGTGTGGGCAGCTCTGCGGCTCATGGAATTTTTCTACCATGAATCTTGCGGGAAATGTACGCCATGTCGTGAAGGCAGTTCTTGGTTGACGCAAATTCTTCAGCGCATTTGGGATAAACGAGGGCGAGCTGGCGATCTTGAAATGTTGGACGAGCTGTGTGGAAATATTGCCGGACGCACCGTCTGTGCCTTTGGCGAAGCGGAAGTTGGACCTGTTCAGAGTAGCTTGAAGCATTTTCGTCATGAATATGAGGCCTTAATCAAAGAGGCAGAAGCGACGATGCCTCGCACGAAAGAGATTCCGGTTTTGTCACGATAGGTCCTGAACGTATGGCGGTTTCATCAACAACAACTGAGATGGTGACTCTCACGATCGACGGCCAAACAGCCACGGTGCCCAAAGGGACGCTGGTGATTGAAGCGGCTCGCCAAGTAGGTGTGATGGTTCCACATTTTTGTTACCACCCCAAGTTAGCGCCCGATGCGAATTGCCGTATGTGTCTTGTCGAAATTGAAAAGATGCCGCGTCTGCAAACATCCTGTAGCACACCAGTGGCGGAGGGGATGGTGGTCAAATCCTCATCTTCAACTCAAGCCAAAGATGCCCGGAAGTCGGTGTTAGATTTCATTCTGGCCAATCATCCCTTGGATTGTCCGGTGTGCGATCAAGGTGGGCGCTGTGATCTCCAAGATTTTTCGCATGAATATACAGCCACGAAGAGCCGCTTTACGGAACTAAAGCGAGTCTTTAAAAAAGAATATTTTAGTCCGCTGATCGAAACGCAAATGAATCGTTGTGTGCAATGTATGCGGTGTGTGCGCTATTGCGATGAGGTCATGGATGTGAAAGCTCTTGCCCCCATGGGACGGGGAACGTTGACGGAAATCAAGAGCTTCGCGTCGCATGAGTTGGACTGCGAATTTTGTGGAGGCTGTGTCCAGATTTGTCCGGTTGGCGCAATTACTAGTCGCCTTTCAATGTATGAATTTCGTCCCTGGATGCTTAAGCGCACCGATTCAGTCTGTGGGTATTGCGGCGATGGATGCCAGGTGACGTTTCAAACAAAAAACAATGCGCTGATCGAAATTAATTCTACCCAAGGGTCTGGTCGAAATAATGGGGATCTGTGCGCACGAGGATTTTTTGGCTATCACGTCAGTGAACATCCTGATCGAGTCACTTCTCCTTTACTGCGTGAGGGAGCGAGTTTTAGGCCGGTGCCTTGGGAAGAAGCCTTGGAAGCAGTGTCCAAGCGTTTGTTGGATGTCAAGGCGAAGTACGGTGCTGATGCAATTGGCGGGCTTATTTCTGGACGTTGCACCAATGAAGATATTTATGTGTTCCAGAAATTCATGCGTGGAGTGATTGGGTCGAATCGCATTGATACGAGTGCGCGGTATGGTCATCTGAACGGTGTGCATGCCCTGCAACGAGTGCAAGGGACTCATCGATGGTCAGTCAGCTTTGAAGACATTGAATCAGCTGATGTGTTGTTACTCGTCGGCACGAATATTACGGAGACAAATCCCATCACCGGGTTGAAAGTGAAAAACGCGGTGAAACGGCGCGGTGCAACGTTAATCACGATTGAGGCGTTAAAAGCCGCTATTGAGAATGTCAGTAATATTGCCAATCTGGCGCAGCATCATCTTGAGGTGAAGCCAACAGACTATGCGGCGGCAATTTTAGGTTTTCTGAAAGCCGCGTTGACCCAGTCAATTCTCGATACAGAATTACAGGCCAAGGCCCAGTCGTTTTTCAGTGATGTCACGGCTAAACTTGAAGCGCTGACATGGGATGCTATTTATGCGCAGGTTGGAATTTCTTCGGAAACGTTCCTTCAGACAGCCAAGGTATTTGGTGAAGGGAAAAGAGTCGTCATTCTTGTCGGGCCTAGTGTGCTGAGATCTTCAGGTGGATTTGGGATGACCATGAATCTTTTGGACCTGTTGCTGGTGACTGGAAAACTCACACAGCCTGGTTGTGGATTGGCTCCCATGGCTGAAGAAAATAATGATCAAGGCGCATATGAAATGGGTGGAACTGGAGCTGTCTTGCCTGGCGGACAATCGTTGGGGGATCCAGAAGTGCGCAAAAACATCTCGCAAGCATGGGGTCGAACAATTCCCGATACGCCTGGTTCGTCGTTGCCACAGATGATTGAAGATGCGCAGCAAGGAAAATTGAAAGCTCTATTGGTCGTAGGTGAAAATCCGTTAGCCTCCTTACCGCCTTCATCAGGTATTCACACGGCATTGGAGAAGCTCGAATTGCTAATCTGTCAAGAATTATTTCTGACTGAAACGGCTCAGCATGCGCATGCGGTGCTTCCTGCCTGTTCTTATGCTGAAAAAGACGGGACTTTTACCAATACAGAAGGGCATATCCAACCCGTGCGAAAAGCCATGGATTTGGTTGGTGAAAGTCGGCCGGACTGGGAAGTTTTCTCGGCGCTTTCGGTGATGATGGATGACCCGATGGAATATGGTGAGGTGAAAGAAATCGGAAAAGAAATTCGTAATCTTCTCCCTGGCGCCCGCACCTTGGGGCCCGCTCCATTACCGGCGCAACCACAATCCTCTGCGATTGCCCGATATATCACAACTGATTATCAAAGAGATATCGCTGCACGCTATCAATTGTCTGGCAAGGCAGCGGAGGCCCATGAAATTGTTTTGCAGGTTGCTCAATCATTATTCCATTCGGGGAAATTTTCCCGAAAAGCCAAAGGATTGTTACAGGTTGAATCCACTGGCAAGCTCTATCTACATCCTGAAGAGGCCGTTCGGCATGGCCTTTCTGAAGGCGATAAAGTAAAGGTTCGCAATCGCTTAGGTGAAGTGGTGACACCAATTGGATTGCGTGAACGCATTCCCCAAGGTGTTGCGGTCTTTCCTGAGCATTTTGATGAAGAGATTCGGCAATTGTTGCCTTATATGGTTGATCCGGAAACTCAAGTGCCGTACTTCAAGGTCGCTCATGTCTACTTAGAAAAAGTAGCAGGGGGCCAAGGCGGTTGACTGCTTGCGTGTTGCCAAAGAGAGGAGAGGAGTGAATCCGTTATGGAAACGGTTATTCGGTTAGGGCTAACGTTAGGCCAAATAGGCGCAGTGATGATGGCGGTGCTCCTGACTGTGGCCCTGCTCACGCTGCTGGAACGCAAGGTGCTGGGGTGGATGCAGGATCGAATGGGGCCGATGGAAGTGGGTCCCTATGGTATTTTGCAACCGGTGGCGGATGGCTTAAAACTCTTTTTTAAAGAAGACATCATTCCAGCCGGCGCGAACAAGTTAATGTTTAGCATGGCGCCGATCTTATCATTGGTTCCTGCATTGATAGGGTTTGCCGTCATTCCTTTTGGTCCGGATTGGACCGTTGATGTGAACGGCGTGAATTTTAAGCCGTTTGTCATTTCCGATATTAATATTGGGGTGCTCTATATTTTGGCTTTTGCCTCTATTGGGGCCTACGGCATCATTCTGGGAGGCTGGTCCTCGAATAGCAAATATTCCTTGTTGGGCGGTCTGCGTTCGGCTGCACAATTAATTAGTTACGAATTGAACGTCGGTCTGTCGATCGTGGGGATTCTGTTGCTTTCCAGTTCCTTGAGCCTGGTCACCATTACGAATGCCCAAGCTGGTGGATTTTGGAATTGGTACTTTTTTGGGGGAGGAGGTTTTCCGCAAGCCATTGCCTTTGTAGTGTTTTTGATTTCGTCCGTGGCAGAAACTAACCGGACTCCATTTGATTTGCCGGAAGCAGAAAGTGAACTCGTCGCTGGGTTTTTTACCGAATATAGCGGTATGCGGTTCGCATTCTTTTTCTTGGCTGAATACGGCAACATGATTTTGGTGTCATGTATGGCGACCGTCTTATTTTTTGGCGGGTGGCATGCTCCCTTGGAAGTGTTGCAAGGCCCTGAATCTCTTCATTGGTTAACGGGAATTTTTTGGTTTGTTTCTAAAGTGGCAGGGTTTCTCTTTTTGTTTTTCTGGTTGCGAGCCACCTTGCCTCGGTTGCGCTATGACCAATTGATGCGGTTCGGATGGAAGGTGCTGTTACCAATTGCGCTGGGGAATATCGTTGTGACGTCTATTATTGCCTATCTTTTCCCGTAATGATGAGGGTGATGAAAGAACGATGAATATCAAAGAATGGGTGAAGACTCTCACCTTCTATGAACTGTTGTTAGGTATGAAGGCCACGATGGCGCATCTATTGAAGTATCGGCCGATTACGCTGCAGTACCCTCATGAGAAAAAGCCCTTGCCTTCGAATTACCGAGGAATGTTAGCGTTGTTGCGGTACGACGATGGAACGGAAAAATGTGTGGGGTGTGATCTGTGTGAAGCGGCGTGCCCATCTCGCGTGATACGGGTGGTGAGTGCTGAAGTCCCTAAAGAACCCGCGAAGCGGTATTCCAAGGAATATTACATGGATATGACTCGCTGTTTATTTTGTGGTCTCTGTGTCAAAGCCTGCCCGGTGGATGCGCTGGGGATGACTCAAGAATATGAATGGGCTGTCTACGATAAACGGCAGTTACACTTGAATAAACAGCAATTACTGGCCATGGGTGACCGGAATTTTCCGGTTCGGGAAAAACGGTTAGAGTTTCAACATCCGAATGTGGCCTACTTTAATGTTGGGTTTAAAGAAATTCCTCAGAAAGACGCCTAGGAAACTTAGGAACGATTGTTGGAAGACTTGTCTTGAAAATCTGCTAACTCAGCATTCTTAATTTCCTCTGCCTAATCATGGAAACCTTTGTCTTTTTTTATTTTGCCAGCGTGATTGTCGCTGCCGCCGGAATAGTCGTGGCACTCAAAAATCCGGTGTACAGTGCGTTGGCTCTTTTGGTCATGTTCTTTCACGTGGCTGGTCTGTTCGTCACCTTGCATGCCGAATTTTTGGCCGTGATACAGATACTCGTGTATGCGGGGGCTATTCTTGTGCTCTATCTCTTTGTGGTCATGCTGCTGAATTTAAAAAGAGAAGAACATTTTCATAGCCAGTTTGTCGTCGGGTTATTTCTTGGATGTATGTTGTTCGCGGAAGCCGTTCTCCTGGTGGTAAAGGGGGAGACGAGGCTTGGCGACACCCTCCCGGCTTCTCAGGCCCCCATTGAACTCACCAAAGGGAATACCGAATCGATCGGTGAGCTTCTGTATTCCACGTATCTCTTTCCATTTGAAGTCGCGTCCCTCATCTTATTGGTTGCGATGGTTGGAGCCGTGATCCTCACCAAAAAAGGTATTTTGAAGGTCAAAGATTAATGGAAGTTCCCGTCACCTACTATCTTGTCTTAAGCGGTATCGTGTTTTCGATAGGATTAGTGGGTGTGCTCATTCGCCGAAATATTATTATCATTCTGCTGTCTGTCGAGCTGATGCTGAATGCCACAAATATTAACTTTGTGGCATTCTCCTCCTATCTGGGAAATTTATCCGGCCAAGTGTTTGTCTTTTTCGCGCTGACGGTCGCTGCGGCAGAAGTCGCGGTTGGGCTCGCGATTATTATTGCGCTGTATCGACATTCGGCTAGCATCAATATCGATGATTTCCGGCTGTTGAAGTGGTAGGGCGATGATTTACGCCTTCATCCCTCTTCTTCCATTGCTTGTCTTTGTGACTCTTGGTCTAGGTGGCCATGTCATCAAGGAACGGGCGCATTTCATTGCTGTTCCTGCCGTTGTTGGCTCCTTTCTTCTTTCCATAATGGCTTTGACTGAAGTTGCCGGTGGAACGGTGTTGCGCATTCCACTCTATACCTGGGCGGATTCAGGTAATCTCACCATTACCTTAGGACTGTTTATCGATCAATTAACGGCAGCGATGTTGATGCTGGTCACGATCGTTAGTTCTCTTGTGCATGTGTACACCATTGGCTATATGCATGGTGAGCCGGGCTATGCTCGTTTTTTCAGTAATATTGCGCTCTTTACCTTTTCCATGTTGATGCTCGTCATGTCTGATAATTTCTTACAGCTCTTTGTTTTTTGGGAAGCGGTGGGACTGTGTTCTTATCTGCTGATTGGACATTGGTACGAACGCCAATCAGCTCGCGCTGCGGCCACCAAAGCTTTCTTAGTCAATCGGGTTGGTGATTTTGGTTTCATGCTGGGTATCTTACTCGTATTTGTGACATTCGGCAGCTTGCAATATCAAGAGGTGTTTTCGCAGTTAGAGAACCTAGCTGGAGGAACAGTAAATTTGCTGGCAACGATTGGGGGCAATTGGGAAATTTCGGTGATGACGCTGATTTGCCTATTCCTCTTTGTTGGAGCGGTTGGGAAGTCCGCCCAAGTTCCCCTGCATGTTTGGTTGCCGGATGCTATGGAAGGCCCCACGCCCATTTCTGCGCTGATTCATGCTGCGACGATGGTGACGGCTGGCGTCTTTATGGTGGCGCGTTTGGCTCCGCTGTATAACTTGTCTCCAGTTGCCATGGATGTCGTGGCCATCGTTGGGGGAGTCACCATGTTTCTTGGGGCGACCATTGCATTGACGCAAACAGATATCAAACGTGTGGTGGCCTATTCCACGTTGAGCCAATTGGGATACATGATGATGGCCTGTGGATTGGGAGCCTATGTCTCCGGCATGTATCATTTGCTCACGCATGGAGCATTTAAAGCGCTGCTGTTCTTAGGGTGTGGTGCGGTCATTATTGCGTTGCATCATGAGCAAGATTTTCGAAAGATGGGCGGTCTTAAGGATAAATTGCCTGTGACCTATTGGACCTTTGTGATCGGTTCCCTGGCGCTTGCAGGCTTTCCGTTAACCGCGGGATTTTTTAGTAAGGATGAATTGTTGCTGTCGTCGTGGATGTCAGGTGGGCTGGGGCAAGCGCTGACTGTCTTGGGGTTACTAACAGCCTTGATGACCGCCTTCTACAGTTTTCGTTTAGTGTTTGTGACATTTTGGGGGGAATCTAAGGTGGACCCTGCCCATGCTGGTCATATTCATGAACCATCGAAGACCATGACGGTTCCGCTGCTCATTCTTGCCGTGTTGAGTATTCTCGCTGGATATATTGGCATTCCTGAATTCCTGGCTCCAGCGTTCCCCGGGAGTGAGAGTGGGGGACATCATGAAGGAGCGGCGGCAACAGGAATCATGGTGGCGGCAACAGCGATGGGGCTTTTAGGGATTGCTGGTGCATATTTTGTGTATGTGATGTCGCCAGGCTTGCCGGATCGTCTTGCCGCGCAATGGCAATCGCTGTATCAACTATCGTTGAATAAATGGTTTGTTGATGAAGCGTATGAACAGACGGTGACAAAGCCGACGTTAAAAATGGCGGATAGTTTATGGAAGCAGGTGGATGTGGCAATCATTGATGGAGCGGTCAATGGAGTTGCGCGTGCCGTGGCCTGGGGAGGATGGGTGACGCGGGTACTTCAAAGTGGACAAGCACAAAACTACGCGCTGGCCATGACGGTCGGCGCCGTAGTGATACTGGGGGCATTGATCTTTTTTTAAAAGGCTGAGATGTGAAGGAGTTTTAGGTCAGTTGATTGATACATGAATGATGTTCTACCCCACCTAGCCTCCCCTTACAAAGGGGAGGAATGCGTAGGTGCTTTTCTCATGAAATGGTTTCAAATAATAGATGTTAGGTTTACGCAGTATTTCCCGTCTTCTTTACCCCTCCTTTGTAAGGAAGGGCTAGGGGAGGTAGATGTGTTGGGCGTAGGAGAAACGGACTCTCATGACTGAAGTGGTAGTCGCAACAGGGGGCACACCCTGGCTCACGCTGATTCTTCTTCTCCCGCTGCTAGGCGTCGTGGCGACTTTGCTTGCGCATGAAGTGTTATCTCGGCAAATTGCCTTAGCCACTTCAGTCATCACGCTTGTCGTGTCATTGCCTCTGTGGTTTGCGTTCGACAATGGGGCAGCCGGCATGCAATTCGTTGAGAAACATTTGTGGATTGATTCGCCTGCTATTCATTATGCCTTGGGAGTTGATGGCATCAGTATGCCGCTAGTGCTGCTGACAACCTTTTTGACGCCCCTGTGTATTCTGGTGTCCTGGACGGCGATTGAAACACGGATGAAAGAGTTTTTGATCAGCTTGCTTGTCATGGAGACTGCGACAATTGGTGTGTTTGTGGCCTTAGATTTTGTGCTCTTTTATATCTTTTGGGAAACCATGTTAATCCCCATGTATTTGTTAATTGGGGTGTGGGGTGGACCGAATCGCGTGTATGCGGCCATCAAGTTTTTCCTCTATACCTTGGCCGGGAGCATTCTTCTGCTGGTTGCGATTTTAGTGTTGTACTTTGAAGGCGGGCGAACCTTTGATATTTTGGCCTTGACGCATGCCTCATATGCTCCAAGTCTGCAAGCCCTGTTGTTTTGGGCTTTCTTTGCAGCGTTTGCCGTCAAGGTGCCCATGTTCCCGTTTCATACGTGGCTACCAGATGCCCACGTACAAGCTCCTACAGCGGGAAGCGTCATTCTGGCGAGTGTCTTGTTGAAGTTAGGCACGTATGGGTTCTTACGATTTTCGTTGCCGATGTTGCCTGATGCGTCGGTCACCTTCACTCCTATGATTATGGCCTTGTCGGTTATTGCCATTATTTATGGTGCCTATATGGCGCTGGCTCAAAGTGACATTAAAAAGCTGATTGCCTATTCCAGTGTGAGTCATATGGGTTTTGTGACGTTGGGAATTTTTGCCTTCAATGCTCAAGGAATCGAAGGTGCGGTGCTTCAAATGATTAATCACGGGATTACAACAGGCGCACTCTTTATGTGTGTAGGTATCATTTATGAACGGACGCATAGCCGAGAGATTTCTGAGAACGGGGGACTCGCTCATGCCATGCCAAAGTACGCGACCTTCTTGGTGATTTTTGCATTATCTTCAGTTGGGCTTCCTGGGATGAATAGTTTCGTGGGTGAATTTTTAGTCCTCGTCGGTGTCTTTGCTTGGGACAAGTTGACGGCGACTTTAGCCGCATTGGGGATTATTTTAGCGGCCGTGTATATTTTGTACTTAGTGCAGCGGATTGTTTATGGACCTGCCTCGCCACAGATGCTTCCTAAACTCACGGATCTTAATTCTCGTGAGTTTGCCATGTTAGTGCCACTTGTAGTGCTGGTACTTTGGATTGGGCTCTATCCTAAGCCTCTTTTAGATGTGATGCATAGCAGTGTGGAGAGGGTCGTGGCTACACAATCGGCATCTGTCATTGTCCAACAAGAATCTTTATCTGAGCCTCTAGCAAAAACAGCTAAGGCATTGAAGATTATGGCCCATCTTGGTTTGAAGGGTAGCCCATGAGTCTTCCTCTCGCTGATTTAGGCGTGATTCTTCCAGAGTTAATTCTTGTGGGAATTGCCTGCATTCTGCTGGTGTTGGATCCGATCACGCCACGAGCAAAAAAAGATTTTCTGGCTTGGATGTGTTTAGGGTCTTTAGTGGTCTGTAGTCTTATCACGATGACAGATTTTGGCGAGCCGGTATCTGCCTTCAGTGGTTTAGTGGTCCTGGATTCCTATGCCGCTTTTTGGAAGATGCTGTTGTACCTGGTGAGTGGGCTCACGATCCTCTTATCTATGAGCTATCTCAAAGAAGAGAAAATTGAACTTGCCGAATATTACGCCTTTGTGTTGTTAGCGTTGGTCGGCATGATGGTGATGGTCTCGGGAGCCGATCTTCTGACGATTTATCTCGGCATTGAGTTGATGTCCATTACGCTGTACATCATGGCAGGGTTCAAACGTTTTGAAGCTCGCTCGATCGAATCCTCGGCAAAGTACTTTGTGTTAGGGGCGTTTTCTTCAGGTATTTTGCTGTACGGCATTTCCTTGTTGTTTGGGGTGACAAGCAGCACTCGATTGGCCGAAATTTCGGCAGTGGTCAACGGGCAAGGGTTAGATGATCCCATTATCCTTCTCGCGCTCATGCTCATTCTTGTTGGGTTTGGATTTAAGGTGGCGGCTGTGCCGTTTCATATGTGGACACCGGATGTCTATGAAGGCGCTCCAACATCGGTAACGGCCTTTATGGCGGTGGCCTCAAAGGCCGCAAGCTTTGCGGCGTTTCTTCGAGTGTTGCTGGAGGCATTCGGAGGTGTGAAGCCTAACTGGAATGTGCTGATTTTGACGGTCTGTCTAATTACTGTGGCGTTAGGGAACCTTGTGGCAATCGTGCAAACCAACGTCAAGAGAATGTTGGCCTATTCGAGTATCGCTCATGCCGGATATGCGCTCGTTGGGGTTGTGGTTGCGGGGTGGATGGGCGAACCAGACATTTCCAATCGTGGCGTATCGAGTCTGATGCTGTATCTCGCGATTTATTCGTTTATGACGATCGGTGCGTTTGCAATGGTTGCTATTCTCAGAAACGGGGGGCTAGAAGGTGAAGATATTGAAGACTTTACGGGATTAGCCAAACGCCATAAAGGCGGCGCATTTCTTATGCTGGTTTTCATGGTCTCCCTGGCAGGCATTCCCCCAACGGCAGGCTTTATCGGAAAATTTTATCTGTTTATGGCAGCCGTCAATGCGGGCTTGGCCTGGCTGGCTATTTTTGGGCTAATCTTTGCGGCTATTTCCGCTTTTTATTATTTGCGCATCGTGATGGTGATGTATATGCGTGAGCCATCATCAGAACAAGAACTGAGCAGGCGTTTAGCCCTTTCCCCACAAGTTTCCGTCGTTCTCGCTTGTGCCGTTTTTGGAGTCGTCTTACTAGGAATTTTCCCTGGCCCTCTTGTTTCTGTCGCCGACCTCTCCGTGCTTCCTATCAAGTGATTCTCCTTCGAGGTTCTATCTCATTCGCACATTGAAAGTCGAGTTGTTTCGTAACCATGGGTTTTGCGGAACATCAAAGTGTTGGGGCAGGGCATTGTGATCCACCTTCGCTTTTGGAGACTGTTGAATAATGATGATAGCAACGGCTCTATCTAGTCTCTACGACTTAACATGTCAGAGACCCCGGGTCTGTTCAAAAAAGTCCGCTTGCCTGCGCGAAGCCGCTCTGGCGAGGGCAGGTCCAGCAAGGCCACAGCCATTTTCGCGTGCGGAGCATACTGGTCCTACGTGAGCATGGAAAAATGGTGAAAACGCCGCTGGTGGATTTTTTCAGCAGACCCTTTTGATAAGGCAGGTCTCAGTCCTAAAGTTCGGGGTCACGGTTGATTTGATTGAAGTCTCATGGTTCTATATAGGTGATATTGTGGACCTATTTCCCAATCTACAGGAGAAGCTGTGAGTGACCTACAGGCCTTCTTGACCGATAAGCGAGAAGATGTTTTGCGAATCGCAGCGAAGCATGGTGCGTACAATGTCCGTATTTTCGGATCTGTCGCACGAGGGGAAGCTACGTCTGATAGTGATATTGATTTTCTCATAGAAAAAGGGCCGATTACGACTCCCTGGTTTCCTGCTGGTTTGGTTTTAGAGCTGGAGGAGAGTTTAGGACGACGAGTAGACGTGGTGACGGAAAAAGGACTTAATCCACATCTTCGCGATCGTGTGCTTCGTGAGGCTGTAGCCTTATGAAGGATGATGCCGTCTACTTGAACTATATCGTAGACTGCATCGAAAAAATTCAAGAGAATACCGCGCAAGGACATGACAAGTTTGTCACATCACATACCCTACAAGATGCCGTGCTTCGAAATTTGCAAGTGCTTGCCGAATCAACACAACATCTCTCTGATTCAGCCAAGGCAATACAGCCAGATGTCCAATGGTCGGAAATCGCCGCCTTTCGAAATGTGCTGGTTCATGATTGTTTGGGGATCGACCTTGATGCCGTATGGGATATCACGCAAAAAGATCTTCCAAAACTCGCTAAAGCTGTAAAAATCATTCTTTCTAGTCTTCCTAGCTAAGGTGATTCTTCGAGCAGTCTCTAGCTATTGGCTGTCCAATCGGGCGTCCACTATTTCTATATTATGTTGATGGGTTGACCAACTTGTTTTATCAAAGAGGGTCTGTCGGTTCATGAGAGCGTCAACCTATGTGATCTGGTGTCAGGCATCTGTCCGAGGCGTGGGTGCCTCTAAAAGGATATTTCGAAGTTCCCTTGGAATACCGGTCCTTCAGAACGTTCAAATTTCTGATCAAAGTGACATGGGTAGAACATAGGCGTAAGACAAGGGTCTGTTGAAAAAAGCCGCCAGCAGCGTTCTCGCCATTTTCCTGTGTTCACGTAGTGTCAGTACGCTCTGCGCGCAAAAATGACTGTGGCCTTGCTGGACGGACTTTTTTGAACGGCCCCGAGGTTGTTGATCGCCAAGGGCTTCATGTCGAAATATGGCTTTTGATATCTTCATTATTCAACACGCCCAACAATGAAAGCCAAAGATCGGTCATTCTCTCACCTTTCTACAAAGACTCTCATCCGTCGAAATCTTGCTGAATCCGATGATGAAAAGGCTTGGGATTATGTTGTGGCCCTTCATTATCGTGGGACTCATGATGTTTTTGATTCGTCTATTCAATTAACCAAAAGTAGGAGAGTTGTAGAGAGGGAACTCGGAGTCAATATTTTATCTCAATTAGGGGTTCCAGAGAGAGCTTTTCCTAGAAAAACTATTCATTATTTGTTGGGTTTCATGAAAAATGAAAAGTCTCCTATCGTCCTAAGTGCTGTTGGGATAGTCTTTGGCTATCTTATTGACTTAGATGAACATCAGGTTGTTCGCGAAATTGTGTCTTTAGCCAATCACAACTCTTCGCAAGTTCGTTTTGGTGCAGTGTATGCACTTTCGGGCTGCGAGCAGTCATTAGCTATCAAGACCTTGATTAAATTGTCAGGAGATGTCAGTAGAGAAGTGCGAGATTGGGCAACTTTTGGATTGGGATCGCAAATTGATTTAGATACCCCAGCTATTCGTCGGGCCCTAAGATCTCGCTTGAATGAAAAGGATGATGAAATTCGAGGTGAGGCTCTTCTGGGTTTAGCAAAAAGAAGAGTTCCAGGAATAATTTCCACTATTATTAAAGAGCTACAGAGGCGGAAGCCAATAACTTATTTAGTAGTTGAGGCAGCAGAGGAGGTTGGTAATCCGAAAGTACTTCCCGCACTAAGGGATTTACATTCTCGAGCATTGAAAAGACAACAGAGTCTTAAACCTGGTGAATGCAATTCATATTGGATGGATAAATTGAATGATGTCATAGCTTCATATGAATCTGTTTCCGCAAAAAGGCGGTAGGAAAGCAGAGTTTTAAATTTTCTATGCTCCCCAAATTCGAGAGTTTAGACACTCAGAGCTATTATGGTCATTCCGACGATCATCAAAGTTGCCCCTGCAAGCCTTTCTTTTGCTTGTGGTTCTCGTAGGAAGATAATGCCCCAGATGACAGCGAATAAAATACTGGTTCGTTTGATGGCGATGACTGAAGGGACTGGTCCAAGACTGAGTGCTGTGTTGTGAAAGATGAGGCCAGCAGCTTGAAAGAAGCCGATTAAGAAAAGAGGGAGTCCAGTCTTGCCTCCGGGACTGGTCCTATTCCCATGTTGTCGGGGACTGAGAAGTAGCAGTAACGCAAATCCTATTGCCATGACGGTGGTCAACGAAAGACTCCAGAAAATTGGTGAAGAATGTTGGGTGCCAATTTTATCGAAATTTGAGGTTACGCTATATATGAGAGCCACTGATAACATACGTCGTGGGCCCGGCCGTGAGGTCAGGGCGCTGAAAGGCGCCAACCATCCTTCCTCGTTTCCCTGAGCCTGGAGTAGGTAGGCTCCTCCCACAATACAGAGAATGCCAGCTATGTCCTGAATCGTTATCATGTCTCCGACGAGCAGTGGCGAGGTAAACATTAAAAAAACTGGAGTAAAGGAGATGAAGGGAACAGCAAGAGACAAGTCCGAAGCCTGAAGAGCTCTCATGAATTGCCATAAGGCCAGAATGTTCAGTGTGCCTCCGATAGCCAGCGCCAAATGGTAGGAAGGTCCAAGTGCAGGTAATCCATCACCGACAAACAAGAAACCCAGCAGCAAGGGGATGGGTATCGCAGATGCCGCCAGTCCAGCATGCAATGGTGAAATTTCGCGTAGGCTATGTTTGCTGGTTAGGTCCTTGAAGGATTCGCTCAATGCGGCGAGAAGGCCGAAAAATATCCAATGCATGGGTAAACCGCTTAATGTGAATTAAGAAAAGCAAGGCTCAATTTTTGAGCAACGCAATAGACTCTAGATTTTGAAGAGACTTCTTGTCGATCATACAAGGATTGAATGAATTCATCCAAATGATACGGGTATTGGCAAATGAGTGAGAGAAGGTTTCGAGGAAAAGACTGTCAGAAGCGTATGATGTTTTTTATGAGATTTGAGCTTTCGGACAATGTTGAAGAATTTCCTGAAGGGCTGTGATTACGGTTTGTATGGTTTGCGGTTGAATGCCTTGAAGTGATTGAGTCGGGGAGGAGCACCTGGCGCCCTGGGAAATGAGGTAACGGGTGAGGCCTACGTGACCTGATAGGGCGGCCGAATGAAGCGGTGTTAAGCCGATAGCATTTGTTGCATCGATTGGGGCCCCAGCATAAAGGAGTAACCGGGTAATGTCTCTGTCTCCAGCTTGTGCTGCAATATGAAGGGCTGTCCATCCTTCTTGGAAGGGTGTCTGAACTGTTGCGCCATGGGCTAATAGAAAGCTCACCATGCGTTGATGGCCTTCTTGCACGGCAATATGGAGAGGAGTGACCATCTCTTTCGTTTCATTGACGTCTGCGCCATTGTCCAGTAGGAGCTTCGCGACATCGACGTGCCCGCCTTTAGCAGCTAAGTGTAAGGGTGTCCATCGTGTATCGTAGATGGCATGAATATCAGCGCCTTCCTCCAATAGGAGTTGAGTCATCGGGATTTGTCCAAAGCGAGTAGCAAAATGTAAGGGTGTTGCGCCTTGAGATGTGGGTTGATTGACATCGGCACCTTGTGAAATCAGTTGACGGACCAGGGAAATATCCCGTGATTCGATAGCCTGAATGAGATCTTGGGAAGGAGAACTATTCCATCCGGAAGTAAGGGTGTAGGAAAGAAGTATTCCAATCCCTAGTGCCACATATTTGATAATTTTAAATCCACGTGTTTGTGTGATGCTCATAGTTTCCCCCTACAAAATAGGTAACGTCGTTCCTTGTGTTTTGACAGGAAAAAGAAGTAAGGCATGGGTTGAGGAAACAGGATTGGGCGTGGAGGGGCTATTCCCCGTTTGGTGGGGAACCGGTCTGGCAGTAGAGAGACGTAATGTTAGGTGATGAGTGATGACCTGACGAACAGGAAAAAAAGGCTACGGAGAGCGATAACAAAGAACTGTAACGAATAGCAGGTGAGATGAGGTACTGTTAGAGAAGGAGGAGAAATGAGCGTTGAAGAAATTGGCTGGATTACGGGGCGGCTCCAGCCATTTCTTTTTCTTGAGCCATGTCGGGTTGAAGCCGAGACAGTTTGTCGGCTTCGAGAATGAGTCCATCTAAAATGTAATGCCAATGTGTCGCGGTACTGAGAGCTTTTTCATACAGGATACCTCCTTCTTTTGTTTCCATGTCAAGAAAATTGACCACATGGAAAGGGTCCTCCTCATCATGAACGACAATGAGTAGATTTATACGTTGAGTCGATCCATTGGTCGAATCCATGTGTAAACCGGCAACTAGAGATTCCTTCTGCCGCTGAAGCTCGTTGGTAAACGTGACGATTTCTTTGGGGTAGCTACGTTTCCCTTCACCTAATAGTTCGCCGTTTTTCATTAAGTATGAACCAAGTAAATCGGTGGAGGGGAGCAAACGTGGCGAAGTGGTCGGTGATGTAAGTAAGCAAATGAGCTGAGTACGTTCATTGACAGCCAATCCGTTCTGGCCATCGGTTCCCATAAACATTTGTGAAGGAATGAAATCGGTCCCTTCGATCTTTTCCTCAGATGTCTGTGGTCTTTGGGGATTGTGTCCTAAGATGAGAACCAACCCTCCAATGGCTATGGCAATGACGAGCACCCCAAGTAGAAATATGGCATCCATAAAAATTAGAACAATCCTTTCCGCTTTACATGCATGAGGTGGAGATGAGATTGCGTTGCATCGCAAAAAAATGAAAAATGCGAACGATCGTTTTTACGTCATCAATTTCCTTCTGATCGTTCAGGAAGGATGGTCCTTGGCTCTCCCTGTTATCAGAGTTTTCTCGCAATAGTTTTATGAATGTGAATTGCTAGGTCAGTACGGCGTTGTTGTTGGACTTCTGCACGAAAATTTTTAATTGTATTGCTATACTATTCGGTCACTGAAGAGAGACCCTTTACCGATATCGCATAAGAATTTATTCCCCACAAAAAAGAGTTATTGCGGAAATCTGGTGTCTCATTAAGGGTTTTTCTTGGTTTACTTTTATCAAAAACCTAAAAAACTATTCTTTTCTTAAATGAGCATTCGAAATGAGAAGAATCAGCTCCTTTCTTTTTGATAGAGGCTATTCGTTGAAGTTTCCCAGGGACGTTTGGTAAGCTGCACCTCCTGTTTTTCATCACTTTTTTCACGATACAGCGATAGGGGAAATCATGGCACAGTTGGGGAAAGCGCTGATTAGCGTTTCGGATAAGACCGGGGTTGAAACGATCGCAAAAGGCCTGGTTGGGCTGGGGGCAGATATTCTCTCAACCGGAGGAACGGCCAAAATGTTGATAGATGCCGGTGTGGAGGTCACTGAAGTGGCCAGTTATACCGGGTTCCCAGAAATCATGAATGGACGGGTGAAAACCCTCCACCCCAAAATTCATGGCGGACTGCTGGGACGGCGATCGGTTGAGGCCCATATACAGCAAATGAAAGAACAAGGTATCGCGCCTATTGATGTGGTGGTCGTGAATCTCTATCCATTTGAATCCACGATTGCCAAGCCAGGTTGTACGTTTGAAGAAGCCATTGAAAATATTGATATTGGCGGACCATCGATGCTGCGCTCGGCGGCAAAAAATCATGAAGGTGTCCTTGTGGTGGTTGATCCAACAGACTACCCCAGAGTACTTGAGGCGTTACAGTCTGGTACGGTGTCTTTGAGTCTGCGTCGTGAACTCGCTAAAAAAGTCTTCTTTCATACCGCGCGGTACGACAGTTTGATTGCGAACTATCTTCATGCACAATTGGCGGAATCCACTGAGCAAAAATTTCCTACTTTGCTGTCGATGATGTATGAAAAGGTTGATGACCTGCGGTATGGAGAAAATCCACACCAATCCGGGGCAGTCTATCAAGATAAACAGGCCAAAGAGGCCTCAGTCTGCCAGGCCAAACAACTGCATGGTAAGGCCATGTCTTATAATAATTACCTGGATGCCAATTCGGCATTGGAGTTAGCGAAGGAATTTGATGAAACTGCGGTCGTCATCGTCAAACACAATAATCCTTGTGGAGTGGCCTTGGGAGATGTCCCGGTAGAAGCCTATGTGCGGGCTCGGGAAACCGATCCGGTTTCGGCATTTGGTGGCGTCATTGCCTGTAATCGCGATGTGGATTTGGCTATGGCTAAAGAAGTCACATCCACGTTTGTGGAAGTGCTAATCGCACCGTCATTTTCAGAAGAAGCTTTGACTGAATTACAACGCAAAAAAGATTTGCGCTTGTTAGCTGTGGGTTCTCTAGAGTCAACCAACCAAGATACTCTGGATATGAAAAAAATTGTGGGTGGTCTCTTGGTGCAAGATCGGGATTTAGGATCGTTGCGAGACGTGGGTGACCTCACTATTCCTTCTCAACGTCAGCCTACTAATGAAGAATATCAAGCCTGCGATTTTGCGTGGAAAGTATGTAAGCATGTGAAGTCCAATGCCATTGTGTTTGCCACTTCTCAGCAAACGGTGGGGATAGGTGCCGGACAAATGAGTCGGGTGGATTCCGTAAAGTTGGCAACGATGAAAGCCAATCTTCCTATCAAAGGCTGTGTAATGGCCTCAGATGCCTTTTTCCCTTTTAGAGACGGCATTGATGCGGCGGTCAGTGCAGGAGTCACGGCGGTCATTCAGCCTGGAGGTTCCATTCGAGATAAAGAAATTATTCAAGCGGTGGATGAACAACAAGTGGCGATGATTCTGACCGGTATGCGACACTTCCGTCACTAGCTACAACTCATTTCAACATTCTCTGTGCGTACATTAACTCCAGTGTACAGAAATTCTCTGAATTACTTCCTTTCCTTCAAGTCTAGAAAATCATGAAACTGCTCGTCATTGGTAATGGTGGGCGCGAACATGCCCTGGTCTGGAAGTTAGCGCAATCGCCACGCGTGTCAAAAATCTATTGTGCACCCGGAAATGCGGGAATTGCACAATTAGCCGAATGTGTGTCGATAAAAGTCGATGACCTGTCCGGTCTTCAATCGTTTGCCAAGGAGAACGCGATTGACCTGACAATCGTGGGGCCAGAATTGCCTTTGTCATTGGGGGTTGCCGACGAATTTCGAAAAGCCAAGTTGCGAATATTTGGTCCAACACGTCAAGCTGCTCGCATAGAATCCAGTAAATCCTTTGCCAAAGAATTGATGGTGCGGGAACAGATTCCCACCGCTGCATCCCGGTCCTTTGATAGCGTAGAGGCAGCCTTGACATGGTTGGAATCCTGTCCGATGCCCATCGTGGTCAAAGCAGATGGCCTAGCGCAAGGGAAAGGGGTCATCATTTGTGCCACGAAAGCTGAAGCCCAAGAGGCTGTTAAGAGTATGTTAGGAGAACAGCAGTTTGGTGAGGCAGGCGCAAAAGTGGTCCTAGAAGAATTCTTAGATGGAGAAGAGCTGACGGTGATGGCATTTGCCGATGGGCGGACTGTGATTCCCATGATTCCGGCCCAAGATCACAAGCGAATTGGTGAAGGTGATACCGGGTTGAATACTGGCGGTATGGGTGCCTATGCCCCGGCACCTCTCGCTACGCCTGAACTACAAAAACGTATTTTGGAGGAAGTCCTGTATCCCGCGGTGACAGGGCTCTCCCGTTTGGGAAGTCCATTTTATGGCGTGCTGTATGCGGGGCTGATGATCAAAGACGGAAAACCGTATACACTGGAATTTAATGCAAGATTTGGCGACCCGGAAACCCAGGTCGTCTTGCCATTGTTGCAAGCAGATCTCTTGGATATTATTGAAGCGGTGGTAGAGCATCGTTTAGATCAAATTCAGGTAGCGTGGCACGATCAATCTGCGGTCTGCGTGGTGCTTACCTCTAAAGGCTATCCGGGTTCGTATCAGACTGGATTGCCAATCACGGGGTTGCCTCAGTCATCCGTTGAAGACACTGTCGTGTTTCATGCCGGAACAGCGAAAAAAGATCAGGCGGTCGTGACGAGTGGTGGTCGAGTTCTTGGTGTGACCGCCTTGGCTGAGACGATACGGAACGCTCAAACGCATGCCTACGCCGCACTGGAACCAATCCAGTTTGAAGGTTGCTATTACCGCTCGGATATTGCCCACCGCGTACTTTAGCCATCAATTCCCTGGCCTTTGAGACCTCCTTCCAAGGAGGGCAAAAGATAGGGGAAGGACGAAAGCCCATGAAATAGCTTGAACGTGATCGGTTGATTCTCAAAAAGCTCCTTCCGATTGATTGATCAATACGCGAGTTCAAATTGGTACTATAAGTATGGCTTTAGTCGTTCCTTTTCAATCCCCTTTATCTCCCGACATCATCGAACAAGCCGAATCCTGTCTCCAAGAAGGCGGTGTTTTAGTCATCCCAACGGACAGTTACTACGCGTTGGCTGTTAGTGTCTTTCAACCTGCCGGGTTAAAAAAATTACACGCTATCAAAGGTGATCGAGACCATAAACCTTTTCCTGTCTTAATTGGTGACCTCTCCCAGCTTGATCAATTGGTTGAGGACGTTCCTGAAATCGCTCAAAAACTCATGCACCAATTCTGGCCTGGACTGTTAACGCTTGTCCTTAAAGCCAAACCACATCTATCAGCCAGCTTAGTGAGTGACATGGGAGCTATAGGCGTGCGTCAACCCAATGATACACGGGTCTGCGAACTTTTAAGACAAACGGGCCCTGTCACGGGAACCAGTGCCAATCGTTCAGAGCAACCTCCTGCGCAATCAACTTTAGAAGTACAACAAAACCTCGGGTCAGAAGTTGACCTAATTTTAGATGGTGGCGTGACCCCAGGAGCTCAACCTTCCACTGTGCTACAAGTCGAACCAGAACTCCGCATTCTCCGAAAAGGAAAAATCCCGTTGTCCATGATTCAGAATATTGTAGAAAAGAAGATATTGTTGGGTTGATAGCGAAAATAGGTGTCTGGAACCTTATATCAAGGAAACTAGCCAGACCCCGTAGGTTTTTGACATAGACGCCAAACGGCTGGCTTGTATTTATTGTAAAAGAGGGTTTCGAGGAGTGAGGGCAGGAAAACGGCTGAAGTCGCGGTCCGCTGTCCATAACTCTTGAATGCCGTGATGCTGGCACAGAGCGGCAATACGTGCATCATGGATAATGGGACCTTGGATTTTTCCCTCAATTGCCGTCTGTCGTAGTACTGTCCAGTAACCCGGTGTTTCGGTGAGGAGTAAGGCTCGTGGTGATTCGAGCCACGCATCCACTTGCTCGCAGGCGGCCTGCAAGGGTGTGGGGGGCTGAAAGATTCGTGGGTGTGTCACAATTGCAAGAAATTCGTGCAGGCAAGGCCAGGGAATGGCCCATGGTGTTGCCCCTTCTGCGAGCCCAATGAGCTGCCGGCTGGCGGACTCATGCCATGGTGAATCTTCTCTGTGGGCATAGATCAAGATGTTGGTATCAACAGCAATCACCCTCCGTGACCTTCATAGGCACGTTCTCGCAGGGTTTCCCAGGATGCTCCTTCTATCTCTGGCTGAAGACCGCTCCCTTTAAAACTTGCTTTACGGAGACGGAATTTTCTTGAATGTTGATACTCGCTGATGACATGGCGTAACCCTTCTTCAATCAAAGCCTTTACAGTGGTTCGGTGAGCAGTAGCGAGTTTTTTTGCTTCGTCTAACAGCGATTGAGGTATATCGACAGTTGTCTTCATACATATAGATGTATCATTAGATATGGGTTTATGTCAATTGGCAATGGGTTGTTAATGATACTTTGATAGGCCAGGGACCTTTATGTGTTGCTATTTCAAGAAAAATTGCGAGGACCTAGTTGGATCGTCACTCGGCGCATCGAATATCAGAAGGACTTCATAGCTGAACGTTTGTATTTTAAGGAAGGGTGGGAGGGCTTTTTAAAAAAGCCCTCCCGTGAGATTAACGGCTTGGTCTGCTAATTGCTTATGGCACAGGATGTCGGAGCAGCTGCAACTGGGGTAAGGCTCTGTGCGTGAATCTTTTCAATGATTTCATTGAGTGTGTTATTTGCCACGTCATTTCCGATCTGGCAGGTTCCGGCATTATGGTGCCCTCCGCCGCCGTAGGCCAGACAAAGTTCGCCAATATTCATGGCTGAGCTGCGGTTGACAATCGATTTTCCAATGGCAAAAACCGTATTTTGTTTTTTGAGTCCCCACATGACATGTATTGATAGATTGCACTCCGGATGAAGCGCATAAATCATAAACCGGTTGGCGGCATAAATGGTCTCTTCGTTCCGCAGATCCAGGACGACGACATTTTCATACACCTTCGAGCATTTCTGGATTTGTTTTTTGGCCAATTCGGCATGTTCTTGGAAGAGCTTCACCCGTTCTTGAACATCCGGCAGGGCAATGATTTCATCAATGGTGAGAGTGATACATTTTTCAATGAGTTCCATCATCAATTGGTAATTAGAGATTCGAAATTCTCGAAAGCGGCCAAGTCCTGTCCGTGCGTCCATGAGGAAATTCATCAATGCCCAACCGCTGGGGTTGAGGACTTCGTCGATATCATATTGAGCAGAGTCGGCTTTATCCACGGCTGCCATCATTTCATTCCATTCAGCAGGGAAGGTCTGTTCCCCTCCATAGTGCCGATAAACCACTCGTGCGGCTGACGGGGCGTCTGGGTCGATGATGTGATTGCTGCGCTCGCCCGTATTGCGAATGGTTTCGCTCGTGTGATGATCAAAGGCCAAATGTACGCCTTCAACATAGGGAAGATTGGTCGTAATATCATTCTCGGATACTGCAATGATGCCGTCTTGCATGTCCTTGGGGTGGACAAACAAGATGTCCTCAATGATACCAACTTTCTTCAGGAGCACTGCGCACACGAGTCCGTCAAAATCACTGCGGGTGACTAATCGAAATTTTTCAGAGTTCATAGATTGATCCTCAATTGAACTGAGGTTGATAATAATGGGCCATCTGACTGCCTATGTTTGGTGAGGAAGTTTTCTTCACGTCCTCAGTCGAGATGGCCAATCACATGCCACTCTTCTTTTCGGTTCTCATACTTAGATCTTGAATCTTTGAGATTAGTTTTTGCTTGTAGTGAGGGTTATCCTGACGCCCTATTGGGCGTGAGGGTGCTGGTTGCAGAATTTTTCGCAAGATTCTGCAAACGAGAGGAATGGAGTGTGGAGAAGGCATTGGGCAGGTGTGGAGTTCAGAGTAAGATCTTTTGGCCGCACAAGACCGGATTCTTCGATGAGGCCTTGCTGGATATTAGGTGTTGGTTGGACCTCAAAGTGTTGCAGTAGTTGCATGCCTAGATCCCATCGGTTTATCGGTTGAGGCCCACCCAGATGTAAGAGTCCTGGGCTCTCAATACGAGATAGTTCCAGTAAGGCATCAGTGAGATTTTCGACCCACAGTGGGCTGCGCCATTCATCGATAAAGAGGCGGTAAGGTTGACTGGTTTGGGTTGTCTGAATTAACTGCCGGGTGTGACGGTCTGGGGCCTGTAAATCGTACAGCAAAGAGGTGCGAACAATGGTCGCTTGGGGGTACAGAGTCTGAACCAGCGTTTCTGCTTCGGCCTTGGCTGTGCCATAGGGATGGATGGGTGTTGTTGGGCTGGATTCGGTATAGGGTGCTGCCGTCCCGTCAAAGACTTGATCGGTTGATAGATGAATGAATCGAATGTGTCGTTCCGCAGAATGCATGGCCAGAAGTCCGGCAACAGGAGCAATTGCAGTCAAATTGCCGCCTTGGTCAGAGCAGGCGGTATGAATGATAATTTCGGGTGCTACTCGATCTAGTAGGGTACGGACATTTCCGGGTTGTTGAAGGTCGCAGACGTGAAATGTCGTGTTCGGTATGGCTGTAGAGGCCGTCTGGTGTAATGTTCCGGCCGCTGTAAAATTTGTTGCCTTTTTTAAGAGGTGGGATCCTAAAAACCCCGCTCCGCCCGTGACTAACAGTCTTGGCTTCATGAATACGCATTGTAAAGCAAGGTGATCGTAAAATCTTGTGTGTTTGCGAGCGGTTGCCTAGAATATAGCTCTTTCAGAGGAGGTAGTTTAGGGAGAGCGCCAATGAACGTGATTGATTTACGAAGCGATACTGTGACGAAACCCACCGCTGGCATGCGGCAGGCCATGGCCGCTGCGGATGTGGGTGATGATGTCTATGGGGAAGATCCTACTGTCAATCGTTTGGAAACGATGGCTGCCAAATTGTTAGGGAAAGAAGCTGGGCTGTTTGTGCCGACTGGGGTCATGGGCAATCAATTGTGCATTCGATTGCATACACAACCTGGGGATGAAGTGATTGTTGAAAGTTCCGCACATATTCTCCGTTATGAGGGTGGGTCGGCTTCGACCATGTCGGGAGTCCAATTGTGTCCTGTTTTAGGAAGCCGAGGAGTGTTATCGCCTGAAGCGGTTGAACGAGCCATACGCCGCCCGGATTTACATACACCGCCTACGACTCTCTTGTGTTTGGAACAGACGCATAATGTGGGTGGGGGATCGATCTATCCCATGGAGACTATTCAGCAGTTGACGGCTCTTGCACGCAGATATGATCTGGCGCTGCATTTGGATGGGGCCCGGTTATTTAATGCCTCCGCAAAAACAGGGATGTTGGTTGCAGAGTATGCGGCTCCATTTGATACGGTGTCATTTTGTTTGTCGAAAGGGTTGGGGGCGCCTGTGGGATCGTTGGTATTGTCGGATGCCACACGTATTGAACGCCTCCGTCGGTTGCGGAAAATGTTTGGTGGCGGGATGCGGCAGGTCGGGATTTTAGCCGCGGCGGGTCTTTATGCGTTGGAGCATCATGTGACGCGCTTGGCTGAAGACCATGAACATGCCAAACATTTAGCCCACCTGCTTCAAGAGATTTCTGCTGTCACAGTTGATGTGGATGCCGTCGAAACCAATATGGTGCTGTTTCAAGTCCCCCAGTCAATAAAGTCCACAGAACAATTGCTCGAGGATTGTCGTCATTCCGGAGTATTGCTGAATGCGGTAGGTGAGCGGGCGTTTCGGGCTGTGACACATTTAGATGTCAGCCAGGAAGATATGAATCGAGCCGGTCACGTGTTTGCCAAGGTGTTTGCGGATTGATACATGGTTCGACGAATTGAGGTTCGTTGACAGGAAGCCAGGACCTTTCTACAATTTTTGGTCTATTGAGGATAGCGGAGATACCGTGAGTGCTTTCCCAGCCGTTTCATTTCAACAGATTTCACAGATATTGGAGTTGACTGATCAATTAGAGATCTCACGTGAAGCGGTGGAAATTCCCCTTTCCCCTGAACGGCCAGGAGTTGTGCGGCGGTTAGCCAATGGCAAGATTGAGATTGTGGTGGATGCGGATGAGCCTTTCGAAGAATGGCTGCAGACGGTCCCTCAGAAAGTGCAAGTTTTGCTGGCAAGGGATTCAGCTTCTGAGTAAATATTGGAGAAGCCCATTGGCCTTTCAGAAAGAAATATGACTGATGGCAGTACGTGATCGAGAATGGCCAGGCTATACTCTCTGGTATTGTTGCCAGAAATGCGGCCGTTTGTGGACGTTCCAAGGCACAGATGTCGTGGCGTTAGACTTAAATTGTTCGTTAGGGCCAGCCAGTGTTGGTGAAGGAGTGACTTCGCGAATGTGTGCGATATGCGAAGGCCGTTGTCATGCTCCGGCAGCAGAGATTTAATGTAATAGATTGATAGAGTCGAGGCGGTAACTTCGCTATCCGTTTCGGATACAGTTTCTAAGGGTTACGCCCCAACGGCAACGGGTTGTCCTTGCATATCCGTTTCGCCTGCCGTTTCCGTGGTTTTTTCCACGGACCATTCTCGAGGGGTGATCTTGATGATGTGGCCCTTCAGGGTATAAAACTCACCCTCCGGAATTTCCACCTGGTCATTTTCGCCTACATTAATAGCGAGTACGCGTGTTTGGTCGCTGGTTTTGGTTAAGGCGAGACCCTTGGCGGAGCGTTCTAATTGATACGCGCCTTGTTCATTAATCACAAGAGAATTCGATTCAATTTTGGCATGCAGTTTTCCACCAGAATCAAAAATGGCAAAGTTAACTCTGATTGGGACCTCGCCGGTTTTCCGGAGTTCCATTTCAATTTGGGGAAGCCCTTCAATTTCCACCGTCCCATTTGAATTACGATACCAATGCGGCCCTACTTTCACATCCATCCCCACAATGCCTCCTTCTGAGAACCCATAATTTATGAAATTTGGCTTAATAAGCTTACTATTGTACTGGCCAGGTGCAATTGCTGGCTAGAGGAAATTTCCTGGAAAATTTTAAGTGAGCCAAGCATCAAGGAGATGATTTCTTAATGCGATTCAGGATTAACGCAATGCAGCCCCCCAACAGTCCGCCACCAAAAATCGGAGGAATGAGTTCGACCATTTGTATTTCCCAGAAGGGTTCTTTGGCCAACATTAAGTCTCGGACACCACCTTGAATCATGATAACGGCCAGCGCCATCAAAGCCCCAATCATAAACCACCAGCGAAATATTCTAAAAGATTCCATTGGATAGGTCTCAGGACGTTAGAGGACGGTCCAAATTGCGGTAGAGGATGGCCTCGGCGACATGAGGTGGTTGAATGACTTCGGATTGTGCCAGATCAGCAATCGTTCGGGAAACCCGTAAAATTCGGCCATAGGCGCGAGCCGACAGCCCTAGTTGGGTGACGGCTTGTTCTAATAAGGTTTTTCCCTCTGCATCTAACGCACAATATTTTTTCACGAGTCGAGGCTTCAGTTGTGCATTATTGAGCGTCTGGTCATCATGGTAACGCGCGAGTTGGCGTTGGCGGGCCTGAACAACTCGTTCCCGAATGTGGGTGGAGTTTTCTCCCAAAGTGGTGCCTGAGAGTTCCTTGACCGGAACAGCGGGTACTTCAATATGAATATCCAGTCGATCAAGGAGCGGGCCTGACAGGCGGCTACGATATCGACGAATCTGGTGGGGTGTACAGACACATTCATGTGTGGGATCCCCGCAGTAGCCGCAAGGACATGGGTTCATGGCGACAACCAACATGAGCTTAGCCGGATAAGTCAAACTGGCTTGCGCGCGCGTAAGTGTCACTGTGCCATTTTCTAGTGGTTGTCGCAAACTATCCAGTAGGGGACGGCTAAATTCTAAAGCTTCATCCAGAAAGAGGACGCCATGATGAGCAAGAGACACTTCGCCAGGTTTAGGGATAGAGCCTCCTCCCACCAAGCCGGCTTCGGAAATGGTGTGATGTGGGGCACGAAACGGTCGGGTAGTTAGGAGGGGCAATGTGGTTGGTAGATGCCCGGCCACGCTATGGACCTGACTGGCTTCTAGGCATTCCTGAAAACTCATGGGCGGCAGGATCCCTGTAAGCCGTTGAGCTAACATGGTTTTCCCTGAGCCGGGAGGTCCAACCATCAGGAGATTGTGTCCACCAGCCGCAGCCACTTCCATCGCACGTTTAGCTTGGAATTGGCTCACAACATCAGCAAAATTCTCGTCAATGGGCAGGGATTGTCGTTCAAAGGCTTCTGCATGGGTGGTGATGGGCGTTAGCGCAAGCGCCCCTTGGAGAAATTCAACAACTTGAGGCAGTGTGTGTACGCCAAAAACAGTGGCATGCTCGACCATGCTGGCCTGTAGAGCACTATTCCTGAGGCAAAATGAGAGCCTGTGGAGCATGGGTCGCAATAGCCATGGAGAGCGCCCCAGGTACTGCCTTGATGCGCCCATCCAGAGCTAATTCACCGACGAACAGGTAGGTTTCGACTGATTCTTGAGTGAGAATGCCCTCTGCGACCAGAAGACCGATGGCAATGCCCAACTCTAATCCTGCGCCCTCTTTCTTGATTCCAGCCGGCGCTAAATTGATCGTAATTTTTTTGGGAGGGAACCGAAAGCCGGTATTTTTGAGCGCGGACCGGACTCGATCCCGACTCTCGCGTACGGTGGTATCGGGTAATCCGACAATGGAAAATTGTGGCAACCCTCCACCAATGTCCACCTCAATTTCAATGGGGTTGGCTTCCAGCCCGACTAATCCCAAGCTATGGACTTTGGCTAGCACGAATAACTTCGATCATGAGACATAAACAAATTCTTGAGGAGATTTCATTCAATTATAGGAGATGATTGAAAGACGGGACAATGCATTTAGGGTTCACCTTATGGGAACGTTGAAAAAAAGCCGCCAGCGGCGTTCTCGCCATTGTTCCGTGCTCACGTAAGACCAGTACGCTCCGCGCGCAAAAATGGCTGCGGCCTTGCTGGATGGAATTTTTTGACCATTCCCGTCGCATCGAAGTCTCCACTGCACACGTTTTCGTAACTTGAAATTGAATTATTCAACAGTCCCTTTATTGTTTTGGTGGACAGTTTTCCAGAGAAAAGAGCATGAATCGAGAGGATTCAGTGTTTCCAGTGAGGATGCATTTAAGGTTTTTCAACGGGAGGTTTCTTGGTGGCTGAGGAACGTTGTGTGGCCGAGGGATCGATGGGTTCGAGTATTTTTTTAGTTTCGTTGAGAATGGGTGGGGGAGTCTCATCTATGGATGGCGGTGTCGAACTAGTAGATTCTTTTTTTTGACTGATCGTTTCTGTGGGGGGCTCTATCGAAGCAGGTTTTTTTGTCGTTTCGTCTGTTAAAGGTTTCGTAATTGGTGGGACGACGACATCTGAAGCTGGCGGGGCACTGGTCGGCAAGTGTTGTTGAACGGGTGGTGGCGTCGGTTTAGTGATAGGGGCTTTAGTCTTTGGCGTCACAGATTGTTGCGGTAATGCTTTGGGTGTTGTTGGCTGACGTGGTGGTATATTCTTTGCGCTTTTTTCTGAGGGAGGAGGCACTAAGTCTGAAGCAGCAGGAGTCTTTGCTGGCAGTTGTTGTGGCACAGGTGGTGACACCGGTTTGGAGCTTGGTGGTTTTGTCACGGGCATCACAGATTGTGGCGGTGGCACTTTGGATGTTGCTGGTTGAGGAGGTAGTATGTTCTTAGTGCCTTTCTCAGATGGCGGAGTCACCACAACTGAACTTGTAGGAATCCGCTTAGGTGGCAGGGTTTGGACAGGGGTTGAAGGCTCTATGGAAGCAGGCTGTTCCTTTGTTGGAAGACGAGATGACTCTGATGGATCCTGAGAGGTTTCTTGCGTGAGGGCGTCTCCTCCTGTCTGGGCCTCCTGACCATGTACCGCATCTTGAGTTGGAATGATCGTCATCTCATTTTCGTTTGGTGTGCGTTGGGGTGACCCTGCGGCTGGCGATGCAGGTTCTAGCTGTACTTGGAAAGCTGAGAGCTGAGTTTCTAGATAGTCGCGATACCAGTATCCGAGTGAACCGGCTATTCCAAGTAACAAGATAACGACAATGGCAATTCCAATTTTACGTGACTTTTCAGCTTTTTGGGCTTTGCCATAGTCCACTAAGCTTTTTGGGCGTTGAACTGTGGGCGATTTTTTTGGCGATGGTCTATCTGGGGCTGGTGGTGTAACGGTTTTTGGTGCTTCCGGGCTATTGTGTGCTTCAATAGCTGTCGGAGGGAGGGTCTGTGCTGTTGATGTTGCAGTCGTTTCTTCAGGCTGCGAAGAGGAGAGTTCCTCGGTCTGTGTGAGTTTAGCTAATTGTTGATTGATAATGGTGAGGACCTGAGTCGCATCTTGTATCCGCTCATGTGCGTTGTTCCGACTCATATCCCGAATGAGGTCGCAAACGACTTCTGGGACTGTATCGGGAAAGTCAAATGCAGGGTCAGTCTGATCAAAAGCTAATTTGCCCATGATCGAAGTTTTTGGCAGTCCGGCGTAAGGCACGGTGCCGGTTAACATTTCGTACATCATGAAGCCCAGGCAATATAGATCACTACTGACATTCAGTAGTTCTCCCTTCGCAATTTCCGGAGGGAAGTATGGCAAGGGTCTAAGAAGCTCTGGCTCGCAATTGGGTAAAATATCCATCAGGATCCAGGATAAACCCAGGTCCGTGACCTTAACCTGACCTTGAGGACCAACCAACACATGGCCTGGATGGAGGGTTCCATGGATAATGCCTTGAAAGTGCGTATGAACGAGAACATCCGCGATCTCTCGAGCCAGCATGAGCATGTTTTGGACTGAAAGCCGACCCTGCTCCTGAATGATGTGCTGGAGACTGGGAGCATCGAAGAATTCCATGAAGACGACAGGGTTATCTTCTAGTTCTTCGACATTAAAAATTTTAATGAGGTTTGGGTGATCGATCAGGAGAAGGGGCTTTGATTTTTCGATAAAGGTTTTGCCTCGAACCAATCGGCCGTTGATATGGGAATGATAGACTTTGATGGCCACTTCCTGTCGCAATCCAAGGTCATAGCCATACAAAATTGTTCCGGTTTGACCCTTGGCAATTTCTCCCTGTATTTCAAACTTTCCTGCAAAAAGCTGTTTTGATATTTGAGCTTTCACAATAGATCTCTATCTCTCGCTGATGATAAGGGGGTAGCCATGACCTCCCTGAGGCGAATTGTTCCTGGACATTGACTGGGGACCTGTAGCATTCCTGCTCATCTTGTCGGAATAGAACAGGATTTTCTTGAATGAGAAGCTTTTTTGTTTGTTGACTAGTTAAAATTTAAGCAAATTTGCGGCTGTTCAGAAGAAGAAACCTCAAAAAATCGCTGTTGATGAGGATGTAAGGGAGAGATTTAGAAGATTTTGAGGGAATGACCAAGTTGTTGGATGATTTGAAGAGCAGAATCGATATGTTCCTGAGAATGTTCGGCTGTGACGGTCACTCGGAGGCGGCTAGTGCCTTTGGGAACCGTAGGAGGACGGATAGCAGGAATGTAGAGGCCTTTTTCGCGTAACTGGCGGCTCATATCCACGGCGAGTTCAGGATCATTCACAATGATCGGGAGTATGGGGCTTTGTGTTGGAGGCATTCGGCAGCCCATGGCTTGTAAGCCGTGATACATGTGGTTCCGATTGTTCCAAAGCTTAGTACGTCTTTCGGGTTCTTGCTGAATCAGCTGTATGGCTGTCCTTGCTGCGGCGGTGATGGCTGGAGGAGGGGCGGTACTATAGATGAAAGATCGTGACGTATTAATAAGATAGGAAATAAAATTTTTGTTCCCGGTAATGAATCCACCACTAGTGCCTACGGCTTTACTCAGGGTCCCCATATGAAGAATATGTGAGGCTTCTTCTATTCCAAAATGTTCTAGCGTTCCGCCTCCGGTTGCGCCGAAAACGCCCGTTCCGTGAGCATCATCAATGAGCAGAGTTGCCTCGAATTCTTCCGCCAATGTCACGAGTTCAGGCAGGGGCGCAAGATCACCATCCATACTGAAGACTCCTTCGGTGACGAGTACGGTTGGTTGACGAATTGGACGTTTGCCTAAAAGAGTTCGAAGATGCTCGATATCGTTGTGATGAAACACTCGAAGCGTGGCTTGGCTCAGACGGCAGGCATCAATCAGGCTGGCATGACACAACCGGTCGACAAGGATCAGTCCCTCTGCATTGGCAACACGAGGAAGAACTCCTAGATTTGTGGTGTATCCTGACGAAAACGTGAGTGCCGCTTCGCTTTTGGTGAATTGTGCTAAGTCTTGTTCGAGCAAGTGATGGGAGGTTCGTGTTCCAGAAATTAATCGAGAAGAACCAGTACCCACGCCAAATTGCTTGATGGCCCCAATGGCTGCAAGTTTGACTTCGTGGTGATTGGCCAGCCCTAGGTAATCATTTGAGGCGAAAAGAAGAGTTTTTTCTCCATCTACTGAGACAACCGGACCACATGCCGAGTAGGTAACGGATAGTTCTCGCAATAAGTGATCTTGGGATAACTGTCTGAGTTTTGCCTCCCACATGAATGGACAGGTTCCTTTTTGGGTGTGGGGTGGGTGCTGAAGGGTCTTCTCGCGTATATTCCGTAATGACAAAAATCCTGCTACAATACTTGTTGACTTAAAAAAACAGCAAGGATTACGATTACGTATTTATTTTTGAGGGATTCCGTCTATAAGAAGGGTTCCTCACCAGCACGACATGAAGGTTGTACGAGGAGTAGCTTGAGTACGAGAATTTTGGGCATACCATTCAACAGTCTTTTAAACAAAAGGTGAGGATCATGCAACTGACTGGTGCAGAAATTTTTCTAGAATCGTTAAAACGTGAAGGTGTCGATACGATTTTTGCGTTGCCAGGTGGTGTGGTCCTAAAAATTTTTGATGTGCTGCATCAGCAAAAAGATATTCGCGTCATTTTGACTCGCCATGAGCAAGGGGCCGGGCACATGGCAGAAGGGTATGCCAAAGCGACTGGGAGACCTGGTGTTGCCTTAATTACATCTGGCCCTGGGATGACCAATGTGATTACGGCCTTGGCCGATGCCTATATGGATTCTGTGCCGATGGTGTGTTTTTCCGGCCAGGTTCCTAGCGGAATGATTGGGAATGATGCCTTTCAGGAAGCTGACAATACCGGCTTGAGCCGTCCTTGTACCAAATATAATTTTTTGGTCAAAGATGTGAATGATTTAGCTCAGACCATTAAGGAGGCGTTTTATATCGCATCGACAGGGCGGCCTGGTCCCGTGTTAGTCGATATTCCAAAAGATATTTCTATGGATACTGGAGAGTTCCATTATCCAAAATCGGTTGCGATTCGTGGGTATAACCCAACGTATGATGGGAGTAAATGGAAGATTAAACAGGCGGCTGATGCAATTATGAAGTCCAAACGGCCGATTTTGTATATTGGGGGCGGAGTGCAGTTTTCAGGAGCGTCGGCTGAAGTCCAGGAACTCGCGGAAATGACACAAATTCCTGTGGATATGACCCTGATGGCTTTAGGGTCTTTCCCGGGAACTCATCCATTGTCCTTGGGTATGTTAGGCATGCATGGAACCTATGTCGCGAACATGGCTATGCATTACTCGGATTTGGTCATTGCAGTGGGGGCGCGGTTTGATGATCGCGTGACGGGAAAAGTTTCGGAATTTTGTCCGACCGCAAAAATTATTCACATTGACATTGATCCCACGTCAATTCGGAAAAATATTCACGTGGATATTCCGATTGTCGGTGACTGTAAACGTGTCGTGACTGAGTTGAATAATATTCTTCGGGCGACGGTGAATGGCAATCAAAAGGAGCAACGGAAGCCTTGGTGGGATCAGCTTACCGCTTGGCAACAAGAGCATCCCTTAGCCTATACCCAAGAACCGGAGGCTCAAATTAAACCACAGTATCTGATTGACCGGTTATATGAAATGACGGCAGATCGCGATCCAATTTTGGCCACTGATGTCGGTCAGCATCAAATGTGGGCCGCGCAATATTTCAAACTCAAAAACCCACGGACATGGTTAACATCTGGTGGCTTGGGAACAATGGGATTTGGGTTGCCTGCGGCCATGGGTGCACAAGCGGCGTTTCCTGACCGGTTGGTGTTGTGTGTGGCGGGAGATGGCAGTATTCAAATGAATACTCAAGAGCTCGCCACGGCTGTGATAGAAAAATTGCCGGTTAAGGTGTTTGTGATTAATAATCGTTTCCATGGCATGGTTCGCCAATGGCAAGATTTATTCTATGAAGGGCGTTATGCTTCAAGTAATCTTGGTGCAGTGCCGGACTTTGTCAAATTAGCAGAGGCGTATGGGGCCGCGGGTCTTCGCATCGAAACGGTTGGAGATGTGGATGCAGGGATTCAAGAAGCTCTCGCAATTGATCGGCCAGTGTTTGTCGATGTGCCTGTCTATCAATATGAAAATTGTTATCCCATGATCCCCGCTGGAGGGTGCAATCATGAGATGTTGTTAGAAGATCCTGAAGATCTAAAGAAACCGCAATCCACACATAAGAAAGCGACCCAGGCGGGTTCGGATACAGTGCTCACTGCCTAGAGACATCAGTATTATGGAACATATTATCTCGCTAACGTTAGAAAATAAATTTGGCTCGTTATCTCGTGTGGCAGGTTTGTTCAGTGGCCGGGGGTTTAATATCGAAAGTCTGTCGGTGGCTCCCACATTGGACCCTTCGGTTTCGATGATGACCCTTGTCACGAGTGGAGATGACCGCATTATTGAACAGATTATGAAGCAGCTCAATAAACTTATTGATGTCATCAAGGTGGTGGACATCAGTGAGAGCGAGTTTGTGGAACGTGAGACGGCCTTGATTAAGGTGCATACGCGGCCTGAAGATCGTGCCGAGGCCCTGCGTATTGCCGATATTTTTCGAGCCAATGTTCTGGATTCCTCTCCGACGAGCTATACGATTGAAGTGACAGGAGATGTAAGGAAAGTCCAAGCCATTATTCATTTACTCCAACCGCTTGGGATTAAAGAATTGGTGCGGACCGGCCGGATTGCTATCGGACGAGACCCCACGCGCCCCGCGCAGGCCCAGCCCCGACCGCTTGCGAAAGCGAACTAATCAGATCGCCTCATTTTAACCAAATAACGTCTGTGTTCTGTCTCTGTTGAAGACAGGGCCCAAAACGTATTTCTAAATTTCCATTGAGGAGTGCATGATGAAAATTTCTTATGAAAAGGATGTGGATCAGCAAAGTTTAGCCAAAAAAACTGTTGCCGTGGTGGGGTTTGGAAGTCAAGGGCATGCCCATGCACTGAATATGCGGGATAGTGGGATTCAGGTGGTCGTGGGCTGTCGTGAAGGTGCCTCGTGGTATAAGGCGGAAGCGGCCGGGTTAAAAGTCATGCCCACCGCCGATGCTGTCAAAAGTGCTGATGTGGTGATGATCCTTGCTCCTGATGAATGCCAAGCTGCCATTTATAACAAAGACATTGCACCGCATCTGAAGAAAGGAGCCTATTTGGCCTTTGGACATGGGTTCAATATTCATTTTGGACAGATTTGCCCCGATGCCCATGTGAATGTGTTTATGGTGGCTCCCAAGGGTCCAGGCCACCTGGTTCGTTCGGAATATACCAAAGGCAGTGGGGTCCCCTGTTTGCTGGCCATTCACCAGGATCCGAGCGGCAATACCGCCAAAGTTGGACTGGCCTATGCTAGTGCGATTGGTGGTGCTCGAGCCGGGGTTATTGAGACATCATTTCGGGAAGAGACGGAGACGGATCTTTTTGGGGAGCAGGCCGTTCTCTGTGGAGGTCTCACCTCTCTCATCCAGGCCGGCTTTGAGACCTTGGTGGAAGCGGGGTATTCTCCGGAAATGGCCTACTTTGAATGTTTGCATGAGGTGAAGTTGATTGTGGACCTAATTTATCAAGGCGGCATTGCTAACATGCGCTATTCGATCAGTACCACAGCAAAATATGGCGATGTGACTCGTGGCCCGCGCGTTGTCACGAGCGAAACCAAACGTGCCATGAAGCGAATTCTGCATGAAATTCAAAGTGGCCGATTTGCGAGAGAATGGGTGTTGGAAAATCAGGCCAATCGACCGGTGTATAATGCGTTATTGAAAAAAGGTGAAGAGCATCCCATTGAAGAGGTCGGGTCTCAGTTACGTGGCATGATGCCCTGGTTGAAAAAAGACCAACTCGTGGACAAGCAAAAAAATTGATGAGATATCACACGTATGGCTGATCGGGCTCAAGGCATTCCCGTCGCCAAAGAAGGTGTTCCCTTTATTCTCATTGGCGCAGGGTTGACTCTAGGAACCTGGGCAATGGGAGCAACGTGGGTGGCTTTCTTTTTCGGACTGGTTACCCTCTTTGTCACATGGTTTTTTCGAAACCCTGCCCGAACGATCCCTGTAGAGGAGCAGGTTGTGGTCTCGCCAGGTGATGGGACGGTTGTTGCTGTGGAGTCAGAGTTTGAACATCGATTTTTGAAAGAACAGAGCATTCGTATTAGTATCTTTCTCAATGTATTTGATGTGCATATCAACAGAATGCCTGTTGGGGGTACGGTGCAGGATATGGTCTATCAACCAGGGAAATTCGTGATGGCGAATCAGCCAGAGGCGTCTGATATGAATGAACAGAATGCCCTAATGTTGCGTCGTTCCGATGGTGTCAAGATACTGTGTGTGCAAATCGCGGGGTTGGTTGCGAGGCGCATTGTCTCTTGGGTGGTCCCGGGAGAGCAAGTGGAAAAGGGTGAACGGTTCGGCTTGATTCGATTTGGGTCACGGATGGATGTGTATCTTCCCGAAGCCAGTACGGTTCGGGTTGGTGTTGGCTCCAAAGTGAAAGGCGGGTCGTCAGTGTTAGCGGAGGTGCCATGCGCGGAAATTTCATGAAGCAGCCACGAAGACGTCGGGTGGTCTCGCTGATTCCCAATATTCTGACTACTGGCAATTTATTTAGTGGACTTGCCGCGATTCTTTTTGTGTTTGGGGGAAACTTTGAGGCTGCAGCGGTTGCGATCCTGGTTGCCATTGTCTTTGATGTGCTGGATGGGACGACAGCTCGTTTGATGAAAAGTACGAGTGACTTTGGCTTGCAATATGATTCATTGGGCGATGTGGTCTCATTTGGTGTGGCCCCAGGTTTGTTGATGTATGTTTGGGCTCTCAGCACGCCCAAAATGTTGGGCGCAGCTGTGATGTTTGCATTTGTAGCCTGTGGTGCGTTGCGTTTGGCGCGGCATAATGTCTTGGCCACGACGAGCAACAATGATAAGCCATTCACTGGTCTGCCTATTCCCGGTGCCGCGGGCGTAATTGCGACGTTAGTAATTTTTGATCATCATGTAGTGGCATTAGGCGAAAGTATAAAACCGATTTTGGGAATTATCCTAACTCTGTCTCTGGCATTTTTAATGGTGAGTACGTTTCGATATCGCAGCCTAAAAGAGTTAAAAGCGCAAGAACATCATCACTTTAATTACTTGGTCTATGCCGTCCTTATTTTTATGGCTGTGTTGGCCTATCCTCAAGCCATGTTATTTGTGGTCTTTGCCTCCTATACGTTGTCCGGGGTGGTTGAGCAGGGATGGAAATGGGTTGCAGGAATGAGCGAGGAAAAATCAAAAGTTGATGTTCAATCAGATGAATTCCCCAAGTAGCGAATATGAGAATAGAATCGGGAAAGCACGATAGGCCATTTCACCAAGGAGGACCCAAATCATGACACGAATGATTCGGATCTTTGATACAACGTTGCGGGATGGAGAGCAATCTCCGGGTGCCAGCATGAATATCGAAGAAAAACTCCTTGTGGCAAAACAATTGGCCCGTTTGAACGTGGATATTATTGAAGCAGGGTTTGCCTTCAGCTCACCGGGGGACTTTGAAGCCGTGCATCGTATTGCACAAGAAGTCGAGGGTCCGGTGATTTGTAGTTTGGCTCGGGCTAAGCCTGAAGATATTGACCGGGCGTGGGAAGCGTTGAAGGGCGCACCCAAATGCCGTATCCATACATTTTTATCATCGTCGGATATTCATTTGAAACACCAGTTTCGAATGACTCGTGACCAAGCTTTAAAGCGAGCCGTCGAAATGGTTCGTCATGCAAGAAGTTATGTGGACGACGTTGAATACTCGCCGATGGATGCCACGCGCTCAGCTCTCTCCTATCTTTGTGAAGTGGTCGAAGCGGTTGTTGAGGCAGGGGCAGGTACGGTCAATATTCCCGATACGGTGGGCTATACCACGCCGCAAGAGTTTGGGGAGATCATCAAGACGTTGTGTACGAAAGTCCGAGGCGTGGATCAGGCGATTATTTCAGTGCATTGTCACAATGATTTAGGTTTGGCGGTGGCCAATTCAATGGCGGCCATCCATGCAGGTGCCGGGCAAGTGGAATGTACGGTGAATGGAATTGGGGAACGGGCAGGGAATGCGTCACTAGAAGAAATTGCGATGGGGTTGCGCACACGCAAAGATTTTTATCAAGCCGACACGCAAATTCAAACCGAAGAAATCTCGAAGTCCAGCCGTTTGGTGAGCAATATTACTGGGATGGTGGTGCAGCCCAATAAAGCGATTGTGGGAACCAATGCGTTTGCCCATACCTCGGGCATTCATCAAGATGGGTTGCTCAAGGATAAAAACACCTATGAAATTATTCGCCCTGAATCGATCGGCTTAACTCAGAGCCGCCTGGTTATGGGAAAGCTGTCGGGACGTCATGCCTTCCGGGAAGAGCTTGTGAAGTTAGGCTATACTTTGTCAGATGGGGAGTTGCAAGAAGCGTTTGAACGATTTAAACGGCTAGCTGATCAGAAAAAGGAGTTGTTTGAGGAGGATTTGGAAACCATTGTAAATAAGGCCGTGACCAAAGTGCCTGAACGCTTTTCCTTAAAAGGGTTAAAGGTAGAAAGTGGATTGGCCGAACGCCCATCCGCTACTGTCCAACTACTTATCAATGGAGAGTTGAAGAGTCAAACGGGAACAGGTGATGGGCCGGTCGATGCTGTCTATCATACGATCGCGTCGTTGACAGAAACGAAAAGTCATCTGCGGGCCTATATTGTGAAAGCTATCACTGGAGGCACCGATGCCCAGGGAGAAGTATCTGTGAGGGTTGAAGAAGGTGGAGAAGTGGTGACCGGACATGGTTCTGATACCGATATCATTATTGCATCTGCACAAGCGTATCTGAACGCGCTGAATAAATTGGCAGACTTAATAGAACGTCATGCGAGAGCCGAACAAAAAATTGGATTGTGTTAACCAAAAAGAGCCTCACACATAAGCCTCAACGATAAGTCCTGTCTTTACGTTATCTCTCATCACGCAATAGGTCTGATTGTGGTCAAGAAATTCATAGCGATAGCTTAGGCGACTTTCATATTTTCATAGAATTGAGTTTGCTGGAGGAGTCATGAACACACAAATTGCGGTGTTGCCGGGTGATGGCATCGGCCCTGAAATTATGCCACAAGCAGTACGGGTCTTGGAGACGATTGGAGAGGTCTGTGGCCGGACGTTTACATTGACGACGGCACAAGTTGGCGGGGCGGCTATTGACGCCACAGGCTTTCCTTTGCCAGCGGAAACCTTGGAGTTGGCCAAGTCAAGCGATGCTGTACTCCTTGGGGCTGTTGGGGGTCCGAAATGGGAAGGTTTAGACTATGAGCGCCGTCCCGAACGAGCCTTACTGGGTTTGCGCGAACAATTGGGGCTCTTTGCAAATCTTCGCCCCGCCAAAATGTATTCTCCGTTAATTGAAGCGTCAAGCTTGAAGCCGGAGGTTGTCGATGGCATTGATGTTCTGGTAGTTCGTGAATTAACTGGCGGAATTTATTTTGGAAAACCCAAAGGCATTGAAGAAACGGCAACTGGGCATCGAGGATTTAATACTGAAGTCTATTCGACGGAGGAAATTCACCGGATTGCGAAGGTGGCGTTCGAGGCTGCTCGAAAACGTCGAGGATTGGTGCATTCAATTGATAAGGCGAATGTGTTGGAGTCTTCAGAACTTTGGCGCCGGGAAGTCATCAACGTACATAAAGATTTTTCAGATGTGGAATTACGTCATATGTACGTGGATAATTGCGCGATGCAGTTGGTGCGGTATCCGAAACAGTTTGATGTCATTGTGACAACAAATTTATTTGGCGATATTTTAAGTGATGAAGCGGCTATGCTGACCGGCTCAATTGGAATGCTGCCTTCAGCCAGTGTTGGAGCTACGGTCGGCATGTTTGAACCGATTCACGGGAGTGCTCCAGACATTGCGGGGAAAAATATGGCGAATCCTATTGGCATGATGGCATCTGTGGCGATGATGTTGACCTATGCGTGTGATTTGCCAAAAGAGGCGCAATTGATTGAGAAAGCAATTCAAAAAACGCTGGAGCAGGGTTATCGGACAAAGGATATCGAAGGTCCCGGAACGACACTTCTTGGCACCAAAGAAATGGGCGATCAAATCGTGAAGCAGTTAAAAGAGCTGGTTGCATGATCGATCAATGCCCAAAGGGACTATTATCCACGGTGGCTGGAAATGGTGAGCCGGGTTACGCTGGAGATGGGGCTTTGGCGACCCTGGCGTGCTTGAACGAGCCGAAAAACCTCTGTTTTGATGCTGAGGGAAACCTGTACATTGCTGATTCTGAAAATCATGTCATCCGTCGTGTCTTGCGGGCATCAGGTATTATTGAAACAGTAGCAGGATCCTCTCCTCAATCATCTATGAGAGCTCAACAGGCTCCTTCTCAGGTTGCATCTGAGCAGCCAGTAGAAGAAATCGATCCTTTGGCTGATGTCGACGATAGTCCAGATAAAGCCTACACGCAAACACCTGATTTAAGTGGGACCGTTCGCTATGTAGTCGGACAGGGGATGGGACGAGACCGCTTTGCGGGAGACGGGGGATTGGCTACGCAGGCGTTATTAAATTTTCCTTCGGCTGTCGTGATCGATGAACATGGAACGTTGTATATTGCTGATACCCTGAATCATCGTATTCGTTCTGTTGATGCTCACACTGGAACTATTCAGACCGTGGTTGGAACCGGACAGACCAAATGGAGCGGGGATGGTGGTCTAGGTAACACAACTTCCCTGAATGAACCGGTTGCATTGGCTATCTATGGGTCTAGCTTATACATTGCAGATCAAAGCAATAATCGTATTCGTCTGTTGAATCTTGAAACGCAGATTGTGACCACATATGCGGGTACCGGGGATTCGGGTTACAACGGAGATGGCATGCCAGCCGTTGAAGCTGGTTTGGCTGGTCCAAGTGGACTGGCTCTTGATAGAGAAGGCAATCTCTATGTGGCTGATACGTTTAATGGGCGTATTCGAAGGATTGACAACGATTCAGGAGTCATTTCAACGTTCGCCGGAAATGGTGAGGAGTTCCGTTATGAACGAGGTGCCAATGAACGGGCCACGGCGTTATCGCGGCCCTATGGGATTGCCGTCACGTCGGAAGGACATGTACTGATTACTGATTCAGATAACCATCTGCTCAGGCGATGGAATCCTCAAGAAAAAGAGATGAGTGTTGTCGCGGGGTCTGGACAGGCGGCATTTTCAAGTGACGATATGAGACCTTCCGACAGTGCTTTGAATTTTCCTTTTGGCGTAACTATCGATGCTTCAGGAAATATTGCAATCGCTGATACCTTTAATCACCGCATTCGATTTATTGCGGTCTGATAGTCAGACATGAACACGAAAAAAATAGCCTATACCGTAGCCGTGGTGGGGGCAACTGGAGCTGTCGGGACAGAGATGATTCAGGTTCTAGAAGAACGGAAGTTCCCTGTCGGAGATTTAATCCCATTGGCATCTGCTCGATCAGAGGGCCATGAAGTCACGTTCCGCAATCAAGACCTCCCGGTAAAAGTTCTTCAATCTGATTCTTTTAAAGGGGTCGACCTGGCCTTATTTTCAGCTGGGGCAGGTATTAGTAAAGAGTTTGGGCCAATTGCCGTCAAAGCTGGTGCAGTGGTGGTCGATAATAGTTCAGCATGGCGGATGGACCCGAAAGTCCCGCTTGTGGTTCCTGAAGTGAATGCTCTAGCGCTTGATACACATCAAGGGCTCATTGCAAACCCCAACTGTTCCACCATTCAAATGGTGGTCGCGCTCAAACCCCTGCATGATGCGGTGAAGATCAAACGAATTATTGTGACGACTTTTCAATCGGTGTCGGGGACAGGGAAAGAAGCCATGGAAGAATTAGCGGAGCAAACACGAAAACTTTTGGGAATGAGTGAGGTCAAGACGGAAGTCTATCCTCATCAGATTGCGTTTAATTGCTTGCCGCATATCGACGACTTTCTGCCCACCGGCTATTCCAAAGAAGAAATGAAAATGGTGAATGAAACCCAAAAAATATTTGGAGATTCTTCCATTCAGGTGACGGCCACAACCGTTCGCGTCCCTGTCTTTGTCTGCCATTCCGAATCGATCAATATTGAAACTGAACGAAAACTGGTTGCGAATGAGGCCAGAGCGTTATTGGCCGCGGCACCGGGTATCCAAGTGTATGATGATCCGAGTCGAAGCCTGTATCCTCTCCCGATCGATGTCGTAGGAACGGATGATGTGTATGTGGGCCGAGTACGAGAGGATGAATCAATTCCCAATGGCTTGAACCTCTGGGTGGTGGCGGACAATTTGCGGAAAGGAGCGGCGTTGAATGCTGTGCAGATCGCAGAGACGCTTCTAAAATGAAAGGCGTACTCATTTGAGATTCATGCTCTGTCTGTACCCATGATCGAATTGTTCCGGCTTCTCCCGTCTTATCTCCCTGGTTCTTTTACCAAGTCCACCTGCATACCAGGGGAAAAATGTGAAAAAGTGTCGTTGAGTTTTGGTTGCAGTGTTGTCCTTCTTTTCTTGTCCGTATGTATCTTTCCCTCTTCGAGTTTCGGTGCATCTGAACATGCAATCCGGCTGGGGTTAACCGATTCGGCGCGGTCTCTTGCTATTTCTTCATCGTCTCCATTTTTTGTGAAGTTTCCCTCGGGCAGGCGCTTCAAAATCTCCGCAAGAGTCACTATTGCACGGAAAGGCGAAGCTTTTCTCTTGAATAACCGAGCGATTTCTGCTTCATCCCTTTTGGTAGAGGGAGGTGAAGATGTCTACCATGTCAGAGTGCTGGCTAGTGGTAGCAACTCTTCAACCCAGAAAACCAAAAATAAATGGACTGTTCGAGGGTCTGTAGATATTCAACAGACCCCATCGGGCCTTGCGATCATCAATCGAATTAATCTGGAAACCTATGTAGCAGGTGTGGTTTCAGGGGAAGTCAGCCCAAAGTGGCCGCTTGAGGCACTCAAAGCTCAAGCCGTCGCGGCTCGTACTTATGTGTTGTATAAACAAATCGAGAATCAGGATCAACTCTTTGATGTGGTCGCCAGTGTTCAAGACCAGGTGTATCATGGCCATGCGGCTCGTCAGGAATCCGTGCTTCAAGCCGTATCCGAGACCAGGGGACAGGTCGTGACATTTGAGCGTCGTCCTATTTATGCAGCCTATTCTTCAACGACAGCCGGGCCCACAGAAGACGCATTGTATGTATGGGCTTTGGACCTTCCGTATTTGAAAGGTGTGGATTGCCCCTTTGATGAGCAAGCGCCTCGTTATGAGTGGCAGACCTCATTTACATTAGAGTATTTAGAGTTTCAGCTGAGAAACGAAGGGTATCAAGTTGGGGCCATTGCGACGTTGACGCCATATACGTTTACCCCTTCTGGCCGGGTTGATCGCATACGTCTACTGCATTCTCTCGGAGAAATTATTGTGCGAGGGCAAGATTTGCGACGCATTGTGGGATATTCCAAAATCTTCAGCACCAATTTTTCTATTACATCAGTTGGATCTCAGGTGCAAGTGGTTGGCCATGGAGCTGGACATGCCGTGGGTATGTGTCAATGGGGTATGCGGGAAATGGCTCAGTTAGGGTACGATTATCAATCCATCTTACGTCATTATTATCCCGACACCAGACTTCTTTCTTTAAGCCGTGTAGATCTTACTCCAGCGAACCAACCTTGAAGCATTTCCCATTGGTTGGTCATGAATCTTTCAGATTTTAATTTTCCGTTTGATCCATCCCTCATTGCGAAGCATCCCATTGCTCCGAGGGATCACGCACGTTTGCTCGTGCTCGATCGAAAACACGGTGAGATTGCTGACCGCCAAGTCAAAGACCTGCCAGAAATTCTTCGACCGGGTGATTTGCTGGTGGTGAACGACACCAAAGTGATTCCGGCTCGTCTTTCGGGGAGAAAAGTTCCCAGTGGCGGACAAATTGACATGTTGTTTGTCAAAGAGATCGATACCACACATGCACTCGTGCTTCTGAAAGGCCGTGTAGGGGTGGGGCAGTTGATAGAATTTCAGGAAACGGGCCAGGCGAAGGTTGTCGAAAAACAACCCGGAGGGACGGTGATCCATTGGCTTGGGCCGGGAACGTTACAAATGTATTTGCGCCAACATGGTGAGATGCCCCTTCCGCCCTATCTCAAGAGAGAACCCGTCCTCCAAGACTGTGAAGACTATCAAACAATCTTTGCACAAGCAGAAGGCGCGGTGGCCGCACCGACGGCTAGCTTGCATTTTACCCCTAGGCTCCTGCAAGCCTTGTCTGACAACAACATCGCTTGTGCGAAGGTCACCTTGCATGTGGGGCCAGGCACCTTTCAACCCGTCAAAACCGATGTGGTTGAAGAGCATAAAATGCATGCTGAATGGTTTGAGGTGTCTGAAGAGGTCGTTCAACAAATCCAGAACGTTCGGGACCATGGTGGGCGACTTGTGGCCGTCGGAACAACTGTGGCACGGACGTTGGAATCAATCGCGAATAAACAAGGAGAAATACAAGCAAGTTCTGGGGAAACACAACTCTTTATCTTGCCAGGCTTTCAATTTAAAGTCGTGGATATTTTAATGACCAATTTTCATTTTCCAGAGACCACCTTGCTTATGTTAGTGTCTGCCTTTGCCGGAGTGGAAATTGTTCGCGAAGCCTATGCCCATGCGGTGCGAGAACGATATCGCATGTATAGTTATGGCGATACTATGTTGATTCAGTAAAAAGGGAAAAGATAAAAGTGAGAAGTAAGTTGAAAGAAAAAGAAAATAGCGGAAAATTAAGGGTCAAGAATCTTTGTGTCGAACGTATCTCTTTTCATTTTTTCCTTTTCAATTCATGCCTTGCTGCTACAGTAATTCATCGTGAATGGTGATGTTGCCTCGGGCTCGCAGCGCGGCTTGAAACGCTTGCATGGCTCGTTGCTTCTTTTGCATAACGAATTGCATTTTGATTTGTTCAAACATGGTCATATCAGGTTCTGCGCCCTCCAATGTTTGTCGAGCATGAAGGTCTTTGACTTCCTGAAGTTCGGATGGGGTGAGAGTTGTGGCCTCTGATACCAACAGTCTGGCCTTTTCTATCAGAAGTTCATTCCGGCGTTGCTGCTCATAGTCATGAGGCTTGATATGATTGGTGGCGAGAAGTCGCTGATAATATTGGGGATCAAAGACTCCGTCTTTCTGGAAGTCCTTTTGATTCACGATAGCGTCATGGAGTTCTTTGGGTGAAACCGAAAGATCGAATTCATCAGCCAGGATTAACCAGGATTTGTTTGTGACGAGTCCATCTATAGCCAACTGTTGTACTGTTTCATCTTTAATGTCTTCTTGTTTGAGTTGGTCGCGATAGAAGCGGTGGAGGCGTTGTTTGGCCCGAAGGTATTCTTGCTTGGTGACGGTGTAGGGCCCAACAGATGCCACGGCATTGGGTTGTGAGGCTTCGTACCCGTACCAGCCCATGCCGCCAATGAAGGTGATGGCAATCCCCAACACAATTAATTTGAGAATCCAGGGGTACTTGGAAGAGCCTTCTCGAATCAGCCGGATCATGTGTGTGTCTCCTTCACAGCGATCAATATTTAGAGCAGTCGAAATTTTACGGCTCGGGCCCAAGAAAGGCAAGCACAAGCCTAGGGCTGTTACTGCTTTCCAACCGGGATAGGGAGTGGTAACAACGAATTCAATGAAGGCATAAAAAGGGTAGTATCGTAACCTATCTTGCTGATGGTAGATTTCAATATTCCTACTGCTTTCAGGGAGAAGAGAAGGATGAGGGTGAAAGCTTCAGTTGGCAGTGAAACTACTCTGAAATAGCGAGGAAAAAGGAGACGTAAACTACGATGAAAGATATACGTGTACGATTTGCCCCAAGCCCCACAGGGTATCTGCATATTGGTGGTGTGCGGACGGCTTTGTTTAACTGGCTGTTTGCGCGACATTCGGGAGGAACCTTCGTGCTTCGTATAGAGGATACTGATCGGGATCGGTCCACAGATGAGGCAATACAGGCGATTCTTGATGGGATGAAATGGACAGGATTAGATTGGGATGAAGGGCCTATCCGTCAAACAGATCGTTTAGCCCTGTATCGAGAAAAAGCAATGGATTTGTTCGGTCGTGGGTTAGCCTACTGGTGTGTGTGCACGTCAGAAGACTTAGAGGCGAGGAGGAAAGAGGCTCAGGCTCGGGGTGAATCCGTCAAGTACGATGGACGTTGTCGAAACCGTGGCATATCTGAACCCACTGAACCTGCAGCTCTACGGTTCCTCGCTCCTCAAGAGGGGCAAACGATTGTGCATGATCTTATTAAAGGGGACATTATTTTTGAGAATAGTGTTTTAGATGATCTCATTATTTTGCGGTCGAACGGGTATGCCACCTATAACTTTTCGGTTGTGGTGGATGATGCGCTGATGAATATTTCTCATGTGATTCGGGGAGATGATCATGTGAACAATACTCCACGTCAGGTCCCACTTTTTGAGGCTTTGGATTTTGCTGTTCCTCAATTTGCCCACCTCCCGATGATTTTGGGTTCAGATAAAGCGAGGCTTTCCAAGCGGCACGGGGCCACGTCAGTTTTGGCTTATCAGGAAATGGGCTATCTCCCCGAGGCTTTAGTCAACTATCTTGTACGATTGGGGTGGTCACACGGAGATCAGGAAATTTTTTCACTTTCAGAAATGGTGGAATATTTTGATTTTAAGCATGTCCAGTCGTCGGCCGCAGTCTTCAATCCGGAAAAATTGAAATGGGTCAATGCACAATATATTCGAAACAATGAGTCAAAACAGGTTGCCGAAGCTCTCATGCCATTTTTACAAAAGGCTGGATATGATCAGGCTGCAATAAGCAGAATTCCTGGAGGGGTTGAGGCCTTAATTCCTCCATTGCGGGAACGTTCAGAGACCCTGTTAGATATGGTGGAAGGTGCCGCGCCCTATCTTATGGAATCTGTCACAATGGATGAAGCTGCTGCCACCAAACATTTGAATGCGGCCATTGCTCCCGCTTTAAAGGAATTTGCTGATTTGGTTGAAAGGGAGCAGGATTTTTCCAAGGAAACGCTTGAAACTATGTTAAAGGGTTTGATTGAACGTCATGGGTTAAAAATGGGAAAAGTCGCACAACCTTTGCGTGTTGCCCTCACAGGGCGAACCGTCAGCCCAGGCATTTATGAAGTCATGGCTTTACTAGGAAAAGACCGCACCGTCCAACGAATCCGTGCTGGCGTTGAACATGCCCTAAGAATTTAATCTTCTAGAGCGGCTATTTTTCTTTCTGATCCCTGGCCCTTGGGGAAGAGGGTGGGGTGAGGGGAAAATGCTCGGCAGGAAAAGTGTCTGAAGGAATCGTTACAGAAGTTCCCTTCTTCGTCTTGACTGCATGTCAATCCTGAATTAAGCTCATTCTACGTTGGGGGATCGTCTAAGGGTAGGACGTCAGATTCTGGTTCTGATTGTGAGGGTTCGAATCCTTCTCCCCCAGCCAGCTTTTCTCCCCATTAGATTCCGGCTAGAGTTTACCAAAACCATTTGAATCAAAGTATTCCCCATAGCTTGCTATGGGGATGCCTAACCAAGGGGAGAGTTTGAGAAACCGTGGTTTCTCAACCGATAATGCTTCCATTGAATACCCCGTCTGCTTGCGGCGGGGATCAATTATTGGCCCTTGTAATTAGTCTATGGCCTGATAAGATTTATCGAGTGTTACGAGTGGTCCTCAAGAAAGTGCTCCAGCTTGGGACACTCGAGGATCCAATCTTTTCCCTTAACAGGAGGACGGCCAGAATGGCTAAAACTTTTTCGTTTCTAATTGTTGGGGGTCTTTGGTATTTCCTTTATAGGATTCGGTGCGGCACAAGCCGTCGAATTATCCCCCCAGGGGTCACCCATCATGATTGCTAAGGGTAAAGCTGGTGAGAAACACGGGAAGGCCGGTGATAGTCATCGAAAAGCCGGTGAGCATGGTAAGGGGAGCGAACATGGTCAAGCAGGACAAGACCATGGAAAAGCCGGTGACGAGCACGGGAAGGCCGGAGATGACCATGGGAAAAAGAAAGGGCATGCCAAGAAAGCCCACTAATTCTTAGCATTTGAAGGGGGAGGTGCTATGGGGCCTCCTCCTTTTCCTTGAAAGGGTATTTTTTATTGTCAAGGCAACCGGCTTTTGCCAGATCGAGCTACATGAAAACCGAAGCACTTCATATGAACCAAGAAATCGAAACCCTATATTTCTCAGAAGCGTTTTAGTTTCAGTAACTCTATCTGCTTGCCTGAGTCCTACCTGATTCGATAGCTGTGAATTTCGTTTGCTATCATGAACCGTTTAAAAAAATACTCCCAGTTCAAGATCTATCTCAATCACACTAGATCACAACCAAAACGCTTGAACGCCTTGTCTTGGTGCAAGGGTTGTGGCATTCCATCTCACCTAATCACCCTGGATCACAAGTTGGTGGTATAGGATTCTGGTTCTGATTGTGAGGGTTCGAATCCTTTTCCCCCAACCATTTTTTCCTTCTAAATCCTGTCGTGGCGATTTCTTCAGCAAGCTCTCATTCTATCCGCCACATATATAAAGTTGAACCAGAACAATCATTGATTGTTAAGACTTTCTCGGGCAAAACGCCTGGGATGCTAAAACTGTTACTGATAAAAATACTGCCAGGTTGCATTTCCTGTTGTGCCTTTTCCCACAGTGATTTCATGGGTACAGGAGAGAGGTAGGCATAGACCACATCATAATGCGTGAGGTTATTTTTCCAAAAATTTCCCCATCTAATTCTATTGTTGGGTGCAGAAACTAGATTTCGTAGCTTGCTCACTAAGTATGGTAGAGGTGCAGCTTCAATCCCATAGTAGATGCCATTCGACTGCATTTGACTGAGGTTTTTTAGGAGTCCACCGCATCCACAGCCCAGATCAATAAACGAAAAATTGCTCTGCTGAGGAAGAAATGAAACTAGTGCCTTCGTCACTTCTTGACTTGAAAGATAGAGTGGGACTTGAGTCTGATAGGTTTTTCCATAAATCAACATTAATACCAGAAATCCTATGAAAAACCAGATCGGAGGCAGGTCTAACGTTAAAGTTGCGATGAGTGTAGGCATAAATAGCAAGTGTATGATTATCCACCATTTCGCCATTTGCAATCGAAGACCCATCATGGCAGCGAGAACCCCTTGCGTCATGGCCCATTGAAATATGCTGAGTTTGTGGTCAGGAAAAATGATGATTAGGAGAAGGATCGTGAGCGAAGAACCGACTTGTGTGAGTAGTGCGACGCATGCAGGAGAGCGGCTAGTTGAAGTGTGTAATAACATGACAGTACTCGATACTACGAAAATATCGAATTCAGATTAAAGGCCTGAATTGAAAGTTAGTTGGTTGCCGCCAACATCTTTTGTCACTGCGTTTTCAGCCTTTTGGTTCATCACTGTAATAGAAATACGACGATTGATGGGGTTATGTGGCTCATTTTTGTCAAATAAAACTGCAGACGATAACCCTACGACTCGTAACACTTTGTTCGTGTCCATACCGCCTGCAACTAGTTCTCTTCTTGAGGCATTTGCACGATCTGCAGACAGTTCCCAGTTACTATATCCGTTGTTCCCAGAAGGGAATGGTGTGGCATCAGTATGTCCTGAAAGACTAATCTTATTGGGAACATTATTGAGAGTCTCGCCAATCTCACGGAGTATCGCTCGTGTATAGGGCTGCACGTCTGCTCGTCCACTTGCAAACATGGGGCGATTTCGTGCATCAACAATTTGGATACGCAGACCATCTGTAGTGATATCCAACAGTAGCTGGTCTTTAAATTTTCGTAATGCCGGATTGACTTCAATGGCTTTTTCGATTTTGCTTTTTAATTGCTTCAGGCGAATAACCTCTTCGCGTGCACGTGCCGCTCGGGCAGTACTGTCTATAGGGCTCTGTGCCGCGCCTTTTTGCACTTGACCCGTATCGCGTGTCAGATCTTTTCCTCCACCTTCTACAACACTTGATGCATCACCAGTCCCAGGCTTTCCCATTGCCACTTGTAATGGGGTTTTAAAATACTCGGCAATTCCTACTAGTTTCCCCCCATCTACTGATCCCAATAACCACATCAATAGAAAAAAGGCCATCATAGCGGTCACAAAGTCAGCGTAGGCAATTTTCCAAGCTCCGCCATGCCCGCCACTTACAACTTTCTTGACTTTTTTTACGACAATAGGTTGTTGGGACGCTTTTTCAGCCATATGTTACCTTCAGTAGCGGGATATCATTAATGAGTATGATTGTCAGCCTTTACTTCCCTTTATATGCTTTTCCAATTCCAAAAATGATGGCCTTTCACTTGTAAATAAGGCTTTCCTGCCAAACTCACAAGCCAGCACGGGAGAGTACCCGTTAAGATTTGCTAACAGTGTGATTTTTATACATTCAAATAATTTGCTCGATTCATGGAGTCGATGTTCAAGCTTGCCGGCTAGGGGACTGATAAATCCATAGGCAAGGAGAATACCTAAAAAGGTTCCCACTAATGCAGCAGCAATCAGCACGCCTAATTCAGAGGGAGGGAGATGCACTGATTCCATCGTATGGACAACGCCCATAACGGCAGCAATAATACCAAATGCTGGCAATCCATCCCCAAGCTTGGAAAGAGTATGAATGGGCACTTCTCCTTCCTGATGGTGTGTTTCCAATTCACAATCCATCAAATTCTCAATTTCCATCGAATTGAGGTTGCCTCCAACCATCAGTCTTAAATAATCAGTCAAAAATTCAGTCGCATGATGATCTTCAAGAATTTTGGGGAACTTTTTGAATATGTCGCTTTGTTTTGGATTGTCAACGTCAGCTTCAATTGATAACAAGCCTTCTTTTTTGATTTTATTTAAGATCAGGTAGAGTAATGACATGAGTTGCATGTACATGGCTTTATTATATGGAGTTTCTTTAAACACGCCGGGCAAGTTTTTCAGTGTGGCCTTAATGGCTTTGTTTGAGTTCCCGACCACAAATGCTCCGATTGCACCGCCAGCGATCATGAGTACTTCAACTGGTTGCCAAAGTGAGGCGATATGTCCACCAGCGAGTGCAAAGCCGCCAAATACAGAAATAATAATGATAATGTATCCAACGATAACTAGCATGATAAAAACTCCCAGTACTTAGTTAAGTGAAACTCTCGAGCGAGTGGGTAAGAACGGGACATTAGTCACCTGCGTGTAGGGTCCTGGGTCAGAACTTTCAAACAGCGAGACTTCTGAGCTTTCCGTCATACACCATTTGTTGAGGCATCGGAGTTTTCTCGTCTTCTGCAGCTTCTTAACTACTATCAATCGGTAAATACAAGACAGAATTTAGGGGTTGAACCTAAAAAATGGCAAAAACCGATTGACCTGCATTTGACTCAAATTGGCCTTTTGTGCCTCTCTATGCCAAAGGATGTCTACTGGATAAGAAAAAACCTAAAGGAAGTTTTTATCAGAGGTTCTGGCTGGAGAGCACGAATAGAGGAAAAGGGTACAATCTGTGGAGCGAAAGATTCCAACAGATCCTGTGTGTCAGTTACCTGAAGATGCGAGGATTACTCAATTCATCGCCTTGTTCAAGGAAGGTAAAAACCTAACCTCGCAAGTTGGGACTTGCGGAGAGTAGATCTTAGGGAACTGGAGATCACAGGAATAGATTTTAACAGAAATTATTTTCGTTTTTTTGCTGGTTCACAAACGAGGGCCCTCTTTTCATAGAAAAGAGGGCCCTCGTTCAATAGGCACATGATGTGCCGGAAATTCAATTGTCTGTAACCCGATGGCTGCGAAATCTCCCCTTCCTTTTCGCCGTCGGCATCTAGGCCCTTGGAGAGTAGACTATTGTGGTTGGGTTCCTCTTGAACCTTTTAATATGTGTTGACTTGTCAATGACGTACCCCACAAATTCTTTGACCGTAGAAAGTGGATCTCACTTGAACATATCTTAAGGCCTTCAGACCTATCACATGCCTACAGCATCGGTGTTGTTGATGAGATATCCTTTCTAGAGTCGTCCTCCAGAGTAGAGGAGATCATACTTGCGCCCGCCACGGGCCTTACTTTTTTGGTGGACTGAGGTCGTTCATATTGCAACCTCCTCATATTGAAATCTGGGGCGGGAAAGTACGTCGTATCTCCCCGTTCCCAGGTCTATAAACCTCTACCGTGTAGAATGTTATGCCTCTGTAGAAAAAATGTCAATGAGGCGAATCTTTGAGAACAGTGTTCCCTTTTTTGTATCCATTTGACCTGTATCTAGGTTGTGGATTTTATTGAGGTTTTGAGAGTTCTGGTCGCATGTTGAAAAGTTCTCATTTGTACAATGAAGGTTTTGAGACAGAGAAGGTGAACCTGAAACTGGTTGTTTTCGGATAGATTATGTCTTATGAGGTTGGAGCAAAACCTCGGCGGAGAGTATTTTCTGTGGTGATCTTTTCGACCATGAATTGTTCAAGATATCCGTGCCCCCCGGCTTTCTTCCCAATCCCAGAGAGTCGATGACCTCCAAATGGTTGTCGACTCACTAGTGATCCAGTTATGGGTCGATTGATGTAGAGGTTTCCCACATCAAACGTTTCACGAACCGTTTGAAGGTTAGCAGGACTACGGGAGTAAATCCCTCCTGTCAGGGCAAATGGAGAATCGTTGGCGAGTGTTAAGGCTTCTTGAATTGTCTGAACTTGAAACACCACCATGACAGGTCCAAATAGTTCTTCTTGAACGACGGGGTGGGAAGGCGGAAGGTTTGTCAGAATGACCGGCCCTTGGAAGTAGCCTGGGCCCATGACTTGTCGATCCAAGATGCACTGTCCATCTTTTTTCCCGAGTTCGACAAAATGGCGAACTCTTTCAAACGCACGATCATCAATGAGCGGTCCCATACGGTTCTTTGCTTCTATTGCGGGACCGACAGGAATGTCTGTCGCCGCTTGTTTCAAACGTTCAAGAAATATGGAGTACACGCTCTCCGCGACAATCACTCTGGAGCAAGCCGAACATTTTTGCCCTTGATACCCGGTCGCACTTTCGAGCACTCCGGTGACGGCTTCATCCAAATCGGCAGTCTCATCCACGATGATGGCATTCTTTCCTCCCATTTCTGCAATGACATGTTTGATGTGCCGTTGTGTTGGAGAAATTTGACTGGCTTCTCGAAGAATGTTTAGACCCACCGTTCGTGATCCGGTAAATGCAATCATATGAATAGAGGGATGTTGTACTAATGCTTTACCGAGTTCTGGGCCTCCGGGTAGAAATTGCAGAACTCCTTCGGGAAGACCAGCTTCTTTGAACAGCCGGTATAGACGATAGCCCATCATTGGTGCCCGTTCAGAAGGTTTAAATAGCACGATGTTTCCCGTGACCAATGCGGCGGAGACGAGTCCTGTTGGAATGGCTAGGGAAAAGTTCCAGGGCGGTAATACTAAGGCTAGGCCTCGAGGAAGATAGGTTCGGTGATTGAGTTCGCCAGGTTCTATTCCAAGTCGTTGGAGTGGGCCTAGCCGTTGCATTTCCCGACCGTAGAATTCAAGAAAATCGATCGCTTCCGCCACGTCTGCATCAGCCTCTCTCCAGGGTTTGCCTGTTTCTAAAATTTCCCATGCCGCCAATTCAGCGCGTTGGGTGCGCATGAGAGTGGCTGTGCGAAATAAAAAGTCGGAACGAGTTTCAGCCGGAACGCGACGCCAGGACGCCATGTGAGCTTGTGCTTCTTGGATAAGAGGCTCTATGTCGTCGGGAGAGACTGTTGGAAATGCGGCGATGACCTGGTCAGGTTGACTGGGATTGCTGGACACCAATGTCGGGCCCTGGCACGAGATGTTTGCCGCAACGGGGTAGGTAATGGTTTGTCCCAGAAGTGGCATGATCTGATCAAAGGCCGTAGGGATGAAATGGTGGGCCTTCTCGCAAGAAAAATCCGTATGAGGTTCGTTTTGAAAAATGTCTTGAGTCTCTAATGTTGTTGAAGATGGTTCAGTCGTCGCCAACGAGGTCTTGGGTTCCTCCTCGTCGATAGGTGGTGGGAACACCAGGGAGTCAGGTGGGTATTCTGTCTTTTCGTATTGTGCATTGATAATACTTTCGTTTGCCGTGTTTTCCAGTAAGCGGCGCACCAAATAGGACATGCCTGGAATGAGTTCTCCAATTGGAGTGTAGACTCTGAAGCGGAATCCTTGTTCGATGATTGACTCTCGCAATGGTTTGGCCATGCCATACAGCATTTGATATTCACAGGTTTCGTGAGGCAAGTGAAGATGGGTGCTCATGGCCTGAACATAAGCAAGGGTCGGAATATGGTGAGAACCAAAGGCAGGCCGAAGGAAAGCGTGATGTTCCAAAATAGTCTTGGCCAAAGCTTTATAGTTGGCATCGGTCTCCTTTTTGTTGAGGTAGACGGGGACAGGCCACCCTCGTTGTTGATAGCGAATGACCTCTGAATCCCAATAGGCTCCTTTCACCAAACGAATACCAAAGGGAGTTTCTCGGGCTTTTCCCCAATCCAATAGTGTCTCGAGGGTTTGTTTGGAATGGGTAAGGTAGGCCTGAAGAGCAATGCCGGCATGTGGATAGTCTTTGAACGTTGGTTCAGAAAGCAGCCGTGTAAACACGTAGAGAATAAGCGGTTCTAATTCGGCCTGTTCCATATCAAATGTCACAGCGACAGGAAGACTTTGAGCCTTCTCAAGAATGGACCGTAGGCGAGGGGCGATACCGTCGTAGCTGGCGTTAAAGTCAATGGGATCGAGTTGAGAGTACAAAGCCGAAAGTTTGATGGAGAGCTGAATGCGAGGAAGAGAGCCAAGATGATCTTTTTCCAATATGGGTTGAGGGGGCCACGCCAAGGTTGCTTTTTCAAGAAACGTTAACGTTTGAAGGCAGCGATCATGATAGCTATCTGCTTCGGCTTCACTGACTGTGGCTTCTCCCAACAAGTCAATCGAGCTGGCATAGCGATGGTTCCATAAATCAGTCAGAGTGGGGAGGGCGAGTTCAACAGATTGCCCAGCCATGAAGGTGTAGGCCATTTTTAGAAATTGATATCGCAAGACCCGGGTGCCGACTCGGGCCATTATGGGGTTGTGCAGGCTGCGATTCAGGATCCACCGAAGCGCGGAGGGGAGAGAGTGCACATCATGAAAATACTCATGCAGGAGACGGATAAATTGTTCATCAGTCTGTAGGGCGGGGAGGACATCAATAAACCGAAACAGTTGCACTTTGAACTGTTCATCACGAGTCCCCCAATCCAAAAGAAGACGCGTCCACCAGCGATGGTCTAAGAGACCAGGAGTATGCGAATGGGATTGTTTGGCAAGTATCTGTTCGATCTGCCGAATCGACGGGTCTAAAAGGTCGTGAGAGGCCATATGCCACCTTCCCTTTCACTTTATATTGTACACCTTTTCGGCAAATTAAGAAGGTCGCTGAACCTAGATAATAGGGGTCAGACGCGAACTAAATGTCCAGAATTAATTCGAGTCTGACCCCTTATTTGGTAGTGGCGGTTGACTCTAGACAGTATTCTCGTTATGAAAGACCTCAGCGAGTTCTCTTGTATACCGTACCTTCAGGTTCGATCTAGGCTATACATGGACATCAGTATTCGGTGGTTGTGGGCTGCCATGCTTGGTGGAAGTCTTATGCTGGCGTTGCCAGGTAACACGGATCCCGCCAGGATTGTTGGCGATGTCGTGGGTGCTTTTTTCTCGGCCGCGGTGCTAGCGATTGTACCGATTATCGGATATCGTGTGTTGCACAAGCAGATTGGTGAAAAAGAAATCACGTATATTTTTGGGGCATCATGGATCTATTTGGTGCTATCCCAATTTTGGGGGACCTAAAGAAAAGCTTCGCATAACTTCTCTCCCTCCTAAAAATTCATCAATTCTCAGACTACCCCACTGCATTCAGTAAAATTGACTCTCCGAGAGAAGCCTTGTGGCTAGTCGTAGAATTCACAAACAGGGGCTGTTGAAAAAAGCTGCCAGCAGCGTTCTCCCCATTTTTCCGTGCTCACGTCATGCCAGGACGCTCCGCGCGCAAAAATGGCTGCGGCCTTGCTGGACAGCCTTTTTTGAACCGCCCCGAACCTTTTGATCGCCCTCGGCTTCTTGGCGAAATATGACTCTTGATATCGTCATTATTATTCAACACTTCCAAACACGATGACTGCACCAGCGCTCCAAAAATCTAAACGGTCAGTATTCCCCTTTGCCTTGGCGATCTTTCTCAGTGCGTTTTTGCTTTTTCAAGTCGAACCAATCATTGCTCGACACATCCTTCCTTGGTTTGGCGGAACTCCGGCGGTCTGGACCACCTGCATGCTTGTTTTCCAAGTTCTTCTTCTTGGTGGGTATGCATACGCACACGTTCTCGTGCGCCATTTCTCTCCCCGGCATCAGGTGTTCATGCATCTGACTCTGTTGGCCTGTTCTCTGGTTTTTCTCCCAATTACCCCTGGAGAGGAATGGAAGCCGGATAGCGATGAGAATCCAATGGTGGTGATTGTTCTGCTCCTTGTGGTGACCATAGGAGTCCCGTTCCTACTGGTGGCGGCTTCCGGGCCGCTTCTTCAACATTGGTTTAATCGTGTTCATCCTACCTTGTCTCCGTATCGACTTTATGCGTTATCGAACCTTGGCTCGCTCCTGGGTCTAGTTTCCTATCCATTTTTCATAGAACCGCAACTGGGATTGACCATGCAGTCTGGCTTTTGGTCGGCAGGATATATCTTGTATGCGCTCATATGTGGCTGGGGCGCGATGTCTGTGATTCGAATTGTGACTTGGCATGGTGATTCCGAAAATATGGAGTCTGCTCCAGGTCGAGAATTTCATCTCTCGGAACGCTTTCTTACGCTTGCTCTTGCAGCCTGTGGATCAGTGATTCTTCTCGCCACCACCAATCAAATCTGCAGAGATGTTGCGGTGATCCCGTTTCTGTGGGTTCTGCCGCTCAGTCTTTACCTGATCTCCTTTATTCTGTGCTTCGATCATCCACGATGGTACAACCGAAAGGTCTGGGTCCCAGTATTTTTTGTCCTTGTTTCTGGGGCAGTCTATCTCTTGCTTCAGGATTATGCAGACATTGAGATACATTTATACCTCCAAATTGTTATCTATTCGACGACTCTCTTGGCTTGTTGCATGGTATGTCATGGAGAACTGGTTCGATTGAAACCACATGCCAGTTATCTCACCTCGTTTTATCTGCTCGTGGCAATGGGGGGAGCATTAGGCGGTGTATTCGTTAACCTCCTTGCTCCACTCTTGTTTAAAGGCTACTGGGAATTTCACTTTGGGCTTGTCGCCACGATGATGCTCTTAGGAGTCTGCATCTACAGAACGAGCTATGGGTTTTGTTCTCCACACCTGCGGTGGATAGGGACTACTTTCTGGGTTGTGGGTATAGCCGTGCTGACAGGATTTTTGGGGTTGCATGTTCTCGAACAGCAGGAAGAAAACGTTCTGACCATGCGAAACTTTTATGGCGTCCTCCGTGTGACTGAGACGGACCCCGGGACTGAGGTCGCCACTCGTTTTCTCTATCACGGGCGTATTTCCCATGGTCGGCAGTTCTTAACTCCGCAGATGCGTTCGTACCCGACGGCTTACTATGGTCCGTTTAGTGGAATTAGCGTTGCCATTGGACGTCATCCTGAGCGGGTGAAACTAAATAGGTTAGGAGATAAAGCGCCAGAAGGAAGTATGCACGTGGGTATTATTGGGTTGGGGGTTGGAACAATTGCGGCTTACTCCAAGCCTGGTGATACGTATCGTTTTTACGAAATTAATTCGGACGTCAGAGATATCGCTCGTGAGTATTTTACGTATCTTGAAGATGCGAAGGGTGTCTATCAGGTTGTGCTGGGAGATGGTCGCGTTTCTCTTGAGCGGGAATTGGCAGATACACATCAGCAGCCATTGGACATTTTAGCCATCGATGCCTTTAGTGGGGATGGTATTCCTGTGCATCTTCTGACGCGGGAAGCGTTTGCTTTATATTGGAAACATCTACGCTCTGACGGGATTTTGGCTTTCCATCTCACGAACCGTCACTTTGATCTTGCTCCCGTTGTTCAGGCTTTGGCACATGATGTCGACAAAAAGGCTTTGTGGATCACAGATGCTGGTAACCGAGAGAAAGGAAATGACGTTAGTGAGTGGGTGCTTGTGACGAGCAACGAGACATTCCTCAAAGATCCCTTCGTGAATTTCCGGGTCCGACCATGGACAACCTCTCAAGAAATCCTGTGGACCGATGACTACAGTAATCTCTTTCAAGTGGTTGCCCCTTGATCCCTCTAGAGATTCCTTGTGTTAGGGGTCAGACTCGAATTAATTAATTCGAGTCTGACCCCTAATAAGGAAGGGTTTAGAACGAGAGTAACTTCGTGAGTTGCAGAAGGTTAGCTCACGGAAGACCTGGCTTCCTTTCCCTGTGCAATGAACCAATTTTGGACATGGAAGGGAGAAGCGTGTTGGGCGGGTGTGATCCGGGTATAACTGCCATCAGCGTTCAGACGTCGTCCTTGGGTGTTGTCCTTGAGATACGGGGTTAGGATCGATTCCAGTATAAAGTTAGAAAGTTTTGGGTTTTCGATGGGAAATAATATTTCTACTCGGCGATCTAAGTTTCTGGCCATAAGGTCAGCACTTCCGATAAAGAATTCATTCGCTCCTCCATGATGGAAAAAATAACAGCGTGAATGTTCGAGGAAACGACCAACGTGAGACGTGACGGTAATGGTTTCGCTGAGACCTGGTATGCCAGGACGAATTCCACACATGCCTCGTACCAAGAGATCAATTTTTACGCCTGCTTGAGAAGCTTGATATAAGGCTTGTATGCAGGCCTTGTCCACCAGCGAATTCATCTTGAAAATCAAATGCCCATCGTTGTGTTGTTGATGGCGGGTTGTTTCTCGATTGATTCGCATAATCAATTCTTCGCGAATTCCTCCAGGAGCGACTAATAATTTGTCGTAGCTGTCTTTTTTTGCATACCCCGTCAAGGCATTAAAGAGATCAGTCACATCTTCTCCGATCACGGGATCAGCCGTAAAAAAACTCAGATCGGTATAGATTCGGCTCGTGGTGGGGTTGTAATTGCCTGTGCCTAAATGAAGATAGCGACAGATACCCTCTGGTTCGCGTCGCACGACCATGCAGACTTTGGCATGAGTTTTTAAGCCCAGGACTCCGTACACAACGTGGACGCCTTCATCTTCTAACTTTCTGGCCCATTCAATATTATTCTCTTCATCAAATCGTGCTTTGAGTTCGAGCAAGACCGCGACTTGTTTGCCGTTTTGCCGAGCTTCCATTAAGGCTGCCACGATTGGCGAATTGGAGCCAACACGGTAGAGCGTCTGTTTGATCGCTAACACATGAGGATCTTCGGCGGCTTGCCGAATGAAATCCACAACAGGAGTGAAGCTGTCGTAGGGGTGATGGAGAAGAATATCTTCCTTTTTGATAAGGGAAAATAACGAGTCCTTGACTCCTGGTTCAGTTAACATGGTGGGGTGGAGAGGGGGGTATTTCAAGTCAGCTCGTTCAATGCCAACTAACTCCATAAGATTTGAGAGGCCCAGACGAAAGTCGTAGGTATAGACTTGATAGGGTGCGAGTGTCAGATTGCGGACTAGAATATCTTTGATGAAATCTGGGGTTCGTTGATCTAACTCTAGTCGGACGACCGATCCATACTGCCGTAAGTCAATTTGTTCCTCAATGGCGGCAAGGAGATCTCCAGCTTCATCTTCCTCTATTTCAAAATCAGCATCCCTCGTAATACGGAAATAGTACGCAGCTTGGACGGTAATTCCTGGAAACAACATGTCTAAGTTGGCAGAAATGATATCTTCGAGCCATACAAAATTTGTGGCTTCCTGTCCGCTCCCGATTCCTAGTGATTGATCCTCTGCCACCTGATGTTCATCAGGAATTCTGACAAGTCTGGGAAACAAGGCCGGTACTTTGATGCGAGCAAAGCACTCTCCCCGTTGTGGATCTTTGGCGACCACGGCCAGATTAAGGGTCAAGTTGGAAATATGCGGAAAGGGGTGGCTGGGATCAAAGGCCAGCGGAGTCAATGCGGGAAAGATTTCTTTGCGGAAATAGCGACGTAGCAAGGAACGCTGTTTAGGTTTTACATCTTTATAAGACAGAATGCAGATTCCAGCTTCTGAGAGGTTTGGTAGCAATTCTTGCTTCCAACATCGTAGGACACGTTCGAAGCTGTCGAGCAACACATCTCGAATTTTCCCTAATTGTTCAGAAGGGCTTGTTCCATCTATTGAAGCCTCTTGAACGCCACTAGATAATTGTTCTCTGAGACCAGAAATCCGAATCATGAAAAATTCATCGAGATTGGTGAAGAAGATGGCTAAAAATTTAACGCGCTCCAACAATGGATTGCTGGGGTCTTCAGCTTCTTCCAGTACGCGTTTATTAAATTCAAGCCAACTGAGCTCACGGTTCAGATACAGTTTTGGGTCATCAAGGTTTTGAATGATTTTCAGGTTATCTTGGGTGGGCTGCGTTGGTGTTTCTTGCTGAGTCGGCATGACAGTTCTCTAGGTGGTGCCTTTAGAAGTTGACGTCTCTTCAGTATATCAAATAAACAGTGTTAGCAAAAAACTCTCATAACCGGGTCATACTATCCAATCTTTCATTCACAAAAGTGTGAAATTTTTCGTGTCATGAAGATTTTCATGTTATGCGATATTGGCAACTTTGAGGAGGGAAAAACGTGCCCAGAGGAGAAAGGTAGTTATGGCAGTCTAAAACGGGTTGGAGTAGACGTTTTTCCTTTTTTTCAAGCATTAAGTGGAATTGTCACCTGTCGTTCCCTTGTTGTTTGTATAAGAAATGACGTAGAGAGCTCTTTGGATTGATATCATCAGTGAATCTGTGGCGTGACTTGAAATTGACTCACGATTTCCGGTTGGCGCGAAAGAATGGTATTAGGCCTTTCGTCGAGATCCTCTCGTGTGTAGGAATCAATCCCATAGGTGGTGACGGTGAGGGTTTGTGAAGTGGCCTCGATATCAAATTCCGTCCAACCAAAGGTGTGAACAGCAGTATAGCTTCCTTGAAGGAGTTCCGCATTGATTGGTGCGCCATCGAGTCCAATGGGATCGTATCCCAGAGGCAACACTTGAGAATTGACGAGATCCTGTACGAAGCGATCTTTGCCGATTCTAGGCAGTGATTGATAGAAAGCCTGTTGTTCAGGAGTCAATATGCCTACTGCTCTTGCAAAAGCAACAGCGAACGGTCCGAACGGCGGATCGAAGGCTGACGAGCCAGTTGTTACTTCGAACGCGTTCAATGGAACCTGTTGGCCAAAAGGGCTGCTTTGAAAGGTAAGATTATTGATCAAGGTCCCATGGATGTCGGCTGCGATGAAGGCAACATTGCTGATCGTTTCTTTATCAATAAATTGCAGGATTTCGTTTCGTTCTGCAGCATACCCTTCAAACCGGTCTGATGCGGCTCCGACGCCAAGGTTTTGAATGGGTTCGGGGACAAGCACGAATTTCCATGTCACGCCTGCTCGATGAGCCTCTAAGATGTCACGTTTTAAATCTTCGACTTGGATGCGGCCTAACATCGTTCGTGTGGAATCGAAGGCATTGACGAGAAAGGTGGTGATCGCGGTTTGATCAAACGGGTCTAGGACTGGCGGTAACTCTTGGTCACGGAACGATCGTGCGTCAAGAATAAAGATTGCGGCGTCGCCACCAAACGTGCGTGTGCGATAGAGCTTAACCTTTCCTGTCGTTCGAGGATCACCGGTGTTGCCGTATCGTTCTTCTTGAAGAGGATTATATTCCTGAAAGGTCTGTATCCCCAGATTGTAGAGTCTGGTTTCATTGATATAATCTTCGCCATCCCACTCAAATCGGGGATCGGTATCTGGATGAGCGCCTCCTGAAAAATCGTTGGTGACCTCATGGTCGTCAATGGTCGAAAACCAGGCTGTTGAAGCACGGAGCTCCGCAAACGAGTTCAGACCTGACCGGAAGGAAAGCACTTCTTGGTATTTGGTTCGAAATTCTTCCAGTGTTTCTGCTTGTGGTTTAGGAACGGCAGGTGAAGGGAAGTCCGCATAAATTGTATCGCCAAGGTTGATAAAAAAATCGAGATTCTTCCTAGCGGCATTGCGAATGGACGGGTAGGGAGCCAATTCGCCACGCGAATCACCAGTCACGCCAAATCGTAGCCCTCGCTGCTGTCCTAATGCTGCTGGAGTGCGGAATTGTCCAGAGGCAACCCTCCTTTTCCTCGGCTGTTTAACTGTATAAAGATAAGTGGTGTTGGGCTGAAGACCGGTAAATAACACCTTTGCCGGTGTTGATGGGTCATCTATGCGTATGACCTTGGTCTGCCGTTGGGCTTTGCGAGGTTTTCTGGGAGTGCGACCCTTCGTTCGCAATTGAAAGATTACTGGGCCAGGGCGGGTTGCCCGTGCCCAGAGGACGACACTGTGCTGTGTGACATCTCCGGCAGCGGCAAGGTGAGGCAAAAGTTGAGCCCCATCCTTGGCATGGGCAATCGGGACAGTGGATAGCAAGAGCGCAAATACTGATAGGGCAATCACTTTCATCTCATTACCTCTTAATGCTTGCAACGAGTTGATGAATAAGACTGCAATCTTGAACGACTTGGCGAAGTTTTGCACGAGCATACATTTACTAGGTTCCCCAGTAAATCTTCGATTCTTTGAAGAGCTATCAGACGGTAAGACTCTTGTACAGGAGAACGCGGATATGTACTCTGTCACGTTATTTTTACAACTCCATAGTGTAATTGTAGAAATCAATAAAGCCAATAGCTATCAGTGATGCCTAAACTTGTAGGTGGGTTCGTCAGAAAACGATGAAAAAGACCAAATGGGCTCTTGCCTATGCGGATAGTTTTTTTCCGCATTTTCGAAGCTTTTGCCATAGTGAGTGAAGGCGATGACGTGCGGTTCGTTGCCGATTTCGAAATCGTTCAACGAGGAGGCCTTTGACAAAGGCCACGCTTGGTCTCCGTGAGAAACTATGGTCCGACAGAAGCCGTTGTTCGGCGATAAAGGCATCCTGGTGGTCTCCCAATTCTCCCTGTAAGGTCTTCGCTTGCCGAAGAAAATGCGTAGCCCGCTTTCCGAGAAACGGTTCGGCCAATTCGATCGTGTAACGCGCTCGTTTAACCAATATGCGGGTGTGATGCAACTCTTGTTTGGGGAAATGGCCTTGGGAGGATTCCACGCATTTCTCTAGCTTGGCAAAGGCTTTTCGTGCGAGATTAGACATGTGGGGCTGATCTGACTGAAATGGCAAACGCGTCACAGAACCTTCCAGCGTATTTAAGAGATCAAGGTAACGGTTGCTTCGTAATCCGTCTATGAGGCGACTTCGCGCTAGGGCGCGTTCGTCTTGAAAGGTGCTGACAATCAGGCGAAAGCCCCGTTCTTCCTGTGAATGCAGATGGAAATATTCTTTCTGTAAAGACTCCAGTAAGACATCCCAATCTCGGACTTCTCCTAACAGTGCGCCAATCCATCTGACTTCCTGCGTCATCTTTTTCGTCCATTCTGGTTCGAGAACGGTACGAACGGTACGGAACAATGCTCGAATGCGACGAGTGGCAACTCGCATTTGATGGAGGGCCTCACTATTTCGGCCTAACCGGGTACCAGGGTCATGGAGGAGAATTTGTGAGATTTGAGTTTGGAGTCGTGCACGGATATGCTCCACAGGTGGCGAGGCTGGCTCGACTTGTGGATCGGCTAAAGGATACGGGAGTTGTAGCGCCTGAGAAATTTTAGGTTGTGGTAATGGTTGTTGTTTTGCACCAGCTTTCTTCAAGATCTTTTGAATAGACGCCAGGTGGCCACCCTTTCCTTCATTGAGTTCGAGTGCCATTTCTTGGAACCGAGAAGCAATCTTATTTTCTCGTAGGAGCGCCACTGAATCCAATGTTATTTCGGCAACGAACTTGCCTTCTTCCTGGAGAAGTCTCCCGGTTCTCCAGGTTCGAAGTTTTCCCAATTGAATGGGGTCCTGGGCTCGAAAGAAGGCCAGTAACAGGTCAAGGAATTGATCAGGAATGCGTCGGCTCCCAGATGGCACTTCCAGTTGGATCCGATGCTCTCCACTAGGGATGGTTAATTGCCAAACTCCGCGCCCGCATTCAACTCGTTTTCGAAGGGTTAGCCACAGTCGCCCAAGTCGATGTTGTTCCGAATCATAGTAGGTAGAGGTGAATATCCGTGGGGAAATGAGAACGCCAATATTTTCGGGGATTTGAAAACGCGACGGGATTTGGAATGTGATGTCTTTCTCATTGATTTGGCGAATGGTTCCCTGCCAGAGCAAGTCGTTTGGTGCTGGAGGGGACCGATCTGCACTGCGATCTGGAGACTTATCGGACATTTGTTATCTCTCAGGCATTTTGAACCTATCAAATTGGCAAAAGCATTCATTATAGAACAAGAAAGTGCGAAAAAGTGTGAAATTTTACGACTTCAGCGAACCTCTAAGACATGGCTTCAGAATGAACCCAACAGAATGGATGTCCCTCTACCACAATGCGAGTGGTCAGGAAGGTGTGCGAGGGGTTCAGAACCCGGGTGTCATCCCCGCAGTTTTTGGCGGGGATCCATCCGAAAAAGACAGAACCTGAATTCCCGGTTAAAAGATGTCGGGAATGACAGAAACCCAGTTCTCCACGAGTCTCAGCTTTGTTTGGCCACCCACTGGAGTCGATGAACAATCATGAGGCTTCGTTAACGTATTTTCTAGTAACTAGACTAGGTAGACTAGGAGGGTTGTGGTCAAAGTGAGATAGATTGCTATGCCCACGATATCCATGGTGGTAGACACAAGGGGGCCAGCGGCGATGGCTGGATCCATCTTGATTCGATAAAACAAGATGGGAATTAATGAAGCGAGGCTGGTCGATACGAGAAAGGCCAACAGGAGCGAGATGCCGACCACTAACCCCAGCATATAGTCCTGATGCCATAGCCAGCCGACTGTCATGACCAACGAGCCCGACAGTAAGCCCAGAAATAATCCAATCCCTAACTCATGCAACCACACTCGTGAAAGATCTCGCTGGCTAATCTGCCCCGTCGCTAACCCGCGGATCACCAACATGGACGTTTGCAGTCCAACATTTCCACCCATGGCCGATATGACAGGAATAAAACTCACCAGGGCTACCACTTCTTGCAAGGTGAATCGAAAGTACCACAGTAGTCCTCCGGACATGAAGGTCCCGAGCAGATTGGCGAAGAGCCAGGGGAATCTGGCAACCGTGGCTTGAGGAATTGAGGAATGAAGGGACGCTCCCTCTTCTGGGGCTCCTGCCATTTTGAGCATATCTTCGGTCGCTTCATCACGGATCACGTCAATCACATCGTCGACTGTAATGATTCCAAGCAAAGTTTTATCATGACCAACCACCGGGACTGCCAATAAGTTGTAGGCTGCCACAAGGCGAGCGACTTCTTCTTGATCCTTCTCGGGGGTCACGGTGATCGTTTTTCGTGTCATGATGCTTTCAAGAGTGGAGGTGCTAGGAACCGTGAGCAAATGACGTAAGGATAGGACTCCGGTTAAGTGTTCATCCTTGTCGGTCACATAGATATAAAAAACAGTCTCAGCTTCTGGGGCTTCCTGGAGCCGGTGAATGGCTTCGCTAACGGCGGCGTCCTCGGGGAGGTAAAACACTTCCGTTGTCATGATGCTTCCAGCGGTGCCTTCTTCGTATTGCAAAACATCTCTGACTTCCGTCGAGTCTTCCCGATTCATTAAAGACAGAATCTGTGCTTGTTGTTCTTCCGGGAAATTTCTGAGAATGGCAGCTGCGTCATCGGGCCCCAGCCAGCGAAGGATATCGGCCACTCGGGAAAAAGAAAGATTCATGACGACTTGTGAGCCAGTGTCTGGGTCGATCTCGCTGAGCACTTCTCCACGAGCCTCATCGTTTGGCAAACAATCAAAAACGGTTCGTTTTTCCTCAGGGTACTCTAACTGCTGAATGATATGGGCGATTTCGGCTGAATGCAGACGGCCTAACATATTGGTGAGGTGGCGGATGGCTTGCCGATTGAGTAGGCGTTTGGCTGCGATGAGCAAGAGCTCTTGTTTAGGTAGCAGGACTCGCTCAATTTCCTTCATGTTGTGAGTTTCCTTTTGGTATGTGGAGTGTGCATTTGGAATCCTGTTAAGAAAAGGTTCTCCTCTCCAGCGCGAGTTGAAGCCCGGGCATGGAATTCTTTTCAGAACGGGTTGTACACACATAGTAATGGACTCGGTCTTCTGGGTTCTACCCGAATAAAAGGGGTCAGACACGAATTAAAATGCCAGCCTACACACCTTAAGCGGACATCCATTGTTTCTCCCAAACTTTTTCAAAGACCTGTCATTTGTGTCTGCACACTTACTTTTCCTTTCTCAAATTTCCACACTTTTGTAACTACGAGGAGGTTGTTTTGAAACCTTACTGTAACGATTATTTTGCAGACTGTCCTTCAGACAGAGAAGATGCAGGTCAATATTCTCATTGTCATTTAGGAAAGGAGAGAGGATGAACAAGTTTCCCTATTCCGTATCCATCGCGATGCTTCTTGTATTCTTGATGTTCCAGACTTCTTTTGGAAGAGAATTTCCGATTGGTCGAGGAGGGGGAAACGCTCACTCTGGGAAGCATGTGTTTTCATTTGCCCTCATTGGAGATGTTCCCTATGACGATCGGCAAGTGATGGAACTGGATAATGTAATCAGGGAAGTGAATCGTGACCGTGATGTGAAATTTGTGATGCACGCCGGCGATATTAAGGGTGGAGGAGCTCGTTGTGATGATCAGGTCTATTTTGATCGTTTTGAGCAATATCAAAAGTTTAAAGGAGCCTTTATTTATACCCCTGGTGACAATGAATGGACAGATTGCCACCGGGAGAGCAATGGACAATTCAATCCCTTAGAGCGTTTGTCCTTTCTGCGCACGGTCTTTTTCCCAGATCCTTATCGTTCCACGGGACAGCGTCCTATCTCGGTTCACCCACAAAGTCTAGTTCCCGGGTTCGAGGAATATGTTGAGAACGTCATTTTTAAGAAGAAACGTGTGGTGTTTTCGACGATCCACATTGTCGGGAGTAACAATAACTTGGCTCCTTGGAGCGGGATTGATCCACATGATTCAGTCGAGAATCCACGGTCTGATCGGCTTTTAGAATTCCAAAGCCGTGACGAGGCGTCCATTCAGTGGCTCAACCATACGTTTGATGTCGCTAAACGAAGTGCCAGTCCAGGTGTGTTGATCATGATTCATGGGAATCCTCGATTTGATTTGGAGGAAACCGAGGTTGGTCGAGCCGGGTTTAATCGATTTATCAATACCCTGCGTGAACGAGCTTTGGAATTTCAAAAGCCTGTGGTTTTAGTCCATGGTGATTTTCATGTGTTTTTTATCGATAAACCAATGTTTGGTGCACCTCTTGATGGATTTCGTGTGACGGCAGATGGCAGACCGGCCATGCTTGGGAATGTGACGAGAAGCCAAACCTTCGGTAGTCCTGATGTCCATTGGTTAAAGGTCACAGTCAAGCCGCATTCTCAGAATGTCTTCACCATTCAAGAGCGGATAGTAAGGCAGAACGCTGCGTTTCCCTGACGAAGATGAATGAGAATCCGTACCATTTAATAAATAGTGAATCTAATATGAAAAGGAGGTTGTCCATGTGTGCTCCGCAACCAAACAATATCTCCACAAGATTCCTGGTTGTTCTCGTATTACTGTCCACAAGGCTTTTGATCCCTCAGGGGTCTCTAGCCATGAAGCCGACATTTGGAGCACCTATTACCCATGGTGTCATGGTGGGTGATGTGACGTCTACCAGTGCCGTGATCTGGGCCAGAACCAACAAAGCCGTGACCATGCATGTACGTTTGAAGTCGAAGCATGGCTTTGGAAAGCCAATACGAAAACACATCACAGTTGATCTTACACGAGATTTCACAGGAAAAGTTCGAGTCAAAGGGCTGGTTCCGGATACCCAATATCGCTATGTCGTTTGGTTTGGGAATGACAACACATTTTTCCGTTCTCACGGTTCTGATGGCGCGACCTCAGGAACATTTCGGACAGCTCCCAAAGCGAATGAACTGCAATCTGTGAGCTTTGCGTGGGGTGGAGACGTGGCCGGTCAAAATGTTTGCCGGGATCAACAAGAAGGATTTCCAATTTTCAAAGCCATCAATACATTAGACCTAGATTTTTTTATAGGACTTGGAGATATGATCTATGCTGATGGTGTTTGTGAATCAGTCGGACGTTATCAGAATGCTCAAATTCCAGGCGACTTTGTTAAATCGGCTGACCTCCCGAATTTCTGGGCACATTGGAAATATAGTCGGGAAGATCAACAATTCCAAAAATTACTTTCTCACGTTCCGTACTATGCAGTGTGGGATGACCATGAGGTCGTGAATGACTTTGGTCCATTGCATGATACCCGTGATACTCCACCCTATACCTCAGGCCAGCATCTCCTCCCCATCGGGCTTCAAGCTTTTCTTGCCTACAACCCCATTGCAGAGAAAAAACTCACGCCTGAACGATTGTACCGACATGTACGATGGGGCAAGCACCTAGACCTCTTTTTCCTTGATAACCGGCAATACCGTGATGCCAATCTGGAAGAAGATCGTTTGGAGTTTAAGAAAACGATGCTTGGCCGCGAGCAATTGCATTGGTTGAAAAAAAAGCTTCAAGCGTCTAATGCCACCTGGAGAGTTATTGTCTCAAGCGTACCCATTTCAATTCCAACTGGTTTTCCGCCTGAACTAGGACGGGATGGTTGGGCTAATTTCGATCAAGACACAGGGTTTGAACATGAACTTGGAGAGATTTTAGAAACTCTTCAGAAGCAAACGCGTAGAAATGTAGTGTTCATCACGACGGATGTTCATTTTGGAGGGGTGTTTCGTTACACCCCGTCTCTCGCCGATTTTGGTTTCCAGATCCATGAATTTGTGACGGGACCGATGAATGCCGGCCTTTTCCCAAATAGAGATTTTGACGATTCGTTGGGAGCGGAAAGCCTCTTTTTCTATGGGCCGGAAAGTGCTGAAGCCGTGTCTACATGGGAAGAGGCTAAGCCTTGGCTGAATTTCGGGCATGTGGAAGTTGATCTTCAAGGAAATTTGACAGTTTCCATTAGGAATGTTGAAGGAAACCGTGTTTTTGAGACAACGCTGTTGCCAAATTGATCAACAACGTTGGGCAAAAGATTTCAGATGTAAAGATCTCTAGATGAACCAATTGTCTGCGGAGAATGAAATGAATCGATTTTGCAATAAAAGGTCACGAGTCTGGGCAATTCTGAGGCTATCCAGACGAAGAGTCGCGCAGTTGATGAACAAAAAATTAACCCAAACAAAAAAGAGTCGGGTGCGAATTAAAATACCCGTATTCTTACGCTAGGCAGCCGTCGACGTTTCTCTTGAAAATGGTGGCTGACACCTAAAATGAATTTTCACACTATTTTCCTAATTCTGTTTCTTATTTGAAACCGATCTGTAACCTAATTTTGATATAAGTGCAAATGTGAGGTATGCAACTGGTGGCTACATTACAAATTTCAGGATACATCATGTATTTCATGCATCGTCCAAGAAACAGAAGAAGTGAGAAAGGAGGTGAAGAACTGAAAAATGTTTAAGATAATCTAGAAAAAGGTGTCTGACACCTAACATTTAACGCTTAGGACGCATTAAGTAAATTTTGTTCAATGCAACTTTTCTAAAAAAGGGAGAAAGCTAGAATGAATTCCCGATCATTATTGAAAACTGTTGGAATGCTAGGACTCGCGGCTGTTTTATTACCGAGTTTCGTCAGTGCGAATCCAAGTCTTGTCGATGCGAATCAGGAAGATATTCGCAGGTCGAACCACAAAGATTTTGGCAGGCTGACAGAAAAAGAGCTCAGACACAATTCGATGAAGTATTTTGGGATCCAAAGGCCAATTAGAGGCTCAGCTCCAGTAACGTTGCCAGGCTATCGAATGGTGCAACAAGGGGCAAGAAAGCAAGTGAAACTGGCCAGAGGGTTACAGGTAGAATATGTCACGCGCAACGCTGCCAGGCATGCGGATCAGTTTGCATTTTGGCCAGATGACCTTAACCCTGAGTGGTTGATGTTCTGTATCGAGGTTTTTCCAGGCAATCCGTTAAATACCGGCAACCATCCGGCGGTACAACGAATTCGGATTAGTGACGGTCAAGTGTTTACCATGCTTCGTGGGATCGATGGTTGTGACGGTATTCGACGAACCCCTTGGGGAACGATTCTCGCAACAGAGGAAGTATCTGATGGGTATGGTTGGGAGATAATCGATCCGCTCAATGTGAATAATCATCGAGTGACAGACCGTACGGCTGGGACTGTTGAAGATGAAAATGGCAGCCCCTCTACACACGTGGCTCAACGTACGGCGCTTCCGACCATGGCTTGGGAAGGGATCCATATCACGGATGAGGGTGTGTTGTATGCTGGTGATGAATTGAGACCAGGCACAGATACTGATGATTCAGATGGTGGCGCTCTGTATAAATTTATCCCAAACAATCTCCATAGTGGTGGAAATATCGGGGCTTTGAGCGAATCTCCGTTTTCCGACGGGAGTGTCTATGCCGCTCAAATCTCTTGCCGGGATGACCGTCAACAGTATGGGCAGGGTTGTGAAATTGGTAACGGTGGCTGGGTGTCAGTCAATGCTGCATCTGCACGCTTCGATGCCAATGCGAATGGAGCCACTGGGTATTATCGACCGGAGGATTTAGGCCCTGATCCCAAATACAAAGGGCCTGGTGTCAAGATCTGCTGGGCGAACACGCAGAACCGTTCGGCTTCTCTGTATGGCGAAATCCAATGTGCGGTCGATTTGAATCCGTCTGAAGCCTCAGATGACCGGACCATCGTGATCAATAGACTCGTTGAAGGGGATCCAGACTTCAATGCGTTTGACAATGTCGCATTCCAACCTAAAACGGGCAATCTCTATGTCATCGAAGATAATCCGAATGGTGACATTTTCGCCTGTCTTCCTGATAAAAAGGATCGCAATATTAAGAGCGATGGGTGTGTGAAGATTCTTTCAGTAAGAGATTCTTCTGCTGAGCCGACCGGGTTCAAGTTCGATGCATCTGGGACAACTGCATATTTCTCTATTCAGCATAGCGACGATACAAATATGCCATTAGTGGATACTGATGGTGATGGGACTCCTGATTTCCCAACGGATGACATTTTGAAAGTTTCAGGTTTTCAGCTTCTCGAACGGCATTTCTAAGGAGACAGCCTGTCCCGGTCTCATGTGAATGGGACCGGGGAGCCACCCTTGTGATCTATGCTGGACAAGCTGTCGAAATTTTTTGGCGTTTCAATTGAGAAAAGGATTTCTGTGGAGCAAAGCTACCACTCTAACACCAAAGTGTGCTTTGTTGTATTTGTGTTTGTTGTTTCTTTCCTTGAAAATCTAAGCTCAGTCTATCCACAGAACCTATCGAAAAATCAGAGCCATTTTGATCAAGAGTCTACGTGGTTGGCTCCAAAACGGAAGCCTCTTTCTTCTCTTGTCTTTGTCAGAACGATGGAAGATTTGTTGGATGCCACGGTGTCGCAGCCCCAGTCTGTCTGCCAAGTTCAGGGCCGGATTCAGGGAGACGCAAGCCTGGTTCATTCCATAGGCATCTATTCAAACGATTATCGAGTGGTGTTATATGAATCAGAGATTGCCCCCGATGGAACCTTCAGCGTGTTGAATGTTCTGCCAGGCACCTATAGAGCGGCTCCTCTTCCAAAGGGGAGGGAAAAACTTCTTTTTAAACCCCCAATGGGGCATCTTATTTCTTGCGGCGAAGCAAAAACCTTCACAGCTGAATTTTCGGTGCAGGGCTTGAAAATGCAGCCGAATCAGAGGTGCGTGGAAAATGGTTTTAGAAATTTGAATCAGGAGCAACTCGATCTGAAAAAGCGAGAACAAGGGAACCAGTCTCAAGCGAGGTGGTCTAAATACAAGCGAAGAGAACTGGTACTTAGAGTACTCAAAGGCTATAAGTCGTATGAAGAGGTGGCTCACGAACATGATCTTCGTGTCGAACAGATTAAGGAGTGGCGGGATCAATTTTTGTTGAATGCGGAAAAGGCTTTGCAACGCGAAGAATGAATGTGTATTTGGTACGTTCTTCTGATCTCTCTTGACGAGGAGCACCTATTTCCACAATTGATGACCGAATGAAGAATTTATTAACGTTAAGGAGAAACAGTTCTATGAATAGAAACGCTCCCACAGTTGCTTTAGCGATTGCATTAACGGTGTTGCCAATGTTTGTAAGTGTTCATGCGAGTGAGTGGTATGGGTTCGAACGAGATACACGCCAAAACGTTGAACTCGGCCCGCGTCCGTTGTATCTTGTTGACCAAATGAAAGACAGTGAGTTGAAGAATGAGTTGCAACATTGCACGAAGAAAAAGCAGTTTCGACGAAGTGATTTTTCCATTGGTCATCGAGGAGCGCCTCTGCAGTTTCCTGAGCATACTAAAGAGTCGTATGAAGCTGCACACCGGATGGGGGCGGGGATTCAGGAATGTGATGTGACATTTACCAAAGATGGAGAGCTTGTGTGTCGTCATGCCCAATGCGATCTTCATACTACTACGGATGTAGTTGCCCGAGACGATCTTCGGCATCAATGTAAAGTTCCACCAGAATTTGATGCTCAAGGAGATTTAACGAATGCCTCAGAAATTACATGTTGTGCTTCAGACTTTACGGTAGAACAGTTCCAATCTCTGAAAGGAAAAATGGATGCCGCAGATACAAATGCAACCACTGTTGAAGGATACCTTGGCGGAACTGCCGACTTTCGAACCGATCTCTATGCTACCGGAGGTACATTGCTCACTCATGCTGAAAGCATTGCTCTCTTCGACCGTATGGGGGCCAAGTTTACTCCAGAACTTAAAGCAGGAAATGCGGACGATATTACGGCCATTTTTGGAAGCCAAGAGAACTATGCGTTGAAGATGATTGATGAATATCGAGATGCCGGCATTTCTCCGAGAAGGGTGTTTGCTCAGTCCTTTAACCTGGATGATGTGTTGACGTGGATACAGAAAAGACCCGGTTTCGGGAAGCAAGCGGTATTTCTAGACGGTGGCCCCATTCCTCATCCCGATCCAGAGCCCTTTCTGAATGATCTGGCTACCCAAGGCGTGAAAATTATAGCCCCACCTATGCCAATGTTGTTGGAGGTGAATGAGGACGGGAAGGTCGAACCATCGGAGTATGCTGAAAAAGCCAAGGAGACTGGACTCAATATGATTACGTGGACGACAGAACGCTCGGGGCGCATTGTCGAGGATGTGCTCAGGGGAGGCAACACGTTTTATTACCAAACCATACTGGATGCTTTGGAAAATGACGGCAATATTTTGACAACGATTGATGTGCTTGCGCAGAAGGTTGGAGTGTTAGGCATTTTTTCAGATTGGCCTGGAACCACAACCTTTTACGCAAATTGCAAGAAGTTGGGCCTCCGTTATGCAGGCCATCAAGATAGAGACCGTTTCCGTTATTTTTCCATATGGTAGTTTGCGGTAGTTCCCTTTTTCTCTTTCAACCTTTTTTCTTCAAATGAATTGTCTTGTTTCCAGTTGGTGTTTTGATCATTTTCTTACGAGGATGAAACATTATTGTCATCTGGGTAACCTACAATCTGTCCTGGTTTTGGAGAAAAAAGAGAATCATGAACCAAAGGAGGGAACAGGTGATGCTAAAAGAAGAACAATGGCAACATGAATTAGGTTGTGAGGAATTTTTTAGAGGCGGGTCGATAGATGCGCCGGATGATACTTTAGCAATGATTCCGCCACAATCTCAGGACTTTTCATTGAATGAAGAAAGGTTTGGGGAAGGAAGCCTTCAAGAGCTAGAGGAGCCTCTGGATACTCTGCCAGAGATTTCAGAACAAGAACGCCATAGCACTTCTCAGTCGAAGAGATCACTTATTGAGGTCTATCTGAGTGAAATCGCCAAGTTTCCCAGCCCAAACTATCAAGAACAAGTTCAATTTGCTAAGACCATTCAGATGTATCGAGCTTGGAAAAATGTTGTACTGTTCAAACTGCCCCTGGTCCTTTCACATTTGCTAGAAATTCTTAAGCAGTCGAAGCAAAAGGGTGTCCCTCTGTCTAAGCTTGCCCTACATCAGAATATGGAGTTGGGTGATGGGGATGAGCGGCTCAACTATCCCAAACGTGATCAGATATGGCATCAGAGTAAGTCCTCCCAAATAGATTCTTTAATTTCCCTTCTTGAGCAATGGCTGGAATGTCATCGCCGTTTGCGGCGTGATTGGGATACATTGAAGAAACAAGGAAAACTTCAACGACAACTGCAAGAATTGCGTTTTGAGATTCTTTGCCGACTGCATGTTTTTTCATTACATCCGCGAATTCTTGAGAGCATTGTTAACCATGTCAGATTGCTTCAGGAAGTTGTCGATAGTATGAATCGAAATATGGAGTCCAATTTTCTGTTTATGCGGGCTTCTCATTTCTCATTGGTGGCGAAGCTCTGTGAAACGCATCACAAAAGCATGAACGATTTTCTGAGTTCGCCGAGTCGGCAGGCAAGAACCGTCTGGTTTGAAGAGGAAATATTGGGTATGGGTATTCAGGAGTTTTTAGCGATTTGTTGGAAACTTAATTCCTGGGATCAAAAAATGACCATGGAGAAAGATCGTTTTGTTGAGCAAAATCTTCGATTAGTGGTTTCTGTTGCCAAAAAATACTACGGCTCTCATATGGATATTATGGACTTTATTCAAGAAGGGAATATCGGATTAATGCAAGCTGTGGATCGCTATGATTTCACTCGTGGAACGAAATTTAGCACCTATGCCATCTGGTGGATCCGCCATGCGATTACGCGTGCAATTGATGATCGAGAACGAACCGTGCGGATTCCGATCAATAAAGTGCTAGTGAAGCGAGGGCTTGATCGAAAGAGTCGAGATGTCACCCAACATGTAGGAGTCCAATCCGTTAGAAGCGCGGCACATGAAACGAATGTTTCCCTTCAAAAGGTTGACCAAATACAGAATTTACCCTGGCAATCAGTCACCCTTGACTCGCCGCAGAATGATCATGCCGGAGACTCTGCTATCAGTATGATGTTGCCAAGCTCAGACCTGAGCCCGATGCAATATTGTTCGGACAGGGAGTTGCAAAGATACACCATGCAGGTCTTGGACGAATTGCCCTGTCGGTACAAAGACATCCTTCGGTATCGTTTTGGAATTGGGACCGGGGAGCATGAATTAGATCGCGTGCAAGTTGGCAAACGCTTTGGCGTCGGACGTGAACGCATTCGGCAAATTGAACTAGGGGCATTTGAGAAAATTCGCAACTCCCGTTCGTGGCCTATATTGGGGTCATTTCTTCACAGCCCATAAACATCATAACGGCTCTCTTCTGCATGGTAGAAACCGAGTTGTATCCTATCCAGCCATCATGCGAAAGAAAAATTTTGGTAAGCTGAAGAAGAAGATGCTAGAGTAAATATTTTTGGTGAGGAACATTTCTTTGGATTCGGATTTATCTAATTCCCAACTACAGCAATTGTTGAAGACGGCCATCGGCGCCGCAGAGGCCGCGGCGATTCCCCTTCAAGCCTATTTTCGGCGAAGGGATCTCGAGGTTGAAAAAAAACACGATGGTTCTCCGGTGACACAAGCCGACCGAGAGGCCGAAGAAGTCATTCGCCATCATTTACTGAGCCAAGCAGAAGGTGGTCCCTTAGATATTCTGGGAGAAGAACACGGCCTTCAAGGATCTGGTACGCGTTGGCGGTGGGTAGTCGACCCTATTGATGGAACGCGGTCTTATGTGCATGGCATTCCTTTATTTGGAACCATCGTTGGTTTAGTTGATACGCAAAGCGACATTTCATTAATCGGTGTTATTCATTTACCGATGTTGGGAATGACCTATTCTGCTGCAAAGGGACAAGGGGCGATGTGCCAGGGCGAAACTTTGCGGCTTTCACCTGGTCAAGAGCTGCAGGATGCCATGATCGGGGTTGGTGATCTTGCACAATTTCAGGAGACCGGGCGTGAAGATGACTATCAGCGCTTACTGGGTTTATCAGGATATGTCAGAGCTTACACGGATTGTTTTGGCCATAGTTTGGTGGTCAATGGCTCGCTGGAAGCCATGTTCGACCCCGGCTTAAATCCCTGGGATATTCTTGCGACCCAGGTGTTAATTGAAGAGGCTGGCGGGCGCATGGAGTTGCGTGCGTCTTCTCTTGCGAACAAGGTTGATGCGTTATTTGGAAATTGTGCTATTGTCGACAGCATCGCTCGTGAAACGGGTTTTTAATGGTTGGTCTCTTATCAGTGTTCCTCCGATTCTTCCTGGAAGATGTTTACCTACTTGTAACATTCACATAATGCCGAAGAGATATGCGGTGGGTATGGTGGGCCCGTATTCCTTTCACGGAAGGGGAGATCTTTGTCGGCATGTCCACCAACAATCCCGCCTTATCAAACTCTCAGAATATCCCCAATCTCATCTTAGATCCCCAGACTCGAAAGGTGAGAATCTGTGACTCTTCTCTGCAATTGACCCGTCTGGAATTTCGGTTATTTTTGTGCCTGGTGCAACGCCAGCCTTATCTTGTCTCTCGTCAAGAGCTATTGGAGGCTGTGTGGGGGAACGATGTGACCGTTGAATCCCGAACCGTCGATTCCCATATTGTGCGGCTGCGACGGAAGTTGAGCACTTTGGGAAATCACGGTTGTGTGATTGAAACCGTCTGGGGTTTAGGGTATCGTCTTAAGCTGTCGATCCACGAGGAAAAAACTTTTCAGGAAAACAGGGACACATGATGAAACGACTGGCTGTGATTGATATTGGGACTAATTCTATTCATATGATATTGGCGGAAATTGGGAAAAAGTTCTCTTATAAAGTTGTTGACCGAATTAAGGAAATGGCCAGACTTGGTGATGGAACCTTTACGTCGCGGCGGCTTTCTTCTGAAGCTATGGAGCGAGGACTCGCTGTCCTCAATCGGTTTGCTCTGTTAGCCAAGAATAAGGGAATTGATACCATTCTTCCGGTAGCCACGAGCGCGGTCCGTGAATCAAAAAATGGCGGAGATTTCATCAAGTTGGTTCGCAAAGAATTAGGCTTGAAGATTCGTGTGATCACGGGAGAAGAAGAAGCGCGGCTCATTTATTTAGGCGTGCGGCATAGTATGGATCTATCAGAATCGCCAGCCATGATTGTCGATATTGGCGGGGGGTCGGTCGAACTCATGGCTTGTACTCCCAAGCGCCTCAAGTTTGTACGGAGTCTGAAGCTAGGCGCTATTCGATTGAAGGATCAGTATCTCAAAACGGATCCTCCTGATAAGAAAACTGTTCAACGAATGGAGCAGTCAGTCGCACAAACCATCAAGAAATCGTTGGTAAGCAAAAAACCTGTTTTGTTAGGCTCCTTGGTCGCGACCTCAGGCATGGCGGGAAATTTAGCTGAAATTATTTATTTGGCGCAAACAGGTCAGCCGCTAACGAAGATTGACATGGCGCTGATTGACTTGAAGGCGATCAAAGAAGTGGAACAACTCTTACGGACGAAAGATACGGAAGGTCGATTGAAAATTTTAGGATTGGATCCTCGACGTGTGGATACCTTGTATCCTGGTGTTATGGTGCTGCGTGTACTGATGGAATGTATTGGGGCGAAGGACGTTCGCATTAGCGATAAAGCCGTTCGAGAAGGTGTGATCTACGATTTTATACAACGACATTACGAAGGCATAAAGGCCGAACAGGAAATTCCGAGCGTGCGCCGTCGCCAAATCTTACTGCTGGCCCGCCGCTATCAATATCCTAAAATTCATTCTCATCATACGGCGAAACTGGCATTGAGTCTTTTTGATCAAACCCAATCCATCCATGGGATGGGGGAGACGGAGCGAGAGTGGTTAGAATATGCCTCCTTCCTTCACGACATTGGGCATCATATCCAAGAAAATCAACATCATAAGCATACTTACTATTTGATTGCTCATGCAGATTTGCCAGGATTTTCGCTAGATGAAATTCGAATCATCGCTAATGTTGCACGCTATCATCGGCGGGCAGTCCCAAAGACTCACCATGCTGGTTTTAAGTTGCTTAATGCCGGAGACCGGAAGAAAGTCCTAGAGTTGAGTGCCATTCTTCGTATCGCGGATGGGTTGGACCGGACACATTTTTCGGTGATTCGATCGGTGAAGGTTCAATTGGGAAAACCGCTTCGATTAGACGTCAGTTTTCGATATGACCCGGAACTGGAGTTGTGGACTACGGAACGCAGGAAAAAACTTTTTGAAAAAATCTTTCGTTGTCAAATTAAATTACATCCTAACGCGGTCGGCTCGAAAGATGCTGCTTAAGTGAATAGGGACGGATTCTGAGACCCCTCTAGCTATCATCTCCTCCTTTGTGGAATACTCTCTCTTCTCGTTGAATCAACAAGGGAGAATAGGCTCGGTCTTTTTGGTATTCCCTTGTAGTTTTAGTGTTTCCTCTCATATACCTCTAACATTGTCACACATACATTGTCGGTTGATTCTGCCAGATTTTTGGAGGATCCAAATCTGCTATTGTGAGGTTCCCTAAAATAGTCATTTTTCTCGTTACAGAACTGTAGAATAATGCAATTTCAAGTTACGACAAGGCCTTCAGAGCCATGATGACTTCAATGCGATGGGAATAGTCAAAAAAGTCCGCTCGCCTGTGCGAAGCCGCTTTCAGCCTTCGTAGTCACTACGGCGAAGTAGGCCCGGCGAAGGCAGGGAACACCGCTGGCGGATTTTTTCAATATTCCCGTTATCGTTTTGTTTTAAGGAGATTGTGTATGTGGGGTTTTATGCCGAGCGAAACAGGGTTTTTTGATTTATTTCACCAGGCTTCTGAAAATGTCGTGGAGGCAGGGCAGTGTCTCAAAGACTTAATGAACAATTTTGAAGATTCTGAAACGAAGATTAAACGGATTAAGGAGTTGGAGCATAAAGGCGATGGGTTGACCCACGACCTGTTTCATAAGCTCAACAAAACATTTATTACGCCACTCGACCGTGAAGATATTCATGCTTTGGCTAGTGCGTTAGATGATATTCTGGACGAAATCGATGCGGTGGCCATATTATTTCGAGTCTTTAAAATTGAGCATCCAACCCCGACGGCCTGTAAATTGGCTGAGATTCTTCATGAAGCCGCGAAGGAGGCTGGGAAGGGGATAGGGCTACTGCTAGAAAAAAATTGGGATATTAAGGATTGCGCGATTCGCGTGAATAGTTTAGAAAATGAAGCTGATGAATTGAGCCGAGAAGCCATTTCCACATTATTTGAAGAAGAATCAGATCCCAAAATGGTGATGAAATGGAAAGAAATTTATGAAAACTTTGAGATGGGCACGGATTGCTGTGAAGATGTCGTGAATGTCCTGGAACGCATTGCGTTAAAGCATGGCTAACATTCAAAGGTCTTCTGATTACTCACGTTCTGTGGTTCTTCCTTCTTGCTATCCTCCATAAGCTCACGTGGCCGATTTTAGTATTTTATTGTTGTTGGTTATTGCATTGGCCCTGCTGTTTGATTTTTCGAACGGATGGCATGATAGCGCCAACGCAGTGGCGACGGTTATCTCAACTCGCGTACTCAGTCCTGTGACCGCCGTCGTGATGGCTGGCGTGCTGAATGTGGTGGGAGCCTTTCTGTCTACCGCCGTTGCAAAAATGGTGGGCAAAGGGATTATTGATCCGGGCGCTGTAAACGACGTGGTGATCGTATCAGCATTGGGGGGCGCCATCATTTGGAACTTCATTACGCTCAGTATGGGCTTGCCTTCGAGTTCATCTCATGCCTTGATCGGCGGGATGATTGGCGCAGGGTTTATACATGGCGGCGTGGATGTTTTGCAGATCGGTGGACTAGTCAAAGTGTTGAAGGCGATGGTGTTTTCGCCATTTTTTGGATTTTTAATTGCTTTTATTTTGATGGTTGTCTTGAGTTGGATGTTTTTTCGAACCCCGCGAGGATTTGCGATGGTCTTGTTCCGCCGTCTCCAATTGATCTCTGCTGGGTTCATGGCACTCAGTCATGGGGCAAACGATGCGCAAAAGGCTATGGGAATTATCACCTTGGCACTCCTCTCGGCCGGACATATTTCTTCAGCAGAAGTCCCGCAATGGGTCATTATCTCCTGTGCGCTAGCAATGGGATTGGGTACGGCACTTGGTGGATGGAAAATTATTCGTACTTTGGGGATGGGAATTGCGAAGTTGGAACCCGTCCATGGATTTGCTGCTGAAACTGGCGCGGCTGCGGTATTGATGGCGACGGCGCACATTGGTCTTCCTGTCAGCACCACCCATACCATAACGTCATCAGTCATGGGAGTCGGCGCGGTGAATCGTCTCTCGGCTGTCCGTTGGGGTGTAACTCGACGTATTGTCTATGCTTGGATATGTACACTTCCTGGAGCTGCTCTCATCGCAATCCTGTTGTACCTCTTCTTATCTGCTCTTTTGTAGTTCTTGCCAATTTTTCTAAAATTTGGTTCGTTCTCAAAAAGCTGCAGTGCTTGTCTGTCAGTCCCTCCAAAGAGGAATGGTTTCTGTTTCCGTTGCTTCCATACTCTGTTTGTTCATAAAGAAATCGAGAGGGTTGTTGGCTCGACGCTCATCGCCAAAACTCTTGAATGACAGGACTAACAGAGGAGGATGTGATGGAAAATGAAAAGTCAACGACGATGATTCACCCCGCGACAGATGCACTGGCCGAAGAAGGCTATCAAATGTATTTAGGTCAAAAATGCCGGTTAAAGGGTGTCTTGAAAGTCCAGGGAATGATGCGTATCGATGGATTTGTTGAAGGAGAAGTGTTTGGAAGCGACCTAATTCAAGTAGGCAAAGATGGAAAAATTGAAGCGACCATGAATGCCAAGCACATCGTAGCACAAGGTCCACTCAGTGGAGATATTTCGGCGAAGGAAAAGATTGAATTGTTGGCGCCTTCAAAAGTTGATGGGACGATTGAGTCCCCGGTCTTTTTGCTTGAAGAAGGCGTCTTGGTCAATGGGAGTTTAAAAATGGCCTCTAACGATTCAGCTGTTCAGTAATTTCCACAGTTTCTCCCCTGGCTTTTGTCTACCCATGCGCAGCAGCTCGAAGCTGCGCTGGGGGTATCTCCCATTCTAAAAAAGCCTTTACGGATGTCTGCCTTTTTTAGAAAAAGAAATGAGGCCCACTGCAGTTTTTTCTACGGACAATCTATTTGAATGATTCTCAGAAGTCATTCAAGACGTTGTTTGTCTAAGGTGTGTTTCATTGCCGACACACACGACAAATGAATCTAGTGTAGCTTCTGCAGAATGGGAGAGAACAAGAAGGGCGGTGACCATAAGTGAGTTCAGGGGGTGATGATTATTTTGGAATCAGTGTGCAGGCATTTATGGGGAGGCTTTGCAATAAATAACATGTCTGAAGAGAAGGCATAGGTCAGGGCTATAGAGACAAAGGGCTCCTGATATCAAATGTGAAGCCTGAGGTATTCTGTGGCTCTAAGATCATGAAGGATACTGTCTGCTATTCAAGTCTCATCAATAGGCCACGTACATATTCACCAAGCTGATCTCTGACATTGCGAAATGCTTGAAGTCATTCTATGTCCGAGCCAGGATGGTCGCATGGATCTGGAAGATCCCAATGAATATAGGCTATCTCCGAAAGGCATGGCGGACAGACTTTTTGAGCTTGATTGCAGACGGAAATGATATGGGTCAAACGTTCTAGAGGGATTGTAAAAATGGATTTTTTTGTATGATGGTCAATGTCAATATTATTTTCCTTCTAACGGTAAGAGTATATTCATGAATTGGTTTCATGAGTATTCCGGCGCTATAGGCTTGAAGCTGCTCTTTATGTAAATGATTTAGCCAACCCTCAGCCGTTTGACTGCAGCAGGAATTATCAATGCATATAAAGACAATGTGATAATTCATACATTTGCGTGTTAGGCAAAGGTGCTCTCAATTATGGAGCGTCGTGCTCGTTTTATTGACTTATTTATGATCTCTCGGATTTTGAGAGATTGTCGAGGATTGTCTCCAGTTAGCCTTGGGAAATTTCTTAGTCCTGCACTATGGGTGGTGAGGTGAGATTCATTTCGGGGGCAAGACTCACTTTTCAGAGTTCTTAAAAACCCTAAGAGCTTGGCCGAGGCCAAATCCAAGCACCAAACTGCCTAAGGTCCAAAGGAGAAAAATGTGAAGTAGTTGTTCCATGTGCATTTCCTTTGTCTAGAGTCATGTGTTCTGTCCCAAATGAAAAATCCATGAACGGCTTTTCAAAAAAAATGGTTAGGTGCTGGAAAGGGTTGACTCTCCATGAAAATCTGATTTGGTGGGAGACCATTGCACTGCCACAACGCGAATAATGGCTAAAACCATCAAAATTCCCCCTAGGGTTATCCATTGTGACGCTGGTGCTTCCGAGAACCATTTGGAAATAATTTCGGTGAGCATGACCACCAAAATTGTGTCAACAATAAATGTGACTTTTACGCGTCCTTCTGAAAAGTAGGTTAAGGTCGTCTTAAAGACTTCTACAATCGCGAGGATGATGAGGGTATCAACGATCAGATGGCGCAAGGCCTGTTCAATCGGGTGACTGAAAAGATTCTGGAGATTCATGAGAATCCGAAGAACTCCTCCCGTGAGGCCCAACAGAATGGTCATGATTAAGAGACTCAGGACAACCTTGATGCCTTTCATCCATAAGTGTGAAAGATCGGTTGCCAAGATTTGTGAGAGCCATGATGGATCTCGAAACGATGGCTGAAACAAGTTGGGGGAGATTCGAGAGGTCATATTTTTCATCTTACAACTCATCCCGTGAAACAGGGGATAACAAATCCCGAACCGATAACATGCCTACCACGCGATCCTCGTCACCCACGGCAAGGTGCCGTGTACCTGAGGATTTCATAATACCTGCAGCTTCAAAAATGGATTCGGTTTCGTCGATGCTGACAACCGGCGTGCTCATGATCTGCTTGATCTGCACAAATTCTGGTGAAAGATGAAAGGCCACGACTTTTCGTACAATATCGCTTTCCGTGACAATGCCGATGAGTTCCGAATCTTGCGTTACGAGCAAGCTGCCAATTTTTCGATTGCGCATCATGTTTGCGGCTGTCGAGACAGCTTGGGTTGAGTCAATGCAGGCCAGATCTCGAGTCATAAGTTGTTCTACACGTACCATTCGTCTTTTTCTCCTTGTTATAGTTATTTTTTATCCAAAGAATACAATGGGAAAATGACGAATCGATTTCAAACCGAAGTCGTTTTTGTTAAATCTTTGGAGAAAAGCTGCGTTGTGCATAGCTATTGAGTACAATTTGCTAGCAGAAAAATGATGTAATTAAGACAGATCTTTAAAGGAGGGCGTGAATGAGACAAAGTGTTGTCATCGGAGTTGTTGTCGGTTTGATGTGGTCTGTGGTGGCCTGTAGTACTCCTCAATTTCAAACATTGAAAATTTTTGATAGTCCCGATCGTGTTGTGGCGTTGCAGGTGATGCCTGATGCCTATGAGGGCAAAGGCTATAGTCATCCTGTCACATTTACTGCAGAGGAAATGACCCGTTTGCTACAAGGTCTTCGTGTAGAGCGGGGCTTGTTGGCTTCGAAACAATATGCCGCGTTAAGCGATACAGAAATTCGTCTGTTTGTCCCTCATTTTGTGAAAGCGTTGGAAAAAGCCACTCCAGAAGAAATGGTGACATTTTTCGAAACAGCCGAGCTGGGCGAAGAGCATCAGCTCACCACGTCAGGTGGCTTGTTTGTCGCTGGAGAGAACCTGCACGTTGTATTAAGCAATTTTTCTGTGAAAACGCCTATTTGGCAGGATAGTGAGAACTACGAGGCCTCGTATCGAGCTCGCCCACTCGAACAAATGGAACCGCAGCCTGGCCGCTTAGTCTTCGAGCCACAAAAATTTGTGGTAAATGCGCCAGAGGGCGAAATTGGCGGTCGATTGAAGGGGAAGCCTTGGCAGGTGGCCATTCGGTATAAGGAACTATTGAAACAGTCCCAATAATATGGCTATTTGCATGGACCAACAGGAGGAAAGGACTCATCTCCTGAAAGACATTTTGCTGTGACTAAAAACCCCATCCGAGAACGGAAACTCGGATGGGGTTTTTGTGGGAAGAGAGGAGGAGTGCCTTTCGTTCCCATTGTATATGACGTGGTAGTTTAAAACGAAACATCCCACTGGAGGCGAATACGCTGCTCGTGTTGATTGCCACCAAGACCGCGAGGCTGGTCCAGTGTCAGCCAGGAACCATCTAGCGTCAGTTTGTTCCGGTGGCCTGCAAAAAACCAGTTCAGCACTCCGGTGAATTCTTGACGTTTATCATGTTTAACTGAAACATTTGGATCCACAAACGCGTATCGAAATCCCACTTCTAACGGCTTAGGAATTGCTGGAATCAGATAATGGGGAAAGTAGGAAATTTGTGAATAACTTCCCATAAGATTTGTCTTATTGTTTCCTTTTGGGAGAGTGGAGTCTTTGATTTGCTTCCAATGATACTCGTGTTGAACTGCGAGTCCTCTCCACTTCAAGGCGAATTCTTCCACCATACCCTCAACTCGGAATTGGCCGTCAGAAGCATTAGCAGGGCTTGTAAACCCATCTATGTTTCCACAGCCACC